>JACABB010000044.1:0-22259 GCA_013376985.1 Bacteroidales bacterium
AAGAACAATATTGTAAACAGTTGAAAATGTTCTAACTAAGACGCAACGCTAGTGACATTAAATCTCAAATAATAATCAATGCCGATTTATCAAAGCATAAAGAGGTCAATCAAATTTCGGATAAATTGTATTTTTTGTATTGGTATTCTTTGCCGTCAAAAAGTGTAGATAAAGATACCGTAGAAAGTAAATTTAATGCACTTCAATTAAAACTACTACGACTTTCAATACCTTTTCTTTCCAAAGTTTCTAATATTCTATTTTTATGGAATCTGAACAATCAAGATAATGATTCAAAAACGATTGAACAAAAAGAAAATACAGAAAATACAAATTTTATTGCAATTGAACCAAAATTCAAACTGGAAGATGTAATAATGCCTGAAAGTGTTAAAAGACAGATTAACCGCTCCATAGTTTTAATCAGAAACAGGAAAAAAATATACGAGCAATGGGGATTTTCTAACATTGACCCCTATACTAAAATTATTTTGTGTTTTTATGGCGAACCTGGGACAGGGAAAACAATGTGTGCTCACGCACTTGCTAAAGCATTGGATAACAAAAGCATAATTGAAGCCAGTTATGCAAGTATAGAATCAAAATGGGTTGGAGAAGGTCCAAAAAATTTAAGAGCGATATTTGAGGCTGCGACCCAACAAAATGCGGTACTATTTTTCGATGAAGCAGATTCCTTTTTAAGCAAAAGGTCTCAAGATACAGAAACAAGTTCTGACAAACACTATAATCGAATGTCTAATGAAATGTTTCAACTGCTTGAAAACTTTAATGGAATAGTAATATTTGCAACTAACCTAGTCAGTGATTTTGACAAAGCTTTTAAATCTCGGATTTTATCTCACATTGAATTTGTAATGCCTGACGAGGAAACGAGATTACAATTAATAAATTCAATGTTAAATAAATTACATATTAATTTATTTCTTACGGAAGAGAACTTGAGAGAATTATCAATAATTACTGATGGTTTTTCGGGACGTGATATAAGAAAATCAATTTTAATAACCCTTACTAATGTTGCTGTAAATAATTCTCAAAGTTTCAACTTTGAAGATTTTAAAAAAGGATTTTTAGAACTTAAAAACGAGAATAATGCATTGACAAAAGTAATTAGTAACAGTAAATCGGGAGTTGATAAAGATTTGATCAAAGAATTTATTGATCTAAAGAATGAAAATAAATCAATAATGTGTCTATGTCTTCACGCTGCTTGGCTTGGTGGCCCTCCTTTACCTGAAATTGTTACGAAACTGACAGACATTTCAAAGATATTGAGTGTGCCAATTCCTGATACTTCTAATAATTCATATTTGCCTTCTTTAGAGAATGTAACTAAATCATTAGTTTCATCAACAAGAAAACTGGATACAATAAAATTTATGACCGATATTATTGTTTTGTTATCTGTAACATTTCAAGAAAAGATAACATATCTGGAAAAAATATGTGTGAGTTTAGAAATTACAAATAACCTTTCCGAATATCTTGAAATAAAGCAAAACGAAACTGATTTGCAGAATAAGTTCAAAATTGACTTTTTAACTAAGGAATAATAACATTATGGATAATTACAGTTTTACTCCAGACACACAAATGCAAAGTTATCCATATACAGACGACCCTAAACTTGACATTTTACGTCACGAAGCGCAATTAGTTATCCAAGATGTGCGAGACTTTAGTTTGCCTGATGACCTAGTAATAAGCGTGGTCAATTCCGCCAGTGATTTCTTTGGTCAGCCCCATCCCTATATTATCAATGCTGATGGAACATGGGAAATGGCAAATGATACATCCACCTTTAATGATGATATAATTGGCTTTTCCCGCCAACAAATGATGGAAATGGGAATTTATGGGCAAGATGCATTGAGTTTGGTAATGACCCATGAATGTTGCCATCGGGCATTACAGAATATCGGAAATATTGACCCCTGGGAGCATGAATTAGCCTGTGATTACTTTGCAGGGGTAAGGGCAGCCATGCAGCATATTGATTCTTCAAATTTTGAAAATGTATTAATAAATACACAGGGTGGCGAACACCACCCTGTTGGTTCACTACGGGTTGATTTTGTTGAGCATGGGAAACAAATGGCACAGGAATTAATAGGTGATGGAATACAGCCCACATTCGAAAATTGTTTGGAATTATTTAATAAACATTTAAGTGAAGAATGTCAAACAATTCAACTTCACCGTGAGGCAGTAATTGACATGCAAAGCCATATTCAAAAAACGGATAGTGATCAGTTGTCTTTTACTGGAAAATACTCTGGAAGCGAGATTAACAAACTGAAAAGTGACGTAGAAACTCTTGAATACGAACTGAACTATAAAAACAGCGATGTAGGGCATCATCAGCGATGCGTTGATTTAGTTGATACACCCAATGGTCATAAAAATGGAGAATATGATTACGAGGTAAAACAATTGAATAAAGCGATATCCGATTGCGATTATACGGCATCAAGATTAAAGGACGCACAAGAAAGATTAAATAATGCTTTGTAATATAACCAGTAACTAAAAGTATGGATACAAACTTTGATAATTTATTGAATAATCTCGGTTTAACAAACGATAATTTGTCCATTGAAGGAATGGAGAATTTTAAAACCGATGATGTTAATCTTGATACTCCCACTCAGGACATTCCCGAACAAATGAGTTCAAATCAGGGTGCTGACTCTTTATATTATTTTGATGAAGGCGGGGATAGTGGCGGTGGTGGCGGTACTGATGTGGCTTATGGCTCTTCCACATTTGGTTTATTCGAAGATAGTGGAAATGGAGATGGCGGAGGAAGTGGTGGTGTTGAAACTGCCTATGGGCCTTGTGCCTTCAGTGAAACGGATGTTAACAAATAATTATTACAATGAATAATCTTTTACAACATCGGAATTCGGAGCATCAATTGCAACAACTATTCTGGGAGTGTACTTTACGTTGTAATCTAAATTGTAAGCATTGTGGAAGCGATTGCACAACTTCGAATGCTATAAATGATATGCCATTTTCTGATTTCGCACCCGTATTAGATAATATAGCCAGAAATATACCTGACACTAAAAAAGTACTTATAGCATTACTGGGTGGCGAACCATTGTTACGTGAGGATATTTTACAATGTGGAACAGAAATTAAGAAACTAGGTTTTCCTTGGGGCACAGTCTCTAATGGAATGCTTTTGACAAAAAAAAAATTTGATGAATTATTTGAAGCAGGATTACGCTCAATAACAATAAGCCTTGATGGGTTTGAGGAGGAACATAATTGGTTAAGAGAAAATAGTATAAGCTTTGAACGATCGGTTAATGCGATTAAGTATATTTCAAAATCATCAAAACCTGTTAGCTGGGATGTTATTACCTGCGTTACAAAAAAGAATTTTAGCAAACTTCTCTTTTTTAAAGATTTTTTATGCTCAATTGGTGTAAAACGATGGCGTTTGTTTACCATATTTCCCGCTGGCAGAGCAGCAAATAACCCCGATCTTATTCTATCAAATCAGCACTTTGAAAAATTGATGCAGTTTATCATTCATGTCAAGCAAGAAGGAAAAATAACGATAAACTATGGCTGCGAAGGGTATCTGGGTAAATATGAAAATCGTGTTAGAGATTATCCTTTTTTCTGTCAGGCAGGTATCAACGTGGCATCTGTTTTGGCAGATGGATCAATAACAGGCTGTTTAAGTATCAGGGAAAAAAAATTCATTCAAGGTTCTATCTATAGTTCTGATTTTTGGACTATTTGGAATAACAAATTTGAAATATTCAGGGACAAAGAATGGACAAAAAATGGTGTTTGCATAAACTGTAATGCTTATGAAAAATGCCTAGGAGGTAGCTTGCATCTTAGGGATAATAATGGAAATCTGTCTTTCTGTAGATATAATTACTTAAATAGGAATTGATAGCCATTATTTATGAGTTTTAACTACAGGTTAAAACAATCAATCATAACTCACTCCAAAAATTATTCCTCTTTAGATACAAAATAGACCTTTAATCATGTATTTGCTTTATTTCTGTTAGATTCTTTATGCCTAGCACTTTATGTTTTTAGCTAATTTTTCTACTAGTGTCAACCATAGAACGTTTTGGTGTCCACTTTGCAATAGGTTCAGTTTAGTTCCATTGAAAAGCACTGAAATTCCATTATGTCCAGTTCATCAGGTAAAAATGGTTACAGATCCAGCCGATCCTTCCAGAACAAAGAAAAGCGATCCGCTCGATAATCCGAAAAGGCATCCAAAAACCAAAAGAATATGGACTCAATCTGATAAGGCAATTCTAGAGGAAAAAATGTCCAAAATAATACCTATGCTGGATTCAATCCCCATTGAATCGTCTATTGCTCTCATTGCAAACACAGAGGATGAAGATCTTAAACACTATGTGATGCTTTTACTGCTTGATCAGGGTAGAAATAAGATACAGATTTCCGAACCCGATCCTAGACACTTATGGGTTAATAAATTAGATTCTGACTGGACTGACAAATTCGGGAAAGCATTAAAGGATTGTGATGTAGCATTATACATCTGTCGACCGAATACAAAACCCAACCAAGCTACGGCATGGGAATTAGAAACGCTTAAAAACTACAATAAAGAAGTATTTGTATGCGAGTTAGATTTTAAATTGTAAAACACTAAATAATTATTTATCAATGATATAAAGTGATTATAAATCAAAAAAACTAAATATCAATTTTAACCATGAACCAAACAATTACTTTATCATTCATAGCCTCATCTTCCGATTTAGGCAAAGACTTGGCAGAAAAATTAAATGAGTTTTTACCGCTCTTTTTCAAAAAAAAGAATTTCAAATTAAACTTGCAACCTTTCATCTTCAATGGGAACCAATACGATATGATGAAAGCAATGTTGGAATGCGATGTGGTAATCTTTGATGCTTCGGTGGAATGGAATGAGATATCTGGTTATGATTCCAATTACGAAGCAGCCACAACTAATCCAACTACCGATGATCGGATTTTGGTCGTAAGTCGTACAAAATTACCAATCAATTTTGTCCCCATGCACTGCAATATTCCTATTCTTGGGGAAGAGGAAAAGATTGAAGTGAATGGTGTTCGTCAGTCGAAGTACCATTATACCAATGACGAGATTGTTAAATGGGTAGAAAAGGAGTTGACTATAATGATTGCAGATGAGCGAATTCCTAAAAAGCCAGAAATGAAATTGGACGTTCCACCGTTTGATCAACTTTCAACCATTGGAAACAAACTAACCACACAGATTGAAAAGAACTCCTTAGACTCCCTCGAATATATGAAAATGAAAAACAAAGGAAAGCGAGGGGCATTTATAAGTTATAGAACAAGATACTTTAAAGAGAAACTTGGTGGTACAGATGTAATGGATTTGGTTCAAATCATAAGAGAGAAGCATGACAACCCCGATTATCCAGTATTGATTTATGGCGATGGTGATATTTCGCACGAATTTCTTACAGAACAACGAAGTTGGGAAATCGTTGGCTTTATGGATCGTCGGATAAGAGAAGTAGAAGAGGTCTGGATTTTTAAGAGCTATGTGAAAAATGGTGTAGATCCATCAACTGTATCCAATTATTTTGATTCTTGGTGGACACAAGGTGAGATATTAGCCCTGATGTACATTAAAGCAGGTTCTCCTCATGATTTGCCTAAAAAGATATTTCTGTTCGATCCCTATACACGACAAATAGAAGAAAAGAGTGCAGATTTTATTCCCAATTTAAGCGATGAATTACATCAGGAGATTGCTCGTTACTATGCTAATGCTGATGCCCTTGAATCTGGGAATGAAAACATGGGCTACATGCGGATGCTACGAAGTGTGGGCGGTATTTTGCGGCGTCTTGCTTTCTATCAAATGAAAAGGATGCAACATAAAATATTCTCCGATGATTCCGAAATAGGAAAAGTTCTCAAAGAAAATACATACAAGAACTTTATCCAATCGATCAATTCACATGTCTATGACGTATCTTTTACCGAAAGCAGGATTGTTTCCTGTCCAAATTGCAGGAGAAAGGGCGTTTCCATAGAAGATTTTAAAAATGAAGATTTTGTCAAGGACTTTATAAAAACTAATAGTGAAGTTCCTATTGAAATACTAGATATTAATGCACGTGGTTTTTACAGCATCACTGGTGAAAAATTAGAAAAAATCATAACTAATGGGAAATGGAGTTGCCCAAGATGCAATAAAACATTCTCTGTGGTTTATAGAGAAAATAACAATCAATATCGCTGGTGGCCTTTACGTGTTGGGCAGAGAACTGGCCCTGATGGTGTAATCATTGAGAAAATTCCTGTTTATGAGATTTTATGAAATGAATTGTTTCCATATACTAGACTAAAAATCATATTCTATACACCATTTAGACAATTACAAAACTTCTTCGTTCATTGAAATTTAGGCTATAATAACGAACTCTTTTGATTTCGTATCTATTTCAAGCAATTAAATCAAGTGATGTGTCAAAGTTTGTGCGAACTACTGGATTAGCGTGACTTTGTTTTGTAGACGAGCTATCCGAGTGAATACAAGTAACACTTTTCACATATTGATGGTATTAGAGTGTGCTTTTCTCGCCATTCTCAATAAATTTTTGGATGTCGCTTATCCTGTAGTACCATTGGTTGCCCGCTTTGCGCCCAACAAGTTCGCCAGACTTCCGCTTATTCCAAAACCATGTGGATTGCTTTGAAAGGACTTCCTTTGCCTGTTTTTCTGGCATGTAGTCGCCTAGCGGGTTCTTTTCGAGCGATGGGCGAAGTAGGACTTCGCTTATCCGCTCTACCTTTTTTAGTAGCTCCTCCATCCTCTCGTAGGGGACAATGACCAGTTTGCTCAGATCTTCTGTTTTCATACGTTCATATTTATGTATTACTTAAATTTGATTCTTTTTTCATATTTTAAAGAAACATATTGTAAAAAAAAATTTACCGATGGAGGAAATCAGCGATGATACTATCCACAAAGGCGACCACCGTACTGATCTGTTTGAACGAGTATCCTTTTTGGAGCGCACGAAGGCTGAACCGTTCCTTTAGGTCGCCGTAGTGCCAGTCGAAGATGGACACACCCTGCGTACGCAATGCTTGAGATAGACACCTTTCTATCATGGCATAGTTCTCAAACCGTTCCTTTAGCAGTAACAACTCTGGGCGATCACCTATCAACCGTAGAGCCGCATTGTAATGTTCCATCGCTGGGGTCTTAGGGAATTTCTGGAGAAGCAAACGCATGTACTCGGTACGAGATTTTAGAACCTCTCGGGCAAAATCTGCCCACAGATAACTTTCAAAGATTAGGTCTACCAACTCTTTCCTGTACACCTCACATTTTTTTGTCAATCCCTTTAACTCAAACCTGCTTTTGAGTTGTTGGTACTCCCTACGGATTACGTCCTCAATCATCCGAGCCTCCCCAGCAAGAATTGCCTGATATTTGCTATATGCCTCCTCCAATGTTGCAAAATCTTCATCGATGATACTCTTTTGCTGGGTCGTCTTGCGCATAAACGTAATTTTAACGTAGAGTGGGTAAAGCGGTGCTGGAATGTAAGAGTTGTTTTTTTCATCGAGAATGCTGATAGTGCAACTTCTATCGCTCAGGGCAGTATTCAAAAAATGCTTTACGGTTATCTTACCCAATTTTTCCATTGCACTCTTTTTAAGAGGTTTGACATATTCGCTTAATAGTGGCGATCTAGTTCTAATCAGCACGCTACAAATATAGCAATGTTTCTTTAAATTAAAATACAAAACAACATTTTTTATATAAAATAACTAATTATTTTTTATACAGAAATTCAGGCTTTATATCCTTCTGTATTTCAATGCAATGAATAATATTGAAGAATAATAAAACGGGAAAGGAATCATGTTACCCATTTCGGTTACCTATATGAATGCACTAATCTTATATGATTGATTTATATTATGATATAGAGAAAGTTCTTTCCCCTCTCTCTCCGCAAAAAAGAACGAAAACCATAAAGGCTTTCGTTCTTTTTTTGTTTACAACTCCTTAGTTTACAAACAACGGGTAAGGTTGTAATCATATATAAATAAGGATGCAAAACCTATAAGGTTTGCAGGTTATATAGTTTAGTGTATATTCCATTCAAAACAATCAACTCTTCATGTTTTCCACGCTCAACAATTTCTCCTTCGTGAAGAACACAAATAAGATCGGCATTACGAACGGTTGATAGCCTATGGGCAATTACCAATGAGGTACGATGTTTCATTAGGTTTTCGATTGCCTCTTGAACCAACTTTTCTGATTCAGTATCTAATGCACTTGTTGCCTCATCGAGAATCATAATTGGGGGGTTTTTAAGGATAGCTCTAGCTATACTTACCCTTTGACGCTGACCTCCAGAAAGTTTACTGCCTCTATCCCCAATATTTGAATAGTAACCATTGGGCGTGGCAACAATAAAATCGTTTGCATTTGCAATTTTTGCAGCATTAATAACAAAATCCTCCGAAGTATTCTCAACACCAAATGCTATATTGTTGAAAAATGTATCGTTGAAAAGTATTGGCTCTTGATTAACATTTCCCATTAATCCACGAAGGCTCTCAAGGGTATACTCCTTTATATTAATACCATCAATCAAAATTTCACCCTCCTCGAGATCGTAAAATCTGGGAAGTAAGTCGACCATAGTACTTTTACCCGATCCTGATTGCCCAACAAGCGCAACCGTTTTTCCTTTTTCAATTGTTAGGTTAATATTTTTAAGGACATAATCATCCTCGTATTTAAAACTCACATTCTTATACTCAATAGTCGATTCAAAACTTTTTATTGTTTTTGCATTCGCACTATTTTTAATACTGTTTTCAGCACTAAGAATGGTATCTATACGGTCAGCTGAAGCCAATCCCTTTATAATATTAAAATATGCGCTAGAGAATGATTTCGCAGGGTTGATAATCATATAGAAACAGGCTACATAACCAATTAGAACCTCCCCTGAGAGATTGCTATTTCCACTAAGAATAAGTTTTCCGCCATACCATAGTACGAGGGCAATAACTACTGTTCCTAGAAACTCACTTAATGGTGAGGCTAAGTCTCGTCTACGCCACATTTTGATCATTAGACGAGTGTAAAAACTATTGGTATTCTCAAAACGCTTCGTAACCTTTCCTTCTGCATTGAATGCTTTAATGATTCGAAGCCCTCCGAGCGTTTCCTCAATAATCGAGAGAAGAGTGCCCATCCTTTTCTGCCCTTTAAAAGATGTTTTCTTCAAGTTTTTACCAATTCGACCAATTATAAAACCAGCAATAGGTAATAAGATAAGTACAAACATTGTTAAGCTGGGACTCATCTTAATTAGTATCAATAGATATACAATTATTGCAATAGGATCTCTAAAAAACATTTCCAGAGATCTAATTATTGAAACTTCTATCTCGTTAACGTCATTGGTCATCTTACTAATGATATCGCCTTTCTTCTCATCAGAAAAATAACTTAATGGCAATACCATTATCTTTTGAAATAAAGCATTCCTTATATCCTTAACTACACCATTTCTAATTGGAGCCAAAAACCATAAAGCAAGGTATGAGAAAAGGTTTTTCAAAAATGAGGTTACAATAACTAAAAGAATGATAAATAATAGCGCTTTGGCCTTGCCATGTTCAGTAATTATTTGGGATACTAAGTAATTAAAGTATTGAGTTAATGAGTCGGCATTAAAAGCAAATTCTGGTTTTACATCAACTAAAGGTTGTGTTCCAAAAAGCACTTTTAAGAAAGGGATTGCCATTAAAATTGAAAACAAGCCAAAAGCAGTTCCCAAAAGGTTGGTTATAATATTCGCTATTGCTTGCCATTTATAGGGATATATAAAGCGGAAAACTTTAAGAAATCTTTTCATCAACGTTAATTATTGTAATGTTAGTAGCAATTAATTTCGGACAAAGGTAAAAAATATAATTTGTGGTAAAAACCTTATAATATATTATTACAATCGAGGTTAATGCCTTCAATAAAGACCCGTATAGCTAAAAGGTGTAATAAGTTTCAGCTGCTCTTTGATTTTTGGGCTAACCTCTAAATTATCAATAAATTGAACAACATCAGTCTGTGTAATGGGTTTATTAGTCCTAGTTAGATCCTTTAAGGCTTCGTATGGATTAGGATAACCCTCACGCCTAAGAATAGTTTGTATAGCTTCAGCTACTACAGTCCAATTTTTATTCAAATCACTATTTATTGCCTCAACATTAAGCAGTAGTTTGTCAAGACCTTTTAAGGTTGACTTAAATGATATGAGTGTATGAGCCATCGGCACACCAATATTTCTCATTACAGTGCTATCGGTTAAATCACGCTGCAAGCGGGATATTGGTAATTTAGCAGCAAGATGCTCGAAAATTGCATTTGCCATTCCAAAATTACCTTCAGCATTCTCAAAATCTATTGGGTTTACCTTATGTGGCATGGCAGATGATCCAATTTCGCCTTTTTTGATCTTTTGCTTAAAATAATCCATCGACACGTATGTCCAAATATCCCTGCACAAATCGATGAGGATAGTGTTAATCCTCTTCATGCAATCAAACTGCGCCGCTAAATTATCGTAATGCTCAATTTGAGTTGTTGTTTGAGAACGATTAAGCCCAAGAATCTGATTTACAAATCTATTTGCAAATGCAACCCAATCGACTTCAGGATATGCGATGTGGTGAGCATTAAGATTACCAGTAGCTCCGCCAAATTTAGCGGATAATGGTATGCTTTTAAGTTGCTTAACTTGTACTTCTAAGCGTTCAACAAATACTTTTATCTCCTTACCTAGGCATGTTGGCGAGGCTGGTTGTCCATGTGTTCTTGCAAGCAAAGGCACATTCTTCCATTCATTGGAAAAATATTTTAATTTTTCAATAACCTGTTCAAGATAGGGAAAGTACACATCATTTAATGAATCCCTTAACATTAAGGGGAATGCCGTATTGTTAATATCTTGTGAGGTTAACCCAAAATGAATAAATTCCTTAAAACCACCCAAGTTATTCAAATCAAATTTCTCCTTTAAAAAATACTCAACAGCTTTCACATCGTGATTTGTAGTTTTCTCAATTTCCTTAATTTGCAAGGCATCTTCAAAGGAAAAGTTACTACAAATTTCTCTCACAACTCCGAATGATGATTTATCAACCTTCGTTAATTGAGGAAGAGGTAACTCACATAGAGCAATAAAATATTCAACCTCAACAAAAACTCGATATTTGATTAGTGCAAACTCCGAAAAGAAGGTGGAATACTCTTCGATTTTATCTCTGTATCTACCGTCGATTGGAGAAACTGCAGTTAATTGAGTAAAGTCCATAGTCAACTTTTAATTAAGAGTCAAAGTTAATAAAGAACCCTTGAAATTCGCTAATCTATTAGAAGATAGATTTAAAACATCATTATTTAATGGGTTATGGAATTCTTTTATTCTGTTTTTACTAATTTCGTAGCAAGGTAAATAAACCTTTCTACTTGTAAGTTGTTAAAAAACAATAAATAATTTAAAAGATGATAGAAAAGATTAGGGTATCGGCAGTATCATATTTAAACTCTATTCCTTTTGTTTACGGGTTACAAAATTCAAGTATATTAGAAAAAATAGACTTGTCGTTAGATTATCCGGCGGAATGCGCACGAAAACTTGCTAATGATGAAGTCGATGTTGGATTAGTTCCTGTAGCAGTCATACCATCTCTACCTTATTATAATATTATTTCTGATTTCTGCATAGGTGCTGAAGGTCCAGTAAGGACGGTAGTGTTACTTAGCAACTCACCAATTGAAACTCTCGATAGAATTTACCTTGATTATCAATCAAGAACATCTGTTATGTTGATTAAAGTTTTATCGAATAACCTTTGGAAAATCAAACCCGAATGGATTCCCTATACCCCACAGCATACATTAAATGATATAGATCCTTATGATGGAATTGTAATAATTGGCGACAGGGTATTTGAACTTGAATCCAAATTTAAATATCGATATGATCTTGCTGAAGAATGGATTAGGCTAACAGGTCTACCATTTGTTTTTGCTGCCTGGACTGCAAATAAACAGATTGACAAAACCTTCCTTGACTCATTTAATCAGTCCCTAAAACTGGGCGTTGAAAATATTGATGCATCTATTGATTCGCTCACCACTCTTAATATAAGTAGGCTTGATGCTCAGCTCTATTTTAAAAATAATATCTCATTCGACTTGAATAGTAAAAAGAGGGAAGCATTAAAACTATTTTGGAGCCTTAGTAAAGAGATTTAACTTGAAATTATGGAAAAAAATATAATAAGAGATTTCACACCAGCTGATTATCAAGGGTTAATGAATGTCTGGCAACTTACAAACCTCGGTAGTGCTCAAAGGGGAGATAATCTCGAAATCATTGAGCAAAGCATTAATATGGGCGGCAAGATGCTAGTTGTTGAATCATCAAACAATGAGATTATTGGCACATCATGGATGACCTTTGATGGGAGAAGAATTCATCTACACCACTTCGGTATTCATCCTAGTTATCAGCGTAAAGGGATAGGATTACAACTAGCAAAAGAATCACTCAAATTCGTTAAGCAAAAAGGTTATCAGGTGAAATTAGAGGTTCATAAAAACAATATTGCGGCAATAGAACTTTATAAAAATTTAGGTTTCAACTATTTAGGTGATTATGATGTATACATCATACGAGATATTGGAATCATCGGAGGTTAGTTAGCGCATCCTTTACAGCAAAAGCAAAACCATATTCATTATTAGATGGTACAACCTTATAAAGGTTTTTTAACTCATTAGGTGCGTTAGAAACAACATAGGAAAACTCTGTAAGATCGAGCATATCCAAATCATTAAAGTCATTTCCAATTGAAACAACCTCATTAATATTACATTTAACCTCTTCGTTAGAAAGCCAATTTATTCCGTAAGCCTTTGAAACATCAAGTGGAAAGATCTCCATCCAAATTGAAATTCCATCCGAAGGGGAGGTTGTTCTAATAACCTTTAATGTTGGAAATTTACTACTTAATCGGGTAAATAACTCGGTATCATTAGGCAAAACAGCTATTATTTGGGTTGCTCCATTCGGGAAATCTATACCTGAAATATATGGTCTACAAAATGCTCTATATGTCTCAATTCTCCTATCAAAATCGGAGTTTTCATTATTAGTTGAATGGTAAAGAAAGCAATGATTGTGAGGAATTGGCTCGTGAACCATGAAATCAATTCCATGTGTAATTAAATCATCAACAACGGATTGTACCTCATGTTGATATAGAAGACGAGAATTCAATATCTGCTTATCTTTCCATCTAATAACACCAGCTCCAGAAGAAAAAATAATATAGTCAATTGGAAAATCATCCGATAAAACTTTATTGATTGAGTAAAGCGAACGACCTGTGGCAATGGTTCTTACTATCCCCATCTCACCTAAACTGAATAATGTTTCAAGAACAGGTTTCTCAGCAATAGCATCACTATTCAGCAGTGTACCATCAAGATCAGTAACAACCATTTTTAGCATAAAAAAACATAAAAGGAATGCTCAAAGATAACGATTAAGTAAAAACCATTCTCATTCATCAAAATCTGAATTCGCAACCAAACAAGTCATCATAAAAATCGTTTATTGACATATATCAACTTCCTGATTTTATTAACCATACTCAATTGTGCTATGACTTTCAAAAATGGTTGATAAAATTAACGTTAAGTATCAGCTAAATAATTTTTAATTCCAATTAGCATTTTATATATTTAGACCCCATTTGATATCTTTAAAATCTAAGTAAATATGACCAAATTAATAACATTTAATGAGTTAAGGAGGATAAAAGACAATCTTCCTTCAGGAAGTATGCAACATATCGCAGACAGGTTAAACATGAATGTCGAAACTGTACGTAATTATTTTGGTGGAACAAATTACGAAAAGGGAGGTGCAGTAGGCTTTCATGTTGAACAGGGACCCGATGGCGGAATTGTTACATTAGATGATTCAACGATACTAGATATGGCTAATGAGCTTATCACAAGGTCGGGGGAGTTGGTGTAGAAAACATTATATCTTCAAACTAAAAAAGCAGGATAAAAAATTGTCCTGCTTTCTATTTTTTACGAAATTCGAACAACGAATTATTTAACTAACTATAATGGAACTACTACTCGAAAAGATAAATAGCTCTGAGCAAAAGTGGCTTAAACCTCTGTACAAGCATAGTAAGTCCCTCTTTGAAAAGACACATTTGCCTTCCCACAATGCAGAGCATCATTTAAGAGTTTGGTTATATTGTAGAGGTTTGCTTATAGAACTTCATAAAGCTGGTATAAAAACTACTCACGATTCGATTGACAAAGCAATAGTTGCTTGTTTTTTTCATGATGCAGGACTAACAGTGGATGTAGGGGAACGACATGGTTTTTTGGGTCGTAAAATTTGTGAGGACTTTCTCATGAACAATCCTAGCTTTCAAGTTCCTGACCTACCAGAAGTGCTTGATGTCATTGAAAAACATGATGATAAGTCGAAAAAAGAAATCTCAGCGGCTACACCATATTCAATGAAAACAATTCTGAGACTTGTTTCAGCAGCAGATGATCTTGATGCGTTGGGCTATATTGGAGTTTTTAGATATATTGAAATTTATCTAAAGCGAGGCATCCCTGACACTGAAATTCCTAAAAAGGTTACAACAAATTTAAGAAATAGGTTTTCGAATTTTTTAAGTACCTATTCAGGGCTTCATAAATTCTCCGAAAAACAAAAGATACGGTATAAAGAAACCTTCGATTTCTTCACTGAACTTGATGGTTATTTCTCTCAAAAGACTGAAATTCCAGATAGCCAACTCACTGTTTTTAAGATATTAAAAGAAAGCCTTGTTGAGAAAAGGTTAGGAATAGATGAAACCATTGAAGAAACTCTAAGAATAAATACTAAAGGTTATCCTCTTTGGTATTTTAGTAAACTTAGAAATGAACTTGAGGTGACATCAGCATTATTACTTGATTAATTACCCTTCTTATCAAATTATTTTGAAAAACTACTATGATATTGCCATCATTGGTGCTGGTCCAGCTGGGTTGCTCGCAGCAGGAAGTGCAGCAATGCTTGGTGCAAAAGTTGTTCTCATTGAAAAAATGGAGAAACCCGCCCGGAAACTCAGAATTACCGGTAAAGGGAGGTGTAATATCACCAATATGAAATCTTTAGAGGAATACCTTCAAGAGATTTCACCTGAACCTCGTTTCTTACGACAAGCATTTGGTTCTTTTTTCAACCAAGATATTGTTGATTTACTAAAAACAATGGGGGTTGACACAAAGATAGAGCGAGGTCAACGTGTGTTCCCTTCTAGTGAAAAAGCTTGGGATGTTGCCGAAGCACTTATTAAATGGGTAAAATCTTTGAACGTTGAAATCTACAATAACTCACAAATTGAAAATATTATAGTAGATGAACATATAATAAAAGGTGTAAAGGTTAAAAATACAAAATCGGGATTAGTTGATACTGTAAATAGTAAATGTGTAATTATAGCAACTGGAGGTAAATCATATCCTGCAACAGGTTCAACTGGAGATGGCTACAAATTCGCAGAATTAGCTGGGCATAAAATTGAAAATCTACGCCCATCACTGGTTGGGATTGAAACTAAAACGGTTTACAATAAGACTGTAGGTTTAAATCTTCGAAATGTTAGTGCCACACTCTGGATTGATGGAAAAAAAAGCACCAACGAGTTCGGGGAGGTAGTTTTTACTGAATACGGATTAGATGGCCCTATTATATTGCGATTAAGCAGGTTAATTGTTGATTCATTAACTAATAATAAAAAAGTTGAAATATCCTTAGATCTTAAGCCAGCGTTGGATCATCAAAAAATCGAAGCAAGAATACAAAGAGATATTGCCAATTCAAGTAAAATGAATATTGCGACACTACTTAAGGAACTACTCCCCTCTCAGCTAATTGATACATTCATTGAAATCCTGAGCATTGATCCATTAAAACCCGTAAATCAGCTAAATATTAAAGACAAGAAGAACCTTATCAACTTACTAAAAGATTTTCGTATTGAAGCAACAAACTTCAGAGGTTGGGATGAGGCAATTGTAACCGCAGGAGGTGTCTCAATAAAAGAGATTAATCCAAAAACTATGGAATCAAAAATATTAAATAATCTCTATTTCGCAGGAGAAATAATTGATGTTGATGGTAATACAGGAGGTTATAATCTCCAAATTGCATTTTCAACAGGATGGCTTGCGGGGAATTCGGCTGCAAAAAGGGTTTTAGAAGTTACTTAATGTGAATAATCGCTATATTACCTAATAAGTAAAAAGCAACCCAAATTGTCATTCCTGCGCATGCAGGAATCTAATTTTTTTAAGAGATTCGGGACTTCACCCGGAATGACAATTTGGATTATTTATTGTTCATTAAGTATCATTAAGGGCAATCATCTACCTAATAAAAAAATCAAGCATTAGTTCATCTTCCAAATAAGCCTTTAGCCTATCGCCAACTTTAACAGGGCCAACTCCAACTGGAGTTCCGGTAAAAATAAGATCTCCCGTTCTTATGGTAATAAATTTAGTGACATAGGAGATTATATGATCGAATTTGAAGACCATGTCATTAGTGTTACCCTTTTGAACAATCACATCATTTTTTTCGAGTTTGAAATTAATATTGTTGAGATTCTCAAACCGATCCTTTTGAACAAAACTACTGATAGGTGCTGAACCATCAAAAGCTTTTGCCATTTCCCAAGGCATTCCCTTATCCTTGCAGAGTCGTTGTAAATCGCGAGCGGTAAAATCTATACCTAGACCTATTTCATTATAGTAACGATGCGCAAATTTTTCGCTAACATTTCTCCCTAGCTTATTGATTTTTAAAACAACCTCTAACTCGTACTGTAAATCGTTAGTAAATTCAGGGTAAAAGAAAGGATTATTATTTCTAACTAAACTGGTATCAGGTTTCATAAAAAAAACAGGAACCTGTGGAATAGGGTTATTCATTTCCCTAATGTGATCCATGTAATTCATGCCGATACATATGATTTTCATAATTGTAAGGTTAGGTTAATCTATTATTAAATTATAAGTCAATGTCGTTTAGCTAAGCCTGAAGGGCTTGTGCCCTAACTAAACGTCAATGACTTATAAGTTGTTGTCGGTATAAGTAATTTCTCATTAAAAAATATAATACATCCACCTTTATCTCTTTCTCCTTCAACTTTGCATAAAGATATTTCCCCTTACCCTATTTTAGGAAACATCACCTTTAATCCATTGTGGACAATTCTAATCTTCAATTTCTTTCCCATTAAACAAGGTTCACCATCAAAATGAATAACACCCTCTTTTTTACGCTTTAAAACAATTTTCTCCGCCCGCATTGTATTCATTAAAGGGCTACGATCCATTGTTTTAGCAAATAAACGAATACCAATTCCTACACCTCTATGCAATCTAAAAGGGGAAAGAATACAAATATCTAGTTTTCCATCCTGAATATCCGCTTTAGGGGAGATATATGCATTATTCCCATACTGTGAAGCATTGGCAAATGTAATTAGGAAAGCTCGTGACTTTAGCTTTAATGTCTTATCAATTTTCAGCTTGTATTTTTTTGCTTTATAGTTGAAAAATTCCCTTAAAGTGGTTTTGAGGTAAGTAATAAAACCTCTCTCTGTAGCCTCAGCAAATTTATGCCCAATATGTGCATCGAAACCAACCCCACATGTACAGAAAAACGGAACATCGTTAACTCTACCATAATCAATAGCCTCATATTTGCCTGTGTTAATAAGTTCCATTGATTTCTTAAAATCAAGAGGAATCCTCAAATGTCTGGCAAGCCCATTTCCTGATCCTATAGGAATAATGCCCAAAATTCCATTAGTATCAACCAATGCTTTGGCTATTTCATTAACAGTTCCATCGCCGCCAACTGCAATGAATCGTGAATAACCTTCAATTATTTTTTGTGGAACAATTTCTGTTGCTTCTCCCTTATATTTAGTGATATAAACCTCAGCATCGTACATGGATTTATCAATCAGCTGAAGTATTTTTTTAGGAATATCTGCTTTCTTTTTTGTTCCTGAAATTGGGTTGATCAGGAAGATTATTTTCTCTTTACTGTTTGTTTGCACCATATTCAATTCCTTATAAACTTATTAGTACCCGCCAAAGGTAATTTACGATGTGATAATTAAAAAACTATTTGATAAAATAGAGCGAAAAATGAATTGAGTCTTCTAAATCGATTTTATGGTTAAAGTAACGTGAACTCAATATAAGTTTTAACACAGAGGGTTTATGTTCTAAATTCAACAAAATGGTTGTTTTAATAAGATACAAATTTGTCGTAATGATGTTTATTGATGCTGAGAAGCACAGAGCACACAGAGGTTTGACGATTTTGCATAAATGCAAAATCAACCACCTCAAAATTTGCTTTAATCGATTGTGTTGAGAGGAGAGAAGAAATAAATAAATATTATATATTTGCCGTTCAATTATTATCTGGTATACAACCACATATAATTAAGAGTTTTATCACAAATCACAATTATAGGTATATGAAAAAACTACTCAGCAATAGGTATGGAAGCATACTACTAATGTATGTTCTCTTTATCATTATCTCATTTATCTCCCGAACTGTACTACTAAGCATGTCTTTTCATGAAGTAAATCTTGGTATCTTCAGTCTCCTTAGGGTATACGGAGTTGGGCTATTCTTCGATACAGTAGCTTTTTCATATTTTATGATCCCTTTTGTACTATTCCTATTACTCATTCCAAGCAAGCTGTATAATTCTATTATAAATAGATGGCTAGGGCATTTTATCCTTTTTATCACAATTTACATAATGCTTTTTAACGGGGTATCCGAATACTTTTTTTGGGAAGAGTTTGGAGTGCGCTATAACTTTATTGCGGTAGATTACCTTATTTATACAACAGAAGTAATCGGAAATATTCGTGAATCGTATCCCCTACCCCTACTTCTTAGCTCAATTTTTTTAATTGATTCCTGCATAATGTATTTTGTGATAAAGAAGAACCTACTTACCCCTTCACTAAATAGCAAAGTAAAATTCAAAGGACGTTTAACAGCTGGAATAGTTCTCCTTGTATTACCCATTCTATCATTTATAATTGTAGATTATACTTGGGCTGAGAAAACTGAGAATAGGTATAATAATGAATTATCAAAGAATGGTGTTTATTCCATTTTTGCTGCCTTCATAAACAATGAGCTCGATTATGAAACATTTTACATTAAGAAACCTACCGAGGAAAATTTTGCAAATTTACGTTCACTTCTTAAGAGTGAAAATAGCCAATTCACTAGTAATAATGTAACAGATATTTCCCGACTTATTACAAATCAAGGAGAGGAAAAGAGGTATAATGTAATCTTCATTACCGTTGAAAGTTTAAGTGGAGAATTCTTGGGATATATGGGCAGTAAGAAGGGAAAGATTACCCCAAATCTCGATTCAATTGCAAATAACTCCTTACTATTTACAAATTTTTATGCAACTGGTACACGAACAATATGGGGACTCGAAGCAGCATCCCTTTCAACCCCTCCAAAGCCAGGGCAAAGTGTAATTAAACGCCCCAATAATGGTAATATGTTCTCACTCGGCCAGCTTTTCAAAGCTCGTGGGTATGAACTTAAGTTTATATATGGCGGTAATGGCTATTTCGATAATATGAATGCCTTTTATGAAAGGAATGGGTATAAAACCATTGATAAAGGTGATTTTGAAGATAACGAAATTAACTTTGCAAATGCTTGGGGCGTTTGCGATGAAGACTTACTAGATAAAACTCTAAAAGAAGCCGATCTATCCTTTGCAACAGGGAAACCTTTCTTTAACCTTATAATGACAACCTCAAATCACCGACCATTTACCTATCCTAATGGGCGTATTGATATTAAATCGCCTGCAAATCGTGAGGGCGCTGTTAAATATACCGATTATGCTATTGGAGATTTCATTCGTAAGGCGCAAAAGAAATCTTGGTTTAATAATACTTTAATAGTTATAATGGCCGATCATTGTGCTGGAAGCGCAGGACAAACCGAATTACCTGTTCTTGAGTATCAAATACCGCTTATTATATATAATCCAACACTTTGCCCTCCTCAGAAGATAGATAAATTATCAAGTCAAATTGATGTTGCTCCCACACTGCTTGGTATGCTTAACTGGACATATAAGAGTAAATTCTTTGGAAAGGATATACTCAAAATGACACCAAATGAGGAGCGGGCTTTTATTGCAAATTACCAAAAGTTAGGTTTTATAAAGAATGATAAAATTGTCATTCTAAGTCCACAGCAAAAGGTTCGTTATTACCAGTTTAATAGGCAAACTGGGGTTATGATTGATATTCCTGCGGATAATGAACTTTTAAATGATGCTGTAGGTTACTACCAATCTTCAAATTACGTTTACAAGAAAAAATTGGATAGATGGGAATAAATATCAGCTACTTCTTACAAAGAATTTTTACAATAACCTCAGTTCGACGTAAGAAACAATGTATTAACCTATATATTAATCTATCTATTTTATTTGAATCAATGGAAAACTGGAAACGAAGTTCGGCGTAGCCAATATTGGAAGAATGGAAGATACAAGCAAAAATCTAACCTATTGTTCTCCATTACTCCAACCTTCCAACCTTCCATCATCTCACTAACAATTATATATCTCTACAAATGAACATATTATTACATTTCAAATATCGAACTCACGTTACAATAGCCTTTGTACTTCTTTTCATTATTTCAACAGCAATCAATGCCTCTGAAAGAAGGGATACTTTGGTATATAAATCTAAAAGAGATACCTCATTAGTTAAGGCGCAAATTGTAGATATTGATTCTTCAACATCATTACTATTCTATAAAACCCGTCCATTCGGATTTGTTGGGTATGTGCCAAGAAATCTGGCCGATTTTTGTAAAGTAAGTACAAGAAAAAACAACTTAACTAAAGTTGGTCTACTAATAGGTGGAACAGCCGTACTTATTGCTATGGATCAAAAAATTACGGATGCATCCCAACAATTTGGTCGATACATACATCTTAATCCGGACAAAAACTTTGCCCATGCAATTTCTCTTAAAATAGGGGGCTTCCACTTACCTGTTCTTGATGTTCCTCGAAACTTAAACTCATCATTTTACTTTTTAGGCGAAGGTTGGCCTAGCATTCTAATAGCAAGTGGTTTTTATAGCTACGGTAGCTTTGCAAAAGATTATAGAGCATTGCAAACATCCTCGGAAATGGCCGAGATGTTCGTAACATTGGGTATTACTGTCCAATTTATTAAACGAATTACAGGTCGTGAAAGTCCCGATGGAGCAACTGCTCCAGGTGGAGTATGGCGTCCCTTTCCAAATCCATCAAAATATCAAAAACAGGTTTCACATTTTGATGCCTTTCCATCGGGTCATTTGGCTACAGCAATGGCAACTGTTACTATTATTTCCGGAAATTACCCTAATAATCCATACATCAAACCTATTGGTTACACTCTAATGGGAGTTTTAGGCTATTCTATGCTAAATAATGGAGTTCATTGGGCTAGCGATTACCCAATTGCTATTGCCATTGGTTATGTGTACGGGAAAATTGCACTTACACATGGACAGCAAGTTATTCATAAAAAACATGGAAACACTCTAGTTAAAACATCATTTACACCAACGGTTATTGGTCAAGATGCGTTTGGGATGAGCTATAGGGTTAACTTTTAGTCTTCTCAAACAAATGATATTTCATACAATTTTTTACCACTAAAGCATTTCTAGTCAAAATAGGAATCAAAATATCCTAAAATTATCTTTGACGTATCTACCTCAGACAGGTTAACCCTCATAGAGGGTTAACTTTTCTAAATATTTGATAATTACCTATTACGAAAATTAATCTTAGAACAACAGGGTAAACTAGTTTGTGCCAAGTTTCTAATTTTTCAAGTTACCATCTCCATAACTCCACTTATCTGTTGTCTTTTTATTTAGTCTACTATAAAATATTTTTTATTTTTTGCTCATTAAAAGGACTAAAACAACCTCCTAAATTAAGCAAATACAAAGTAATCATCATGATTTGTATTTTTA
>JACABB010000044.1:22269-31975 GCA_013376985.1 Bacteroidales bacterium
ATATAAAATATATAATTTAAACTATTTAATGATAATTTATTAGGCATACTATATATTTTATTGTATTTTTTTTAAGCATTAATATTTTTATATTTAGGAGCGCAAGTAAGTGGAAAAATATTTTACATCCTCATTTAAACATACATAAACTTAATATATAATACTATTTATTAATCCATTAGCAATCAAATTAAAGTTTTATAATGACATGTTTTCTGTAAATATTTTTATTGAAAAATAGATATTTTAAAATTTCAGGTTCTCTGTACCTAAAATTGGAAAAGCCCAATCAGTAATGGGTAATGCTTACTGAAAAATAAGTTTTAAATTAATTAATTATGAAAAAACTAAAATTAGACAGAATCACATCAAATAGGTTTGATGTGAATGAATTAAGTAAAATTAAAGGTGGAATAATATTCTGTGCTTGTGGCCCTTATCATCCTTGCTATTGCGAGATGTATAATGATGCCTCTGATTTAGATGCAAACAACCAACATTCGAAATTAGACATAAAGAACGGTTTATAATTATTTAAATGGCAACCTCAGCAACAAATCATAAAAACTATTTAGGTTTTTGCTGGGGTTGCTTGATAACTAATCAAAAACTTATTTCAAAAAAAACACCAAACTATACTTACGATTTAACTATAATTCGCTCATACATAATTTAAAAATTGCACAATGATAAGTGAAGAATTTTTCTACGATAACGAAACAAAATACTTTATTTTAAAACCGCAGAATGAGTTAAATAGAAATAAAAAAGAGGATTATTTAAAAAGTGTGGGGTTTTATAAAGAACAGGACAAAAGGAAAAAACTTTCAGGGAGGTTTACCGAAGACCACATAAAAGACTCTCTGGCAAATGCATTACAAGTGGTATTTGAAGTAACAGAGAGCTGCAACCTAGAGTGCAAGTATTGTGGTTACGGTGAGTTGTACAGCGGCAAAAATTCGAAAAGAGAAAAGACAAACTTACCTTTGGTTTATGCAATCAATTTCTTAAATTATATTAATAAATTTCTAAATCAAAACCTGAACAGGTCGCTAAATAAAAGCATAACAATAAGTTTTTATGGAGGCGAACCTTTACTGAATATTGAGTTTATAAAATCTGTTGTTGACTATGTAAATAAAATTAAAAATGATAATTTTAATCCAAGGTTTGCCATGACCACAAATGCTCTGCTCCTAAAAAAGCATATCGCATTCCTTGCAGAGAACAATTTCAGGTTACTTGTGAGTTTGGATGGAAATAAAAATAACAATTCATACAGGGTATACCCCAATGGAAAAGATGCATTTAATGAAATTATCGAAAATATTGATTTTGCATACCATAATTATCCCGATTTCTTTAGAAAAAGCGTTGACTTTAACTCCGTTATTCATAATCGAAACTCGGTAAGCGAAGCATTCAAATATATAAATGACAAGTACAAAAAAAACACCAATCTTTCGGAGTTGAATACAACTGGGGTTAACGAGGATAAAAAGTATGAGTTCTGGGAAAAATATAAAAATATAAATGAGGATTTGAACCAAAGCGAAGATTATCGTTTTATTCGAGATAAACTTTCTGTTGAAATGCCAGTAATCGGTCAAGTATCAAAATTTATTCATATTTATACAAATAATGTTTACCAAAAGTATATCGATTTCTTTGAAGTTTCTTCCAACAACACATATCTACCAACAGGAACATGCATTCCTTTTTCAAGAAAGATATTTATTACCTCAAAAGGGAAAATATTACCATGCGAAAGAATTTCGGATGAATTTTCAACAATGGGTTACATTTCAGAAAGTGATGTTTTTATTGATTATGAGAGAATAATTAACTCCATGAATGGCATATACGATAAGCTTTTGGACAATTATTGCAATCATTGCTTTTATGCAGATAAATGTATGCAGTGCATATTTAATCTGGATTTAAGTAAGGATAAACTCGTTTGCCATGGTTATGAACATGAAAGTAAATCAACTCAAATAATTTCCAACTATTTGAACACTTTAAAAAAAGAGAGAAAGTTCTACAAAAAAATATTAAAAGAGGTATTCTATGCATAAATGGTTGTATTTAGATCCCTACGCTGAGATAACTTTTAACCATTCAAGGGGAAAATGTCTTATTTTTAATGTACTCGATTCAAAGAAATATTTATTTGAAGGCGAAGAGTATAAAATGATAAAAAGAATATCCGAAAATGGTTATTCAACTAAAATTACTAACAGTGATATAAAAGAGTATAAATCACTTATCAATAGATTTGAAGATAACTTTTTTGGAGGTATTTACACCTCCATTGATAAGCCATTAATTCTTTACCCTATCATAAATATTCAAAAAAATCTTAGAAAATTTAAGAAAATATCCTACCGAGATCAGGGTACTGATATTCTTGAGAATCTACTTGAATTATCTATCCATTTTAAGAATAATAGCTGTATAAAGATTGATAAAATAATTCAGCTAATCAGAGATGCTGAAAACAGCTCCTTGAAGAAGATAAATGTTTTCATTGATTCATACTCTTTAAATAAAGAGGCGGTTGAAATATTGATATCGTTTCTGAAAACAGCCAAGATTAAAACCTATATCGAAATTAATATCAAGGAGTACTACTCTTTTATAAACAACTTACCAGATGCTAAATCCAATGAGATATTCTCTTTGCAAGTAATAATAGCCGACTTCGATTTCTCCGAAAAAATTATGGAGGAGAAAAACATCAGGATAAAATTTAAAATATCAAATGAAGAGGAGTACAACTACTATTTCAATAAAATCTCAAATAATATTGAATATAATTTCGAAATTGATTACTCAAAAGCTGATGCTAACTTTTTAAGTGAAAATATCTATTTAAACGAAGAGGATATTCAAGATATTAAATTAACCAAGCAGAATTACGATGCAAACAAAATGCTGAATAGGAATTTATTCGGAAAACTAGTTATTAAGAATAATGCTATTTATAGCTGCGAGAATAGCACAAAAGCAATTGCAAGCTTAGATAATGAGATAAACCTGAAACAAATCCTATTCGATGCATTATGCAAATCAAACTACTGGTTCTTTACTAGAAATAATATAATGCCATGTAAATCGTGTTTGTACAAAAACCTATGCCCCCCAATTACCGAGAATGAATTACAAATTAAGAAATATAACCTTTGCAATGTGTTAGCTATGTAAACCCAGCTAGCAAACCCTTACATAAATATCGCAATTTGCGATATATTTTAACCTGTCAATTAAAAAACATTACTCCAACATCACCCATAACCCCAAAACCTCCCAACCTTCCTTAAGAAGGAGGGTTAATTGGGCGTTGTAATAGGGTTGATTTCTAATGAATGGGTTGAAAGAATATTTACTCCTATAAGGAAATCAATTGTAGCTCCTTATTTAAAGGGTTGGGGTTTATTCATCCTAGCAATATATCGCATTTTGCGATAGGATTAACACCCTTTATGTAACAGCTATCCCACAAAAATCACAAAGAAATCACAAAAAACACAAAGCAAACACCCATTTACACCGAAAGGAAGAAGAGGAAACCACCTAATTATTCCACCACCTTAAAAACAGGGGAACAGTAATCCGATAATCCTGCAATGGTTACCACCGCTGATCTAAAGCAGTACTTAGTAACAGGTATCAACCCTTCAATTTGGTACGAAGCCTGTGTGCTAATCCCCACGAATATCCAGCCCTTATCATCCGATGGTATATCATTTATGCTGTACTGCCACATATAGCTTTTAGCCCCTTTAACGGCTCGACGTTTAAGGCGTACAACTCCCGATTTATAACCAGAACTTGCACTGAGCTCTGCCTTATTTATAGCAGCACGCTCCTTGGCCAAATTAAAGCCACTGCTTAGGACTATTACCTTGTCGCCTTTTGCAACACGATCCACGTAATCGGCCAAGCTACGGAAGATTTCGGTTGCCTTCTTCTCTGTTTCGTGCATTGCTGCCGTGGCTGCTTTGCCACCATTCTTTGCAGCAATATAATCCAGTTCAAGCTGGTTTACAAGCGAATTGGCAACCCGTAGAGAAACATCGGGGTTAGTAAACGCAGGGTTATCTTTTACGTTATTTATGACTTTTCGGAAGAAAACAATCTTTTCGTAAACCGGAAATTTTACAAAATCAAAAAGCAATGTTAACCTTCTCATACAAACAATCTTTTTATAGTTAATATACTATATAAGTGTCAATTATATTTTTTTACAAGTACACCTAAACCGCAATGCTAATGTATACCTGTTGCCGCTACCACAATTCCAACGCCAAGTTTCACCCAATAGTATTTACCCGATGTTAAAATTCGCTAAAAAGCACTACAAAAACTGGCAAACAGATACCCATTACTCCCAAGAATGAAAAGGATTCTCCCATAATTTCATTCATATTTATATATGTATGAGATAGTTGATGGAATAGCTTGAAGAGTTTCACAAAGAAAATGTATTTTTCCTTGTGAAATTTGTTGTATTCCACGAGGAAAAATTCTAATTCTAGGATGGAGATGTTACTTTCTTCATGAAACAAATTCTATTTCACGAAGAACATATTCTATTCTACGAGAAAAATATTACATTTTACAAAGAGAAAGTTCTTTTCCTCATGAGGTTAGTAATATTCCACAAAGAAAAATTCCAATTCCACGAAGATAAGTTTGTATTCCACAAGGAATATACAAAACTCCAAAAGGAACTGGTATAAAACAGACTTGTATTGTGTTTGCTTACGGTTTATATAGTTAATTGCATTTAGGATTTATATTTATGGTTGGATGAAAAGGAGTAAAAAAGCAGAGATTAATATAGAAGTAAGCATTCAAAAGAATAGAATCCATTTTGATGAACAATAATAAATTACTAAGTTTGATAAAGATTACTAAAAGGTACACAATACATTCCAATATGGGTGTGTATATGTATTTTTAGTGCATATATAAACGAGTTGTGCGTAATTATAGAGAACGCCAATGAAATTGAGAAACGAAACAATTAATTTATAATAAAATTTATGGATAATATTAATCAAGTCTATGCAGATAATTTCAAAATTGAAATTGATAGAAAATTAGTTAAAGCCTCTATATTAAGAGACTATGCCATTGAAAAAGGGTTTGATATTCCCGATAACTTATTAGATGCCTTGAATGATGTAAAATTGCAAATTACTAACAATCAGATTATAGAAGTTGGTGGAGAACTAGATAAAATAATTAGAGACTTTTCTCAATTGGTTTCTCCTGCAACATTTGAGTCAATATACTCTCTTAGATATTTTAATAAAAATGGAGATTCTAAAAACCCTGAAATAGATGATGTCGAAAGATTTGATAAAGAATGGTTTTATAAATTGATTATATTTTTATCAATTATGTCAATAATTTTAGGTGTATCTTCTTTTTATTTTATTAAAATAAATATTGGTGCTGACTTTTTTAAATCTCTACTAGCTATTTGTTTGGGTCTATTAGGTTCATTGATATTTACAATTTTTAATGTAATTGGAGAAATAAAAGAACGAACCTTTAATACTGAAGAAAAAGCATTTGTTTATTTTAGAATAATTGTGGGGCCTTTATTAGGTTGGCTATTTTTTATATCATTTGCTTATAATGCATATTCTTTTGATTCAAGTACTATTGATACTAAAAGCAGTTTATTAGTTTTTTTACCTTTTTTAGCTGGATTTAGTACTCGATTTGTCATAGGAGTTATTAATAAACTAATTAGTGTGTTTGAACTAACTTTAGGTCTACAGGATATGGATACTCAAAGACGAAAGAAAAAGATAAAATAACTACGCACAACAAATGCTAACTTCCCGCACCAATACCCCCCGCTCGGCATTCTAAGACATAAGCAAGTAAAATAGAATAATTATTTTTGTATTGCCAAATAACAACCCGTACCAATACCAAATAAAAACCATAAATTCACTAGCAATAGCAGAATAAATATATGCAATAAAACAGAAGATTAAATTGCATGGGAAACATATTAAGAGTTTTATGCGGTACAAAACGGCAATTTAAAATAATGAGGTTAGGGTTAAGAGTTAAACTTTGCTGAAAGGGGGGAAACTGGGCTTGGTGAAAAGAATTAGAAAACAAATTAATAAATTTGGATTGACTAATGAGGATTTTGAATTTGCAACAAGTTGATTTTTACACTTATATTTTAACGTTAGTCAGAAACTTAAAATAGGACTTTGAACGTATCTATTCATAGCAAATAGTATATTCTTGTTTATTTATTAAATTTGGGAATTGAAATAAACGATTAATTAATGGATTACATAGAGATATCAGGATATAAATCGATTAAGTCTGAAAGAATAGACTTAAACCCAATTAATTTGTTAATAGGTGCAAATGGAAGTGGAAAAAGTAATTTCATTTCATTTTTTGATTTTCTAAATCGGCTCTATAATAAAAATCTAAATGAATATATCGCATTAACAGGAGGAGAGAATAAAATTCTTCATAAAGGACAAAAAGTAACCGATACAATCAGTTTTAAAGTCGAGTTTGAAAATGGGAATAATGGTTATTCAGCAAAGCTCAAATTAGGTTCTGATGGATTAATTTTTACCGAAGAACGTTTAATTTTTAGAAGTGACAGGGGTGTAGATATTAGCCGATTTGATAGAGAAGCAAGGATTAAGACGACAGACAATTTCCGAGCTCCTTATGTAATTAAATATCTTGAAGGTTTTAGGAAATATCACTTCCACGATACTAGTGACAAGTCACCTTTTACCATACCTAGCCATATAGAGAATGATATATACTACTTGTATTATAATGGTGCTAACTTGGCAGCATTTCTATATGACATAAAAGAAGAAGAAAAAATTGTATATAATAGAATTGTAAAAACAATTCAATCTATAGCACCATATTTTTCAGACTTTTATTTTATACCTAATACAGAGAACTTTGTAAAATTGCAGTGGAAAGATAGATATTGTGATACTGTTTATGGCGTTAATGATTTATCAGATGGAACAATTCGGTTTATAGCATTAACCGTTTTATTTATGCAGCCCAATCTACCTGATACAATAATCATTGATGAACCAGAACTGGGTTTACATCCTTCTGCAATTGCAAAATTAGCTGGCATGATAAAATCAGTTTCAGCGAAAGGATGTCAAGTAATTATAGCAACACAATCAACAGATTTAATAAGTCATTTTTCACCGGAATCAATTATAACAGTTGACCAAATTGATGGGTGTTCAAAGTTTAACCGTTTAGATGCAAATAAGCTTCAAGAATGGTTAGAGGATTATACCATTGATGATTTATGGAAAAGGAATATAATAACTACTGGTCAACCAAATTATTAAGAAATGAAAAGAGTTATTATTATATGTGAAGGTGAAACAGAAAAAGAATTCTGCAATACAATCCTAACTCCATACTTCGCAAAAAAAGGAATTTATATTCAATCACCACTTATTAAAAAATCAATGGGTGGTATTGTAAAATGGTCTGAGTTAAAAAAACAGATTACTCTTCATTTAACAAATGATTCGACAGCTATAGTAACTATTTTAATAGATTATTATGGTGTATATAGTAAATACAATTTCCCTATGTGGAATGATGCAGAGCGAAATCCAGATAAAAATGAAAGAATGGAGATACTTGAACAAGGAATGTTAGAAAGTATTGAAGAGTCTTTAAGATATCGTTTCATTCCATATTTGCAACTGCACGAATTTGAAGGATTACTTTTCAATGACATAGATATATTTTATGAACAAATACCGCCAAAAGAATTAGTTGGGAAAGATGAACTAACTCAAACATTCCGACAATATAGTAATCCTGAGATGATTAATAACAACAGAGAAACATCTCCTTCACATAGATTAGAAAGAATTATTCTTGGTTATAACAAAATTGTATATGGTAATATTTTAGCTGAAGCAATCGGTCTTGACAAGATAAAAGCTAAAAGTCCTAGATTTAGTGAATGGATTAAAAAACTAGAAAAAATCTAAAAAAGCCAACCGTTAACAATCTGTATATGTTATAGCCAGTTTTGTGAGTAATTGTGGGTTCATCACCCCGCTCGGCATTCTAAGACATATACAAGTAAAATAGAATAATTATTTTTGCATTGCCAAATAACGACCGACTGCTACAGCTAAGCCACAAGGTTATCTAGAACCGCATTCCTGATTGATATAGAATGAGTTTTGCATATACCTTTTAAAGTACAAGTATAATTCTCTACCTTTACGAGTAAAATGTGCTAACAATTATGGCAATAGAAAGAGATATAAGATGGGAGCAAAGATTTTCTAACTTTAGAAAAGCTCTGAAAAAACTGTCGGAAGCAGTTTTGTATATTAAAAATGAAATTGATGAGGAAAAACTCGAAATTCAAAGCGATGAAGACATTAAAGAAGTGCTTGAGGAAATAATAAAAGAAGGATTAATTCAACGATTTGAATATACTTATGAAATGGCTTGGAATGTGATGAAAGACTATGCACTATATCAGGGTGATTCTGAAATTGCTGGTTCTAGAGATGCTATACGTTATGCTTTTTCTACCAATCTTATTAAAAATGGCGAAATGTGGATGGATATGATGAAAAGTCGCATTAAGACTTCTCATACATATAACGAAGAAACTGCCAATGAGATTTATGTAAAAATTATAAATGAATATTATGATGTTTTTAAAGAATTTGAAAACGTAATGGAAGGAAAACGAACAGGTAGCCAACAAAGTTTTTTTTGATAGAAAATGAAACGTCCATGATAATAGCCTTAACACACACGAGAATGATTATTATATGGATGTTCCATCTGTACCTTTAAAAAACAAAAAATAGACAGATGAAACACGGATTAAAAGAATCTTACATACAACAAATACAGTCAGTTTTTGCTGAATACCCAGCAATTGAGAAAGCTATTTTATATGGTTCTAGGGCAAAAGGAAATTATAGAGAAGGTTCAGACATTGATTTAAGTCTGGTTGGGCAAACTTTAGATTTTAATTTGCTTATTAAAATAGAAAACAAACTTGATGACCTCTTATTGCCATATAACATTGACTTGTCTATTCTCCATAAGATTGAAAATCCAGAATTAATTGATCATATTGAAAGAGTTGGTGTGATTTTTTATGAAAAAACTTCATTGTTGTAATTAACCGAACGGTGTGAGCTCATCGAAGATAAATAGCGGTCTCCGCCAGCCAGAGAGGCTGTCCAAAAAGATTAATTTTAAACCGCAAAGAGCGCGAAGAAGCAACGCAAAGAACGCAAATATTTAATAAACAACATATTAATTTTGCGAACTTTGCGAAATCTCCTAATCCTTTGCGGTTAATTGACTTTTTGGACACCCTCTTATCATAAAGCAGTTGGTAATTAAATAAACGAATAGGAATATCCCCGCTTTGCAATCCCTTTCATCAATATCGCAATTTGCGATATATTATATAATATTTATATCCGCTTTAATACCAATAAGCAAAAGATACTCCATTGTCATTGGCTGTGCCAACCTAGCTAGTATCTGTCTTTAAAGTTCGTCAGTTCGATGTAAGATGTCATTGGCTGCGCCGAACTCGCAAGTTCGGTTCTGAGCGAAGCGAAGGATCTTCTAAAGACAAGATGGTTGCTTTCAGCGAATCCTT
>JACABB010000045.1 GCA_013376985.1 Bacteroidales bacterium
AGCTGATAATCAGAGGAGCGTTTTCAGTGCGTTCACGTCGCGCACAAAACAGGAGAAGGAATAACCAATACTATTAACGCTTGCATATGGGCTTTACCCAAATGATAATCTTTCAATAAATAAACGAAAAAGTTAGTGCGCAAAAACTGATGCTAAACATATTGAAGAATCTAATACACGATGCTATAATTGCCTTAAATTCTTTTTAATCAAATTCTCTATAAACCAATTTTTAAAAACCCTCATAGAATTATATTTCGTTTAACTAATGTAGAGCATAAATATATATTTACCACAGTAAACGTTCGCATTTTTAAACTTTAAAATTAAGAGTTAACTCATTTCGATCAAATTATAGAAATATCACGAAAATCCCTTCTTTATTTTAGATTTAATTATTTCTCCACAGTTTAGTTTATCTAAGATTCAACACATAATCTCTTTTTCATTTTACGAACATTATTGATACGTAAAATTGATAAATAGTTACATAAATATTCATTTACTTTTTAATTATTATATTGCAACAATATTAAACAAACCAAAAACCCAATGCATATGAAAAAAAGACTATTATTTACGTGCTTGCTTATCGTTATTCTAGCTAGTTGTACAAAAGACAATCTACCAACAAACGAAGGTAAAACCCCAACACAAAAAAAACCACTTACAGGTGAACAAGTTAATAAGGTAATAGATAAAATTATTGCTGAAACAGGGAATTTCAATTGGAAACAAGTTGATAATTATACTCTTTGGAGTGCTGCTTTGCTAAGTGACGGTATAGTAACAATTGGATATGGCTCAACGCCATTTGCAACTAAGAAAAGTTCAGAATTAATTGATCTTAAAAATCGTCTAGTGAACTTAACAATTGAAGGAGAAAAGATTGCCAATCCCAATTTTAAAGGTGAAAATATAGTATTTAATGATGATGCTATATTAAATAATTTTGATGTAAAAATCACCAGTTTTGAATCTATTGAGCAGTTACGTAAAATGTCTGGCGTTAGGTATGTTGAGCCAGCAGGGTATAATTATTTCGCTTTTAAAAGTAAGATAAAAAGTGATTCGGGTTGTACTACTACAGCAGATCCTGTTAATTCAGCTGATTATAGGACAATTGCACCCAATTGCCTAGTTTCTTGGGTTTACGATAAGCACAATATCCCATCAGCTTGGACTTACAGCACAGGAGCAGGAGTAACTGTGGGTCTTATTGATACTGGTCTTTCTGCTTATCAAGATATGCTTGGCAGCAATTTTAACGAAGGTTATTCAAGTGGTCGTACCTTAACTAAATATGGTGTTTATATTGACTCTATTTGGCCTTGGGTTACTACAACTGATGGGGTTAATGATTTATGCGGACATGGTACATCAATGGGCGGTAACCTTGCTAGCCCACGTAATGATCGTTATATGCCTGTTGGTGTAGCATATAATTGCAATCTAGTTGCCTACAGAGCAACTCACGATGTAGTTCTTGAAGGTTATCAAGAGCAAAAAGGTGTTGCTAGAGCTCTAACAGAACTTGGTAATAATTCAAGTGTAAAAATTATTTCTATGTCAATTGGTCATATTATCTCTATTGGAAGCATTTCCGACGGTGTTAAATATGCCTATTCAAAAGGAAAATTGATTTTTGCAGCAGGAGGAACATCTACGGAATATACTAATTGGGTAGGCGTTATTTTCCCCGCAAGCATGGATGAATGTGTTGCTGTTACGGGTATTACAGATTCCCCAACCTATACTGAATGTGCTGTTTGCCATAAAGGCAGTAAAATTGCATTTACAGTAGTTATGCAACGAGCAGGTGATTCCAATCGTACTTCTGTTGTTGGAGGTTACTACGCAAATACAATTGATTATGTTGGTGGTTCATCTGTTGCAACCTCAACCACAGCAGGTATTGCTGCTTTAGTTTGGGCACGTTACCCAAGTTGGACACGGGATCAGGTGCTAAATAGACTTATTCAATCTGCTCAATTATATCCTAACCGCGATGCAAATTTTGGATATGGATCAATTGATGCGTTGAAGGCTGTACTATAGTGGTATAACAGGACATCTCATTAAAAAGGGCGATCTTACCATTGCCCTTTTTTAATTCTACATAAGTTCTAGTTAGAAAAGGTTTTACGTGAGCCTTAAATTGATTTTATATAGTTGCTTTTTATGGTTTTTATTTAAAGAAAGTGAGTTTTTATTTTGTGTAAATATGTAGCATAAATACCAATTTATAAACAAGTTAATTATTTTATGCTCATAAGTTTAAACAAGATTATGAAAACAATTTTTAAAATCATTATTTTCCGTTCTATTCTCCTGCAAAAAAGATATTATTAAACAATACAATAATTCAACCACCTTTGATGCTATAAAGTAAGTTTATGTTATAACCTAGGTAGATTCCTTAATTGTTTCTGATACCACGGCGATTAATTACATTCTACATTCGTATATTAAAACTGGTGTTGATGTACTCAATTAACTGTAAAATAGTTGATTGTGATTTTGTTTCTGATCCATTCCTCAATGGTAAGCCAATCTATCCATATTCAATTCTTATTAAAATCATTGATGAAGTAGTTCCTGGTCATTATGGAAAGTACAAATTTTTTAGTAATATTGTAGGCGATACATTTTCAACTAGTTATAATGATCGTTCAACGGATACTAGCCCCTGCTTGAAGGTTGTTGACAAATACAAATGGCAATGATTCGATTGTCGCATTAAAAGGATCTTATTTTGTTAATTCACAGCACTATGAAAGCGAGAAATTTTTGCACAAGAAAAATGTTGGCCTTATTCTATATGAAAAATATAGTTCAATTTTTCAAGATACGTTTTACAGGAAAATATTAATTGATTATCAGATAAATAATATATTGTTCCAAAAACTCTATTCCAACAATCAAAAAACCCATTAGCTAATTGGTAACAAACTAATGTGCTTTTCCAAAAATGGCAAGAAGAATCGCTCTTGGATTCGATAGACCTGTTAGAGCATAATAAAACATTCATTGATACGAGAAAGAGATTTTTATTTATCGATTTAAAGTTTTAATACATGAAAAACGAGATAGATATTTACATCTGCGGTTTTCCTAATGAGGTTCAAATTCTACTTGAACAGGTTCGCTCAACAATTAGGCAAGTTGCACCCGAAGCTGAGGAAACCATTAAATATGCCATTCCAACCTTTGTTCTAAATGGAAACTTGGTTCATTTTGCTGCTTTTAAAAATCACATTGGATTCTATCCTATTCCTTCGGGAATAGAGGCCTTTAAAAAAGAACTTTCAGTTTACAAACAAGGGAAAGGCTCGGTTCAGTTTCCTCTTGATCAACCAATGCCGTTAGAATTAATAGCTAAAATCGTTAAGTTTAGGTTAGAAGAGAATCAAAGAAAGAAAATAAAAACCGTTAAAAAGAAACAATAAAAACTTGCTTTATTTTCAATATAAAAATAAGAATACATCAATAAATAACCAGATAAAATAAGTAGTTAAATCTATGGGGTTATGCTTAAATAATTATAGGGTTTATCCATCGGTTCTGACACACATGGGCTCTTAACAAAAATTTTGTAATCTATATTCAAAACACAAAAAGTTGTTCAAGTAAACATCTCCACCTCAAACAACCTTTTGAATTTCAAACACCTTAAAACACGAAAATATCTCTGAATGTTTTACTTATCAGGGTAATTTTTGGGATCTAACGCTTTAAAATTCCATCCTTTTAGGAAAGTAAACACTTTTTTAGCATCGTAGCCCTTATCCAACTCCAGTAAGCCTGAGTCTTGAGTATGAAGAAGATTACCGTTTTCATCAAGGATAAGGAAAACAGGGAATCCAAATCGTTGGGGATTCTGATACGATTTAAGAACATCAAGATTCTTATTCTCCTTACTGTAGTTTAACAGGATGTAAACGTAATCCGATTTTATTAATGAATCGATTTTTACATCTGTCGTTGCCATTTTATGGAATTTAATGCACCATGGACACCAATTGCCTCCAACCTGAATCAGGACATGCTTGCTTTCGGCTTTTGCCTTTGAAATGGCAATCTTAATATCTGCTTTTGCGTCGGCATTGGGGTTATAAACATTAGCCTTCTCTTGTGAAAAAACAGACACAAAAGCGAGCATAAGAAGGATAGTAAATAGTGGTTTTTTCATTTATGTATGATTTAATTGTTGTTAAATATCATATAATGTTTCTTCAAACAACGAATAACTAATCGTCCTTAAAATAGAAAAGGATATTTCACTCTCATCTCAAGAGGAAACATCCTTTTAGATATAATAACTAATAAAGAGTTTAATATGGTAGTACTTTTTTTCCTAAAGTTTCTTCCAAAATCTCTGCCATTGCAAGGTATATAGCAGATGCGCCACACAAAATACCCTCATAACCAGCAACTATCCCAATACCAACAGAACCTGTCCAATCGCGGATTGCAAGCAAAAAGAATAAAACCCAAAGTGTAAGAAATACGAATTGAAGCACTTTGTTTTTATTGAAAGTTCCAATCCACATAAAGAAAGAATAAATACCCCAAAGAAATAAAAACCATCCCATAAAGCCTTCCTCTGTTTTAACTCCTTTTGCAACACCTAGGTCTGGAAAAATCCAAATCGCAACAAAAATGATCCAGAAAAATCCATAGGAAATAAATGCTGTCATTCCAAAAGTATTACCTTTTTTGAATTCAAGAGTACCTGCTATAACCTGTGCGATACCACCAATGAAAATACCCATAGCAAGTAACATTGCGCTTACAGGGAAAAATCCAGCATTATGAATATTTAAAAGAACTGTAGTCATCCCAAAGCCCAACAAACCAAGTGGAGCAGGATTGGCCAATTTGTTTTCCATCGAAAAAGATTTAGTTTAATTTGATTTATAATATGCGTTACGTTAAGGCTGCAAAGAAAATAAATATTCATAGAAATGCACAATAAAAAAACCCGCAAAAATTCGCGGGTTTTAATAATAAATATCAGTGTGTAATTATTGCTTAATAATTCTCATTGTATGACGCTTAACTCCATCATTTACAACTAAAATATACACTCCATTTTGGAATTCAGAAAGATCAATCTCATTAGAAGAGCTATTCGAAATATTTGGTTTCGAGTAAATTTTTGCTCCAGTAATTGAGTAAACATCAATTGATTTAATACTTCCTTCACTTTTTATGGTTACTATTCCGGTTGTAGGATTCGGGTAAGCACTTATCATACCAGATATAGTCTCAACATTTTGTTCAATCTGTTGAGGAGCAGCAGCTCCAGTGAATGTTAATCTAATATTGGGGCGATAACTTGTAACAGTTGCGGTACCTGTTGGTGCCGTGTTATCAGCTCTTATATACATATGCTTACTAGTCGCTGTTGTGTATTGACAAGCTGGACCAGTACTTGTACCTGCACCTGTTCCAGTGTAGTTGGTCTCAACAAGAACCAATACATTGTTTGCGGTATAGTTAAATGTTGTGGATAGGTTGAATGCCTTCCATGCATTAGCAGTTGTTCCAGCCATCGTACCGTTATAAACTAAAGTAGCACCTGAGATTGCGGTTGCCCAAGTTGAGGCAGTAATGGTAGTGGCAGTTGTGGTCTTGATGTAAATTTTAACGGGAACGCTATAAGTCGTGGCTAATGTTGGATACCACTCAACCATATTAATTGTTCCAGTTCTACCAATCTCAGCAGAAGTGTAAAGTGATGCGCTTCTCTCATAGCCGTAGTAGCAACTTAGTGGGTATCCCTGAGTTGCAGTGCCAGTTCCAATTATAACAGTTGTTCCACCACCTAGGGTTGTGAAAGAAACCTGTGAGCCGTAGGAAGTTCCATTGGCATTAATTGCGTAAGCCCTTACATAGTATAGTGTACTAGCTGCAAGTCCTGTAATGGTTGAAGTGTATGTTCCTGTTCCTGATCCAGTTACAACTTTGCTATTTGCAGTTGTTGGGTTTGCAGTTGTTGCATAGCAAATACCTCTTTCAGTTACAGTTGCTCCACCATCGGCAGTTACATTACCACCGCTTACTGCAGAACTTGAAGTTATGCTTGAAGCAGCCGTTGTAGTAACCGTAGGGGTTGTAGTTGAACCACCGCTGGTAATTGAAATATTGTCAACATACCAGTAGTCGATCTGGTATAGGTCACCAGTAGCAACAAGAGCAAAATAGGTTGTACTTGAATTCAGGTTGGTTGTTACAGGTACAGTAACTGTTGTGGCAGCAATATCGGTTGCTGTTGTGGCAACTGACCAGCTGGTATTTGTCCAGGTTGATTTATCGTTTGAAGTTTGCAAACTCAAAGTAACACCTGCTGCATAGGCATTTAGCATGTGTTTAAAAGAGAACGTAACCGAACTAACGCCAACCGTGTTAACAGGAGGAGTAATAATCCTAGTTGTTGCGGGGTTAACTTGTTGGTATGTACACATCAGCTCGTAAGCAGCACCACCAGCATTTGCTGTATTCGACAGACTCCAGCGTTCGGTAATACCCGTTCCAGTATTTTGTGTTGTCCACTGGCTTGGTAGTGTTGAAGTTGCGAAATTCTCGGTTACTGGGAGCGTTAACGAAGTTGGATTTGCTGAAGTTGTGAAAGTCATATTACTACCATAGGTTGTACCAACCGAGTTAACAGCCTTTACTCTATAGTTATAGGTTGTGCTTGCAGTTAATCCAGTTAATGCAGCAGTAATGCTAGTTGCAGTTGCACCAGTTATTGAGTTTGGTGTGCCATTTACAGTACTACCATAGCTAGTTGTTAAGCCATACTCAAAAGTAACCGTTGTGGTAGCGTTATTAGCAGTAACAGTAGCATTTAATGTAGCAGCATTATTTGTAACGCCAGAAGCAGCAACTGTAGTCGCGGTTGGGGCGGTTGGAGTAACTGAACCTCCCATGAAATCAAAAGTGATAGTCTTTGCTGTGGTATTCTCAACAATATTTGTTATTGGTTTTGCTGTAGCGGCACCAGCCCAAGATTTCATCCAAGGAGTTGTGGCATCAGTAAATGAGGTTTTTGCACCTGAACCGGGGAAAGGACAACCAGCACCGTTAATTGTTCCATAAGTGCTTGCTGTTGACCCTGGGTTGGTGGTTGCATTTGCGCATACAGGATAAAACATTTGAGGATAAGTAGCATTGATATTAGCATTAGAAATACCTGTTGCTAGATTGCTACTAGCATGATAAATTATCAAACCATGACCAGGAAGAGCTGCATCAAAACCAGTCAACTGACGATTTTCCATTAACCAAAACTCATTTGTTGTAGTAGAATTAATTCTATAAAAACTCTTATTGGTTTCAGCATTATTTACAGTCACAACTGATGCAGAAGTTAATTCTGTTGCAGTTGCCCAACCATACACATACACTTTGGTATAAGCGTTATGCTGAGCAGGGGTAATTCCATTATTGTTCCAAGAACCGCCTGCCATTAAATCCCAATCGCCAGTACCATCAAATTGACCGCCTGTAGAATAATTAACATCATAGTAATCAGGTGCACCTAACACATGTCCAAATTCATGGCAAATAACACCAATTGCAGTAATTGTAGATCCTGATGTTCCGCTTAACTCAGGAGAACATGAATATTTACTAATGGTTTTTCCATCTTTAGTAACAGGTGATGCAAGAGTCCATGCATGTGACCAAATACAATTAGCCGAAGCACCAGCTTCTTCACCATAACCAGCAAAAAGAACATAAATGCCATCAACGGTTCCATCGCCATCATTATCAAAATCTGCATAATTAACACTTGCATCTGCTGCATTAACAGCCTCAGAAATTAAGGCGCGTGGGTTAACATCATTACCAGATGCATCATTTGCGCCGTAGTATGCCATGTTATTAGCAGCTGTATATGGACCAGCAACGGTAACTGTTAAATCAAATTGACCATAAGAACTTTCGTTATAAAAATCTTTCACACTACCTGTTGCACCACCTGTAGTATAACCTACTTGGTTGAACAGGTTATTAAAATCAGATTGGGTTTTTGTAAATGCCTTATCGGTATATCCCATAAGGATACAAATCAATTTTCTTGAACCAGTTGTTGGAAATACTTTCTGAGCCTCCGCAGATTTTATTTCATAGATGCTTTTCATCATTGAAACTTGGCTTTTGCTATAAAATAAACCTTTTTGTGCCTTTAATAAAAAATTTAACTCAACAGCTTTTCTGGAAGCAATGTCGCTTACAGCAATACCAGATGGGGCAAGATCTCCGTTTGCATTCTGTAATGCATACTCAAAAACACCTTTTGTATTGCGCAAAATGGTATATCCATCCAGAGTTTGAGCCCATTTTACTCTTTCGTCACCTTTAAGAATAACGGTGATGGTTGTTCCATCGGGTTGCTTGACTTGGACTGGGTAGGGATAAGCAGTCACAGCTTGAATCTGATTAGTCATTAATCCTGCAAAAATTATGCAGAACATAAAAATAACTTGTAAAGTTTTCTTCATAACATTAATTAGGTTAGATTAATACATTAAGTCATTTGTGTTCAAAATAAATATCTTTTTTCCACAAATATATGTGTGGACAATTTATGACTTAGAAGTAGTTATGTCAATATATAATTTGAATATTTATGCTAATTCCAATAATTTCTGACCAATTTTATTCTATAATATGGGTGTTTTGTTGGTTTTGTAATTTGAGTTTAAACAAAAAAAGATTTAATCTATATTATTATCTTTATGTGCTATTATAGCTATTATTTTATCTTTTTTCATGATATAATATTTTTATGCTTCGTATTTTATCGTATTTTTATTTTTTTTGGGTTTTATTTAACCCAGCAGAAATAAAAAACCCTTGCTTTTTAGGGCAAGGGTTTTGAAAATTAATACTTTTAGCATCAAATTGCGCCGAGTTTCTTCCCAACCTTTGTAAACTTTTCAATAGCAAACTCAACTTGCTCTTTACTATGAGCGGCACTAATCTGAACCCTAATTCTTGATTTTCCCTTTGGAACAACAGGGTAATAGAATCCAATAACATATATACCCTCTTCGAGTAAAGCATTTGCAAACTCCTGAGAAAGTTTAGCGTCATTAGGAAGATGTCCAAATAAAACTGGAACTATTGAATGAACCCCAGGTACAATCCTAAAACCAGCATCGGTCATACCTTTCCTAAATATTTGGGTATTCTCAAAGAGTTTATCTCGTAGTTCTGTGGTTTCTGACAGCATATTTAAAACCTCAAGGGTTGCACCCGCAATTGAAGGAGCCAAGGAGTTAGAAAACAGATAAGGACGGGAGCGCTGACGAAGCATCTCAACAATCTCTTTACGACCAGATATACAACCTCCAGATGCGCCGCCGAGGGCTTTTCCAAATGTCGTAGAAATAATATCAACACGCCCAATTGCATTGCAATACTCATGAGTACCCCTACCTGTTTTGCCAATAAATCCAGTAGCATGTGAATCATCAACCATTACAAGTGCATCATACTTATCTGCTAAATCACAAATCTTATCAATCTGTGCAATTGTTCCATCCATAGAAAAAACACCATCGGTAACAATTAGTTTATATCTTGATTCACGTGCTTCTTGAAGAACCTCTTCGAGATTGGCCATGTCATTATTCTTATATTTAAAGCGTTTTGCTTTACAAAGTCTAACGCCATCAATTATTGATGCATGATTAAGTTCATCGGAGATTAGCGCATCCTGCTCGCCAAGAATCGGTTCAAATATACCGCCATTTGCATCAAAAGCTGATGAGTAAAGAATAGTATCCTCAGTACCCAAAAAAGCACTTAGTTTACTTTCAAGATCTTTGTGAATTTTTTGAGTTCCGCAAATGAATCGAACGGATGACATTCCAAATCCATAATCCACAAAAGCTTTATTTGCCGCCGCAATTACCCTTGGGTGAGATGACAGGCCAAGATAGTTGTTTGCACAAAAGTTAAGAACTTTCTTTCCGTTTGCGATTATTTCAACGCGCTGAGGGCTTGTAATAATTCGTTCTGTTTTATAAAGACCCTCATTTTGAATGGATTCAATTTGTTGTTTTAAATCCTCTTTTATTTTTCCGTACATAATAATATTATTATTTGAAATGATTTTTAAAATTTTTCCAAATGTAGAATATTTTCTACTTATAAAATATCAAAACTGTTAATAAGCAGGAATTCTGAGAATGGATAGGTTTTTTAAAACAATTCTTGGCGTTCGTAATTCAACTATTTAGTAGTCAACAGAAAAATTTCATGTAATAATCGTGCGAAGGCACTATTTTTTTAAAATGGTTTTGCTATATTCGCACGTTATCAACAACTAACTAACAATCAAATTTTGCAAATATGCCTTACCGACGCCTACCAAACACGGATATTGCCAGGATAAAGGCTCTAACCGTGGCCTACAAAAAAGCTAAGGAGTTACCCCCTTTTAAACTGGCATTCTCCCAAAGTACATTTGCCAAAATAGAACTCTTCATTAACTCGTTTGAAAAAGCGATGATTAATTATAAAGCAGCATATAATGTTCAAGTAGAAAAGAATAAGGATTATGTTGCTTTAATGAAAAAAGCTAAAATATATCTTTCTCATTTCATTCAGGTGGTTAATATGGCCATTGCCAGAGGAGAATTACCTGAAAAAATAAGATCCTTATACGGTATGGACATTGATGAACAAAAAGTTCCATCGTTAAATACCGAAAAAGATCTTGTGGATTGGGGTAAAAAAATAATTGAGGGTGAGGCAAAGCGTATGCTTAATAATCAACAACCTATTACAAATCCCACAATTGCTGTTGTTAAAGTTAGGTATGAGAATTTTGTAGACTCTTACAATCACCAAAAAATCCTACAACAAAATACTCAGCGTATGCTGAACGAACTTGATGCTCTCAGAACTAAGGCCGATGAGATTATCCTTAGCATTTGGAACGAGGTTGAATCATCATTTAAGGATTTACCCGATGATCTAAAAAGGGAGAAGTGTACCGAATATGGAATAACTTACGTTTATCGTAAAAATGAGTTAAAAGGATTACAACTACTTGAGCGAAGTTTATTCGATTTTGCGGATCATTAGCCCTTCGCTCTTTATTCTCATAAGGAATGCTAAAACAGCTATTAAACTAATAACACCTAATGGCCACAAAACCGTTAGGCCTCCAACATTTTCTGCTTCAGCAGGAAGGTTTCCCTTATAAATCAGTGTATATCCAATAATTGCAATAGAATTATTAATAAAATGTGCAATTATTGGTAACCATAAAGATCCTGACCAGACTAAAAGATATCCGAAAAGCACTCCAAGTGCAAATCGAGGAATAAAGCCTTGGAACTGAAGATGCATCGCACTGAAGAGTGCTGCTGAAATAATTATTCCCCAAAGAGTTTTACCTGTCAATTCTGAAAAGAGTCTCTGCAAAATTCCTCTAAAAATCAATTCTTCACCAATAGCAGGAAGGATAGCAATCATAAAGATATTTACAAGAACTCCTCCAAAACTATTCACTTGCATAAACGCTTTAGTTAGCATTTGTGCCTTTTCTTCCATACCATTCATCCACTCTGGAAGATTAATTTGCTCGTTAAGAGAGGCTAAAAGATTTATTGCTGGGTATGCAAATAGCACAGTAAGAGCAGTAAGAAAACCTAAGTTGATATTTATTTTCTTAAATCCAAGATAATCTTTGGGTTTTGATGAGAAGTAAATAGATAATAAAAATCCAGGTACGATAAAAAGACCGATTGCCTGGCATATCTGTAAAATTTTCAAAGAGGCTATTGCTTCATGCGCTATTGGGTTTGGGTTCGAGAGATAGGTCATGGCAGTAGGACCATATAACGCAAAAACAATCAACATACCTATAAACATAAACAATAGCATACCTGTAAGACAGAACATTAAGGTTAGCATTATTTTCATCGAGGGAGTTGATTCTCTGAAATATGTAGATATCATAAACGGTTTTTAAAATGAACTAAAATTATTCGAGAACCTAAAGTTGAAAACCATACTAACTTTAAATACTCTATGCACTCGAAGTACCCTAGACACTAATATAATTCGCAAATATACTCAAAGGGTTTAGATAGGTATCGGAAGAGTATGTATTTTTGTGTGCTAAAAACCTGAGGGGAATTGAAAATAGGAAGTGTTGATTTAGGTAATTTGCCGCTTTTTCTAGCACCAATGGAGGATGTTACCGATCCTTCGTTCCGATTTATGTGCAAAAAATTTGGTGCAGATATTATGTACACGGAATTTATTAACGCCGATGGTCTAATTCGTGACGCACGAACAAGTGTTGCCAAGCTGAATATATTCGATTATGAGCGTCCAATAGGAATTCAACTTTACGGACATGAGATTGATAGTATGGTTGAAGCAACTCGAGTAGCAACTATAGCAAAACCTGATGTTATCGACATCAATTTTGGTTGTCCTGTTAAAAAAATTGCTAATCGCGGCGCTGGTTCAGGAATGATGCGAGATGTTCCTAAGATGGTTGAAATGACCCGTCAGGTTGTGAACGCAACAAATATTCCGGTAACCGTTAAAACCCGCTTAGGTTGGGACGAAAGCAGTAAAAATATTATAGAGATAGCAGAACGATTACAGGATGTAGGTATTGCAGCATTAACCATTCATGGCAGAACTCGTGCCCAACTATACAAAGGAGAGGCCGACTGGACACTGATTGGGGAGGTTAAGAGTAATCCAAGAATGACAATTCCAATTATTGGCAATGGTGATATTGATAGTCCAGAGAAAGCAAAATTGGCTTTTGATGCTTTTGGCGTTGATGGAATAATGATTGGACGAGCCACCTATGGAAGGCCTTGGATATTCAAAGAAATCAAACACTATCTCGAAACTGGTGAAAAACTAAAACCATTCTCAATTCCTGAAAAAGTTGAACTCGCTAAATTTCATCTATCAAAATCATTGGAAACAAAAGGGGATAAAACAGGTATACTTGAACTTCGACGACATCTTACATGCTATTTTAAGGGACTGCCTCACTTTAAGGAACTACGTCTTAAGTTGGTAACCTCAATGGATCCCCTTGAAATCATATCGCTACTTGATCAAATTGAAGAAAAATATGCAGATTTTTCCCCTGATGAGATTATAAATCCTTCACCTTGGGCTTATTAATTTATATAAACTAAAACACCATACACAACCCCGCATTACTAGCTAGTCCATTAACATAAGGGTAAATTGCTATTTTCTTACTTTTAAATGGTTTCCAATTTTCAAGAGGATTAACGTACCAAACTAATCGCGTAGAAATTATTCCAATTCCTGCTCCAACAAGAACATCAGAGAGCCAATGTCTATTATTGGTTATCCTTAATATTCCGGTAGCAGTGGAAAAGCCATAGCCTGATAGGGCTAATAACTTGTTTGAATCCTTGTATTCAAGGTATAATGCAGTAGCTCCAGTAAAGGATTGTCCTGTATGACCCGATGGAAAGGAAAACGGAGATCCATTAGGCCTTGTAATTTTGGTGGTCTTTTTTAAACCTTGAACAATTATAGCGGTTAAGATCTCTGAAATCGCTAAGTTTTTAGTTTGTTGAAATACTTCATTTTTTGATTTGGAGAATACTAAATCAGCAGTATAGAGTTCAGCAATGGGAGCATATTGAATATAATTATCAATTTTTGTATTGGTCCGAAGATTTGAACTTTGTACTTTCTGCTGAAAGTATTCTCTAAAATCTGTCTCCTTAACAATTATTCCAGTAACACCAAGTGATACTGGCAAAATCATCGATTTAGCAAACCTCTGCTTTGGTGTAAAATCCTTTTTTACAGAGTCAACCTGAGCAAAAAGCGAGGTTTGAATTAGTACAAGTAGACAACAAGTAAGTTTTATCATTGATTAAAATTGTTAAAGTATTGTGATTGAAAGATAACCCTATCATAATAAAAATGTATTAAACACATAAAGTCATTAAAAAATACTGTTTAAGACTACTACTCTTTTTCCTCTGCTAATTTACGTCTAGCACGCATTTTCATATTAATTATCTCAACAACAACAGAGAAGAATAGCGCAAAATAGATATAACCCTTAGGTATTTCATAGTGAAATGCCTCAAGCGTTAACATAAACCCTATAAGTATTAGGAATGATAATGCAAGAACTTGTAATGTTGGATGTCGATTAATAAAGTTGCTAATAAATCCTGAGAAATAGATCATTACAATCATTGATATTACAACAGCACCAATCATAATTGGTAGCTGATTTGAAAGGCCAATTGCTGTAAGGATTGAATCGAATGAGAAGATAATATCCAAAACAACAATCTGAAGAATCACATAAAAAAACGAAGAAGCATTTCTGTCTTTAGCAGCATGCTCTACCCCTTCAATTTTATCGTGCATTTCAGTAATACTTTTGGCAATTAAGAAAATGCCACCAAGAAGCAATATCAAATCGCGAATTGAAAAACTAAAACTTCCAATTGTAAACAATGGGTTGGTAAGTCGAATAATGTATATAATACACGACAAGAGGATAATTCTAAATACTAACGCAAACAGAAGTCCAATAGTTCTAGTCTTTTTGCGATCTTGCTGTGGAAGCTTATTAGTAACAATAGAGATAAAAATGATATTATCGATACCCAGAACAATCTCCAACAGAGTGAGTGTAAACAATGAAATGTATGTTTCAGGTTGAAAAAGAAAATCCATACTTATTGAGTTATTTTAATTGTAACTGATTTATTGATAAAGCGCCACAAAAGTAGCTAATTGTATAATGCTTCAATTACTTTTTGATTACATCTCACAGCGATTAAACTATTTTTATAATTCTTTATCAAACAATTATATAAAACCTTTTGTTTTAATCTTCTTTCGCATTCAGAAGTTAACATTACTGTTTAAAATCATTTAGTTGTATTACTTTTGCCGAATAAAAACAACACAAAAAAGCTATAAATCATAGAAAATTTTATGCAAAAAAAGGTTATTTACTGTAATTGTGGAGGAGAAATTATAAGTCTTGAGGTTAAAGAATCAATATCAAATTTTCTTTATAAAGAAAACGTTGATGCTATTCATCTTTCCGACCTATGCAATTTGTGCGTTTCCGAAAAACAAGATGTTAAAAAAATCTTTTCTTCTCAACTTCCTACCCTTGTGGTTGCTTGTCACCCAAGAGCTGTTAGAAAACTATTGGAATTTGCTGGGGTTGAAAGTAATCTTGAAAACCTATCATTCCTCAACCTACGTGAAACAACAAAGGATGAAATCTTATCAACCCTAAAATCTTTCTGCAATGATGAACCCGCTTTACAAAAAGAGCATATAGGTGAAATAGAATGGCCATCATGGTATCCTGTAATCGATTACTCCCGTTGTACAGCCTGTGGTCAATGTGCCGATTTCTGCCTTTTCGGTGTTTACGAAAAAACGGATGGTAAAGTAGTTGTAACTAATCCGAAAGGATGTAAAAATAATTGCCCTGCATGTGCTCGTATATGCCCGCATACAGCGATTATCTTTCCAAAATATAAGCAGGGTGGAGCAATAAGCGGTTCCGACTCGATTGATGAAATTGCAGAGCAACAACGCCTGCAACAGGATATAAAATCTATTGCTGGTAACGATATCTATAAAGTGCTTGAGGAACGGAAAGCAAAACGACAATCAATAATTAAAAATGAAGCGATGAAAAAAGCGATTGAGGAGAGAGATAAAGCTAAAGAACAATGAGACAATGTGCCAATATGCCAATGAGGCAATTTGAAGATTTGAAAATGATTGCTTGTACTTTTTGACCTTTGATTTTTGTCTTTTGAAATTTGAATTTACATACTGATGTCAATAACTCGAAATATACTACGTACCGATTCCAAATGCTTACGCAAATTCATTTTCACCTTTGGGTGGAAGGGCTTAATGGGATTCAGAAAATTCCAGAAACGGAAGAAGAGAGGTGAGATGTTTCCTGCTTTTCAATTTATATCCGTAACCAACGACTGTAATCTAAACTGTCAGGGATGTTGGGTAACAAAAGGTGAGAAAACATCAAGTTTAGATATCGAGCAAATAAATAGAATTATTGTCGACAGCAAAAAGTATGGTTCATACTTCTTTGGCATTCTGGGTGGCGAACCTTTAATGTATAAACCGTTGATGGATATTTTCAGATCGCACCCCGATTGTTACTTTCAGCTATTTACCAACGGAACCCTGATAAATGATAATGTTGCTCAAGAGCTAAGAAATCTAGGCAATGTAACACCGCTTATCAGCTTTGAAGGAAACGAGACCATTGCCGATATTAGGCGTGGCAGCAATCGTGTTTACCAACGAACTATTCAGGCAATTGAAACGGCAACTAAACATAAACTTGTTACGGGTGTTGCTATAAGCGTTTGCAAATCGAATATCGACATGGCATTATCCGAAGAGTTTATTAATTTGCTTCACGATAAAGGGGTTGTTTACCTGTGGTACTATATCTATCGCCCATCGGGTGAGAATCCTTGCTATGATTTGGCTTTAAGTTCTGAGGAGATTGAGCGTTTAAGGTATTTCTTGGTTGATGGTAGAACAAAATATCCTCTTGTACTTATTGATTCCTACTGGGATGCCAACGGAAATCCATTCTGCCCAGCGGCAGAGGGATTAAGTCATCATATAAATCCATCGGGAAATATTGAACCTTGTCCTGTTATTCAGTATTCATGCGATAATATCAACAGCGAGGATTTAAAATCAGTTTACGAAAAATCAACTTTTCTAAAGGATTTTAAGGTTGAAATATCAAAGAAAACAAAGGGATGTATTCTGATGGAAGACCCCAATTGGTTACAGAATTTTGCATCAAATCATCAGGCTAAAAATACATCGAACAGAAGCGAAATGTCCAATCAGCTTGCCAATGGCAAGATTGTGCCTAGCCATGGTTCGTGCAAAGTTATTCCTGAGAAAAACTGGATATATCGAATGGCTAAAAAACGTGCCTTTTTTGGTTTAGGAGCTTATGGTTGAAAGGATGATGAATATAGCAACATTAGACCTAGTTGTACCTGAGACTAAAGAGACAAGGGCCGAGATTCGTAGTGAAGTGGAGAAGTACTTTACGGTAAACACTGTTATTCCTCCTGTATCCTATGAAGGCCTATTTGATTTAGCCGGAAAACTAGTCGAGGAGCATCATTGGGATAAAAGATATCTTGCTTTTACTATGGTTTGCTCTGGTAATGCCATTTGGCACGATGTTGTTGGAGCAATCCCCTACAATCGTAGGGTGCTGATGTTGCCCCAGTGTCTTCGAAACAGCAATCTTTGTAAAGCCGAAAACGACCATTTAGGATTACTTTGTCAGGAGTGTGGGGAGTGTAATATCTCTTTCTTTTTGCAAGAGTCCGAAAAACTTGGGTACGAGGTTTTAGTTACCGAGGGAACAACAATTACCACTCAGCTAATTGAAAGCGGACAAATTGATGCCGTTATTGGCGTTGGTTGCATGGAGGTGCTTCAAAAATTATTTCTTTCTATTAGCAAATACTCTATCCCTGGAATTGGTATTCCCCTTTTAACTTGTGGCTGTAAGGATACCATTGCCGATTTGGATTGGATTAAAGAGGAAATATTAAATATTAAAGAGATAGAAGATTTTCGACTACTAAATTTCAACAAAGTACGTGGCAAAATCGACTCAATTTTCAACGAGGTAACCCTTTCACACATTCTTGGTCACAATGGTTATGAGGCTGAAAAAATAGCCCTTAAATCCCTTTTGCTGGGAGGCAATCGATTTAGACCATTCCTTGCAATGTTAACATACGAGGCTTTCTGCAAATCGTTTGACCAGAAAACGGCGAATGCCATTGCTGTGTCCGTTGAGTGCTTTCATAAAGCATCATTAATTCACGATGATATTGAAGATAACGATGATACTCGTTATGATAAGGAAACAATCCACTCGGAGTATGGCACCCCAATAGCCATTAATACAGGAGATCTGCTTATTGGCGAAGGGTATAGGCTGATTGCCGAGAGCGATTTATCACCCGAAGTAGTTCGCAATTGCATTCTTGTAACATCACGAGGACATCGTGCGCTATCGGTTGGGCAAGGGGCAGAGCTTTCGGCAATTGCAAATGGTGAAATCCCATCGCTGAATGATACCCTCAAAATCTTTGAGAATAAAACCGCTGCCGCTTTCAGAGTAGCCTTACTTCTTGGTGCTTCGGCAGGCAATGCGGATAAAGACAGCCTCGAAATACTCAATCGCTTTAGCCATAACATTGGAATTGCGTATCAAATCAAAGATGATTTAAGCGATTACCACGGCGATAATGGTGATATCGAGATAAGAAGATTCTCAATTCTGCTCTCGAAGGTTTTCGAGAAAGTTTCTGCTGATAAAAGATCTACCCTACTGAAAGATTTCAGAGATGGAAAGTCCTCGGAGGTTTTCGATTTAATCAAAGAAAAGAAAATTCAGGAGGAAACCGAGGTGCTATTAATGTCTTATATCAACGAAGCTAAGAGGAGTATAGAAAATCTTCAAAATCTTGGATTAAAAATCGCACTAAATGAACTTGTGGGAAAGATTTTTAAGGATTACCTATAGGTCGGCTGCCTCGCCATTTCTGAAACGATATCAGAGAAAATCTATTGAATCGGTTCTTAAAAAATCAACCTCGATTTTCGATGATGATATTCAAGCGGAGATTAAAAATCATCTCCTAAAATCAATTACAAAAGATAGCGGTTTTGCCGATAGGGGTGGAAAAACTGATCTCTACTACTCCATGTTTGGATGCTTTGTTGCCGAAGCCCTTTCGGTAAACGAAATTGTCCCTGCGCTAAAGGATTATGTAAAAAGGACGGTAACCCAAGAGTCATTAAGTGGAATTCATCTGTTTTGCGGAGCGATACTCTACGCTAAACTACATGGATTTGACTCAACAACTGAAAAACTGAGAAAAAAGGTTGAGATTGAGCTGGAAAACAACCATGGAAGCAAATCGGAATACAACTCTTTTATTGGATTAATTACACTTTACTACTTACAGGATTATCGGTTTATACTAAAACTGAAAAAGAAGATTACAGGATTTAGCAACGAAAAGGAGTCACCCTGTTCATTGGCAGCAGCCGAAGCGGTAATTAATAGCGTGCTAGGAAAATCGGTTATTGAGGTTGATATCAAATTAAAATTTTTCTACCGTGGCAATGGCGGATTTGTTGCCCTACAAAAAGCCCCAATCACCGATTTGCTATCAACCGCTGTTGCATTGTATGCACTACATTTTATCGATTCCGATTTAACGAATATCAAACCCGATTGCCTTACCTTTGTTGATAATCTTTATCTAAATGGCGGATTCCGTGCCACCGATTTAGATTTTGATATCGATATAGAATATACTTTTTATGGATTATTGGCATTGGGGGCGTTAGCAGAATGAAAAAAAGGACAGAACACAGAGGCACTGAGACACGGAGTTCTCATCTTATTTTTCTCTGTGCCTCCGTGTCTCTGTGTTTAATTTTTAAACTAATATGAACAACCTTCAAATCGAAAATCAGTATAAAATCCTCCTCAACAAACTAATTGAGGAGCAGAATAGCAATGGCTTTTGGACAGGGCAACTATCATCAAGCGCATTAGGCGTATCAGTTGCAATTGTTGCCATTAAGCTAAAGGGTTTACCAAATCACGAGGAGCGAGTTTTAAAAGGTCTTCAATGGCTTTTTAATAATGTCAATATTGATGGTGGTTACGGCGATACCTCCGAAAGCGAAAGCAACGTTAGCACATCATTTCTTTGCTATGCAGCAGTTACCTTTTGTCAAACCAAGGAGTTTGATGGAAGCAAGATTTTAAAAGGGATTGAGGATTATCTTGAATCGCAGAATATCAACCTAAAATCGGGAAACGTCGCAAAATCCGTTTTGAGCTACTACGGAAAGGATTATACCTTCTCCGTGCCCATCCTCTCAATGCTTACCATCTGCGGCATTCTTGGCGATGAGGATATCAGAAAAATCCCCCAGCTACCCTTTGAGTTCACACTCCTACCCGCCTCGCTTTACCGATTCTTCAATATGCAGGTGGTTAGCTACGCAATTCCGGCACTTGTAGCGGTGGGTATCTACACTTTCAAGAAAAAGAATCGATGCAACTTTCTAGTAAAAACAATCCGAAACAGATCGATAAAACCAGCCATCAGCAAGCTAACCCGATTAGTTCCCGAAAGCGGAGGATTTTTAGAGGCAATCCCGTTAACCGCTTTTGTGAGCATGTGTCTGATATCGTGCGGTTATTCCAATAATTCAATTGTTGATAAAGGAATAGATTTCCTCTACAACCAGCAACGCAACGATGGCAGCTGGCCTATCGATACCGACCTCTCAACATGGGTAACAACCCTTAGCATAAAGGCTTTAGGTGATAATCTTTTAAGCACATTCAAGCCAGAATCGGTGCAGCTGATGAGAAATCATCTCCTAAATTTGCAGTACAAGGAGAAACACCCATTTAATGGAGCAATGCCCGGAGGTTGGGGTTGGACCAGCTACTCAGGCTCAGTTCCCGATGCCGATGATACCCCCGGTGCAATCCTTGCCCTGATTGAGATGTACGAGGGCACGGACAAAGAAACCAAAGCAATTATTGATGGTTGCAACTGGCTAATCAACCTACAAAATAGCGATGGTGGAATCCCCACATTCTGCAAGGGCTGGGGACGATTACCTTTCGATCAGAGCTGTGCCGATTTAACAGGCCATACCCTTTTTGCAATTACCCGTTCAATAGATATTTTAGGTGATAAAATCCCAAAAAAGCAACGTGCAAGATTTGAGAGTTGCATTAATCGCAATTTGCGATACCTCAAAAACAACCAGCATCGGTTAGGATCTTGGTTGCCATTATGGTTTGGAAACCAGCAAACATCCAATAAGCGAAATCCAGTTTACGGGACTGCAAAGGTTGCAACCTACATTGTTGATAGCCTAAAATGTAAGTGGCTAAGCTACCCTATTCGGGTTGAACTACAACTAATGCTCACCAATGCTCAAAATTACCTACAACAACAACAAAACGATGATGGTAGCTGGGGCGGATATCAAGGCGTTGTAGGCACTATTGAGGAAACCTCACTTGCAATCTGTGCCCTTGCAAAAAGGGATAAAGATGCGTGTATAAAGGGTTTTGAGTGGCTTGAGAATGAATATAACCTCAATGGACTCCGCTCAAAGCCAATAGGCTTATACTTTGCAACCCTTTGGTATGATGAGAAACTGTACCCGATAACTTTTTATGTGGAGGGGTTGAGAAGATATCTTTGATAAATGTGCCAATTGCTCAATGGGACAATATGCCAATGGGGCAATGGGGCAATGCAAAAAAACTTTTGACACTATTAACGTATTATTGTGTTTCTTACATCGAACTCCTATTATTTAATATCAACGTTTAAACGAAGGTGACCACCAAGTCCTACGCTGATTATCCGCATTAATGTAGAAAGCCTAATATCGGATGCATCATTTTCAATCCGAGAGATGTAGGTTTTAGTTGTACCACATTTCTTAGCAAGTTGCTCTTGGGTTAAACCCTGTTCTTTACGTAAACCTTGAAGCATTACTCCAAGCCTAAACGCTTCAAATCCTTCCTCATACTTTTCACGCTCCGCTGTTCCTCGCTTTCCGTATTGCTCGTCCAAGTGATCTGCAAATGAAGTAAGATTTTTAATCCCTTTCTTTTTCATCGAAGTACTGTTTTTTTAGTTTCTCTGCCAATTCAATTTCTTTTTCTGGGGTCTTTTGCGTTTTCTTCTGAAATCCGTTTACAAGTATCACAAGCCGCCCTTTGTCGAAGAAGCTGAAAACTCTATAGATGTCACTCCCAACCTCCACTCTAATCTCATAAATACCTGTGGTTCCTTCTATATGTTTGAAAAACTTGGAAGGAACTCTATCAATTGTCGCAATTAGCTGTAGCGTCCAGTTGAATTTTCTCTTGACTTCTGGCTTTAACTTCTCAAAGAAGTCCAAGTAATAATTTTTGAAGTAAAAGATATTTCTTACAACCTTTTCATCCATGGTACAAAGTTAGCCAATTAGGTAACTTTATTCAAATATTTTGAGAAATTTTTTTGTTCGGAGGTTTTGAGGGATTAGGAATAATGGTTACACCAACGGGACTTGTTGGGAAATTCAATGCAGAACATCTATCTCACAGTAAAATTTTACTAAAATACTAAAAACACTTTTATATAAACATCTTTCCAAATGATTTTTAGCAGCTTTTAAGGTGCATACTTATTTCTCTTTCAGAAGGTATACAGACCCTTTATTTTTACCAACAGATTCAATTATTTGCTCAGTTTTCATATACTGCAAATCTTTCTTTAGAGTATTAATTGAAATATCAGACATAGAACTAGCCAAATCAGCTAATTTAATTGGCTGATTGGTTTTAATAAAATCTCTAATTTTCTTTTGCCTTTCATTTAAGTAACCACCTTTAGATTTGAAAACATCATACTTCTGTTCTAATCGATGTATTAGTGATTCAAGTGATTGCAAAAAGAAAAGCATCCATTTCTCTATTTTTTCTTGCTCAGTATTTCTATCTTTTTGCCCATCCATCAATGCCTCATAATAAGTTTTTTTCTGCTGCTCAATAAGATTTTCAAAAGAGACATATTGTATAAATTGATAGTTGCTTTTTAGCAGCAATAAATTAGTTAATAATCTGGACAGTCTTCCGTTTCCATCTTGGAATGGATGAATCGAGAGGAATTCGTATACAAAAAAGCCGGTTACAATTAATGGGTGAAGTGCATTTGATTCTAATTGATTATTTGCCCATTCAATCAAGTCATTCATCTCGCTTTCAACGAGATGTGGTTCTGTGGTATTGAAAATTACTTTTTGAGTTCCATCGGGGTAATTTGCCACAACTTTATTTGATAAGTTCTTATAAGAACCTCTGTGCCTATCATCCTTTGTGCTATATTTCAATAAGTTTTGATGAAGTTGTTGAATGTAATTTTTTGAAATATTAATATTTGTGTAATTTTCAATGATAATCTCTAGTACATCGTAATAACCAATTACTTCCTGCTCGTCCCTTGTTTTTAGTTCAGTAATTTTTACATTTTTAAGAAGTTCTTTAATTTCATCATTCGTAAGTTTTGCCCCTTCGATCCTTGTTGATGAACCAATACTTTCAATTGTCGCAATTTTTCTTAATTCTTTTAAAAATACATTCTCTTTACTTTCAACAATATTCCACTTGCCTTTAAATGAGTCAATAAAACTAATTAACCTTAATATTAGCTGATTAGTCTGGAAGTCAAAGTTTATCTTAGCTATATATTTATCCATATCGTATCCATATTTTATCCATACAAATATAAAAGATATTTATTAATATATCCATAATGTATCTATAAAATATCTATTTATTGGAATTTTAGGTAGGATGTGCTCTTGCGGTTGGCGTTATGGTGCTGTGAGGGATTACGGGGCGTTTCCTTCTCGGTTTAACCAGTTTTACAAGCCATAAACATTCGAAAAATCGGTTAAACCCTCATGCACTATATCATGTTATTAATTAAAATAATTCTGTACATCATAATTCCAAACAAAAAAGTTTACTGCTAATTGACAAAAATCGTCCTGACTAATTTCTTGATATTGATTCTCCTTTGTGTCAAACTGAAAGATTTTAATCCTTTTCCCGACTTTTCTCACTTCAGCTTGTCTCACATGAAAGCCTCCTCTATTCACAATCTCAAAATCATCGTAAACTCTTATTGCACCATCACAGTGTTTAATATTACCAGATTTTTTATTAAAAATCGCATGAAAATATCTGCTAGTATTAAATCCATTGTAACTAAAACTTGGGAACTCTTCACATGTAAAATGAATCTCTTCATCTTTTGGAGTCCAAGCATAATCTGTAAAACTATTATTTTGTTCATTAAACCACTGACCAAAATCCTCATTTTTTAATACGCGTAATTTATCCCAGTCCAAAGGCTTTCCATGAACATGCATTTTATACATCACCGGATTGTAATCATCTGCTCTAATTTCCTTAAATGGGTCTAGTCTAACTTTAAAAATAGTTTTAGAGTTGTTGATACATTCTAAAATTGCTTGAAAAATCCAATAACTAGAGTTAGATGAGCCATTTATTGGAGAAAGTTCATAAACAAATTCACCATATTGAAATCTACAATATTTAAGGTCTAATTGATTAGTCGCTATTAAACCATTTTTATCCAAAATTATATCTGATAAGTTTTCAGAGGTATAGGGTTCGGGTCTTTTATCAAATTCTAAAAGTTTTATAATTCTTTCTTTTGTAATTTCTTTTTGTAGTTTAAAAACTAAGTAATAAGTTCTCCTCCCCAACTCTTTATTTTCTTGTCTATTTAAAAAGTGGTCAATGTGATGCTCCTTAACAAAATTGTCCAAATCAAAATTGTCAATATTCTCAATATCGCTCATTAAATTATCATATTGAGGATGGTTTTTGTCATTGAGGACTTCAAAAACTTCCCACATAGGGTCTGTCAAATTAGAAGCAAAATATTCTAAGGTTTTGAATTTCATAATAGCAGTCTTTTTCGTTTAAAGCTAACTCGTATATTACCACCCTAAAGATGCAGTAATAGGTGTTAAATCACACCTTTTGGTAGGGTCTATTTTCAAACTTAGTAAATTATTATAAATCATCAAAATGCAATTGATTGGAAGTTGATTGGTGGCTTCACTAACAGGATAATAAATATCCTAATGCTATTTTGCTTGGTAAACTAAGAGAGCAAAGCGAACCATCTCATGAACGTAGTGAACCGAGCTTGCGAGCTCACCGAAGGTAATAATGCCGGGACTGACCGAAGGGAACTCTGAGGAGTTAATCTTCTTCGTTACGGTTTCGTGCTAAGAATTGTATGGGAGTTAAAACCCACAAATCTGCCACACGGTAAAAAGTAAAATGCGAATTCTGCGTCAAAAATCCCTATTATTTTTAGCACGTGTACCGTCTGGTTTTTCTTGTTTTCATCACTTTTTATTCTTCGTGCCTTTTAAGAGTTTTTTCTCATCGCCATCAAGTTTGCGTTGCAGTTTCTTTACATCTTCTGCTGGTGGCAAATTTTCCGGAACAATACCTCTCTGTGTTAGCATATTTCTAACCGCAAAATTGTTGTCTATATGTTCTTTCTCTATTTTGCTCTGCCCTTTTAAATTTTTGCTTTGCACATTTAGTCCTGTCATTTCTGCGGCTAAATCTTTTGCTTTTATACTAATAGTTGGCAGAAAATCAGCAACTGGACGACTATCAGGTACACCCATTTTTCGTTTAAGCATTTGAGTGTTTAACCGAAATAGCGCTTGGTCCCCTTTACTCCTTATTACAGCAAATCCTTGGTTATCAACTCCTCTTTCATACAAAATACCTGAAAGTTGTTTCTCGGTTTGACTCAGTTTCTCACGAGCTTTTACTCGCTCAAACTCCAATAATCGCTGCTCAACCAATTCAGTCCTACGAGTTTGCACTGCAAAATAGTTTTGGGCAAATGCGATTTTTTCCTTTCGGCTATCTCCATTTTGAGCAATTAAGTAACAAGCGTAACGAGTTAAAAGAATATCATCTATTTCTTTTTCAGCACCTTTTGGCATCGGTATCGTTTTCCTGATGTCAGGAAAATGATAATCTATTTCTTCACCTGCATTTTTGCAGGCATCTTTAGCTTTTTGGACTACTTTTTCAAAGTTTTCCCATTTACTGTATCCCAACAAGTCTTGTAATTCTCGTGCACTCCAACATTCAATGCCCTCTAATTCGGAAGCTGCGGCTTCAAATTGGGAAAACAAATTCTTAACTTCTTCTGATTTCATGGAATAAAGTTTTAGCACTCCAAATTAATCAATTCTCATTGGGATATTGGTCGTAGAATAAACATTTCTTTCAAAAATACGGATTCATTTTATCAACTCACTCCATCTGTCTTATACTTGGCGGTAAGGTTTGTATAACCACAAAAAAAAGAGGGGTAATACACCTCAAAATAGATGTTAAACCACACCTTTGGTAGGGTCAATTTTCAAATTTAGTAAATTATTAATAATCAGCAATAAAAGATCTCACGCAAAGTCGTTAAGCCGCAAAGATGTTGTAATATATAAAGAACTCGTTTAATGTTGATTGAAATTTCAGTTGATGCGCAAAGGGAAAAAATTTTTAGTTTTTTCTTCTTTGCGAACTTGGCGACTTTGCGAGATTTATTAGCGTAAGAATAGCCTGTATTTAATATCTTCTAAGTATTTGTTTGGGAATCGTTATTAGTGGCAGATTATCAATTATTCATCACAATATCTTTCTTTTCCTTTCCATCTAATTATATTTATATACTTTTGCAGGCTCTTAAAAAATCTCTCACGCTTTTTTAATTATTTACGAACCACCTATTTACATGATTACAGTTTCGAACCTCGGCGTTCAATTTGGCAAGCGCACACTATTTCAGGATGTCAATATGAAATTCACTCCTGGCAATTGTTATGGAATAATTGGAGCGAATGGTGCCGGGAAATCTACTTTTCTGAAAATGCTTTACGGAGAGGTTGAAAATACAAGGGGTACAGTAACCTTTGGCCCTCGCGAAAGATTATCGGTACTAAAGCAGAATCACTTTGAGTTTGACGAATATTCCGTTCTTGACACAGTTTTGATGGGTCATGCCAAGCTTTGGACAATCATGCACGAGAAGGATGCCCTTTACGCTAAGCCTGATTTTAACGAAGAAGATGGGCACAAGGTATCGGAGCTTGAAGGCAAATTCGAGGAGATGGATGGCTGGAATGCACAGAGCAATGCGGCATCACTCCTTAGCGGGTTAGGAATTAAAGAGCAGCATCACGATAAGTTGATGAAAGAGCTCAGCGGAAAAGAGAAAGTAAAGGTTCTTTTAGCGCAAGCGCTATTCGGCAAACCCGATAACCTCCTACTCGATGAGCCCACCAACGACCTAGATCTTGAGACTGTTAGCTGGCTTGAGAATTATCTTACAAATTTCGAAAATACCGTTCTTGTTGTTTCGCACGATAGGCACTTTTTGGATTCAATCTGCACCCATATTGTCGATATCGATTTTAATAAGGTTCAGCTTTTTGCTGGGAACTATAGCTTTTGGTACGAATCGAGTCAACTGGCTTTACGTCAACAATTAGCTCAAAACAAAAAGGCTGAGGAGAAGAAGAAGGAACTACAAGAGTTTATTCAGCGCTTTAGCGCAAACGTGGCTAAGTCGAAACAGACAACCAGCCGCAAGAAGATGATTGAGAAGTTGAATATCGAGGAGATACAGCCATCGACAAGGAAATATCCGGGAATTATATTTACGCCAGAGCGTGAAGTTGGAAATGTAATCCTTGAGGTTGAAAATCTCAGCAAAGTTGTTGAGGGTGTTACTCTTTTCAAAAACCTCAACTTCAGACTTGAGAAGGATGATAAAATCGCCTTCCTATCGCGCGATTCCAGAGCAATGACTGCTCTATTCGAAATCCTTAGCGGTCACGCAATGCCCGACACCGGCTCATTCAACTGGGGTCAGACCATTACTTATGCCTATCTTCCTGTAGACAACGAGGAGTTCTTTAAAAAGGATATCACCCTAATCGATTGGTTGGCTCAGTACTCATCGGATACGTTGGAATCATTCCTAAGAGGATTTTTGGGAAAGATGCTTTTCTCCGGCGAGGAGATTTTCAAGAAAGCCACCGTCCTTTCTGGAGGTGAAAAGATACGCTGCATGATTGCCAAAATGATGCTTCGCAATGCCAATGCAATGATTCTTGATTCACCAACCAACCATCTTGATCTTGAATCAATCCAAGCATTCAACAATACGCTTGTGAATTTTAAAGGGGTGATCCTAATGTCATCGCATGACCATGAGTTTATTGAAACGGTTTGTAATCGCATAATCGAAATTACCCCAAAAGGTATGATCGATAAGCGAATGGATTACGACGATTATATAACCAATGAGAAGGTGCAGGAATTGAGGAATACGATGTATCAATAAGATAATTTGAAGATTTGAAAATGAGGTAATTTGAAAATGAAAGAAGCATTCATTTTTCATTTTCAAATTACCAAATTGTATCATTTTCAAATTAAAATATACTTTCTTGTAAAGCAAAAACCCCATTTTCGAAAGGTTTCTACAAATAGTATGAGCAGCCCCATCCAACCTAGAGTCTGTTAAATTGTTTTAATTCTGCTGAACCTTTCATTAAACTTCTAGTTTTGTAGGTATCTAAAAAGCAATATTACATTTTATGAAAATACACTTAGTTGGAGGTTTTCTTGGTAGCGGGAAAACAACAGCCATAACTAATGCCAGTAAACTACTGGTTGATAAAAACATTTCAACATCGGTTATTACAAACGATCAGGGGAATTATTTGGTTGATAGCCGATTTGTCCAATATTCCGAAATTCCTGTTGCAGAGGTTACAGGTGGCTGCTTTTGCTGCAATTACAATCAGCTTGATTCACAAATCAATAATCTACAGAAGGAGTTCAATCCAGAAGTGATTTTTGCAGAAACAGTTGGCTCGTGTACCGACCTAATAGCCACGGTACTTAAACCTTTGCTTAAATTCCGAGAAACAGATATAGAGCAGGTTACCTTTTCGAGTTTTGTTGATTCACAGTTATTGCTGATGCATTTACAAGGTAAAGCGCTACCCTTTAGCTTGGAAACAAATTATATTTGGGAAAAACAGGTAGAGGAGGCAGAAATACTTATTGTGAATAAAGTTGATTTACTATCCACCAAAGATTATGAAACCTTGGTGAGATTGGCTAATGAATCTTTCCCTTCAAAGCTACTTCTATTTCAAAACTCTCTTGATATTGATTCAGTAAATATTTGGGTTGAAAATATTGGCAAACAGCAAGGAATAAAAGAGCACAAATCGATAGATATTGATTATGTGAAGTATGGTGCTGGTGAAGCCAATCTTGCTTGGTTAGATGAAGAGATTGAAATATCAACATCAGACAATTCGGCGGTTGAACTCGTTTTCGATTTCATTAAAAAACTGACCACAGAGGTTACCACCAGAAATCTTCCAATTGGGCATTTAAAGTTCTTTCTGTCGATTGATGGACAATTCCATAAGTTAAGTTACACAACCATTTTAGAAAAAGAGTCCAAAATTCCAATGATTCTTGAAAAGGCAAATAAGGTAGATCTGCTTGTAAATGCACGAATACAAATCACACCCGATGAACTTAGAAACATCTTCATCGATTTACTTAATCAAATAAAATCAAAACCTGGTGTAAGTATTTACGAGAAGCACCTCTCCTTCTTTCAGCCAGGTTTTCCAAATCCAACTCATCGGATTAGTTAAAATTCTGTTAGATGTAAGAAAAAAGATGTAAATCTATATATCAACAAATTTTATTTCACTTAAGACACAAGGAATATTGGAATGATGGAAAAATGGAAGAAAAAAGTAAAAATCTACCCTCTTTCCATTATTCCATTGTTCCACCATTCCATACACAGGCATTGTACCCTTAAGTATTTAATTACTCAAACACTATTCTTTTACCGAGTTTGTGGTATAATATCTCCTTTTAAAATAGAACGTCACATTCACCAATCCAATCATCACGGGTACCTCAACAAGTGGTCCGATAACCGCTGCAAAGGCTTCGCCTGATTTTATGCTAAACACTGCAATGGCTACTGCAATGGCTAGTTCAAAGTTATTACTTGCAGCAGTGAACGAGAGGGTGGTTGATTGCTCATAGGTTGCACCAATCTTTTTACTCATCCAGAATGATAGAACAAACATCACAATAAAGTAGATTAGCAATGGAATTGCAATTAACACTACATCTACAGGAATTTTAATGATGTATTCCCCTTTCAGAGAGAACATTACAATAATTGTAAATAGAAGCGCAATCAGGGTTAGTGGGCTGATTTTAGGTACAAATTTGGTGTGATACCAATCCTTGTCTTTTACTCTGATAAGAATAAAGCGCGTTAAAAACCCAGCAATAAAAGGAATTCCAAGGTAGATAAATACGCTCTTCGCTATCTGCCCAATGGTTATTGATTCAACGCTGCTGTTGGTTGGAATACCAAACCATCCGGGAAGTACAGCAATAAAAAAGTATGCGTAAACCGAAAAGAAAAGCACTTGAAAGATTGAGTTGAAAGCAACCAGTCCTGCAGCATATTGGGTATCACCCTTTGCTAAATCGTTCCAAACAATTACCATTGCAATACAACGAGCCAGTCCAATCATAATAATTCCATACATGTAGGGAAGGTTGGCATTATTCTCCCCTGGGAATAACTTAAAAAAAGCAATTGCCAAGGCAAACATTAGAATTGGGCCTATTATCCAGTTCTGCACAAGGGAAAGCGATAGAACCTTCCAATTACGGAAAACATCACCCAACTCTTCATACCGAACTTTTGCAAGAGGCGGAAACATCATTACTATCAAGCCAATGGCTATTGGAATATTGGTGGTACCGCTTGACATGCTATTCCAAAATTCTGCTACGCTCGGACTAAACCAGCCAGCAAATACGCCAATAAACATGGCTAAAAAGATCCACAGGGTTAAGTACCTGTCTAGGAATTTAAGTCTTTTTTGTGAGGGCATAATAATGAATTTGATAATGATACAATTTGAAAATTTGATAATGATGGATTAATGGGTTTTGGATGTACTAATGATTTTTGAAAGAATTTTGATTATTTCGGTTAAATCCACAAGCAATTGTTCGTTAAACGGGTATGATGGAGAGTTTTTGCAGATTAATAGCCAATACTCTGTTTCGTCGGCTTCTTTTGCTGCCACTTTGATTTTATGAATAAAATCGGCTTTGCTTTCAGCATTCTGCGCCTCTCTTACATTCGCACCAATCGAAGTACCTGATTTTAGTAATTGTCTTGAAATTACAAATTTTCGATTCTCCTCAAGTATTTCGCAGAATTGTACAATATCAAGTGCAAATTGAAAAGATTTATTAACTATAATATTATCCCTATCATTTCTCATGTCGCAAAAATTAGATAGTTGGTTACTCAATTTTCAAATCTTCAAATTATATCATTATCAAATTAGGTATAATGGACATTTTTAATGGTTTTTTTTGGACCATGCTCCCTAATGGACA
>JACABB010000046.1 GCA_013376985.1 Bacteroidales bacterium
TGGCTTATATATCAATTAATTTGTTTTATTTGAATCAATGGAATAATGGAGGATTAGAAAGATGGAAGATACAAGTAAAAATCTAACCTCTTGTTCTCCATTAATCCATTGTTCCATCATTCCATCCACAAACACTATGTTTGTAAATATATGACTATTAAATTTTTAACAAAATCTTATATCGAACTCACGTTAGGTTAACTATTTAAAATTCAAACAATCTCAATATACAAATGCATTATAACCATGTGATTAGGTATTCATCAAACTCTGCGCCTTTACTTACCTCCTTTTCAAAATCAACTTTTACTCCCATCACTCCTGATTTCCGAATTAATCCATCTAAAAGCCCAATTTGAAGCACACTATTAAAGTTTTGAGTTTTCCTCATCAATACTGATTTATCAGTATAACTAACAATTTCCCAACCCCTCTTTTTGGGATCCTGAACACCAATTTGAGTAGTAATTATAAGTGCTTTCATAACATCTATGGGGAAACACTTTCCGACTATCATCTTATTTGATAGCATTGTATCGTAGGTCGATTCCCCAATATTTCTTCCAATTCGCATTAGATTAAACCTTCCTAAATTTTGTTCAATCCATTCACACATCTGAATATAAACTCGAATTGGAACCCAATTCGTAGGTTTTGAAAAATCATACCCGTTTGCAATGTCAAACAGAGCTTTGTATTCTTGCTTTTTATCCTGATAGTTTTTCAAAATATCAGTAATAACTCCAGCAAGTATTGTAACATTATCTGTTGATTTGTCCATGACTATTATAGATTTAAATAATATGCAAATGAACTTTAAACATCTTAACTCCAATTCTAAACAATTATTATACTAAAAAGTGATTAAAAAACTGGATTTTAAGCCAATATTATAAGCATTGTTAGATTAATAGATGCTTTGCAAAATAATAGATATAAAAATATTTACTGTTGCTTTTTTGCGCTTAAAATAAATTGAAAGCAATCTTTGGTAAATAACGACAGATATTTGACGAATTAATCTTATTTAATCTTTTTTGAACTTTCGCAGAGAGGGTTAATAGAAATTTTTTATAGTTTAAATCAAAAACATGTTATTACTGATTTGAAATCAGGGGTAAATGCAGTATAAAAATCTCCCATAAACTCTTTTAACAGGAAAAACCTATTCTTGATAATAAATTCTTTTAACCCTCCTTGATATCGAAGTAAGTACCTCATAGGGTATGGTATCGATAGTCTTTGCTATATCAAATATGGTTGGATTTTTACCAAAGATCACTACCTCATCGCCTTCGGTTACATCAACATCTGTTGCATCAATTGTGCAGGTGTCCATGCTTATATTTCCAATTGTAGGTACAAGTTTCCCATTTAAAAGGAATTTCCCATTTCCATTGCTGAGTTTTCGATCAAGCCCATCGGCATAGCCAATAGGAATAGTAGCAATAGTTGAGGGTTTAGTAATTAACCCTTTACGATTATACCCAACTGTTTCTCCCTGTTTAAGCTGTTTTACTTGAATTACATGTGTTTTTAAAGTGCTAACACTTTGAAGTTTATCTTGATCAATGGAGCTAACACCATAAAGACCGATCCCCAAACGAACCATGTTAAACTGTGCTTGTGGGAATCGCTCAATCCCTGCTGAGTTTAGGAGATGTTTAATTGGAGTGTATCCAATTGAACTGGAAATTTTATCACTAATTAAATTGAAGGTATCAATTTGTTTTTGAGTAAATTCATCATGCGCAAGGTCTTCACTAGCTGCAAGATGTGAAAAAATACTTTGAACCTTAATGTTACTATACTTAATAAGCTTATTAGTGAGTTCGTCAACCTCACTGCCCGTAAAACCAAGGCGATGCATCCCAGAATCTATCTTTATGTGCACAGGATATTTACCAACACCAGAGCGATCAAGGATATTCACGAACTCATCTAACCCCGAGAAGTTGAAAATTTCTGGTTCAAGGTTATACTCAATCATTAGCTCATAGGTACCAAACGATGGGTTTAGCACAATTATAGGCAGTGTAATACCCGCTTCGCGAAGTGCTACGCCCTCATCGGCAAATGCAACTCCAAGGTAATCAACCCTGTGAAACTGAAGTAGGTTTGCTATCTCAAAAGAGCCACTTCCGTATGAAAAAGCCTTAACTAATGCCATTACCTTAACATCTGGTTTAAGCAAGCTTCTAAAGTAGTTGAGATTATGGACTAATGCGTTCAGGTTTATCTCCATCACCGTTCGGTGAGCTTTACGTTCTAAAACTGCGGAAATCCTTTCGAAGTGAAAAGTTCTACTTCCTTTAAGTAGTATCGCTGTATTAGAGATTTGTCGGCGCGAAAAACTTTCGAGGAATTCATTTGTCCATAAGTAAAACTCCTTCTCAATATTGAAAAGGTTAGCAAACTGGCTTATATCCTTACCAATCCCAATTATTTTGTCAACCTTTTTTTCTGCTATAAGCCTGGCTACATCTGCATAAAGGACATTTGGAGCTTGCCCGCTTTGTAGTATATCCGATAGAATCAGAATTCGCTGAGAATGCTGTTTTTGTTGAAGAAGAAAGTCAAGTGCAATAATAAGTGAGCCAATATCGGAGTTGTAACTATCATTAATCAGCGTGCAATTGTTGATGCCCTCCTTTAATTCAAGCCGCATGGCAACAGGTGTAAGCCTGTTCATTCTCTGGAGGATTGATTCTGGCTCTAAACCATAAAGGGCTAAAAAGGAAAAACAATGCATTGCATTTTCAACAGATGCGCTATCGGTAAAAGGAATACTAAAAGAGTAATTGCTTAATTTATATACTAATTGAATTGTAGTTGAATCGTTGCTTTGTGTGATTTTCTTAACTTGAATATCAGCCTTACGAGTCTTACCCCAAGTAAAAGCAGCTATTCTCCCATTCGTTTTGATAATGCTATCAATCAACTCATGATCCTTACAATAGATAAGCTTCTGAACGTTTGAAAAAAGTTTTAATTTTTCTAAGGTTTTCTGCTTTACATCGTTAAAATTTTCCTGATGAGCAAGGCCAATATTTGTAAATATACCGTAAACAGGCTCAATTATCGATTTTAATTTCTCCATTTCATTGGGGAGAGATATTCCTGCTTCGAAGAGACCGATTTGATAGGTTTCATCCATCTGAAGAACCGAAAGAGGAACGCCAACTTGTGAATTAAAACTCTTTGGGCTACGCACCACTTGATAATCTATAGATAATAGCTGGCTTAGCCACTCCTTAACGATGGTTTTCCCGTTGCTCCCAGTAATGCCGATAACAGGGTAAGAGAATTGCTTTCTATGGAACGAAGCAAATTTCTGAAGAGCTAAAAGGGTATCGCTCACGAATAGAAACGTTGCTTCTGGGAACTGCTCACTAAAATCCTCTAAACCACTAACTACAAATGCCCTAACGCCATGATAACTATATAGTTCATTAACAAACCTATGCCCATCATGATGTTGACCTACAATAGCAAAAAAAAGAACGCTCTCCCCACCAGCAACAGATCGACTATCAATTGAAACCGATTTTATCACCCTATCGGTTTTACCAATTATTTTGGCATCGAGAATTTCAGAAACTTTGCCAGTTGTATAGTTAAGCATGAAGTTGCTTTTTATATAAATAGGGAATGTACTTTTAAAAAAGTTTAATCAAAATTGCTAGTGAAATGTTAAGTGTGAAAATTAAAAGTAAACCACCCCTACCCTTCCTAAAAGAGGGAGGGAAAGCTACTGCACCACCCTGTATAACCCCTTTTTAAGGTTTATTAAGTTTACCATAACCTAGTCATGATTACACTTTATGCTTTCTTTTTTTTCTTTGTTTCCTTATTGTAGCACGTACGGCAAAGTGGCTCATATATATCCATTTCGCCTAATAGTACGAGCTTTTCAGATTCGGATTTTCTATGTGTATACTGAGCCAAATCGCCACATTTCACACAAATTGCGTGAACCTTTGTTACATGTTCAGCACAAGCCATTAGCTGTGGTATGGGGCCAAATGGCTCTCCTCTAAAATCCATATCGAGTCCTGCAACAATAACTCTAACGCCCTGATTTGCTAGTTTATCACACACGCCTACAAGCCCCATATCAAAAAACTGAGCCTCGTCTATTCCAATAACATCAACATCAGAGGAGAGTAGAAAAATATTTCCTGATGATTCTACTGGAGTTGAGTGTATGGAGTTGGAATCATGAGAAACCACCTCTGCCTGCGAATATCGTGTGTCTAACTGAGGTTTAAATATTTCCACTCTCTGCTTGGCGAATTTGGCTCTTTTAAGCCTACGAATTAACTCTTCGGTTTTACCTGAAAACATCGAGCCGACAACCACTTCTATACAGCCTCTTCGTTTTTTACCTTCGATTGAATTTTCTTGGAATATCATATGTGAAAAAGAGAATAAAATACGTTAGTTTTACAAAAGTAAGCAAAAACTTATCTTTGAAATCAGAATCTTATCAACATGAAAAGAACAGAAAATCTTAAAACTGCATCTGAACATCTCAAAGAGGCACAGCAGTTGCTTTTGCTAGCAATTGTAAAAGAGAATATTTCTTCGATAGAACGCGATTTAATTCTCGAAAAACTACGCAAAGTCTACGATTCATTGCTATTTGATAACGATGTTGAAAAAAAAATGATTCCTACTCCAGTAGTTTCTCAACCCATAAAAATTGAGAAGGTTGCTGAAATTCCATCAAAACCATCTGCCCCAGAAATAAAGCCTCAAATTAAAACAGAAACATCACTGATTGAGCAAAAGGTTGAGGTATCTGAGAAACCCAAAGTTTTTGAAAGAACTTCAATTTTCGATCCTGTAAAGAAAGTAGTTCCTGAAAAAATTGAGGAGGAGAATGTAATTGACGTAAAAACAAGTGAGATAAAACAACCTAAAAAACCATCTATCCTTGACACTCAGCAAGCCGAAAGTCTTGCAGAAAAATTTCAGGGTAAAAGTAAATTCATGACCGATTCTCTCTCTAATCAAATTAAAACAAAACCAGTAGCAGCCAAATTGCAAGACAAACCAATATTTGATTTAACCAAGGAAATTGGGGTACATGATAAATTCATTTTTATTAAAGAGTTGTTTGATGGGGATGGTAAATTGTATGAAGATACTATAAACAAGGTAAACCAGTTCGATGATATAACTGAAGCATTAATTTATATTCAGGAAAACTTTAGCTGGAATGAGAATAGTAAAACTGTAAATAAATTTATTGATCTTATTAGGCGCAAACTGCTAAATGATTAATAACCTGAATTCAAAACAAGTTTTAACACAGAGGTTTGTTAATTTTGCATAAATGCAAAATCAACAATGTGTAAAACCTTAATTTCTCATCCTTTCAATGTAATTCTTTATTTCGAACCGACATTAATAACTATAATTTGTCAGATGATTTCTTTAAAACACCGAATTAAATACGCTTAGAATGATTTATCACAGTCCAAATTTTAAATTTTTAATCATCTTAATTCATCTTTACAATTAACTAAGCAACAATAAGCATTATGGGTAAACTTTACATAGTACCTACACCAATAGGAAACTTGGAAGATATTACATTCAGGGCGATTCGAATACTCAAAGAGGTATCATTAGTGCTTGCTGAGGATACTCGAACGAGCAATTTTTTGCTTAAACATTTTCAAATCACCACTCCGCTGCACTCCCACCATAAGTTTAACGAACATCGGACGGTAGAGCAAATTGCTCAACGGATTGAAGCGGGTGATTCCGTTGCGCTGATATCAGATGCAGGAACACCGGGCATCTCAGACCCAGGCTTTCTTTTAGTAAGAACATGCGTTGAAAAGGGTATTGAGGTTGAATGTTTACCCGGTGCAACCGCATTTGTTCCAGCACTTGTTGCTAGCGGTTTACCGTGTGATAGGTTTCTTTTCGAAGGGTTTTTACCTCAAAAAAAGGGAAGAAATAAACGCATCGAAGCCCTTAAAGATGAGGAGCGTACAATTATATTCTACGAATCGCCATTCCGACTTGTGAAGCTATTACAACAGCTATTCCAAATATTCGAAACCGACCGAAAAGCAAGCGTTTCGCGCGAGCTAACAAAACTTCATGAAGAAACTGTTAGAGGAACTCTAACAGAACTTGTTGCTTATTTTGAGAAGAAAGGAGTTAAAGGCGAAATTGTAGTTGTAGTTGAAGGATATGGAAAGGTGAAGAATGAAGAACCATTGGATGATGATGAAGAATAGAATCATTTCATCTTTACAAACCTTATTGTCGCAACTAATTTTAGATCTTATGACTCTCATCGCAAAAAGGTTTACGCTTAGATCTACCACAGGTACATAGGTAAACCTCTTCGCTAAAGTCTGTTGTTAATGCTTTACCATCAATTCCAACAATTTCAAAGTTCCCAATAATCTTGGCTGCGCCATTTTTACTAAGAATTATTTCTGCTGATACTCTTCTATTTTCATCCATTGCCTATTCCTCCATGTCCTTAAAATTTCTTTTAAAATGGCTACCATCACAAAATGGCATATTTCCCGACTGACCACATCGGCAGAGCGATATCATCTGCATTGATTTTAGCACATTACCATCAGAGCCTATCACTCTAAAATTGCCGGATATTAGCATTGGCCCATTGCGCATAATTTGTACCCGAACAGGGGTAGAATCAAACCCAGTACTATTTTCATCAACTTCTTCCCTTACAACTTTTGGCGATTTTTCTGCATTATTCTTTTCGGGGTTATTCCAGCTAAACATCAGGGCTTTTGTAGGGCATTCGTTAACAATATCAATCACCTTATCTGCCGATGCACCATCCAAGGTAATCCATGGACGATTGCGAGGGTTAAAAACCGAAAGCAATTTTGTATAACAAATTGATGCGTGTATACACTCTGCAGAGTCCCAATAAACGGTTATTTCATTGTTAGAATATTTCTTCTTAACTCTTTCCATAAATAATTAATTTCATCAAACCATTAACGAATGCCAGTAGTAATTTGTTTAAATGTATATCTATTAAGATAACAAAATTAAGCCTTTGCTTTATCATTCCTGCGAATGCAGAAATCTCCTTCTTTACGCTGGGATTCCGGGACTTCGCCCGGAATGACAACTAAGTTTGATTATTGAAATAGCAATTAAAACAAATACTCATATTTGCTTAAATATTTCTCCAAGCAACCTCACTTACATACCACCAAACAACCTGCCATTAAATCGTGAAGTGCTTGTTTTTTCTGGGTAAATCCAGCAATAATGAATCCTATCCAAAAAGTCATATTGGTAATAATTCTGGAAAAATATCGGCCTGTGGCTCTTCCAAAACTAATTCTATTATACTCATAATCTACCACCTTAATACTTACTGCCATTTTCCCTAAAGTTCCACCAAACTTCGATGATTCCATAAGAGCATAGTATAACCATATCATCACAATGAACACTAAAATGGCGAGTACTACCAAACCGACAATTCCACCCACCATCAGCAATCCACCTTGAGTAAAAAAGTCGGAAGAATTCTTTATCTCTTTAAGGTTTAACCCAAATGCTATAATGCCTAATACCACTGGGATAGCAACAATAAACACAGCCGCTGAAATAACAAATTGATCTATTAAATATGCAGCAAATCTCAACCAGAATCCTGCATACTTTACCTGACTCTGCTCCGAACTCGAAATAATTTCCATGACTATTAGTTTTATTTTTTTTGAAAATTCATAAAAAAAATCAACAGATAAAATATTTTTATCAGTTTTTTTGAAATAAAAATAATAAATACTTTTGCTTATCATAATCTTAAAACAAAAAACGGAAAAAAAACGTTTAAGATTATGTAACCCAGCTATGAAAAAGTATACACTGATATTACTTTTTATTTTAACGGCTAACATCTCGGTTTGTTTAGCTCAACAGACCGTTGTTATTGATGGTTTAACAATTCCATCGACTAGAATAATAGACGGGAAGCTTGTACCAAACTGGTTGATCCCCGAAATAGTTATATTTCCCACCCGTACCTTTAAAACGAATAAAGATTATAGACAATACCAGCGAATAATTAGGAATATAAAGATAGTATACCCGTATGCCCGAATTGCAAAAATTAAATTGGTTGAGATGAATGAGCAATTGCAGCTACTCACAGCAAAACGGGATAAGGAAGAGTTTATAAATCAAGCAGAAAAAGAAATTCGCGAACAATTCGAGGGGCAGCTAACCCAACTTACCGTTTCTCAAGGTAAATTGTTAATAAAACTAATTGACAGGGAAACAGGAAAAACCTCGTACGAGCTGGTTAGGGAGCTTAAAGGAAAATTCTCGGCAGGGTTTTGGCAAGCTGTAGCACGCATTTTTGGTTCAAATCTTAAAGCCGAATTCGATTCCGAAGGTGAAGATAAAATGCTAAACGAACTGATAGTTCTTTACGAACATAATCAGCTATAGAAAAAACCGCCCCAAAACGTGGAAAAAATTCGCTTCCTCTTTATAAAACGCAACTAATCAAGCGTATATTTCAGCCAGCATTTTCTTTAAAAGCTAAGATTACAAGTCATCGTAATCATTAAACCTAATTTCGTTTAACCATGCTGGGTTCACGCTAAGTCGCAAGGCACGCTAAGTGAGAAAAACTAAAGTTTTTTCTATTCGCATACAAACTTTAGTTTAACTTGGAGTATTCTAATCGTAATATTTCAGATATTTTTAAATATGCTCCTTCCCTTCTTTGCGACTTAGCGACTTTGCGTGAGAAAATTTTCCTACATTTGTTTCCACTGAACCGAAAACGCACCCATGAATATAACGCTCACCCGCAAGCAGCGCATAAAAATCCGAAGCTGCGATGATGCCTTCAAAGTAATGAAGGAGATCCTCATGCGTGAGGATAAAATCGATAGGGATAAGGAGCACTTCTGGGTAATGGGTCTTGCCCCGAACACCCGCATAAGCTATGTTGAGCTGGTTAGTCTGGGCTGCGTTGGAGCCACATATGCAGAGCCCATAAACGTATTCCGCTTCGCTTTGATGAAGGGTTGCACAAAGGTAATCCTAATACACAACCACCCTAGCGGGAACCTCACACCCTCCGTAAAAGATATAGACCTCACCGACAACCTAATTCAGGTTGGGCGTATAATCAAGGTAGAGGTGTTGGACCACCTCATAATCTCCACCAAAACCTTCGAGGGCTTTGGGGATTTAGGTTTAATGAAGCAGTTGGAAAAAAGCACCAAGTACGTTCCCCCGTTTGAGCTAATTGAGCGAATCCGTGCGGAAGAGAAGAAGATTAGGGAGGAGGCTGTAAGGGTTGAAAGGGAAAAAACAGACAAAGCTGTAAAGGTTGCGAAACTTGAAATGGCAAAAAAGATGAAACAAAAGGGAGAACCCATAGAAAAGATTATAGAATATACAGGATTAACGAAAAAGGAGATAGAAAAGATAAAATAAGCCTAGCCCAGAACCAATTAATGGTTATTTGTTTTACTTACCTTTATGATAATAAGTACCAAGAAGTAAACAATACATTCCAATATGGTTTTATATATGTACTTTTAGTACATGTATAAAATGTTGGCAGTAATTTTCAGAAACGACACAACATAGATAAAAAAAATCAATGACACTGAATAAACCGACAATATTTCTTTCGCATATAACTGAAGAGAAAGAGATTGCGATTTCTTTAAAAGAATTTTTAGAGAAAAAATTTCTAAAGACCGTTAATGTATTTGCTTCTTCTCATGAGGAGAGCATTAGACTCGGCGATGATTGGTTGAACACGATAAAGAAATCTATGAAGGATTGTCAGTTGATTATTATTATTTGCAGTCCTATTTCAATTTCAAGACCATGGATAAATTTTGAGGCTGGTGCAGGTTGGGTAAAAGATATACCTGTAATTCCCTTTTGCCATTCAGGTCTTACTCCTGGCAAACTTCCTGTGCCAATTAATTCATTTCAAGGCGGATTGCTCAATAATCAAGATGATATAAAAAAGTTATTTAATAGAATTGCAGAACTACTAAATATTACAGCTCCAGATAGCGATGATAAAGACTTTTTTAATGCTGTAAATTCATTTGAAATTAAAATTAGAAGTGGATTATTATTCCAAGACACTTCATTTATTTTTAACTTACTATATAGACAGGTAGAACTTTTAAAATATAGTATCTATGCGTCAACACTAGATTTTGAACATTTAGCTAAAATTGATATTCGAAACAGTAATATTCGAGATCATAAATTTACATTTAATGATATATACAATTTCTTAAATATTTCCTTTTTATCAATCCATTCTCATAAAAAAGTATTTGAGGTATACCATGGTTCTGTTCACCAGTTAGTAGATAATATTAAATTTGTTCTCACGTATAATAATATTAATATTTCACCAAAGATTCGAGAGCTTTTAAACTCACTACTTTTTTCTATAGTGCGTGTAGATGACTGGTTTGATGAAGCATCTTTAATTGACAAACAAAGAGATAATCAACTTCGTGATTTGGCATTAAAACTAATTAAAGAAGAGCCTTTGCCACCTACTAAAAAATTCAGTAATATGATAAACCATTACATTGATTATTATAATAGTTTGCTGTTTTATCAAAATTGGGTTGCAGATTATGAAACAGAAATGATTAATATTTTGAAAGAAAAATAAAACTACTGCCAACAAAGGCTAACAAATATAGGAGTTTCACGTGGTTTTCGGTCTATATTTTTTATATCGTGTGATCTCATGTCTTGCGACACGAGATCGCTCCGAAATCCCCTACATTTGTTAGCCTCGAACGTTACCTGCAAGCGTATGAAAGACACTACGAATAAATATAGTAGAGATTTTTTAGAACGGGCTCACGTTGATTGCTCATCTCATAAGAATGAAATTCTTTCGAGTAGATTATGTGGCTGTTTTTATTGTGAACAAACATTTTTGCCTTCTGAGATTGAAGAATGGATTGAAGAAAATATCGCTAATGGAGAAACTGCAATTTGTCCCAAATGTGGCATTGATTCAGTATTAAGTTCAAAATATCCAGTTGAAGATAAAGATTTCTTAAATGAAATGAATAATCTTTGGTTTTAAAATGACGGATGAAAGCGATTAAAATTAAGATAGTTAGTTTTATAAGTAATGATCAGCCTGGATGGGTTGAGTGTAAATTTATTGATGCTTGGAATAGGGAACATACAATACATGATAAAGTTCCAATTGTTACAGACCAATATTTAGATGAAAAAAGTGATTATCCACGAGATGGAGTTGTGGCTTGCGAACTTATTAAAAAATGGATTGATCAAAATGGCAGGAAAATATTCACTGTGACTACAGATAGACCTTGGTCAATAGATACTTTGGAAGGATTGAGTGAATTCGATTTGCTTGAATTACAATTGACTGAATTAAAAAGATAAAAAAAACGCCAGCAGGTAACACAGTGTATACATCATGGGGGTTTCAGAGTAATTTGCAAGTTTAAAGCCCCCCCCGTTAAGCTAAGGCTATAAGAACCAAAAATGATTGGGTTGGGCGGTTGGCTCTGCCTCCGTCCATCTATTCTTACAGGCTTTGCCTATTTAATATTCAACCACTCCGTGGTTGTTTTCTATCTCATACCTTTCCCCGCATTGCATGCAGGGCTATTCACATTTAATCCCTTTGGGATTATATAGCTGAAATCGCTTGTTTTTATATATCTGAAATCGTTCAGCCAGCATTACGGCAACAGGTTTGAAAATAAAAATTAGAGCGTTGTTAAAAGCCCGAAGGGCTTAAATATGAATAGCCGCGAGTGAAACTCGTGGTATAAAAGACAATCAACAACAACCCCGAATAGGGGTTGAATATGATCCAAAATACTTACTCTAATAATATTCAACCACTCCTTGGTTGTTCTTTATCTCATACCTTTCCCCGCATTGCATACGGGGCTATTCACATTCAATCCCGTTGGGATTATAAAACTGCTCCAAAAAATCGGATGTACAAAAGCCAAAGGTTGAGCCGAATCTTTAATCAGACTCTTTGCTACCATAATGGCTTTAAATTCGGTTTCAAAACCATTGTATATAATTATAAAAATCGCTCCGAATCAACAGTTTGCATTAAATGGTAAGATTGCTTAACTTTGGGCAAAAAGATAAACAATGCCAAAGATTTTTGAATATTTAGGGATTCTGTTATTTTTTTACTCCAATGAGCATGAGCCAATCCATGTTCATGGCAAATACGATAAATTCGAAAGTAAAGCTGAGTTTTATATTGTTGACGGCAAGATTATTGAAATTAAGATAAAACAAATAAAAGGATCACGCCCTTTAACTGGCTCTAAACTTAAAGATTTTGAGGATTTTCTTGAATTATATGCCGACAAAATTGTACAAAAATGGGTTGATTACTTTATTTACCACAAAGATGTTGAATTTGAAAAGATTAATACAAGAATCAAATGAGAATAGTGGAAGAATACAATGATTTACAGGTTGATTTAATAGAAATAAAATCAGCAAAATATATTGGAGATTTCGCAATACGGATTTACTTCAATGACGGTGCAAATCGCTTGGTTGATTTTAAACATTTTTTAGAATCATCTCTTCATCCATCAATTCGTAAATATCTGGATGAGAAAATGTTTAAAACATTTGAATTGGTTGATGGTAATTTGAATTGGAATGACTATGATTTAATTTTCCCAATAGATAACTTATACGAAGGAAAACTATAAAAACAGTTACACACAATTGAGCGATTCTAAGTCAAAATTGGATATAGAAATAGCAAAGAGCCGGATTTTAATCTGGCTCTTTGCTATCATAAGGGCTTTGAATCCGATTAAATTTAATTTGCTAAATTCGAGGTTAAAACCACAACTAAATATTCATGCAGGCCATAAGACGTCATTAAAATATCTTATTTGAAAGTATTAGAATAGATGGAATCATTACGCACATTCGTAGCCATAAACGTTAAGGTTGAAACGGAGTTAGCAACCAGATGGAAGGAGCTAAAAAAGCTACTCCTTAACGATAATATTAAATGGGTTAACGAGAGTTCTCTCCATTTAACCCTTTTCTTTTTGGGAGATACCCCAACCGATAAGATTGATACAATAAAACAGAGCCTTGAGCGTGAATTACAAAATTTTGCCTCGTTCAGTATCACCATAAAAGGATTTGGAACTTTTGGTCACCCTAAATCACCAAAGGTTATTTGGGCAGGAATTGCAAACGCAGAAAAACTGAACCAATTAAATAGAATTGTTAGCGATGCAATACTGCCATTGGGATTTGAGACGCAATCGGAAAGATTTTCTCCTCACTTTACGCTCGGGAGGATAAAGCAAATGCGATTACCAAACGGCTTAGCCAACTTTATTAATAAAAACGCATCGGATATTTTGCAGGAGGTTAAGGTTGATGAGGTGATTTTCTATCAGAGTATTTTAAAACCTAGCGGAGCTGTTTACAAGCCGCTAAAAACAATTAAACTCCCTTCCCTTTAAAAACGGTGATTAGGGTGTAAATTATAATTTTTAGGTCAACAATTATCGACATATTATCAATATAAAGAAGGTCGTACTTTAGCCGTTCCACCATTTGATCCACATTTTCGGCATAGCCGTATTTAACCTGACCCCAAGATGTAATTCCGGGCTTTACTTTTTGCAAATGGATATAGTGCGGAGCAATAGCAACAATCTGGTTTACAAAAAACTGCCTTTCGGGCCTTGGTCCCACCAACGACATCTCCCCTTTAAGCACATTAACAAAATTAGGAATTTCATCGAGGCGGGTCTTACGCATAAATCGGCCTAAAGGGGTTACCCTAGTATCCGTTTTACTCGATAATGCTGGCCCCGATGATTCAGCATCAATATACATCGAGCGGAACTTATATAAAATAAAAGGTTTTCCGTATTGCCCAACTCGTTCTTGCTTATGGATTATGGAACCCTTTGAGGTAAGTTTTATCAATATACTTAAAAATAGGACAACTGGCAGAAGAACAATCAACGCTACAAAAGAGAGTACATAATCCATTAACTGCTTAACCTTAACCTGCCAAGAGGGCATCAACTCAAACGAAATTGTAAATAGTGGTGCGCTAAATATTTCGGACATCTTAACCCTTCCTGTCAAATAATCGTAAAGGCTTGGAATAGCTTTAATCATAACATTAAGGCACAGCAACTCGTTGATCAGCTTAAGCATACTCTTATTATCGGTACTATCAAGAGCTAGTAAAACCTCTTCGATTTTGTATTGCTGAATTACCTCACCTATGGATTGCATTGAGCCTAAATTCGGGATAATACCGGCAAGACCTTCATTAGCATTATCTCCTGTTTCAATATAACCTACAATTTTATATCCTTGCGATTTCACCTGAGCTTGAAGCTCATTGTACAAATCAAGTGCTTTTTTCCCTTCACCAATAATTATTGTAGGATAACCATATCTACGTGTATGAATACGATGAATTGTAATTGACGTGATTATCAATCGAGGGACATAGGTGAAAATGAATATAAGAATGAACTGTGTATAAAAAAGTTTAAAGTAATACAATGATGATAGTACAGATTCTCTATTCAATGAGATGAAAAAAATCACAATAGCACCTAATAAAGTTATTCCTATTGAATTACCCAATTCCTTGATTCTAGAGCGCCTAAAAACATCATTATAGAAGCCTACTAGACTAAAAAGAAGCAACCAGAATATGACAAAAAGACCTAAACCAAGGTAATACTTAGCTAACCCTTCGGAAGGTAGTAAAGTAGATACAATTGAAGTATTGGTGAATTTATTTCTATAGTAAACAAATAAAATCCAAGTAATTACTATACCTATAAGATCAAAAAAAACACACTTAATAATCTGCTTTTTTCTATTCACTGTTCACTTTTTTTGGGGTTCACAATTTAGATAAAATAAACACATTACAAAAAATTAAGTGTCCAATTCTAGGGCAAACTCTTTTAATAATTAGAAATAAGTTTCGTTATATTTCTTATCCTTTTGTTGATTTTGTCTGTTATATAAAGACAATAGCTCGTTAAAGTTTTATTATTGATTTGTAACATATTGTCTTTGTGATATTTTGCATTTTCGTGTTTTGGTGGCAAAAATTTTATAATAGCCACAAAATCACCAAGCCACCAAAATACACCAAAAAGTTTACTGAACTATTATAAAGAAATATCATTGACTAAACCGACTTGAAATTCAATTGAAGGTATTTTGCCACTCCTTCTGCGGATCTTTCACCATCAACTGCTGAAGATACTATACCACCAGCATAACCGGCACCTTCACCAGATGGAAAAAGACCCTTAATCTTTATATGTTGTAGTGTTTCAGGATCTCGTGGAATGCGAACTGGTGATGATGTTCGGGATTCAACACCCAGAATAATAGCATCATTCGTAAGGAATCCTCTCATTTTCTTCCCAAACTCCTTAAATCCTTCCTGCAAACGAATCGAAATATCTTTGGGCAACCATTCATGCATTGCAGATGAGGTTGTTCCTAGGTGATAAGAACAAATTGGTAAGGAATTAGAGAATCGTCCATTTACAAAATCATCAAGCCTTTGAGCGGGTGCTTTTACACCAAATTCACCATGCTTAGCCGCAAGTGTTTCTAGATGATGTTGATATTCTAACCCTGCTAGTTCACCAAACTTAGAATAAGAGGCTATATCTTCGAGCCTAACCTCAACAACCATCCCAGAGTTTGCAAAAAGCGAATTCCTTTGCGAAGGAGACATCCCATTAACTACCACCTCGCCCGGTGATGTTGCTGCAGGGACAATAAATCCACCGGGACACATGCAAAACGAGTAAACCCCTCTCCCATTAACCTGATGAACCAGATTGTAGGATGATGCTGGAAGAAATTCATCCCTTTTAGTTCCGTGGTACTGAATATGATCTATTAACTCCTGAGAGTGTTCCACCCTAACTCCCATGGCAAAAGCCTTTGCCTCAATCTGTATTCCTTGATTTATAAGTGATTGATATATATCACGGGCAGAATGACCTGTAGCCAAAATTACAGCACGACCTTCAACGATTTGCCCATCTGAAAGTTTTATGCCTCTTGCACGATCATCTTTAATAATAAGTGATTCAACCCTACTGTTGAACAAGAACTGCCCACCATGCTCAAGAATTGTCTCTCTAATTTTAACAATTACCCCTGGAAGTTTATTCGTTCCTATATGTGGGTGTGCTTCGTAAATAATATTCTCATCAGCACCATGATTATGCAATGCAAAAAGAACCCGTTTGAAATCGCCCCTCTTCTTTGAACGGGTATAAAGTTTACCATCGGAGAATGTACCTGCACCCCCTTCGCCAAAGGCATAATTCGAATCGGGGTTAAGATTGTGATCTCGACTAAGTAATGCGATATCTCGTTTACGATCACTAACTTGTTTTCCTCTCTCTACTATAATTGGCCTGATACCAAGTTCTAATAGTTTGAGCCCAGCAAAAAGCCCTGCTGGTCCAGCACCAACAATTACAACAGGCTCAGCGCTTCTAACATCTTTATAAATAAACTCAGGAGCATCGGTAAAAAGAGGCTCTTCGGGCCTAAATACACGCACACCTATATTTACCTTTATCTTTGCCTTTCGTGCATCAATTGATTTACGTGTAATAATATACTCACCAACCTGATCAACCTTCAAATTTAGCTTAGAAGCAATCACTTTTTTGACTTGCAATGGATCAGCAGCCTGATATGGTGAAAGCTCTATATTTATATCGATGGGCATTATGAATTATTGTTTATTGGTGAAGAGACCCAGATTGAATGTTTCATTTTTTTCTTCTAACTACTGACTTCGGTCTTCCGACTTCCATCTTCCAACTAACTTCTCACTCAAAATGAAATGCTACTATAAATATCCTAGAGTTAATTTTACTAATAGCTTGAACGTAATTCTCAGAACCAATTGCATTATCGTTTGATAAAACATTTTTAAGCCCAATGGAATACTTGAACTCTATAGAAAACTTAAAATATTGAAGGAAAAAATCGGTTCCAAAACCAATTTCATAGTAAATATCACTCTTTACCAATCGAAGAAGGACACCTTCCTCAACATTTAATTTTTTGTGTGATGCTAAATCAAGCCTATAATTTCCGCCTGCTAGAATATAAGGTCTAAAGTTATTTATTCTTTCAGCAGAATATTTAATGCCAAGGGGAAACTCTATGAAAGAGGATTCAATCTTCATCTGCTTCGCCAATTTATTCGCAGGATAGAAAAAATTAAGGTTACGCTGCCCAAAGCCATAACCGGGCAGAAAACGTAAATGGAAATTTTCACTCAAACGATAATCTACTATCGCATTAACATTAAAACCAGGAACTATATGGCTGACATCGGCAAAATATTGTGTTGTATCCTTTAAATCCTTGGAAACTTCGATGCCTCTCCCATTCTTTATCTTGAAATCCATGGAATTTATTCCGATTGAAAACCCAAATCGTAATTTTTTACCCACATCATATTCAGGATCATTGAATAAAACAGGTTTCTTATACTGTGCGTTGGCAAAAAAGGCCAAAATCAACAGTGTAAATAAAGTACAATATTTCTTTGAGTTCTTCACTATAAATGAATTGCCTAATAGAAACGAGTTACTTGTATAAATATTATCTCAACAAATACTTAGAGTGACTAAAATGTATTATGCATTTGGAGTTACTTTAATCTTTTCTCCTACATAAATAGTTGCTATTCCAAAACTTAACTTTTGATATTTGCAAGATGTAAAACCTGCCTCCTCCATCAGTCTAACAAAATTCAACCCATCAGGAAATGCACTTACCGACTCTGGGAGGTAGGTATAAGCCTTTTTATGACCTGAAACCATTCGCCCAATTAGGGGAAGAATTGCCCAAAAATAAAAACGGTAAAGTTGTGCCATAGGAAAACGGCGAGGCATTGAAAATTCTAAAATATAGTATTTCCCATTCGGCCTTAAAACACGATGAGTCTCAGCCATTCCCGCTACAGGGTTCTCAAAATTACGTACTCCAAAAGCCACCATAGCAGAATCGAATGATTCATCGGCAAAGGGAAGCGATAAGGAATCGCCTTGTTTTAAAGTTATTCTGTTAGATAAGTTAAGGCTTTCAACCTTTTTTCTGCCTACTTCAAGCATATTTTCGGCCAAATCAACCCCTGTAATTTTAACATCAAGGAGTTTCTTTGCTAGCACAATGGCCAAATCCGCTGTACCTGTGGCAATATCAAGAACATCAGAAGGTTTTTCGGCAATAATTTTCCGAATAACCTTTCGTCTCCAAATCTTATCAATACCAAGGCTTAAGAAGTGGTTTAGAAAATCGTATTTAGGGGCAATGTCATTAAACATTGCCTCTACCTGCTGTGTTTTGCTTCCTTGATTTGAGTTGTTGCTCATCATCTACAATACAGAATTTTGACCAGCAACCAACTCATCGATAGCATTATCGTAAATCTTCTTCAAATCAGCAATAAAGCCAAATGAAACATCATCAATTCTTATTTCCGATTTTGTAACATGCCCTATTGCAAAGAAAGGTATTTTGTTATCAACCATGTAATCGATAAAATGGGTCTCGCGTGAAGTTGATACGGTAACAATAATTCTACCCTGCGATTCCCCAAATAAAAATGCATCGTTTCTTACCTCAGCATCAGTAGTGATATCAAATCCTAAACCACGTGGCATTGCACTTTCAAGCAGAGCAATAAACAAACCACCATCTGAAACATCGTGTGCCGATTGGATATAATTTTTACTTATTAACTGGTAAACGGCTTGTTGAACTCTGTATTCCTCGTCCAAGTCGAAATAAGGAGCGGGAGATTCCTTCACACCATGGTAACTGTAAAGATATTCTGATGATGCAATGTCATTGTGGGAGCGACCAATCAAGAAAATCATATGACCCTTCTCCTTGAATGCGAGCGTTGTATGATGATTTTTGTTCTCCAATAAACCTATCATCCCAATTGTTGGTGTTGGGAAAACGGCTTCCTCCTTACCTCCTATTGATGCCTGATTGTAGAAACTAACATTACCGCCTGTTACAGGGGTTTTGAATTTCTCGCAAGCCACTCCCATCCCCTTAATTACGTTTACAAACTGCCAGTATACTTCAGGGTTATAAGGATTTCCAAAATTCAAGCAGTTTGTTATTGCTAAAGGTTTTCCGCCAGTGCAAACAATATTACGTGCAGCCTCGGAAACGGCTATCATTGCTCCTATTTCTGGATCGGCCTTAACATATCTTGAATTACAATCAACAGTCATAACCAAAGCCTTGTTGGTGCCTTTAAGGTTGTAAACACCCGCATCGGAGGGGAAATTTGTACTCATATTCCCTGTACCAATCATAGTATCGTACTGCTCATAAATCCATCGTTTTGAGGCAATATTAGGATGACGTACCATCTGTAATGCCACCTCATGTAAATCCTGTGGTTCAGGAATTTTATTAATATCGAATTTTTTGTACTTCTTGTAGTAAGCAGGTTCTTTGTACTCCCTATCATAAACAGGAGCACCTCCACCTAATACTAAAGAAGAAGCAGGTACATCGGCAACTTTTTCGCCATGATAGAAGAATTCCAACCTATCGCCTTTGGTTACTTCACCTATAATAGCATAGCTTAAATCCCATTTGTTAAGAACATTTTCAATATCCTTCTCACGTCCTTTATGAACTACCATTAGCATACGCTCTTGCGATTCGGAGAGTAATATTTCGAATGCCTCAATATTTTTTTGCCTTAGTGGTACTTTATCAAGGCTAATTCTCATGCCATGCTTTCCTTTTTCAGACATCTCAGAAGTTGAACAGATAATGCCTGCAGCACCCATATCCTGCATACCAACCAAAGCCCCTGTTTTAATAACCTCTAAAGAAGCCTCAAGAAGTATTTTCTCCTGAAATGGATCTCCAACCTGAATTGATGGGATATCATCTGCAGAATCTTCAGTAATATTAGCAGATGCAAAGGTTGCACCATGAATACCATCCTTGCCTGTAGATGATCCTACAATATATATTGGATTTCCCTCTCCCTTTGAAATTGCCGACACAACATTTCCCTTCTCAACTAATCCAACCGACATAGCGTTAACTAGTGGGTTCATGGTATATGATTCATCAAAAAACACCTCACCACCAAGAACAGGAATGCCAAAGGCATTGCCATAATCGCCAATTCCTTTAACAACACCTTTGATTAGCCATTTTGTTCTATCCAATTTAAGGCTACCAAAACGAAGTGAGTTAAGCTGTGCAACAGGTCTAGCACCCATCGTGAAAATATCACGATTAATACCACCAACTCCCGTGGCTGCACCCTGATAAGGTTCAACAGCGCATGGATGGTTATGAGATTCTATCTTGAAGGCACAAGCCATTCCATCGCCAATATCAACCAAACCGGCGTTTTCAGTACCAGCCTCAGCAAGTATTTGCTCACCTTTACGGGGTAAGGTTTTTAGCCACTTAATTGAATTTTTATACGAAGCATGCTCTGACCACATTACTGAATAAATGCTAAGTTCAGTGTAATTAGGCACTCGACCAAGAATTTTCTTAATCATTTCAAACTCTTCGGGTAGCAATCCAAGCTCCCTTGCGGTTTCGAGATTTACTTCAATTGATGACATGTTTTTTATGGTATTGTGAATTTTAATTAACTATAAAATTGAGTCAAAAATACTAACATTAAGTAAGAAGCCCATCAATCAATCCATCAAATTTTCATTATTATGATAATCAAAAACTTACAAATACTTTTATTAAACCTATCAACAATACTAAGCGATAATCCCTTTTTTTAGTAAATTTACAGCCCTTTAAAAAATAGTATAAAGCACAAAATAGTTGAAGTATATGAAGATAGCGTTAATAACTGGTGCAACATCAGGAATTGGAAGAGGAACGGCCATTAAACTTGCAGAAAATAATTACAACCTAATTTTGACAGGGCGACGTGTCGATTTACTTGATGCCTTAAAGCGTGAGATTGAAGTAAAATATAAAAAAGATGTTCTAACATTAAATTTTGATATCAGGGTTAAGGAATCTGTTGATAAAGCGATAGACAATTTACCCGAAAGATGGCAAAAAATTGATGTTCTTGTAAATAATGCTGGCCTAGCAGTTGGTCTTAATCACATACAAGATGGAGATGTTGATGACTGGGAACGAATGATTGATACCAATGTTAAGGGGTTACTCTATATCACACGAAAAGTAGCACCAATAATGGTTGAACGAGGAAAAGGTCATATTGTTAATATTGGCTCAATTGCAGGAACTCAAATCTATGAGAACGGGAATGTTTACTGTGCATCCAAACATGCTGTTCATGCTATTTCTCAGGGAATGAGGGTAGATATGCTCAAGCATGGCATCAAAGTTACTGAAATACGTCCAGGACTTATTGAAACAGAGTTTTCGCTTGTAAGATTTAAAGGGGATAAGGAGATGGCTAAAAAACCCTACGATGGTTTAACTCCATTATTTGCAGAAGATATTGCTGAAACTATACTTTTTGTTCTAACTAGACCAGATCACGTTTGCATTAATGATATAGATATTACTCCTACCGCACAAGCGAATGCAATCTCCGCTTATAGAAAGTAATGAAATTGCTGATTATTGGGTCTTGTTTTTTGATACTGTGATTTTCAATGCTATTCATTATACATTTCTTAATCCCCTCTCTGAAAAAGAGGGGACTAGTTTTATTTTTTTAACGAAACACAGGAGAGAACTTCTTTAAACTAAAAAACATTAAATCAATAATCGTTTTTTCAAAAATTACAGGTTTCAACTTAGGTTGAACTAAGAAATAAGTTACATTTAAAACCTATTTCAAACGTCTTTCCTCAAACAACATAATGATTATGTTCGAATATACTTTTCTCAGAGACTATACAACCCAACTTTTCATGAAGATGGGATGTCCTATTCAGGATGCAAAAATTGTAGCAGATGTTCTAATGGCTGCAGAGCTTCGTGGAATCCCATCGCACGGGTTGATGAGAGTTAAGGATTATTTCCTCATGGTTGATTCTGGTAGAATTAATGTAAATCCAAAAGTCAAGATAATCCATGAAACGCCATCCACTGCTACTGTTGATGGTGATAATGCATTAGGCCCAGTTGCTGCAAAATTTTCAATGGAGGTTGCAATTAAAAAAGCGAATAATGTTGGAACAGGATGGGTGGCTACAAAAAACAGCAACCACTTTGGAATAGCGGGGTTCTACTCAATGATGGCTCTTGAACACGATATGACCGGTATAGCAATGACCAATGCAAATCCACTTGTAGTGCCCACATTCTCAGTGAGTAAATTTATGGGAACTAATCCAATTGCAGTTGCTATTCCTACACTAAAACAACCACCCTTTGTTGCTGACTTTGCAACAACACCCATTGCCCGTGGCAAATTGGCAATCATGGGGAAAAAGGGCTTAAAAGCTCCTCTCGGATTGGTTCAAGATGCCAAAGGAAATCCAACGGATGACCCCGATACTCTGCTTCATGGTGGAGCGATACTACCCCTTGGTGGTGACACCATTACTGGTGGACATAAGGGTTATTGCATGACTGCATTAGTTGATATTTTCTCGTCTGTTTTTTCAGGTGCAAACTTTGGCCCATTTGTACCACCTCAGGTTGCATATCTGCCATTATTAGAAAAATCAGTGGGTGAAGGGCTTGGTCATTTTTTCGGAGCTATGCGGATTGATTCATTTCGTCCCGCAAATGACTTTAAGCAAAAGATGGATGAGTGGATTGACACATTTCGGAACGCTGAGAGCGGTGAAAACCAACCAAAGGTTATGATTCCTGGTGATCCAGAAAGATTGAACGAAGAAAAACTTCGTAAAGAAGGGATTACCATTATGCCCCAAGTTCTTGCTGAACTGAATGAGGTTGCTGGAAAATTGGGAGTTGATATTTTGGGTGAGAAATAGCTGAATTATCTTTCAGAAAACCGTTGAAATTCCAAAATGCACCTTTGCATCTTTAAGCGACATAGACTGACCAAAGCCATCGCCTAATGCATAACTCAAATTGAATAGCCCAGATTTGGTAACCAAATTTAAGCCTATACCTAAACCTAGCGGCCAAGCATCATTATTTTTAACTGATTCATAGACTTTGACAAAGCCTTTATCGGCAAAAAGATAAAAACCAGAACCTTCGCTAATCCTCAAATGTACTTCAGCAGATGCAATTGAATAGGCCTGTGACAGAATTTCCTCCTGATTAAACCCCCTGATTGTCTCCATCCCGCCTATACGATACATCTCATTTTCGTAAAGTTTCATACTAACCTTTGAATTGTATATCCCTTTTATTTTTGAATTTGAAATCAGTGACAAGATCAACCGATTCTCATACAAAGGAATATATCCCCTAGCAAAAATTTCTCCCTCAATTAGATTTGAATTGGATTTATTTGATTGGTTTAACTTTCGAGTACCCGTATTTAGTGAACTCTTAAAATATAAACCCTGAGAGGGAAGTACAAAGCCATTCAAACTATTAAACTCGTAACCAATACCATAAAGTAATGCCGAAGTATTCGAATATCGAGATTCCTGAGCCAGATTGATTGCAGAAAAGGAAGTTTTTTTATAATCAAGATTTAGCAAAAACCGACCCCTATTCTGTGAAAAAAAACTAATCGAAACTTTTGGGTTAATGGTGATGTAAGTGCTATCATGTTTATATAACGTGAATGAACCAGTTACACCCATTTGTGATGCAAAAATATAAGGCCAATCAGACTCAATATCAAGGTTTTGTACTCCTTTACCCGGTGCATTCCATAGAAAATTAATCTTTTCGCCATTTTTCATAGCGTTAACAAGGAGTAGATTAAGATTTCCATTCAATTTTATTTTCCCATCCTTTTTGTCATTATAAAAACCTGCAAGCCCTGAAAAACGCGATGCAATTTTATTATTCAAGTAACAATACACTCGTGCAGTATGACTTAAAAACTCTACTTCGGTCGGTTTAATAATACTCAGGTATGGTTGTTGTTTTAATTTCTGATCAATCAATTTTATCTTCGACTCGGAATATAACTCACCTTTTTTTAATGACAATAAGGCCATTATGTGTTTATAGTTTATTCTAGTATCACCTTTTATATAAAGAGTGTCTATTAAGATTTTAGATTCTTTATCAAGCCTGAGAATTGCACTAACTTCATCCCTGCCAATTTTTACACTATCCAATTTAACTTTTGCAAATGGATATCCAGAGTCCTCAAGCTTTTTAGTAATTGTATTAGCAAGCCTTGTGAATCTTTCAGGGTTTATAATTTTATCCTCATTTCTCGGTATTTTTATTCCAAAATTGTTAAACCAAAACTGCGATATACTATCAACTCTAAATCTCATCCACCTATACTGTGAACCCATAATACCATAGGCTCTAATTAAAGTTGAATCAAAATAAAATGAGTCAATTGAGGCCGAAAGATAGCCCTTGCTATAAAGGGGCAATAGGAATTCGTGAAGAGTTTTTGTAATAAAAATTGAATCACTGTACTTATTGGAGGGTAATTTGTATTTGAAAGACTTACCTGTATCAGTAAATTTTATTGTTAAGTCCTGCGAATTACAAATCTTTTGGATTAGCAGTAAAACTATTAGTAATATAAAAATCCGATTAAACTTCATCATCAAATTTGTTGCACCAAAGTTAAATAAATACAATCAGCACAACGGATTATGACAGAAGATATTATAAAAAAACAAGGATATCGAAGACAGTAATCATAAACAGTCTGTAGCAGATTAATGGCTTTTTGTTTCTAAATCATATAGTTGCCTCGCTAACTTCAGACTAACTACTGTTTAAATTCCGAATAACTTCCAATTAACTCTACATCTCATTATTCATAAATCCTTGCTGCTCGAGTACTTTTAGCAACACTTTTGAAAATGCAACGTTATCCTTTTTAGTATAGCGATTATCGGTAAAAATTTGGGCAAGGGTTTCCTTACCATTTTCAACAAGAAGTTTATTGGTAAGGGGAAGATTTTCTTTAGCGAAATAAATCTGATCGATATCCCCCTCGGAATAATCCTGATATATTTGCTGATGAATTATACTTGCCAATGGTAATCGGTCATTGAGTTCAGGTGTTTCATCGGGATAACCAACAACAACGGTAGTAACAGGAACTACTCCCTTTGGAAGTTTTAGCACATCAATGATTTTATCAGCAGTGTAGGTAGTTGTACCAAGGTAACATATCCCTAAACCTTTTTCCTCTGCTGCAATGCATACATTCTGAGCCGCAAGGAGGGCATCTATAGCCGCCGTAAAGAAAGAAAGAAAATTATCGTATCCTGGATTTGATTTACGTTGCAAACACCATTTATTAAAACGGTTAAAATCAGCGCAAAATGTTAAAACAGCAGGGGCTTGAACCACCATGCCCTGATTAAAATGGCAGGGTAGTAGCTGTTTTTTTATCTCTTCATCTGTTGTAACAACAATACTATAAACTTGCATATTTCCTGTTGTTGATGCTCTTGTACCTGCAAGTAGTATGTCATCAAGTAATGCCTTGTCAATTGGAGTACTTTTATACTTCCTTATTGAGCGATGATTCATTATTGCATTCATAGTGTAAAATTTAACCTAACAAAGGAATCACTTTTAGAGTAATATAAATTTTTTTACTGAGTGTTGTTCAACATTATTAACTCTATTGTACTGAATGTTAATTTATTATCACAATACACTTATATTATCTATCTATATTAGTTAACACTAACTTATCATAAAAATAAATAATTGTTTTTTGGCATTTGCTGGAAATCCGGTTCGTACATTATATTACTACTTCCTATTTTAAATGATTATTACTTTCAAACAAACACCTTATAATAAGGTGTTATTTCATTAATAAAAAAAGCCACCCGATAGCAGGTGGCTTTACATAAAAAATTCTTAGATTTTTAACTACCAATCTCTTTATCAATTAGGTATTGATTTCGCTCTGTTGAACTTCGTGAAACCAGTTCGCCTATAAATCCAGCCATAAAGAATTGGACACCAATAATCACAATAACCAAAGCTATATAGAAAAGGGGTTGATTTGTCACTGGCCTATATTTGAGATGGCTATACTGTGCCATTAACTTGGCAATAATCATCCATATAGTTATTAAGCCGCCCGAGGCAAACATAAGCATACCTAAAGAACCAAAAAAATGCATTGGCTTTTTTCCAAAGCGGGTAATAAAAGTAACCGATAATAAATCGAGTGGTCCACGGATAAAGCGCTCAAGTCCAAACTTTGTAACCCCATATTTGCGCTCACCATGTATAACAACCTTCTCCCCTATTTTCCGATAACCAGCCCATTTTGCTAATACAGGGATGTATCGATGCATCTCGCCATAAACCTCAATACTTTTAATAACTCTACTTTGATAAGCCTTTAAGCCACAGTTCATGTCATGCAACTTAATGCCACTAATCCTTCTAGTAATCCAATTATAAAATTTGCTAGGAATATTTTTTGAGAAAATGGGGTCATGTCGCTTTTTTTTCCACCCAGAAACAAGATCAAACTTATCTTCCTTGATCATACGAAATAACTCAGGAATCTCATCGGGGCTATCCTGCAAATCGGCATCCATAGTAATAACTACATCCCCTTTAGTAGCAGCAAATCCCACGTAAAGAGCCGCAGACTTACCATAATTTCTACGGAATTTTATACCACGGATAGTCTTAAACCTCAACGATAATGCCTCGATTACGTTCCAACTATCGTCACTACTCCCATCATCAATCAGAATTAACTCATAGGAAAAATGGCCAGAGACCATCACCCTATCAATCCATTCAACTAATTCAGGTAAGGACTCTTCCTCGTTCAAAAGTGGAACAACAACAGAAATATCCATTTATCTATTCAGGTTTTTGTTCGGCAGTGTTTTCGAAAATTGATTTTTCCTTTTTAAGAAAAACTGATGTTACTAATGAAAAAATCGTACCCATAAATGCAAAGCCAATAACCGTTGAAATAGCCATAAAGATTGGCGATTGCATTTTTCCAACAAATTTCATTGCTGTTTCAATTTGATCCTCGCTTAAACCAGATTTAACATACTCCGCCTCGATTTCCGATATCAATTTTGACATATACTCAGGGTCAATAACAGTCGTAAGAAGTATTGTGTAAATACCGCTAATTATTGAAGCAAAAACACAAATTAGCACACCAAATCCCAGTGCTTTCGAATAGGATATTTCTCCTCCTAAATCTTCATCTCTAAACTTTTTTGTACCATAAATAATCCCCCCAATTATTAATAAATAGTTTATTATACCCACCCAGAATGGAGGCTTAATCATCCCCATTATGTAAATAATTAAACCATATACAACTAAGGCTATTCCTAGGATTAAGCCCGAATTCATAGCACTTTTAAGCATTGGATTATTTTTCGATTCCATCATGTTATACTTTTTATGTTCATAGCAAAGATATTAGAAATTATTAAAAATATTTGTCAATTACTATTGAACATTTTACAATGTTATTACCTTTGCGGCGGGTAAGTCTTATACGACCAGCTCCTGCTGAACCCCCCCAGGACCGGAAGGTAGCAAGGGTAAGTAGTTGTAGCGGTGCGATATAAGTAGCTTACCCACTTTTTTTTCATAAAAAATCAAAAACTCCGTTTTACTAATATCTATTTTTTAATATAATATCAGCAATTTCTCAAAACAAATTCCCATACCCCTTTTTCTAATTATTAAGATTCAGCGTCAACTCTTTTCCCAGTAACAATTTATTGCTTCCCGTTCGTTTTTAATTACAATTTTAAACTTTTATGATAAAAAACATTTAATAAGTAATAGTTTATTATCCTTTAAACTCTAAATTTGTAAGATAAAAATCATACAATACTTTTAAATAAATAATATCATGCAACAGCTAGATTGGAAAAATCTCCCCTTCGGTTACATAAAGACCGATTATAATGTACGCTGTACTTTCAAAGATGGAAATTGGGGAAAACTTGAGGTATCCGACTCTGAGTACATTTCTGTACACATAGCGGCATCAGGCTTACATTACGGACAGGAAGCTTTCGAAGGGATGAAAGCATACCGTGGAAAGGATAATAAAATTCGCCTTTTCAGGTGGGAAGAAAATGCAAAACGCTTGCGCCATTCAGCGGAAGGCGTACTCATGGAGCCTGTTCCAACAGAAATATTCCGCGAGGCAATTTTAAAAGTTGTCAAACTAAACGAAAAATTTGTCCCACCCTATGGAACAGGTGCATCGCTCTATATTCGCCCATTGCTTTTTGGTTCAGGTCCCGAAGTAGGTGTTAGACCGGCTAAAGAGTATATGTTTGTGGTATTTGCATCACCAGTTGGCCCATACTTCAAGGAAGGTTTTAATCCTGTGAAAATTGCTATTATAAGGGATAGTGACCGTGCAGCACCTCTTGGAACTGGTACTTTTAAGGTTGGAGGCAATTATGCTGCAAGTTTAAGGGGTACTATTAAAGCCCATAAAGCTGGATATAGTTCACCTATGTACCTTGACACTAAGGAGAAAAAATATATTGATGAAATCGGGGCAGCCAACTTTTTTGGTATAAAAAACAACACCTATATTACTCCAAAATCCGATTCAATCCTAGCGTCAATCACTAATATGAGCATAATACAACTTGCAGAAGATTTGGGATTAAAAGTTGAACGACGCGCTGTTGCAGTTGATGAACTTGAATCGTTTGAAGAGGTAGGAGCTTGTGGAACTGCTGCAATAATTTCACCTATCGGTGAAATTAACGATTTGGAAATGGGTAAAACTTACAAGTTCTGCAAGGATGGAAAACCTGGCTCTGTTTCCAAAAAACTTTACGATACCCTTGTAGGTATTCAATATGGCGAAGTTGAGGATAAATATGGTTGGACAACCTTTGTTGATTAGTAAACCATAAAACATATTGGTGATATCTCCTAAAACTTAGAAGCACAAACCTTACCTAAAAGCCCTTCATTAATTTGTTGGGCTTTTTAAAATCCACTACATTCGCAAATTAAAAAAATAATATTTAATTATAATCCAAAAACATATGAAGAAATTAACTCTACTATTACTAGTAACCTTAACCGCTATTACCTGCATGAACGCTCAAAATGATAAGCAAAGTAAATTAGCCACACCTGACTATAGGTACAATTGGAATTTTACAGACATCTACCCTAATTGGGATTCATGGTCAAATGATCTTGAAATAGTAAAAAAAGAAATCCCTAAATATTTAGAATTTAAAGGTAGACTGGGTGAGAGTCCAGAGAAAATGCTAGAATATCTTGAATTTTCTGACAAGAGTTCTATTAAAATTAATAACCTTTATGCATATGTGTCTCTGCAAAAAGATGTTGATGGTAAAAACCCTATATATTCTTCAAAAGAGCAAGAGTTGCAAACAGTTCTTATGCAAATCGGAATGAATAGTAATTGGATATCACCAGAACTAGCATCAATACCATCAGAGAAAGTTTATAAATGGATGGAAACCAATCCTAAACTAGCTGTTTATGAGCATGATATGGAAAGTTTCTATCGTTTACAAGCGCATATTCTTCCAGAAACCACCCAAAATATAATAACCCAATACAGCAATGCGCTTGAAGCTAGTTCAAAAATATTTAACTCACTTTCAATTGCCGACATTGAATTTCCAAAAGTTTTACTCTCTACAGGGGAAGAACTCATTGCCTCGCCTGCAATAACTTCAAAAGTGTATAGTTCAAATTCGAATCAGGACGATAGAAAAAAAATGGGAGATGCTTCAAAAACCCCTTATTTAAAGGCAAAAAACACGTATGCAAATATTTATTTAGGTATGCTTCAGGAAAGATGGGCATCTGCAAAGATAAAAGGTTACAAATCTTGTCTTGATGCTGTTCTCGAATCAAATAATATTCCCAAAGATGTATACCTAAACCTACTTCAAGTAGCCGAAGAAAACTCCCAGCCATTACAAAAGTATTATGAACTTCGTAAAAAAGCTTTAAAACTAGATAAGTATTACATGACCGATAATTATATAGAGCTTGTTGATTTTTCAAAATCATATAAATGGGAAGATGCTGTTGGAATTGTGAAGGAAGCACTAACCCCAATGGGTCCAGATTATAACAAATTACTAGCAACAAGTTTTCAGGGTGGATGGATTGATGTTTACGAAAAACCCGGAAAACGATCTGGCGCATATAATCTAACCATATATGGAGTTCATCCTTACATACTAATGAATTGGAACGAAACTCGCGATAACGTATTCACTCTTGCTCACGAATTGGGCCATGCTATGCACGGATTGCTAGCAAATAGCAATCAACCTGTAACATACACTAGAGCTGCAACTATGGTTGCTGAGGTTGCCTCAACATTCAATGAGAAAATGTTACTTGATTACATGCTTAATAAGTCAAATGATCCAAATGAGAAAGTCACACTTTTGGTACAAGCAATCGACAATATTGTTGGAACATTCTACAGGCAAGCACAATTTGCTGATTTTGAATACAAAGCACACGAGATGATTGAAAAAGATCAACCGCTAAATGCGGAAACTTTTGCTCAAATATATAATGATGCCGATCTGAAATACAATGGAACTATGATTGAGCGCTCCGAAGATGGAAAGTATTCATGGCCTAGAATCTCACATTTCTTTAACTACTCTTTCTATGTTTATAATTATGCTGTTTCTTTTTCCGCTTCAAGTAGCCTTTACGAGCAGATTACCAAGGCATCAGACAAAAAATCGGCTCAAATAGCACTTGACAGATATCTTACCCTTTTAAAATCAGGAGGCAACGACTATCCAGTAACTCTACTCCAAAAAGCAGGAGTAGATCTTACAACAAAAGAACCATTCCTAGCAGTTATTCACCAGATGGAAAAACTTGTAAATCAACTCGAAAAAGAATTAAAAGCAGCAGGAAAAATTTAAAGACAATATTACTTAAATCAAAGAGGCTGTCTCATTTTTTAAGCCTCTGAGAATTCAATATTTGGAAAATTTCGGCTTAATGGACAAATTTAATGGTAA
>JACABB010000047.1 GCA_013376985.1 Bacteroidales bacterium
TGTCCATTAGGGAGCATGGTCCAAAAAAAACCATTAAAAATGTCCATTATACCTTAAATTAATAACCAAGAAAAGAAGCATCTATAAAAATCATTCCCGTTACAAGTCCAATATTATTCATTCCCGAAATTAAATGTAATCCATCTGGATACATCAGCAAATCATACATTTTGTAAATAAGTAACGGATTTTCTTTTAAATATTGGTTCCCCATAATATCAGTAGCCATGGAATATGAAAATGGGTCAAATACATAAAACCTATTAATTGTAATTGTTAAATCGGGATTAAGCGTATAATCAATACCCGTTAAAACAATAGCATGTCCGCACCATGCGCCTGTACTATAAGTTAAAATAACAGGTCGTTTATGTTTTAGTTGATTATACAAAACTGTATTGTATGGAGCACCTACCACAAATTGACCAGAAATAACAATTGCATTGTTGTTTATATCGTTGATAATAAAATTTGTAGATTTAATCATCTCGTAAGGATTTCCACCAGTAGGTAAAGGCGCACCTTTTACTCGTGTAACAATTGCTTCTTGAGATAGAGAAATACCTTCATATGATAAAACCATTTCAGCGCAAGATGCCCAACACCACATCATTGTTTTTTGAACACGATAATGTGGGAGAAATTCATAATATTGAATACCTACAGTTTGAGAGGAGGCATTTAAAAAAGAGAAAAGTAGCGTGATAAAGAGGGTAATTTTAAATGTTTTCATACTGATTTGTTATTTAATGTGAATATTTACTATGATATAAATTAACTATTATTTATCCATAAAAAAAACACCCAGCTGAGAGGGAAATAAACTATGCCGAGTGGGGTGACTACTACTATTTAATTACAACCTCATGCTAACATGGGGGAAAGGAGATCTTTACTTTTAGTATTATCAACCAAATTATAGAAATAAAAAAGATTGTCTAAAGCCCTCTATGATAGTTTCTGTGTTGCTCTGTGTAATTTATTAAGGCATTGTTACACAGAGAAACACTGAGAATCAAAATGAATTTATATTAAAATCTCTAAACAAAAACTTACCACTCACAGCTAGGCTATCGCAAATTGCGATAGTTGAGATGCAGTACTATTTCATTCTAACGCAATTCACAATTGTGGGCTTGCAATAGGCTTTTGTGTTTTGGCAATTCACGCAGCTAGCTGTTTGGCTTAACTTTGGCTGTTGGTTGTTATTTGGTAATGCAAAAATGGTTATTCTAAAATGGCTTAGAATGCTGAGCGGCGGACATTATATTTTCCCTTCATGTAAATCCCAAATTGGAAAACACATTTCATAGTCATTCCAAATTATATCTCCATAATCAATCGAGAATTTCTTGAACAAATTCTTGTCCAGATATTTTCTTGTCATCGGATTTTTTGCATTATTTAAAAAATGTGAGAAATCAATCAATCTCTCATTACCATCGGAGAATAAGAACTTTATTTTGTAATCTCCAATATAATCCGCTTTGTTAATAGAGATAACCATAATCTTAAATTTTTTTTGTTATTTTCTCCGGAGAAATTGCAATATTATAAATAAAGAAATCAATCCACTTCCTCACAATATCATCTCGGTATAGCTCCACGATCTTCTTGAACTTTTTTAAATTTTGAACATCCAATGGCTCTTTTCCCTGAACCTCCTTTATTACAATCTCTTTAAACTTACCGTTTTCAAATATAATCTCAGCTTTGCTTTCTTTATCCTGATATTTTCCATGTACATGAATGGGTTCATGTTCTTGAGAATAAAACAAGAAAATCAATCCAAAATATTCATACAACTTAGGCATAATGATATCTTTTAGACAAAAGTAATCAATTTACAAGATCCTGTCAAGATTGCGAGAAAAGGGATCTTTATTTTTAGTGTTATCACGCAAATTATAGAAGTGATAAGAGTTCCGAACTTTCAAAAAGTTCGGAACTCTCTATACAAAAACTTACCACTCACAATTAGGCTATCGCAAATTGCGATAGTTGAGATGCAGTGGCATTTCATTGCAACGCAATTCACAATTGTGGACTTGCAATAGGGTTTTGTGCTTTGGCAATTCATGCAACTAGCAGTTTTGCTGATCTTTGGCTGTTGGTTTTTATTTGGTAATAGAAAAATGGTTAGTCTGTTTTATTTGGATATGGCTTAGAATGCTGGGCGAGAGGGATTATTTTGTATATGTGATTCTTATTGTAATACGATCAGCACTAAATTCCCCGCCAAGCCACCACCCACCTCCAAGAGAAATTCCATTTGAGCCTAATAGACCACCTAATGGATTGGGCTGTTTATATGATGAAGGCAAAGATGGATCTAAATAACTTGGTTTGGACTTGTCAGACTTAACAGAATCCCTTCGACTTACAAGTTGAGTTTGCTCTGATGGGCATGATACTTCAACAGATTTCCCATTTAACAGCGCATTAATTTGCCTTTTTGTTAGTTTAAGATGAGCAATCATTGCTGCATTTTCAATTGCCTTTATTGAAAGTTTATCTTTTTTCATAATTTGTTTCTTTCTTGTTTTTTGTGTTAATTAAATTATGGTGTAATCTAATTTTCTCATTTTCAGATATATAATTTTCAAAACCTTTGTTCTAGTTTGAAGCGATAATTGTGCACATTTCATATATATGTACCAAAATAAATTTATAAATCCAAAAAGGAATGTATTGTACCTTTTGGAAGTTTTATAAAAATACGACTTTTTTTATGGGTTGTCAAGTATCTTTTGGTTCTTCCTCCATCCCGAGTGGGAACTTTGGCAATTTACACGGCTAGCAGTTTAGTTGTTGGTTGTTATTTAGTAATAGAAAAATAATTATTCTGTTTTTTTTGTGTATGACTTAGAATGCTGAACGAGGTAAAAAACAACCTCCTTTTTGTCTATTATACCGAATTTTTTTAATAAGAAATTACAATTAATCTGTTTTTAAATTGTAATTTTTTATATTTAGTTCCTGTAATGTTTTTATTACATTTTTAACAACTGAATTTGGAGTTTTTTTATTGGTTTTAATAGTTACTATCATATTAGGATTGTAATAACGTGCAATTAAAACCCAATGTTGAAGTTGATTATCTTTTGAATCTATTGGAATACCAGTAGACATTTTTAATCTTACAGATGAATTATTGTAAATAAATGACTTTAAATTATTAATAGGAACACCAATATTTTGAAATCCGTTAAAGGCTTGAAGTTCATAAGGACTAAAAGTTATGCTGTACCTAGTAGACATATCTTTAAGTAAATTTTCACGTTTAGTTAGCTTATCAATACCTAAAGATACTTTTCCATCAGTTTCAACTATTATCGTCAAATAAGAAGCCACCTGATTTGTATTATTAGTTGATTTTTTATTTGATGTATTTATGCCATTATTTGGAGGTGGTGGAGGTGGCGTAATTTGGTCATTGTCTGTAGTTGAGGTATTGTTAGAGTTTGGATAAATAAATGATTGAATTTTATTAATATTTTTTGAACTGAAATATACTTGTAACCCAATGGTTAAAGCACCAACAAAAAGAAGAGAACTCATAATTATCAAATTGCGTTTTGAAAACTCCCCCTCACTTTTAATTTGAGGATTCTTATCATTCAAAAGATTTCGTATGAAAAAATATGTTGCAATAAGACCAGCCGTAATATTAATATAAAATAATACTTGAATTACGCCTGAGAGAAAAGGTACATTTTCAGCAAGTGCTTTAGTGAATCCACCATAATTGAAATCAAGAATCACGTAGATTGAGCCTAAAAAAGAAAGCGGATAAATAAATTTATTCCAGTTCTTTTTGGTTAAACCTACAACCAATAAAATAAGGGCAATGTTAATAAATACTAATGGAATTATTACAGTAAATACAAGCCATATAACAATAACAGCGACAATAAGAAAACCTATTATTTTCCCTATAAAACTAGATCCATCATCTGAGGGAGAATCTTGACGAATATTTTGTGTTCTTCTTTCTCTTTCTTCTTCTTCTTCTCTTTCTTTCTCCTCAACAAAATCATCTATTTTTCTTTTAATCTCATATTGAGCTATTTCTTGTGCTTCCGCCTTTGTTGCACCCCAACAGCTTACTTTAACTCCTGTAACTGTATCTGTAATATGACAGTACCAACCATGATTATCATCACCAGATACAGTATCCAATGTTTTTTCTGCAATATTTGCTATTCCACCTGTTAGTAATGTTTCAAGTGCACCGACTCCGCCTTCGGTAAATGTTATTTCGTATCTTTCTGTCATAATATTCTTAATTTAGTTTATAAATTGAAGATGAATTGTTTCGTTAGATATATCTGATTGACCCAATTCAGCGAATATTGCCAAACAGATTTTGTTTACCAAATATAGAAATATTTATAAACAATACAAATTTATTTTGTTTAAGATGAGTTGTTCTTTTGTGAATATTTTGTTTTTTAATTTTGAGTTATATAACCTGTATTTGCTTAGCTTTTACCCATTTCGGTGTAAGTTGTTCTTTGAACTAATTGTATGAATAACACAGCTTGCTGAACGCTTTCCGTTCCTGTAAAATTGAGGGTTGGTTTGGGGAATTGCAGGGTCAATTTGGAGGGTTTAAGGATCGATTTGACGAGTTGCAAAGTTTGTTTGACGAACTTTAGGGTTGATTTGGTGGATTATACCCTAGAGATCCGAACTTTTTAAAAGTTCGGATCTCTTATTAGGAAGTGTTGAAATAAATGCACCAGCTAAAACTTTAAACAGTGAGTGTAACAGGCGCAGTATAGGCAAATAACCCAATACTTGCACCTGTAGTAATCATAGAAACGCCAACACCATTTAAACTAAACGCACAAGCTTGAGGACCTCCCCAATCAACACATAAACCAATTAAGGAGTAGATTCCAGGTGCAAGGGCAATGTTATAATTTCCATTGAGTCCAATGTTTATTCCATCAAGTAAAAGTGTTCCTTGAAATTGTCCAGGATAAATATTTATGTTTACATTTACGCTATTATAATTTCCGCTCAGAATCCTGCAAAGCTCAAAACTGGCACTCCCCTGATAAGCAAGTATTATAAGTTCATTATCGCATTGTTTGACATTAATAGTATTTGCCATGATGTTTAGTTTTAATTTTTCCTACTCATAAGGCTTTTCGGAATTCGCCCCCGCTATTTCACTTTAGCGGATAAGTTCGTTTTTTTGAGTGGGTTCTGCTCCACTGTATTAAATTCATTAGCTTGTCACTTTGGGTGGTCATCCCTTTGGCTTTCGCAGACCAGATTTTTGTTTTAAACATGCTTATAACTCGTTTGAATATGTATCAAAGTATATTTACACACCTAAATATGAAATGTACTGTGTACCCTTTTGGTAGTTTTTATTGGGATAAGTTTTTTTTCATAGATTACCAAAAGGGCTTTTGTTTTTTTCTGCTCAGCAAGATTTGTTTTCAGTGAGTTTTATTAAACAGAGTTTGTTTATCAAAAATAAAAAAATATCTAAACAATACAAATTTATTTTGTTTAAGAGTAGTTCTCGTTTTATGAATATATTATTTTTTAATTTCGGGCTTTATGGCTTGTATGTGCTTAAATATTACCCATTTCAGTATAAATTGTTCTTTGAATTGATTGTATGAATAACACAACTTGCTGAACGCTCCCTGTTCCTGTAAAATTGAGGGTTGATTTGGCGAGTTGCAGGGTCAATTTGGAGAGCTTAAGTATCGATTTGACGAATTGCGGATTTGATTTGACGAACTTAAGGATTGATTTGGTGGATTATTTCCTAGAGTTCCGAACTCTTAACAGGATCGATTTAGCAAATCGCAGCATTCATTTGGCGAGCTTAATTGTTCATTTGGTTTATCGCTGTGTTTATTCGGCAAGTTTAATATCTCAAATGCGAGTTTTTCTAAATGAGAAGTTATGGTTCACAATTAAGCTATCGAAAAATGCGATAGTAGAGATGCAGTGGTGTTTCATTGTAACGGGTTGTTATTTGGCAATTCAAAAATTGTTATTCTATTTTACTTGCATATGCCTTAGAATGCCCAACTGAGAGTTATTAAATATTTTATTTGGTTTAATCATTAATTTGAATAAAATATTTTTGATAAGCTCATTTGTTCAATAGGTTGAGTTTTATGTTTATTTTCAATGTTTTTCAATATTGATGCAATTTTAAAATATTCAAATTCTTTGATTTCACAATTCTTGCAATCAAAATACAATTGTAAATTGTATGATTTAAATATGGTATTAGGGTCTTGCATGTCTTCCAAAACTTCTTCGGTTAATTCAATGCCGTATATTTTAGTCATATATGATTGAATTTCATTTTCGTTTCTTCTGTTTTTCAGTAAAGCTAAGTAGTCTTTACAAGCATAAAAATACAGGTAATCTTGAACCTCTTTATCTTTTAAATAGTTTTTTAAATATAAATATGCTTTATCGATGTTGCCTATTTTATAGTTTGCCATGCTTAAGAATATATCGATTGTTAAATCGGTGGCTTCTTTATCTGTGTTATAAAGAAGTATTTCTTTAAGATTTATATGGTTTTCTTTGATTAGGATATATTTATTCTCAAGTACTGATACAAGGGAGGTTAATTCATGGTTTGGCAATGATGAGGCATTATTAATATTGTTAATTAAATAATCGAGTTTATTAAGGATTGTGTAATCAGATTTATTCCTTTTGTACTGGCTTAGCCCGGGAACAACAATGTAATAGGAGTTAAATCCCAGATATGAAACATCTCTAATGTAGATTTGTGAGCCTAATTCATCAATTAATTGCAATAGGTATTTTAAATCAGATTTGTTGCTTTTGCCTAAATTAAAGTTAAGGCCTGTGAATTCATATGAGAAATCATCACTAAATATGGAGTCGGACCACTGTCCGGTTGAGTTTTTTATAACATTTGAAAAGTTAATGTGTTCTGCTTCCGCACTATCTAGTTCTTGATATTTTTCTTCAATAAAATCGCCATAATCACATTTGGTTATTAATCTAATCCCACTAAAACTCTGGTGCAATTCTGTTAAACATCTTTCTAATGCAGTTATAGGCCATGGATCCGAACCGATTTTAACGTTATATTTCCTAGTATTTTTATCAATTACAATAACGCCTATAACAGGTAGCCTTTTGCCTAATGAAAAGTCTTTGATAATTAATTCGAATCCTTTTTCTTCGAGCTTTTTTATTGAATTATATATTGGATATTCTATGAAATATTCGTGAGGTATTGTTGGGGGTGTAATTCTTTTGGAATGTATTTCGAGGGTAGCATATCTTTCGATAATTTCAGATATACCCTGAATCAAAGCTTCTTCCGGAGAGTTTCCTGCACACATTCCAGTTGAACCTATACCTTGAAAAAAAAGACCTATTGGTAAGTAATCCGTTTTGTTGTTTTTTTTGTTGTAAAAGGGGATACAAATTGCTTTGCTAAATTCGAGCGTGTTAATAATAAAATTCTTCAATTCATCCTTACTATTTATTGAGAATAAATTACTTAGTATTTCGTAATTTTCATCAATTATTTTAGGCATTTCAATTATTTTTTCATCGGGGCAAAATAAGAAATCTAATTCTTTGTTTTCTAATCTTAGTTGTTTGTTAAATGCACAATCTTTATCGTAATATTTTGAGAAAAAGAAAGATTGATTTATTAACATGTTGTTTTGAAGCCTTTCTATAAACTCGGCATAAGCACTAGCATAAGCATATTCCAGAGTTGTTCCTTTTCCATTAGTGCCCATTTTGAAGGCTCGTAGGTTGTCGTTAGCAATTTGTATTCTGCAAGTAAAATAATCACCGTCCTGTATGTGTTCTTCGGAAACAAATATGCCAAGATCATTTAGTATAGAACGAATTTTATTAATTGTAACTATTGGTTTTTCTTCTTTGTAAGGTTTTAACATTTTGTACATAGTATAATATTAAAAATTTCTAAGAAAGATAGTGAGCTATTCCATGCCCCTTTGGTTTTAACAATTCTTTGAACCTTTTCTATTTTTCTTAATCCTTAACCCCGATCAAGACGGTGTTCTGCTGTTTTGAGTTGGATTATACAGAAAAAGAATTTGGGCGAAACATAATCTATAATCTTTGTTTTTCTTCCTCATTACTTGGTAAAGGTGCTTGCGAAGTTTTATTGTACCAGTTACCTAGCTTCCAGGATATAACTAATTTAAACATTCGGGTATCAGAATAATTTCGGTAAACTTGCTTAATGCCATCGCTAACATAGTAATATTCTGGATTTGCTGTTTTAAAAACATCACTTGCTAAAAGACGAATCACAAAATTTTTCTTGTGGTTGATATAGTTAAGACCAATATCTAAATTAAAATAATTCTTCATCGTTCTATAATCATATATTCCAGGAATACGTTCTTCTAAATTGAAAACTGTCTGTATGTTTTTATTTAAAAAGAATGTGTTGTTCATGATGATTGAATTACCAATACCATAACTATTTGGAAACTCTTTTTTATTTGAGGTATACTTGGAATAATAAAAATCAAACTGCAAAACTGTTTCCTGCCAATTATACAATTTCAATAATTTGTAAATATTTAATCCGTAGCTATTTTCGTTTAAAAAGTTATCTGTTTTTTGTATCTGGTTAGCAATGTTAAGAGAGTCTAAAACAACATATTGTCCAATTTTACTATTTTGAATAGTATAAAATATTTTGGTACTAAATGTATTGTTAAGTAGATATGTTAATTCTAGGTTCTTGATGTAGGAGGGTTTTAGAAATGGATTTCCAACGGCATAATCGTATTTGCTTATATGCCATTTAAAGGGATCTAGGTATTGGTAAGGTGGCCTTTCTATTCGATTTGCATAGTTAAGTGAAATGCTACTTGCGTTATTTAATTTATGTGAGATATAAATTGTTGGAAAAAAATCTATATAGCGATCCTTGTACTGTTTATCTATAATCAGAGAATGGCCAATAGTATTAGTTATTTCGGAACGAATTCCCACTTCAAATGACCATTTTGGGGTATTTTTTTCCATACTATAGTATACTGACTGTACATTCTCGGTATAATTGTACTTGTTTGATTGGGTTAGGTCCAAAATATTAATATCGTTAATGGTGTTAAAGAATTGGCTGCTAGAAGAAGTTTTAATAAATGATAGTTTAAGTCCAGTGTTAACCGTAAAACTATGTATTGGGAACGTGAAGTCTAACTTAGGAGTTAAGATATTATAATTTAGACCTCCTTTTGTATAAAAATTATCAGTAGTCAAATTAGTGTTATTAATTTGCGATAAAGAAGTAAAAGCCCTTTCATTTCGCGTATAATTATTAAGATAAGCGGTACTTGCCGTAAAATATGATTTTTTGTTTGAAAATAGATGTTTAAAAAATACTTCCGAATTGAATGTGTAGTTATTCTTTATTGTTTTACCATTGGAATATATAGCTGAATCTGTTTGATTATTGGTGGGGTTAATAAAATTGGTTCTATTTTTAATATCACTGATTGTTTCCTCATTGTAGAATGGTACTTGAAAGCTGACAATGATGTTTGAATTTTCGTTGAAATTGTATCCAAGCATTGCTTGTAAGCGTGATCCTAAATAATTCCATTTCTTTGGATTAAAAGTAGTTACTGTTTGGTTAGGAAAATAATTATAATATTCGTTTTGATTTAAATATGTATAATTTCCACCGTTAATTGTTCCTTCAAAAAACATCTTTTTCCCACTATAACTAGCGAATGCAGATGATATACAAGATGAATAGCTGTTTTTTATATAATTGACTTTAATATTTTCTTTCCATCCGGGAAGGATATTTTTTTTCGTAACTATTTTAATAATTCCCACATTACCTTCTGCATCATATTGGGCAGGAGGTGTCGATATTATTTCTACACTGTTTATAATATCTGGTGGCAAAGAATTAAGGTAACTTAATAAGGATTGTCCTTCTAGTCGTACAATCCGGTCGTTTATATAAACAATAACAGATGATTTGCCGAAGATATCTAAAGATTTTTCAGTGATATTTACGGTTGGTAACTGTTTTAAAATATCAGTGGTTTCTCTTCCTTTGGTTTCTATATTGCCACCAATATTTACAACATATCTGTCCGATTTAGCCTGAATTAAATTTTTTTTCCCAGTTATTGTTACTTCTTTAAGAACAATTGTATCAGGACGTAAAACAAGATTGATGGTAGTATCGTTTTTCAATGTGAATTTTTTTTGAACCGCAGAGTACCCCAAAGAATTTGTCAATAGTTCACAATTACCCTTCTTTGTGGCTTTTAAAGAATAATTTCCCGAAGAATCACTTAATGCGGATTGGTGATAAACAGCATCAAATAGCAATTGAATGGTAGCGAATTCAACAGGAGTGCCATTTGAATTCTTTATATTTCCTTTTATAATTAAAGTTTGAGATTGTAATTTACCGATACATACAAATATGGCAAAAAGTAGCAGTTTAAATATAATGTACTTGGTTTTCACTATTCTTATCATTAAAATTAATATTATTACCACTAATTATAACAGGATAAAGTTGGGTATACAATTTTATTATAGCACTCCAATAAATATTGTAAGTTTTACATAAGTACTCAGATGGCTCTTCTGTATTTTTATTCTCTAACCATTTTATTGCAAAACAAGATCCTGCACACAAATACTTCATCCAGCAAACTTTACAGGTTGAATAATTATCTACTGGCTTAGCATACCAATTGTTTTTAACTATTTTGTCATAATCAATTCCAGTGTAGATGTTACCAACAGATAAATCCTCAGAGGAGTGATAGGAGCAAGGAAATATACTTCCGTCAATGCCCATAAAAAAAGATTCTCTTGAGGCTATACATCCAATTTTATTAACCTGACCATAATGAATCCTTTTTAAATCATCTATTAATTTAGTTGCGTATATTTTATGATTATCTTCAATCAATTTTCTGTAATTTTTAATAATAATATACAGCTGTTCTTCAAAATTCTTAAGGTGTTCAATGTTAGGTGAGAAATGATTGTCGAATGAGTTTGTTACAATAGAGAAAATAAAACTTATTTTGTTTTCTTCAAAAAATGAAAATGCTTCAGCAAGGTTTTTATTGTCTGGCAGAACTGTGGTTTTACATGAAAATTCAATGTTATTTTCTTTTAACAAATTCATATTATTAAATACATCTTTAAAACTCCCTTTTCCGTTGTGGTATAGGCGAGAAGCATCATTGATTTTTTCGTCACCGTCCAAACTTATATTTATAGTAAATTTATTCGATTTGAAAAATTCAATCATTTCCTTTGTTAATATCGTTCCATTTGTTGTTAAATTAAAGGAACATTTATCAAACCCATTTTCTTTGCAAAGAGATGGTAGCTCTTTTAATAAACTAAAATTTAAGGTAGGTTCTCCAGCTCCTGTAAAATAGAAAGTAATAGGTTGGTCTTTTTCTTTTGTTAGAAAATTTAGTATATCTAAAAATTTTTCCTTGCTGAGTAATTTTCGTGGTTTTTTAGAGGCTGATATATAACAATAAGTACAATTCAAAGTACAACTATTTGCTATATCAATACCAATAGTATTAATGATTTTACTTTTAGTAAAATCATCCTTTAGATTTTTCTTTTTATTTTTGGTTGAATTGGATTTTTCTTTTTCAGCCTTTATTTCCTGCAATACACTTTCAACATCTTCAATTTGAGGTATTTTGAAAATCTCAAAATCTTCGACACAAAATACGTATATTGAATTTTCAATATTAAACTGTTTATATGTTGTAGTCATTTTAAAAACAATTAGAATTCATAAGATATTGTAAGGCAATATTGTTGTTTAATGAAAAACATATAAACACATATCTATCTGTAACCTTATTATAAATGCTGATTAATTAACTGTCTATTTTCAGTAATAAATAAAAATGTTTCCTCAGAATAAACCGTATTATTATAATAATTGAAATTTATAATGAGGAAACAATAACGTTAATTCATTAATTAGATAACAAACCTGCAGTGGCACCGCAAGTTCCACAAGCATGATCTGTGCTTCCACTTTCAGTACTTCCTCCCTTAACTTTTTTTAGCGTATTGCCATTTAAAGAAGAGTACTTACCTTCATTTAACTTGGTACTTTGTACCTTTTTTGAAATTTTTTTCATTTTACTTAAATTTTAAATTTTATAAATAATTTTAATTAGTGACTATCTAAATTCTGTAGTCAATACAAACATAATAAAAATTTTGAAATTGATTTTTAAAGGTATTAAATTTCCCTAAGAGTGATTTTGTTTATCTTTTGAACAGTATTAAAATATTTGAGAACGGATATAGTAATTTGTGTTTTTTGGTAGTATAAAGAAGATTGTGTAAACAGGAGTTAAATGGATAATTTTTGTGAACCTTTGTGTAATAGCTGTTTCACGAAAAACACTAAGCAATAGCTATTCCACAAAAGACACAAAGAAGTCACAAAACACACAAAGACCGCAGAGAACTAATTTAATGAATTATATTCTTTGCGGTCTTGGCGTGAAATTGGCTACCAACCAGGCAAGAAGTTAACACCAATGTATGCGGATTTCATTCCTCCGAGCTGATACGGTATTGCATAGAATGGCTCAATAACAAGCATTCCGAATAGGTTAAATCTTAAGCTTACGCCAGTGCTGAAAACAGGAATTCTTTCGGTATCATTTCTTGGTGTCCACCTTAGTACGGGAGAATTTTGGCTATCCCACGCAATACCTGCATCGGCAAATAGAGCAAGTTCGGTGTAAAAGAAGTTCGACTTTAAAACGGTTAATCTTTCGGGCCCAGTAAATGGCAATCGAATTTCAAAATTGGTTACCATAATCTGCGAACCCTGAAGCTGGTTATAGGTTACATATCTGTTGTTCGGCGAGGTGTTTTCCATAAAGGATGCTCTATCATACCCTCTAATGTACCAAGGATAAGCGATATATAGCGGGTATAGGCTATTTTCGCTATTACTTCCAAATCGACCATAGTAATAACCTCTCATGGCAAAACAGAATGGCTTTGCATAGATATATTTTCTGAGATCAATCAGTACTCCATTAAAATTGTATTTGCCGTATGTTTTATCTATTCCTAATCTTGTTCTTACACCCTTCATTGGCGATGCTATTCCAAAACTTGAGTTATCAAAGACATAGGCTAAATCTGTTTGGGCAAGAAAAAAACCAGGAGGTGCATCGGCCTTCTCCCTTTTCTGTCCTAGGTAATTATAATTTGCATCATAGTAACTATTATAATTATCAATTCGATAATAATATCTTGCTAATGAGGTACTAGTCTCAAATCTTTGGGTTTGAGATAATGGAAAGTAGGCCATACCACCAATCTGATCCTCAAACATCCGTATATACTGAAGTTGATCAACAAGAACAGGTTGAGGAAATGAGGTTGTGTCAACATATTGATATTGATATCCATAAGAATAAGGAATATGCGAAACGGATAATCCCCAAAAAACTCTATTCTTTTGATTCATGTATGATAGTTGCCCTCCAAAGTCATAGATTTCGCCATTTAGTGCAAGCCCTGTGTAAATTTGATGCCCACCTGTTATATCGCTGAAAAGCATTTCAACACCTCCTTGCATGCCTGTTCCGTATTGACTTGTAGAAATTCCTACGCCAATATTTGAAATATAATCGAGTTTGAATTTGGGCTTGAAAGGTACTGTTTTGAAGGAATCTATAGGGGTTTTAGATAATTTACTCATGTTGCTCAGATAATTATCGATAATTCCTGGAACAGCCCTGTTGAATGGGGGGAGTATTGATGCTGTAAAGTCTACAGAATCGGGATTCATTTTTACAGGTGAGAAATCGATTGTATCGGCAGTGTAAATAGAGTAATGCCCATTGAAGTAGTATGAATAGGTTATTTCGTTAGTTTCGCGAGCCAGACTCATAGCCGGAGCTAGAGGTGTCATGCCGCTAATACCAGTTAGAATTCTAGTTTGACGGTATATTTCGCCAGATTCAAGGTTGTAGGTGTAGAGGTTTCTAAAACCATCGGCATTGGATAGGAAGTAAATAGATTTTCCATTGCTAGAGAACATAGGGTTTAGGTTTTCTGCCCTAGGGAAGAATGGGAGAACCTTTGTTAAACCTGTTTGGGTATCATAAGTTGCGATATAGTAACCAACTTTACGGTTATTTTTTTTATCCTCTTCCGTGGGCTGATCGGTTGAGAAAACGATATAACGTCCATCGGGAGACCATGAAGGGTGTACATTACACCAAATATCATTGGTTAAATTTTTTACTTCACCAGTTTTTAAATTATATGAGTAAAGATCGTTTACCCCTTCAACTAAGCCCGAAACAACAATTGTTTCACCATTAGGGGACCATGTGGGATAGTTGAAAGCTGGTACTCCGGGAATTAGAAATTCTTTTACCAACTTTTCGTTAAAGACATCAACAATAAGCAATTTGTTTTTCCCCTTGCTGAAAGCAACAAATGCGAATTGTTTGCTATCGGGCGACCATGTTCCGGCTGATTCAATAAAATTTAAAGCATCTATTTCGTTATCGTGAACAGTACTCGATAGTTTTCTGATTATCCTACCACTAGCGGCATTGGCTAAAAATAGGTCGATAGAGAATAAATCTTTTTCGGAGTAGAATGCAACATAACGACCATCGGGGCTAACAGATGGTGAGATGTTAATTTCACCCGCATTTTTCTCAAAAATGGTTCTATTTCCTGCTGGTGTATCAACCGAATCTTTCATCACCTTTTTATAGAAATCTTTGTTAACGTTTATCCAGATGTTTGAGAATGTTTTCTCATCCATCCCAACGTAACGTCTCAGAGCCCAATCGTATCCGCGTTTAGCAGTCTCTTTAAATATTGGATTTATTAGGCTATCGCCAAATGTTCTGCCAACAAATGCCCAGAATGCCTGGCCGTAGCGGTATGGGAAGTATTTATTTTGATCCCTTGTCATAAGGTCAAGGGTGGGTAGATAATCGTTAAGAACGGCATCTCTCATCCACATTGCAGTTAGGTAATCGACACTACCAAGGGAGAGATATTCTGCCATCCCTTCTACCATCCAAAGGGGCAGATTACGCACGGAATTTAATGAGGTTGAATCGCTGTTAATTAATGAGTTGTATTGGAATGCATGTACAAGTTCATGGCCTAACACATGCTCGGTTTGAGCCCATGTTTCGGTAACTGGAAGAACAACCCGGTTTTTTAAGGCCTCAGTTACACCGCCTGTTCCAATACCAATTATTCCTGATATGGCTGTAGTTTGTTGGAAATCGCCTTGGTTGGGATAGATAAGTAATGGATTTTTTTTCTTTATCGAATCCCGGAATACTTGGTAGTGCATCCAGTACCATTTTTCGGCAGTTTGAGATATGCGATTAAGTATAGAGTCGTTTTTGAAATAGTGGTAAATTTCAAAATTTGGAGTTTGGTATACATTGTAATCAAACCGTTTGTAAAGCGGCTTATTACGTCCAAAGTATTGAGCATTTGCATATACACTAATGAAAAGAGTAAAAACGATAAGGAGTTTAAACTTTAGGTTACAATATCGAGGTGCCATACTCATAATATTTTTACAAAAACGCTGAAAGGTACAAGCAATTACATTTATCTACAAAAAAAAATCAAAATTGTTTACTCCCTAAGCGATTGGATTGGGAAAAAGATTGCTTGTAAGGGATGTTTTATTAGATAACCTAGTTGCTAGATACTGGTTGCTAGTAACTAGTTTTTGGTAACTTGCGTTAGATATTATAGAATTGTTTGCTTGCGACCTTGCGGTTCATTTTATGAACTTATAGATAAACAACGATTATGCAAAAATAAAAGTAGAGTCAACCCAATTTTTGTTTCGAAATGATAATTATTAAATGATTGTATTTAATATTATTAGATTTAAAAATGCAATTAAAATATCCCAAAGTCTACCTTCACTATTTTCAAGAAACATTATAAGTATTTTAAAATGTTACTAACCTTAGCGTAAACCTTAAATTAAAAAAGTATGAAAAATTACAATTACTTTCTTAGCATTTTGTTTTTGAGTTTTTTACTGGTTTTCGCTGGATGTAAAAAGGACGAAAATCATGTTTTAGATCAAAATCAAATTTCAACACAACAACAGAGGGTCGGAGCTCAAATTGTTGATGGTTTAACCAGCAATTTTCAATCTTGGCTGCAATCGCATGGATACGGAAGCTATAATTTTTTAAGATCTGATATTTCCGGTGGAAGTTTTGGCGGTAAAATCAATTCAACAGATCCAGTAGTCAATCAGCCAGTTATATTTATTCATGGTAATTCGGATAAAGCCTTAGGCACAGTTTATTCACAAACCGGCTGGACTGCCTCGCGTGATTATTTTGTTTCGCAGGGCTACACTAATGCGGAATTGTATGGTTTTACATGGGGGCCTGCAAATGCCCTTCTGTCTGCTAATCAATATCATTCATATGAATATCTTTCGCAAATTAGGGCGTTTATTAAAGCGGTAAAAGAATATACTGGAGCATCCAAGGTTGATATTATTTGCCACTCAATGGGTGTAACTTTAGGCAGGAAAGCCATTAAAGGTGGAACTGGAAACGATGCTGCAGTTGGAAGTTACAATCTTGGCACTTCTTTGACTTCTTCGGTGGATGCTTTTGTTGGGATTGCAGGCGCAAATCAGGGCTTGGTTTCATGCTATGCGGTAAATGGAGCAACTCCTACCTGTGGTTGTACAAATGGTTTGTATCCTGGGTATTTGTTGTATGGTCTTGGTCCTTACGGCGTATCGAGTTTTCTTACCGATATCAACAGCACTTCTCATTACGAAGGAAGTTATGTTTACTCAATTTGGTCGAGCGTTGATGAGGTGATTGGTTATGGTTGTATGGTATACGGAAAATATACAACACGGATTCCTGGTCAAAATGGTGAAAAAGTGTATAGTAGTGCCCCATATGGTCATTTCAACACAAAAGACTTAACCTGCGATGTTCAGTATCAATTGGTAAAAAATCATATTGTACCATAGATGTACTGCAAGTGGCTATAATTGCATTCATTTGTGTAGGAAAACAATATAAAAGATTATAAAGAAGATGTTAAGTATGAAGTACAACCGATGAGGCTGTCTAAAAAGAGAAGTTCACGCTAAGATCGCAAAGTTTTTGACAAAGAGTATGGCTCATTAAATCAGTACTTTGCGGTCTTTGCATTTTGTCTCAGCGTGTTTTGCATGAAACTTTTTCGAGTTTTTTAGACAACCTCATTTCATTATTCAATCCTTAATTGGAATTACTAGGATGTTCAACTAGAACGATAAACGCTCCTTCAAAGCCTTATATCCTGAATTACTGACATTAAGTTTCGCTCCATTCTTGAGTACGGCAATAAAGGCATCCTTTGAGTATGGTTCCAATTTAGTAATATGGCTAACATTTGCAATAAATGAACGATGAATACGAACGAACTGATCGGGATTTAATCTATCCTCGAAATACTTCATCGTTTGTTTTTTCATGTGTCTTGATTCGGATGTATGAATCATAACGTAATCGTCCTGTGCTTCGAGGTAGAGGATATCATCAACAGGGATAACGTTCATCGCCTTTGGCGATTTTACTACAATTCGGGTTAGATGCGATTCGGTTGTAAGATTTTCTGCTAATTGCTGAATACTTTGCTCGGTATTTGGTTGTGAGGAGATCCTTGATTTGGCTCGTTCAATTGCCTGTGAGAATCTATCCCTTGAGAAAGGTTTTAAAAGATAATCAACCGCATTCTTTTCGAAAGCTTTTAATGCGTATTCATCATAAGCCGTTGTGAAAATAAGCATTGGGGCATGTTCCAGAAGTTCAAGTACTTCAATACCAGTTAGTCTAGGTAGTTGAATATCAAGAAAAACCACATCAGGCTTTAGCTTATTGATAGCTTTGGCTCCCTCATAACCATCGATATATTCCCCAATTACCTCAATATCAGTGAATGGTTCAAGATACTTCCTGAGCAAATCGCGAGCAGGTTCTTCATCTTCAATAATAATAGCCTTCATAATAGCTGCGTATTATCTGTTTAACTTTGGAATTATAACTTCAACAATATAATTGCTATCAACAATATTCGACTTTAACAAGTCATTTTGACCATAAAGTAAACTTAATCTTCGTGAGATATTAACCAAGCCAACACCCATTCCCTTCGCATTTTGGCTCTCTTCGGGCATTGTATTTGAAATGATAATTTTAAGGAAATTTTGGTTTGATTCAAAAACTGCTTTTACCTCTCCTTGCTCCGATGAACTGGCAATTCCATGTTTAATCGCATTTTCGAAGAGTGGTTGTAATATCATTGCAGGTACTTGAAAATCCATTACAGCATCAGGCGCAGAGATGCTGTAGTTCAAGCGTTTTCCAAATCTTACCTTTTCTATTTCAAGATATTTAACGCAATTTGAAATTTCATCGCTTATTGATACAAAACTTTGCGACGATTGTTTTAGGGAATATCGAAGTAAATCGGATAGTCGAATTACCATCTCCTGAGCCTTTTCTGGATTGGACATGGTTAGCGAGCTTATGGAATTTAAACTATTAAACAGAAAATGCGGATTTATTTGATGCTTTAGCCAGTTTAGTTCAGCATCTCGCACAAGCGTTTTTATTTCCGACTCACGCATTGTCTGCTCCCGGAAGTTTTGAATGTAGATAATAAGGTAATAGATAAGCCCAGACAGAATATAATAAAAAGTTCCAATTGCTATTCGCCAGGGAAGTGAGGTGTTAAGAAAATCGATGTACGAATTATCATTTGGAAAGATACTTTTAAGAATGAAATCCGATATTGTTATCCAAATTAGAATGCTTAGCGTTGCAGATGCCAAATGATTTAGAACGATATTAAAGATTTTTTGCTTTTCAAGATCAGAATACCTTACCCAATACCATATACCAAGGGATAATGCAGCAAAAATTATATTGTAAACAAGGCTGTCAATAGCCGATATCTCAGTTTTTAAACCATAAAAAATGGAAAGAGCAGCAAACTGAGCTAAAGCCATTGCTGTCCACCAAATTGCAAAAACAATAATTCCCAATTTTTTCGATAGTATAGGATTCTGCATATCAACCCAAATTATTTAACGAATATACAATATTAACGTCAGCTTCTTGTGAGATAAAGTGTATATGCCTATGTATCAATAGATATGTCTTATTTGAAACAATGGAAAATTGGAATAATGGAGAAGTGGAAGAAATAAGCAAGAATATAACCTCTTGTTTTCCATCATTCCACTATTCCATCATTCCAATGTTAAATTAAATAGTTATATGTATTTGAAAATAAATATGTTGATGTGTTTTTGTATTGAACTCACGTTTTTATAAATTTTTTACTTCGCCACCACCAAATATTACCATGCCTTTTATAACCAATTCACGGTCGAATGAGGTTTCGGAGGTGGAAATACTTTTTCTTTTATCGGCAAAACCACCAAATATTGAAGTTACATCAACCCTTACTTTCCAATCAGCAGGAACAATGAATTTTGAACCTCCAAACATGCAGAATGCATCAATGTAGTTACTTCCTGGAGCAAGTTGTGCATCAAGCATATCGAACGATGAACCGCCAAATATATTGGTTATTCTGCCTCCTTTAAAATTTTTTGATTTGACCTTTTGCTCACTTCCGCCAAAGATTGCAACATCATCAATAGAATCTTCTGTGTTAATTTCAGTATTTCCTGAAAATGTATGATGATGATGTTTGTGCCTTACAATCATTAGTATACCAATAACTGCAAGAATAGTAGGCCAGAAGAGGTGGCGTGTTTCGAATGGGAGATCTAAAAACCTTGCAGCTAGGAAAAAACCTCCAACTGCTATTAGAATTATACCTGTTGTCCTTGATTCATTCTTAACTAGGCTGATTAACCCAATAACAATAAGAAGCGTTTGCCATGTAAAAATATAATGTTCCCAATTCCATGGCATAATATCAAAATTATCTGCAAAAATTAACCCTGCTAGGGTGATTAGTACCATACCTATAACAATTCTTCCATTGTTAGCTCTTGGTATTCTTTCATTTACTCGTTCCATATTATATGATTTTAAATGTTTGAAATTCAATGATTTGAGATATTAAAAATATTTATTTTTTTCACGTCCAGAGAATAGATGCTGATTTTTTGGTCTAACTATATAAAGTATTCCTATAACAGCAAGAATTACTGGCCAGAAAAAGTGATGATACGCAAAATGGTAATCTAAAAATCGCGCTGCCAGAAAAAATGCCCCAATTGAAATAAGAAGGATGCCATTAACCTTAGATCTGTTTCTTGCAAGACTGATAAACCCTATAACAATCACAAGCATTGGGATTGAAAATATGTAATGTTCCCAGTTCCATGGCATCACATTAAAATTGTCGGCAAATAGGATAGCCGCTAATGCAATAAGAATTAAACCTAATACAATTCTTTTATTACTGGTTCTTTGTATTTGTTCATCTACTCGTTCCATAATGTTATATATTTAAATTTATGATGCAAATATATCAGCACCTATAGGAATACTAAAGGGTAAATAGGTGAACCAAGTAAAAAGGTCGGTGAAGTAGGGAAAAGACAGTACTTGTTAACAATAAAGGGGATTAGTTTTTATTTTTGTTATTGCGAGATGCAAAATGTTGTGAATTTCCATGCTCCCCGTAACCAATTTCGTAACCGGTTAAGTGGATTCTGGCTTCAAGGCATTTCTTACAATCTTCTGCGGCATCATCCAAGCATGGTTTATTATCGTAAAGTTTGTACTCATTGCGATAATACCCTGGGGTGATGTTTGGCATAATGATATTTGCCCCACATTTAATTGCCTTTTCCCTTCCTAGTGGGTCAATTGCTTGAAGGGCAGTGGGTGCCGCAATATTAATATCCTTCATAAGTATACGAAGAATTGCGGTCATCTTTAGTGCAAGGTTAAATCGCTCTTCCTGTGGAATTAATAAATTTTTGTGCTCAAATAGCGGTGTGTCAGGATGTTCAACGTATGGTCCCATGCCAACCATGTCAACATCAAACTCTTGCATCCACAGTAAATCTTCAGCAAGATGTTCAAGTGTTTGGAATGGTAAACCAATCATTACCCCGGTACCCACTTGATAACCAACTTTTCGTAACGACTTAAGACAGTCTATTCTTGCGCCAAAATCATGATTTTTATCATTAGGGTGAAGTTTATAGTAAAGATCTTGATTTGAGCTTTCTATTCTTAGTAAATATCTAGTCGCACGTTTATTGAACCAACGCTGGTAGGTTTCCTCTGTTTGCTCTCCTAACGAAAGGGTTATGCCAAGCTCACTATTTGTCGCTTTATTAATTTTGTCTAAAAGATTTTCGACTCTGTTTGCAAAACTTTTGGTATTCACCTCCCCTGTTTGAATGACGATGCTTCCGTATCGATTTTCCCATGCAAACATTACTGCTTCTAATACCTCGTCATCGGAAAGATTGTATCTTTTAATTTTCGTATTTTCTGCGCGAATGCCACAGTAGAAACAGTTTTTATGACAGAGGTTCGACATTTCAATTAATCCCCTGAAGTGGACTTTTTTTCCTAAGTATTTTTCTTTTATTTCAGCTGCTTTTGAGTATAACTTATTTCTATCCTCAACGTTTGTTGAGAGCAGGAGAACAATGTCCTCTTTGCTGAATTTGTCCTGGGCCAATATGGAATCAATTTCACTCACCTGTGCAGAAAAGTTTATGCCAAATATACAATAACTAAACTCTTTGGAAAAAGATAAGTTCATTATTAGTGAAATTATTTATATAAAAATATTGAATGGTTTAATGTATAAGGACTCTAGCAATTATTTAAAGTAAATAGCGATAAATAATTCTCTAATTTGTTATTCCAAAGATTTGGCTTTGTTTATTTCTCTAAATAATCTTAGGTTTGCGATTGCTTTCAAGAAAAAAATAAATTACTATGATAAATAAACAACTTCTAGATCCCAAAAGCATTGTTGTTGTTGGGGCATCTGAGGATACTCAAAAACCGGGTGGTAAAGTTTTAAAAAACCTTATCGATCATAAATATAAAGGTCAGCTTTATGTTGTCAATCCAAAAGCGGATAGTGTTCAAGGAGTAACATCTTATAGAGATGTTAAGGATCTACCTCAAGTTGATTTAGCTATTTTAGCAATTGCCGCTAAATATTGCCCCGAAACGGTTGATATTCTTACAAAGCAAAAACAAACTAGGGCGTTTATAATCCTTTCAGCGGGATTTCATGAGGAGAGTGAGGAGGGTGCTAAATTGGAGCATCAAATTGTTGAAACTATAAACGCTGTAGGGGGTAGTTTAATTGGCCCAAACTGTATAGGAGTCCTCAATCCAAACTATACTGGGGTATTCACCACACCAATTCCAAAACTCGATCCTAAGGGTGTTGACTTTATATCAGGCTCTGGTGCAACGGCTGTATTCATAATGGAAGCAGGTATGCCCAAAGGCTTGACATTTGCTAGTGTTTACTCTGTGGGAAATAGTGCGCAGATGGGCGTTGAGGAGATTCTTAAGTATCTGGATGAGTCCTTCGATCCCGAAACAAGTTCAAAGGTAAAACTCCTTTACGTAGAGAGCATTAATAAACCCGATTTAATACTAAAACACGCATCATCGCTAATTCGGAAAGGTTGTAGAATTGCCGCAATTAAAGCGGGAGGCTCCGCTGCGGGTAGCCGTGCAGCAAGTTCACATACAGGAGCGTTGGCAAGCAGCGATGTGGCTGTTGATGCCCTATTCCGTAAAGCGGGTATTGTTCGTTGTAGCGGTCGCGAAGAGCTTACATCGGTTGCGTCAGTATTCATGCACCCAGAGCTAAAAGGGAAAAATATTGCAATAATTACACATGCCGGCGGTCCTGCGGTTATGCTAACGGATTCCCTATCAAATAATGGCCTCGAAGTTCCTACTATTGAAGGAGCAAAGGCTAAGGCATTACTTGAAAAACTTTATGCGGGTTCTTCGGTAGCAAATCCAATCGATTTTCTTGCAACAGGTACTGCTGAGCAGTTGGGTCATATCATTGATGCTTGCGAGAATGATTTTCCTAACATTGATGCAATGGTCGTAATCTTTGGCAGCCCTGGGTTATTCCCTGTTTACGATGTTTACGATCTGCTCGATCAAAAGATGAAACAGTGTAAGAAGCCCATATTCCCTGTGCTTCCATCAATTATTAATGTAAAAAACGAGATTGACCATTTTATAGCAAAGGGTCGCATAAATTTCCCCGATGAGGTTGTACTGGGTAACGCATTATCAAAAATATATTATACCCCAAAACCAGTTTCTGAATCAGCTGGTTTGCCTACTATTGATGTTAAGAAAATTCGTGAGGTAATTGATAATGCACAAAATGGTTACTTAAATCCAAATGAATTACAGTCATTACTTGATGCTGCTGGCATTAATAGGGCAGGAGAGGCCGTTGTAAAAACTCAAACAGATGCAATTAATTCAGCCAAAAATTTAGGATTTCCCGTTGTGATGAAGGTTGTTGGACCTGTACATAAATCGGATGTTGGTGGTGTTGTACTTAACGTTAAGGATTCCGAGACCGTTGCTCGTGAATTCGATAGAATGATTAAAATTAAGGATACAACCGCTATACTTATTCAACCTATGCTCTCGGGCGTTGAACTGTTTATTGGAGCAAAACGTGAGGATAAATTCGGTCACATGGTTCTTTGTGGTCTTGGAGGAATATTCATTGAGATTCTAAAAGACGTTAATGCAGGAATTGCTCCTTTATCAATAAGTGAAGCAAAGGACATGATCCAACGGTTGAAAGGTTACAAGATATTGAAAGGTGTTCGTGGACAAGAACCTGTTAATGAGGAACAATTTGCTGAGATGGTAGTTAGAGTTTCTGCTTTGGTAACCGCAGCCCCTGAAATTTTTGAGATGGATATTAATCCGTTGCTTGGAAGAAAAGATAAAGTTGTTGCTGTTGATGCAAGAATTAGGATTGAAAAAGAATTATAGTCAATAAGTTGACAAGAAATTGTATTCTCAGCCAAACTGTAAACTAACAACTAATTAGATATGTCACTAAAAGATAGTTGGAAAAGTTTAACCCCAAAAGAGAAAGTATTTCTTGGGGCAATACTAGTCCTGCTTATTGCTATTGCAGCAAAGTGGGATAAAATATCGAAAGAGATTGGGAATGGCTTTGATTCGTTTTTCAGAAAACATTAAAATCAATAACCCTTTTTAGGAGTATTATTCTTTTTAATAAATACTTCCGTTTTTGCTAATCACTTAAATAGCTAAAAATGAAACGAGTAGATTGGATTGTGATTGGAGCATGTATCCTTTTTTTCCTGCCTTTCTTTATTTCAAAGGATATTTACAGTTTCTATAGTGATTTTAATACTAATCATGGTATGGTAACCAGTTTCATCAAATTTGCTATACTGGCAACATTTGGTGAGGCAATTGGATTGAGAATAAGGACGGGAAATTACAATCACAAAGGTTTTGGATTGATACCTCGTGCAATTGTTTGGGGCGTATTGGGTTTAACCATTAAACTTGCCTTTGTTGTATTTGCTGTTGGTACACCTGCATTCCTTTCTTATCTGGGTTTAAAAGAGGCTGCAACCGCCATGCAAGGCTCAATTAGCATATTACAAATTTTTGTTGCCTTTTCAATAAGCGCAACAATGAATATTATTTACGCTCCATTAATGATGACTTTTCATAAGATCACCGATACCCATATTATCAACAATGGTGGAACGCTTTCAGGCTTTTTTACGCCAATAAAATTTGGAGAGATTATTACAAACCTCAACTGGAAAGTTCAGTGGAATTTTGTTTTTAAAAAAACCATTCCCTTTTTCTGGATACCAGCTCATACTATTACATTCCTTCTCCCTGCGGAGTTTCAGGTTCTTTTTGCTGCAATTCTTGGTATAGTTTTGGGAGTGCTACTTGCTGTGGCAAGTCAGATGGGAACTAAACAATAATTGGATTTTTCTGTTATATCTATATTAAATTTAGTTGCTAGTTACTGGTTTCAAGTTGCTAGTTTTATGAACTACTTTTTTTGTTCTATTTGTTGAAATAGTAAATTTTTGTTTCAATTAAAACATTTAAATGAAAAACCAGAAATCAGCAACTAGTATCTAGTAACTTGAGTTATTTAGTAAGTAAACGAAACTGTTAAACAGATATAATATGAAGAAAGTAGGAATATTTTTTGGACCAACTGGCGGTTCAACAGAAAAAATAGCAAAACTCATACAGCGGGAATTTGGATCTGAGAATGCTGATCTTAATCTTATAAAAGATGCAAAAGCTGCTGATTTAAATAGGTATGATAATATTATTTTTGGTTGCTCAACAATTGGCGGTGAAACATGGGATTCAGATAAATCCCAATCCGATTGGGATTTATTTAGACCCGAACTCGACAAAATTTCTTACAAAGGTAGAGCCTTTGCAATTTTTGGTTTAGGGAATCATGTTAGCTATGCTCGACATTTTGTTGATGCAATGGGGATCATAGCAAAAACCATACTTCCTAAAAATGCCATAATTGTAGGACAATGTAGCACTGATGGGTATGAGTTTATTGAATCAGAAGCGGTAATAGATGGCAAATTTATTGGACTGCCTATTGATGAGGAATTCGAATCCGAGAAATCACTTGAAAGAATTCAAAAATGGGTATCTGCTATTAAAAAAGAATTTTTATAGAAATATCTACAATTCACTATTAAGCCGATTTTTATCGGCTTTTTTTGATTTGTGAAATCAATTAAACCCTACCTTTTATTTTTTAGTAGTAAATTTTTTGGTGAATTTTGCTGACTTGGTGATTTTGTGGATATTATAAAACTTTTGCCACCAAAACTCGAAAACACAAAATATCACAAAAACAATGTGTTACAAATCAATAATAAAACATTAACGAACTATTGACTTTTAATACAACAACGTGAGTTCGATATAAGCAATGTAATAATGTGTTTATTTGCAAATATATATAACTATTTTAGTGTGATGATGGAAGATTGGAATGATGGAGAACAAGAGGTTAGATTCTTGCTTGTATCCTCCATTTTTCCAATTTTCCATTGATTCAAATATAACAAATTGATTGATATATAGGTTAATACATTGTTTCTTATGTCGAACTTACGTTACAATAGTAAATACCTCTTATAGAAAATCACTGAAATTTAAGTTGGATTATTTTACACTGGTTTATCCCTTTGTGAATTATTTAATTACATTTTATAAGTAATATCAATGCATTTTGATATAACTAATCGAATTATTTAACGTATTCATAACAAATTGTTATGAAATTGACCCTGCTCGCTTTTAAATATTAAAAACATTTATTAAACTTGTACTCTTGAATATTGGAAGTTTTTTATTCGATAAATATTTGTTTATTATTTAATAATCAATTAATTAAACTTATTATCAATTTGCCAAACTATGAAGGATACCCCAATACCTTATGATGTAGTTAAGCAAAAAATTGCTGACTCAGGACTTGCTAAAGTTGGTCGTGCGACAATTCGCGAGATTGTTAGGTTGGTAAATGAAATTGAAGCTGCCACCGGGAAAAAATATATTAGAATGGAGATGGGCGTTCCTGGTTTAGAGCCAAGTCAAGTTGGTATTGAGGCAGAAATACAAGCTCTGAAAAGTGGCGTTGCTTCAAAATACCCAATGATTGATGGTGTGCCAGCGCTTAAAAAGGAAATATCCAGATTTGTAAAAAATTACCTAAACATAGAGGTTGAAGAAAAGAGTTGTATTCCTACTGTAGGATCAATGCAAGGGGGTATGGCTTCATTCCTTTTAACGAATCGTTGCTATAAGGAAAAGGACACTATTCTCTTTATCGATCCAGGGTTTCCAGTACAAAAGCAACAGCTCAAAGTACTAGGAATGAAGTATGAAACATTTGACGTTTATAACTATAGGGGCGAGAAACTTAGAGCTAAGCTCGAAACTTATCTCAAAAAAGGAAATATATCTACCATTCTCTACTCAAACCCTAATAACCCATCTTGGATTTGCTTTACTGAAACTGAACTTCAAATAATAGGCGAACTTTCAAACAAATACGATGCCATTATAATTGAGGATTTAGCCTACTTCGCAATGGATTTCCGTAAGGATTTATCAAAACCAGGTGAGGCTCCTTACCAATTGACGGTTGCAAATTATACCAAAAACTGGATTATGCTTATCTCCAGTTCAAAGGCATTCTCATATGCCGGTCAGCGTATAGGTTGCATGGTGGTTAGTAATGATTTATACTCGAGGCGTTTCCCCGATTTAAAACGCTTTTTCTCATCCGATGAATTCGGATATGCTATGATTTACGGTGCAGTATACTCCCTATCGTCAGGAACATGCCACTCGGCACAGTACGGGCTTGCAGCAATGCTAAAAGCGGCTAATGATGGCACTTTTAATTTTGTTGAATCCGTTAGGGAGTATGGCGAAAAAGCCAAAATCATGAAGAACCTTTTTATCGAGAATGGTTTCCAATTAGTATACAATATGGATGAGGATAAGCCACTCGCCGATGGTTTCTACTTTACAATTTCATACCCAGGTTTTAGTGGCGAGGATCTGATTGATGAGCTAATGTTCTATGGAATTAGCGCAATTTCTTTGCTAATAACTGGCAGTGAAAGAATTGAGGGTCTCAGAGCATGTGTTTCGCAAGTTCAACGCACCCAATTCGAAGATCTTGAAAATCGTTTAAAGAAATTTCATCAGGATCATCCTATAAAATAGTTTATTAAAAGTGTAAAATCTCTCAAAATAACTCACTATGGCAAAAGTAAAAGGTGCAATTAAGGTTGATGTTGAAAAATGCAAAGGGTGCAGTCTTTGTGTTGTAGTTTGCCCCTCAAAGGTTATTGCTCTTGCAAAGGAAGTCAATGGCAAAGGATATAACTATGCATATATGGCAAATCCAGAAGAATGTACAGGATGCACAAACTGTGCAATGGTTTGTCCAGATAGCGTTATCGATGTATACAGAGTTAAGGCTCAAGTTGGAGCTTAATTTGGCAGAATTAAAAAACAAAAAAACACCCATTAAAAATGGCAGATTATAGATTAATGAAAGGGAACGAAGTCATTGCAGAAGCCGCAATTCGGTATGGCTGCGATGGATACTTTGGATACCCAATTACTCCACAGTCCGAAATCATGGAAACTCTTATGGTACGCAAACCATGGGAGGAGACTGGTATGGTGGTGCTTCAAGCTGAGAGCGAAATAGCGGCTATAAACATGGTATACGGTGGTGCTGCTTGTGGAAAAAAGGTAATGACATCATCGTCAAGCCCCGGTATTAGTTTAAAGCAAGAGGGAATATCGTATATTGCTGGTGCTGAGTTACCATGTGTAATTGTTAACGTAGTTCGTGGGGGTCCAGGTTTGGGTACGATTCAGCCAGGGCAAAGCGATTATTTTCAGGCTGTTAAAGGCGGTGGACATGGCGATTATAGATTAATTGTTATAGCCCCTGCATCAGTTCAGGAGATGAACGATTTTGTTGGACTTGGATTCGATCTTGCATTTAAATATCGTAACCCTGTTATGATACTATCTGACGGTGTTATTGGTCAGATGATGGAAAAAGTTCAACTTGGTGAATTTAAACCACGCTGGACCGATGAGGAAATTATTAAAATGAATGGTTCTTGGGCAACAACAGGAAAAACCTCGGATCGTGAACGTAATATTATAACATCACTTGAATTGGATTCAAGTCGTCAGGAGAAGTTCAATCACAAGCTCATCGAGAAATATAAAACGATATCTGAAAAAGAGGTGCGTTTTGAGAAAATTGCCTGCGATGATGCTGAATATCTATTCATAGCTTACGGTTCATCAAGTCGTATCTGCCAAAAAGCAATTGAAATTGCTCGTGAAAAGGGGATTAAAGTTGGATTACTTCGACCAATAACCCTGTTCCCATTTCCTACAAAACAGATTCAGGCAATGCTTAAGCAGGTAAAAGGGATTCTAACAGTTGAGATGAGCGCTGGACAAATGATTGAGGATGTTCGTCTAGCTGTTGAAGGTAAGGTTCCAGTTGAACATTTTGGACGTTTAGGCGGGATGATTCCTTCACCAAATGAAGCAGTACAGGCTTTAGAAGATCAAATTATTAAAGGTAAATAGTCATGGCAGATATCAATGAAATCATAAAGGAAGAGAATTTGGTTTATAGTAAATCAAAGATTCTAACCGATAATATAATGTCGTACTGCCCTGGTTGTACCCATGGTGTTGTACATAAGTTAGTTGCTGAGGTTATTGAGGAGATGAATATTCAGGAAAAAACCATTGGTGTTTGCCCTGTAGGTTGTTCTGTCCTTGCGTATAAGTTTTTGAATATTGACATTCAACAGGCTTCTCACGGTCGTGCACCTGCTGTAGCAACGGCAGTTGCAAGACTAAAACCCGATAAGTATGTGTTTACCTATCAAGGTGATGGCGACCTAGCATCTATAGGAACTGGCGAAATTATTCATGCATGTAATCGTGGCGAGAACATTGTTGTTATTTTCATAAACAATGGAATCTACGGGATGACAGGCGGTCAAATGGCGCCAACCTCCCTAATAGGAATGCCTACATCAACATCTCCATATGGTCGTGATGCTAAACTTGCTGGGAATCCATTAAAGATAACCGAGCTAATTGCTCAACTCCCTGGAACCACCTTTGTTACCCGTCAGGCTGCCCACACACCTGCTGCCGTTCGTAAATGCAAAAAAGCTATTCTTAAAGCTTTTGAGAATGTTGGCAATAAAAAGGGAACTTCGTTTATTGAGGTTGTATCTACTTGCAGTTCAGGCTGGAAGCTTTCTCCTGTTAAATCGAACGAGTGGATGGTTGAGCATATGCTTCCATTCTACCAACTTGGTGATCTTAAGGACGAATAATTAATGGTTTTAAGGTTGAATCAATAAAAACGAAGATAACAATGACAGAAGAAATTATAATAGCAGGATTTGGCGGACAAGGTGTTCTGTCCATGGGTAAAATACTTGCCTACTCAGGAATTATGCAGGATCAGGAAGTTTCTTGGATGCCTTCGTATGGCCCTGAAATGCGTGGTGGAACAGCCAACGTTACCGTAATCCTTAGCGATACTCGCATTAGCTCACCAATCCTTATGGAGTATGATACAGCCATTATACTTAACCAGCAATCAATGGATAAGTTTGAGAAATCGGTTAAAAAAGGCGGTACATTAATTTATGATCCAAATGGTATTACCCGCCATCCAGATCGTAAGGATATTAAGATTTTTAAGGTTGAAGCTGCCGAAGAAGCTGCAAAAATGCAGAGCGCAAAATCATTTAACATGTTAGTGCTCGGGGCTTTCCTTAAAATTAAGCCCATTGTAAAAATGGATAATGTTATTAAAGGGTTAAAGAAATCGCTCCCCGAAAGACATCATCACCTTATGCCAATGAACGAGAAAGCAATAACCCGTGGAATGGAAATAATTGTTGAAGTTAAATAGTTGACGACCTCACATTTTTCATGAAACCCTGCATTTATGCGGGGTTTTTTGTTATGAAAATATTGGATGTTTAATGTTTTACCAATTCCAAAAATTTGAAAATAGATATAATTATTCAACTTCGTTACTAGTTTTAATACAGATTTTAGTTCACTAGCGTTGCGTTAACTTGATTATAAGTTCTTTGAAATCCTTGATATTATT
>JACABB010000048.1 GCA_013376985.1 Bacteroidales bacterium
GTCCATTAGGGAGCATGGTCCAAAAAAAACCATTAAAAATGTCCATTATACCGAAAAATATGAATCGCCATAAAGGTCTTGAATGGGCTAAACTGCAAGCAAGGCTGGATGGTAATGCTGAAAAACTGTGGTCGCTCAATGAGATGGAAAGAACTGGCGGCGAACCAGATGTTGTTGGTTTTGATAAAGATACTGGAGAATACATCTTTTATGATTGTTCAGCAGAAAGCCCTAAGGGTCGCAGAAGTGTTTGTTATGATCGTGAAGGGCTGGAATCAAGGAAAGAACATAAACCGGAAAATAACGCTATTGATATGGCCACTGCCATGGGTATTGAACTTTTATCGGAGGAACAATATAGAGAGTTGCAGAAACTTGGAAAATTCGATACTAAAACATCGAGTTGGGTGAAAACACCTGCTGAGATTAGAAAACTCGGGGGTGCACTCTTTTGTGATCGTCGCTACGACCACGTCTTTGTATATCACAATGGAGCAGAATCTTACTATGGAGTTAGAGGGTTTCGTGGATCGCTGAGGGTTTAGATTTATCTCATTCTTGTTGGTGTTGCATACAACAGATACAGGTATGGTTTCGAAAACCCTAACATTTCATAGAGTAAAACGCTAAAACTGTTATCTTTGCCCCGAATAATTTAGCTTTTAATGGAATCACAACCCAATAATCCCCTTCATGGCAAGACCTTAGAGTCAATTCTTAACTATTTGGTTGATTATTATGGCTGGGATGAACTATCGAAGAGAACTCGAATAAACTGTTTTAGTAAAAATCCAAGCATAAAATCAGGCCTGAAATTCCTTCGCCAAACTGACTGGGCAAGGAAAACGGTTGAGGATTTCTATTTATATACTATTAAAAGAAGGTAATACCTTATTGTTTTGGGAGTGGTAAAGTTGGATGTATGGTTTTTTATGAATTAACTATGTCATTTAACCTTTTAACCTCAGACTTTAATCGTTTTAGCTCAATTTTCTGAAGTTCACTCTGGTTGGTTAGTTTGTCAAACTCTGTGTTTTTAGCTGATAATGATTTTCTCAGTTTGATAATATAGTAGGTAAGAAGGGCTAGTCCGATTGCCAAACCAGCCACTATAATTTCAAGTACAAGATTACTTATTGGTTCTTTTGACTCATAGGGATTGTATAAAAACTCATCAATGTCTTTGTAGTGATTAATGAAGCCTTGTTGGGAGAGAATTTCAACAATATTCAACCATCGCTCTTTATTTGAATGACCAACTTCAATGAACTCTGGGTTTATCAGTTTGCGAATTTGTTCCGATTCACGTAAAAGATACTCAGCAGTTTTTATGGATTGGTACTTTGATTGAATAATATTTATAATTTCTTCTGGGTTCTCGAGTGCATACTTCCATCCCTTAATACTTGCAGTTCTAAAGTTTCTTACCCTATCGGGATGATCATCGACTTCCTCTTTAGAGGTAAATAAACATTCCGAGTAGAAATTGATTCCGTAATCTCTAGGATAAATTAGCCTGTAGGGGATGCCAAATTTATCGAGAAAAAACGGCTCGTTTGTAGTATAAACGGCTAATGCATCTATTTTGTTTGCTAATAGGTTGTTTAATGAGAATGTAACACTTTTTATATTAATCTGATTAACGTTAATCCCCTCCTTAGATAGCATTGTGAATATATCTATGCCAGATTTATCTTTATCAATTTCAATTGATTTACCAGCTAAATCTTTGGGGCTAAAGATATTTGAGGAGGATCTTACTAACAGAGCTGATGGTGAGTTTTGCATAATACAGGCAAGAACCACCAAGGGTTTACCTTCCATGTAATACATTACTAACTCCGAATTTGCAATTCCATACTGTGCGTCACCATTTAGTACCTCATTGGTTGCTGAGGTTGATTCATTCGCCTCTCTAATCTCTACATTTAAACCAACCTCCTTATAGTAACCTTTCTCTAAAGCAGCATAGTATCCAGCAAACTGAAACTGGTTTTTCCATTTTAGCTGCAAAACCACTTTCTCATTTTTGATGTTTTGAGCTATTGTTGAAGAGTAAAAAAGGATTAGTAATATTAAACAAGCAGTTTGTATTGCAACAGCACAAAAACCTGAATCTATTTTCTTGATGTTTTTATTTGCGGAATGCATTGATATGTAGACAGTATACGTTATTTAAATATAATGTGGATTTTATCGAATTTTTTATAATTAAATATAGCAATTTTATCTTAATTTATAACTAAAAATAGAATTAAACTTTTTTAATGACAAAACTCAACTAGCACCAAATAATTAGCGAATATAGATTTTTTCGATAATTAATTTGATTTTCGTTTTTTTTGTAGCCTGCACAGGTTTATTCAACTTGCAAAACCAGACCTTTTAGGTATTCTCCTTCTGGATGATAGATGTTTATTGGGTGATCGGCTGGTTGTGTCAGTTGATGTAGAATCTTTACCTGTCTACCAACTATTGCACATCCCGAAAAAACTGCGTTTCGGAAATTCTCTTTATTTACAATTTGGGAACAGGAAAATGTAAATAGAATCCCGCCAGGATTTAGCTTGCGGATTGCAGCAGCATTTAATCGTTTATAAGCTTGAAGTGCATTTCTTAATGCATCATTATGTTTTGCGAATGCGGGGGGATCTAGAACTATAATATCAAATTTTTCGTCCGATAATCTCATGTATTCGAACACATCACTACAAAAGGCTTCGTGGTTGACCTCGTTGGAGAAATTAAGATCAATATTTTTTTTAGTCAGTTCAATTGCCTTTTGTGAACTGTCTACTGTAATAACTTTTTTTGCTCCACCTTTTAAGGCATAAACGGAGAATCCGCCTGTGTAACCGAAGGTGTTTAAAACTGATTTATCTTTTGAATAGTGTTGGAGCAAAAGCCTATTCTCTCGCTGATCAATAAAAAAACCTGTTTTTTGACCTTCAATCCACGAAACTTCAAATCGATTGCCATACTCTAGTAGGGTGTCGTCCGATTCTTTGCCAATTAAATACCCATCAACAGGGCTTATTGAGGCTTTAAATGGGAGTGTTCCTGCACTTTTATCGAATACTGATGTTACTGCTTCGAATTGCTCAATAATGAGTTCGGCTATAATTTGGCGTATATTATACATTCCAAGGGAATGGCATTGCATTACTGCGGTTTTCCCGTATATATCAACAATTAGCCCTGGCATAATATCTCCTTCGCCATGTATCAGCCTGAAAATATTGGTGTGTTTGCTTTGGTAAAGGCCTAATGTTTTTCTCAGTGTAATAGCATTCTGAATTCTATTACGCCAGAACTCTTTATCAATAGAGGTGTTTGTAAAAGATACTATCCTTACAGAAATGGACGATGGTTGGTAATGACCTAAAGCGATGAATTTTCCTGTTGAATCATTAACTTCAACAATTTCTCCTTCGGTTGGATTTCCATCAATTTTCTTAATAGCCCCTGAAAAAACCCAGGGATGAAACCTTAGTAATGATTGTTCTTTCCCGGGTTTTAATGTTAATTTAATGTAATCCATTTCCAGTTTTATGATTAGTACGATTAATTAGAATTAGCCCTTTATCATTTTCGTGTATATTTCCTTACACACCCAAGCATCGGTTGCAGCATATTGTAATTGGGCTTGTGTTAGGATTTCTGATTCCCAGTTCGAAAGTTGTTGATTTTTTGAAACTCTAACATTAAGAACTATTGCCGCAAGTTTTCTAACGCTTTTACTTTCGATGTTTTTTTCTTTAACTAAATTTTGGAGATCAATAAATCCGGCAGGGGTAAAGGGGTGAATTTTTTGTAAGGATTTGATATCATCGTGAATTGCAGCACCAATTTTTAGAATGTTTTTATTCTGAAGGAGTTGGATCAGAACCTTGGGCAGCCCAACGCTTTTTATTCGAATAATAAGTGCAATGTCATTCGATGCAAGTTGAAGTATTGCTACGCTATTGGTATTCCCCTTTTTGAAAGAAGGTTTTGTTTCGGTATCAAAACCTAGTATGCCGCTTTGGGTAAGAATGGGTAGCCAACTATTTAAATCCTCTTCGTTATTAATTACCCTAATTTCGCCAGGGAATGATATTCTTGGAAGTTTAAGTATTTCTTCGTTCTCTATCGATTCTGCAAACATTTCAATTTTCGCTATTTAAATCGTTCTGTCGCCTAGTAATAAACCAGTTGCTAGTATCGGGATCCTTAACTTCATCGTCGGTTTCAGACTCTTGCTCTAGATCAATTCCAGTATATAATAAAATGTGCATTGCCCTAATAGTATTTGCGAGTCTAATTCCCCAGTACTCTTGGAAATTAGAACGGCATTCCCATAAGGCATCGTTCATTACCTCTACTTTGCCCACTTGGTATAGCATGGTGAAGTTTTTTAGATCCTGCCAGATGTCAGTTAAATATTCCGATATGCTTGCAGTATAAAGCCCTTCACCCTCATCGGCTCTTGGATCGTAAATTTCCAAAAAATCATCATGAGGGCCAAGCAACAGTTTTAGGTTATTCTGAACATCAAAATAAAAATCTTCCGTAACAAACTTTTCGTTCCCCTCATCAAATATGGGTTCTGTTTCGGGGAGAATGGATGTTTTGTAGTATAGGAGGGGGAGTAATTTTTGCGAAGCAGAAACAAATGATTTCCTGCTGTGAGTTTTAACGTTTTCAAGAAAAGCACAGTATTCCCTTGCTACGGTTGCAAACTCAACTACATTTCTGCTGTAAACTATGCTCTTGATATCCATCTTTACCCAATTTTGTATGACTCACAAAGTACAGAACTCAAATAAAAACGCAAATATATGAAAGATGTTACAGGTTGCATTTAAAAAATGGGTTCTTAATTTACATAAACAAGAGGAGAGTCTTATTTTATTATTTGCAGCGGGAGTTGTAATTGTTTATTAAATGCTGGTCAATCAAACAGGTTAATTACTATTATAAACCCAAAGGGAGCGTGAACTTGAAAGTACTTCCCTTATCTACTTCGCTTTCAACCCAAATTTTCCCATCAAGTTTTTTAACGAATTCATTGCATATAGCTAATCCTAAACCTGTCCCTTTCTCATTTAATGTGCCGATTGTTGAGGGATTAACATTTGAGGTAAATAATTTGGTTTTAATTTCTGTACTCATGCCAACACCATTATCTTGAATAGAGATTTCTACATGATCATCTTTTTGGCTAGCCATGATAAATATTTCACCACCTAATTTTGTGTATTTTATGGAATTTGAAATTAGATTTCTTAGAATAGTACTAACCATGTTACGATCGACATAAACGTTTAATGTACTTGTTGTTTCATAAATTAGTTTTATCTTTTTGTTGTTGGCTTGTGGGTAAAAGTCTTTTATGATTTCATTAATAATAGCGGAGATATTTACACTTTCTTTATAAATGGTTACCTGATTGATTTGAGTTTTGGCCCAATTTAAAAGATTTTCGAGTATTCTTAAGGTGGTGATTCCTGTTTGATTAATAAGGCCGTTCATCTCTTTAATCTCTTCAAGACTTAATAGATGGAAATTTTCCTTAATGTAATCCGAAAATCCGATAATAGAGTTAAATGGGACTCTAAGATCATGAGCAATAATCGAAAATAGTTTGTCTTTCGTAAAATTAAGTTGCGTAAGATTGTCTGACTGTTTTTGTAAAATATCCCGTTGATTTTCTATTTCTTCTTTTTGAACCTTTATCTCAATATTTGCGATAATTAAACCATTATTCAATTCAACAATTTCATCTTTCTTTAGATTTAATGCTTTATAAGCAAGATTTTTGTCACGATAAAAGAAGATTATTATTCCTACAAGAACTATCATCAAAACAAATACTATTATAAAGAAATTCAATTGGGTTCTCTGATATCGGATTCTTTCATTTAGAATTTCCTCCTTCTGCTTTTGTATTATCTCATGTTCTTTAGCTTTAATATCAAATTTAAAATTTTCAGTTAGTCGAGTTATTTTTTGAGTATAGATATTGTTTGAGATGCTGTCTTTTATTTTTGTTGCAAAATCTTGATAATAAAGAGCTCTTTCGAAATTGCCAAGTTTTGTATAAGTATGTTTAAGGCCTTCTGCTGCATCTTTGTTAACTTGTGGAATACCTCCAAACAATTTAATTAATTGCATACTTTTTGTAAAGTATTCTAGGGCACACTTATAGTTTCCTTTCTGATTATAGTACTCGCCAATGCACTTGTAAATATTAGCAATACCAACGCGATCATTCATTAGATTAAATATTTCAAGAGCCCGATTATAATAAATGTGGCTGCTATCGTAGCTAGCCTTTTTAAAATGAATCATCCCAATATATTGGTACGACGAGGCAATTCCTGTTTGTAGCTTCAATTCATTTTGATAATGGAGCGATTTTCTAAAAGAAATCAACGCAGAATCTGTGCTTGAGTTATTCATATATATAAGACCAAACATGTGATAGATATAACTTAGATTATACTTATCATTAAGTTTGGTGGAAATATTAAGCGCTTTACGCACATAATCTAATGCTTGATCGTAAATGCCTAGCCTATTATATATATCTCCAATGTTATTATACTCAAGGGCTTCAAGTTTTAAGAAATTATTCTTTTGTGCAATTTCAAGACTCTTGAAATAATAATCCATTGCTTTTGAGTAATTGCCCTGATTGCGTTTGTATACACCTAAACGACCCATAATATCTGTTTGTTCGTATTTTAGGTTTAACTTAATAGCCTCAACCAATGCTGCTTTCCCAAATGAAATCGCTTTTGATGTATCAATACTTCTGTACTCCCAACTTAATTGCCTTAGAATAACAACTTTTGAAGAGTCTTTAGTTTTATCAAGTAGTTTTAATAAACTATCAATTGTTGTACGTTTTTGTGAATAAGAAACGGATGAAAAAAGAAATGAAACAAATAGAATGAATATTGTGAGCAAAACGATACAACTTCCTTTTGATCTAATCATGTTTGTGGAAATTTTGATTACAAATATAAAAAAGTATAGAAACAATATTCATTTTTAAATTTAATAATCACAAGTTTTATAGAGAAAGTAGTTAATTGTTATAAAAAAGGAATGAAGAAATATCTGCGGCCTTTAATCTTTAGCACCATCCCACCATATAAGAGCTCCTTTTTCATTCTTAACAATTTTTTTATTATCAAGTAAAAAGCGGATAACTTTTAGTGTCTTTTCAGGTTTTTTCTTTATAGAGTCAACGAGAGTTTCTATTGGTAATGGTTCGTTGGATATCTTATCCTTTATCAACGCCAGAATTTGATCAAACTCAAATTTACTCATATCAAGTTCGTTTCGAGAATTGCAAACATCGCAATTTCCGCATCGGGTTGAATCAACATCCCCGAAGTAATCCAGTAAAAACTGACTCCGGCATTTGGATGTATTAGAAGCATAATTTAGCATTTCATCTATACGTTTTAAAAAACGTTCTTTGCGCAAACGGTAATTCTCGTTGCTGAGTAAAAGATTTTTCTCATCCAATCGCTCTTCGGTAAATATAATTAGGGGTGTTTTTTTTCTTGGGATGTAGTTAATTATCTTTTGCTTGCTTAGTTTTTTAAGATTTTCAATTGTTGTTTGAACCGGAATCCCCGAAACTCTTGCAATATATGCTTCATCAATATTCACATACTGCGAGAATACACCAGCAAATGCTCGTAAAATAATCTTGATAAACTTATCCATTTCAGCATTTGCCACCTGATACTTGTAAAGTTCTTGCTTGTTAACTATAAATATTAAACGACTAGGATTATCTAGTTCATCAGTTAGCTCGATATAACCTTCACGTTGAAGAAATTTCAAAGAATTAAAGGCTTTAACAGTATTTAGTTTGTAAGTTGAAGCAAAATCAAAAAGATTAAAATCATAGACTTCCCCTTTCCCTGCACCTAGTGCAATATTTAAGTATGATCCAAGTGCTTGATAGGTGCGTTTTATTTCATCAGTTTCAGGGAAATTAGCCTCAATACGCTGTTCAATTTTGACTTTATCGGATTCATTATAAAGCAATATAGCATATGCACGGTTTAAATCACGACCCCCTCTACCTGCTTCTTGAAAGTACGCCTCAGGCGAATCCGGCAAGTCAATGTGAATAACGAACCGAACATCGGGTTTGTCAATGCCCATGCCAAAAGCATTAGTAGATACAATTATTCTTGTTTTGCCCTTTTGCCAATCATCTTGACGGGTACTCCTCATTTCACCGGACAATCCTGCATGATAAAAATCTGCCGAGATTCCCTCTCTCTTTAGCATCAAAGCAACCTCTTTTGTTTTCTCCCGATTTCGAGCGTAGATAACCCCAGTTCCAGGAATGCTGTTGATAATTTTAAGTAGATATTTGTTTTTATCCTCAACAGTTCTAACAAGGTAAACCAGATTTTTCCTCTCGAAGCTCATCTTAATGAGATTCTTCTCCTTAAATTTTAAACGATTTTGAATATCGTCCGCCACTTCTGGGGTTGCCGTTGCGGTAAGTGCAAGAAAAGGGGTATTGGGTAGAATATCTCTAAGATCTGCAATTTTCATATACGATGGACGGAAATCGTAACCCCATTGTGATATGCAGTGCGATTCGTCTATTGCAATTAGATTTACATTAAGTTTTCGAAGCCTAACCTTGAAAAGTTCTGTGCCAAGCCTTTCTGGCGATAGATAAAGGAATTTATAATCACCATAGGCACAGTTATCGAGTTCAATCTCAATTTCATGACGGCTTAATCCCGAATGGATCGCAGCGGCTTTTATTCCTCTTCGATTTAGATTTTCAACCTGATCTTTCATTAAGGCAATAAGAGGAGTTACAACTAAACAAATTCCTTCCTTAGCAAGAGCTGGCACCTGAAAGGTAATAGATTTTCCACCACCCGTTGGCATAAGAGCTAAAGTGTCACGCCCTTCATATACTGACTGTATAATTTCTTCTTGGATAGATCTAAAGGTTGTGTAACCCCAGTACCGATGAAGTATTTGCTCGAATTGGTTCAATTGTTTGTAGGTCTTTGGCTAATACAAATTTAGCATAAATATGTTGATTTTCTGGAAGCCTGAACATGATATAATTGGCAATGGCTGATTTTTAAATAGTTAAAAATTGTTAAGTTTATTATAGACTTCAAACGGATGATTGAATCTATATCTATTAAATAACAATACCTTACTCAATTATATCTTTGGGCAAGGATAATTAAAGGCTTGTTGGTACGGCATTTTTTTGTAACTTGCCGCATTTAATAAATAAACTACAAAGCGATGTCATTTTACGATGAAAAGATTGTTGCCGAAGGACTTACATTTGATGATGTTTTGCTAGTGCCAGCATATTCTGAGGTATTACCTCGAAATGTGGATATTACCACAAAATTTTCAAGAAATATTGATATCAAAGCACCAATAGTATCTGCGGCAATGGATACTGTTACCGAATCATCTTTGGCCATTGCTATTGCTCGCCAAGGAGGTATTGGTGTTATTCATAAGAACATGAGTATCGAGGCACAAGCCAAGCAGGTTAGGGAAGTTAAACGTGCTGAAAATGGGATGATTTATGAACCAATAACTATTCATCCTGATGAGACTGTTGGCGATGCGCTTAATTTAATGCAAGAATTTCATATTGGGGGAATTCCTGTTGTTGATCAAACCAACAAACTTATAGGTATTGTTACCAACCGCGATTTAAGGTTTCAGGTTAATATGCGTCGCCCCATAAAGGATATTATGACCAGCGAAGGGTTGATCACTACCTCGAAAACCACTGATCTGGAAAAGGCTGCTTCAATATTGCAGGAGTATAAAATTGAGAAACTTCCTGTAGTTGACGATGATTTTAAACTTATTGGACTATTAACCTATAAGGATATCACTAAAGTAAAGGATAACCCATTTTCTAGCAAAGACAACAAAGGTCGCTTGCGAGTTGCAGCAGGGGTTGGTGTTACTTATGACACTTTAGATAGAATAAAAGCACTTTATACCGCCAAGGTTGATGCAATTGTTATTGATACTGCACACGGACATACCAAGGGAGTTCTTGAAATGCTAAAACTCGTGAAAAAAGAATTCCCCGATTTGGATACAGTTGTTGGAAATATCGCAACAGCAGAAGCAGCTATCGCATTATGCGATGCTGGTGCCGATGCAGTTAAGGTAGGAATTGGACCAGGCTCAATTTGTACAACACGCATAATTGCTGGTGTGGGAGTTCCTCAACTAAATGCCATATATGATGTTTCAAATGCCCTAAAAGGCAGAAACATACCAATTATTGCCGATGGAGGAATACGCTACTCAGGCGATATAGTCAAAGCCTTAGCAGCAGGAGCTGATACAATAATGGCAGGGTCCTTATTTGCAGGTGTTGAAGAATCCAACGGTGAAACCATCATATACGATGGTCGAAAATTTAAACTATATCGGGGAATGGGGTCAATTGAAGCAATGCAGCAAGGTTCAAAGGATAGGTACTTTCAGGATGTTGAAGATGATATCAAAAAATTAGTTCCTGAAGGAATTGCTGCTCGTGTTCCCTACAAAGGTACACTGGGAGAGGTTTTCTATCAAATGGTTGGCGGTTTAAGAGCTGGTATGGGTTATTGTGGTGCTAGCAATATTGCTGAACTAAAGAAAGCCAAATTTGTAAGAATAACACATGCTGGTATGGTTGAGAGTCATCCACATGATGTGTCGATTACTCGTGAAGCACCTAATTATAGCCGATAAACGATAAAATAATTTATAAATAGTTATAACACCCTTAAGGTTAAACCAAAAAAGTTGCAATGATGAAGCTGATTCGCCAAATTATAATAATATCATTTTTAATTGGAACACTTGTTTCAAAAGCACAAGAAAAAACAGATCAAACCTTACTAACTGTTGGTGATGAAAAAATACCATCAAGTGAATTCGTGAGGATTTACCTTAAAAACCATCAAGCAGGAACAATAATTGATCGCAAATCGGTTGATGAGTATCTTAACCTATTCATCAATTTCAGATTGAAAGTTCTTGATGCAAAAGATTCTAAACTTGACACTTCATCATCTTTTAAAAACGAACTAGCGGGCTATAGACAACAACTTGCAAGACCTTATTTAACAGACAAAGAAACCGAAGAAAAGCTTATCAACGAAGCCTATGAGAGGATGAAATATGAAGTTAGTGCAAGTCATATTCTTATATCTATACCCGAACAAGTAGTTCCATCCGATACATTAAAATATTATGATAAAGCTATTGCCATAAGAAATCGGATTGTAAATGGAGAGCCTTTTGAAGTTGTAGCCCGTGCAACAAGCGATGATCCTTCTGTGGCTAATAATAATGGCTATCTTGGATATTTTACTGTATTTCAAATGGTGTATCCATTTGAATCTGCGGTTTATAATCTAAAAACAGGAGAAATTTCGATGCCCATTCGTACTCGTTTTGGGTATCATATTATAAAGGTTCTCGACAAAAGAGCGGCTAAAGGGCAAGTCAAAGTAGCTCATATTATGATTGCTGTTCCCAAAGATGCTACTGAAGAGCAGAAATCAAAATTGAAAGAAAAAATTGACGAAATTTACAAGCAGGTATTAAATAACGAGAATTTTGGTCAATTAGCAAATAAATATTCCGAAGATCCCGGATCGTCCAAGAATAATGGAGAGTTGCCATGGTTTGGCTCCGGCAGTATAATTCCCGAATTTGAAAAAGTGGCTTTTGGTTTCGATCACGATGGTCAGGTGTCAGAACCTTTCCAGAGTTCTTTTGGCTGGCATATTGTTAAACGTTTGGCTAGGAAAGAGATTGGTTCTTTCGATGAAATGCTACCTGATATTAAGAAAAAGGTATTTTCAGATATGCGCAACACAATATCTGTGGAGAGAATGATTGCTAAAATTAAAGTTGAAAACAAATTTAGAGAAGATACTGTTAACCTAAAACAAATTGATTTGCTTGTAGATTCTAGTATTTATAGGAGTTCATGGAGATATCAGGGTTTGAAGGAGAATAAAAACTTATTTGAAATTGCAGGTCAAAAACACGATCAAGATGAATTCTCTGGATTTTTAGTTATTTATCAACGAAATGGCCTTAAGGGATCAATACATTCCATTGTAAGAAAAGCATACAATGATTGGGTAAATCAAACCATTTACAATTATCAACAATCAGTTTTAGAACAAAAATTCCCCGAATTCAAATATTTGATGCAAGAGTACCATGATGGTATTTTACTCTTTAATATCAGCGATTTAAAGGTGTGGTCAAAAGCATCAAACGATAGTTTAGGTCTTGAAAATTTTTATCAGAAAAATAAGGATAATTATAAATGGGGTGAGAGAGTACACTATGTCACATATTCCTGTGCTGATGAGAAAATTCTTGCAAAAGTGAGCAAATTAGCGGCAAACCGAAAGGAAAAAGGAATGAAACCAGACGATGTGGTTGGTAAGTTTAATAAAGAGCAGACTAAAGTATCCGTAAATTATTTAGTAGTAAATCCAGATGATAAGGAGATTTTGGGCTATGAATCGTGGAAAGGTGGTATTTCACCAATTGTTAGTAAGGATGGTAATTCTACTTTCATTGAAGTAATTAGTGTAACAACAGGAGATATCAAATCCCTAGTAGATTGTAAGGGTCAAACTATATCTGATTACCAACAATTACTTGAGGAGGACTGGTTAAAGTCATTGCACCAAAAGTTTCCTATTGAAATTAACCAAGAAGCAATTAAGCAAGTTGTCGAAAGTTTAGGGAAACAGTAGTCTTTTAAAATTTTAAGCGATGAGCCTAAAAGCAGAGAATTTTTTCAAGATATTTCTATTTGTGGTTATGGTATTGCTAGTTTCATGTTTTAACCGGAACAGCAAAGAGCAGAAACCTTTAGCAGTTGTATACGATAGATTCCTATACAAAGCGGATGTGAAAGGAATTTTCCCAAAAGGAATGACTAAAGGTGATAGCATTAAAATCCTAAATGCTTATGTAGATCAGTGGATTAGGCATAATCTCATGCTCAAACTGTCAGAAGAAAAGTTGAATGAAGAGCAAAAAAATGTCACTAAGCAGCTTGAGGATTATCGTTCATCTCTTCTGATATTTAAATATGAACAGGAATTTGTTTTACAAAAACTTGATACAGCCGTATCATCCGAAGAAATTAAGTCCTTCTATTATAATAATATATCAAATTTTTTAGTGGATGAAACAATTGTTAAAGCTCTTTTTGTCAAGTTAAGAAAAGATACACCATACTCAGATAAAATAAAAGAACTTTACAGGTCAACTCGGGATGAAGATGTTAAAATGCTTGATAATCTCGCATATCAAGTAGCAGAAAAATATGATTACTTTGGCGATAAATGGTTGCCTTTTAATGTTCTTCAAAGGCAATTCCCTTATCCTCTTGAGAATTCGGATGATTATCTTAGGAATAATCGTAGCATTGAATTGGAGGACGGTAATTATTTGTATCTAATTAGTGTTCGTGAAGTAATGTTTAAAGGGCAAACCTCACCATTAGAATACGAACTTGCAAATATTAAAAGTGTAATCCTTAATAAACGGAAACAGAAACTTATAAACGATCTAGAAAACAATATTTATAATGATGCTTTGGATCACAAGAAATTTCAAACATTTTAACTGAAACAGCCATTGTGAGATGTCTTGCTTTGCAAATAAGGGAGAATTATTGTTAATGCTGGTTGTAATTTTCAGAATTATTAGTGCTTAAGGTAACCAATTAATAATCAACTTTAATTTTATTTGGATGAAAAATATTAACAGTTTAATTAAAAGGACAGTTTTTTTATTTCTGTTTATTCTATCTATTACTGGAAACTCTTTTTCTCAAGGAGTAATCGATCAGGTCATTGCTGTTGTTGGGGGGGATATGATATTGAGTTCAGACGTTGAACAAGAGTTAATGCGAATGAAAATGGAAGGAAATCTTCCAGAAGGTGATGTGAAGTGTGATATTCTGGAAAATCTTTTAACTCAAAAACTCTTATTACACCAGTCGAGAATAGATAGTCTTAACCCAAATGAAGCTGCGGTTGATGGAGAAATTGATAGACGATTAAGATATTTTGTTAATCAAATTGGTTCCGAAAAAGCATTAGAAAACTATTTTAAAAAGACAATATTTGAAATTAAAGATGATTTGCGAGAAGTTATTCGGGAACAACAGCTAACTCAACAAATGAGACAGAAGATTGTAGAGAAAGTTGCCGTATCACCATCGGAGATAAAAAAATTCTATAAAACAATACCTGTAGATAGTTTACCAATAATCCCAGAGCAATTTAAATTACAAGAAATATCACTGTATCCTCCATCTTCTTCCGAGGCAAAATTTCGCGTTAAAGAGAAATTGCTCGATTTAAGAAGCCGAATTCTTAAGGGGGAAAGATTTACTATGCTTGCTGTAGCATATTCTGAGGATCTTGCATCCGCAAAAAAAGGAGGAGAACTAGGATTTCGTACGAGGGATGAACTTGTAAAAAATTTTGCAGATGTAGCCTTTAATCTCGCAGAGGGGCAGGTTAGCCAAATTGTTGAAACGGAATATGGGTTTCATATTATTCAAATGATTGAAAAGCGGAATAATCAGGTGAATGTCAGACATATACTATTAAAACCACAATTTACATCGGATATGTTGGTTGAGGCTCAGAATAAACTTGATAGTATAGCTAAATTAATTAAACTTGATAGTTTGACTTTTGAGAAGGCGTGTCTTAAATTTTCAGAAGATAAAAAATCAAGATTGAATGGTGGCTATATAGTGAACCCCAGTAATAATACCCAGTATTTTGAAAAAGAGCAACTTCAACCTTCCGACTATTATGTAATAAAAGAACTAAAAAAAGGTGAAACCAGTACCCCTTTCGAATCACGCGATGAAAGTGCAAATGTGATATTCAAAATCATCAAACTTAAAGAGATAATACCATCGCATAAAGCCAACCTTAATGATGATTATGACGTTATTCAACGTTTGACTAAGCAGAGCGTAGAACACGATAAGTTCATGAAATGGATTGAAGAAAAACAAAAAACAACGTATATAAAGATAGATCCTTCTTATAGAGGTTGTAAGTTTAAATCCAATGGATGGATAAAATAATCTTAATATATACGGATTGTATATTCTTTAATGAAAATATTCACTAACCATATTTTAGAGTTTACAGTTACTGTACTTCTATCTTTTTTGTCGCATTATTCTTTTGCCCAAAAGGATAAGGTTATTCAGGTTAATGCAGAATCGATGAAAAACCTTATCCGCAACGAACAACAGGTTGTTCGTTATTTGGGTACTGTCAATATCTCGCATCAGGGAACAATTATGATGTGTGACAGTGCTTACCTTACAAGAAAGACAAACAACCTTGAAGCTTATGGTAATGTGATTGTAACCAAAGAGGATGCGAAACTATTTGGCGACTACTTATATTATGATGGTAATACCTCAAAGGGTAAGGTTACAGGTAAAGAGGTAAGGCTTATACAGAAGGATGCTAAACTTGTTACCGATACCATATATTTTAATACAAAAGATAATTCTGCGTACTATAACACTTCAGGAATATTAACAAACGAGGAAAATAAATTAGTAAGCCAAAGGGGTTACTATTATTCAAAAATAAAAAAATACTACTTTTCGGGAAATGTCAAGTTGGAGGGGAAGGATGGTCGTTTGTATACCGACTCCCTAGAATATAGCACTCAAGATGAACTAGCATATTTTTATGGACCAACAAGAATATATAATAAGGATAGTTATGTTTATTGCGAAAAGGGGTGGTATGATCGAAAAAACGAAAAATCAAACTTCTTCAACAATGCTTTTATCATTAATGGGGTACAAAAAATTTATGGACAAGATATTTTTTACGATAAAAAAAACGGATATTCTAAAATCATCGGGAAAGTTGCAATAGTTGATACAACCCAAAAAGTAACTGTTTATGGGGGTAGAGCTTTTTTTAACGATAAGACGAAGGAGGCTGAGGTTACCGAAGATCCTCTGTTGCTTATGATTTCTGAAAGGGATACTCTTTTTTTGAGGACAAATAAATTTCTTGTTAATTCATTTCGAGATACTACTCTGCCTGATTCTACCTATAGAATTATTAAGGCGCTTGGTGCTGTAAAGTTTTATAAAAAGGATATTCAAGGACTTTGTGACTCTCTTTTATATAATACAAAAGATTCAACCATTAGTATGTTTGTAAGCCCCATACTTTGGAATGAGAACAACCAGATATCAGCCGATTTTATAAAAGCATTTTCTACAATTGGAAATAAAATCAAAAAAATGAATTTTGATGGTGCAGCATTTTTTACTCAGATGGAAGAAAAGACACAGTTTAATCAGATTAAAGGTAAAACGATGATTGCTCACTTTAATGATGGGAAAATTGCAAAGCTTGATGTTAATGGAAATGCTGAAGCGGTTCGATTTTTTAGAGACGAGGGTGCTATTGCTGCGGTTAACAAGTCAGAAAGTTCGGATTTAGTTGTTTTGTTGAAAAATAATCAAATATCAAAAATATCACTAAATATCAAACCATTATCAGTTTTTTACCCGATAGGAAAAGTAAATTACGAAGAAATTACACTTAAAGGATTTAACTGGCTCAAAGATACTAGACCTCAAAATAAGTTTGATATTATTCCTAAAGGGTTGGATTTGGTTCTAACAGACTCAAAACCCGGATTTCGAAAGGATATTAATCAATAATATTTATATAATTGTGTTATTGAGGAAATATTATTTAATACATTGTCTAAAAATAGTTGCATTATTCTAATCATACATAATTTGATATTGAATTCCAGTAAGTTGTATCATATTATTGCTCTTTTTTCACCGATAGAATAAATGACCTTAACAAATTTCCAATCCCGAAATTAATATAACGTCAGTTCGACGCAAGAAACAATGTATTAACCTATATCAATTAATTTGTTAATAGAGTAGTGGGAAATGGAAAAATGGAGGATACAAGTAAAAATCTAACCTCTTGTTCTCCATTACTTCATCATTCCAACCTTCCAACATTGCATTAAATAATTGTATATCTATGAAAATGTATACATTATTACATTTCTTATGTCGAGTTCACGTTAATATATGCTCGATCAAACTATAACAGCATGAATTTTTGTGCTACATCGCTTCAATATATTATATCTGCTGAACAAAACTGAAATCCGAAATGTTTGCTGAAATTAGTGTCTAACTGATATTGTGTTATAAAAAAACAACGATTATTTAGATATTATTAAACAAATTTAATGGATTATTTTGAAGTAATTGACAACTTGATATTTATAAAATATTCGAACAATTAGGTAAACAAACCTCAAATGAGGTTTTCTTCTTGTTTTCATCAAACATGTTTTAAAATTAAAGTAAAATCTTTGTGATTTTTAGCAACTTAAAATTAATCGTATATGCTAAAATAATTTTTATAATTAGTATTTTATACCACTTAATTTAAAAAAAATAGATTGTTTAATATATTTTAAAAATGTATATCTATATTTATTAATTTACATGTATGTATTGCATTTTAAAAATATATTTGATTTATTTATGATTTAATAAAAAAATTTATAGTTTTGTTGCTGATCTTGTATTGCTATTAGATTTGTTTAAATAGAGTAATTTTTGTTGTTCAGGAATTTAGCACGGATATTTTTATTTGCATTGCATGGGCTTATATGTTTAAACTAATTAATTTTTGCCCTAGAAAAAATGTTTGAAAATATTTTTTGTCTCGGTTTAAATTTTTGAATAGGTTATCGCAAATTTATTGAAAGTTAATAGATAATATGCTAATTGACTAGGCGAAGCTGTATTTATTTATCAAGAAAAACAATGACAGATTATGATATTTTTTCAAATCCAATCACGCAAGATATTGAACATGATTTTTTAATAGAGTCTAGTTTAAAATGTAATTGGTTTATTTTTTATACCGCTCCTCGAGCCGAAAAATTTGTTTATCAGGAACTTCTGAAAAAAAAATATGAAGTTTTCCTCCCAATGGCTAAAACCTTAAGGATTTGGAAAAATCGGCAAAAGAAAATTATTGATCAAGTACTTTTTCCAAGTTATATTTTTGTAAAAACAGAGGAATTTGAGTTGCATACTATAAAACAAATCCCCAAAATTGTAACGTACATTCATTGCGCTGGAAAACCATCAATAATTCGGCAAAAAGATATAGAATGTATAAAAACAATGCTTCAACTTAATCAGGAGGTTACTGTAGAAGAAAATTTTTCGGAGGGAGAACAAGTAAAAGTTCTCTATGGTCCATTAGCGGGACATTCGGGGATTTTGGTTAAGCAAAAAGGGAAAACAAGGTTTGGAATAAAATTGGAGGACATTAATCAAACTTTTTTTATTGATATTTGTACTAGTATGTTGGAGAAGGTAGAAAACATAAAATTTTAATTCTTTTTTTAATTCTAAAATTGCATTTAATTAAATTGAATTTTTAAATTTATATAATAACTAATTTTAATTTATTTTTTTTCTATTTAAAATCTTATAAATAATTTTTATTGCCCTTATTTTCGATATATTTTTTAAAAAATATAATAAAATTAGATTTTGACATTATATTGCTTTAAAATAGTATTTAATGTTTTAAGCGAATAGGCCGAAAATATTTCCTTGTAAATAATATTTGTTATATTTCTTATTTAAGTTTGCAATATTTATTTTTATTTAAACATTTTTTAATAATTATAATATATAGAATTGAATGTAAGTACTTATCAAAAATAATTGCTTCAACTAAAAAGTTTTCTTATTAAATAATCGAGTAGATATTAACTAAAAAAGTTGAAATGGATTTTATTACAAAAACAGAAAAGGAAAGACTACTTAACCAACATGGTAAAGTAATTTGGTTAACAGGCTTATCTGGTGCTGGAAAAACTACAATTGCAGTTGCATTGGAGAAAATGCTTCATAGAAGTGGCTATATAACTAAGATACTTGATGGTGATGTGTTAAGAGTTGGTCTTAACTCCAATCTCGGGTTTTCACCAGAAGAGAGATATGAAAATATAAGAAGAGTGGCGGAGGTTTCAAAGTTATTTGTAGATACAGGCATTATATGTATTAATAGCTTTATAAGCCCAACCAATGAAATTCGAAATATTGCTAGGAATATCATTGGAGATAATGACTTCATAGAAGTGTATATTGATGCTCCTTTAGAGGTTTGTGAGCAGAGAGATGTGAAAGGTTTATACAAGAAGGCTAGATCGGGCGAAGTTAAAGAGTTTACAGGCGTTTCAGCCACTTATGAAGTTCCTTCCAAACCTGATATTACTGTTCAAAGTTATGGTAAACCTATAATGCAATCTGCTGAAGAACTTTATAAGTTTATTCTACCACAAATTGCTGTTATGATAGATGAGCGAACGCAAAGCAGTGAAATTTCTAGTTTATCACATTGAGAAATTTAAATCTAATTAATAACCCTTTAAATTTTGTATTATGATTATTGGAGAAAAACTAAGTAGAATTTTAGCGGATGTTAAAGAGGATGATTCTATTATTAATAAGATCAATGATTCCACTGATTTAATTAATGATTTGGGTTTGGATTCGCTCCAAATGATTAACTTTCTGTTAAAAATAGAAGATGAATTCAATATCGAGTTTGATTTTGATAATCTTGATTTTAGCTTAATGCTTTCTTTCGGAAGATTAACGAAATTTATTGAAAAGCAAATAAGCCAGATTACTACTGAATAAAATTAATTTCTTGAAAAATTTGAACAATACATTATACTTGGGTACTTTTAATTCTGAATTGTTTTGGAGGGAAAACAATTATTCTGAACTTCCATCTATTCCGGATTTACAAAGTGATAATGTCCTTTCTGTCCTTGATGAATTGCAATTTGTGTTTTGCACGAAACCAAACGATGTTCTAATTACTAGAGTACCCTTAGATCAATTCCATAAAAAATATCTTACTGAATTAGGGTTTGTATTTATTTGCAACGATGTTTCACCAATAAATCAATGTGTAGGGAAAAGCACAAGAATAGGATCAGTTTGTAGTTTAATTGATGGATGTAATAATATTGAATACTTTGCCAATTTAGCATCATCTGTAAATTTATTCTCTCCCTATTCTATTTTACCAGAATCGGAAGTGCTATTAAAAAAATTAAAAGTAGAAAAAGATATCCCTAGTATTGAAATAGTAAAGAAGGTAAATTCAAAAGTATTTTCCACACTTCTTTCAAAAAATATTGGAAGTATTAAAAACGAAGAGGTTGTATATTCATCTGAGGCTCTGTTAAGAATAGGTAAAGAAATGCTTTCTTCTTCTCCTATTCTTATAAAAGATCCCATGGGCGTTTCAGGTAAAGGTAACATGCTAATAAATTCAGAAAAATTACTAACTCGTATATTTAACCATATTCAGAAGCAGGAGCAGAATGGAAAAATAACATGCTTTGTTCTTGAGTCTTTGCTGAATAAAAAGGTAGATTTCTCAAGTCAACTTTTGATTGATAAGTCTGGTGAAATAAATTTAGTAACTGTTCAGGTAATGCAGAACAATGGATTTGCTTTTTCTGGAATACAGACATCGGATAATAATTTTTTCGATTTTTTGGATAAAACGGATTATTTTAAACAGGTTAAATGGATTGGTCGAGAAATATTTAAAGCGGGATATTTTGGCCCAGTTTGTATCGATTCAATGGTAGATGAACAGAATAACATAATTCCTATTATTGAAATCAATGCTCGAAAATCAATGGGGCTAATAAATTATGCTATCGATCAGTACCTGTCAAATTTCTCTGTGAAAGGAAATCTCATGTATCTTTCGTTAATTCTAAAAAATAAACTTCCATTCGAAGAACTTTTGAAAAAGCTAAATGAATCAGATATTCTTTTCTCAAAACAAAAACCTGTTGGTATTCTACCCTTATCAGCAAATGCGGTAAATATTAATATTAATGATAATACGACTGATTCTCAGTTATCTAAAGGTAGGTTCTATTTTTCTCTTATTGCAGAAAAAGAAAAGGAAAGTGAAATATTGTCAAAACTGAAAGATGTATTCTGTGAATTCAGCGCTAAAGTTGTGAATTAAGCAGATAGGAGGAAATAGTAATAATCATCAACGTTGAAATTATTTAATGTTTTCCTACTTTAGTTATTTAGGGTCGTATTATGTAGACATTGTGTGTGATTTTTATTTTTTATGTGATTTTTTGAACACTAGGCTACTTAATAGATTTTTTTACTTAAAACAGAGAAAATAGATCAAATACGTATATTGGGGATTAGTCTATAGAACACCTATCTATTATAAATTTACGAGTATAGTTTAAATTTTATTTTTTTACGGAAATTTCCAATTGTCAGTTCGATAAGATACACACACACTTATAACTTGAAAATAAGCAATAATGAACGATATTGCTGCTTGTTTTTTGAGAGATATTGTCGGGAAATGATCAACTCACTGTAAAAATAGTTAAAAACAATTTGAAGTATAATCTTGTAATTAGTTATTAGCATATCAGGAAAGGCAACTTTAAACAGCATAAATGCAAACTTGACCTTTAACGCAATAATTTTTACTTATGTCTCTATGCTCAAACTTTTTTAGTTATTATGAATAGATTAATTGCAGTAATTAAAAATAAATTTTATTTCAGTATTAAATATATTGAATCCTTTACTTTAGGAGTTTTATATTATAATAGATTTAAAAAGGCATCTATCTATTGCATGTTCGTTGGGTATCCTCGAAGTGGACATTCTTTAATTGGAGCATTATTGAGTGCCCATAAGAATGTCATGATTGCTCATGAATTGGACGCTTTGGGGTACATTACGAAGGGATTTAATAAGAAGCAACTATTCTATCTTATTTATGATAAAGATAGAGAGTTTACAAAATCAGGTTGTATGGAATCTGGGTATAGTTATTATGTTCCGAATCAATGGCAAGGTAAATTTGAAAAACTGTATGTTATTGGAGATAAAAAAGGAGGCGTATCATCTAAAATGCTTTTCCAAGATCCGTATTTATTGGAGAAATTAAAAAGCAAATTGAATATGCCTATAAAGATTATACACGTTACTCGTAATCCTTTTGATGTAATTAGTGGTATAAATTTATGGTATCCTACTCCTCTTATTGATAGTATAAGTTATTTTTTCTCCTTGTGTGATGCAAATAAAAAAATTATTAATTCTAAAAAATACGATATAGTATCCATAAAATATGAGGATTTTGCTATTTCTCCTGATAAGTATATTAAACTTCTGTGTGATTTTATTAATGTTGAATGTTTTGATAATTATATAGTAGATTGTAAAAAACTTGTTAGAGATACAAGAAATAAAAATCGAAATAAAATAGAGTGGCCTAATCAATTAAAGCAAATAGTTTTAAATAAAATTGAAGAATATGATTTCTTAAAAGGATATAGTTTTGATAACTAGTTTACATATTGTTTTAAATTTTAATTATAAGATGAGTAAGCATCATTTTGAAGAATAGAGAGATATATCTTATTTTTTAATTGAACCTCAAAGGAGGTTATAAACTCTAGTCTATGAAATTGTAATGATAACCTATCGAATGTTCTCATAACACGAAACCAAAAGTTAGAAACGTCTAAATATTTGTCTGTATAAATTAAATATTAGGGTAAGTGAGTGATTCTTTTTTTGTAATGATCAAGTTGAATTAACTGTTTTAGAGAAATTGTAAATTAAAACTAAAAACTAAATTTTATGAATAATCAGGAATTTGAATCATTGAAACGAATTTTTTTTAAGAATTCAAAAGAAGAATTGGATAATACTTATAAAAATGGACTTTTCGATTATCTTAAAAGTATAGAAGAACTAGGACGTTACAGTATTATTGCAGGGTATTTTCAATATATAAAAAAGGGAGGAAGCATATTAGACATTGGTTGTGGGGAAGGTTTGCTTCAAAATCGCTTAGGTGAAAGTTTTTCAAAATATATTGGGATCGACCTTTCAAAAGAGGCTATAGATAAAGCACAAAAACAAAGTAACGATAAAGTAGAATTTTGTGTTGCTGACATGAATACTTACTCTCCTATTGAAAAATTTGATGCCATTGTTTTTAATGAGGCAATGTATTATACCTCTAATCATCTTAACTTCCTTAAGAAATATGCATCATTTCTGAATGATGGGGGAATATTCATTACATCAAATTTTGAGGTTCAAAATAATAGAATCCATTGGAGTGAAATTGAAACTGTTTTTCCTAAATATGATGAAACAAAGGTTGTTAATTCTAAGGGTACAACCTGGATATGTAAAGTATTAATGAGCAAGTAATTTTTTATTTTAAATAGTTAGTTACGCTTTATATGAACAAAAACAGCATATCTATTCTCATAACAGCCTCTTCTTTGGGTGGTTATATTCCTGGGCTAATAGTAAGCAGACAACTTGAAGAAAAGGGATTCAACACAGAAGTTTTTATTTTAGAGAATTTGTTGAAAAAGGAAAAAAAAGATAAAATCTTAACAGCAAAAATTGTCTATCATAAAAATTTCTCAGCAGCATTAATGGGGCAGAAGATTGTAAATGGTATGGAAAACACTCTTGATGATTTGCTGATCGATGAGTTAATTCATAAATGGAAAGAAGAAAAAAGAAAAAGATTTATCGTCTTTTCAGGTTTTTGGTCTGATATAATATCGAAATATATAAATGAGGTTGGCGAAGAAGAATTAACAGTAGATCTTTGCCATGTTGATGCAAGTGTTTCTACTTCATGGAAAGCTCATAAAAATGATTTAAATTCATTTCGACATATTTGGTTTTATAATTTAGAGGAAAAAAAAGTATCCTATTACCTGCAACTCAATAACCATGAGCCTGTATTGTTTTCAGAAAGGAAAAAGCGTTTATTATTGCATGGAGGAGGTTGGGGATTAGGCACTTACCTTACTAAAGTAGGCGAATTAGAAAATGCGGGTTTTTCATTAGATGTAATTTGCATTGAAAAGGACGATGCAAAGAACAAATCGAAAAACATAAGATACTATTTAATTGATCCTTTATGGAAGGCATGGGAACCCAACGAAAATGGGGAATATATATTCCCTCCTTTTGGAGAAATAACTGATAATGAGAATGTTTTGTATAAAAGTAATTATGATTACCCAGATGTTTATGATATATGTAGAGAGAGTTTAGCAATAATAAGCAAACCGGGTGGAGCCACATTAATTGATTCGTTATCATCGGCCACGCCGATAATTACATTAGAACCCTATGGCAATTATGAGAACTCCAATGCTCTTTTATGGGAACAACTTGGATTTGGTATCCCATTTAAGAAATGGGCTGAAAGTTCATTTTCAATAGAATTATTGGAAAAGATGAATAAGAATTTATTACAAGCGAGAAAAAACATAAACAATTATATCCCTGAAATTTATGCAACCAAAAACATCAGTTAAGTTCGATAAGGATACTTTAGAGAGACATATTAAGACTATTAAATTTATTTCCGAAACCAAACGGCAAAGGAAAAATAATCCTTATTACTCAATGCCTTTACCAAAAGATATTGGGTTTCAGATAACGAGAAGGTGTAATCTTCGCTGTCACTTTTGCATGTTGTGGGGGAATGAAGGTTCATTTAATCCGTTAGTCCAAAGTGAACGAGAGGTAGAGTTGGATATTTCTGCTATAGAAAGAGTATTTAAGGATTCGAAGGAAGTCAAATCAAATATATTTTTCTGGGCGGCAGAACCTTTAATTCATAAAAACTGGGATGATATTTCCAAAATTATTGAGAATGATCCTCGATGGACTGTATTATGTACGAATGGACTTCTTATAGAGAAAAAAATGGAGTCATTACTTCGAATTTCAGAAAATCTAGCAACAGTTGTAAGCATAGATGGTTTTCAGGAAGATCATGATATTATACGAGGGAAGGGAATGCATGCAAAACTAATGCATAATTTAGATCTTTTATTTAAAGAACAGGCTAAGGGTAGCTATAAGGGAAAGGTTTCTATTCATTGTGTTATTAATGAAAACTTAATTCCACACTTGTACGAATTTATGGAATGGGTTGAATCAAAACCTTTCGACTCAATATATTTTATTTTCCCATGGTATATTTCTGAGACTACAGCTCAGAAAATGGATGATTATTATAATTGCAACTTTAAGTGGCTGGATTTTAAAAATAATGATAGTAAACCCAGTTGGCATTATTTTGCATACCATTTGCCACCTACAATGATGGAGTCTTTGAGAAAAGAATTGGCTCGCTTAAAAACACGTACTTGGAATACGAGGATTAGATTACAACCAGCGGTGGAAGATGATCAATTGGAAAATTTTGTGCTTGGCGATGATATGCCCGTTCAACAAAGAAATTGTTGTCTTTCTGTGTCAACACGATTAGATGTTCTTGCCGATGGGAATGTCACTGCATGTCAATCGTTTCCTGAATTTAGTGTTGGAAATATTTATGAGAAAAGTTTATTAGAGATATGGAAAAGTGCTGAATATGATAAATTAAGAGGAATTATAGACAAAGGATTAACGCCAGTTTGTTCTAAATGTGTATTACTTTATTTGAATAGTTGATCTTATTATTTCCATTGAATTATGTTTTAAGCACAAATACTATAAAACAATAAACAGGGTTATTTTATTTTGACAATTTCATTGCTTAAAACTTGTGGAATTTTTAGAGTTATAGATATTGAAATAAGTTATTTGTAAAACATGTAAACATATTTAAAATCGCTCAACTTCTTATTAAAAATTTTAACACAGTATTTCAACAACCCTGTTTTTGAGTCAAGTTCAATAATCGATTATGAGAGCAAAAATAAATTAATATTTTTTAGTTTTTATTTTGGACTTAAAACAAATGACTTTTGCGTTATTTGTAAATCACATAAGATTGACTTTAATACCTGTTAATGGTGCTAAATATGAATTATGAAGTAGCTCTTTTTAGTGATGAGTTCTTTAATACATTCCCTTATCACGATAGAGAAGGTTGGGATAAGCCAGAAAGATTATTAGCCGCCATAAATGGATTTAGAAGAGCGGTGCCAAATGCTATAAATATAAAACCACAAACAAATGGTTTACTTGCAGCATCTTTGGTTCATTCCTCAGATTATGTTTCTTTTATTGAAGAAGGATCTAAACTCGAGAGGAGCAATATTTATGGCCCTACATATATCGTAGGAAAAGAGGATGCTATATTTAGTAAGCCAATTTCTCATAAAGGGTTACATACTCTATATTTTTTCGATGCATATACAATGGCTGATTATGGTTCCTGTAATGGTGCATTATTAGGGGCTTCGTGTGCTTTTGATGCTGCAATGTGGGTGAAAAGTGCTGATATTTATAGCGTTAGATCGGCGTATATTGCCTGCCGCCCACCAGGACACCATGCCTTTAGAAATTTTGGAGGTGGATTGTGTCTTTTCAATAATGCTGCAATTGCCGCAACTGTTCTTAAAAAAGATAAAAGAGTTGCCATTATTGATATTGATGTCGATCATGGGAATGGAACACAATCTATATTTTATGAGAGCCCAGATGTGTTCACTTTTTCTATCCATGCCGAAGGCTGGCCTTACGTTTCAGGTTATGTAGAAGAGATTGGTAAAAATGAAGGGAGAAATACTAATATGAATATCCCTTTACCTAGTGGAACGACGGGAGAAATATATTTGGAAAAATTAGATATTGTTATTGAGAAAGTAAAGGATTTTAATCCTGGTTATCTCGTCGTTGCATTGGGGTTTGATGCTCATAAGGACGATAGTTATGATGGTAAATTTGGGCTAAATGCCTCTGATTTTGCAAGGATATCAAACAAAATAAAGAAACTCGGATTGCCTACGGTTTTTACACAAGAAGGTGGTTACAATACTCTATCAACTTTTTCGTCTAGCAGGGCTTTCTTTTCTGAGTGGATGAGAAATGAGCCATAACATTTCTATTTCTTTAGAAGTTGTATCCTTTAAAATTTAATTTCTTAAAATGATGGATAACAAAATAAGGATTGGAATACTTGGGGCAGCCCAAATAGCTCCTCGAGCAATAATTGCACCCGCAAAGAAAAATGAACGAGTTGAAATAATTGGGATTGCCGCTAGTCAACAAGAGCGGGCAAAACTTTACGCAGAGAAGCATCAAATCCCCCTTTTTTTTAATAATTATAAATCATTGATTGAGTGTGATGAAGTAGATGTGGTATATATTGCACTTGCTAACCATTTACATTATGAATGGATTATTAAGGCCGCAGAGAATAAAAAACATATAATGGTTGAGAAACCTATTTGCTTAAGTGCTGCAGATTTCAAACAAATAGAAAACGCAGTTATTAACAATGGGGTTTCCTTATTGGAAACTGTAATGGTTCAGCATCACCCTTTTTGCAATAAAGTAGGAGAGATAGTTCATTCTCGAAAATATGGTAAGTTGAAATCTGTAGAGACTTATATGCACTATCCTTTCAAAATAGAAAATAATTACAGAGTTTCAAAAACAATGGGAGGGGGTGTATTTTGGGATGAAGCCGTTTATTGGTTGCAATTTATTCAAACATTTATGGGGTTAGCTCCAATATTCATTAAAGGAGAATCCGAATTTTCGGGACCTAATGGAATAGATTTATCCTATAAAGCACAAATGAGATTTGAAGATAATGTACATTCATTTCTGAGTTGTTCTTATGAAAATCCATATAAATATGATCACTATGTGGAATTCGAAAATGCTAAATTAAGGATTCGAAATTTTTTAAGACCAGCACTAGGTTATCATAAAATGGCCATCGATATTCAAGATATAGATGGTTTACAAATAGATAGGATCGAATTTTTACCTCAAAACTACTATGAAAATCAACTGGATTTTTTCATTAAGGTGATTAGTAAAGAAATCGAGAATATTCCTCTTGAAAAATCATTCGAACGTATTCGCTTGATGGAAGAAATATACTCTGACAATTAAGCATTGTCAAATTTTGAAATAAATATGGGGATAATACGCACATCATATTGTGGAATATCATGTCCTGAATGCGTAATATATATAGCTACAAAGGAAAATAACGTTAAACTGAAAACACAGATTGCAGAAAAGCAAAACAAGGAATACGGAATAAATTATACTATTGAAGATGTTTTTTGTCTAGGTTGTAAAACAGATTTAAAACACGTTTACTATTGCGATGAAATATGTGAAATCAGAAAATGTGCAAGTAAGGAAAAAGTTATTACATGCGCTCATTGCAAAAATTACCCTTGCTCAATTTTCAATAATAAGGAATACGATTTTGCAAAAGAACTTTTAGATAAAATGAAGGAAGAGTTTTAACTCAGTAAGGGAAGATGCTTGCGAAAATTTTAATAAATATTTTATCATAAGGTGTCAAAATTTAACTTTTAAGCTAGTGATAAGAATTGATAAACTATGAGCAACAAAGAAAAGGATATTGCCGTTATTGGTATTGCGCTTAGATTTCCGGGGGCAGATAGCATAGAAGAGTTTTGGAGCAACCTGA
>JACABB010000049.1 GCA_013376985.1 Bacteroidales bacterium
CATATAAGCTTGAGCTATCCATGCATGAAAGAACTTTTGTTGGTCAGTCCGAAACGTTAAAGCAGATCAACAAAAACTTTATTCAAGAGAAAAACCACCCACAGGTAGAAACGAAGTCCAGTGAAATGTCAATAGGTCAAGAAATTACAAAAGCAACTCTAAATGTAGGTACATTACCTGCTGTTATAGCCAACGTTAAAAAGTTTTTAGCCGAAGAACTGCTTATGCAGGAGCAAGAGATTGATGAAAATGTTCAATTTGTAGATCTCGGTTTGGATTCTATTGTTGGTGTGAGTTTGATACGCAAGATCAACGAGAAGTACAAAACATCGATTGAAGCAACCAAAATTTATAGCTATTCGACCGTGTCGCAACTCGGTCGATATGTGAAAGAAGAGGCTGAAAAGCAGGGAGGAGTACTAATTACAAGTCCTGCTGCAGCAACAGTCACTCCAATAGCATTATCGAGTAAAACTCAACCTCAAAATGTAGGCGCATTATCTGTTGTCACGGCCAACGTCAAAAAGTTTTTAGCTGATGAATTACTTATGCAAGAGCAAGAGATTGATGAAAATGCTCAATTTGTAGATCTTGGTTTGGATTCTATTGTTGGTGTGAGTTTGATACGCAAGATCAATGAGAATTATAAAACATCTATTGACGCAACCAAAATCTATAGCTATCCAACTGTTGTACAACTCGGTCGATATGTGAAAGAAGAGGCCGAAAAGCAAGGAGCTCTTTTTACTAACCCTATTATAACTGAGGTTATTCCTTCAGCACCAGTGAATAAAATTCATTCTCAAGTTAATTATATTTCTAAATCTAAGGTAAAAAAACTCAGTTCATGGCGTAATCAGTTGTCATCGAGAATTACTCCTGAAACGGATTCTTCTTTTAAAACACAACCCATTGCTGTGATTGGAATGGCTGGCCAATTTCCGGAGGCGAAGAATATAGAGGAATTCTGGCAAAATATAGCACAAGGAAAAAACTGTATTAGTGAGATACCACAGAAGCGTTGGGATATTAATACTTACTATCAGGAGGGAAATCCAAAGGCAGGAAAAACCAATAGTAAATGGATGGGAACACTGGAAGAGTATGACCAGTTTGATCCATTATTTTTTACAATTTCGCCAATAGAAGCAGAAAGCATGGATCCACAACAACGCCTGTTTTTACAAGCTTGTTATCACACTATAGAAGATGCCGGATATAATGCCCAAAAACTCTCTGGAACTAAGTGTGGCGTTTTTGCTGGTTGTGCTGCTGGTGATTATCAGTTATTATCAAGGGAACAGCAATTAAGTGCGCAGGGTTTTACAGGTGGAACATCATCTATTTTGGCTGCACGCATTTCCTACTTTTTGAATTTACAAGGTCCTTGTATATCCATCGAGACAGCCTGCTCTTCATCGCTGGTTGCTATAGCTACTGCCTGTGACAGTTTAATTCTTGGAGGTAGTGATCTGGCTCTGGCCGGAGGGGTTTATGTGATGACAGGCCCTGAAATGCATATTAAAACGGCACAGTCGGGTATGCTTTCACAAGATGGAAGGTGCTATACCTTTGATCAGCGATCCAACGGTTTTGTTCCGGGAGAAGGTGTTGGTGTTGTGATGCTAAAACGATTAGCCGATGCGGAAAGAGATCAGGATACGATTTACGGTGTTATTCAAGGTTGGGGTGTGAATCAGGATGGTAAAACCAATGGTATCACTGCTCCCAATCCAGAATCACAGACGCGTTTAGAACAAGAAGTTTATGATAAATACAGGATTGATCCAGCAAGTATTCAACTGATTGAAGCTCATGGAACAGGTACCAAATTAGGTGATCCAATAGAGGTAGATGCATTAAAACAATCCTTTAAAAAGTATACTCAGAAAAAAGATTACTGTGCGTTGGGTTCAGTAAAAAGTAATATTGGTCACTGTTTAACTGCTGCAGGGAGTGCAAGTTTTATCAAGGTTCTTTTAGCACTGGAGAATAAACAACTGCCACCAACCATTAACTTTGAAAACCTGAACGAACACATCGATTTAAAAGACACTCCATTTTATGTTAACACCAAGTTGAAGAAGTGGGAACTTAAGGATGCGGAGCGTCGCCAAGCAGCAATAAGTTCTTTTGGTTTTAGTGGAACCAATGCCCACTTAGTTGTTGCAGAATATATACCGCAGATAAATGCAAAAGTCCCTGTTTCGGCTATTACTCAAAATGGAAAAATCATGGTTCCACTTTCGGCCAGAAATGCAGGGCAACTTAAAGAAAAAGCCCATGATCTACTGGAATTCATCCGAAAAAAGGAAACATCCATTGACCTGCTAGAGATTGCTTATACATTACAAGTGGGTAGGGAAGCTATGGAAGAACGCTTAGGATTTATGGTGAGTTCAGTCGATCAACTAATTATTAAGTTGAATGCATATATTGATGGTGGAGAAAACATTGAGGATGTTTATCAAGGACAAGTGAAACGAAATAAAGAAGGTCTTCGTCTCCTAATCCAAGATGATGACATGAAAGAAACTATGATAGAGAGATGGATATCCCAAAAGAACTTAACAAAGCTATTGGATTTATGGGTAAAAGGTTTGGAATTCGATTGGAACAGACTCTATGGCAAAACCAAACCAGAGCGTATGCATTTGCCTGTATATCCTTTTGCCAAAGAACGATACTGGATTGAAGCTGTAGATGTCATACAGCAGCCTACATCGATGGTTACGGGAGCTACTGTACTTCATCCTTTATTGCATAAAAAAATAGTGGATCTCAGAGAGGAAGGTTATAACTCTACTTTTTCTGGGAAAGAATTTTTCCTCGATGGCCATCAGAATAACACAGATGATAGTTCAGGCAAGAAAATTCAACTGATAAATTTACCAACTTATCCCTTCTCCAGAGATCGATGCTGGCCTGAAAGTACAACAGCATATTTAAAAGATTCTGATAATAAGGATAGTATGCCCAAAAATTTAGAGTCAATTGAAGATATTATCAACAAAATTGACAATGAAACAATGGAAACTAATCAGGCTGTTAAATTAATTAAAAATGTCGCGGCACACGGTATAAAGTGATACGACTCAACTCATGTCATTCAGATTTCATTTTGCAATAAAGATTTTTCATGAAACTGAAGATGTTGAAAAACAAAACGACTCAGAAATAGACCTAATCGCAAACTAAAAAGAGAAAACAGTATTATGATAGATTTTATAGAATACGTGGTTTCAGAATTAAAGAGTAAGAGACTATCTAAGAATAATGCTCTGTCACTTATTAAGCAGTTTATTCTTCATTCATCAACCACTGGTAAAGCATCTGTCATTCATCCATTAGTACACACCAATACTTCTGATCTTAGCCAGCAAAGCTATAGTTCAACCTTTACTGGAGAAGAGTTCTTCCTTGATGATCATCAAGTAAACATGGATGGTAATCAAGGAATAAAAATATTACCAGGAGTCGTTTATTTAGAAATGGCACGCACTGCTGTAGAACAAGCGTTGCCAATCCTAACGGATTCAAGCATCCTAGAGTTACGCAATACCATTTGGATGCAACCAATTGTGGTCACAGAAAGCAAGCAAATTAGCATAGCTATATTGTCTAATGATAACGATCAGATAGATTTTGAAATATATAGCCAAAATCAAGATTTAGAAGGCCATTCCCAAGAAATCATCCATTGTCAAGGTCAGGCGATCTTTAGTGATAAACCAATACTTGATAAACTTAATATAGAGCAGATCAAAGGGAAAATGCAGCGGGGTAAATTAGACTCAAGCAGCATCTATGAAGCTTATACAAAGATGGGGCTTAACTATGGGCCTGCTCATCAAGTAATAACAGTTATCTACCAAGGAGAAGAACAACTGCTTGCTCAACTTCGTTTACCATCGGTTTTAGAAGCAGATCAAAATAAATATCTATTACATCCTAGTTTGATGGATGGTGCTTTACAATCCACTATCGGGTTAATTGCCGATTTGAATCAAATTCCAAGCAAGCCAACAGTACCCTTCGCTTTGGAGAACTTACGTATCATATCGGCTTGTACAAGAGAGATGTTTGTTTGGGTGCGCTATTCTCAGGGTAGTAAACCAGAAGATAAAATCATTAAGCAGGATATTGATCTGTGTGATTTGGAAGGGAATATCTGTGTGCAGATACAAGGATTTTCTTCAAGAATGATTACCACAGAAATAAACACAGGTGGAATTCACAACAAAATTATTGGTACACTATTCGCTGCTCCAGTTTGGGAATCTAGCGAGATAACAGCATCGTCTAACGACAAGCAATTAGAATACACACAACATCATATCATTCTTTGCGATTTACCAGATGTTAATGCAAAACAACTTGAGAACAAGATTTCTCATGGTCACTGTTTGTCATTGCAATCAGCACAGCAGAAAAATATTGCGGAACGCTATAGTGAAATCGCATTATCATGCTTTGAGCAGATTCAAACAGTACTCAGAAGCAAACTTCAGGGTAAAGTACTTCTACAAATAGTCATTACCAACAAACAGGAAGAAATACTTTTTGCGGGGTTATCGGGATTATTAAAAACAGCTGCTCTTGAAAACCCCCAGCTGATAGGTCAAATCATTCTCACTAGCCCACAGATAACTGCAGACGAACTGTCAAGGCAATTACTCGAAGATCGAGCCAAACCAAAGGATACAATCATTAAGCATGAGCAAGGTACACCACATGTTTTACGTTTGAAGGAAACACAAATAAGTCAGGATAAACCCAAGATTATTTTCAAAGATCAGGGTGTTTACCTTATTACTGGAGGACTAGGAAGTTTAGGTATTCTCTTTGCAAAAGAAATTCTCGAGCAAACTGAAAAGGCAAGGATTATCCTAACTGATCGTTCAGAATTGACAGAAAAGAAACAATCTATTTTAAATCAATTGCCTTCTGGAGCTAACAGGATTATTTATAGGCAAGTTGATATCACTAATCAGGATCAAGTCAAGGAGTTGGTAACAGGTATTAAAAAAGAGTATAACCAGCTGAATGGCATTATTCACTGTGCCGGAATGATTTCAGACAACTTCATACTGAAGAAAACATCAGAAGAATTCAAGCAAGTACTAGCTCCGAAAGTCACTGGTACCTTTAATCTTGATGAAGCAAGCAAGGATAATGATTTTGATTTTTTGGTACTCTTTTCTTCAGCAGCATCAACGATAGGCAATCCAGGTCAATCCGATTATGCATCAGCCAATGGTTTTATGGATCAATTTGCCGTTTATCGTAACCAGCTGGTAAAAACAAATCAGAGACGAGGGAAAACCATTTCCATCAACTGGCCATTATGGCAAGATGGCGGGATGAATTTCGATCAGGCAATCAAGGAGCAGATGCAGCAAGCAACCGGCATATCCCCTATGCAGACTGCAACGGGTATGAATGCATTTTACAGAAGCCTAGAACTGCAGCAGAATCAGACTCTGGTCATGGAGGGCGATCTAGCAAAAATGCGCCAAACACTATTAGCCGAGCAAACTGTTCAGCCCGAAGTTCCGATAGTTCCATCAAAACCTTTGCCGGTTCAACAATCCCCTGCTACCGAGATTGACTCGAAAAGCCTGGTGGAGAAGACCCAGGAGTACTTACGGAAACAGTTCTCCGCAGTTCTAAGGCTGCCATCGCACAAAATTGAAATTCAAGCACCCCTAGAGAAATATGGTATCAATTCCATACTGGCAATGAACTTAACAAGTCAGCTGGAAAAAACTTTCGGTTCTCTATCCAAAACTTTGCTTTTTGAATACCAAACTATTGCCGATCTAAGCGAATACTTTACAAAGAACTACTCGGAACAGCTGTCAGTCCTTCTTGCCGTACCAGAAACAAGCACTAGCCCAGTAAAACCAGTTAGCGCACCAATAAAAACTCAGACTGAGCCAGAGATTAGGAACAAGGCACAGAGACGCTTTAGCCGTCAGAGTCATGTTTTAAATGACAGACAAACAAGCACAACGAGTACGGTAAATAACGATCCGATTGCCATTGTTGGTATAAGCGGTCGCTATCCGGAATCAATCAACATTGAGGAGTACTGGCACAACCTGCGCGATGGGAAAGACTGCATCATTGAGGTACCCAAGGATCGCTGGGACTGGCGAGAGTACTATAGCGAAGATCGTAGTATACCAGGACATCATTACAGTAAATGGGGCGGTTTTATTTCGGGTGTAGATGAGTTCGATCCAAGGTTCTTTAACATCTCCCCTCGAGAAGCTGTCTATATAGATCCTCAGGAGCGTTTATTCCTACAACACGCTTGGATGGCCGTTGAAGATGCGGGGTATACGCGCACCAGTTTACAGATTCCCCATGAGCAAGACCTAGCTGGTCAGGTTGGGGTTTATGTTGGGGTGATGTACGGTGAATACAACCTGTCAGGAAGTCTAGCCAGCATCGCCAATCGAGTATCATATGTACTGAACTTGCATGGACCGAGCATGACCCTGGACACCATGTGCTCCTCCTCATTAACTGCAGTTCATCTAGCCTGTCAGGATTTAAAGTTGGGGCGAACCAATCTGGCGATTGCTGGTGGTGTAAATGTCAGCATTAGTCCTAGTAAATATCTGATACTTAGCGCAGGACAATTTATTTCTGGAGACGGTCATTGCCAGAGCTTCGGTGAAGGTGGAGACGGCTATATCCCTGGAGAGGGTGTTGGTGCAGTTATACTAAAAAGGCTATCCGAAGCAGAACGCGATGGTAATCATATCTACGGCATCATTAAGGGCAGCGCTCTTAATCATGGTGGTAAAACCAACGGCTATACCGTTCCCAACCCTCAAGCTCAGGCAAGTGCAATAAGTCGAGCATTGGTGGAATCAAAAGTAAACCCCAGGCATATCAGCTATTTAGAGGCACATGGTACAGGTACCAAGTTGGGTGATCCAATTGAAATTGCCTCGATGAGTAAAGCCTTTCAGCAGTATACTCAGGATACCGGATTTTGCTTAATCGGATCAGCTAAATCCAATGTGGGTCATTGTGAATCAGCCGCAGGGATATCAGGACTCACAAAGGTTCTGCTGCAGATGAAGTATCGGCAGATAGTCCCATCATTGCACTCGGCGCGCTTAAACCCGAATATTGATTTTCAGAAAACGCCATTTGTGGTGAATCAGACGTTAAGAGCGTGGGATCAGCCAGTGATTGATGGCAAACAGATCCCTCGTATAGCCGGAATATCTTCCTTCGGTGCAGGAGGATCAAACGCCCATATTATTTTACAGGAATATGTTCCTACAGCAGAAGGAAGTCGTTCAATTGTAGCCATTACTACCAATGCGAGTGTAATAATTCCCCTGTCGGCAAGAACACCAGAACAGTTGCAACAAAAAGCACTGGATCTTTTTAATTTTATTCGCACATCCCAGTCTGAAGAAAAGTCATCATCACAAAATCCGATCAATCTGTCTGCTTTAGCCTATACCCTTCAAGTGGGAAGGGAAGCGATGGATGAACGATTGGGATTCATGGTGAATTCCGTTGATCAGTTGGCTGAAAAACTTCAAGCTTATATTAACGGGGAGCAGGATATAGAGGACGCTTATCAGGGACAAGTGAATACTAATAAGGATACTCTTTCTTTGTTTAGTACAGATAACGATTTTCAAGAGACTGTTGATAAATGGATATCTCAAAAGAAACTATCAAAACTCATTGAGTTATGGACTAAAGGGTTGGAGTTGGATTGGGAAAAACTCTATATCGATAATAAACCACAACGAATAAGTTTACCAGCATACCCCTTTGCCAAAGAGCGATATTGGGTTGACGCAGCAGTGAGAGGGCAGATCTCAGCAACAGGAAAAACCACCGCATTAATCCACCCTTTACTTCATGTAAATACATCAGATCTAAAACAACAGAGCTACAGCTCAACCTTTAGCGGCGAGGAATTTTTCATTAAAGATTATCAGGTAAATCTGGATGGCGGCTTTGGGCAAAAAATACTACCCTCAGCAGCTAGTTTAGAGATGGTTAGAGCTGCTGTCAAGCAAGCATTACCTACTCAACAAGAATCAAGCATCCTTGAGCTACAAAATATAGTATGGGGACAACCTATTGTTGTCAAAGAAGGCAAGAAAGTAACAATAGCTTTGTTTGCAGATGATTTGGATGATAATCACAATAAGCAAATAGACTTCGAAATCTATAGTACAGAGTCAGAACAAGATGTTATTCATTGCCAAGGTCAAGCAGTTTTGAATTATCAGCCAACACCTTCTAGGCTTGATATAACCAAGATCAAAGTTCAAATGCAGAGAGGCAAGTTGGATTCAAACAACCTGTATAATCGAAGCTTTGTAGACATGGGTATGCGCTATGGACAGGCTTATCAAGGAATCACTGCTATCTATAAAGGAGACAATCAATTACTAGCCGAGTTACGTTTACCAAGTTCTTTAGAAAATAGTAAAGATGGCTATATTCTCCATCCATGCATGATTGAAAGTGCCTTACAAGCATCTATTAATTTAATTACTGATTTGAATCAACTCTCACACCATCCAATATTATTGTTTGCTTTAGAGTCGTTGAGCATAGTATTGGGATGCACCAAAGATATGTATGCATGGGTGCGTTATTCTCAGGGTTCTCAGGGAGGAGATAAAATCAATAAACTAGATGTTGATTTGTGCGATCAAAATGGGAATGTTTTAGCGCAGATGAAGGGATTATCTTTACAGCAACTAATAATAAGTGCTGATTATCAATCCAATGTTAAACTGTTTACACCAAAAGAATATTCAATTTCGTCCTTGCCAACTGCGGCTAAGCCACAGGCAGTGAAGTTAAATATTTTGAATGAAGTAACTACTGTAACAAGTATTTCAACGTCTGCAGCCAAGCCAAAATCTATTCAACTGATTAATTCGCAACCTATAATTTCTGCGACAAGCATTCCTGCAAATGAGAGGAATACTTCCTCGGTTAATGTATCTCTAAAAACATTAAATCCTTCTGAAAATGCACTTGCAGTAAATCAGACATTTCAAAAAGTGGGAACAGTTCATTCTCAAGAACAAATACAACAAGAACTAAAAATAAGTTTGGCTGACGCTCTTTACCTGCAACCATCTGAAATAGATATTAATAAATCATTTGTTGATCTGGGTTTAGATTCTATTGTTGGAGTTGAATGGGTAAAAGTAGTAAACAAGCAATTTGACCTGGAAATATCAGCTACAAGGGTTTATGATTATTCTAATATTAAGGCATTTGCAACTTTTATAAAGCAAGAACTTAAAGAAGTGCCTATTGTTCCTATTGTTGAACAAAAACCTTTAATTGAACAACGACCTTCTGTTATTCCAGTTAATGAACCTACTCCAGCCTTTCAAGAAGAGGGAAAAGTTTATTCTCAAGAACAAATACAGCAAGAGTTAAAAGTAAGTTTGGCTGACGCTCTTTACCTGCAACCATCTGAAATCGATATTAATAAATCATTTATTGATCTAGGTTTGGATTCCATTGTTGGAGTTGAGTGGGTAAAAGCGGTAAACAAACAATTTGGACTAGAAATATCAGCTACTAGGGTTTACGATTATTCAAATGTTAAGGCATTTGCCTCGTTCATAAAGCAAGAACTTAAGGGAGTGCCTGTTGTTGCTGTTGTTGAACAAAGACCGTCTGTTCCAACTATTGAGCCTTCCATGACATTTCAAGAAGAGGGAAAAGTTTATTCTCAAGAACAAATACAGCAAGAGTTAAAAGTAAGTTTGGCTGATGCTCTATACCTGCAACCATATGAAATAGATATCAATAAATCATTTATTGATCTAGGGTTAGATTCCATTGTTGGAGTTGAATGGGTAAAAGCAGTAAACAAACAATTTGGTTTAGAAATATCTGCCACAAGAGTTTACGATTATTCAAATGTTAAAGCATTTGCCTCGTTCATAAAGCAAGAACTTAAAGGAATGCCTGTTTCTTCAAATGTTGAACAGCAAAAGGTTGAACAACGACCAATTAGGGAACAGATAATTGTTACCCCAAATAATGGATCTAACATTTCACTTTTGAATTCTTTTCCAATACTGAAAAGAAAGCCTCGTATTAGTAATAAAATTTCCCAGCATGTTATACAGAATAATATCGAGCCAGAAAATGACAAGATTGCCATTATTGGGATGTCAGGTCGGTATCCACAAGCCAGTAATTTAAATCAATATTGGGATAATTTGGCTCAAGGTAAAAACTCAATTACCGAGATACAGCCAGTTCGTTGGGATGTGAATCAATATTATGATCCAGATCCTACCAAGAAAGGTAAAATGTATTGTAAGTGGCTAGGAATGTTGGATGATGCAGAATGTTTTGATCCATTATTCTTTCAGATACCTCCTTCAGAGGCTGAATCCATGGATCCGCAACATCGAATATTTTTACAAGAAAGTTACAAGGCTTTTGAAGATGCTGGCTACTCAAACTCAATGTTAAGCAATACAAAATGTGGAGTTTATATGGGTATAATGAGTAACGACTATACCTTCCATCTTTCAAAAAGTAAATCTTCAGACGTAAACATTACCGGCAATAGTTTTGCCATAGGTGCGGCGCGGATAGCCTATTTTTTAAACTTAAAAGGTCCTGCTATTCCTTTCGATACGGCATGCTCTTCTTCACTAGTGGCTATTCACGTAGCATGTCAGGGATTGCTCAATCGTGAAATTGACATGGCTCTGGCTGGCGGTGTTAGTTTATACCTAGTCCCTGAATCTTATATAGGGATGTGTCAAGCGGGTATGTTGTCGCCTCAGGGTCAATGCAAGACTTTTGATGATTCTGCAAACGGATTTGTTCCAGGCGAAGGAGTAGGCACTTTAGTTCTAAAGCGTTTAAAAGATGCAGAAAGAGATAATGATTTTATATATGGTGTCATTCTGGGTTCAGGCATTAATCAGGATGGTAAAACCAATGGTATAACAGCTCCAAGTGTTAATAGTCAAATTGAACTAGAGAGAGATTTATATAATCGATATAAGATTGATCCGGAGACAATCAGCTATGTGGAAGCACATGGAACTGGTACAAAATTAGGTGATCCTATTGAGTTAGAAGCACTTTCAACTGTATTTAAAGAAAAAACTAAGAAGAAAAATTTCTGTGCTATAGGATCAGTAAAAAGTAATATCGGACATACTTCTGGTGCAGCAGGTGTTGCAAGCGTTCAAAAAGTTTTATTGTCAATGCAGCACAAAACGTTGGTGCCAACTCTAAATGTAAAAAAAGAGAATGCCATTTTTGATTTCAAAAATTCTCCATTCTATGTCTCCAGAGAAAAACAATCTTGGGATGTTAACCCCGATTCTTTACGTCGTGCAAGTATCAGTGCTTTTGGATTTAGCGGTACCAATGCGCATATAGTTTTAGAAGAGTATGTGCCGAAAATAGAAAAAAAGCAGACAGTTTCTGTTACCAGTAAAAATGTATCAAGTCTTATCGTTTTATCAGCCAGAACGGAAGTACAGTTAAAACAAAAAGCAAATAATTTGTTAGATTTTATTCGTAAATCAATTGAGTCAAGCAAAACAATTGATCTTACGGATATGGCTTATACCCTACAAGTAGGCAGGGAATCAATGCGGGAACGCTTAGGTTTTGTTGTTAGTTCTGTTGATCAACTTACCGAAAAACTTCAAGCTTATGTTGCTGGTGGACGAGATATTGAAAATGTTTATCAGGGACAGGTGGCTCGTGATAAGGATTCCATGTCTATGTTTGGTACAGACACCGATTTGCAAAACATTGTTAGTAAATGGATAAGTGATAAAAATTTCTCTAAACTTCTGGATTTATGGGTTAAAGGCCTCGATTTGGATTGGAGTAAACTATATAGCGAATATAAACCATCTCGCATTAATCTACCTACATATCCTTTTGCAAATGACAGATATTGGATTGATGTTGTAGATACTCCTGCTATCACTCAAAAAAGGGCAGGGGATATAAAAGTTAATGTTGCTCCTATAGTTGAAGAAAAAATTCAAAAAACTCATTACCAGCCGATTTGGAAAGAATCTGCATTATCAATGCTCTCTGAATCAGGAGATAAAACTCTTGTAAACGGTCCAGTCCTAGTTTTGGGTACAACAGACGAATTGTATTTGGCGATAAAAAAACAACTTGAGGGAAGCTTAGACCAGAATTCACTTATTTTTGTAAAACTGGATCATTCTTATCAAGAAATAGAACCAACCATCTATACTGTTAATCCTGATCAAGAAGATCATTTCCATCAACTTATTGAAAATTTAAAAATTAAAGGTCAATTCCCTAATAAAATTATTCATCAAGGCTTAGAACCTGAGAATATTGAGAAAAAGGAGAAAATAATCCAACAGTTGAATTACGGGGTTTATGCGCTTTTTAATCTTTGCAAAGCGCTGATGAAGCAAAAAAATCAAACATCTTTACAAATTCTATCATTCTTCTCAAGTAATTCGAAAATAACTGCCCCACAAAATGCGGCTCTTGGTGGTTTTTTCAAAACACTTACCTTGGAAAATCCTAAGTACTTGGCAAAGGTTGTAGAAATTCAAAGTGATGTAAAAAACCCAGAAATCTCTATCTCGGAAAAAGCAGATCTGATTCTAAATGAATTTCAGGATAGAAACTGGAGCAAGAATGAGGTTCGCTACAAATTCCAAAACGAAAAACAAAAATATATTCGTTATGTCAGAGAGTTAACCCAGTTTACTCCTGCTGAAAGCAAAATAAAAGAGTTGCCATTAAAACAACATGGTGTCTATATAATATCAGGTGGTTTAGGTGGTTTGGGTTTCGTTTTTAGTGAATACTTGGTAAAAAACTTACAATGTAAATTGGTCCTTTTTGGACGCTCTGCACTCAAAGAAGAACAGGAGGCAAAACTCAACCAACTTAAAGCCTATAATACGGAAATTATTTACCTGCAAGCTGATGTTTCAAAACTAGAAGATATGGAAGTAGTTGTTAAAACTACTAAAACCAAATTTTCACAAATCAATGGTGTGATACATAGCGCAGGGATTAATAAAGATTCTTTTATTCTCAAGAAATCAAAAGAAGAAATTGAGAAGGTATTAGAACCGAAAATTTATGGTACTATCAATTTAGATTTAGCAACGAGAGGGGAAAATTTGGATGTATTTATTCTTTTCTCTTCTATTGCAGGTGTAATGGGTAATTTAGGGCAATGTGATTACGCTTATGGAAATCATTTTTTAGACTCTTTTGCAGAAATTAGAGAAAATCTGAAGAAAGAGCAAAAACGTTTTGGTAAAACTCTATCAATCAATTGGCCTTATTGGGAAGAAGGCGGAATGAACCTTTCTCAAGATGAAATTGCTTTAGCTAAAAAACAAGCGGGTATTTGCCCCTTGCCAACGGAAGTTGGTATTCAATACTGGGAAGAATTCTTACGGTCCGATTTATCTCAGGGTGTAGCTCTTTATGGCCTTCACTCTAAAATTAAGGCTTATGTTGCACAAGAGTCCGTGGAAGTTGTTAAAAATAAGCCTATTGCTACAGGCACGATGGATTCTGCTATACTTCTGGAAAAAACAGAAGCTTATCTGAAAACTTTAATCGGTGAAGTGATTAAGCTTGCTCCAGAGCGGATTGATTCTAGGGAACGATTTGAGTCTTTCGGCATTGATTCTATAATAATTAGTAAGATTAATATTAATTTGGAGAAAGACTTAGGTGCTATGTCAAAAACCTTGTTCTATGAATATTCAACAATAGAAGAATTGACAGGGTATTTGGCTCAGGAAGCGCGTCAAGCATTAATTCACTATTTTAACTTAGAGGACTCCACTACCGAATTAGATAATCAGGATATAGAAGAAAGTGAAGTAAAAAGTCAAGAAACGGTTCAGATTCAGAAGAAATATGAAGATTCTGAGCCAATAGCGATTATTGGAGTTCATGGACACTACCCCCAATCAGAAGATTTAGATAAATATTGGGAGAATCTAAAATACGGAAAAGACTTAGTTGATTTGGTTCCTGAAAATAGATGGAATTATGAGGAATACTTTGATAAGAATCCAGAGAAGGCTAAGGATGGGAAAATATATTGTAAATGGGGTGGTTTCTTAACTAACGTTGATAAGTTTGATCCTCAATTCTTCAATATTTCCCAAGAGGAAGCTAATATTATGGATCCTCAGGAGCGACTTTTCCTCGAATCTGTTTGGGCTACAATTGAAGATGCAGGATACACAAAGGAAAGTTTAAAAAAACGCCATCCTAAAGCCAAAAGTGCTGATGTAGGTGTTTTTGTAGGTGTAACCACAAATACATATAGTTTATTGGCAACAGAAGAATGGGCTCGTGGAAATAAGACTACTCCTAGCGCACTCACTTGGTCTATTGCCAATAGGGTCTCATATTTCTTCGATTTCCAAGGACCGAGCATGCCTATTGATACAGCTTGTTCATCCTCTTCCGTTGCAATTCATCTTGCCTGCGAAAGTTTGAAAAGGCAAGAATGTCAGGTTGCTATTGCCGGAGGTGTAAATTTATATTCACACCCCTCTAAATATCATTCTTTATGCACCAGACGGATGCTTGCTCTGGGTGGGAAATGTCGCAGTTTTGGTGCAGGCGATGATGGTTTTGTTCCTGGTGAAGGTGTGGGTTCGATTTTACTTAAGCCTCTCAGTAAAGCTATTGCAGATCAAGATCATATTTATGCAGTTATAGCGGGAAGTGCGTTTGACCATAGCGGCAGATCTAATGGATATTCGGCACCTAATCCAAATTCTCAAGCAAACCTAATTGAATATACTCTGAATAAAGCAAATATTAGCCCTGAAACTATTGGCTATGTTGAAGGACATGGAACAGGTACTCAATTAGGAGATAGCCTTGAAATTGTTGCTTTAACTAATGCATTTCAAAAGCAAACAAAGAAAAAACAATTTTGTCCTGTTGGGTCGGTTAAGGCTAATATTGGACACTCAGAGTCAGCAGCTGGAATTGCTGGTGTTGCAAAAATTCTACTGCAAATGAAATATCGACAATTAGTTCCAACTATTCATTCAGAAGAAGTAAATCCCAATATAGAATTCAAAGAAACACCATTCTATCTTCAGCATAAATTAACCCCATGGGAATCGTCCCCTGATTATCCCCGAAGGGCACTCATCAACTCCTTTGGCGCTGGAGGTGTAAATGCATGCATAGTATTAGAAGAATATGAAAAACCAAAAGTAATTGAAGAGACAAAAGAGGTGGGACAATATCTGGTTATTCTTTCTGCAAAGAATGAAGTACGGCTTCAAGAATCTGTTAATCGATTGCTCTCATATATAGGAAAAGAAAAGAATGTAAATCTTGCAAATCTATCTTATACGCTACAAGTTGGACGGGAAGCAATGCCTGTGCGATTAGCAATTGTTATTTCAGATAGATCTGAACTCATGGACAGTTTAAAAAATTGGAAACAGCAAAAAACTTCTGCCAATATCTATCAAGGCAATATTGATCCCCGTCAAGGTGGAAAGAAATCTTCTAAGAAAGATATTCTTAGAGCCATTTTTGAGGCGCATGATCTTACTGAACTTGCCAAAATGTGGGTTGCTGGGATAGAAGTGGATTGGGAAAACTTATATCCTCAAAATAAACCCATGCGGATGATTCTCCCAACATATCCATTTGCTAAAGAAAGGTACTGGGTTTCAGATGATTTAATTTCTGGAAAAAGAACCGTTTCTGAACAAAAAAACAGCCAGTTACATCCTCTTATTTCATATAACTCATCTAATTTGAGAGAAGTTAGTTTTAGTTCCTTATTATCAGAGAGTGAATTTTATGCACAGGATCATCAGGTGAATAGAGAAAAGATTTTCCCAGGTTCTGGATTCCTTGAAATTGCCTGTATCTCTGGAAATATAGCTGGAGAACAAAAGGTTTGCAAGATTCAGGATATTGTTTGGATTCACCCATTAAGTTTTAAGAAAGGTTCTAAATTGGTTCAGACATTTCTTAAATCAAATGGGAATAGTGCTAATTATCAAATTACTTCACTTGATGATGATAGTAATGGAATAGTTCATTCGGAAGGAAGACTATTTTTCCAAAACGACAGAAATCACTCTGCTGTTGTTGAAAAAAGTATTCCAATTAAAATGCTGAAAGAGAAATGTTCGAAGCCACAGGATAGTGTTTACTTTTATGATTTATTTAAGAAAGCTGGCTTTAATTATGGATCGGCCTTCCGAACCGTACAGGAGTTCTACATCAGTGATTCTTTTGCATTATCTAAACTGAAAATTGCAGATCATTTAAAGGCTGATTTTGACAAGTTTATTCTCCATCCCAGTTTGCTTGATGGTGCTTTGCAGACAGTTGCTGGTTTAATTGGAAGCGTGGGTTCGGGAACACCATACCTACCATTTGCCATTGATGAAATAGAGATAATCCGTTCCTTACCTCAAACTTGTTATGCTTATGTGGAATTTGCTGATTCTGAAAAGCAGATCCGAACAGATATCAAGAAATTTAATATTCAACTTTTAAATGAAGAAGGAAGTGTTTTAATCAAGTTGAAAAATTTCTATGCTAGGGCTTTCGATAAAACTCAAGCAAAATAGTGAGTCTATTATTCAATTTTAATTTTAAATATTTCAGATTTAATAGGATCTATAAATGACTAAATCGACGTCACATACAATTACTAAAGACTACCCTGTTGGTGAATTTACTTCGGTATTTACAGGTAATGAGCTCTTTTTGGCAGACCATATTATTCAAGGGAAAAAAATTCTGCCAGGAATGGCCTATTTAGAATTAGCTAGAGCTGCTGTTGCGAACTCAGTAACTGTCAGTGATAAACAAATGATCGTTATAAGAGATAGCGTTTTTATTCAGGCTATTTTAGTTAATGAAAAATGCCCAGTGGAAGTAAAAGTTTATCCTGGTGCTATTGGTGAATTTGGTGTCGAAGTAAGTACGAGTCAAGGAATACACTTTCAAACCAAAGTATTTATTCAAAACAGACAAGAAAATGCAGAAGAATCATTGTCGGTTAATAATTTAGATATTCAAGTACTGGAACAACAGTGTACTACAGCAGGTCCAACAAAACAACAGTTTTATGACAACATGAAAAAGAGGCATGTTGTTTTAGGGCCTAGCCATAGAGGTATTGAATCAATTAAACTTGGTAATGATTGTGCTCTAATTAAATTATCATTACCTGGCTCTAGTAATCGTGGTATGGACATGGATCCAGGCATGCTCGATAGTGTTATTCAAAGTGGTATAGCTTTAGCCAGTAATCCCGAAGCCAATGTTGTACCTTTTGCTGTTAAAAGCACCAAAATATTTGGCTCATTAACAGATCGGATGTATGCCTATGTTGTTAAAACTGATCAAGGAATGGATTACACCATTGCTGATGAAAAAGGAGAAGTTAAAGTAATCATCACAGGCTTTCAAGCGCGTGAAATTGATCTCAATGCTGGAAAAGATCAACTAGTATTCTACAAGCCGGAATGGCAAGAAGAAATAATGGATGATAATGACGATCAGGATGGAAAAAATATCACAATTATCCATAAACAAGCAGATTATAAAAGTTTAGTCAAATCAATAGTTACCATTGCGCAAAAATTGATTCAAGAGAAAGCAGATCAGCATATCATTGAAGTTCAATTATCCGAGGATAAACCATCATGGAAAGGTATTATTGCTTTGCTAAAAACAGTCGTCCTCGAATATCCAAAGATTAGTTGTAGATTAAAAGTAGGGAATAAAACCATTAAAGTTATTTATAGTGAAGTAGATATGGCTGCTGCTTCCAAATATATTTGGCCAGATAATAAAACCATTCTTATTACAGGTGGTCTTGGGGGGATTGGTAAGCTCATCTCTCAAGATATTGCTGAGAACAGTAAGGGTTGTACACTTATACTTGTCGATAAAAGTGAACTTAATGATGATAGAAGAGAATTAATCAAAAGCCTAGAAACACTTGGTACTAAAATAATATTTGCTTCCTGTGATGTTACTAAGCAAGCAGAAGTCGCTGATCTAGTTGTTAAATATCCACAGATTAATGGAATAATCCACGGCTCTGGTATCAACAGGGACAACTTAATTAGCAAAAAAAACTTGGATGAGATTGACCAAGTGCTTGGACCCAAAGTGGAAGGTCTGGAGTATTTAGATCAAGTTACGGCCAATTTGAAACTGGATTATTTTGTAGCGTTATCATCTATTGCCGGTACGCTAGGCAATGCAGGTCAAACAGATTATGCCGCAGCAAATGGTTATATGGATGCTTACATGCACAATCGTGCATTGCAAGTTAAAAACCAGCAGCGTTATGGTAAAAGTATTAGTGTTAATTGGCCACTTTGGGAAAGTGGTGGTATGCAAATAGATGAGGAGACAAAACGGAATTTATTGCAAGTATTTAAAATTAAACCACTTCCTTCTGCATTTGGATTAACTGCCCTAAAGCAAATAATCGCTAGCGATCAACAACAACTGGTAGTAATGTTTGGTAATAAAAATGCCATTAGTACCATGTTTGATAAAACTACTACAAGTAGTCCAAAGAATGTACAGAAAAAAACGCAACAGGTTGAGGCAAGTAAACTTACCAAGGGTATTGCGCAAGAGGTAAGAATGCAAGTTGCAGAACATTTAAAAAGGCAACCGAATCAATTGGATGAAACAGCTGACTGGTCTGAATTTGGTTTTGATTCTATTCTGTTGGCAAGTTTCATCAATAGGTTTAATGCGCAGTTTAACATGAACCTAATGCCAACAGTATTATTTGAGGCTACCAATATAAACCACTTTAGCCGATATCTTGCTGAAAACTATTCTGAACAAATGTTGAAAAAACTTTCTTTAGCAGGAGAAGAGCAGCCAAAAGCAACAGTAACACCTCAAAAAACAAAAGTTGTTTCACCAGATCAGGATCAGTTAAAAATCAGTTCTTTTGCACAAAGTTTTAAAAAGAATTATAAAAACAGTGTCGCTTACAGAGATAGGGATGTAGCTATTGTTGGCATGAGTTGTAGAATTGCTGGAGCACGCAATCCCGAAGAATTTTGGCAAATGCTCGATGAAGAAAAAGATAGGATAACTGAAATACCTCAAGATAGATGGGACTGGCGAGACTATCCTGGTGTAAGCAAATGGGGATCCTTTATTGATGGCATAGCTGAATTTGATTCTTTATTCTTTGGTATTTCTCCGGTAGAAGCGTTATACATGGCTCCCGAACAACGTTTAATGTTACAGTATGTTTGGGAATGTTTAGAAAATGCTGGTTATTCTACTGATGAACTCAAAGGTACTAATACAGGTTTATTTATCGGTTGTGGTCCAAGTAGCTACGTTGATGTTCTCAGTACTATGCCGGTTGAGGCTTATTCGGCAACTGGTGTAGTACCCTCCGTAGGGCCTAATCGTGTTAGCTATTTAATGGACTGGCATGGGCCTAGTAACCCTATCGACACTGCTTGTAGTAGTGCATTGGTAGCTTTACATCGTGCTGTTGAAGCCATCAATGCTGGTCATTGTGATCAAGCTATTGTGGGCGGGGTAAATGCACTTCTTGCACCTAGTGTTTACATCAGTTTCTCTAAGTCGGGAATGCTATGTGAAGATGGCAAATGCAAAACATTTTCTGATAAAGCCGACGGTTATGTTAGAGGAGAAGGTATAGGAATGCTTATGGTTAAGCCACTTAAGGCAGCAATACAAGATGGCAATACAATCTATGCTGTGGTTAAAGGTACTGCTGAAAATCATGGCGGACACACTAACTCTTTAACGGCACCAAGTCCTAAATCGCAAGCTGCGGTCATTAAAAAGGCTGTTAATGACGCTGGTATAGAATTTAACCGTATTAGCTATATTGAATGCCATGGTACCGGTACTCCACTTGGTGATCCTATAGAAATTGAAGGCCTTAAGATTGTTGCATCTGACTTACTGAAAGATAATAATGACACACACATCTGCAAACTTGGTAGTATTAAATCCAACATTGGACATCTTGAATATGGCGCAGGTGTAGTTGGGCTGATCAAAGTAATTCTGCAAATGAAACATAAGAAAATAGCGAAAAGCCTACATTGCGATAATATAAATCCCTATATAAACCTAGCGGGTACACCATTTGTTATTGCTCAAAATGCTAGTGATTGGTCAATAGAACCAGGGCAAACACGTATGGCAGGAGTGAGTAGTTTTGGTTTTGGAGGAGTCAATGCGCACATAATTCTAGAAGAATATCAAGATACCGCCACGGGACAACAGCAAGAGGAGGCTCAGGATAGTGATGATCAACAATCACAATTACTCGTTATTTCAGCTAAAAATGAAGAAAATTTAATTAACTACGTTGCCCAATTTAAAGATTATATTAAAGGAATTGATAAAAGTGCGGCGACATTAAAACGCATAGCCTATACCTTGCAGATAGGTCGTTCGGAAATGCAAGAACGTTTGGTATTTATCGCAGAATCTTTTGATGAATGGGCAGAGCAAATTGATGCTTTCCTGCAAGAAAATGGGAAAATCTACAATAGAAAGATCTATAGGGGTACAATTAAAGCTCGTGCATCTGATAACTTGGGAATAGTTGATACTAAAGCAGGTAGAGACTTCATCAAGCAGTTATTAGAAGCAAAAGAATATGAAAAAATAGCTGAATTATGGGTTAAGGGTACAAAAATTGACTGGCAAATCTTGCATTCATAATCCCAAGCCATAGCAATGGAAAGCTGTCATGTTAAAAAATGTGATTTTATTTAAGAAAAATATTTTTCTGCAATCTGAAAAACAGAAACCAATTCGTCAGATATCTTTTAATTCTATTTTGACAGATTTGAAGAATAAAGGGAGATATGTATTAAGTTATTTGATAATATGGGATTTATAACTATTTTAGGCGAGTAAAACAATATTCATATGCTTTGTTTTTGAAATCCCAAAGTCTGCCTTTTTTGCATTTACAACAAAATAGATAATATGTCGTTGAGAATTATTTTGAAAAAATTAAATCTTTTGTTAAACAAAAAATAATCAAAAATGAAATCTTTTTTTTCTAATCAAACATTTAAAAAAACAATTGCATTTGTTTTTTTTCTACTTTTCTTTGAATTAAGTTTTGCACAAACAGGAATACCTCCACGAGAAAAGTTAAGTCAAACGGTTAGAGGTATTGTAACAGATGTAGATAGCAAACTGCCGTTGATAGGTGTATCAGTGGTTATTTTAGATTCTAACCCAACTATTGCAACAGCCACCGATGCAAAAGGTGTTTTTCGGTTTGAAAATATACCAATAGGTAGAATTACCATTCAATTCTCTTACGTAGGCTACGAATCTAGGACTGTTTCAAATATTGTGGTAAACTCTGGAAAAGAAGTTGTTTTGGACATAAATATGCAAGAATCTACTGTCAATATAGCCGAAGTAGTTGTAAAATCAAGTAGAAAAGGCGAAGTAACTAACGTTATGTCGCGCATAGGCGCTCATACTATTTCCGTTGAAGAAACTAAACGATATACAGGGGGTATGGATGACCCCGCCCGTGTTGTTTCTAGTATTGCAGGGGTAGCTTCTACGCCCGATGGGAGTAGCGATATTATTGTAAGGGGCAATTCGCCAAAATACTTGCAATGGCGTTTAGATGGGATCGAAATATCAAGCCCATATCATATGGACGATCAAAATGCATCAGTTGGAGCGCTTACGGCTTTAAATAATAGTTTACTTGCTACTTCCGATTTTTATACCGGGGCTTTTTCGGCAGAGTTTGGTAATGTTTTATCAACCGTCATGGATGTGAAATTGCGGAAAGGTAATAACGAAAAATTTGAATCCGCCTGCGGGGTTGGTTTAATGGGTACTGATGTAACTTTCGAAGGTCCTTTTAAAAAGGGATATGCTGGTTCGTATCTTATAAATTACAGATATTCTACAATTTCACTACTTACTACTCTTGGATTAATTGATGTTCAGGGTGCATTAAATTATCAGGATGCAACTTTTAATGTATTTCTTCCTACAAAAAAAATGGGCACCTTTTCATTTTTCGGATTAGGCGGATTAAGTGGCTTTAAAATAAAAAATTCAAACCAAGTTCCTGTTACTGGAATTAAAGATGCTGCCTTAATGAAAGATTACGACAAGGCAAATTTTCTGTCGAACTTTGGCATGAACCATGTACTGACTATCAATTCAAACAGTTTTATTAAAACATCCTTGTCCTATTCTGCAACGGGTATGGATGACGATCTTTCTCAAGGATATAAAATAAGGTTGTATGATAATATGGGCGAATTTTTAAGAGATTCCACTACGAATAAAATTCAAGCTTATAAAAGTAGGATTACTAATTCAGTTTATCGATCATCTATAATATACAACAGTAGGCTAAATGCCAAAAACAAAATTCAAATCGGAATAAAATACACGCTGAGCGTTAATAAGTACGATCAAAATACTTTCGACGATCAAACTGCATCGATGATAAATATAACCGATTTTAATAAAAACGTTAACATGTTGAATAATTTCATTAGTTGGAAGCACAGTTTTAACGATCATATTTCCGTTATCGCTGGGTTACACAACGTGAATGTTTTTTTAAACAAAAAAAGCACTTTAGAGCCACGGTTAGCAGTTAACTGGAAGATAGATAATACAAATTCAATATATGTAGGGTACGGTAAACACAGTACTATGGAGAGCGTGCATAATTATTATACAAAAATTAAACTCGCTGACGGTAGTATAATTGAACCGAATAAAAACCTCGATTTACTAAAAGCAGATCACTATGTCATGGGGTACGAAAAACGTTTTACTGAAAACCTCATGGCGAAATTTGAAGTTTACTACCAGCACCTGTACAATTTGCCTGTAGAAAACAATGACACAAGTTATTATGCCACAATTAATGAGGGAACTGATTATAGATATGTTGCCTTAGTAAATAAAGGAGTTGGGAAAAATTATGGAATGGAATTAACGATTGAACGTTTTTTCGATAATAATTACTATTTTTTAATTAATGGCTCTTTATTCGATTCAAAATACAAATCATTAGAAGGTGTTTGGCGGAATACACAATACAATGGTAATTATCTGGTAAATATTTTGTGTGGTAAAGAATTCAAAAATATTGGTAAAAATAAAAATAAAACACTAGCAATAAATTCAAAAGTATTTTTTGGAGGAGGTAAAAAATATATCCCGCTTCTAAGAGATGCTCAAGGCAATATAGCTGTTGATCCTGCTAATAATAGGTATTTTGATTATAAAAAAGCCTATGACAATAAGCTTGACAATTTTTTCCAGTTAAATTTATCAGTCAGTTACAAGATTAATAAGCATAATGTTACTCACGAAATTTTTCTTGATTTAATGAACCTTACAAATAATCAGGCTAGAATATATGAGTATTATGATGCTTCTGAACCCTCTAAAGTTGGATATGTAAAACAACTTCAGTTTTTTCCTAACTTAATGTATAGAGTGTATTTTTAGATATTGGTATAAAACTATAATAAGAGTGTTGGTGTAATTGAGGGCGGTGTGTCACGTAGTAGTACGTGGCACTACCGTTTATAGTTTGATGAATACTTGATTATGCCAATAGACTGATGACTGGGAAAGTTACCTGTTGGTGATAGGTTCCAATAACGAAAATAAGCGTTTTATAAATCCCTATGGTACTAGGAATATTTACTATCGGGATATGGTGTAGTGCCTATGTATTTGAGTTAAGATATTCATTATATAATTTCGTTTCCCTGCCCGCAAGTATCATTACCGGAACATATAGTTACAGATGAGTGAACTCCAGTAATGTTAAATTCAAAATTGCTAAGTGTTAGAGTCACCACATAGAAATGGTTGTGAAGATTATACGTATTGCTCTGATCTAAATAATGCGCTTTGCTGATCAGTACCAATTACTTTAAGCCTACGATTCAGGACAATTTATACTGATGCAATAAAAATCAATTCTTTTGATGATGTGATAGCTCAAATAAAATTGAGGCATAAATAAGAAAATCAGTTATAGAATTAAAAGTTCAATTTAATCTACAATCACATAATTTACCTGTGTTATAACTACAGAAAACCATCAGGTCAAAAGTTTTCGATTTTATTAAAGGAAAGTATTTATCTGCATTTTGAAAAATAAAAACCAGTTTGCTATGTATCTTTTAAAAAAAAGGCAAAACGTGTTAAGGCTTTTTGATTCTAGTTAAGTATATACTCACTTAAAGAAATTACGAAAAAACAATAATATTAATAATAAATTGAAAGGAAGAAGCAAATGAATTTAGTTGGAATTGAAGCAATGAATGTTTTCGCAGGTAATGCCTACTTAAATGTAGAAAAGCTTGCTGAGCATCGTAAATTGGATACAACCCGGTTTAAAAATCTTCTGATGAATGAAAAAACCGTAGCCTTGCCGTATGAGGATCCAATCACGTTTGGAGTAAATGCGGCTAAGCCAATTGTTGATGCCTTGACTCCGGAAGAGAAAGATCGTATTGAGTTAGTAATCTCTTGCACAGAATCGGCTTTCGATTTTGGTAAATCGTTGAGTACTTATTTTCATCATCATTTGGGTTTGAATCGTAATTGTCGTTTGTTTGAAATAAAAAACGCCTGTTATTCTGGTGTGGCTGGACTACAAATGGCAATCAATTTTATTTTGTCCCAAGCTTCCCCTGGAGCGAAAGCGTTGGTGATTGCAACAGACGTTTCCCGCTTTATGGTTGAAGAAGGAGGAAATGCACTCACGCAAGATTGGTCTTTTGCAGAACCCAGTGGTGGGTCTGGATCTGTGGCAATGTTGATAAGCGATAGACCTTATATTTTTCAGATTGATGTTGGAGCAAATGGTTATTATGGTTATGAAGTAATGGATACTTGTAGACCGACTGCTGATGGAGATGCCGGAGATTCTGATTTATCATTGCTTTCCTATCTGGATTGTTGTGAAAACGCATTTCTTGAGTATAAAAAAAGAGTTGAAGGTGTTGATTTTGCAAAAAGTTTCAACTATATGGCTTATCACACTCCTTTCGGAGGTATGGTTAAAGGAGCGCATCGAAACCTGATGCATAAAATCATGAGAGCTAAACCGAAAGATATCGAGGAGGATTTTCAGCGCAGAGTAACTCCAGGTTTGATCTATTGTCAGCGGGTGGCTAATATTATGGGAGCTACAGCTATGTTGTCTCTTGCCAGTACAATTGATCATGGTAATTTTGAAACACCTCAGAGGATCGGTTGTTTCTCTTATGGATCTGGCTGTTGTTCGGAGTTTTTTAGCGGCGTTGCCGGAAAAGAAGGTCAAGAACGTCTTCGAGCATTAAAAATCAAGGATCATCTGGACAAAAGATATGAGTTGAAGATGGATGAATATGATAACCTGCTTGTTGGTAGTAACGCAGTAAAATTTGGTACAAGAAACGTAATTTTAGATACGAGTTTCATTCCTCAAGCTAGAAAAGCTCAGGGCAAAGAAATTCTATTTTTAAAAGAGATAAAAGAATTTCATAGAATTTACGAATGGATATCTTAAACGAGACAAGAATTTATAAAACTATTCAAGTCAGATTTGAAGAAGATATTTGTTTTATTCAAATTCATCGTCCGGAGGCGAATAACACAATAAATGACTGTCTGATTGAAGAGTTTACAGAAGTACTTGCACAGTGCGAAGATTCTGCTAAAATTGTTGTGTTGGAAGGTTTACCTGAAGTGTTTTGTTTTGGTGCAGACTTTAAAGAAATTCAAAAAAGTTTTGATACCAAAGAACAGCACCAGGAGCAAAATCCCGAACCTCTATACAATTTATGGTTGCAATTGGCATCTGGCCCATATATTACTATAGCACATGTAAGAGGGAAAGCCAATGCAGGAGGTGTCGGTTTTGTTGCAGCCTGTGATATTGTACTTTGTGAGGAGAAAGCAGTATTCAGCCTATCTGAGTTACTGTTTGGGCTTATGCCGGCTTGTGTTCTACCATTTTTGATTCGAAAAATAGGTTATTCAAAAGCGAATTATTTGACTTTGATGACACAGCCTATTTCAGCAAAGCAGGCTAAAGACTGGGGATTAGTGGATGAGTATGAAGAGAAGAGCGAAAACCTGTTGAGAAAACACCTATTGCGACTCAGGCGGCTTCCTAAGTCAGGAATTTCTCGTTATAAACGCTACATGAATAATTTGGATGATGCACTAGTAATTGCCAAACCCAAAGCTCTAGAAGCAAACATCGAAGTATTTTCCGATCAAAAAAATCTAGAAAAAATTTCACGTTACATAACAACGGGAAAATTTCCCTGGGAAGGAGAATGATGGAAAAGGTAGTTGAATTAATAGAAATGGGTGAAGGTATCATCCAAATCAAAATGCAAGATAGGGTTAATAAAAATACCTTTTCTAACGAGTTGACCAAGGGTTTAACCGATGCCTTTACATCTATAAAAAACCAGACACAATATAAAGTAGTAATCTTAACTGGCTATGATAACTATTTTTCTAGTGGAGGAACTCAAGAAATATTGATGTCTATTTTTGAAGGAAAGGCAAAATTTTCGGATCTTGATCTTTATAGTTTAGCTCTGAACTGCCCAATTCCAGTAATTTCAGCTATGCAAGGACATGGGATTGGGGGCGGGTTTGTAATGGGATTATTTGCTGATTTTGTAATTTTAAGTCGTGAGAGCATTTACACCACTAATTTTATGAAATACGGTTTTACTCCTGGTATGGGCTCCACTCTTATATTACCTAAAAAATTAGGGATTAGTTTAGCTGAGGAAATGATGCTTACAGCCAAAACCTTTCGTGGTGATGAGTTGGAGAAAAGAGGTATTCCCTTCCCAGTACTTCCTCGGGATAAAGTAATGGAATATGCTCTTGAGTTAGCTAAAACAATTGCTGAAAAACCAAGGATATCACTAGTTACTTTAAAGGATCATTTGGTTGCTCAACTTCGGGAAGAACTTCCTAAAGTGATTGAACAGGAAGGAGAGATGCACGAGAAAACATTCCATCAACCAGAGGTTAAAGATCGTCTTAAATCGGTTTATGGGAAATGATTTAATAATGGAGTATTACAATTTGCTAAAACAATAGGTGTTTTCGTTTTATACAGGTTTTGAACAATAGCAGACATTTATCATAATGAAAAAAAAAATTGTATTTATGTTTTCGGGGCAAGGGTCTCAATATTATCAAATGGGAAAAGAGCTCTATGAAAATCATGCACAATTCAAATTCTGGATGGATCATTGCGATGAAATCGTACAATCTCATATTCAAACCTCTCTAATTGATGTTCTATATTCTGGGCGGAAAAAAAGTGAGTCTTTTGACCATCTTCTTTATACTAACCCAGCATTGTTGTGTATTGAATACAGTCTTGTTCGTGTACTCATGGAAATGGGTGTTCAACCCGATTTTTTAATGGGTTACAGTCTTGGAGAGATAACCGCTTCTGTTGTTTCTGGTGCTATTTCATTGGGAGAAGGGATTCAATTAGTAGTTGGTATGGCAAGGCTGGCCGAAGAAAACACTCAACAAGTTGAGATGTTGGCTGTGTTAGAATCGCAGGAAATTACAACCGAACTCCCCGAGCTTTTTAAAAACTGTTGGGTTACAGGGAGAAACTTTCAGCGGAGTTTTGTAGTGGGGGGATTGCCCAATGATATTAGGTATCTCCAAGAAGGTTTGAATAAAATCAACTTAATATCTCAAAAATTGCCAATTAAATATGGTTTTCATACAGAATTAATAGATCCGATTGAATCGGAGTTTAAAAAATTGATCTCAAAGTTATCAATATCGTCAATTGGAATTCCTTTGATTTCTTCATTAAAAAATGAGGCAGTTCAAGAGATTAGCAAAGATTATTTCTGGGAAGTTATAAGATATCCAGTCGATTTTAAGAAAACAGTTGAATGGATGCTTAGAAAGGGAGATTATATTTTTATCGATGTGGGACCAAGCGGAACTCTGGCTACTTTTGTTAAATATATACTTCCTTCTGATTCCCGTTCTATTTCTCTACAAATGATAAATCAATTTGGAAATGATTTGAAATCTATTGAAAAATTGAAAACTAGTTTGCCAGAATAGATATCCCTCCGAAAAAAGATAAGAAATCTTTTTTTAAGTATTTTTACAATTCATAGTGATGGAGATTTCAAATGAAACTTGTGATATCAAAAAATCACATATATTTATGCGCATTAAAGTTTAATTATAGAATTGATAGATATTTTAAAAAATTGGAGACACTTTCAATAATAAATTCCACTAAACAGGAAATTTGGATGAGCCAATCCGTAAAGATCTAAAGTTCTGCGGCGCCGAATCGATT
>JACABB010000005.1:0-61706 GCA_013376985.1 Bacteroidales bacterium
TCAAATTGCTTTCCTGCTTCACTTGGGTTACTCATAATAAATAGTTATCCGTTATTCACGAACAACTACCTATTGCTAAACAGTAAAATTCAGGCTGTTGCGAGGGTGCTTATTGTGTAGGATTTCGGTTTGTTTTTCGGTGCTTACATGGGTGTATATCTGGGTGGTAACAATTGAGCTGTGGCCTAGGAGGTTTTGGATGTACTTTATATCTACATCCTGCTCAAGTAGAAGAGTAGCGAATGAATGTCGGAATACGTGCGGGGTAATCCTTTTTTCAATGTGGCTAAGCTTTTTGTATTTTCGAATCATTAATCTAACGGATTGCTCAGATAGTCTTTTTCCTAATCGGTTAATAAAGAAGTACCCGCTATTTTCAATTTCATCTTTAAAAAGGATGTAATAATCCTTTAATACTTTTCGAATATCATTATTCTCAATCTGTATTTTACGTTCCTTGCTTCCCTTTCCATTTACCTTGATTAGTGAAAAATCGGGGGGTATATTGTTTTTGGTTAAAGTGCAGAGCTCAGATACCCTTACACCAGTTCCAAATAGCAATTCAACAACGGCAATATTTCTTAGTTTTTCTTTATACGAGTATATATTGGAACTATGAACATTAGTGAAATCGTTATAGATTGCATCAAAAATTGATCGTACCTCATCAAGCGTCATTACTGTTGGAAGCGTTCTCGGTTCTTTAATCCTAAGTTTTACCTTTCTGAATGGATTTTGTTCAATAACATCTTCGTATTCTAGCTGGTTAAACATAGATTTTATGGCAGCCAGCTTTCTTTTTATCGTTTTGGGTTTGAATTCTGATAGGATTTGAATGTATTTTTTTATGTCGTCTTTCCCTATTTGGTGGATATCGGTAATGTTTAGTTGGTTCGCAAGGAAATCTTCAAATTGCTTTAAGTCAATTGTATATGCTTTTATTGTTTTAGGGCTAAGGCGTTTTTCGTATTTGCAATGATTTAAAAAATCTCCCACAACCTCCATACTCCACAATTTTGGAGGTAAAGAAACTATATTCTTTTAATTGTTCAATATTTATTGGTGTAAAAGAAAATGGCTTGTCCAAGTGTTTCTATTAATAAAAAGAACACTTGGGTAGATTTAACAATTAAAAAGAAAGGTTGAATTAACAATAGTTCGGTAATCTTTTTGGTGGATTTTTGTGACTTGGTGATTTAGTGGCTTTTAATATTTTTTAGCCACCAAAACTCAAAAGCACCAAATTGCACCCAATAAGTAACTTAAAAATAGCAGTTAAAAATTTACCGAACTATGGGATTAAAGAACTCGCGAATTACTCCCCGAATTTTTTCTTCTGAATTTTACAGTGAATCTTCATTGTTTCTATGAGTGCAGCAGAACCATACCATGGGTGCAGTTCCATAACTAAAGTACCTGCTTTAATGGCAGGATCGGTCTCTGTTAGGGTTTTTGCCTCATCAAGCGTTTCAACGTTAAAGATAAAGATGCCTCTTATCTCCTGATTGTCGAGAAATGGGCCTGCAATAATGAGTTTACCCTCATCTGCCAATCGTTGAATGTTTTTTAGGTGAGCCTTTTGTAGAATTGCCCTTTCGGTTGAATCCGTAATCTTTACTGCTCCAGATTTTAGGAAAGCCATCACATAATTTTTCATCCCGTAATCATCGGCACCTAAACTCTTTGCAAGCGATGAATCGTAGGTAGTCTGATTTTCTTTATTTACCTCTGTTTTTGTTTTACAACCGATTAGAAATGCTATTGTAGTGAGTAAAAAGATTTTTTTCATCTGTTTAGAATTTTAAATTTATGTCTAAAATTAATGAAATATACCTAATGGACAACAAGGGATTAGGTGATAGTTAGCAGAAGCATGTTTCTCCTTAATTAACGTGAGTTAGATATGAGAAAAGCAACAATGTATTCATTCGTAGAGGCATATAATTATTTAGTGTGATGATGGATGTTTGGGATGATCAAGAACAAGAGGCTAGATCCTTGCTTGTATCTTCCATTACTCCACCATTTCATTATTCCAATCTTCCACGTATATTTGCTTAAAAGCATACAGTGATGGCAACATACGTTATCCCAGATATTCATGGCTGCATAAGAACGCTTACCTATCTTTTGGAGGAGAAACTTCAAATATCTAAAACCGATAGGATATTTATGTTAGGTGATTATATCGATAGGGGACCCGATAGTTCAGGAGTAGTAACCTATATTTTAAAGCTAATTGATTCTGGCTATAACATAACTTGTCTTAAGGGTAATCACGAACAGTTGTTACTCGAATCTATTGGTGATTCGATGTACTACAATCTTTGGATGTTAAATGCTGGCGAAGAAACCTTGAATAGCTACTCCAAAATGACTGGTTTAGGTTATGAGGAGGGATCATACCCTTGCATTCCTACTAGGCACATGGAGTTTTTTCAATCGTTACCTGCTTATTTAATTGTTGATGATAAGTTTGTGTTGGTTCATGGGGGTCTTGATTATAGGTTGAAAGATCCTTTTTCCGACATAAAAAGTATGCTTTGGAAGCGGCCAGAGCAAATCCCAGATACGTTGGTTCCTGGTAAAATTATTATACATGGCCATACACCTGCCAGTCTTGATTATATAAAAGGAAGATTGAATGTTCCAAATGTACGTCTTATTGGAATTGATGCAGGTTGCGTATATAAAGGCAAAGGAGTGGGGTTTGGTTATCTAACCGCTTTTAACCTCGAAAAGTGGGAGTTGGTTTGGGTTGAGAATAGAGAATGAAAAGTTGGAAGTGAAAAGTGGAAAGAGAAGTTAGATTTTTGCTTCTTTCTTCCATTTTTCCATTATTGACTTCGTCGAGTTCCGCTTCGCTCCAGTTCCAGCACTCCATTGTTTCAAATAAAATAATTTGACTGGTACACAGATGAATACATTGTTTCTTACATCGAACTGAAGTTATTTTACTTTTTCGATTATTGTAGGTGATTCCTCGACCGCAAGTTGACCAGAACCTGTTAGGAATGAGCGTAAATCAACCGAAGTTAGTTTGGCTTGAGGTGGATATACAATTACAAAGCTCTTCCCTTTAAATTGGTTTGATATATATTTGGGAATACTGTCGAGTTTTTGAGAGTATGAAATGGAACCTTCCCGTGCGCTTAAAAGGAACAAAAGGCTATTATTAGGAATATCAGTATTTGTTTTAAAGAAATCGTCCCAAACATTTACCTCCTCGATTGTAAAATTCAACTTTAGCTTACATTTATCAATGGCGATCTTAAAATTATCAATGCTACTCTTTTCAACAATAAACTTTAGTTTGGAGTTTGTTTGTAAAGTAAGGTTTTTTAGGGCTTTAAGCCAATGGATAAAACCAGTTTCGTATTCTGCAAATGGTGGTACTAGAGCGTTAATTTGGGTAATTGTATTTAACGGCTGCTTAATTCCAACAACATAAATTGGTTGACGAATTTCGCTAAGAATATTTTCTAGCATAGTACCGAAAATCCAATGTTTTGGGCTAAAATTTCCGTTCCAACCCATTACAACATCTGTTATCAAAAGTTCTTTACAAGCCCTTACAATTCCCGATGCAACATTAATATCAACCCGTGTAGCTGTTTCGACTTCATAATCAGCAGCATAACCTATTTCAATTGCCCTATTCATAATATTTTTAGAGGTGGCAACCTCACCCTCGTCTTTAACTACCATAAGAGTATAAATAGGATCGCGGCTATGATGTGTTTTTAAGTAGTTTGCGAATTCTAAAAGATCATCAATAGTTTCTGGATTAGATATTGGAACAAGCACTCGTTCCCGATTTTCAGCCATCTGTTCTTGAGGTTTTTCTATTACAACTATTTGTCGTGATGCATTCTGGGTTACAAATGAGCTAACCAAGCAGGTTATTAAAATCAGAATAATAGTTGCATTTAAAATATTTGTATCAATAATCCCAATTTGATAACCAATAAGAATTACGGCAATAGTAGCGGCGGCATGTGAGCTGCTTAAACCAAATATAAGGTTTCGATATACTGTTTTATAGTGAAATATTTTTTGAGTGATAAATGCTGCCAGCCATTTTGTTAGAAGTGCTACTGATATTAGAATTATTGCATCTTTTATCGATTCCCATCCGCTTAAAAAAACACGGAGATCGATAAACATTCCCACAAATATTAGGAAAAAAGGAATGAATAGTGAGTTCCCAATAAACTCTATTCTATTCATTAGGGTTGATGAATGGGGTATTTGTCGGTTAAATGCTATTCCTGCAAGAAAAGCTCCAATAATTGGTTCAATACCTGCTAGTCGAGCAAGACTACCCGCAAAAAACACCATTGTAATAACAAAAATATACTGGGCTATAGGCTCTCCTGTAATGTTTCTAAAAAACCATTTTCCAATTAATGGGAAAACGTATATAATAAAACTTAAATAGATAAGAGTTTTTAGGGTGAGTTTGACCCAAAATGCAAAAGTTAAATTGTCTTTTGCTAATGCGGTGATTACGACAAGAAGAAGAAGCACAAGAGTGTCGGTTATTATGGTGCCCCCAATGGTTACCCCAACAGGTTCAATTTTCGTAATTCTAAAACGACTTATAATCGGATACGAAATCAAAGTATGGGTGGAAAACATACTTGCAATCAGCAATGAGGCGATTTGATTTAAGCCAAGAAGCCATAAACAAACTATATAACCAATAACCAGAGGAACAATAAATGTTAACGCTCCAAATACGATACTTTTATTTCGCGATTTGGCAAATGTGTGAATATCCAGTTCAAGACCTGCTAAAAACATAAGGTACATCAGCCCGACAGTTCCCAAAAGTTCAATGCTACCCTTACTTGCAAGAATGTTTAATCCCGATGGCCCTAAAACCATTCCCGATAGGATTAACCCAATTATTCCCGGTACTCGTAAACGGGAAAACAGCATTGGGATTGCAAGGATTACAAAAAGAACTATTCCAAATACAATTACAGGTTCAGTAATTGGTAGTTGAAAAGGGGAAGGGTTCATTGTCTCTCTTTTTTGTAAATATATATTTTTTTGAATATTATGGTAGCAATATAAAAATTTAACATTATAGCAATATTCTTTATTATACAGATAATCAGCATAATTTATATGCACTTGCTCAAAAAAGATGTTTTGAAATATAAATCTTTTGTTTTAAATTCTATTTAAAAGATTATTTTTGAATTGCCTTTTCCAATTTTATGAACGAGTCAATTCTTAAAGCTTTAATGCAGCTCTTTGCTATTGTGGTTGATGTAGACCGCAATGGCATTTCGCCTTACGCTAGGGAGGTCGTTGAGGCTTATCTTGAAAATGAGTTCAGCTCTGAACAGGTAGAGTTGTATTTAAAGCAATTTGACAATTATATTTCTCAATTCCACTCCAAAGAGGTTCAGATTCAACAAAACAACCAAGGGTATAAATATCCCATATCTGATAGGGTTTCTGAAATTTGTTCGGTTATAAATAAGGAGTTTGAGCAACATCAAAAAGTATGGTTAATCCTTCAACTCATTGAATTTATAGGCGATAGTAGGATTGATACACCGAATAAACTTGATTTTGTAAAATCTGTTGCCTCGCAGTTTAATATTAAGGAATTTGAATTTAATAATGGTAAAGAGTTCATTCTTTGTGAAGAGCAGTCGTGTATACCATGGAATGATCAAATATTACTCATAGATAATAACAAAGATAACCCGATTCCGAGTATTAAACATCTTTTCAATGACAGGATACGCGGTCAGGTATACGTTCTAAGAATTGCAAGCACAAATACCTTTTTAGTAAAATACTTTGGAGAAAACGATCTATTCTTAAATAGTCGAAACATAAAACCGGGTAGGGCATATATTTTTGGAGCAGGTGCAGTTATTCGTAACCAGCGAATTAATCCAATTTACTATTCTAAGATTGCAAGTGCTTTTATACAAGATTTGAATAACTCATTTATCACACTTAATGCCTATAACATTGAATATAAACACAAAGCAAGCCTCGATGGTGTTCATCCATTTTCAGTTGGTGTTCATTCCGGGCAGCTTGTTGGTATTATGGGTGGCAGTGGCGTTGGAAAATCTACGCTTCTTAATCTTCTAAATGGAAATTTAAAGCCTGCTGGAGGTTCAATAATAATTAACGGGTACGATTTACATAAAGAAAAAGAGGCTTTAAAGGGATTAATTGGCTATGTTCCACAGGATGATCTTTTGGTAGAGGAACTGACAGTATATCAAAACCTATACTTTAGCGCATGTTTGTGTTTTAGCAAGTTTACTGATATTCAAATCCGTGAACTTGTTGATAGAACAATTCTTGACTTTGATTTGCTTGAAGCAAAGGATTTAAAGGTCGGAGATCCCATTAATAAATTTATTAGCGGTGGTCAGCGTAAACGATTAAACATGGCCATTGAGTTGCTTCGTGAACCTGCTGTTCTTTTTGTTGATGAACCTACATCAGGTTTATCATCAATGGACTCTGAGCGAGTGATTCTTATGCTTAAAAAGCAGACTTTTAAGGGAAAAATTGTATTTGCCAACATTCATCAACCCTCATCGGATATATTCAAACTCTTCGATAAGATAATAGTGATGGATCATGGCGGAAGAGTTATATATCAGGGTAATCCGATGGGTGCAGTGGTGTACTTCAAACAAATTGCACACTATCTTAGAGCAGAAGAGAGCGAATGCCTAACATGTGGTAATGTTAATACCGAGCAAATTTTAAGAATTGTTGAAGCTCGTGTGGTTAACGAGTATGGAAAATTAACCAGAAAGAGAAAACGTACGGCTCAGGAGTGGTACGAGTTGTATAAGAAGAATATCGAAAGTAAAATCACTTTAACCAATTGCTCTGTTAAATCTCCTTTACCTCAGAGTGGCTTTAGCATACCATCTCATAGAAAACAGATGTGGATTTTTTTCAAGCGAAATCTGTTTAGTAAGTTGGTGAATAAGCAGTTTATGTATATTAGCCTTATTGCTGCGCCATTGCTTGCCATTATACTTGGGTATTTTACAAAGTACATTGGTGGCACCATTAATAATCCCGATGAGTACATCTTTAGCAACAACGATAATATCCCTAGTTACCTATTTATGAGCGTTGTGGCTACCCTGTTTTTAGGTTTAACCATTAGCGCCGAAGAGATAATTCGGGATAGAAAAGTACGACAACGTGAAAAATTCCTAAACCTCAGCTATTTCAGTTACATTAACTCTAAGGTATTAGTGTTAATCATTTTTTCAGCAATACAATCGCTACTATTTGTGCTGGTTGGTAATTCAATTCTTGAGATTAAGGGAATGATTTTCAGCCATTGGCTAATACTTTTTTCAACGGCAGTATGTGCAAATCTTATAGGACTTAATATTTCTGCCGCACTAAACTCAGTAGTTTCAATCTACGTGATGATCCCCTTGATTCTTGTTCCACAATTACTTTTTAGCGGAGTAATTGTTAACTATAACAAGTTACATAAGAAAATATCAAACCCTGAATATGTACCAGTTATTGGGGATATAATGGTTAGCCGATGGTCGTATGAAGCTTTATGTGTATACCAGTATACTGCTAATAAGTTTGAGAAAGAGTTTTATGAATATGATAAGGAATTAAGTACTGATAATTATTACGCATCATTTCTAATCCCAAAACTTCAGGTTCTAATCGATGAGTCGTTAAAGGATATTATTTTAAACAAGCAAACACCTCATATAAATCGAAACCTGAAAATTATTCAGAATGAGATGTATTTGATATCCCGCGATTATACCATCAATAACCTAATTTTTCCAGATACCTCTATTCTAAACCCACATAGAGTTACCGTTGAGGATATCAATCAAACAAAAAACATTCTAACTCAGCTTCGCTCATATTTTACCTCATCATTTCAGCGAGCAAGCCAGCGGAAAGATGCTCATTACGAGGAACTATCGCATAAACTTAGCGGTGATAATGCTATTTATCAGCTCAACCTTAGCTATAATAATAAAGCCCTTAACACCCTTGTATTGAATTCAAACGAGAGCAATCAGATAGAAGAGGTTGGCTATAGGCTTATTCGCAGGTATAACCCAATTTATGCCACTCCAACTGCAATTAATGGACGTGCTCATCTTTTTGCTCCTGAAAAAAGAATTGGCTCGCTTTTTATACCAACTTTTTGGTTTAACACTGTTGCCATTTGGTTTATGTCGTTTGTTTTTTACCTTGTTTTATGGTTTAACGTGCTAAGAATGATTAGCCGCTATATGGAACGCTTCAAATTTAGGAGATTGGCAAGACGTATTGCTAGATATATACCTCGCTAGATTAGTAATAGATCTCCACTCACATTTTTGGATCTTAAGTCTAATGTCAGTTCGATGTAAGGTGTCATTGGCTCCGCCGAACTCGCAAACTCGGTTCTGAGCGAAGCGAAGGATCTAATTATCTTAAGACGAGATGCTTCACTTCGTTCAGCATGACAAAGCAACAATCTAACACTATATTTAGAATCAATATGTTATTCTTACTTTGAACTCACGTTAAGTTCAGTAAGTATCTTCTATCTTTTTATTAATTCATTAAACAAAAATATGTTTATCGTTGTTACTATTTAAATAATCTTGCTTGATACTAGTTGCTAATTTCTGATTATCTATTTGAGGTTTAATTTTCCTCTTAAAATTGTAGTTAGATGAAAATAGAATTAAATACTGTAAATCAACAAACCAGTAACTTGTAACCAGTAATTAGCGAATTAGGTTATTTAATAAAACCTTCAACGAACTAATTTTAAACTTTAAGAATATGATTACAAAAAAAATGTTTTTTGTTGCATTGACCCTTTTAATTGCAGGGACAATAAATGCTCAAAATTTCAAAGCAAATGCTGAGAAAACAGAGCTTAAATGGACTGGAAAGAAAGTTGCTGGACAGCATCATGGTCATATCAAACTTACTGATGGTATGCTAACCATTAAGGATAATAAACTAGCAAATGGCACTTTCAACATTGATATGAAAAGTATCTCGGATGATGATCTAACCGATGCTGGTTACAATCAGAAACTTATTGGACATTTAAAATCAGATGATTTTTTTGGTGTTGAAAAATTCCCCGTTGCCACATTAGTTATTAATGAGAGCACGGCTTTTGTTAATAATCAAGCAGAAGTTAAAGGTAAGTTGACCATTAAAGGGATTACAAATCCAATATCTTTTACTGTAACTAAAAGCGGAAATGTTTATACAGCAAATATTCCTGTCGATCGTTCAAAATTCGATGTACGTTATGGTTCAGGCTCTTTTTTCGAAAATTTAGGGGATAAAGTAATCGATGATATTTTTATTCTTGATGTTTCATTAGTTGTTGAGTAGGTTTGATTTTGGGTTGCTGTAGGCCGCAAGGGGTGTAAAATCCTTTGCGGTTTTTTTATAATACACTGGAGTCATTGGCTATTTTAAAGGCACATTTTTTATTATTTACACAATAAAGAGATGAATAATTCATTTTAACTTTGTAGCTAATGTTATAGTAAATATCTTTACAACTGATATCTTGAAAATAAATTATTAAATAATAATCGATTATGGTGTCTTCTATTCTGTTACAAAACATTCAACAACCGGTTGTTACCCAACATGCTGAGAATATGTTCCAAATTATAATGAAAGGTGGTTGGATTCTTATCCCAATATTTTTCCTTTCGTTGGTAAGTTTCTGGGTAATATTCGAGCGTTGGACAATACTCAAGCGTGCATCAAGAACCCAGAATTTAGTTAGTACAATCAACCCAATGCTAAAAGAGGGTAAACTGGATTTGGCCATCAATACCTGCGAGGCCACAAATCAGCCAGTTGGTAAGGTTTTAGCTGCGGGGCTTCACACAATGGGCTTTACAATCAGAGATATTCAGGATGCAATGGAGGCGGAAGCACACCAACAAATAGACTCGCTAAGTCGTGGAATTAACTACCTTGGAATAATTGCAACCATTGCACCTATGTTCGGGTTCTTAGGAACAATATTCGGCGTTATTAAAATATTCTACAATATTTCCCTAACCGATAACATTAGCATTGGGATTATTTCTGGTGGTTTATACCAAAAGATGGTTTCATCCGCTTCGGGATTACTTGTTGGTATCATTGCTTTTGCAGGCTATCACCTCTTAAACTCTAAAATCGATAGAATTACATCGATGATGGAAAAGCAGTCCAATGAGCTAATGGCTCTCCTTCGTAGTCGTGGATAAATATTAGGAAATTAATTTATAAAAGATGATACTAAAACGTAAACGTGAGATGCATGCTGAGGTATACACCTCTTCGCTCAACGATATAATGTTTTTCCTGTTGCTGTTCTTCCTAATAATATCAACCCTTGTAAACCCATCGGTTATTCAGCTTATGCTACCCAAAGCATCAGCCAACGTTCAAAAAGTATCCAAGCAAACCATTAACCTTTCGGTTACAAAAGAGCTAAACTATTTTCTGAACGATAAGCCAATTCCTTTTGATGCAATAATGCCAAGTATTCAAAAATTAGCTCCAAACCCTGAGAACACAACAGTAATCCTTCGGGCTGATAGAACCATCCAACTACAAGATTTGGTTTCAATTTTGGATATAGGCAACCAACTACATGTAAAAATGATTCTTGCTACGCAAAAGGATTAAAGAACGATATTTATTTCAAACATACTGAGCCATCCAGCAATTACTGGATGGTTTTTATTTTAAGAAAAAATCTAAAAAAGGGAGTAGGGTGAATTAGAATTGAATTGTATAAAGCATATAAATAGAATATATGACTTACAATTCTAAAGCAATCATTTGGTTTTATTTACTTCTTCTGATATCATTAAATTCCTTTGCCGATGGTATTCAATTTGGGTCGCCAATTCAACTTGCAACAGATATGCTTTTTACCGAGGGCCCTGCATGGTATCCCGATGGTTATTTGGTTTTTAGTGATATTGATGGAAATGTTATATATAAATGGAGTGAAGCTAATGGACTTGAAACTTTTGCTTCACCTTCGGGAAACTCAAGTGGAATTGTTTGTACAAAGAACAATGATTTTGTATTATGCAGGCAGGGTACTCGCGATATTGCTCGAATGAGTTCATCAGGAGTGATTGCACCGTTATTATCTCAATACAAAGGAAAAAAGTTTAATAGCCCGAATGATCTTGAATTAAGCTATTTGGGTTCAGTATACTTCACCGATCCCGACTATGTTGTTAATGCTGCCGATCGTGAACTCAAATATGAAGGTTTATTCTGCATTCCCTATAATAAAACTGAAGCCGTTCTGCTCGATAGTACATTGGCTAGACCCAAGGGTCTCACTTTTGCCAGCGATTGGCGTACTCTATACGTTTGTGAAAGTAGCACCAATACTATCTACTCATACAATTTACGAAATGAGTATCAAATCCAAGATATAACAAAAGATAAAAAGGTTTTCCTAAAAGTCACTGGCAATGAGGAGATTGATGGAATTACCTCAGATATCCTAGGAAACATCTATGTTGCTTTTGGTGATGGTGGAATAAAGATATTCGATAAGGATGCCAATGCCGTTGGGCAAATTACATTTCCTATAACAGAGAAGGTTCGTAACCTCTGCTTTGGTGGTAAGTACAGCAATATCCTTTTTGTAACCGCAGGCAAATCCTTGTATAAAGTAGATATTAGACTTTATGGCGATTTTGTTGCATCGGGGCTACTAGGTGTGCCTACCAATAAATCGGTTGTGTTCAATGCGCTTTCCGATAAAACGCTGGAGGCATATATTGCCTATGGCACATCGGATGGCAATTTTACAAATCAAACATCAACCCAAGAATACCCTGCAAATATTCCTATGGAGATAATAATTGATGGTTTGAGTTGGGATACACAGTACTACTATCAGTTATTTTATAGAGTTAAAGGGGAAACTACTTTCAAATCAGCAACAATGGGGCAATTTCACACGCAGAGAGCAACTGGCGAGCAATTTTCTTTTGCAGTGGAGGCCGATCCGCATTTAGATGAAGGCTCAAACTATACAACTTTTCGCAATACCCTCCAAAATGCGCTTAACCTGAAACCAGATTTTCTTATTGATCTTGGAGATAATTTCTTAACAGAGAAATTTCCAATTCCAGATAACTACTATATCGAGCAACGTAACTTAATCTATAGAAATTTTTGGGATAAGGTTTGCTCATCGATGCCGCTATTTATTGTGCTTGGCAATCATGAAGGCGAGTTAGGATGGCTAAATTATAATCAACCAGATGATGTCTTTAATCTAGCAACTTCAATACGCAAAATCTACTACCCAACTCCTGAACCTAGCGATTTCTATTCTGGTAATGAAACTATCTATCCCTTTGTAGGTAAGCGCGAAAACTACTATGCTTGGAATTGGGGTGATGCTCTTTTTGTGGTCATCGATCCTTATTGCAATACAATGGCAAAAACATCCGATCCTTGGGGTTTCACTCTTGGCAAAACGCAGTACGATTGGTTTAGGAAAACACTTGAGGAGAGCAATGCTAAGTTTAAGTTCGTTTTTGCTCATCAATTAGTTGGTGGCGATAATCTTGGCCGTGGGGGAGCCGAAATAGCGGATTACTTCGAAAATGGTGGAAAGAATGCTGATGGAACCTATGGCTTTGATGCAAAACGCCCAGGGTGGGGAAAACCATTGCACCAAATTATGGTTGAGAATGGGGTTCAAATCTACTTTCATGGGCACGATCACTTCTATGCAGAACAGCCCAAAGATGGCATTATATATCAGGAAGTTCCTCAACCTTCCTTTCCTGCATATACCGTTGCTAATAATGCCCAAACATGGGGCTATGTAAGTGGAACAATTATTCCAAGTTCAGGGCATCTAAACGTTAAAATTCTTGGCGATAGCGCACAGGTAGACTATATCGGGGGATATCATGTTAACAACCCATCGCCGGGGTTAACCAACGGCGTAAGTCGTAGAACTTACTATGTAAAGGCTAAATCAATAAATACAGGGGTTGATTTGCCAGTAAAGAAAAGTAACAGCATTGAGGCTTATCAATCAGGGGGCTATCTTTTCCTAAAATCATTCCAAAATATTCAAGTTCAAATTACTATATACTCAGCTACGGGACAATGCATGGGAATTTTGCATCAGGGAGTAATGCCCTCAGGCACATCGGTATATAAAATTCCCGATAATATTAGTAGCGGCTTATACTTAGTGAATATTAAATCAACCGATTTTATGAAAACCATAAAAATAATTTTAGTATGAAGACAGCACTAGTGTCTTTTGGAATTTTGCTGCTATCTAGTATGGGATTCTCTCAGCAGATGACTGAAATTCTTGGGCGACCCACCAATAACTCAATTACTGTTAGTGTTTTATTCGATAGCTCCGTGGATGTTTATTTTGAATATGGTACAGCCCAAGGAAGTTATTCCTTATCAACAATCATTTCAACATGCTCTGCTGGCGAACCCACAGAAATAAACCTAACAGGTTTGCAATCGGGAACACGTTATTACTATAGAACAAGGTATAGGAAAACAGGTACAAGCACCTATTTGGCAAGTGATGAACACACATTTGTTACCCAGAGGAAAAAAGGTAGTACGTTCAGGTTTATCATTGAAGCCGATCCTCATCCTTATGATAAAAAGGGTTGTTGGAACTTGTGGAATATTGCTCTAGCAAATCAGCTTAAAGATACAGCCGACTTTATGCTCGATTTAGGCGATACTTTTGGCGATGATCATAATCCATTTACAATAACAAATCAGGAGGAGAAGCAATTACACTTCAATTGTCGAAGTTTTTTTGGTAAAGCATGTCATTCACTACCATTATATCTATGTATAGGAAACCATGAGGGCGAAAGCGGTTATTACTTACTGCAAACACCTCCAAACAATCTTGCAACTTACGCAACACTATGGCGAAAATATTATTATCCAAATCCTTTCCCCGATGGATTCTATTCAGGTAATATCGCTGAAGAAGCAAGCGGGATTGGAAAGCCCGAGAACTATTATGCTTGGGAGTGGGGCGATGCACTTTTCATAGTATTAGATGCATATAGATACTATACTGCAAACGCCAAACCTCGTAATTGGGATTGGACGATTGGAAAAACACAGTACGATTGGTTTAAGCAAACGCTTGAGAATAGCACTGCAAAGCACAAATTTGTATTTGCACATCATGTTTTAGGCGAAACAAGAGGTGGAGTTGGTGTTGCTTCGCTTTGCGAATGGGGCGATGTTGCAAATTTCGAAGCCAATCGCCCTGGTTGGGGAGGAGTGCCTTTGCATCAGCTAATGGTAAATAGTAAGGTTGATATTTTCTTTCAGGGTCACGACCATATTTATGCTCGAGAAGAGAAGGATGGTCTTATATATCAAACAGTGCCAATGCCAAGCGACTCAACATATATAATTGGCATGAGAGACAATGGCGATGCTTTCACTGGAGTAAAACTTGCAGGAGCGGGTCATTTAAGGGTAACCGTTTCATCGGATAATGTTACCGTTGATTACATAAGTGCTGTTTTACCTGCCGATGAAACAGCTACATCAAAAAATGGAGAAATTGTTTATTCCTATAATAGTATCGGAATCACTTCTGTAAATAATAGCACAGATTTTTATTCAGAAAACAAACCGAATTGGACTCTCTTTCCCAATCCAGCAGCCGATTATGTTAATATATCCTTAAATCAACCTACTGATAAAGATTTACTTGTTCAGATAATCAATATCGATGGAAAAGTTGTTAGACAAGTCGCTATTTCTGGTAGAACAATCAACCTAAAACTAAATGATAATGCAGGTCATAGACTAAGTACTGGTGTTTATTTAGTAAAACTTTTTGCAGGTGGTAATTACGTTTCATGTAAAAAAATGGTTGTGAAATCATTCTAGTAACCCGATTCTAAAAACTAAAACATAAACTAAATTATAAACCCATTGATTATGAAAAAAATACTTTTACTAATTGGCTTTGTTTTCTGGACAGTCTCAATTTTTGCTCAGGAATGTTTTATGACTCTAACTGAGACAAGGTATTGGGATGAATCAAAAGCCTATAATGGTTATACTCTTTTTGGAACAAGAGGTGTAACCTATTTAATTGATATGGCAGGGCATGTTGTGCATACGTGGCCCATTGGCACAAATCCTCGATTAACAGAGGCAGGTACGTTGCTTGATGCAGTTGGAGGCAATCCAAGCAATTCAAACGTTTGGAAAGAGCTCGACTGGAATGGAAATGTTGTGTGGCAATATACCGAAACACGATCGGGGTACTATCCACACCACGATTTTGAAAAAATTTACAATAAAAAGTTGAGTGACTCAACCTTTATTTACATTGCGAACAAAGATTTAACCTCAGCCCAGTGTATTGCCGCTGGATGCAATCCATCAAATAATTACACTGGAGCACAAATGGATGTTATTGTTGAGGTTAACAAGAGCGGTACTGTTATTTGGGAATGGTCATTTTTCGATCACGTTGTTCAGGATATCGATGCAACGAAATCAACCTATGGTGCAATTAAGGATAATCCAGGCAAAATCAATTTGAACCTACGCGGAAACCCTGTTAAAAGCGATTGGCTGCATTGCAACTCCCTAGATTACAATCAAGATCTCGATTTAATTGTTATTAACTCAGTACATGGTGAGTTTTACGTTATTGATCATGGTAATACATTCGTAGCAAACGACCCAACAAGTAGTAAAGCACTTGCTGCAAGTAGTGCAGGTGATTTTCTTTACAGATTTGGCGATCCTGCAAAATACAATCAAGGCGATCCCCCTTCAGTTCTCGATAATTGGGAGAAGGCAACCGCTGGGCATAAACAAATTGGCGGAGCGCATAATATTCAATGGATAAAACCAGGGCTACCCGGAGCAGGACATTTTCTGATTTTCAACAATGCTGAAAACCTTTTTGAGTTAACACCCCAATCTTACATTTTTGAGATAAACCCATACCTAAACTCAGCAGGTATTACAACTAGTCAATTCGTGAATCCTCCAACAGCTGGGTATATCATTAAAAACTCGCCCAATTCAAATCTTATGAAGGAGAAAAAGAACGTATCAAAGCAGATAGTATGGTCGTACTCCAGTAAAAATAACACCTCCTTCTATAGCACAATTGGCTCAAGCGCACAACGATTACCTAACGGAAATACACTCGTTTGTTCTATGAATGACGGTCACTTTTTTGAAGTTTCACCTAGCGATACTTCTATTGTTTGGGAATACATTAATCCAATGACTAGAGATGGTATAAAAAGAATCAAAGTAGATAACTACCCAACTTACAATGGTGTTTTTAGAGCATATAGATATTCGAAAGATCATCCTGCACTCGTTGGGCATGATTTAACACCAGGAGATGCCATAACTGGTTTTGATCCTGATTACTACACGCCTGAAACTATTACATCTACAAAGAATAACGAGGAGTATCTTCAACCAAGTAGTGTATTAAATCAGAATTATCCCAATCCTTTTACGTATAGCACAACAATTGATTTTGAAATAGATAAAAGAAGATCGGTTAATGTTGTGATTTTTGATTTGTCGGGTCGTCAGATTAAAACACTTGTTGATAAGAACTTACTTGCTGGAAATTACAGCTTAAGTTGGGATGGCACAAATGACAACGGATCGCATGTTGTAAGCGGAATATACTTTTATATTCTAAGAGCCGATAATCAAAAAATTAGTAAGAAGATGATTTATAATAGGTAAGTATAACCCTCTTGATCCAATTTAATCCGAAATGGTAGTAGGGTGAATTGAACTCATGTTGTATTATTTATAAAATACCCAATAAACTTTAACAGGAGGTTGTATGAACTTACATAAAACTCGAATACTAATAGCTATTGTTTTGGGGATATTATCATCTTCAAGCATATATGCTCAAAAGCTAATACCCTTTAAGCTACCGGATACTGGTCAAACAACCAGCTACACAACCACCAAAGGCGAAGATGCTGACTTTACCATTAATCCCCCTTCGTTAGTTGATGATGGTAATGGAACTATTACCGATTATACAACTGGGTTAATGTGGCAGAAAACTGATGGTGGTGAAATGATCTTTGAGAATGCATCCACATATTGTAATAATTTGGTACTTGGAGGTTACGATGATTGGCGACTTCCCACTAGCCATGAACTATTTAGTATCAATAACTATAGTGTTTCAAATCCAGCATTAAACTCAACCTACTTTACTACAACTGCGGCTGAGTATTGGTGGTCGAGTGATGTAAGAGCCGATGATGCAACCAGCGTTTGGGTTGTAAATTGGGGAGGTGGTGTTGGAGCACACCCAAAAACTGAAACAATTAGTGCTGGAGGAACAAAAAAGATGCATGTCCGAGCAGTAAGAAGTCTTTACTCAACCACATTCACTGTTGATCATTTTAAAGATAATGGCGATGGAACAATCACCGATAATTATACTGGATTGATATGGCAAAAACTCAAATCAACAAGCACATACACATGGGAAGAGGCATTAGCCTACGCATCAGGCTTGTCATTGGCGAATAAAACCGATTGGCGAATTCCAAATGTAAAAGAGCTTTACTCCCTAAACGATGAAAAATTACATGCACCCTCATTCAATACCGCATATTTTACAAATATCTCATCAGGAAATTTTTGGTCATCAACCACTTTGCCCAATCAAACAACAAAGGCTTGGGATATAAATGTTGATTATGGAATTGTCTCATACAATGAGAAAACAGTTAAAGAAAATGTGCTGTTGGTAAGGGGTGGAATGGACAATAATTCCTTGAATTTCAAAGAAGCATTTATAACTGGGGGCGATTTTTCAATGGGCGACCATTTTGGCTTCGTAGATCCAAGCCACCCAAGCGATGAGCTGCCACTGCATAATGTTAAAGTCAATTCGTTTTATATATCTAAATATGAGACCACTAATCAACAGTTTCTGGCATTTCTAAACTCATCGCTATTAAGCGGTGCAATTGAAGTAAGAAATAATGCGGTTTATGCAACTGGTGGTAGCGATATCTACTGCTACACAAACCAGTTTGCATCGTATTACAGTATTGGCTATGATGGAAAGGTGTTTTCGATTGTTGATTTTAGAGCCAACCACCCAATGGTTGGGGTAATGTGGAGCGGTGCAGCTGCATTTTGCAATTGGCTGAGTGCACAGAATGGCCTTCAATCGTGCTACAATCTTACAACTTGGGTATGCGATTTTACTAAAAATGGTTATCGGCTTCCAACCGAGGCCGAATGGGAGTATGCAGGGCGTGGAGGACAAACCAACCCTTACTATAATTACCCTTGGGGAAACGATCAGGATATTACCAAAGCGAATTGGCCCGATTCAAAAGATCCTTACGAAGGAACAACCGAGGCATCATACCCTTTCACAACACCTGTAGGCTTCTACGATGGCTCTCTTCACCTAAAATCCGAATATAGCTGGCCGGGGAGTGCTGTTTCATACCAAACTACCAGCGGTGCAAATGCTTTTGGAATTTACGATATGGCAGGAAATGTTTGGGAGTTAATTAACGATTGGTATGGTCAAAATTATTATAGCACCAGTCCTTACGATAACCCCAAAGGCCCTGATGTTGGATTCACTATGCCCGATGGGAAGCAATATCGCGGAATGCGAGGTGGAAACTGGTACAACGGCTACAACATTACAGGGGGAAGCGTAAACGATGGGCATTCAAGAGTTTCGAATCGGAATCCATCCTATTACCGTGGGCCACAAGATCCCAACCATCCATGGTATCATATTGGTTTCCGAGTAGCACGAAATTACGATAACTCATCAACAGGAATTACTGAAACAAAAGCCAATGGATCTGCGGATATTATTCTTTACCAGAACTTCCCCAATCCATTTAGTTCAACCACAACAATACAGTTTTCTTTACTAAAATCGGGTAGTGTAACCCTTAAAGTCTATAATCTATTGGGACAATTGGAGGCAACAATAGTGAATGAACGACTTAATCAAGGGTTGTACAGCTATCAATTTAATGCCGATAATTTTCCAACAGGAGTTTATTCATACCAACTTCAGATTGATAATCAACAATCAATTAAAAAAATGATAATAATTAAATAGGAGGGCCCATACCATGCTTAGAACACAAATTTCAAAGACATTGCTTGTTATCTTAATGTCTCTGTTTGCTAATACCATGTATGGGCAAACAAAAACTGTTGGATTAATGCTTAACAATACCTCAAAAGTATTCAATGGGTATACGTTGTTTTCTCCCAAGCAGTATACCGCAACGTATTTGATAAATAACGAGGGACGAGTTGTACACAAATGGACAAAAAGTATCTACCCTCCAGGACAATCGGCATACCTGCTTGAGAATGGACACCTCCTTCGTACATGTATGACTACTGGTAAACTAAGCAGTGGAGGTGGTGAAGGGGGAAGAGTAGAAGAGTATGATTGGGATGGAAACCTAGTGTGGGAATTGGATTATTCCACCGATACCTACATGCAACATCACGATATTCATATCCTACCAAATGGCAATATAATAATGCTAGTAATTGAGAAGAAAACCTATGCAGAATGTATTGCCGCAGGTTTTGATCCCAGCAAATTTCAACCCGATATTGCCCAGAAAGGAATGATGGTCCCCGATTATATTGTTGAGATAAAGCCAACCTACCCTTCGGGTGGAACAGTTGTGTGGGAATGGCACACATGGGATCATCTTATTCAGGATTTCGATAATACCAAACTTAACTACGGAACACCATCAAGCCATCCAGAGCTAATCGATTGTGATGGTGATAAAAGAAATCTTCCTGCTTTTTGGAATCACATGAACTCCATCGACTACAACGCAACTTTCGATCAAATTGCCGTAAGTGTTCGGGGGAATAGTGAGGTTTGGATTATCGATCATAGCACCACAACCGCTCAGGCTGCTGGTCATACAGGAGGTTTAAGGGGGAAAGGTGGCGATTTATTGTATCGTTGGGGAAACCCAGTATGCTATGGGGCTGGAAATGCAAGTAACCAACGATACTATGAGCAGCACGATGTGGAATGGATTCCAGCTGGTTACCCAGGAGCGGGAAACATGACATGTTTTAATAATGGCTTAGGTCGTTCATCCCTTTACTCAACGGTTGATGAATTTACACCAAATGTTGATGCCAATGGGAATTACGCTTCGGTAACAGGAACAGCATACAGCCCTGCAAACTTTACATGGACATACCAAGGAACTATTGCAGCGCCCCTTTATTCGGAGAATATTTCGGGTGCCAATCGTCTGCCGAACGGAAACACTATTATATGCTCTGGTACAATTGGCAGATTTATAGAGGTTACTACAACTGGCGAAATTGTTTGGGAGTATATATGCCCTGTTCAAAAAACAGGTCCAATGGTACAAGGCACTTTACCCGATGCAGATCCTGCTCGGGCAGGCGAAACAATGAACTCAGTTTTTAGGGTTTATAAGTATCCCGTTACCTATGCAGCATTCGTTGGGAGGGATTTAACACCTGGCGATTTAATTGAGATTAGCCCCACCACTTCTGTTGAGGATAACCCCAGTTCTACAAATGAGATACAGTGCTACCCTAACCCGTTTACGAATAGAATAAACTTAAAAAACACAATTGGGCAGGAAACTTTTGAGCTATTTAATACAATAGGAAAAACTGTTTGGGCTGGAATAGCGGTTGAGCAGCAAGACTTTTCCCTATTAGCCCCTGGGGTTTACTTTTTAAACATTAAATCGTCCAATTCGCTCAAAACAGTAAAACTCATTAAACGCTAATAATTTGCCTGTCTTTAATACGGTGTAATGAGTAAAAAGATTATGAAGGTGAAAATTCTAAAAAAGATATCGATGTTTAACGTGAAAATTCTTCAACAAGAAAAATTGTTAAAACATTACATCGATAGTAAATGGGAATTCCACGAGGATACATTCATTATCAAAACCAAACTTTTCGATTTTCGGTTCGAGGTGGAACATCTCAAAAAACTTTTAAAAGAAGCCGAAAGAGTTTCATAGGTTTGAATTAACCAGTTTAGTAACGTAAACTCAATGTAAACTGTCATCCTGAGCGGAGCGAAGGATCTTAGATGCTTCACTCCGTTCAGCATGGCAAGAAACAGTATGCTAGGGAAACTTCAATCCCTATCCTTAATAGTAATGATGAATTGTAATATGGATCCATTGTCATTGACTGCGCCGAGTTCGCAAGCTCGGTTCTGAGCGTAGCTAAGGATCTGTCGTTTCGATTTAAGAACAAGGAATAACCATTTATGATGCTTCGTGTCTTGTCCTAAAACGGGTAATTCCCTCCGCTCAGGGCCGGGTTGGAATGGAATCTTTACTTTATTGTCAATTTGAATTTCTGAGTAAATTTTTGCGAGGAGAATTTTTTATTACTGTTTGAACCGCCCATACCCTCTTCGGATCTCATACCCCTGCGATTATGACCACCTGATCCCATTCTCCCGCCACCTCTCATACCTCCACCTGGTCTCATACCTCCACCCTCTGAGCCTCCTTCAGGCATGCCTTGAGGTCGATTATTTCCAGCAAGATTAGGCCTATTCATCTCATTTACCTCTACTTTCAGGTTCAAAACACTCATCAAATCTTTCTCCACAAAATTATCTCCAAAATATTCTGTAAATGGGATAATTATGTCATAATACATCTCTTGCTTGTCATTCCAATCTATTCCAACAAAGACAAAACTGTTTGGATCAACTGAAATAAATCCATTTTCAGTGGCAAAACCTTTTAGTTTAAGGAAAGACTTCTTAAATTTAAACTCATTTCGAAGCTTATTCACGTCCTGCTTTCTCATCAATTGAGGCTCTATTTCAGTTGATGGATCTTCATTGTTATTAGGAAGAGGATAACTTATCGAAGTTTTTATTTTCTTAGTTCCCTTTGATGATAGGTTTACAACCATTCCCGATTTCAAAATCTTCAATTGTTCAAATTTGTCTGTGATCTTAAAACTCAGGTAAATATTATTGCTATCGTTAGCAATTCTAAAAAACATATTCGTGTTGGAATCGTAAAGATTATAAAGTATTCGACTTTCACTTTCAGCAATATTTCCATTAACAATTTTTGGCTTTACAGTCCATTCCGATATGGTAATGTCCGATTGGGCAATAGATCTAAGTCCAATCAAGCATAGTACAACTAGCAGGTAATTTGTCTTCATGTTGCAAATCATTAAATAGATTAAAACCTAATTCATTACGAATAAAGAGGCAAGATAAGACTGTATTAAACAAAATTCTTGATTAACTAGAAGTATTTCAAGATTGTATAGACAAATAACCTTTATTAATCTACCCACGCTCATCGGTAGATTGCTTTTAGAGAACTCACAAAACCTGTCCCGATGCTTTTTATCGGGAAAACCTTTTTTCGTACTCTTCTATCAAAAAAAAGTACAAAGAAAGTTTTATTAAGAGTCTAATCTCTTTTAGAACTCTTTTGATTTAAGAACAAGGATCAACGATTTTTGATATTTGATGTATACGTAGTCAGCTTGTTTCCCTGTAATCTTCTAAAATCTATATTCATTATTCCTTGTTCGAGATTCATAGGCACCCTCCCAATCCAAATTTTTCCTACATTTGTTTCCACTGAACAGAAAGCACACCCCATGACCATAAAGCTCACCCGCAAGCAGCGCATAATAGTCCGAAGCTCCGATGATGTATTCAAAATAATGAAGGAGATCCTCATGGAGAACCAATAGAAAAGATTATAGAATATACGGGATTAAAGAAAAGGGAGATAGAAAAGATAAAATAAGTCTAACCCAGAACCAATTAATGACTATTTGTTTTACTTACCTTTATGATAACAATTACTAAAAGGTACACAATATATTCCAATATGGGTGTGTATATGTACTTTTAGTACATGTATAGACGAGTTCAGTAATTTTTAAAAGAGATAATATTATGAACATCTTAGAGAAGCAAATATTTATACTTAAACAATTGAGGGAATTAGGTGCTAATATTCAACCTGTAAGCACTCATGATTTTCAGGATAACATTTTGATGAAAAAGTTAAAACCTGAAGAAATAAAAACATGTCTATCATTACTTGAAAAAAGTGACTTTATTAAAACAGAAAGCAATTCAAAATTTTCAGGAATATATGCAACTTTCATCACCGACGAAGGGATGGAAGAAATTGAGAGATATGAGAATAAAATAAGAAATGAAAGGCAATTAGAAGGAGTTCAAAAACAGCAAACATTGATGAATAAAAGAATGCTTTACATGACAATCATTTTAGCTATAGGAGCATCAATAGCTTCGATATATTATATTATTCAGATCATACTGGCTTTCTGTTGTCATTGTCATAATTGAACGACCCCCGGCTGGGCGAAGATTAGCGAAGCGTATCTTCGCCCTAACTAAACAGCGGTCCTGACCGCATCAATTCAAAACAATAATATTAAACCACCCTGTGTTTGTTTTTTATCACATACCACACCCCGCATTGCAAACGGGGTTATTCACATTTAATCCCTTTGGGATTAAAAATAAAAAATTCCAATCTCGTAAAGAGATCGTAATTTTTAACAAAGATTGTTTTGTCAGCGGGCGGCCTGAAGATATGGCGAGCCTGAGAAAGCCTGTGGGCAGGAGCATCATATCTTCTTGATTTTTTGGTACTTTTTTATCAAGAAAAAAGTACGGAAAGTTCCATCTATTCCTCTATTCTTTGTCTGCATAGTATTCAAACAAAAAACTGCTCTTGCATAATTCATTATACCAATAATATTCAACCACTCCGTAGTTGTTTTTTCATGCTACGCCCCGCATTGCATACGGGGTTATTCACATTTAACCCCTTCGGGATTATATGGCTGAAATCTCCACGTAAATTAATTGAATAAATTCGGTTTCAAGACTGGATTGTTATTGTTATTTTCCTAATCGCTTTTCCAACACATATATTTTGGTCTGAAAATTGTCATCTATAAAATATTATTCATAAAATTTAGGGTAAATACTTTTCAAGTTGTAATAGTAACAAAAGCAAAGAACAACAATTAAAAATTACGATTATGAAATCGATTAGAAGAATTTCAGTTTTAATAATGATTTTGTTTTCTCTTATTACATCAAGTGTACTTGCTCAAGAAGGGAGAGAAAGACACCCAAATAGAAGAGTTGTGGTTGAAAGAAAGAGGCATCACTTTTTTAGGCGAGCAGTAATTTATCACCCATATTGGGCACCAAGGGTTAACTACAGGCATCGTTGGGTTTATTTCCCACGATACAATTTCTACTGGGACAATTTCCATAATGTATATATTTATAGAACAGGTACAATCTGGGTTACAAGCACAAATGCTCCTCAAGAGATTGAGAAAGTTGACCTGTCATCAGTAAAGAAAGTTGAGCTAAACGAAGATAATGATGCAAAAGATGCAATACAGAACAATAATGATGAACACAAATCCGTTTATAAGGCAGATTAGGTTAAATAGTAGTTAGTAGCAAAAAAGTCTGGCCGAAGCCAGACTTTTTTGTTACAGAATATTTAGAGTAGTTATTCTTAGGGAAACATTGGACCAAAAGAGTTAAACCCATTTGGTGATACACCCATATATCCGGAACCACTTGCAAAATTTACCGATGCGCCTATGTTAACCCTACTGCTGAGTTTGTAGTTAAACCCAACGCCCATTTGTTGGTAATCGGCTCTGCCAATACCTGCACTATATGGAGAAAAGTAGAGCTGGTTTTTAGCAAACGAACCCATTGCATATACGCTAAAACGATTATTTAGTTGATATTGCCCATAAGCAAAAGCTTGTGTTGGATTCCCTCCGGTTTGTTGCATATTCCCACCAACAGCAGAGTTTTTAAACGCTGGCATATTATTGAAATTTGTATAGGAAAATGAAGCACCAGCAACTATCTGAAGTTTATCATTTGGCGCATAAGCAATAGTAGGTGTTACGGATGAATTAGAGAATCCCATGCCTCTTCCCAATGAGGTATAACCTGCTCCAAAGGTAACATTGTAAACTGGTTTACCCGGTTTTATTATGCCGTATGGCGAAAAGATTGTTGAATCGGAAGAACTCCTTTGTTGGCTAATAGGGTTGTAAATAGAATACAAATTGCTTACAAGTTGAGCGTTGGTAAGGTAAGCAAAACCGCTTACGAGAATCAAAATTAAAACCACATGTTTTTTCATAATCGTATGAATTAACTAAGGCAAAGTTATAAACGAATTGATTAAAAACATTATTACATAGCAAAAATTATTCCGTACGACTATTATTATTAACAATTTTTAAAAGAGTTGAAACTGAAAACTCTAGGAAATGACTAATGAGCGCATTGAAATTGAACCCAAATCAAAAGATTCGTTGAAATAGCTCACATGTTCACTCTTTTCTTGTAAAGCAAGAATATAGAGTAAAGGAATAAAATGATCGTAGGAGGGATGTGCCATTACAGATATCGATCCTAATTGTTGAAAATTTATTACCCCTTGATGGTTTGAATTATCGATAAACGTTTTGATTGCTATATCGAACTCTTCAGCCCAATCGTAAGTTTTATTTGCAAAATTCATAGTGCCGAGATTGTGTACAATATTTCCGCTTCCAAGGATTAAAACACCTTTATCCCTTAGAGATCTTAATTGCAATCCTAAATCATAATGGAATTGGGGGGATTTGGAATAGTCAATGCTTAGTTGGTAAACGGGAATATCCGCTTTTGGAAACATAGGAAGCAATACGGACCATGTACCATGATCGAGGCCCCAATCAAAGTCCGATTGTATTGTGGGATTATTTACCATTCTTATGGTCTCATTTGCAAATGTTGGAGAACCTAATGCTGAGTATTCCTGTTGGTACAATTCATTTGGAAATCCACCAAAATCATAAATGGTTCTGGGTCTTTCCATTGCAGTAACTTTTGTCGTACTATGTGTAATCCAGTGTGCCGAGATTGAGAGTATTGCGCTAGGTTTTGGTAGAGTTTTTCCTAGTTCCTGCCAACTTCTTCTATATTGATTGTCCTCAATAGCGTTCATAGGACTTCCATGCCCAATAAACAAAGTTGGCATTTTATCGGTGCTTTTTAAATCTTTTAATGATTGAAGTATTGATAAACTTGGTATCATAAATGTCTATTTAATGTTATAAATAGAACAACTTATACTGCCAGAAGTTTATTTTTCTGTTAAGAATTTTAAAGAAGCCGTATACCTTTATCTTCAATAGATATTACTCTGAATTTGTAAAGTGATCCAATAGCTTTCTTGAATGTTTTCTTACTTACTCCAAATAAATTGTAGATGGTATCTGGGTCGCTTTTATCTGTAATTGCAATGAAACCTTTGTGCTCCTTAAGAACATCAACAATTCTCATAGATATATCATCAACCTTTTGGTATCCCGCTTTTTGTAGAATGAGGTCAATTTTTTCATCTTCTCGAATCTTTTTGATATAACCTTTAATTCTGTCACCTTTTTTAAGTGGTTGAAAAACTTCGTTTTTGTAGAGTACCCCTGAATGTTTGTTGTTAATTATTGCATTGAAACCTAAATCGGTTTCACCTGAAATAAGCAAATCAACCTCTTCTCCTGCATCGTATTCTGGTGGAAGATTATCGAGAAATTTCTCAATCTTGGCAGATGCAACCAATCGCTTTGAATCGTAATCGAGGTAAACGGTCACAACATACCATTTTCCCTCCTCCATTTTTTGTTTTTGTTCACGGAAAGGAACGAAAAGATCTTTCATTAAGCCCCAATCCAAAAATGCTCCCATCGAAGTAATTGCAACGGCTTTAAGGCATGCAAACTCACCAACCATAATATATGGAGTTTCGGTGGTTGCAATAACTCTATCCTCAGAATCAAGGTAGATAAACACTTCAAGAATATCCTCTGGTTTGGCATTCTCAGGCACGTACCTTTTGGGCAAAAGAATTTCGCCATGCTCACCGCCATCGAGGTAAAGTCCAAAATCAACCTCTTTTACAACCCTCAAACTGTTTAGTTTTCCTATCTCAGCCATGCTTATCGTTCTATTTATTTTGAAGATGTAAATGTATGATAATATTTTCGTTTGATAATTCGAAAATTGCTTATCAAAAGCGAAATGGCAATTATTTCAAGGAATATTATCTTGATTTATTTGCAATTTGAATTGTTAAATTGAAGTTGAAACTACTTGATTGCTGTTTTTATTCATACCTTAGTGATTAAACTCGTAAATGCCTAAACATATGACTAATCAGAGCAAACACCTAATCTCTGCGTTATTAATACTATTTTTAATAGCTATTGATATTTCAGGGAAATGTTCAAGTATAAAAAACTTGGATTCTACTGATACAACGAGTATTAAAGTAAACAAAGCTTACAAATTAATTAAAGCGAATGCTAATAATTCGCAATTTGTGATACTCGATGTTCGAAAACCCGATGACTTTCTAAAAGAGCATATTGCAAATGCAATAAATATCGATTTTAAGTCCGAAGATTTTTCGAATAAAATTGATCTGTTGGATAAAGGGAAAACATATTTGGTTTACTGTTATGGTGGCTTTCGAAGTAAGAATACTATGCAATTGATGGAGAAGAAGGGTTTTAAAAAGATTTATAATATGAAAGGTGGAATTATGAAATGGAGAGCAAAGAAATTACCTCTTTCCAAGTAGGAGTACAATTTTCAAAACAGCATTGCAGTAACAGACCTAAATCACTTCAATCTTACTGCTTTTTGCACCCCTTTGATATTATTCAATTTATAAAGGAGCGTTTCAAGATTCTTTATATCCGAAACAAATACCTGAATTCGCCCTTCAAATAGTCCTTTGGAGCTGTTGATTGCAATACTTCTCATATTAACTTTTAAATCGTTGCTTATTACCTCTGAGATTTTATTTACAATTCCGAGTTCGTCAAAACCATTGATTTTAATAGTGGTTTGGAATGAACCAACCATTTTTGATTCTCTCCATTTTGCTTTTACAATTCTGTAACCCCATCGGGCATTAAGCTGTGGAGCATTTGGACAATTCGTGCGATGAATCTTGATGCCCTCGCTAATTGTGACAAAACCAAAAATATTATCACCAAAAATTGGATTACAACACCTTGCAAGTTTATAATCGATGTTAACCAGTTTTTCATCTATTTCTAGAAAATCATCGCTTGCATGTGATTTTCTAGAATCATCTGGCTTATTAGAATCATCTAACTTCTCCTCTGTTGGGGTTATAATTTTTTTATCAGTTTGGAGAATTATGGATTTTATTTCGGTTAAGTTCACCCTTTCTTTGGCAATAAGCGAGAAGAGATCGGGTTGACTTTTTATTTTAAGGTGCTTTTGAATAGCTTGAATAGCCTCCTCGTTATCAGTAACCTTCCAATTTTTAAACCTTCTGTATAAAATCTCTTTTCCCAGTAGAATCTCCTTGTTTTTTTCGTCCCTTAAGCTTTGCTTAATTTTCCCATTAGCTTTTGATGTTATTACAACGTTAAGCCAATCAGTCTTAGGTTTTTGATTTTTGGAAGTGATAACTTCAACAATATCACCATTATTTAAGGTTTGCCTAATGGTTGCATTTTTATTATTCACTTTAGCTCCAACGCACTGACAACCAACGTTTGAGTGTATTTCAAAAGCAAAATCTAAAACAGTTGCCCCAATGGGTAACTTTCTTAAATCTCCATTTGGCGTAAAAACAAAAATTTCTTTGGTGTATAAATTTGCTTTTAGATGATCAACAAAATCTTCGGGAGATGAATTGGAGGTATCAATAATCTCTCTAACCTTTGTTAACCATTCCCCAACATTTTGTTCCTGCTTAATACCTTTGTATTTCCAGTGAGCAGCCAATCCATCCTCTGCAATTAAATCCATCCGATTTGTCCGAATTTGAACTTCCACAAACCTGCCTTCAGGGCCAACAACAGTTGTATGAAGCGATTCATAACCATTGTTTTTTGGTGCAGATATCCAATCTCTAAGACGCTCGGGGTTAGGGGTGTATTTATCTGTTATAATTGAGTATACCTGCCAACAATCCGATTTCTCTTTTTCGGGAGGAGTATTTAAAATTATTCTGATTGCAAAAAGATCATAAACTTCTTCGAAATCGACACCCTGCTTTTGCATTTTTTTCCAAATCGAATAAACCGACTTGGTTCTCCCCTTGATATCAAAATCGAACCCCTTCAATTTAAGTTCATCCTGTATTGGAGTAATAAATTCTTTGATATATTTATTTCTCTTTACATTGGTATTCTTAAGTTTCTTATTAATAGCCTCGTAATCTTCGGAGTTTGTATACTTCATTGCTAAATCTTCCATCTCAGATTTTATCCTATAAAGACCAAGACGATGGGCAAGAGGGGAGTAGAGATAAAATGTTATCAATGAATTTTTAAGCTGAACATTATTGGGCATAGTACTCAACGACCGCATTGTTTCAAGCCGTTCAGCAATTTTAATAAGGATAACCCGAGGATCTTGAGAGATAGTTAGTAAAAGTTCTCTGAAATTCTCGGCCTGTAGTTTAGGATTTTTAGGATCAATCTCAGATATCTTTGTCAAACCATCAACAATTCTGGCGACTTTAGATCCAAATTGCTTCTCGATTTCATCAAGCGTCAGCTGATTCCTTTTAATGGTTTCGTGGAGAAGTGCCGATACTATTGATGTTTTTCCAAGACCCATCTCATCTACACAAATTCGAGCAACATTAACTAGATGAAAAATATTTAGTTGACCAGATTCTCTTCGAACATCTGAATTTAAATCAACTACGAGTTTAAATGCTATTCGGATCTGCTTTTGATCATCTTTGGAAATTACTCCCTTCGCAGCACGCAGTAAACATCGATAATAGTTAACGATTTTGCTATTTTCAGTTTGTGTGATAGATTCCATTTAAAGGCACTTGTTTGAAGGTAGAAATATAACAATAAAACTCTAAAAGAGTTTCTATGGCCTTTAAATAGTAAAATATATAATAAATGTATATTTTAATATACAATTTATATTTTATATTGTTTTTTTATATAAACAAATTAGTTATATTTGTGTCTATATTAATAAACATTATCGTAATGGATACAATACTTGAACTATCCAAAAACCTTATATCATCAGTAAAACCAGGTTTTAAAAGGTATTTATTGAAAAGCATACCTGAAAATCAGCGATTGGTATTCATTAAAGGAACCAGAGGCTCAGGTAAAACAACACTATTATTGCAATACCTTAAGGATATAAATGACTCGAAAGATAGAGTTGCATTTTTAAGTTTAGATGATATTATCTACACTCAACAAAATGTGGTAGATTTTGTAGATTGGTTTTATAAGAGGGGAGGTGAACTCATTGTTTTGGATGAAGTTCACAAATATCCCGAATGGTCGAGAACTATAAAAACAATCTATGATAGGTATCCAAATTTAAAAATAATTGTAACATGCTCATCTGCATTGCAATTGGGGAAGGGCGATGCTGATCTTAGCCGGAGATCAATATCATTACATCTTAATGAGCTCTCATTAAGAGAGTTTATTGAAATCAAGTATGGTATTTCGTTCCCGGTTTATAGTTTAAATGATATAATAACAAAACAGGATGAAATTTCACCGTTAGTGTTAAAAAAGATTAAGCCCTTACAGGCTTTTGATCAGTATCTTAAATTTGGGGTTTACCCTTTTTCCTTGGAAGGCGAGGAGTATTACTATCAAAGGCTATCAAATGTTGTTAACCTTGTTCTTGAAACCGATCTTCCTGCTATTGATAACATTACATTTGGAACAGTTATTAAATTAAGAAAACTCTTATATGTTTTGGCTGAAGTTGTTCCTTTTACTCCAAATATTTCAGAGTTAAGCGATAAAATTGGTGTAACTAGAGAGCAACTTTACAGATTCCTTTTTTTATTGGAGAAAGCAGAGATTATTTATATGTTACGCAAACATGCAAAGGGAATGAGCATGATGGCAAAACCAGAAAAAATATATTTACATAACCCAAATTTGGCGGAAGCATTAACGCATAACAAAACAAATACTGGAACCCTTAGAGAAACATTTTTTATTAATCAGCTATCCTCGAATTATGAAGTAAATTATTCTTCACAAGGTGATTTTCTAATTAATAATCAATATGTTTTTGAATTAGGTGGAAGAAATAAAGGGAAGAAACAAGTTAAAGATGTAGAAAACTCATATATTGTTAAAGATGGTATTGAACACGGAACTGGAGAAATAGTGCCACTTTGGCTATTCGGCTTTCTGTACTAAGTTGTTTTTATCTTTTTCCTATCTTTATCAAAATTTTATTTTACATGTCTCAGGAACAGATCCGACAGCATATTGAGCATCTCAGAGAGGAGTTGAACAGACATAACTACCTGTATTACATTCTGTCTAAACCTGAAATAGGCGATTTTGAATTTGATCAATTACTTAAAGAGTTAGGTGATCTTGAAAAGAAATATCCAGAATTTGATGATCCTAATTCACCAACAAAACGAGTTGGTAGCGACTTAACAGGGGAGTTTGTTCAGATAAAGCACAAATATCCAATGCTTTCTTTAGCCAATACATACTCTGATGAGGAGATAAGGGATTTTGATACAAGAGTTGTTAAAGGAATTGGGGAATCCCCTGAGTATGTGTGTGAATTGAAGTATGATGGTACTGCAATAGGATTAACCTATAGGAATGGAAAACTTTTTCAGGCTATTACACGTGGCGATGGCGTTGTGGGGGATGATGTTACCGCAAATGTTAGAACTATAAAAACAATACCACTTACCTTACAGGGTAAAGATTATCCCGACGAGTTTGAGATTCGAGGAGAAATATTTATGCCACGTAAAGTTTTTGATGATATCAATGCACAACGAGAGGAGGAGGGGGACGTTCCTTTTGCAAACCCTAGAAATGCTGCATCGGGAACACTAAAACTTCTTGATCCATCTGTTGTTGCTCAACGTAAACTCGATTGTTACTTGTATTTCATTCTTGGCGAAAACCTTCCTTTCAAAAATCATTACGAGAATCTTGAAAAAGCAAAGGAGTGGGGTTTTAAAGTCCCTGAGAATAACAAACTGTGTAAAAACGTTGATGAGGTTCTATCATTCATAAATCACTGGGATAGTGGTAGAAAAAAATTACCATATGATACCGATGGAGTTGTAATTAAAGTGAATAGCTATCAGTATCAGAAAGTACTTGGCTTTACAGCCAAAACTCCTCGATGGGCAATTGCATTCAAGTATAAAGCTGAACAGGTAACAACGCAGCTTATTTCAGTTGATTTTCAGGTTGGTAGAACTGGTGCTGTTACTCCAGTTGCTAATCTTAAACCAGTTAAGTTAGCTGGCTCTACTGTTAAAAGAGCTTCTCTACACAATAGAGATCAAATGGAACTACTTGATATCCGAATTGGGGATATGGTTCAGGTTGAAAAGGGGGGAGAAATTATACCTAAAATTGTTGGAGTTGATAAGACGCAACGAACACTATTCAGTACACCTTTTAAATTTATTGAGCAATGTCCAGAATGCGGGAGTGAATTGGTGAGACCCGAGGGCGAAGCTAAACATTTTTGCCCCAATCAGGTTGGATGTTCGCCACAGATAAAAGGGCGAATTGAGCATTTCATAAGCCGTAAAGCCTTAAATATAGATGGATTAGGGCAGGAGACAGTTGACTTACTTTTCTCTAAAGGTCTAATAAAAGATATTGCTGATTTATATGCTCTTAGGAAGGAGCAATTGCTGAATCTTGAGCGGTTTGCTGAAAAATCAGCCGATAATGCGATTAAGAGTATTGAGGAATCAAAAAACATTCCTTTTCCAAGAGTGTTGTATGGCATAGGAATTCGTTATGTTGGTGAAACTACGGCTCGCAAACTTGCCATGCACTTTGGTTCAATTGAGCAGATTGAAAAAGTTAGCATTGAACAGCTCCTCGAAGTTGAAGAGGTTGGGGAGCGAATTGCACAAAGTATTGTTGAATATTTCTCTAATCCCATCACAATCAATCTTATTGAGCGATTAAAATTGGTTGGTTTGCAGTTAAAGATGGATGAAACTACGAATCAATTAGTTTCCAGTAAACTTAATGGACTTTCTATAGTCATATCAGGAACTTTTTCCCGAATATCTAGGGATGAACTTAAGGAATTAATTCTAAAACATGGTGGTAAGAATGTAAGTAGTGTTTCATCAGCAACGTCAATTCTTGTGGCAGGAGAAAAAATTGGCCCTGCAAAACTCGATAAAGCACAGAAATTAGGGGTTAAAATAGTTTCGGAGGAGGAGTTTTTTGAGATGATCGGCTAGTAAATAATTGAGAAATTGGTCAATTTTTCAGATTGAAAAATGAATCTGAATGAAAAAAGTTATATTATTAGCACTCATTAACAATTAATAGACACCAAACAACTAATAACCATTTTGAACTAACTAGTTAATTTAATAAAATTGCACCGTGAAAATTATAGATAATATAAAACGAAATGCTGGGTTAAAAGCTTTAAGCAAAAGCCTAAGAACATTAAAACGGAATAAGTTTGTTCATAACCTAGTAACTGCCCGTAAAATAGCAATAGTTGGGGTGGTAAATAGTAATAAGGATTTTGACGAGATAAACAGTTTGCAAAAATTTCTTACTGAGAAAAACATGCAAGTTGAGGTTTTTGTATATTACCCTGGCAAAGAGATTCCGCAGCAGTTACTTTTACGTAAAGGAATTAATATATTTAATCGGAACGAGGTTAACTGGTATGGTAAACCTCTAATTCCTTTTGTTGATCAATTTTGTAGGGTGGAATATGATATACTCATTGATCTTTCGTTAGTTGAGCAATTTCCAATTCGTTGGATATCTTCGTTATCTTGCTCGAGGTTTAAAGTTGGGAGTCTCAATTATGTTGGCAATCCATATGACTTGATTATTAACGTTGATAATAAAAAGGAGATACCTTACCTGTCCGAGCAGATTATTCATTACCTAAATATTTTAAACAATCGTTTTGCTCAGGATAAAGAAGAAAATACCGTTAATTAAAGAAATATAACAGTAAAATGAACAATAAATTTGGAGGTCTAGGGGTAGCAATGGTAACCCCTTTTAACAAGGAGAATGAGATTGATTATGCTGCAACAGAAAGGTTAATTGAATACTTAATTAGTGGCGGTGTTAACTATCTCGTTGTGTTAGGAACAACTGGGGAATCAGTGACTTTATCGGATCAAGAAAAGAAATCATTAGTTAAATTTGTAGTAAAAAAGAATAATAAGCGGGTTCCAATTGTTGTTGGAGTTGGAGGAAATGACACAAAGCACGTTATTGAATCAATTGATAGTTATGATGATATTGATGCAATACTTTCAGTAACACCGTATTACAATAAACCATCGCAGAAAGGCTTGGAGATGCATTTTAAAGAAATAGCATCAAAAAGTCCAGTGCCAGTTATTCTTTACAATGTTCCTGGCAGAACCGGTGTTAATATGACATCCGATACAACACTTAAACTAGCACAAATTACAAACATTGTTGCAATTAAAGAGGCTTCTGGGAATTTAAATCAGATTTCATATATTCTTCGGGATAAGCCCGAATCATTTCAGGTAATATCTGGGGACGATGGGTTAACATTGCCTCAGTTGGCCTTGGGGGTTGATGGTGTAATTTCAGTTTTAGGCAATGCTTTCCCAAAACCATTCTCCGAGATGATCCAACTTGCATTAAATGGTAATTTTGCGGAAGCACGAAAGATACATCTTAAACTTATAGAACTTATAGATGCTTTATTTGTTGAAGGTAGCCCAGCCGGGGTTAAAGCTGCTCTTAACATAAAAGGGATAGTTGAAAATAACATAAGGCTACCTCTAGTACCAATTAGCGAATCAACTTTTTATAAATTAACATTACTAATGGAGAACTTTGAATAGACATAATTGTTTCTAAATATGAAATTAATAAGAGGCTCTTAATTGAGCCTTTTTTTATTATTAATAATTAACAGAAAATACATATATTTATATTAACCTAAAAATTGTACTTTATGACTAATTTATCCACAACCTATATGGGTTTAAAGTTAAAAAATCCAATTATAATTTCGAGTTCTGGTCTTACCAATAACGTTAAAGATATTGTTGAGTTAGAATCAAAGGGTGCTGGTGCTATTGTCACTAAGTCGCTATTTGAAGAGGAAATAATCATTGAGACTCACGAAAATCTCAATAAAATGCATGCTTCTGGATTTGTTTACCCAGAGACAACAGAGTATTTTGATTTTGATAGGATGGAGGATACCGTTTCGAATTATCTAAAATTTTTGGTTGACAGCAAGAAAAGCGTTCAAATACCTGTAATTGCTAGTGTAAACTGTGTCTCATCCGAAGGATGGACTGATTTTGCTAAACGCATTGAAGATACGGGAGTTGATGGCTTAGAACTTAATGTTTTTAGATTACCAGCCAATTTTAATAGTAATAGCGATGATAATGAAAAGGTATATTTTGACATTATTGATAAGATAATATCAACTATCAAACTTCCTATTGCCTTAAAAATTGGATTCTACCATTCCAATCTTGGGTATTTTATTAAACAATTAAGTCAAACACAGATAAAATCTATAGTTTTATTCAATAGATTTTATAATCCCGACTTCGACATTCACACTCTTCATTTTACATCTTCAAATGTGTTTAGCAATCCTTCGGAGATGTCAATGTCGCTTCGATGGATAGCAATAATGGCAAATAGAGTGAGTTGTGATTTGTCCGCTTCAGGCGGCATCCACGATGGTAGTGCTGTAATAAAACAGCTATTAGCAGGAGCAAGAACTGTGCAACTTTGTTCTACGCTTTATAAGCATGGTAATGATCAGATAGCATCAATACTTTCTCAACTTGAACAGTGGATGATTGAAAAAGATTATAAGACAATAGATGAGTTTAGAGGTAAGATGGGGCAATCTAGAACTTTTGATCCAAAAGTTTTTGAAAGAGTTCAGTTTATGAAATATTTGAGGAATATGGATTAAAAAAATAATAATTAGAGTATGTATGATAAGTAAATAGTCAATCTAAATACTTTCAGCATTTTAGGCTCTCTGGGCATTAGACGCTAGTTTTCTGTTAATATTATTTATGCATTGTTGATAGTTTAAAAATATTAATCTGCTAACTTCCACAAAAATATAGCTAAGTTTGCAAAAGAAAGAAATTACAGATGAAGGACGATAGAGATTATAGTTATAATGAGATTGAGACTTTTGAACTTGTTCAAAAGTATGAGGAGTTGATTCGTCAGAATAAAAGTTTCTTTTTTGATGTTTTAGAATTCGAAGCCATTATCAATTACTACCTTGATAATGAAGAGTTGGCAAATGCATCTGAATCTATTCGGGTGGCCATCGGTATGCACCCATATTCATCTGAAATTCAACTATTGAAAGCTGAACTTTTTATTACAGAGAAGAAATATAGCGATGCATTAGTTATTCTTGACTTCCTAGAGCAGATTCATGCCGAAAAATCAGAAGTGCTTTTTTTAAAGGGACAGGCTTTTTTCAACATGAATAACTTTATTAAAGCTGATGAAAATTTTGCAAAATCAATTGAGGCGTGTACCGAAGAGAAATCTGAACTAGTGTATCGAATTTCAAGTATATATTTTGTTGAAGAAGAACTTAATACAGCCATTCGTTACTTGTTAGAGGCGCATAGACTTGACCCAAATCATTTTGCCACACTTTTTGATTTAGCGTATAGTTTTGAGAAGATAAATGAAATTGAAAAAAGTTATTATTACTATAATAAACTTCTTGATTTATATCCTTTTACCCAGAATGTTTGGTATAACTTAGGAATAGTTCTTACCAAACAGGGTAAGTTTGATGAGGCCATTGAAGCATACGATTATTGTATTGCAATTGATCCCGAGTACAATTCGGCATATCATAATAAGGCGAATACATTAGCATCCATTGAGAGGTACAAAGAGGCCACCTCGGTATTTCAAGAACTTATTCTACTTGAACCCGAGAACCCTCGGATTTATTGCTCACTTGGAGAGTGTTATGAAAAAACCGAAAAGTTTGAACAGGCACTTGAAATGTATAATAAAACAATATCCATTGATCCTGCTTTTGCTGAGGCATATTATGGCATTGGCATAATAATGAATGAGCGAAAGCAGCCAAACTTAGCTTTGGATTTCATTAAGAAATCAATAGCATTGGAGTCGGAGCAGTATGATTTTTGGTTAGGTCTTGGAAAAGTGTATTATGAGCTGAATAATATTGAGGAGGCTCTTAAAGCTTACCGTGAGGCAACAATACTGAACCCCGATGAACCTGATGCATACCTTGCGCTTGCAGAGATTTATCTATATCAGGAAAAATTTAGGGATGTTGAATGTATGTTCGATGAGCTTGGCCCTAAGTTCGAAGGGAATGCTTCAATGAAGGTGCTTAATGCCGCTGCCCTTTACCTATCGCACAGAAGAAAAGAGGCTCTTGACGAATTAAAGGTGGCAAAACGGATTGATCCCACATCAATTGATGATTTTTTCAGCATTGTATCAGTAATCAATGATGATGATTTTGTGAACCAAACGAAGCAACTCTAAGGAATTTTCTACTGTTTAAGCATTCAAACACAATTAATATTTTTCAAAACCAAAAAAAGGAAATACTTTTGGTAAATAACTTTATTAACTTTTGAATATGAACTACAATCTTCCTTTTATTCCCGAAAGACCAAGTAAGCCGCGTAATCTTGGTTTAACAATGGTTATGGATAAAGGTTTAAGTCTTTCTGAGGCTGAATCAATGGTTGAATCGGGTGGAGAGTTTATTGATTTTGTAAAATTTGGATTTGGAACAGCTCTTATCACAAATAAACTTGAGGAGAAAATCAAACTCTACAAACAGGCAGGTATCAGACCTTACTTTGGAGGAACCCTTTTTGAAATCTTTATAATTAGAGGGATGTTCGATGAGTTTTGTAAATTTATAGATAAGTATAAACTTGATTTGGCAGAAGTTTCCGATGGTTCTATGGAGATGAACAACGATGTGAAGTGTGATTACATTTCAAAGTTGGCAAAGCGAGTAACAGTAATTTCTGAAGTAGGTTCTAAGCAGGCAGATGTTCATATTCCAGATGATGAATGGGTTGCAATGATGAGGAGAGAGCTACAATCTGGTTCTTGGAAAGTTATTGCAGAGGCGAGAGAAAGTGGAAATATTGGAATCTATAACTCCAATCAATCAGCAAATACTAAACTAATTGATGACATTGTTCATAATATCAAAATTGAAAATGTTCTTTGGGAAGCACCAATAAAAAGCCAGCAGGCTTGGTTTATTAATCTCCTTGGTGAGAATGTCAATCTGGGAAATATTGCTCCGAATGAGGTTGTTTCTCTTGAAACGCTTAGAAGAGGATTAAGAGGTGACACATTTTTCCAATTTCTTCCTAAAGACCTAAGAGGCAATTGCTAAAAAAATATAGGCAACAATAAAAACCGAGAAACTCTCGGTTTTTTTTATTAACCACTTTTAGGTTAGATTTGTTAATGTTTTAAATGTGTATCTGTTAAATAACAAAATCAAACCTTTGTGCTGTCATTCCTGCGAATGCAGTAATCTGCTTCTTTATATCCAGATTCCGGGACTATGCCCGGAATGACAGTTAAGTTTGCTTATCGAAATAGTAACCTAAACGGATAATCATAATGTTTTATTTAACGAATAACAAATGAAGTTTTTTAGAACAATACTATTCCTTTTACTGCTTAGTATCTCCAAAGTTCTTTTTGCACAAAGTGCGGATTGTTATTTGATCAATAATGCATTTAAAAGTGGAGAGAAGGTCTACTACCGGGCTGTTTATAATTGGGGATTCATTTGGATTAATGCAGCAGATGTTATTTTTACGGTTGGGGATACAACCTATGCTGGAAAAAACTGTTATTATTTAAAATCAGAAGGATGGAGTTTAAAACAGTACGATTGGTTCTATAAAGTACGCGATAAGTTTGAATCTATTATTGATAAAGATTCTTTAAAACCGTATTGGTTTCTAAGGGATACCTACGAAGGAAGTTATGTTGCCTATAATAATTATACCTTTAATTATAATTCGAATAATTTAAGGATAGATAGTTATACCTCGGATCGAAAATCAAAACGAGAAAATTTCTCTTTCAAACCTTGTACTTTTGATGTGTTGGGTGCTATATATTATTGTCGAAACATCAACTTTAATTCACTGGTAATAGATCAAAAAGTTCCACTAAGAATGGCTGTTGATAACGAGATTTATGATTTGTATATCAGATTTTTGGGTAAGGAGAAGATATCTATTCATAATGGAAAAACTTATAACACTTTCAAATTTTCTGCAATGCTTGTTAAGGGAACAATATTTAAAGGGGGAGAGGAGCTATTCGTATGGGTTACCGATGATAAGTACCATATCCCTGTTATGGTTGAAGCAAAAATTTTAATTGGATCGGTTAAGGCTCTGTTAGTGGGTGTTGAGGGAATTTAGTAGATCACCTTCTTCTTTTCAATTCTATTAATTAATTCGAATTTATTTTGTATGAAAATCCGAATTCGAGGTAATCTGCAACATTTAAATGGGTTTTAAGCGATATCTGACTGTACAATGATTTGCTTAACCGATAGCGTAAGCCAATCCTTTGGTATATGGCTTTATTTTGCTTATCGTGATTGTATAAATAGGCTCCTAATCCCCCCAATGCTGATAGTCGATATAAAACCATTTCGCCCATAACAGTTAGACCACACTTAGATGCTTTAAGACGAGATTGATATGAAATACCTTCCTCTCGGAAATGTACAAGCGTGGAACCATCGTACATATAATCGAAAGTTGTACCATACCTAAGCAGCGTTTTAAAGGATTTGCTATATTCTATCGAAAGTGAACCAATTCCATATTTTGGTCCTCCGGGATCTTTTGCTTCTTTTATGCCGCCACACAGAGTGGCTAGCCATCTTACTTTTTCGGTATCTTGTATTTCAAGTTTTTTAGTGGGTTTATTGCTATTGCCGAAATTGTAGTTTACCCCGAAGCTAGCAGTCATAATATTTAACCCATAATTAGGTTTTTTAATTGCACCGTTGGAGAAATGAGAGGCGTTTACTCCAATATTTGTAGTAAGCCTTTTCGATAGTCGGCAACTTATGTTAAGACCGAACGAGGCGTAGTAGTTTATATGTGATGATATGGCAATATTTTTCGGATTCGTAAGGCTATCGTAGATTTTGGAGATATAAGATATGCCTGAAGCAACTCTTAAGTTAATACTAAAAGGTTTATCCTGATTTGTAAAAGGAAAAGTTATGTAAGGGTAGATACTATGTGAATAGCCGAGAACCTTTTTATATCCTAAATCCATAAACATATATGATATCCCAACTTCAGGGTGGTTATAATATTGATGCCAGGCCCTTCCATCCGATGCAATGATACTATAGTTAAGTTCAAAAGCCTTTACTAGTCCTTTCTTTAAAGGTTTTAGTGGTTTTTCATGAGGAACAATAGTGCCTGTATAAAAATTAAAACCAAGATGATTGGCTATATGAGTTGTATCAAAATAAGTATTTCCCTGAGAGTATGTCAGGAATGTAAGTGAGCAAAAAAGTGATAGTAATAGTATTCGTGTTCTCAATTATCATGATTTTGTAGGGTAAATATAAAATAAAAACCCGTCAGGTTTTCATTTTAACCTGACGGGTTCTATTTAGGAGGGTTTACTTATTCAACTATTATCTTTTTCGATTGAATTGAATTACCTTGAGTAATGCGACAAATATAAATACCGGGAGTTATATATGATGGCATCTGAATATCAAAAGTGTTCCACCCAAACGATAAGTTGTTGTAATTGGAACTGAAAACCTGCTGACCAAGCATTGAGTAAATAGCTACTATTACTTTATGCTGATTTATGAGATTTACTCCTAATTTGAGTATACCATTGCTTGGATTTGGCCATACTTCGAATCCGGAATTAGAAATTATTGTTTGATTTTTTTCAACTTCTAAAAATATGTCGTCTTTTTTAATCCGTTTAGAGGTATATAAACGATACTCTCCGGGACTAAAATTCGCAGTAAATGATGTGGTGGACAGATCAATAGAATCTTGGGCGAAATATTCGTACCACCTGCCCGCATTTGGAAAGTCAAGTGTAAATGACTCATTTTGAACATCGAAATTACCCATAGCAATCGCATTCATATCATTGCTGTTTAGTTTAATCCATTTCTTTGCACCTGAAAAGGAGGTGGTAAAATCATTGGTTCCAAAAACAGGGTAATCTCTTTTTAGTTTGATTAGTTGAGCATAGGTTGTTAAGAGATGGCGTCGATTTACGTCCTGTATGTAATCCCAATGAATGGGTTTTCTTCCTACACGATCGTTATTATAATTGATTGAAATATCATACCCCAACTCGCCGAACTGCCAAATCATCTTAGGACCAGGAACAGTAAAGAAGAAAAGTGCAGCTAATTCATTGCGAGTCAAACCAATAGAGGTGTTTTTGATATTGTAGGATGTATTTGTGGCATTTCCATAAGTTTTGTTTTTGTACATTAATCTTTCCTCATCGTGGCTTTCCATATAGCCAATAAGATTTGGATTTGTCCAACCTCTAGTTTTATAAGAAACACTTGAGAAATCAGATGTTGAAACAAAGCCCATGGTAGCTTCGTTGTAATTATAGTTTAAATTGCCCCAGATCATCATTCCGTAATCTGATAATTCTTTTTCTTCGGTATTTGCACAGAAATGTTCAAGGATAACATATGCATTAGGATTAACATTCCATATTTTATCTGCTATCCGCTTGAGTATTGCTATTCTTGAAGCATCATAAGCGCTTCCATCACCAGGAACATTTGTAAAACCTTTGGTGAAATCGAATCGGAAACCATCCATCTTATATTCAGTAAGCCAATAGTGTAAAACACTATCCACAAACGCTTTAGTAGATATGCTTTCGTGGTTAAAATCGTATCCCCATGAAAAACTTGTATTAGGACTGGTTTGATTATACCAAGGGTTATCAGCAGTAGGTTTATTAGTACTTGTATTAAAGTACATTTGAACTAAAGGCGATTGACCGTATGAGTGGTTAAGTACAATATCTTGAATTACAGCGATTTTTCTTTTATGGCATTCATCAATAAACGCTTTGTAATCATTTTTGGTTCCATAGGCTTTATCGGGGGCAAAGTAAAACGATGGGTTATAACCCCAGCTATCATTACCCTCGAACTCGCTAATTGGCATTAGTTCAATTGCGTTAACTCCAAGTTTTTGAAGATAATGTAATGAGTCTTTAACGGTTTTTATATAATCACCACTTATAAAATCGCGAATATGAAGTTCGTAGATTACCAAATCCTTCTTTTGAGGAGGTGTGAAATTGGTATTATTCCATGCATATGGTGCTTCGTTTATTTTGAAGGCTGATGCAATGCCTGTAGTTTTACCCGTTGGATAGTTTATCAAGTTTGGATAATTTGTTTGACTAATATATTGATCGTTTGGATCGCTAGTTTTTGTACAGTAAGGATCTGCAAGTTTTATTTGTCCATCGACAAAATACTGGTAGATATATTCTTGGTCAGGGTTAAGACCAGTTAATGTAATCCAGTAATATTTACCATCTGGTGTACGTTTCATGTAATATTGACCATCTATAAGCCAATCGTTAAAACTTCCTATGAGGTAGCAATATTGTTTTTTTGCGGGAGGATCATTAAGTACTAGAGTAACGGTGCTATTATCAATTTTATTTATTCCAGGAACTACTCCTATTGGTAGTGCTTCGGTTGTTACTTCAGGTCTAATAATAATATATACAGAGTCTTTTTTTGTTTCTGTTGCATCTGAAGCTATTGCTTTTAACCAATGTTTTCCGTAAGCAGTAGCATTATAGTTGTATGTAATTGAAGTCTGCGTAGTGTTTGATACCTCTACATTATCAATCAAAAGTTTTAAAGATGTTGAATTTTTTGAATTTACCTGAACTGCAATTGATGAATTATATTCAAATATTGGATTATTTTGAATAGGGTTGGCGAAACCAACAGTTAAGCCTTGTTCGTAAACATTATAGAAAATATCTTCGGTTTGTTTTGTCGCATCGGTACTCCTGAAAACGAAGCAGAGCTGAGTAATTTTTTGAGTTGCTAATACACCATAGTATTGTCTAATACTTGGGCTAATTGTTAGAGTGTAAGTATTAGTTCCTGTTCGAGTCAACTTTGGTTGTGTAGAATTATTGGCCCAAGTCCCCTTAACGTATTGCCAAGTGGTTAAGCCCTGAATCTTTACACCGGTGTGAGTGTATACATCGCCAGTGTAGTTTAAAAGATCCTTACGAGTTGCTTGTGATGCATCAAATGTTATAACTACCTGATCGACATCCGTTGGCATCGCTGGGTTAGTGGTAATTACTTGTGCAATAGTGATTTTTTGGTTTAACAACAGTGCTAATCCAATTATTAAGACTTTACATATATTTCGATTCATAAAGAATTCTATTAAATTGTTGACAGTTTTTTTGATCTCAAAGAAACTCCACTATCTGTTCTTTAGTAAAAAGGATATTGGAATTTCAAGTTTCCTACTGCATGATCTTTCTGAGCGATCATCTCCAATAAACTCGATAGTTTTTCAATTTGTTTTATTATATTCTTTCAGGTTCATTGCTTCACAACCATCAATTGATAAGGTTTTAAAGGCTATCTATATATTGGTAATAAAAGAGGGCTACTATTAGTAAAGCAGCCCTCTTTTTTAAACCATTCACATTACTGAAAATTACTAAACCTCTATTGCGCAGAATATTATGAATTTGCTAAGAATTCTGACAATAAAGAAAACTAATTTTTAATAACTTGATAGACTAGATTCACAGCATCTAATCGGATTGTGTAGTTTCCATCACTTGCTAGTACAATATTATCGCCACCAGCATTAAGGCTACCATCAGCACCAGTATCTCCATAATTTAGATCCCAACCATTGTTTGCTCTAAATTTAAACTGTCCAGCCTTAAAATCACCTGTTACTTCCCACATCTTTCTTTGTCCATTATAGAACATATCAACATCGACACTCCAATCATAAGGAGGAATTGATCCACCTATTATTCCCCAATCATCGGTTTTATTTAATGCTATTGTGAGAGCAGTTACATTTACGGTGAATTTATAAGCACCAGCACTGGCAGAATAATTTCCCCCAGAAGGGTTAAGTACACCACTATAATTGTTACCAGATGCTGTTAACGTTCCTCCCCAAGAGTTATTCCAATTAGGTGCAGGAGCAATTTTAAATTCACCACCATCAAGTCTTATTATACCTTCATAAACACTATTAAAATCATATGAGAATAATCTTCCGTTTAATGCGCCAGGCGACCAACCTTGATATGCGCCTGGTACATAAATCATTGGATAGTCAATGAGTGTTTCGTAAGGAGTTACTGTATAATCTGTTACAGAAGAAAATGTGCTGTCGGTTCCAAAACCAACTGTTGCAAAAACACGACTCTTAACAGTAGCTGCAACATTGATACTCATTTTTAATGTAAGCAAAGCAGCGTTAATGTTACCCACTTTTGCTGAATCCAAAAGTTTTTGAGATGTTAATATGGTAACGGACTTATGGAAATCATTTGTTAAAGATAGCTGGACACCATAAGTAACTGACGCTTTAAACCCAAAATTTACAGCAGACCATGAAAACTTAATGTATTTGTTTGCATCTGCTTTAACAAATGCCATTCCGTTTGGAGAGGCTGGACCTTGTTGAGTGTTAGCAGTTGGATTTTTACTAACGTATGCTTTCTCTTCATCCTTCTCGCAACCATTAATTATAAAAGCGAGAATTAGAAATGTTAGAAGTATTTTTACTTTTTTCATTGTTTCGAGTTTTTAACTATTAATAACCATCATTTTGCTTAAGGTTTGGATTTGCAACTAGGTCATTAGCAGGAATTGGATAAAGATCCCGGAACGCTGGAGTTGCAGTACCTGCTTGTGAGTTTCCTTTCCATTCCCATAAATAGCTACCACCTGTGAATTTGCCAAACCTGATGAGATCAGTTCTTCTATGACATTCCCAATAAAGTTCGCGTCCTCTTTCATCAAGAATAAAATCAAGAGTTAGCTGACCCGAAGTAATATTTCCAGAGGCATTTCCGTATGCTCTTTGACGAATTTGATTTACATAGGTAAGTGCAGTTCCTGCATCTCCACCTACTCCACCTCTAAGAACAGCTTCTGCATACATCAAATATGCATCAGTTAAGCGGAACATAGGGAAATCAGTGCTAACAAATGAAGGATGAGAATTTGGTGCCTCTCCACCCGTTGAAGTAACATTTCTAAATTTAACAACTCCAATACCATTTGTAAAAGTACCTACGTTGCTAACGCTCCATTTCCATGTGTCTGGATTGAAATAAAATAGCGCTCTTTTATCGGCTGCACCCGTATTTAAAGGATTACCAGAAGTGTAATCGCTTTCCTGTACACCAAATAAAGAAACAAAATTTTTGATGGTTCTAATTCCGCCCCATCCACCATCAATACCGTATAATGGCATACCACCTCCGTTAGAAGCATGCATAATGAATGTCATTCCTCCGTACTGTTGTGTATTTTGACCATCAAAGCAGATTGGGAGAATAATTTCGGGGCTTTCATTATTGTCAGCGCAGAAAATTCTTTGGTAGTTAGGATCAAATGAGTAAGTAGAACCAATAACTTGATTAATATAAGTTAATGCTTCGGTATTCTTAGCTTGTCCAATGTATACCTGTGCGTTTAAGTAAAGTTTCGAAAGAAGCATCCATGCGGCTGCACGGTCAGCTCGTCCGTACTCATTAGCTTTAGGCGCTGCAAGATCCGTCTCAATTGCTTTTAGTTCACTTTCAATATAGTTGAATAAATTAGCACGGGTGATTCTCTCTGGTGAGAATGCTCCTGGTTTGTTAGCTTCTGTAACAAAAGGAACGTTACCAAACATATCAATTGCATGCCAGTACGATAATGCTCTTAAAAAACGAGCCTCAGCTTTAAATAATTTTAGATTAGTTTGATATGAACCCGAAACATTAGGAATTCTCTCCGATGAAGTCCTAATAAACTCATTGCAAAGAGCTATTGTATAGTAGATACGTGAGTACAATGCAGAAACAAATACATCGTTTGGAGCCCATGTTTGCCAATGGAAATTCTTAATTGTAGCATCATCCCATGCAATAATGGCCTCGTCTGTAGATAATTCTTGTAAACCCCAGTATTGGCGTAAGTAGTTACCAAAATTCTCATCAATACCTTGAATATCAGGGTTACCACCACCACCACCAGTTTGTCCGCTGATAGCATAGGTAGCATATAGTTTAGCCAGTGCTTGTTTAAAAGCTGCTTCATTCTTGAAAAGATTGGAAGATGTTGTTATACTTGGATCAATAGGAGTAACATCCAGATCTTTAAGACATGAAGACATTATCACCATTGTGATGATAACTGTTATATATATTTTTAACTGTCTCATAATAAAACTATTTTCTTAAAGTTATTAGAAATCAATTTGTATACCTAGAATGAATGTTCTAGGACGTGGATAGATGTTATTGTCAATACCTCCATCAACTTCAGGATCAAGGCCAGAATACTTGGTTATTATAAATGCATTCTGAACGGTAAAACTCAATCTTCCTTTAAGTTTTTCAGTAAGAAGTTTGTTAAACTGATAGCCTAGGCTAATGTTATCCATTCTAAAGAAAGAGGCATCTTCTAAGTATGTATCTGACCAATATTGAGCAGTAAAGAACTTAGTTTTCGAAACAGCAGATAGGATATTGCTTGTGTAACCAGATTGGTTATACATTTGCTGATATAAAGCTCTATTAGAGTTATTGTTGTTGTAAACATAGTTACCAATACTTAGGCGACCAGAAAATGATAAATCAAAATTCTTATAGTTCAACCTTGAAGAAAGGCCAATTATGTAATCAGCTGCTGGTTTTCCTAGGTAATACTTATTTGCATTATTTCCGGCTACATTTCCCCCGTTTCCAGTTTTATCAACATATAGACCTTCAATAGGATTACCATTGGAATCATATACTTGCTTAAATAAAAGGAATGAGTTAGCAGGATGTCCAACACTGTTTATTTGGACTTTATTACCAACTCCACCAGAAATTTCACCTACATCATAACCAACATAATTAGGATCGTTAACGCGAGTTAGTTTTGTAATTTCATTAATATTTCGTGAGAAAGTTCCATTAACTTCCCAACTTAGCTCTTTGGTTGAAATTATCCTTACCCCTAATGTGGCTTCATAACCAGTATTTTCAAGTGAACCAACGTTGGTTATTAGGAAGTTCGAGAAATTTGTTCCTGCAGCGATTGGAATCTCATTAATTAAATTATCCGTGGTTCTTTTATAATAATCAAATGAACCTACTACCCTATCACCGAATAGTCCAAAATCAAAACCAATATTTGAGGTTGTGGTCTCTTCCCATTTAATATTTGCATCATAGCGATTTGGTCTTTGGGTTGGATAAAATTCATTACCAAATTGGTAATATGCACCTTGTTGACTAACTGTATAGGTAGGAAGATAAGGCCAATAATTATCACCACTTATATCTTGCTGACCTGTAATTCCATAACCAAGTCTAAGTTTTAAATCAGAAATTAAACTAACATCAGATAGGAAAGACTCATTTTTAATTTTCCATGCAAATGCAGCAGATGGGAATAAGCCCCATCGATTGTCTTTACTGAACCTTGATGAACCATCATCACGAACGGTTAAGGTTAATAAGTAACGGTCTAATAGAGTATAGTTCAAACGACCAAAGAATGAAACTAAGAAATTTTCATTCTTCCGATCTATGTTTTTGGCACCAACATATTCTCCATTTGTGGCTTTCCATGGACTGTTTGTATCATTATACTTCCTATAAAAATGTTGCCATGAATAACCTGCAGTAGCATCCAATTTGCTGGATATTGAACTCAAATCCTTTTGATAGTTTAAATAAAAATCCAATAGACTAGTTTTAAGATTTTGAGAGTATGTTATATTATTTCTTTCAGGTTCGCGATAGCTCCATGAAGCTAATGTGTCCAAATTGTTATGCCCTTTGCTGTCTGAGTAGTCATAACCCAAATTTAAGTTAGCACGCAATTCGGGCAAGAAATGAAACTTATATCCAAGTTGAGCATTTGCAATAGCCCTTTTTACGTTAGATGTGTTATCGCGGTATTTCAACCTAGCGACGGGGTTATGCGTAGCAATATTATTGGGTAAAGCATTAATATCTGTTAAAGGCGAATTTGTCCATGCAGTATATCCACCAAATCGTGTGTTCCCATTCCTAATTGGTTGTGTTGGATCAAATTCAACAGCAGAACCAATGGCATCAGTATTTGAGAAGTTGTTGTCAATATTCATCCCTTTTACGTTTACATTAACGGATAAGTGGTCGCTTAAAAATGAAGGGCTTACACCTAAATCTAATGTCGAACGCTTAATGTTAGAATTATCTAATAAACCATTTTGGGAAGTATATCCATACGAAGCACGATAAGGTACTTTTTTCACTGCTCCCGTAACACTTACATTTTGATCTGTTGAAATAGCATTTCTGTATATTTCCTTTTGCCAATCAGTATTTGCAGTGCCTAAATAGTTTATGGCAGCGCTGGTAATTTTACCTGCATCAATTTGAGCTTGTAGAGCAGTACGAAACTCCTTGGCATCCATTACGTCAATAAATTTCACAGGAACTCCTACTGATACGTTGCTGTTATAGCTTACTTTGAAAGGAGCACCCAAAATACCTTTTTTTGTGGTAATAATTATGACCCCATTCGAAGCTCTTGAACCATAGATTGCAGAGGCTGAAGCATCTTTAAGTACAGTTACAGATTCAATATCACTTGGATTTATGGTCATTAAAGGATTCGCTAACCCAGATATTGTCGTATTATCTATTGGGAAACCATCAACAACGTACAAAGGATCATTGCTTGCTTTTAACGAAGAACCGCCTCTGATACGTACAGTAGAACCACTACCTGGAGCTCCACCAGTTGAAGTTACAATAACACCTGCAGATTTTCCAACAATCAATTCTTGTGGTGAGGTAATTGAACCTTTGTTGAAGTCTTTTGAACTTACTGTTGTGACTGAACCGGTTAGATCTGTCTTTCTAACAGTTCCATAACCAATTACCACAACCTCATCTAGTGCTTCGGAAGATGCTTTTAAAGCAATATCTATTACCGAACGTCCATTAACTGGTATTTCCTGAGTTTCGTATCCTACGAAACTGAATACCAGTACGTCATTTGCCTTTGCCTGGATTAAATACTTACCATCCATGCTGGTAGCAGTCCCAGTTGATGTTCCTTTAATCAGTACTGTTACACCGGGTAAAGGATCTTTACTTGTAACATCGGTAATCGTACCTGTTACAGTGACCCCTTGACCATAGGTGAAACCACCATACATAATAAAAGCCAACAGGACTAAAAATCTCCTGATGAAAAACTCTTTCTTCATATCTCTTATTTTAGGTTTAGGATTAAACTTTTACAATGGCAATCTACTGATAAATTTAGCACAATATAAAACCATAAGCAATTATTAATCAATAAATTATGCAAACGTTACCGCAATCGTTTGAAATCTAGCTTTTCTATTTGAAAATATATTTATAACTTGAAAAAAGTTGATGAGTCTCTTTATGCTTTATTTATTCGTTGAACTTCTTTTTTACTAACTTTGTTAAAATATTTTCTATGAAATCAAATCAGGTTACAATTAAAGATATTGCACGTGAATTAGGCATTAGCCCTTCAACCGTTTCTAGGGCATTAAAAGATCATCCAGATATTAGCCAAGATACTAAAAATCTTGTAAATAATTTAGCCACAAAACTTAACTATCGGCCCAATATCATTGCTTTAAGTTTACGTAGCCAGAAAAGTAATGTTATTGGGGTAATCATACCTGAAATAGCACATTATTTCTTTTCTTCAGTTATTTGTGGAATAGAAGAGGTTGCCAATGAAAATGGCTATAGTGTAATGATAAGCCAATCAAGTGAGGATTATAAAAAAGAGGTGGCGGCCTGTGATGCTTTTTATAATGGGATAATTGATGGTCTTCTAGTTTCTGTTACCAAGGAAACTGAAGATTATGCTCATTTTCATAAGTTGGAGGAGGAGGGAATTCCAATTGTGTTTTTTGATAGGATTGTTGAGGAGATACCCTCGGATAGAGTTATTATTGATGATTTTGTTGGAGCGTATCAGGCAACGGAGCATTTAATTATTCAGGGGCGACGTAAGATCGTTCACTTTGAAGGTCCACAAAATCGTTTAATTGGGCAAAACAGACTGAATGGCTATCTAAAGGCGATGAGTGATAATGGTGTTGTGATTGATAGATCATTGCTGATTCCTTGCGATAATTTCCATTCGGCAATTATCGAAACTCAACGATTGATTGATAGTAAGATTAAGTTCGATTCAATATTTACAGTAAATGATTTTACAGCTGCTGGTGCAATAAAAGTGTTACAAAAGAATGGTCTTAAAGTACCTAATGATGTATCTGTAGTTGGTTTTGGAGATGATCTTACAGCCGAGATGTTAGATCCAGCATTGACTACGGTAAAGCAACCAGGGTTTGAGATGGGCCGAAAGGCAATGGAGATGCTTATTAAGAGAATAAAGCAGAACAAGCCAGAACCTCAAAGAACCGAAATACTTAAAACATGTCTAGTAGTGAGGGATTCGTCAAAGATTAGGTAAACTATATATTTGTTATAAAGTATTTATTAAGCTTAGTAATTCCTCTGGGCTTTTATTTTGTAAGTTACAATTAGTATTTTCTAAATATAGACAATAAAAAAAAATAAATATTTTTTTGCTCTTCCGTAATCGTTTGAAATGCCCCTTTCAAATTTTAAACCCCTTATATTTAGAAGGTTCTAGTGAATTGGCAGATCTATTGAATCTCTTTTTTACGTACTTTTGAATTTGCTGTTCAATCCCTAAACCTTATACCTATATTTATATATATGAGCAAAAGACCTAAACTGAGTTTTTGGCAAATTTGGAATATGAGTGTTGGATTTCTTGGAATCCAATTTGGTTTCGCTCTACAAAATGCCAATGCAAGTAGAATACTTCAAACATTTGGAGCAAATGTAGAGCATCTTAACTGGTTTTGGTTGGTTGCTCCATTAACAGGAATGATAATTCAGCCAATAATTGGTTACTATAGCGATAGAACATGGACCAAATTAGGTCGCCGAAGACCTTTCTTTTTGGCAGGTGCAATTCTTACAAGTATAGCACTTGTTGCTATGCCAAATGCACCACATTTAGCAAGTTTCATTTCCCCAATGCTAATCGGTGGTGGTTTGCTGATGATTATGGATGCTTCCATAAATATTTCTATGGAACCTTTTAGAGCGTTGGTTGCAGATAAACTCCCAGAGGAGCAACATACTTTAGGTTTTTCTGTACAAACAATGCTTATAGGAATAGGAGCAGTTGTTGGTTCATGGCTACCTTACATACTAGGTAATTTCTTCGGATTTTCAAAAAAAGCACCTATTGAAGGAGAAGTTTCATCAAACGTAATATGGTCATTCTATATAGGTGCTTTTGTCTTAATATCAACTATTGTTTGGACTTTAGTAACTACAAAAGAGTACCCACCAAATGTTTACGAAGAAGCAGATGACGAAAAGCCAAAGAAATTTTTCATTCCAAAGGCAATGATTCAACTATTAGTTGTTCAGTTTTTCTCATGGTTTGCTCTTTTCTCGATGTGGGTTTATACAACTCCGGCTATTGCTTCAAGATTTTATGGGACAATAGATCCCCAAAGCGTTAAATTTCAAGAAGCAGGGGACTGGGTGGGGATTTTGTTTGGTGTTTATAACGGGGTATCCGCAGTTATAGCCCTTTCGCTGCCACTGATTTCAAAGCGTATAGGAAGACGTGCTACTCATGCTATGGCTTTAACTATTGGTGGATTATCTTTTCTCTCTTTTATGCTATTCAATAATGCCACTTGGTTAATACTACCAATGGTTGGGATTGGAATTGCTTGGGGAAGTATTCTTGCAATGCCTTATGCAATGTTAGCTAATTCAATACCTCCAAAGCAAATGGGAATGTTTATGGGGTTATTTAATCTTTCAATTACAATCCCACAAATAACTAATGGTTTATTAGGTACATTGCTATTTAATTATGTGTATAGAGGTAATCCGTTTAATGCTATTATTGCTGCGGGGATTTTTATGATTTTAGCTGCTTTAAGCACATATTTTGTTGATGATAAACTTGATGTGTAAGGTTCTATTTTATGCGGAATTTTACTATTTATTGTTGTTTTATTTAAACTTTATTAAAGATAAGAGGTAAATAAAAGTGATTTCATTTAAGAAGTTTTGTTTTAGGTGTTGTTGAGGGTAAAGGAGGGTTGGAGCAACAAATTTGTTATTCCAACCATCCTTGTTTTTTAAAACTAAATTGGAGTTTTAATGATGAGTGATATAAGAGCTTGCATTTTTGATCTTGATGGGGTTGTTGTTGATACCGCAAAGTATCATTATTTAGCATGGAAAAGATTGGCTAGTGAACTTGGATTTGAATTTCATATAGAGGATAATGAACGATTGAAAGGCATCAGCCGTTTAGAATCGTTAAATATTCTTTTGGAGATTGGCGGTTTATCGTTAAACATTCAAGAGAAAGAGCGATTTGCTAAGTTGAAAAACGATTGGTATTTAGACTACATTAATAAAATGAAGTCTGATGAAATTCTTCCAGGTGTAAAAGAGTTTATTGAGGAGTTAAAGAATGATGGGATTAAAATAGGTCTAGGTTCTGCTAGTAAGAATGCCGTTTTTATTCTTAATCAGCTGGGAATCATTCATCTATTCGAAACTATCGTTGATGGCAATAGGGTTTCGAAAGCAAAACCCGATCCTGAAATTTTTTTACTTGCAGCAAAGGATTTAAAGGTTGAACCAAGTCAAAGTATTGTTTTTGAGGATGCAGAGGCAGGTGTTGAGGCAGCAATTCGAGGAGGGTTTAAGTGTGTTGGAATTGGTGAACAAGCAATCCTTCATAAAGCGAATGTTGTTTTGCCAAATTTCAAAGGGATGACGATGACTAAGTTTCTGAATATGATAAACTAATCGTACGATTTGATAATCCATTATGCATTAATTATTACCATTACATTCATTTATTTAGAATATGCAAGGATTTGATTTGTAATATATTAACAACTAAATAATTTTACGAATGAATCAATACCTAAAGCACGACGAGTGGTCAATTATCGAGGAAGGCTTTAACCCAATGAATGCACGTGCTTCAGAAAGTATTTTTAGCCTTGGCAATGGCGCAATGGGGCAGAGAGCTAATTTTGAAGAACGGTATAGCGGTAAATCTTTACAAGGAAGTTATGTTGCAGGAGTATACTATCCCGATAAAACTCGTGTTGGGTGGTGGAAGAATGGCTATCCAGAATACTTTGCAAAAGTTATTAATTCTACTAATTGGATAGGCATTAATGTCCTTGTTAATGGAGAGCATATTGATTTAGCTGAATGTAAAATTGATTCATTCACTAGAATTCTCAACATGAAGGAGGGATTTCTCGAACGTGAATTTATAGTTGAGATGCCTTCCGGAGTGAAAGTTAAAGTGAATGCAAAGCGATTTCTTAGCATAAGCTCCCCTGAGTTGGGTGTAGTACGGTATTCAGTTACACCTTTAAGCGCCAAAGCAGAGATATCGTTGCAACCATATCTTGATGGGAATGTGATAAACGAAGATTCCAATTATAACGAAAAATTTTGGGATGAGGTTGAAAAAGGTTTTCTAAATAATGGCGGATATCTGATTACTCAAACTAAAAAACTCGATTATGTAGTTGGTCATGGAATGGTTTGTAACGTTACCTTAGATGGACAGAGTGTAATCGATATAACCGATAAAAATCAATATGAGAAGTACATTGGTTGTAACTATAATAAGATTATTGAAATTGACCAAACATTCACTATAACTAAATATGTAGCAGTTATTTCATCGTTAAACTGTGAGAAGAGTGATATAGGAAAATCAATAAGAGACTCTTTAAATGTTGCTATTTCGAAAGGTTACAATTCCCTAATTAAAGATCACATTGAAGCATGGGCTGATATTTGGGTTCATAGCGATATTACTGTTGAAGGCGATGTTGCAGCCCAACAAGGCATAAGATTTAACATATTTCAGCTTAGCCAAACCTATACAGGTAAAGATGAACGTTTAAATATTGGTCCTAAAGGATTTACTGGTGAAAAGTATGGCGGATCAACATATTGGGATACTGAGGCTTACTGCCTTCCATTTTATTTAGGCACGCATGGGCAAAAAGTTGCGCGCCAACTCTTGCTTTATCGGTATAAGCATTTGGAAAAAGCCATTCTTAATGCTAATAAATTGGGTTTTAAGGACGGTGCTGCGCTTTACCCGATGGTTACCATGAATGGAGAGGAATGTCATAATGAATGGGAGATTACTTTTGAGGAGATACATCGTAATGGTGCAATTGCTTTTGCAATTTATAATTATGTACGATATACAGGAGACTCAACGTATCTTACTGATTTTGGACTTGAAGTATTGATTGCGATATCAAGATTTTGGTCTCAACGCTTTACCTATTCTGAGTCAAAAGGTAAATATGTAATGCTTGGTGTTACTGGGCCAAATGAGTATGAGAATAATGTAAATAATAACTGGTATACAAGTTCTATTGCATGTTGGTGTCTTGAGTATACAGAACAGGTAGTCAAACAAGTCAAACAGATTGAACCTGAGAAATATAAAAAGATTATTGAATTGGTTAAATTCAACGAAATAGATGAAATAGCCAAATGGCAAAAAGTTAGAACAAATGTTTACCTCCCGTATGATGAGAAATATCAAGTTTTTCTGCAGCAAGAGGGATACATGGATAAGGAGCAGATATTGGTAAAAGATCTTGAACCTTCTCAGCGTCCAATTAATCAGAAATGGAGTTGGGATCGAATTCTTCGTTCATGTTTTATTAAGCAGGCAGATGTGCTACAGGGTATATATCTATTTGAGGATCGATTTGATGTTGAGACTATCAAAAGAAACTTTGAATTCTACGAAAGTCGAACTGTTCACGAATCGTCCCTATCACCTTGTGTTCACTCAATCCTAGCTTCAAAAATTGGAAAAATCGAACAGGCATATAGTTTATATCTTAGAACTGCTCGTCTTGATTTAGATGATTATAATAAGGAAGTCCATGAAGGTCTTCATATTACAAGTATGGCAGGTACTTGGATGTCTATTGTTGAAGGTTTTGGAGGTATGAGAATTCAAAATGATATGCTTATCTTTAACCCCCATATTCCTAAAGGATGGAATTCTTTTAGCTTTAAGATTTGGTTTCGCGACAATCTGATAAAAGTTAAAGTTACTCATCAGGAAGTCACTATAGCCAATGAGCAAGGACCGTTCTTAACCGTAAAGGTATGGGATAAACCATTTAACGTAAATAGCAGTGGCATAATAAAAATATAATATTCATTAATTTTATTACTGGTTTGCTGCCAAATATTTAAATTATTCGTTTAAATCATGAAAAAAATTTCTTCTGGGGTTCTGACTGGAAAGCAACTTTCGGAACTGTTTTCTTATGCAAAAGCCGAAGGCTTTGCTATTCCTGCTGTTAACGTAACAGGAACAAATACAATTAATGCTGTGCTTGAAACTGCTAAAGCAGTAAACTCACCTGTAATCATTCAGTTTTCAAATAGCGGTGCTTCATTTTATGCTGGTAAAACATTAAGCAATGATGGGCAAAGGACTAGTATTTTAGGTGCTATAAGTGGTGCAAAACATGTCCATCTTTTGGCTGAAGCGTATGATGTTCCTGTGGTTCTACATACCGATCATGCTGCTAAGAAGTTACTTCCTTGGATTGACGGTTTACTCGATGCTGGAGAAAAGTACTATAAAGAAACAGGAAAACCTCTTTACAGTTCTCATATGCTGGATTTATCGGAAGAAAGTTTAAAGGAGAATATAGAGATATGTAAGCGTTACCTTGAACGTATGAGCAAAATAGGAATGACCCTAGAGATAGAACTAGGTGTTACAGGAGGGGAAGAGGATGGTGTTGATAATACTGGCGTTGATAGTTCAAGATTATATACCCAACCCGAAGAGGTTGCCTATGCTTATGAAGAACTTTCGAAAATAAGTCCAAACTTTACCATTGCTGCATCATTTGGTAATGTTCATGGTGTGTATAAACCAGGAAATGTTGTTTTAAATCCCGTAATTCTCAAGAATTCTCAAAAGTTAATAGAGCAGAAGTTTGCTACAAAGCATAACCCTGTAAACTTCGTATTCCATGGTGGAAGCGGATCTGAGAAGGAAAAGATAGCCGAAGCGATTAGCTATGGTGTTATTAAAATGAACATCGACACTGACCTTCAGTGGGCTTATTGGGATGGTATTCGGAAATTCTATATTGCAAAGCAGGGATATCTTCAAGGACAAATTGGTAACCCTGAAGGAGAGGATGCTCCCAATAAAAAATATTATGATCCACGTGTTTGGCTTCGAAAAGGGGAGGAGTCTATTGTTGAACGATTAAAAGAAGCTTTTGCTGATTTAAACGCATTAAATAAATGGATTTAAACTTTTTAGAGTTTTAGCATATGCAAAAAAATCTAGTTTTAGCGTTATTAGCACTTATTCTTTCTATTCAGATAAGTAAGCCACAATCAATAAATCGGGTTGAACCACTTAACTGGTGGGTTGGTATGAAAAATCAAAACCTTCAACTTATGATTTACGGAAAAAATATTGGAGGTGCTGATGTTAAAGTAGATTATGCGGGTGTTAAACTTGTTAAGATTAATCGTGTTTCCAATCAAAACTATCTGTTTTTGGACTTGTTTATTGATGAAACAGCCCATGCAGGTAACTTTGATATCAAATTTACTTTTCAGAATAGGAATACTTTAAAGTATTCCTATTCGCTTTTTCAGCGCAAAGATAACTCTTCATTACGCAACGGGTTTAGTTCTAAAGATGTTGTTTACCTGATTATGCCTGATCGGTTTGCAAATGGCGATACTTTGAATGATAATGTTACTGGTTATGCAGATAAACTGGACAGGGAAAATCAATATGGTCGTCATGGCGGTGATATACAAGGTATTATAAATCATCTCGATTATTTTAATGATCTAGGAGTTACAACGTTATGGTTAACCCCAGTACTAGAGAATAATCAAGCCAAAGGATCTTATCATGGGTATTCTATTACCGATTATTATAAAGTGGATCCCCGTCACGGTTCAAATGAACTTTACAAATTAATGATTGAAAAAGTTCATCAGAAAGATCTGAAAGTGGTTATGGATATGGTTTTTAACCATTGTGGAAGCGAACATTGGTGGATGAATGATCTACCATCGGAAGATTGGATCAACGTTTGGCCTGAGTATACAAGTTCTAATTTCAGAGCGACTGTACTATCCGATCCCTATGCGTCAGATTATGATATTAAAAAGATGTCAAAGGGTTGGTTTGTAAGCACTATGCCTGATTTAAATCAAGAAAATCCTTTTTTGGCAAATTATCTCACCCAGAATAGTATTTGGTGGATTGAGTTTGCCGATTTGGACGGAATAAGGATGGATACCTATCCATTTTCAGAAAAAAAATTCATGGCACGTTGGGCAAAGGAGGTGATGACCGAGTATCCTAATTTTAATATAGTTGCAGAGGAATGGTTTAATGATCCTTCGTGGTGTGCCTACTGGCAAAAGGATGCTAATAATCGTGATGGCTATAATTCAGAAGTGCCTTCAATAATGGATTTTCCGTTGATGTTTACTATGCAAACCGCTTTCGATGATGAATCCGGTTGGGATAAAGGCATTACAAAACTTTACAATCATCTCTCGAAAGATTTCCTGTACTCAAATCCTAATAAACTACTTGTATTTGCCGATAATCACGATGAATCAAGATTTTTTAGAGCAAATGATAGCATTAGTCGCTATAAATTGGCGATGACCTTTTTATTAACCACTCGTGGTATACCTCAGATCTACTACGGAACCGAGTTGTTAACAAAGGGTTTAAAATCAGAAGGTGATGGTAAACTAAGACCTGATTTTCTTGGTGGTTGGAATGGGGATAATAGAAATGCTTTTTTACCCGATGGTAGAACTAAAAAAGAGAATGAGGCTTGGACTTATCTTCAAACTTTGCTCAAATGGCGTAAAGGAGCAGATGTAATTCAAAATGGAAAATTAAAGCAGTTTGTTCCTGAAGATAATATCTATGTTTATTTTAGATATAATAGCAACAAGACTGTTATGGTTATCCTCAACTCCAATAAAACCGAAAAAGTTTTGAAGACAGATCGTTTTAAAGAGGCTTTAGGTAAATATTCCAAAGGATTAGAAATTATATCTAATAAACGTTTTGATATTTTAAATGAAATAAAACTTGCTCCGTTTTCATCGGCTGTTATTGAATTAATACCCTAAAATAACGTGAGTTCGATGTAAGAAATATGATAATGTATTTATTTACAGAGATATATAATTGCTTAGTATGATGTGGATGGTTGGAATGATGGAATAATGGATAACAAGGGGTTAGATTTTTGCTTCTTTCTTCCATTTTTCCATTATTCCAGCACTCCATTGTTTCAAATAAAACAATTTGACTGATAAACAGATTATCATGTTTCTTACATCGAACTGACGTTAAAATATAACTTAAACTTTATGCTATGATTAAGAAGTTGCTCATTGTTGCTTCTGCATGTGGATTTTTGTCGTGTTCTAATGTTGATTCACTTCAAAATCTACCACAGAATTCTGATATACGAGGTTTAGCAACACCTATTCAGTTAACTGGTGAAAAGACAGAAATCAATCTTGAAGATTATTTTTTGGATGTTAACCGAATCGATTCTCTTAAAGCCCTTCCTGTATTTCAGATTACGCTTTCTCCAGATAAGAAATTGGCTAAAATACAGTATGAAACAGATAAGACTCCTTTACTCTCGGAGATGAAAGTATGGGTTAAAGGTACATCATACTCATTACTGCTAAAGAAGAGTAAAAAATTGCATACCGATTTCTCCTTTAACCCAAAATCGAAAAAATATAAATCGGTGCAAATTAAAGGACAGATGAACGATTGGGATCCATCCCGATCTCCACTTGAACTAAAGGATGGAAAGTACCAAACCACTATGTGGCTTAATCCTGGCAAGTATCAATATCTTATTGTTGTTGACGGCAAAGAAATGTTTGATCCTGAAAATCCAATATCAGAGGATAATAATATTGGAGGACGTAACTCAATTGTACTTGTTGGACAAAATGTGGATAGCCTAAAACCCTCACTGGTCACTGAAGAAATTGGTAAAGAATTTACCATAAATATTGCAAATAAGGTTGATGAGATATTTGTTTTCTGGGAAAATTTTAGATTGGGAAGTGACTTTGTTTCTAATGATGGATGTGAGGTACATATAAAAATACCAGCAAATGCTAAGTCAATTAAAAGATCGGATATTAGAATTTGGGCGTTTAACAAGTATGGTTGTTCCAATGATGTTCTAATACCTTTAGATTATGGAACTGTTCTTAACCAAACATCGCAATTGGAGAGAAGTGACAAGCAATCGCAGATTCTTTATTTTCTTATGGTCGATCGTTTTTTTGATGGCAACCCTTCAAATAATAAACCTGTTAACGATCCCGAAATACTACCAAAGGCCAATTATTTTGGAGGTGATATAGCGGGAGTTACACAGAAATTGAATAATGGTTATTTTGATTCGTTAGGAGTTAATACCATTTGGCTTTCACCAATAACCCAGAATCCGTTGGGAGCATGGGGATTGAATAAAGAACCTAAAACGAAATTTTCAGGATATCATGGGTATTGGCCAACATCATTGTCTAAAATAGATTTTCGCTTCGGTACGTCCGATGAACTTCATGATTTGATTAACCTTGCACACAAAAAGGGGATGAATATTATTCTCGACTATGTGGCTCATCATATTCATATAGAACACCCAGCATGGAAAAACCATCCCGATTGGTTTACATCGCTATACCTTCCCGATGGCTCTATGAATACTGAAAAATGGGACGAGTACAGACTTACAACATGGTTTGATACATTCCTTCCAACACTAGCACTTGATAAGCCAGAGGTTTATGAACCGATGTCCGATTCAGCATTATTCTGGATTAAGAAATATGATATTGATGGATTTCGGCATGATGCCACTAAACATATCCCTGAACCATTCTGGCGAAGGTTAACTCAGAAAATAAAACAGCAGCTACCTCCAAATAAGTCGGTATTCCAAATAGGTGAAACTTATGGAAGTAAAGAGTTGATAAACAGCTATATTGGAAGCGGAATGATGGATTCCCAGTTCGATTTCAACGTTTATGATGATGCTGTGGCAGCATTTGCTAAATCCGATGTATCCTTCTCGAAGTTGAATGCCTCGTTACTTGAAAGTCTCGATTATTATGGATATCATAACCTAATGGGTAACATATCCGGTAATCAGGATCGGGCTAGGTTTATATCTTACGCTGGAGGGGCGTTGAAATTCGATGAGAATGCAAAAAAAGCAGGATGGACAAGGGATATAGAAGTCGGTGATCCTGTTGGGTACAAAAAACTTTCCATGCTTAACGCCTTCAACATGACAATTCCCGGTGTTCCTACTATTTACTATGGTGATGAGTTTGGCTCACCCGGAGGAAATGATCCAGATAATCGACGTTTAATGAAGTTTGCAGGCCTTAATGTTGATGAGAAGAATACGATAAGCATTACTAAAAAAGTTACTAATATTCGAAAGAATAACCTGGCTTTGATCTTTGGTGATTTCAAAACTCTCCTTGCCGAGCAGGATATCTTTGCATTTACTCGTGGGTATTTTAGCAGTAAGGTTATTGTTGTGTTTAACAAAAGTAATAAATCCAAAGAGGTGGAGTTGATTCTACCTAAAGAGTATCAAGGAAAAGAATTTACAGTAGCATTTAACTCTAAAGTTTCTATTAGTGGGAACAAGTTAACTCTAAATTTATCTGATAATTCATTTGATATTTTAATTGCGAAGAATTAGCAAATTCATATATATTAAACAAGAAAGGCTAACCAATATGTTAGCCTTTCTTGTTTAGATATTTCAAATTGTTGAATACGATGTAGCTTATGTATGTTAGGCTACTACCATAACAACGAAAATATTACTTCACGTACAATGACAGGGTATGTTAACTATATCCTACGTAACTCCTTGTCATACTCAGCATCCCTTTTCATCTCCTCACTT
>JACABB010000005.1:61716-166648 GCA_013376985.1 Bacteroidales bacterium
ATATCATAAATACGTATTTAATGTTACTTATATTGACAAAAAAAATAACTTGTATATTGATACAAATAATTTTATTAATATTGTATTTAATTATATACGCCTTGCATGACAAATTCTATTTATGGGCATACAGATTAACAGGAAAACAATTAAAGCATTTATACTAGATGAGCTTTCAGGAGAAATGCTGTCATTAGTTTCGAATGCAATACTCACGGATGAGCGTTTAGCAAAAATCTTCGAGGAAGAAAAGTTTAAAATTGATATAAAACGATACCATGATAATGAGATGACCCCAACCCAAAGGCTTGAGTTTGAGAGCAGGCAAATAAAGGAATTGAAATTTTCTGTTGAGGTTAACCAGAACGAAGAAAAAAACAACTCTTCGGATGAGCTTCCTTTAAGAAGAAAACTGGATGAGGCTCACAGTACTTATAAATCTTCCCAAAAGCAGCATAGCAACGCCCCTCGGAAATATTCTATAAATAGGAGATTTAAATACTGGCTGGCAGCTGCGACAATCGTAATGCTGATTATTTCAGGTGAATGGATAAACTATAATCTTCAACCCAGCGATTCATTGGAAAACAGTCTGTATACAGAATATTATAAACGACTTGGTCCAGAGGATTTTTATTTATTTAATAACAACTCTTTGGATATAGCCAAGCAGAAATACGTAGATGGAGAATATTCCAATGCTATTTTACTTTTAAGGGATATTCCATCAACGATAAACGTGGAGGTCGAGAAAAATTTCTTCATCGGATTATCCATGATGGAGATTGGTAGGTACAATGTAGCATTAGGTTACTACAATCAGGCTCTTTCTAGTCAGAGCGATTTCAATCTTATTCCTCAAACCAGATGGTATCTGGGGCTTTGCTACCTTAAAATTGGGGACAGGAAGAAAGCAATAGATACCTTTCAGACTATTGTGGATAGGAATGATTACAACTACAAACAAGCTAAAAAGATCCTAAAAAAACTTCGCGATTAGGCTAAGACCTTCCAGCGTCACCATATCTGGAAGTGTCTGCACCCAATAGTATCTTTATCGCCCTTCGTTTCCATACAAGAAGGAATAGAACTATAATTATGGTAACAATAAGTATCACCTTCTTAAGAATCCAGTAATGGTAAAGCGCATTCTGACTCCCGTTCACTACTATACCCGCCCAGTAACGTGGGTGAGCAGAAATTGGTTCAACCATTTCAAGGTTCTTCAGTTTGGCAAGCCTTAGCGCCTCATCCTTCCGCATTCCTTTAAGCAGGTTCAGGTAAAAATCGTTTAGTATATTGTTTGTTGACCTATCGGCTGCTGCCCAAAGCGACATCACCACCGATTTGCTGCCAGCATACATAAAACTTCGGCTTATACTTAGCACCCCTTCCCCTTCCGATAGTTTCCCAGACCCAGAGAAGCACGATCCAAGCACAACCATCTCCGCATTCAGCTGCATGTTGTAAACCTCCCAGGCGTGTAGGTAGTCATCGTCAGTTGAGTCAGTAGGAGTGGATAGGACTAGTTTCGAATTTGCTGGGTTAAGGGTATCCTCAAAACCATGCGCATAGAAATGGATTATACCATAGCTGTTGCTGTACTTCCTGAAGTTTTCTTCCGTAGCGTTACTCCCAGTTAATGATTTTCCAAATGTTAGCAGCGCAATCTTTCTTACACTCTGTAATCCAATAGGGATACTCCTTAGCGAATCCTTGGAGGTCTTATAATCGGGAGCTATCCCCAGAAAATCGGGCGAACCTTTATGAGTGCAATTCAGAGAATTGCTATATAGCGTGGCGGAGTATGCGTAACCAATAGGGTACTTCATTAGTAGGTAGGGCTCATGCACGTAATCCCGCCTATCGCCCTCTTGGTAAGGTCTATCGGTAAGCACATCAAAGGAAATAAGTCCCAGTTTGCCATCGGGAATTATCAGCAGGTTCTTACCCTTTAGCAAAGGCTCAACGGGGTAAATCAGCTTTTTGTAAAGGGTATACGCAGCATCCCTGTACTTGTAGTAACCCGTTGAGTAGAAGCTGCGCATGGCATAAATTAGAAAGTTAAGCTGGCGCAGGAAAGTGGTATCCGCCTCCTGCCTCACCAGCTGGAAAGTATCCTTGGTAATAGCAAAGGTATACAGTTCCTTATCTCCCAACACGTATTCCAGCACAGCCTCCTTTTTTTCCATTGCCTGTTGTAGCTGCGGTAAGCTTACTACTTGATTGCTGTATTTCTGTTTATAGTATTCGGGGTAATTGCTTTCTATATCTTTCACGAGTTGCTCGCTTTCCCTTACCAGACCGAACAGTTCGGCATTCAGCTTTTCCAGCTTATCGGTACTTGGGCGTTCCAGCTTGCTCTCCTCGTCTAGGGTGTATTGAAGGCTACTAATCCGTTCTTTAATTCTAAGCTCCCTGCTAGTAACACTATCAGGAATACCCGTTCTACTCCGTGCCATGTTCTCGCTCTGGAGCTGGCGCAGAACGCCGTACTTGCCCCGCTCAGCGAACTCGAAGGCAAGGGATTTATATACCTCATCATTCGTTTGTAGGTATAGCTGGTAGGCAAGGGTTACAATAGCAGTAAACACCTCATGCTCGTGCGATGAGATTTGTAGCTTAGAGCTCTCGTAGGAGTAGCCCATACGTAGCTTCTCGATATAGCCCGCCGTAAGCCGATAGGCTTCCAGAGCCGCCAAAAGGTAAGAAGAGCTATTCTGCTGTTTTGAGAACTCTGTAAGAGCTTTGCCTTTGGCTTTTAGTATTTCAATCAGCTCTATACTGGGGAAGATATCTTTACTGGGATTTGCTAGGATTGAAGTATCATTAAATGTGTAAACTTTTGCAATAATTGATCGCTGATAGCTTTGTAAAGCATTTAAGTAGTTCTCTCTATGACTTAAAAGATTTCCCATTCCCAGTAAACAGTAAGAGGTGTATGGATGCTTCAGTCCAACTGTATTAAGCAAAGTTTGGTACCCTTTTTTATAATACTTCGAGCTATTTGTATAATCATTTAATTCATTGAAATACTGCGCATAGTTGATATATGACATCGCCGTTTTGTAATGCTTTGGGCCATATTCATTCGTATAGCTCTGAATAGATAGAAGGTAGTACCGATTCGCCTCATCATATTTTCTTAAACTTTGGCAAAACAGACCTGCATTGTAGTACGTATCGCCTAACTCACTTATATGATTTTCTTTAGTTTTATCTATGCTTCTCTGATAATAGTATAACGATTTTTCCCACTGACCCACTTTATAGTATGCAAAGCCTAGGTTGTGGTATATATCAATTACTCTTTTAGCATTTTCATTTGGAGTATTGCCTAATTCAGATAAAGCAAAACCGTAATAGCTAATCGCTTTACTGTACTCTCCTTGCAATGCGTATAGACCCCCTAAGTTATTATATACTATTGATTTGCTGTTTTTATCCGCCTTTGTTTCTATTGCCCTACTATAATACTCTATCGCTGTTGCGATACTTCCCTGTCTTCTATATAAAACCCCGAGGGTGTTATATAGCTTGAAGAACTTCGGTTTGAAATCTAAGCTGTCATCCTTTTTAATTCGAAGTATTTCCTCAAGCAAAGGGATTGCTTTCTGATCCTCTCCAATATCTATATACCCCCACGCCCTATCGTACACGTTTTTTACATAAGTTGTATCGGGTGAAATACTTATGGCATTACTAGCCGTGAGAATAAGAAAGTAAGTTATCAGGAAAAACTTCATAATAATACCCACTAAAGTCTATCTTTGAAGCAAAGATATACTCTTTTACTATAGTTTATTGTTGAACTTAAAAAACTAGAAACCATGAAAACTGAAAAAACAAAGAAGAACACGAACACAATGGTAGTGTTAACCTCTAAGCAGATGACCAAGATTATCGGGGGAGACGGATTTCCAACAATCAGAGAAATAATTGAAAAATAGTTATTTAACTTAAAAAACTAGAAACCATGAAAACAAAAAGCGCAAAAAAAAACATGAGTGTACAGATGACGTTAACTCCAAATCAACTAGCTAAAATAGTAGGTGGAAGCGACCCTGTAGCATCAGGTACAGTGCCTCCTGGCGACACAGGTACAATCAGAGAAATAATAGAAAAATAGCCATTATTTTCTTTTACTTTAACTTTAAAACCCTGAGCGAATTCAGGGTTTTAATCGTTTTGTTTATGTGAGTTGTATCACCCAGATTTTTATACAATACTCCCAAAATATTATACAACTTAAAGTACTGCGAATTAAAATCTACCAAAGTATCTCTTTTGATTGCCACAATCTCTTCCAATAGCGGAATGGCTTTGCCATTATTCCCAGACTCAATATATTCCCGTGCCTTATCATACGTTTTCTTTACATAAATTGTATCAGTTGAAATGCTTAAGACATTGATACTCGTGAGAGCAAAGATGCAAATTGTCAGAGAGGATTTCATAATAATACCCACTTAAGCTTATATTTGAAACAAAGATATACTTTTTTAATGTTGAACTTAAAAAACATAAAAACATGAAAACAAAAAAGACACAAAGCATGAGCACATTAGTAGTGCTAACTCCTAAACAAATGACAAATATTGTTGGAGGTGATGAAGTTGGCTTTCCAACTGATAAGGATTTTATTAAAAAATAAATTACTCATTAACAAACAATTTAATGTTGAACTTAAAAAACTAGAAACCATGAAAACTCTAAGGAAAAAAGAAGAAAAAAAGGTAATCAAAAACTTTAAGGCTCTTAAAGTAGAAGATCTCCAACAAATAAAAGGAGGTGAAGGCACACCAACCCAAAAAGTCTCTGATTTTGATTAGCATTAATTCTTTTATCTCAGCGGCATTGTAAAACCTGCTACTATTGTAAAGAATGTTTATAAAATGGTATTAGCAGGTTGCTGTGCTACCCCATATAGGCTAAGGGAAATGCCCACGGAAAGTAAAACAAGAATTTTGGGTATCAAAGTATTAAACTATAATTTAAAAGAATTCATTACTATTGTCCTAATGTTCTTTAATTAGGGCAAAAATAAACCTAAATGCGTAACTTAAAACGTAAAATCATGAAAAATGTAAGAAAAATGAAACAAAAGAAATCTTTAGAAGGATTCAAAGCCATTAACTCAAAGAACCTACTACAGATCAGGGGAGGGTCTGGAGATCCAATACCAAGAGGTAGTGTTCTTTAACTAGTAAAAAAAATAAACGAAATGTTTAACTTAAAACATAACGCTATAAAAACTCTTAAAAAAGAAAAAATGTCACTACTGTCCGATTAAAATATTAAATAATACATAAAATACTTGATATTACTACATTTAATATATAGGTCGCCCCTAATGGGGCTTGTTTTTCGGTTTAATAAAAATTCTACAAATAGATCATCGCTCTGCGACTATAAAAAGCAGCATTGCTGCGAACTATTTGTAGAATAGATGATTAAATTTTAGCTAGAAGCAGCATCGCTGCGACCTATTGTTTTTAGATTTTTTCTCGGTTAATAATGAAAAAATGTAAAAAAAATAGTTCTAATGGTACAGAATTTTAAGTTGGATAGTTTAAAAAGAAGCCTTACAAAAAAACCGTACCCCAAATGTTATATCAAACTTTTAGGGTGCGGTTTAGAGCGGGGCTTTTTTTAGGTTTTAGTTAAAAACCTGCCAAGTTATTATAGGAAGATACAATTAAGCACCAAAGCTAATACCAATCCCTTTGGCAGTCTTTAACAAATCACTGGTTGGATCAACAAAGTTAGGTTTGTTTATTGCATCGATCAATGGAACAGATATAATATCAGGGTGACGGTATGCTACCATTTCGCCGAACTTTCCTTCTAAAACCATTTCGAAAGCTTTAACCCCAAATTGGGTAGCAAGTATTCTATCATATGCAATAGGGCTACCCCCTCGTTGTAAGTGACCAAGTACTGTTTCTCGCATATCGGCTTCGAATCCTGCAACCTTAAGATCGTGAACTAGCTTGTGAGCAACACCACCAAGGCGGAGATTGTTATAGCCAACTTCATTGCTATGCTCTGAAATAAGAGTACCTCCAAATTCTGTAGCACCTTCAGCAATAACAATAATTGCATTTCCTTTCCCTTTACTATATCGGCTGTTTAGCTTATCCAATACTTTTTGAGTATTGTATGGTATTTCAGGGATTAGGCATACCTCGGCGCCACCTGCAATAGCAGCATGTAAAGCAATCCAACCAGCAAATCTACCCATAACTTCAAGAATCAGAACTCGGTTATGACTTGCTGCTGTGGTAACTAATTTATCAACTGCTTCGGTAGCAATTTGAACTGCAGTTTGGAAACCAAAAGTGAAATCGGTTGCAGAAAGGTCATTATCAATTGTCTTTGGAACGCCAATAATATTTAATCCCTTTTCATATAAGTCTTGAGAGATTTTTTGAGATCCATCACCACCAATACTAATTACAGCATCTATCCCAAGGTACTGAAGTTTCCTAATCATTTCATCAGAACGGTCGACAGAAGTCCAAATGCCATCCTTGGATTTTACTGGCCAAGCAAAGGGTCCCCCCTTGTTTGTAGTTCCTATAATTGTTCCACCTTGCACATGGATTCCAGCCACAGCCTTCTCATCTAAAACCCTAATCTCTGTTGGTTCTCGTAAAATTCCGTCAAAAGATTGAATGCTACCAATTACCTCCCAGTCACGTTCGTGAGCGGCACGTTTTACGATTGCCCGTATAACTGCATTTAAACCAGGACAATCACCACCACCAGTTGCCACTAAAACTCTATTCATAAAAGCAATTAATTAATTAAAAAAATATTTCGTAACGTTGAAAAAAATATTCCATGTATGTCAATTTTTCTCCAACATTGCAAAAATATAAAAAAAAGCAATGCTATATTAGCGGAAATTATTCAATTTCATTACTTTTTTAAGTAGTGGTTGGTGCAATCGTGTGAAATATATACTTTATATTTTAACCAAAATTTTATTAATATGAAAAATAGATTTTTTTCAGTCATGATTCAGGTTTTTTTTGTTGCAATAACACTTTTAGTGTTAACTTCCTTAATATCGTGTAAACAATCTTCAACTAGTGAGTTTAAAGTTATTCATCCAAGTTGGGTGGATAATGCAACAGTTTATGAGGTAAATATTAGACAATTCACACATGAAGGGACACTAAAGGCTTTCGAAACTCATTTACCAAGATTAAAAGAATTAGGTGTTGAAATTATTTGGTTTATGCCAATCCATCCAATTGGTGAGTTAAACCGTAAAGGTCCTCTTGGAAGTTACTATTCTGTTAAAGATTATTTAGCCGTTAGCCCCGAATTTGGAACTATTGACGATTTTAAACGCATAGTTTCTAAGGCTCATGAATTTGGTATGAAGGTTATTATTGATTGGGTTGCAAATCATACCTCACATGATGCAATTCTGATAAAGGAACACCCTGATTGGTATGTTTACGATTCCAAAGGAACTGTAGTGTCTCCATTTGACTGGAGCGATGTTGCCAAACTGGATTATAATAAAAAGGGACTTAGGGAGTACATTATTAATGCTATGAAATTTTGGGTTAAAGATGTTGGAGTTGATGGTTTTCGTTGTGATGTGGCCGCTGAGGTTCCTGTTAGTTTTTGGAATGAAGCAAGAAAAGAGCTTGATATAATAAAACCCGTATTTATGCTTGCCGAAGCAGAAACGCCAGAAATGCAGAAGTACGCTTTTGATGCTGATTATGCATGGAAATTTCATAAAATTATGAATAATATAGCTAAGGGAAAAGAGTCTGTAAATAGTATCGAAAAGTATTTGCTTAATAGTATTGCCACCTATCCAAAAAATACTATCAAATTTAATTTTATTACAAATCATGATGAAAATTCTTGGAACGGAACAGAGTTTGAACGACTGGGTGATGGTGTTAAAACTTTTGCAGCATTATCTTTTGTTATGCCAGGCCTTCCTTTAATTTATTCAGGACAAGAGGTTGGGTTAAATAAAAGGCTTAAGTTTTTCGAAAAAGATGATATTAGTTGGAATGATTCTTTAGGTTTGACCCCATTTTATAAGAAATTGGTTGAGTTAAAAAAGACTAACTCAGTGCTAGCAGTGGGTGATAAAGGAGCAGATATTCTCAGGATTAAATCATCAAACGATTCATGTGTATTCTCCTTTTTAAGGAAGAATGAGTCTGAAAAACTTTTTTCAATTTTCAATCTTTCTGATAAAGATATAAAAGTCACATTTGAAGGTGATGAGTATGTTGATCTATTTAACGACTATATGTCTGGCGAAACAAAAACATTTGTTAAAGGCGAAGAAGTAACTCTTAAACCATGGGAATTTCATATTTATATTAAAAAATGATTTTGCTTTTTGATTAATGAAAGTATAACTAATATTTGATGTAAAATGAAAAAAATATTTTTAGCGATAATATCATTTTTGTGGATAGCACATGTTTATTCGCAAAATAAAGTGATACCGAACCCTGCATCTTTGTATGCTAAATTTTTAGGATATAAATCAGAGATGAAAACCGATAGTAATGGTAACCAGTTAAAAGTATGCATTTTCCCTAATAATACTGAATGCGATGAGTGGGCATTTTTTCGAGGTAAATGCGGTGCAGAATTCTCTTACTGTGCCTTAAAAGGATGCACCTCTGAAACAGATTCAACCGATATAGCACAGTTTGGTGTTTGTGTATGTACTGATTCCCTAGGGAAAAAGATTAAAATCCCTTTGCTTGATTTTATGATGCAGCACGGTGATACGCTATATAGGGAGTCGAAAATGGATAGAAGATAATTTAGAATAGATTTAGATAAAATAACAGAGGGTGTCCGATATTTTGGACACCCTCCTTTGTTTCATGCTATTTTGAATCTAATATAAAGAATCTTTTTTAAGCATATTTTTTATAAAATATAGATTAGGAATTATTGTTTTGTAACCTTCAAAGAGTGATTCTTAACGCCATCGTTAACAATTATGATATATACACCATTGCTGAAGTTAGAAAGATCAATCTCTTTTGATGCCTGATCTGTAACATTTGGCCTAGAATAAATCTTAGCACCAGTTATTGAGTAAACATCAATTGATTTAATGTTTCCTTCGCTTCTTAAGGTAATAATACCAGTTGTAGGATTTGGATAAGCGCTAATCATTTCTGAAGAATTCTCAACTTGGTCAAGAGTTTCAGTTTTTGGTGAACCTACTGTAGTGAATGTTAATCTAATATTGGGGCGATAACTTGTAACAGTTGCGGTACCTGTTGGTGCGGTATTATCAGCTCTGATGTACATGTGTTTGCTTGTTGCTGATGTGTATTGACAAGCAGGGCCTGTACTTGTACCTGCACCGGTTGAACCGTAGTTAGTCTCAACAAGAACCATTAAGTTATTTGCAGTATAGCTAAATGTTGTGGATAGGCTGAATGCTTTCCATGCATTTGCGGTTGTTCCTGCCATTGTACCATTGTAAACCAAGGTTGCTCCTGAGATTGCAGTTGCCCAAGTTGAAGCAGTAATGGTAGTTGCAGTGGTGGTCTTAATGTAGATCTTCACGGGAACGTTATATGTTAGGGTTATTGTTGGATACCACTCAACCATACTGATTGTTCCTGTTCTACCAATCTCCGCAGATGTGAAGAGAGATGCGCTTCTTTCGTAGCCGTAGTAGCAGCTAAGTGGGTAACCTTGGGTTGAAGTTCCAGTTCCTATTGTAACTGTTGATCCACCAGTCAAGGTTGTGAAAGATACTTGTGAACCATAAGCAGTTCCGTTTGAATTAATTGCATAAGCTCTTACATAGTATAGTGTATTTGCTGCAAGGCCTGTCATGGTTGCTGTATATGTACCTGTGCCAGTACCACTTGTAATTTTACTATTTGCAGTTGTTGGATTTGCAGTTGTTGCGTAGCAAATACCTCTCTCTGTTACAGTTGCTCCACCATCGGCAGTTACGTTACCACCGCTTATTGCAGAACTTGAGGTAATGCTTGAAGCAGCAGTTGTTGTAACAGTAGGAGTCGTAGTTGAACCGCCGCTAGTAATTGAAATGTTATCGATATACCAGTAGTCAATCTGGTATAGGTCACCAGTAGCAACTAGAGCAAAATAGGTATTATTTGAATTCAGGTTGGTTGTAACAGGTACAGTAACTGTTGTTGCAGCAATATCGGTTGCTGTTGTAGCAACAGACCAGCTGGTATTTGTCCAGGTTGATTTATCGTTCGAAGTTTGAAGACTTAGAGTAACTCCTGCTGCATAGGCATTTAACATGTGTTTGAATGAGAAAGTAACCGAACTAACGCCAACAGTATTAACTGGAGGGGTAATAATTCTTGTGGTCATTGGGTTAACTTGCTGGTATGTACACATCAGCTCGTAAGCAGCACCACCAGCATTCGCTGTATTCGACAAACTCCAACGCTCGGTTGCACCAGTACCAATATTTTGTGTTGTCCATTGGCTTGGTAATGTTGAGGTTGCGAAATTTTCAGTTACAGGTAGGGTCAATGATACTGGGTTAGCAGATGTTGTGAAAGTCATATTGCTACCGTAGGTTGTACCATAGGAGTTAACGGCTTTTACTCTATAGTTATAGGTTGTGCTTGCAGCTAAACCTGTTAAAGAAGCAGTAACACCAGTTGCAGATGCACCTGTTAATGTATTAGGTGTAGCGTTTACTGTAGTGCCATAACTGGTTGTTAAACCATATTCAAAAGTAACTGTAGTTGATGCATTATTTGCATTTACAGTTCCATTAAGAGTAGCAACATTGTTGGTAACTCCCGATGCAGCAACTGTAGTTGCAGTTGGAGCTGCAGGAGGTGTGTTTTGATAAACCATGTAGCATACAGAACAAGCAACGCGTGCTGATGTTACAGCAGTTCTCATATAACCACTTTCACCCCAAGTTGGACCCCAAGAGTTTCTTAAAATCCAGTAGTCACCGGCAGTTGCATCATGTCCCCAACCTACTAGTGCAACAGCATGGTTGGTAGTTGTATTTTCGCAAGGACTTCCATCACAAGCAGTCGAAGCATCTGAGAAAATACCACCGGTATAGTTCTGCCATGCAGTTGAAACATAAACGGCAACATCAACAACGCCGTAGGTCATAATAGCTGTTTTTATTGCTTCAACATTTGAACAAGGCACCCTGTACCATGCGCTAAATTTAGTCTTAGGAGCATTAGTAGCTGCTGCAGGACATGTTTGAGGATCTGTAGCTGTGTATGGGAAATATGATTCGTTGATAGTTCCAATATCACATAAAGCTTGTAGTTCAGAATAGCTATAATCAGCTCCGCCACATCCACTAAAATGGCTGCTATAAGCTGACATAGAACCTAAACACCATGCAATATAGGATTCAGCAAAATCGGCGCAATTTGTATCGTAACTTCCAGTTGCAAAATTATATGTACCCTCAGCGCAAGCAGATGCTCCAAAAGTATAGCATGAACCGCAACTACCTTGGTCACGAACGGCTCCAATATATGAATGTCCGTTGTAGCTTCTCCAGTCAAAAGATGTTGGATTGGTCTTTGATGCTTTGAAATTAGGATTGTACTTGGCAACTTCATAGATTTCCCTTCCAGGACCTTTTGTTTCCATTTGCATTTTGTCGCCATTCTTTTCCATTAGATCTTGTAAGGACAATCTTTCTTTAACGCCCTTAACTTCGCGAGTACAAACTGCATACTCAGTTACATATCCGTTGATTTTTTCTGTAACTGTTTCAATATTGTACCCTTTTTTTGCTGCATAAGAATACTCTTTTGCAACTTTACCTTTATAAAAATCCCATGCATTTACCGTTTGGCCTGATGGGAGGGTACACATACCAACCTGATTACCTTGTTTGTCGGTTTGGATTGAGTACTTGTACCCCATGGTTTCACAATAGGTCGCAGCGGGGCTTTTGAACCCTTTTTGTGCGAACGTGGTCATACATATCACTATGAATAGTACAACCAATTTAATTTTTTTCGTCATAAAAAATTTAGATTAAATTAAAAAATAGTCCATACAAGGTAAATTATTTGATTAATACAACAAAGTGTCATAAAAAAAGATATCGCAATATTCTATATTCTATTGAGGAAAATCGCAGGAAGCATAAGATTTTTAGCAAATTACTTTTTCGTCAAAAAAGTATCTTTTTGGTTTAATGGGTTTGCTTTTCATAGTGATTTTTCAAAACCTAAAACATTTAATTTTTTTTTATGAAGTTATTGTTTCATATTTTTGCTGCCATAATTTTAAAATTATGCATTATACTGAACTAGTAAAAGGAAAAGTACATTGGATAGGTGTGAATGATCGAAGAAAAAGGTTATTCGAGAATATGTGGCCACTCGAAAGAGGCGTTTCATATAACTCTTATTTGATACTTGATGAAAAAACGGCACTTGTCGATACTGTTGAAGATCGTGCTGCTGGCAATTATATTGAGCGAATAGAGAAACTTTTGAATGGTCGAAAACTCGACTATCTTATTATTAACCACATGGAGCCCGATCATTCTGGTGAAATAAAAGATATTTTTAATCACTTTAATGGCGTTAAACTTATTGGTAACCTCAAAACTTTTAAAATTGTTGAGGCATACTGGGGTATTAAAGATAATTTACAGCAGGTAGATGATTGCGATATTATAGATTTAGGTTATCATAAGCTGAAATTTTTTATGACACCCTGGGTACACTGGCCTGAAACAATGATGACTTACGACACAACAGATCAAATACTTTTTTCGGGTGATGCTTTTGGAAGTTTTGGAACGCTAGATGGTGGTATTTTTGATGATGAAATAAATGATACATTCTTTGAGGAGGAGATGCGTCGGTACTACTCCAATATTGTAGGTAAATACAGCAATATGGTACAAAAGGCTCTCGTGAAACTTCAAGGAATTCCAATACAAGCAGTTGCTCCAACTCATGGACCAGTTTGGCGCTCAAACCCTAATAAAGTTATTGGTTTATATGATAGATGGAGCAGATATGAAGCGGAGGAGGGAGTTGTTATTATTTTTGCATCGATGTATGGGAATACGGAGATGATGGCTGATTATATCGGTCGTAAACTTTCCGAAAATGGTGTTAAGAATATCCGAATTCATGATGTTTCAAGAACACATATTAGCCACCTTATTAATGAGATATGGAAATATAATGGGCTAATACTTGGCTCATGTGCGTACAATTCACAGATGTTTCCACTGATGGAACAGCTTACTCGTGAATTGACTCATATGGGATTAAAGAATAAATATTTAGGATTATTTGGCAGCTATAGCTGGAATGGGGGTGGAGTAAAGAATCTTATGAGTTTTGCTCAGGAGATTGGCCTTGAACTTGTTGCAGAACCTGCCGAAATCTTTGGGAAACCATCGGATGATAAGTATCAACAGTGCGAGGTGCTGGCTCAAAAAATGGCTGAAAAAGTTAAAAAATAAAACAAAAGCCCCGAAATCCCGGGGCTTTTGTGCTTTTAATTGCTAATCAACTAGTTCAATATCCAGTAAAGACCCAAGAAAATTCCACACGATAGCACAACTGTAACAGGTATCGTTACCACCCAAGCTATCAATATATTTTTAACTGTTTTATATTGTAGGTTTTTAAGACCCCCTTGCGAAACCATGCTACCTGCAATGCCCGATGATAATACATGGGTTGTACTTACTGGCAAACCTAACATAGTTGAAACGCCAATCGTACTTGCAGCCACCATCTCAGCACTTGCGCCTTGAGCGTATGAAAGGTGCGATTTACCAATCTTTTCGCCAATTGTAACTACAATTCGTTTCCAGCCAATCATTGTCCCAAGACCTAATGATGCAGAAACCATAAGAATAACCCACCATGGAGCAAATTCTGTAAAGGATCTTAACTCCTTAAGATTACTTTTAAGCTTTGAATTCTCAATTTCAGTTAACCCTAATTGCATGTAATTGCTATGTTTACTTAAAAGTTTATCACAATTTTTAGAGATCATTATTATATCCTTACGTACCTCAAATCTTTTTTTAGGGGTAATTTCATCTTTAGCTTCCGATTCTTCAATAACCTGCCTAATATCTTTAACATCGGTTTTAATTTGCATTAGTTTTGCTTGTTCCTCAGCGTTTATGGTATTTGCATTAATCTTATTAAGATAAGTATCAATGGCTTGCACATTACCATACATATTACTTATATTCTTGGAACTATCTATAGCGAAAAATGTAGGAGCAAGGCTTATTAGGATAATCATAATCAATCCAACACCTTTTTGTCCATCGTTTGAACCGTGTGAGTAGCTAACGCTTGTACATGTAAGTACTAGAATTCCTCTAATCCAGAACGGTGGTTTTTTATCTTTTTCGGGTTCATCAAAGAATTTTTTACGCTTAACAATTCTTTTAAATATTGTCATCAGAAGCATAGTGAGACCAAAACCAAATATTGGGGAGATAAGCAATGATAAACCAGCATCTATTACTTTTTTCCAATTTAGAGCTACACTACCATCAACATTAATAAACATAAACGCTATACCTACTCCAAAAATCGAACCTAACAGGGTATGAGAACTTGAACAAGGTATTCCAAAATACCAAGTTCCGAGATTCCAGAAAACTGCTGTTAGAATAAGCGCAAATATCATAGCCATTGTATGATAAGTATTCTGGTCGACTAAAATTTCGAGCGGTAGTAAGTTGATTATACCCATCGCAACGGCCAAGCCACCCAGATAAACACCTAAGAAGTTCCAAATACCAGACCAGATAACCGCTGTACGAGGTTTTAGCGATTTAGTATAGATTACAGTTGCAACAGCATTCGCAGTGTCGTGAAAGCCATTGATGAATTCGAATGTAAGAGCAGCAAGAATGCTGAATAATAATAGAATGGTTAACCCAGTGCTTAGTCCAAACATAATGTAAAGTTTTTAAATGCAGCACAAAGGTATAACACCGTATTAATTCAATGTTAAGACAATATTTTATTAGTGTTAAATTAATGTTAAATCATAGGGGGTATCTATTTTAAAGCCCATTGTTAGGAGAATATCACTATGACTGAAGTGGTGTAATTTTCTGATTAATAGTATATTGCATTAGTTATATCCCTTTCACTATAACGGTTTTCCAACTTTTCAAAACAGTTTTCTCTTACTTAAAATTGTAATATTTTTTGATAGGTTTCTTAATATTCCAAACACATTCTAAGCCCACTTTGAAAGTCACAAAATCACCTGCCTTGATTGTGTATTTTCCCTCCTGCGTTTCAATTTCAGCTTCACCTTCAATTATCTGACATTCCTCCTCAGATTCGTAATACCAGTCAAATTTTGAAATTTCTTTTGTCCATATTGGCCATTTGCTGATTCCTCTTTTAACAATCTCTTCTTTTGATAGTTTATCGATAATTACTTTACTCATAATGATTAATTTAAAAGAATTTAAAACCTAAATTATATAGATAAAGTGTAAAAACTTAACATGAAAAGGAAATTATGGGTTCACATAACATCTTGTTTATTAATGTAATTACTGGTTATATTCTATGCAAAAATAGAAAGACTATGCCAATTTGAAAAGAAAATATTAAAGAAAACCAATAGAGTGCCGATTTTTATACATTTGTGAAAACAAATTATATGGAGTTCAATCTTAGTATCGGATTATCTCATCTTGAGACGCAACGTGTTACTTCCAATACAACCGCTTTGCATTATGGTTCAGGTTTGGTTGATATATTTGCAACACCCGCAATGATAGCTTTAATGGAGAAGGCCGCTCTAAATGCAGTTCGTCAAAAATTACCCGAAGGATATAATACTGTTGGTACAGAAATCTCGGTAAAGCATATAAAGGCTACTCCAAAAGGCATGAAAGTAAAAAGCGAAGCAACATTGAAGGAGATTAATGGCAATAAACTTATATTCGAAGTCTTGGCTTGGGACGAAGAGGGTGAAATTGGAAGAGGAACACATTCTCGTAAGATTATAGAAACGGAAAAATTTATGAGTCGTTTTCGAAATAAAAAATAGTTATGGATTTCGACATTCTCAAATCTCCATCGTATCATAGGCATGATATTACAGTGCATTCCTATGATATTGATTTTAATAGTAGACTAAACGTTTTTTCGCTGTTTAACTATTTTCAGGAGATAGCTTGGGAACATGCTGCAATATTACAATTTGGACTTTATGATTTATCTAAGAAGAATCTTTTCTGGGTTTTATCACGTGTAAGGGTTGAAATTGTTAGACTTCCAAAATGGGCAGAGAAGATTACATTAATTACATATCCAAGAGGTATTGAAGGGTTATTTGCATTAAGGGACTATGAGATTTATGACTCAAAAGGGAGTCGTATTATTTCTGGATCAAGTAGTTGGTTGATATTGGATGCGAAAAATCGACGACCTATTCGATTGAATGATCCTGATTTAAATTTTTTCATTAACGAGCGTAGGGCACTTTCGGTAAACGCATCAAAAGTTGCAGAGATAAAGCAAAATCTTATAAGGGTGGATAATCTAGTAGTTAAGACAAGTGATATTGATCTTAACCATCATGTAAATAATGCTAGATATATTGAATGGGCTTATAATATATTTCCATTAACTTTCCACAAGGAAAATATGCTTAAAATTGTGGAGGTTAATTTTTTGGCAGAAGGAAAAGAGAATAATGATCTTTGTATTGAGTTATACCAATTATCCGAAAAAGAGAATACTGTTAGTATAAATCGCAATGAGGATAAGAAAGAATTATGTAGAATTTATTTTGAGTGGGCGTAGAAGTAAGGTTGGTAATTAATTATAATGCAATAGAATAAAATAAAAACTTTAATATTAATACTTACATCAAGCAAGAACTTATTACAAATTTAGTATCAATTAGTGCCTTTTTATCAATTACCAAAACCAAACTAGATGTTTACCGAAACCGATTTAATTCAGTTAGCAAAACAAGGGGTGGAGCCGTCAGTGGCAACTCAGCAAATTGAAAACTTTAAAAAAGATTTTCCTTTTTTGAAAATCATTGCCCCTGCAACCATTAACAATGGCATCATAAAACTTGATTGTGATGAGGTTGATGATCTTGTTGATCTGTACAAGGGTTTTGATGGTAGTCGATTGAAATTTGTACCAGCCTCGGGTGCGGCCACTCGAATGTTTAAGCACCTCTTTGAGTTTATTCAGGATTTTCCTGCTAAAGGAGCTGAATGCCTTAACGATAGGAACTTTGGTTCTGCAAGTAATTTTTTTAATAGTATAAATAAATTTTCATTCTACCCTAAGCTGTTCGATGAGCTTTGGAACACTGGCTATAAGATGGATGAACTCTTAGAGCGACAGTATTTTCTACCTATTGCTGAAGCACTTCTTGCGAATGATGGATTAAACTACGGAAATCTTCCAAAGGGGTTAATACTTTTTCATCGATATAAAGATACTTCACGCACAGCCATGGAGGAGCATTTAGTTGAAGGCGCTCAGTATTGTAGGGATACAAATGGAAATCTTAATATGCACCTTACGGTTTCAGCTGAACATCTTGCGGGGTTTGAAAGACTTGTAGAAAGGGTGAAAGCGTATTATGAATCGCATTATGATGTTAAGCTAAACATCTCCTTCTCTGAGCAAAAATCGTCAACCGATACAATTGCTGTTGAGATGGATAATACCCCATTCAGGAATCCTGATGGAACTTTGCTCTTTAGACCAGGCGGACATGGCGCATTGCTTGATAACCTAAAAGACATTAATTCTGATGTGGTTTTTATAAAGAATATTGATAATGTTGTTCCCGATAGGCTTAAACCACACACTGTAAGGTATAAAAAAGCGCTTGCGGGTTTACTGCTTAGCTATAAAGGCATAATCTTCGACTACATTTTGAAACTTCATGATAACGGATATGTTGATGATGAATTTTTAAATCAAGTTCTCGATTTCTCAAAAAATGAGCTTTGTATTTTGCCTCCAGATAGTTTGAACATTAATGATTTAAAAGAGCTAAAGAGCTACTTAATTGGTATTCTTAATCGGCCTATTAGGGTTTGTGGGATGGTTAAAAACCAAGGAGAACCAGGCGGTGGCCCTTTTTGGGCAAAAAATACTGATGGCACAACTAGCTTACAAATTGTTGAAAGTTCCCAAATTGATTTGAATGATCGAACCATTACAGAGATATTTAACCAATCTACCCATTTTAACCCTGTTGATTTAGTCTGCTATTTAAAAGATTATAAGGGCAATAAATTTGATCTACTTAAATACCGTGATCCTTTAACGGGTTTTATTTCGATTAAAAGTAAGGATGGAAGAAATCTGAAAGCACAGGAATTACCTGGATTATGGAATGGTGGAATGTCGAACTGGAATACAATTTTTGTTGAAGTGCCGCTAATTACCTTTAACCCTGTTAAGAGCGTGAATGATTTATTGAGGGATGAGCATCAAACGGATTAATTTGACAATGAGTTAATTTGAAAATTTGATAATTAACCCAAGTTGCTAGATGCTAGTTGCTGATATTCTAATTAATAGAATTTTTTGTGGTTGTAGTTTATAATTGCGTTGTAATTTGTAATAGTCTTTTTTTGAGGCTTTGCGGCATCCTTTTATTTAGCTACCAAAGCACTAAGGAAACACAAAGTTTAACTTGCTATTCTTAGCTACAGCCTTTATCGCTTCTTAAAATTAATGTTAAATACAAAAAGAATTAAATACCGTAAATCATCAAACTAGCGATTTGCAACCAGTAACTAGCAACTTAGGTTTCACTTTCAAATTTTCAGATTGATGAATTTTCAAATTCTATAAATTCCTTTTGGATACTCAATCCCAGTAAGATAAAGCCCTTCCGCAGGAGCCGATGAGCTTGCTAATGCTCGATCTTTTGCAGCAATAATTTCCGAAAACCTTTCAGCGGTAATCTTTTTCCTACCCACATCAACCATAGTGCCAACAATGGCTCTAACCATGTTTCGCAAAAACCTATCGGCAGTTACTGAGAAAATGAGTAGATTATCTTTCTCCGCCCAATTTGCCGAATATATTTTGCAGTCCGATGTTTTATTATCAGAACCAACTTTGCTAAAACTTGTAAAATCTGTGTAATTAAATAAATACTTAGATGCTTGTTGCATCAAATCAATATCCAGCGATCCGTAGAACATCCAAGCCAACTCGCGCCAAAAAGGATCTTTATCCCGGCAAATAAAATAGTGGTAGGTTCTACTAGTAGCATCGAAACGTGCATGAGCCGCAGGTTCAACCGAGCGTATGGATTTAATGGAGATATCTAACGGAAGAATTTGATTTAGATGGTATAGAAAGGAGGCGTTACTGCTTAAATCATCACGAATAGAATCAAAATGAGCAACAAAATACTTTGCATGAACACCAGTATCGGTGCGCCCTGCACCTAATGTGCTAATATCCTCCTTAAGAAGTGTGGCTAATGAGCTGTTAAGCTCCGCCTGAACGCTATGGGCATTCTCCTGAATTTGCCATCCGTGATATTTAGTTCCACGGTATGATAGCTCGATAAAGTAACGATGGCTCACTCTGTTAATCTTTTTGCAAATGTAGTGTTTGGATTGGAATACTGATAAGTTGAAAGTTAAAAGAACATGGATTTATTATACACAGCTAGGCTATCGCAAATTGCGATTATTGGGATTAAACGTAAAGTAAGGGTTGTGAAGGATAACAACCATGGAGTAATTTAGTAATATTCAGAATTGGAGGGTGGTAGCAAAACGGTAACCCTACGCAATAAGATTATCGCATTTTGCGGTATTAATTTAGGGGAGGTAACGGGAAATTCTCATTACCCCCTCAACCCATTACGGAATAGAATTAATTTTGTTTTCCAGTAATATCATGTATATCAAGGCATAGAATACAAACCGAATTGTAAGATTTATCATCCTTGATATTTCTAGCCTTAATCGGATCGGGGTTTTCTTCCAAATGATTTAGCAGAATATCAAGCCCATGCTTTTTTTCATTCAGCTCATCAACAACTCTAATTGATCCTCTTATTATTAATGATGAGTATTTGTGCTCGCAGAAATCTTTAACATAACCTTTATCCTCAATAACCGTTGCGCATACATTAGGATTTTTTGTGAGATAATCTATCTTTTGCCCCTTTAAAGCGCAGTGAAAGTATATGCGAGCATTTGCCTGATCGTAACCATAGCTAAGGGTTACAACATACGGATACTCATCGCCTACGAAACCGATAGTGGTGTATTTCCCCTTTTTGAGTATCGCATCAATTTCCTCTTTGATTGTTATCTCTTTTTCTTTTTTTCGTAAATGGTAATTGCCCATAATATCTGTGTGATGTTATAATTGGTTGATCAAATTATTTTGTTTTGGTTTTAAACTCCGCCGTGGCAATATACGTAAATGTTTAGTAAAAATTGAGAAGATAAGCCGGTAAGTTAATAAGTTGATAAGTGATAAGTGTTGCTGTGATGCGGTGTTGCTGTTTTGCTGTGGGAGTTGAGAGTGGCAAGTGGAAAAAGGCAAGTGGTAAGTGAAAAGTGACAAGTAAAAGATGATTTACCCTGTTAATTATGCTATCGCAATTTGCGATTATTTAGCTGCAATGCTATTTATGGCGATGCAAATTACGATTGTTGTTTTACTGTAATCCCGAAGGGATTAAATGTGAATAGCCTCGCATGGAATACGGGGTGAGGTATGAGGGAAAGACATCAACCACAGAGTGGTTGAATAGTTTTAGCCAAAATCCTCAAAAACAGAATAGCAAAGCAGGAGGCTTCAACTCAACGAGCGAAAATTTTAGCAAAAATATTCCATATCCAATTTATCAAACATGCTAACCCTGTAATAGCTAATAATAATGCTGCTATTAGCAATAGTATAAATTCCAAGATGGGTAGTAAAATGGCAATTACAATATCTAAAATAGCCCCAATTATTGGTAAGAAAATATCGAAGTTGTAAAAAAAGCCGCTGGAATTCTTAACTAATTCAGGGTTATTCGTTATGAGTTGATTCAATGCATTTTGATTGAATGTTGGCGGATTTGTAGAGCAGTCATATATTTTTTTATCGAGTGCGCTGCAACACTCATTAAAGTGTTGTTCTTGTTTATGGGCTTCAGCCTCTATTGGGCTATTATTATAACCAGCCATAGCCCACCAGCCAAAATATTGCACCATAAAGAGCCGTATAAAACCTACCCCGAAAATACCAGTATCCCTGTTCTGAAGAACATGAAACCCTTCGTGAACAATAGTACCAAGTCCTTTACAGCTGCAAGGATCAAAATTTTCATTAAAGTAGATGTTAAATCGAGTGAAATTGTAGATTCCAGGTAAAGTAATTGCTATTGTTTTGGATGAAGATATATACCACGGAAGATTATTGTAAAGGTGAACTTTGTTCCAGTTAACTTTTGGGTAAATAGTTTTAAGCAATTGCTGAACACATTCTGGTTTTTCAATCTCCTTCGGTTTAAACCAGCGGTAGTAGTCGTTTAAAATATTTTTGAATCTATCGCAAAGGTTCATAATAGTACTATTTAGAAATTAAGGGGATGATCGGTTAAAATTACTTTTGTGTTCAAGAATAAAGATAAGTAAAAAGGGCTGAACTTTCCAAAACGTTATTAAACAAAATAAATTAAACGCCCAATATACATCCGATATGGCGGAGGTTTCAGTTATCCAATCCCAAATGAATAAATGTGATGTTGTGATGCTGTGATGCTGTGATGTTGTGATGCTGTGATGCTGTGTAGCAGTGGGGGTTTGAAAACGAAAAAGGGGCTATAACATTGTGATGCAGTGGTTCAGTTCAGATATTCTGACGCAAAAATCCCAACCCATAAAAGGGGTTATAACAGAGTTATGCAGAGGTTAGTACTTCGTTTGAAGGAGTTTGGAAGTTGTTTGAGATGCTTCACTTTGTTCAGCATGACAACAACAATCTAAATCTATGCTTAGGATCAATATGTTATGCTTGCATCGAGTTGACGTTATTTAGGTAGTATATAGAAAAGTCAGCATTTTGAACGGGGTAATGGCTGTACTGGAGATAGATGTTATTCAACCCCCATTCGGGGTTGTTGTAGATTGCTTTTATACCACGAGTTTCACTCGTGGCTATTTATATTTAAGCCCTTCGGGCTTTTCTCCCATTTGGCTTTTGTGTTTAAGGGCTTTGGGCTTTTACTAATCCTCCAATTTTTATTTTCTCATCCGTTGGGTTGTGGAGTTGGTCGGGTGATTTCAATTATGCAAAAGTAGTAGACTTCATCTATATAATTTCAAAGGGATTAAATATGAATAACCCCATAAGCAATGTGGGGTAGGGAAGGAGAAGTACAACAACCACGGAGTGGTTGAATATTATTGGAATAGTGAATTGTGTGAAAGATATTATAAGGCTTATTTATTGCTATACAAAATCCAACTATTAAACTATCGCAAATTGCGATATTAACCTTTACACGCTACAGCCACAGAGTTTCAAGGCAAAACTGCAACACATTTCTCTGTCAACTCTCAACTGCTAACTGTCAACTAATTCACTTTTCACCAAGTAAAACCGGAGGGATTGAGGGTAATGCAAAAAATGGAGCAACATTATTGTAGAATTTACCAAATTTTTGAAGTTTCTCAGCTCCTTTTGAAACCAGCTTAAGGGCTTTGTTTAATCTGGATTTTTCGTCAGAAAGATTGTCAAAGAATTCTTTTAATCGGTCTTTTAAACCTTCGGACACTTCCTTTTTACCCTCCGATGCAGCCTTCTCCAGTTCACTCAATGCCTCTTCGGCCTTCTGCAGCTCATTTTTTATACGCTTCCTCTCTTTCTCGTCATCAACCTCTATATCAACCTCTTTTAGGATATCATCCTTTAGGTTTTTAAACAAATCCTGTACGATTTTTATTTCTTGAGAGACTGTTTGTTGTTGAGTAGCCGTTAAATTAGCGTTTTGATTTACGTTGACTACTTGATCTCCTTGTTTAACACTTATATTAATACTTCTTTCACCCATATCTTTTGACCTTTCTTGTTTATTTATAACGCTATCTAACATATCTGATACAGAAAACCATTCATCTAAATCTCCATTAAAAAATTTAGCCAGACCAGCTCTTTCATGCCCCAGCAATGCAGTGTATTTAACAAATTCATTTGGGTAGCCAGGCAGAGGAATAAACTCCTTTACTTCTAGGTTTTCAAACTCTTTATTGATTGAAAGGATGTTATGTCTAATTGCCGAAAAATACCTTTGTTTGTAATGGGACTCGCCCTGCACCGTAATCTCAATTCTTTTATTCGGCTCATCCTCTTTTATTTTTGCTTTGCATTCAAATTCTTTACTTTCCAATACCATTCCGTACCTCCACTGCTGGCCATCAACAATGTCGTTTTTAAGCCTTATCATCAACCTTGGCAGTATGGAGGATGGTAAGTAATCATATTCCATAACAAAGCGGAGTGGTTTGCCAATGTTTAGGTCAGGCTCGTTTTGAAGCTCCTTTGGGAGCAGGTCGGGGATGATGAAACAATCCTTGCCTTTGCCATACTCGTAGCACAGCTCAAAGTTTACCATAATGCTTAAAATGTAGGGCCATTCTTCATCGCTATAGACAATCTTTTTCTTCTTTGCAGGGTCGTACTCATGCTTTTTAATCTCCTCCTCGTTAAGTATAAACCCCAAATCGTCCTTATGTAAAATACCATCCCTAATTTTGTGAGAGTTGATTATTTTATAAACGCCAATAGTCACCCAATGAGGATCCAAAACGTAGATGCCTGGCAGATCAAGTTGTTCGAAGTATAGGACAATTCCCAAATCGTTAAGGTATTGTAGTAGCGTTTTTTGGCTACTCGGGTCGCTTACATTATTATCCTCACAAATTTTGACAAACCTCTTACGATTGATGTAGCGTTTGGCTTTGGTCTCAGCAACCAGCTTTTCTTTAATATTCATCCAATCGATACTAATTTCAGTACCAAAAAGTGAAGTTTCGGGAATTGTGTTGGCTAGGCATTCAACCAACCTAGTAAATCCTTCCTTTGTTAGACACGAAATACGATGAAAGCGGCTTTTAATCTGAGGGAAGTTATCATTAATCTTTTTTTGCTCGATATTGTAGTTGGGATTGTCATCAATTTTATTCATTACCACGATAACAGGTGAATCGCCCCCGAACTTTTCGATATGCTTTAACCAGTGATCTTTCCTGCTATCGGTACGGCTATCGAGTACAAGAATATAGAGCGAACGCTTGCTCATGAAGAACTGGTGCGATGCATGCATAATCTCTTGCCCCCCAAAATCCCAGAAATGTATATGGCAATCCTTTAATTCTTTATTGATGGCTAATCCCTGAATATCTTTAGTTTGTAGAGATACCACGTTAATCCCATGCGTTTGTGACTCATCTTTATTAAACTTCTCTCCCTGAAACTGTCTTAGCAGCGATGTTTTACCCGACATCCCTTCTCCTACCAGCAATACTTTTACCTCATTAAGTTTTACTTTTTTATTACCCTCTAAAGATTTAAAATAATCCCTTATGGCTTCTTTACCTTGTTTTACAATTTCAACTGGAGGATTTTTTAGCGGATTTCCGTTTAGTGTAATGCATCCTTCTTCCCAAGATTTGATTGCATAATTGATTTTCATATTGAAATCTATTATCCATGTTGGTAACTCCGTAATCTTATTTTGGCATAATCCCAGTAAACTCAGATTTTCTAATTGTTTTAGTGGTGAAATATCCGATATTTTATTTCCTAATAATTGAAGTCTTTGGAGATTTTTTAAACCTTTTAGATGAGAAATGTCTTTGATGCAATTATCTGCTAACCATAGTAGTTGTAATTCTGTTAAGAGGTTGAGGGAAGAAATATCACTGATTCCATTACCACTTAAATTGAGCAACTGTAATTGATTCAACACTTTTAGAGAGGAGTAATCACTGATTTGATTAATGCTTAGATCTAGTGATTGTAACTGATTCAGTTCGTTCAGAAATGATATGTTGCTGATTTGATTATTACTTAAATCGAGTGATCGTAATTCCTTTAGTTCTTTTAAAATGGAGCAATCACTGATTTGGTTATCACCTAAATCGAGCGATTGTAGTTGCTTGAGTTCTTTCAAAAATGAACAATCGCTGATTTGATTATCAGCTAAATTGAGCATTTGTAAATGCTTTAATTCTTTCAATGACGAACAATCGCTGATTTGATTACCTTTTAAATAGAGCACTTGCAAATGTTGGAATTCTTTCAAAAAGTTGATTATACGTTTTATATCTCCTGTATTACAACGATATAAACTCAAACTTACTACTTGCTTTTTTTTGTTTGATATATATCCATTATGGTAACAATTTAGTATTCTTAACACCCTAAAATTAACCCTTAGTTCTTTTTCAATTTCTCTAATAATATTAAGATCATTCATAGTTGCTTAGGTTATATAATTTTTAATTGATTTTTAAACTTGCCGATAACTTGTTTATACATTACCAAAAATAGTTAAATTATTGGATTATCAAATTGCTATTATATTACCACCCCAGCCCCTGAAAAGTGGAAAGTGGAAAGTGAAAAGTGGAAAAAGAGAAAAAGGCATAAACTTACCATACACAATTAGGTTATCGCAAATTGCGATTATTGGTATGCTTTAGTATTTATTCAAAATGCGAGCTGTGATTGTGGTTTTGCAGCAATCCCGAAGGGATTAAATGTGAATAGCCTCGCATGCAATGTGAGGAAAAAGGGGAGAAGCAGCACCAACCACGGGAGTGGTTGAATTATAATAATGGTGATGGTTCTGGGAATTATTTCTGTACTTTTTTCTTGATAAAAAAGTACCAAAAAATCAAGAACCGAGCGTTATTTGCGAGTTCGACGAAGTCAACATATGATGCTCCCACCCGCAGGCTTTCTCAGGCTCGCCATATCTTCTGGCCGCCCGCTGACAAAAGAATCATTGCTAAGAATTACGATCTCTTTACGAGATTGGAGTTTTTTATTCTTAATCCCGAAGGGATTAAATGTGAATAGACCCACATAAACTATTTCTTGACACACTTTATTGAATAGACTCTTCAACCACTATTCGGAGTTGATGGTGGTGTTTGCTTGTGTTCCATGGGTTTCACCCACGGCTATTCGTATTAAAGCCCTTCGGGCTTTGGGAGTGCTGCTGTGATACAGTGTTGCTGTGCTGCTTTTATTTTAAATAACCATCCTCCCTCAATGTTTTATAAATGCTGGCAATGTTTTCGGGGATGTTGAATTTAACGAGCCAATTGATATCTAAACCATTGCTAATGGCTGCTTTCATAATGTTGGGGTTTTTCCCAATAAGCTCACCGATGGCTTCAATATCTTCCTGAAACTCTATGTGCAGATCCTCGTGTTGCTTCTGTATGAGCATTAGAATTTTAAAAACACGGGCAACGATATAGATTGATAATGTGTATGCAGCACCATACTTTTGCGAAGCAATACGATTGTTGTTATGCTGGAGCAGTAGACGCAGCATGAGGCAGTTCAAAACTATTTCGCCCAGCTTGTCTTTGGTGATGGATACATGCTCAGTTATTTTGCCGCTTATATCGCGAGCGTCCATAAGTAAGTATCCTGGGGAGTAATACCGTTCTGTAGCCAGCTGAATTTGTTCTATAATATGGGTTTTGAGCTGTTCACGTTTATCTTCCGCCGAATCGGTTTCCACTAGTTTAAAGCGAAGCTGGTTGGCAAGATGTAAATCATTCTTAAGTAATCTTAATATTAGCTTGTCTTTTTCATCGTTGGATAGCATTTGTAATGCTTTTTTGAGTTCTGGATCGAAAATCATGGGTGTATTTATTCTAGGGTGTTGAACAAAGATATATTATAAATTTCTTACGTGTTATACCTGCTCGATTTAAGTTTTGTTAAAGCCGCTTTTATGATCATAAACTTGTTGTGCACAAGTATGCTATCGCAAATTGCGATTATTTAGGAAGAATGGAGTTGTAGGGTTTACCTCCCCCAACCCCCTCCTAAAATAGGAGGGGAGACATCAAGTAATTTTATTTGTTGTGTTTGGGGTTTGGTTTTTAGGGTTTGCTATTGGAGATTGAGGTTCTACTATAAAACTATCGCGAATTGCGATATTAACCCCCGTAGCCCCACAGCCTCACAGCAACACACCACTGTCAACTATCAACTGTCAACTCTTTCACATTTCTAAACACCATTTAACTTTTTTTAACTTGCAACAGGCGTATTAATTGTGAAATTTGCGGTTGTTAATTGTTAATAAAATAAAAAATAAACCGATATAACTATTTTGAACAATGAGCGAAATTAACACATTAAACATTAAGGAGTTAAACGAAAGAATTCGTCTTGAAAGTTCGTTTGTTGACATCATCAACATGGAAATGAACAAGGTGATTGTTGGACAAAAACACCTTGTTGAGTCGCTGATGATTGGTTTACTTGCCGATGGGCATATCCTACTTGAAGGTGTTCCGGGTTTGGCAAAAACTTTAGCAATTAATACCCTTGCTAATACTATTGAAGCCAAGTTTAGCCGAATCCAATTCACTCCCGATTTGCTACCTGCCGACCTTATTGGTACGTTGGTTTACAGCCAAAAGAAAGAAGAGTTCGTAGTAAAGAAAGGACCTATTTTTACCAACTTTGTACTGGCCGATGAAATAAACCGCGCCCCTGCGAAAGTTCAAAGTGCTTTACTTGAAGCAATGCAGGAACGTCAGGTTACTATTGGCGAAGAAACCTATAAGCTCGAAGAGCCTTTCCTAGTACTTGCAACCCAAAACCCAATTGAGCAGGAGGGTACATACCCACTCCCAGAGGCGCAGGTAGACCGTTTTATGCTAAAGGTTAAAATTACTTACCCAAAGCAGGAGGAGGAAAAGCTCATCATGCGTCAGAATATTGCCAATACTTTCCCAAAAGCAAGTAAAGTCTTAAAAACTGACGACATAATCAAAGCCCGTAGCGTTGTACGCGAGGTTTATATGGATGAAAAAATTGAGAAGTATATCCTCGATATCGTATTTGCTACCAGATTCCCAAAACAGTTTAAGCTCGAGAAGTTTGAGAATATGATTAGCTACGGTGCTTCGCCAAGGGCAAGTATCAACCTAGCATTAGCATCAAAAGCATTTGCATTTATCAAACGCCGTGGGTATGTTATTCCAGAGGATATCCGTTCGGTTTGCCATGATGTACTTCGTCATCGTATCGGTTTAACCTACGAGGCCGAGGCTGAGAATATCACAACCGAAGATATTATCTCCGAAATACTCAATACTGTTGAAGTACCATAAACCATAATGACAACTCTTTATCGGAAAATAATCCTCTTATTAACGGTAAGTTTTATCCTTGTTCAGGGTTATTCTCAAAACTTTATAGGTCAAAATAAAGAGGATATCCGAAAGAACACAAAGGCAGCTTACCCTGGATTTGTATTCGATAAAGAGGTTGTAAATGGTAAGAAAAGTTTCATTAAGTATGTGAATACCTTCGAGGAGCAAACAATCCTTTTTATACTAGATGAGAAAGGGGTTTGCACCTCAACCGCTAGGATGTACAACACATGGCTTTTAAATCAAGTAATTACAGAACTTGATTCGAAATACAAAAAAAAGAACTCAACTACATGGATAGAGTACAGCAACGGTAAGGTGTTCGAAAAAACTTTGAAAAAAGGAAACTGGTTTATTACAGTAATTACTCGTCCAAAAAAATAAAAAGTAATCGGTAATATGGAAGCCACCGAATTATTAAAGAAGGTACGAAAAATTGAGATAAAAACTCGCGGACTATCCAAGCATATATTCGCAGGTCAATACCATAGCGCATTCAAAGGCAAAGGTATGGCGTTTAGCGAGGTTAGGGAGTATCTGTATGGCGATGATATCCGCTCTATCGATTGGAATGTTACCGCCCGTTTTAACCACCCATATATTAAGGTATTTGAAGAGGAGCGCGAGCTAACCGTTATGCTTTTAATAGATGTTAGCGGCTCCAGAATGTTTGGTTCAACCACAACCCTTAAGAAAAATCTTATTGCTGAGATTTCCGCCGTGCTTGCATTCTCGGCCATTCAGAATAACGATAAAATTGGTGCAATCCTTTTTAGCGATAGGGTTGAGAAATTTATCCCTCCACAAAAGGGAAAAACTCATATTCTAAGAATTATCAGAGAACTTATTGAGTATGAGCCTAAAAATCAGGAAACCAATATTTCTGAGGCATTGCGTTACCTTACCAATGCTATTAAAAAGCGTTGTACAGCGTTTATCCTTAGCGATTTTATTGATTTAGAGGCAGATTCATCAAACCCTCGTTTTAACGATGCTTTAACAATAGCAAACAATAAGCACGATGTGGTTGGCATACGGGTTTACGATAAGCGCGAAACCGAGATGCCATCGGTTGGGCTTATTAAACTTAAAGATGCAGAAAGCGACACCTATAAATGGGTTGATACATCTAGCTCAGCAACCAGAAGGGTTTATGCTGAATGGTGGAATAAAACAAGCGCAAACCTTAAAACGGTATTCTCAAGGTGTAAGGTTGACTGGGTTTCAATCAGCACCGACGAGGACTATGTTAAACCTCTAATTCTACTTTTTAAGCATAGAGGCTAATACAAATTTACTATGAAGACTCGATTAATACTAATATTACTCATCCTAGGCACACATTCATTTGCTCAGCAAGCCGATACTGATTCTAAATATTCAGTAAGAACAAAGCTTACTAAGGATTCAATCCGTTTAGGCGATAGGGTTGGGCTAACCATATCTGTTCTTGTTCCAGAATCGTGTAAGGTTAGCTTTCCTCCAGTAAGTGACTCTTTAATGAAAGGAGTAGAATTGGTTAAAAAACCAATTATCGAAACGGCTAAGCTAAAGGATCATAAGGTTGAGCAGATAATGAAGATGCTTATCACCTCATTCGATAGTGGTAGCTATCAGCTCCCAGAACTTAAAATTGCTGTAACCGATGGGGCAAAAACTGATACTGTGCTTTCAAACCCTTTAACATTTATTGTAAACTCAATACCTCGCAATAAAGCAGTTAAAGATATTTATGATATAAAAGCACCTATCGAAGAGCCCATCACTTTTAAGGAAGCTGCTCCTTGGGCTTTTGGAGGATTGCTTTTTGTTGGGTTGCTGGTTTTGCTTATTATCTATTTGAAGAGAAGAAAGTTGAATCAACCTTTCAGTTTTATTCAAAAACCTGTGGATCCTCCACATGTTATTGCCCTCAGAGAGCTTGAAAAGATTAAGGAAGAGAAACTCTGGGTAACTGATAATCACAAGCACTACTACACCAAATTGGTTGATGTACTGCGGGTTTATATCGAGGGTAGATATAATGTAAATGCAATGGAGCAAACAACCGATGAGATTCTTATCGGTTTAAAACAAGCGGATTTCCCAATTGATGAGCTCTACAACCAACTACAGGAACTACTATTCCTTGCCGATTTGGTTAAGTTTGCAAAGTATACACCCTTTGTCTCTGAAAATGAGCAGAATTTGAAATTTGCTTTTGACTTTGTTGATAAAACAAAGCCTATTGTTGAGGCAAAACCTTTAAACGATGCTGAAAATGCTGAGACAAAGGAAGTGTCAGAGGAAGAAACAAAAGAAGTATTACAAGAACAGGAAAATAAAATGCTAAATTAGAAATGAGCCAATTTGTATTTGCACATCCAAAATTCTTTTACCTGCTTTTGCTAATACCAGCAATGGTTGCATGGTATATATTTCGACAGAAAGATTCTAAGGCTAGTTTGCAAATATCAACTTTACAAAGTTTTGCAAAATCACCTGTATCAATAAAAGTTTATCTAAGGCATATTCTATTTGCACTAAGGGTTATTGTTATCACCCTAATTATTATAGTTTTAGCACGCCCACAATCTACCAATACATGGAAGAATGTTACAACCGAAGGAATAGATATAATCCTTGCAATAGACGTTTCGGGAAGTATGCTTGCTCGAGATTTCACACCTGATCGTTTAGAGGCTGCAAAGGAGATTGGGATTAAATTTATCAGCGGACGCCAGACCGATAGGATGGGTTTGGTAGTATTCTCGGGAGAAAGTTTTACTCTTTGCCCTCTCACAACCGATCACGCATCGCTTATTAATATGTTCAAGGATATCAAAATGGGAATTCTTGAGGATGGAACGGCTATTGGATCTGGCTTAGCAACAGCAATTTCGAGATTAAAGGATAGCAATGCTTTAAGCCGTGTGGTTATTCTACTAACCGATGGTGTGAATAATAGGGGAGAGATAGCACCCTTAACCGCTGCCGAAATAGCTAAAAGTTATGGGGTAAGGGTTTACCCAGTTGGAATTGGATCGATTGGAACAGCACCATACCCCGTTCAAACTCCATTTGGAGTACAGTATCAGAACATGGAGGTTAAGATTGATGAGGAGGTACTCCAGCAAATTGCTGAGATGACAGGTGGAAAATACTTTAGGGCAACAAATAATAAAGCCTTAGAGCAGGTTTATTCTGAGATTGATAAGCTGGAGCGTTCAAAAATAGCGGTTACTGAGTACAATAAGAGGGAGGAAAGATTTAGAATTTTTGGTTTAATTGCCTTGCTACTTATTGCATCGGAGTTTGTATTGCGGTCAACCATATTTAGGAGTATTCCTTAGGAGAAGTTGAAAGTTGAAAGTTTGGAGATTATTATATTGATAAACTAAAAAACTGTATAAGTTTAGAAAAACATGATAAATGGCTTTAAATTATAGGTTCTGAATTGCCGAATTGCCGTTGACTTTAGTCAACGGAATAGAATTTATGCAATAAATGGGCTTCAGCCCCATTGGTAATTGAGTAATGTGGCTAAAGCCAAATGTATTTATCAGTTTAACCGTTGGCTAAAGCCAACAGAAATAAAAAATTAAACAGTTTATAATAAACTAAAGAGTTATGTTTAGATTTTCGCATCCAGAATATTTATACTTTTTGTCCCTAATACCTATTATTATTGGGTTATTTTGGTTTGCTACAATTTTACAAAAACGAGCAATCAACCGTTTTGGTAATCTCGATATTTTAAAACAGCTTATGCCAGAAATGTCCTTTAAAAGGGGTTGGTTAAAAACTATAATTTTTACTGTTGCCATTACTTTAATAATAGTAGGAATGGCTGGACCTCAGTTCGGTTCCAAATTAACAGAGGTTAAGCGTAAAGGCATTGAGCTAATAATAGCCCTTGATGTATCAAATAGCATGATGGCGGAGGACATTCAACCAAATAGGTTGGAGCGAGCAAAGCAGGCAATCTCTCGATTAGTTGATAAACTATCCGATGATAGGCTTGGTTTAATTGTATTTGCTGGCGATGCCTACATACAATTGCCAATAACCAACGATTATATATCGGCTAAGATGTTCCTTTCATCCATCAACCCAGGGGTTGTACCAAAACAAGGAACAGCAATAGGCTCTGCCATTAATTTGGCAGCAAGTTCATTTAGCCCGCAAAGCGAAACGAGTAAGGTTATTGTTGTTCTATCCGATGGTGAAAATCATGAGGATGACCCAGTTGAAGCAGCAAAAAAAGCTGCGGATCAGGGGATATACGTTTATGCAATTGGGATTGGATCGCCGCAAGGAGCACCAATTCCTTCATCTTCATCGTCCGATCCCCAACATTCGTTTTGGAAGGATAAGGATGGTAATGTAGTAGTATCCAAACTCGATGAGGAAACCCTTTCAAAAGTTGCTGTAGCCGGAAATGGTAAATATATTCGTGCAACAAACGCTCAGTTTGGCCTACTTCCTCTGTTCGATGATATTAATAAGATGCAGAAGACCGAGATGAAGGAGAAGATATATTCGGAGTACGATGATCAATTTCAGTATCTTTTTGCAATAGCATTTTTATTGTTATTGCTTGATTTTCTGATACTTGAAAGAAAAAATAAATGGTTAACCAAACTAAATCTATTTGGTGTTAATAGGAGGTAAATACAATGAGAACATTAGCACTTACTTTAGTATCCATAGTATTAACAGCGTTTTTAGCAAATGCTCAAACGGAGAAAAAATCTATCCGTCAGGGTAACCGTGAGTTTAGTAAGAATGATTTTACAAGTTCTGAAATATCATACCGTAAGGCAATTGAAAAAAATCCATCATCGTTTAAAGCAAATTTTAACCTCGCAGATGCCCTCTATAAGCAGGATAAACAGGAGGAAACAGTAAAACTGCTTGATGGATTATCTGGCGCAAACGTTAATGATGTTCAAAAATCTGGTGTGTATTACAATATGGGTAATTCTTACTTAAAACAGAAGAAGTTAAAAGAGAGCATCGATTCATATAAAAAATCGTTACGTCTGAATCCAAACGATAATGAGGCTAAGTATAATCTGGCTGAAGCACAAAGAATGCTAAAGCAACAGCAGCAGAAGGACAAAAACGATAAGAACAAAGATAATAAGGATAACAAGGATAGTAAAGATAAGAATAAGGATCAGGACAAGAAAGATCAAAAGGATAAGGACAATAAGGATAAGAATAAGCAGAATCAAGATCAAAAGGATAAAAATCAACCACAACCGCAGAAACAGAAAATATCACAGGAAGATGCTCGCCGTATGCTTGAAGCCCTTCAGAATAATGAGAAACAAGTACAACAAAAATTGAGAGAGCAGCAAGTAAAAGCTTCAAAGGTTAAGGTTGATAAAAATTGGTAATGAGTTTACACATTTTTTATATGAAAAAGACAATTATTGTTTTGGGATTATTGTTACTCCGTTTTTTAACCTTTGCACAAGAGGTTAAACTCGAAGTAAATGCACCAAGTATAGTTGCTGTTGGCGAACAGTTTCGGCTTACATACTCATTGAATAAACGACCTTCATCGTTTACTCCACCCAATATTCAAAACTTTGAGGTACTAGCAGGGCCAAGTACTTCACAGAGTACAAGTATCGAAGTAATTAATGGTAGGGTAACCCAAAGCGAAAACATTTCATATACCTTTATTTTAGAGGCTACCAAAGAGGGTAAATTTACTATTGATCCTGCTAAAGCAGTTGTTTCAAACGAGGAGTTAAAATCTAATGCAATTAATATAGAGGTTGTTAAGCAAACAAATTCATCACAGCAACAGCAGCAAGGCCAGAATTCAAATCAACAGGAACAAGTTGAATCAAGGAATGATCTTCCTTCATCTGATTTATTTGTAACCATTGAATTAAGTAGAAGTTCTGTATACCTTGGTGAACCTTTAGTTGCAACCCTAAAACTTTATACTACCATAAACATTGTGGGATTTAATGATATGAAGTTTCCTGCATTTAATGGGTTTTGGAGTCAGGAGCTTGAAACCCCAACGAATATAGAATTTAAGCGTGCTAATGTAAATGGTAAGTTATATAGTGCTGGTGTAATAAAAAAATATCTTCTATTTCCACAGAAAAATAGCAACCTTGAAATAGAACCATTTGAATTAGAGGTGCTTTATCAGCAGCGTACAAATCACGCCCAATCTATTTTTGATGACTTTTTCGGTTCGGTTGAAACGTATAAGAAAAAGTTGGTAAGCAAATCAATTTCAGTTGCGGTTAAGGATTTACCTGTAAATGCTCCTGAATCATTCAAGGGGGGAGTTGGTAGTTTCAAATTGGAACCTTCTATTGATAAAAATGTAGCCAAAACAAATGAAGCGATTACTTTAAAACTCAAATTATCAGGAGTTGGGAATATTAAATTAATTGAATCGCCTAAAGTTGAATTCCCTTCGAGTTTTGAACTATTTGATCCAAAAACAACAGATAAAATTACAAATAGCACCGAAGGTTCTACTGGTTATAAACTATTTGAGTATGTTGCAATTCCAAGAACTCCTGGCGATTTTACTATTCCACCAATTGTGTTTACGTACTTCGATCCTTCCAAAGGTCAGTATGTAACAACTAAATCATCGGAATTTAATATTAAGGTAACTTCTGATGGTGCTACCACGAGTGCTGTTTCGGGATTTGGGTATGGCAAAGAGGATATTAAATTTATTGGTAAGGATATTCGATTTATTAAAACCTCAAAACTGAGTGAGAAGCCTTTTTCAGGATATTTCATTGGTTCATTTATGTTTTTCTTCACAATTATATTCTTGTTGTTAAGCTTTGGTGCTCTTATGTATTTTATGAATAAGCATAAGAAGGAGATGTCTGATATTATGCTGATTAAAAATAAGAAAGCTAATAAGGTTGCACGTAAACGTTTGCAGGTTGCAGAATCGCACCTTAAAGAAAATAGAAGAGAGCCTTTCTTTGAGGAGATTCACAAGGCAATGTGGGGCTATCTTTCCGATAAGCTTAGCATTCCAGTATCAAACCTAACAAGTGATAATGCCCGTATTGAGTTGAAATTAAAGAATATAGAGGATAATGATGTTGAGGAGTTTATGCGAATTATCTCAGTATGTGAGTATGCTCGTTTTGCTCCAGCTACTGACAACTCGGAAATGAGTTTGCTTTACAATAGCGCACACCAGCTGATTTCTAAACTTGAACAGATTATTAAAAGATGAGAAAGTGTGAAACTGTATTTTCATTTTTAATTATACATTTTTAATTTATAAGCTATGCTACGATATATTTTAAACATACTAATAATAGGTACTCTTTCATCAAACTATGTATTTGCTGAAAATGTTAATAGCCTTATGTCTACAGCAAATAAAAGTTATACCGATGGAAAATACGATGATGCAGTAAAGTCTTATGAATCAATTCTTAAGCAAGGTTACAAATCAGATGTGATTTACTATAACCTTGGTAACGCATACTATAAATTGAAGAATATTCCAGCAGCCATTCTTAATTATGAGAGAGCAAACCTGCTTAATCCCGGAGATGAGAATATTAATTTTAATCTTGATTTAGCAAAAACCTTTACGGTTGATAGAATAGAACCACTCCCAGAGTTTTTTTTAACAACCTTCTTTAGGAAATTCAGGCAAACCGTATCAACCAATGGATGGGCTTATACTGGAATTATATTTTTTATAATCACGTTAGTTCTTGCATATTTTTTCTGGTTCTCATATAGTTCCAACCTTAAAAGAATAACTTTTTCAGTAGGATTATTTACTGTTTTTATTACAACACTATCTTTTACATTTAGTATTCAACAAAAAAATAATATAATTAACCATAATTATGGCATACTATTCCCTTCTGTAGTGGCGGTTAAGACTTCACCTGGAGAGTCGGGGAAGGATTTTTTTGTACTTCATGCCGGAGCTAAGGTTCATATAATTGACGCTGTTGGCGATTGGCTCGAAATTAGAATCGCTGATGGTAATAAAGGCTGGGTGCTAAAGGAAACGCTTGAGAGAATATAGATAAGGGATTTGATCTGTTAAGCATTGTGAAATTTTCCCGAAACCTTTAACTTATTTCATTATTAGCTGTTTATGGTTTAACTAATAATCAAAATAGCTAATGCAATGAAAACTATATTACTTTTATCGTTTGGATTGCTAACAGCAGGAATTGCTGTTGCACAATCAAAAACTTTCTTCGATTTCACAGTAAAATCAATTGATGGTTCTGTGTATTCCTTATCCCAACTCAAAGGGAAGAAGGTAATGGTAGTGAATACAGCATCAAAATGTGGATTTACTCCTCAGTACGAAACATTACAGAAACTTTACCAAGATTATAAGGATAAAAACTTTATTATTATTGGTTTCCCTGCCAATAATTTTGGCAGCCAAGAACCTGGTACCAATAAAGAAATTAGAGAGTTTTGTACATCTAAATATAGTGTAACCTTTCCCATGATGGAAAAAATATCAGTAAAAGGGGACGATATCAATCCATTATATAAATGGCTTACTTCAAAATCTGAAAATGGCGTAATGGATAGTGAAGTTAAATGGAATTTTCAAAAATACCTTATCGATGAAAACGGGAAATTGGTAGATGTTGCGTACTCAAAAGAAAAGCCTGATTCCGAAAGGATTATTAAATGGATTATGGGTAATTAGTATGTTTCAAGTAATGAATAATCAGTTATACATATTTAAATAAGTGAGTTACATCACTTTTAATAGTGAGTCAAATCACTAAAAAATTCAGAACCAAGTTTTTTTTTCTCTGTTTAAGATACCATTATCAACCTAACTAAACAGTGATTATGAAAAAGAAATTTGGTTTTTTTCTATTGTTTTTGATGCTGTACTACGTGAACTCATTTGCGCAGGATGAATGGAAACCTCAAACCCATTTTACGGGGTATTTAAATTCAATTATCGAATATTCAGGCCATTCAAACGTAAGTGCATTAGGTGTTCCAACAGAAAAACATAAAGGGATTGGGTTAGCACAGGCTGGATTTTTGGCTACTTATAAGCCTCTTGAAAAACTTGAAATAAAATCAACACTTGTTTATAGTCCTTGGGTGCGAAGTTTGCACGATGTTGTAGTAGAAGCATTTGGGCAATATACGTTTAATCAGGGTTTTAAACTTGGTGCAGGAAAATTCCTCACCCCATTAAGTCCTTCGAATTTATACTATTATGCTCCACTAAATCCAAGTGGTGTTCTTCCAATGGTTGTTTCTCACCATATGTTTTTCCCTCAAAGCGTTAGTGGAATTCAAATAACAGGGTCTTTTGGTGAAAATCTAAGGATGAACTACAATGTCACTTATGGTAACTATTACATTACAGATCATGTTGAGGGTGGAATTATTGGTATTCAAGGACAAGAAGAAATTGTACCATTTCAAGGACATTATGAAGTATATGAAGGAAATATACCTAAGTCATACTTAGGTGGATCTGGAAGGCTATCTTTCGATTTTAAGGAAATAGGAACATTAGGGCTAAACATATTTGAAGGTACAGAATCGAATTTGGTAGTATTAGATGCAGGTACTGGTAATGTATCAAGCCTTGAAGAGGCTAAGCAGAGATCATTAGGAGTTGATTTACATCTTAATATTCAGAAATTCAAGTTAAATGCTGAGTATTGGAACGCTGATTTAAAAACCACGGAAAGTGTTCCAATTTATTCTCTGGTATACAAAGGTTACTATGCTGAGTTAATTTATGATGGTGGCACTCTTAAGCCTTGGTTAAGATATGAATATATTGAAGATGCAAAAGCAGTTTTTACTGATGGTTCACTAGTTGATTTGCCAATGGCATCATATTCGAGTGGTATAGCCTATCGCCCTTTCTATGAAACTATTTTTAAGTTTGAATATAGAAGGTGTTTGGTTGAAAAGTATCAAAAAACCTCTTATACCAATTTTAAGGACTATAATTATTACTTATTATCATTTGTACTTTCATTTTAAAAAAAGAGACTATGCGAAAATATGTACTTTTATTAATGATAGTAGTTGTTGGAATTACAGTTAATGCCCAGGGTTATAAAGTAATTGTAAACCAATCTAATTCAACTAGTACCTTAAGTGAGGATGAAATTTCAAAGCTCTTCTTAAAAAAGAATACAAAATGGGCCGATGGGAAATCCGTTGATCCCATTGATCAGGTTGCTAGTTCTGGCGTACGAAAAGTATTTAGTGATGGTGTGCATAAAAAATCGGTAAATGCAATTAAGAGCTATTGGCAGCAAACCATTTTTGCTGGAACAGGAACACCACCTTTAGAAAAGTCAGATGATGATGAGGTTATAAAATATGTCAGTCAAAATGCAGGAGCTATAGGGTATGTTTCTGCTGGTGCTAATATATCTGGTGTAAAAGAACTAAAAGTATCCAGATAGCGTTAATAATCCACATAATAATATGCTGCTTGTAATTATTGTGTGGATTATTATGTTTTTAGAATACGATTTCTGGAAATGATGCCAAAAATAGTTGGCAGATTATCAATTAGTTTTCATATAGGAATTTTCAAGAAATTCTCTTCCATAGAAATATGGAGAGATTTCTTGAAAAATTCAATTTCTGTGTCAACGTTTTATTGATGAATCTTATTGATCTCAATTTCAGTTAAGATTTAACTTACTTAAAATTGATAAAAATGATTGAAAATTTAAAAATTAGGCAGAAATTAATGCTGTTTCCAGCATTATTTATCTTGCTAATAATTGCTGTTTTTCTCATTTTTCAAGTTTCAAATTCCAATTCAAAATTATTGTTGAATAAGATTCAAAATGGCTACATGCCTTATTTGGAAATAGCAAATAATCTTAATTATGAGTTAATTAATTTGCAACGCGAATTTCAGGATGCAGTATCATCAACTGATAATGAAAAATTATTGGCTACCAAAGAAAAATATAATGCAATATTAAGCATGCTTTCCAGCGCAAAAAGCAATATAATAGGACGTGATGGAGAGATTAGCAAAATTGAAATTCAGATTAAAGAATATTACAATCTTGCTTATAATACTTCTAGTGCTATGATTCGAGGTGAAATCACCGAAGAGCTTAGTAAAAGTATTAACAAAATGGTTGAGGATTTTAATGCAGTTAAAAATGCACTAAATGCACTAGAGTTATCAAGTAAAAAGGAGAATGAGAATGCATTTGCTTCGACAAGTGAGAATTTTAAAAGTTCTTTCAGGAATATTATTTCATTGTTAGTAATCAGTTTAACTATTTTTTTGATAATATCATTTCTAATTACCAAATCACTAAGCCAATCTATTGAATATATTAGTAAACGACTTATAAATCTTTCTGAAGGAAAGTTATATGTTGATGATCAATCAAGCGTTAAAATAAAACGCGATGAGATTGGTGAAATGGTTTTAGTTACAAATCAATTAATTGATAAACTACGATCAGTATTGGCTGATGTACAACTTGGCATTGAAGCTATGAATGCTTCCAGTGTTGAAACAAGTGAAACCTCAGAACGACTATCGGAAAGTGCAAACGAACAGGCATCATCTGTTGAAGAAATTGCTTCAACGGTAGAGCAGATTTCTGCTAATATCTCGCAAAATAATGATAATGCCCAAAGCACTGGAAAAATATCAGAAGAAGCTAATAGGGGAATAAAATTAGTGTCAAATCAATCGCTAAAGGTCGTAGATGCAAATAAAGCAATTTTAGATAAAATTGGAATTATCAACGATATAGCATTTCAAACCAATATACTCGCTTTAAATGCAGCAGTTGAAGCGGCTAGAGCTGGTGAACATGGCAGAGGGTTTGCCGTGGTTGCCAGTGAAGTCCGAAAATTGGCTGAAAAAAGTAGAGCTGCCGCTGAGGAAATAGTAAATCTTAGCAAAGAAAGTTTTAGTTTATCGTCAGAAGCGGGCAAAATTATGATGGAAACAATTCCAATTGTTGAGAAAACAACCTCGCTTGTTCAAGAGATTGTTGCGGCAAGTATTGAACAAACCAATGGAACAAATCAGGTCAATAATGCTATACAGCAACTCAATAGTTTGACGCAACAAAATGCTGCTGCTTCTGAGGAATTATCGTCAAATGCCTCTCAGTTAGATGCACAAGCAAAAAGTTTAAAAGAGTTAATTTTGTTTTTTAAGTTTCACAAGGAATGAAATAATAATATTCGTTTTTAGAATAGAGATTATTATTCAAATAAATTTATTTTAAAAATTCTAGCTTTGCCTAGAGTTTTTTTATTATAAATAATCCTAATTAAATACATATTTTACATTCTAAAATTATAGAAAATACCCTGTTAGATTCTAATATTTACGACTATTTTATACTTCCCTTATTAATCTTCTTTGCCCGCATTTGCGATGTGACAATTAGGTACAATGAGAATAGTCTTTCTATCGAAAGGCCATAAGCGAGTAGTACCCATTTTGGTTATTCATTTGGATTATAGCCTAAGCCAGATTATGAGTAATCTGAATAAATTTGCCTATGCTGCCGGGTTTGGCATAGGCAATTACGCTAGTTTACTTGTTGTAGCGAGAATGGCAGTAGGAGATCTGATGATTTTAAAAATAAAATACTAATTAAAAACAGAAATCTTTAAACAAAATATCGATAATTTTAAAAATATAATACTAAATTTGAAACAGACTAAAACCTAGGTATATAAATAATCTAGTAAAACTTGATATCTAACTAAACAAAAAGTGATTATGAAAAAGAAAATTAGTTTTTTTTTATTGTTTTTGATGTTGCATTACATGAACTCTTTTGCACAGGATGAATGGAAGCCTCAAACCCATTTTACAGGTTATATAAATTCAATTATTGAATATTCAGACCATTCAAGTACAAGTGTAATTGGTGTGCCAACAGTAAAACATAGAGGAATTGGACTGGCACAAGCAGGTTTTTTGGCTACTTATAAGCCTTTGGAAAAACTTGAGATTAAATCAACTCTAGTATATAGCCCATGGGTGCGAAGTTTGCACGATGTTGTAGTAGAAACTTTTGGGCAATATACTTTTAATAAGGGTTTTAAACTTGGTGCAGGAAAATTTCTTACGCCATTAAGCCCTTCAAATTTGTACTACTATGCTCCACTTAACCCAAGCGGTGTTCTTCCTATGGTTGTTTCTCACCATATGTTTTTTCCACAAAGCATTAGTGGGATTCAAATTGCGGGCTCTTTGGGTGAGAATCTGAGATTGAACTACAATGCCACTTATGGTAATTACTATATTACGGATCACCTCGAGGGCGGAATTATTGGTATTCAGGGACAGGAAGAAATTGCTCAGTATGCAGGGCATTATGAAGTGTATGAAGGAAATATACCTAAGTCATACTTAGGTGGATCAGGAAGACTATCTTTCGATTTTAAAGAAATTGGAACATTAGGACTAAACATATTTGAAGGTACAGAATCGAACTTGGTGTTATTAGATGCAACCACAGGTAACGTATCAAGCCTTGAAGAGGCTAAACAAAGATCATTAGGAGTTGATTTGCATCTTAATATCCAAAAATTCAAGTTAAATGCTGAATATTGGAATGCCGATTTAAAAACAACGAAAAGTACTCCAATTTACTCTTTAACATACAAAGGATACTATACTGAGTTAACCTATGATGGTGGAGCTTTTAAGCCTTGGATGAGATATGAATATATTGAGGATGCAAAAGCACTTTTTACTGATGGTTCTCTAGTTAGTTTGCCAATGACTACATATTCGGGTGGTATAGCATTTCGACCAATCTATGAAACTATTTTTAAGTTAGAATATAGAAGAATTATGGTTGAGGAGCACCAAAAAACACCTCTGCCCAATTTTAAAGACTATAATTATTACCTGTTTTCATTTGTATTTTCATTTTAAAAAAAAAGACTATGCGAAAATATATTTTTTTATTAATGATATTGGTTATAGGAATTACAGTTAATGCCCAAGGCTATAAAGTAATTGTAAACCAATCCAATTCAACTAGTACCTTAAGTGAGGATGAGATTTCAAAACTCTTCTTAAAAAAGAATACAAAATGGGCTGATGGAAAAACTGTTGATCCGATTGATCAGGTAGCTAGTTCGGGTGTAAGAAAAGTATTTACTGATGGTGTGCATAAAAAATCGATAAGTGCTATTAAGAGTTATTGGCAGCAAGCCATTTTTGCTGGAATCGGCACACCGCCCTTGGAAAAATCAGATGATGATGAGGTTATAAAATATGTCAGCCAAAATGCAGGAGCCATAGGGTATGTTTCTGCCAGTGCTAATACATCTGGTGTAAAAGAACTTAAAATATCAAGATAATGTTAATTTTATTCTAACTACAAACTAATAGGCTTTTTATCAGTATGATATAGTATTGCTATGTCTTTTAAATATGATATTTTCTTTTGGTTTTCAGTTTTGTGGAACATTGTTGCGATATCGCTTAAAGTCCCACAACATTTAACTAGCATTATATTGAAATTCTTAATGTTTAACTTATATCTAATTAATCTAAAATAGATAAAAATGATTGAAAATTTAAAAATTAGGCAGAAATTGATGCTTTTTCCAGTGTTATTTATATTGCTAATAATAGCCGTTTTTTTCATTTTTCAAACTTCAAATTCCAACTCAAAATTATTGCTGAATAACATTCAAAATGGCTATATGCCATATTTGGAAACAGCAAATAATCTAAATTATGAGTTAATTAATTTGCAACGTGAATTTCAAGATGCTGTATCATCAACTGATAATGAAAAATTATTGGCTACCAAAGAAAAATATAATGCAATATTAAGCATGCTTTCCAGCGCAAAAAGCAATATAATAGGACGTGATGGAGAGATTAGCAAAATTGAAATTCAGATTAAAGAATATTACAATCTTGCTTATAATACTTCTAGTGCTATGATTCGAGGTGAAATCACCGAAGAGCTTAGTAAAAGTATTAACAAAATGGTTGAGGATTTTAATGCAGTTAAAAATGCACTAAATGCACTAGAGTTATCAAGTAAAAAGGAGAATGAGAATGCATTTGCTTCGACAAGTGAGAATTTTAAAAGTTCTTTCAGGAACATTATTTCTTTGCTAGTAATCAGTTTAACTATTTTTTTGATAATATCATTTCTAATCACTAAGTCACTAAGCCAATCTATTCAATATATTAGTAAGCGACTTGTTCATCTTTCCGAAGGAAAATTATATATTGACGATGAATCAACTTTTAAAATAAGACGCGATGAGATTGGAGAAATGGTTGTGGTCACAAATCAATTAATAGATAAGCTAAGATCTGTTTTGGCTGATGTGCAGGTTGGTATTGAGGCTATGAATAGCTCTAGTATTGAAACAAGCGAAACATCTGAAAAGTTGTCCGAAAGTGCAAACGAGCAAGCATCATCTGTTGAAGAAATAGCTTCAACGGTAGAGCAAATTTCTGCAAATATCTCACAAAATAGTGATAATGCGCAAATTACTGGAAAAATATCCGAAGAGGCCAGTAAGGGAATAAAATTAGTGTCAAATCAGTCATTAAAGGTCGTCGATGCAAATAAAGCAATTCTGGATAAAATTGGAATTATCAACGATATTGCATTTCAAACCAATATACTCGCTTTAAATGCAGCAGTTGAAGCGGCTAGAGCAGGTGAGCATGGCAGAGGGTTTGCCGTGGTTGCCAGTGAAGTCCGAAAATTGGCTGAAAAAAGTAGAGCTGCCGCTGAGGAAATTATAAATCTTAGTAAGGAAAGTTATAGTTTATCCTCAGAAGCAGGGAGAATTATGATGGAAACGATTCCTGTTGTTGAGAAAACATCCTCGCTTGTTCAAGAGATTGTTTCTGCAAGTATTGAACAAACCAATGGAACAAATCAGGTCAATAATGCCATACAGCAACTCAATAGTTTGACTCAACAAAATGCTGCGGCATCCGAAGAGTTATCTTCAAATGCATCACAGTTGGATTTGCAGGCGAAAACCTTAAAAGAGTTGATATTATTTTTTAAATTTCACAAGGAATGAAATAATAATGTTCATTTTTTAGAATAGAGATTATTATTCAAATAAATTTCTTTTAAAAAGTTCTAGCTTTGCCTAGAACTTTTTTATTAGAATTAACTCTAACGAATGAACTAACATTTTTAAAATTATGGGAAATACTCTGCTAGATTCTAACATTTACGCCTATTTTATACTTCCCTTATTAATCTTCTTTGCCCGCATTTGCGATGTAACAATTGGTACAATAAGAATAGTATTTGTGTCGAAGGGACATAAGCGAATAGCACCCATATTAGGTTTTTTTGAGGTGTTTATTTGGATTATTGCCATAAGCCAAATTATGAATAATCTGAATAATTTTATTTGCTATTTTGCCTACGCAGCCGGATTTGCCACAGGCAATTACGTTGGTTTACTTGTTGAAGAGAGAATTGCAGTTGGAAATCTGATGATTAGGGTCATTACAATTAAAGATGGTGATGTACTTGCTAAAATTCTTAATTCGCATGGCTTTGGAGCAACAATAGTTGATGCAGAGGGTAGTAGCGGAAAGGTGAATATTATCTACTCATTGGTTCATAGAACTAACATTACTTCTGCATTAAAATTGATAAAAGATTTTAACTCCGAAATATTCTACTCAATAGAGGACATAAGAGATGTAAACTCTGGAATTTTTCCGGAGAAAATGCCGTTAAATTTTAGGTTTTGGAGGATTGGAAAGTAGTTAATCTCTTATATAATGAGGAAGATCAAAAGGTATTTCAATTGAGAGTTCAACTAATCCAGCAACTTTGCCTTCTTTAAACCAAGGTGCTTGGTATATCATCTTCTTAATCCCTGCTTTTTCAATTGTGTAAACATTTGTTTCCGCATTATCCATTAGTTTTGTAATAATTTCTTGCGATTTAGGAGAATGACAGTTATTCAAACTTTTACCCACCATATCAAGTCCACCCCACTTCTCAAAGGTTTTGCCTGATTTCTCGTTCATGTAGATAATAGCACCATTAATATCGCTAACTGTTATTGCACAGTTAATAGTTTTAGCCCAAGCTAGTATATCATCCATTGGAGTCATTTTTGAAAATGACAAAAGTAGTAAAATAATGATATTGATAATTTTAAAACGTCAATGAAAATCGAATATTTAGAATCTTTTTGGTAGGTAAAAAAGAACGTATCGAATTTTTAAGACACCCCTTTTTCGTGTGCCGGGCATGGCACGGAACGAAGGGAAGTAAAACCCTGATATACCGATTTGACCGGAAAGTATTAGCGATTGACATGCCTCTTGCGAGGATAAATCAGAAAGAAGTCCTCAGCAAAATCGGAGTTCTGACACACAGAAACCAGATATAAGGCCTAAATTATTTGGTCAACCGAGCGATAGGATGGGGAAACCCTGTAGACAAACGCAAAAACAAGATGAGTTAGGTAGAATATGAAGAAAGTACAACGTCTTACTCTGGGAGATTTTACGACCTATTGCAAGAGAGACTATCTGTTTGGCTACAAATAGAGAATAAACATTACGAAGTCAGCAGAGGTTATATTATCCGATAATTTGCTGGAGAAGGACTGAGTCGTTAAACTTAAGGAGCAGACCAGAGGTTCTAACAGAATGACAGTCAAGAGAAGTATTGCTATATTCACCTATTGATTAGTAGAAAAGGCAAAACCGGAACTACATTAGATGGTATCGTGAACAGTGGGGCGAACGGATTATAACGAGCCTTAACAATGGAATTTTCTTCATTGTTAAAACCTTTTATGGAAACCGCCGTGTACGAGAATACGCAAGAAGGTATGAAAGGAGGGGGAGTATTCCTCCTACCTCTTCGATTCTACCTAAGAAATTTTCCAAATATTCAATTTTCAGAGGTTTAGAAAAACTTTTGAGACAACTTCAGAACTCATGTTAGTTTTTAGTAATAACCCTTTTTCAAGGAGTACTAATCTTCGTTTGCTATCTTCTCAATTTATTCTGAACTATTTTCACAAATATATCATTATTTAAGAATAACCTTGAATAAAAGGAATAGATATGAAATCAATAAAAACGTTGCTCTAGGAGTAAAGAGGTTTGTTTAATATAGTGGATTCTGCTCCACTTTTTTCTTTTTATTGCAATAAATGGTCAGTTCATATTATTGACTATAACAGGATTCAATTTTGCAACTTTTTTCCCCTGAAGTATATCTATGCTAATTTTAGTGTCAATGGGTAATACATTTCTTTGAAACAAAAGAATAATCATTGATCCACCATAAGCAAAATGTCCCATTAAGTCTCCTTTTTTTACGACAACGCCATTGTCTCCAGAAATATCTTTAAATTTTGGTTCGAAATTAATGGAACTGACATCATCTAAACCTACTGTAATCATTGCAACATATCCGTAGCTTATTGTTTTGAAAATATAATATCCACGGCGATAAACCTCGAAAACAGAAAAATCAGAATTGTATCCCAAGTTTTTATTTTTAAAAAAATCTGGAAAATTTGGATTGCCAAAATAGTTACCCAATACATTTTCTCTTGATTCTACAACAATCCCGCTTAATGGAGCATGCCAGTGGTGGTAATTGCTAGGCATTAAGACAAAAGACAAAGCAGAACCATCAATAAACATTGAATGAAATATGGAATTATCTAGAAGTTGTTTAATGGATAGCTTTTGTCGTACCTTGGTTGTTATGCAGTCGTATTCTGACAATTTATTTTCAACTTTATTGAGTCGAGAGTCGCTCGGTGAAACCAGAATGGAAAGGTCATGAGGTTCATCAATAGGCCTTAATCCTGATTTGATTTTTCTAGTAAAAAGTTCATTAAAAGATTTAAAACCACCTTCAGGAATAATGTAGTCATTCCAACTGGGGTCTTTTTTCCAATCATCTATTGTCCACAAAGATCGAGGACTATCCATGTATTTTTTCCGCCAATCTAAAAAATATTTTGTCCATTCGTAACCAGGGAATTGTGTGACAATTCGAATAGCAGGTTCATTATTATAGTAAAACTCATAAAAAGGCTCAATAAATGCGGATAATCCATCCTCTATGGTGGGGGCAAACAAACTCCATTTATAAAAGAACATAAATAAAGAATCAAAATTCGCTCGATTATTCATTTTCCAATAGTTGTTGTTTGGCCTAGGTGCATAATCTACAGGCATATTTTGTAGATTTTTAAATGCTTCATCAATATCATTTCTAAATTGTGAGTTAGACTTGTAAAGTTCTTTCAGTTTGATTACTGGTAAAGTACTTAAATTCTCCAGAGTTACTGGCGAAGAGTCTAATATTTTCTGAGTTTCCTGTGCAAGAGTTGTCATAAGTTGTTGATTTTTACTAGGTGTTTATGAATACCTAGTTCATTATTATATTTCAAACATAGAGTTTTATTTTTAAAATCATCAGGGCTTTTATTAAAGATTTTTAGTTTTAGTTCAATTCACTTTTCAATTGCTCCAAAGATGTTTTTTAACATGTGTCTCTTTTCTTAGTCTGCTGTGATTTTTTATGACATATATGCATCGAAAAAATGATAAATGTAATATCTATTTCTTCTATATTATAGTATATTTCTTTCAAGATAGGGCTATTTTTGTTGTCAACTTATTGGATTTGCCCTCTCAGCCATATCGTTTGTTTTTGGTGTGTTAGGTTTTGTGAACCCATGTTTTATGTCGGTTTCTTTGCAAAAGACATCAGGCTTTGAAGATTTCCAGTAAAGCTCTGGGCATGGCGCTGAACTAAAAGAAGTAAGCCTAGATACACTAATTTGACTGGAAATATTAGTGATGGACTGTCTCCAGTGAGGAAGAATTAGAAGGAAGTTCTTCTCAAAATCAAAGGCTTGATGTACAGAAGCCAAATTAAAGATCAAGTTATTTGGTCAGCTGAGCAATAGTTTGGGAAAGCCCTATGGTCAAATGGAAAAGACAAGATAAATCAGGCAGAATATGAGAAAAGTATAGCGTCTTATTCCAAGAGATCTTATAGTTCGTTGCAAGGGCGACTATCTGTTTGGCAACAAGCAGGGAATAAACAGTAAGAAGTCAGCAGAGATTATAGTATCCGACAAGTCGTTGGAGGAGAACTAAATCATTAAATGTAAGGAGCAATCAAGAGATTTTCTGGTATCAACGGAATGGAAGACAAGAAAAGTATCCCCACATAGGGTCATGGACAGCCGCAAACTAATTATAGCGAGCTTTAACAATGAAATTTTAACCGTTTTGATAAACCAAGTGTGTAATAGTACGTACGGTAGCATTAGAAGTAGGGGGATTAACTCCCCCTACCTACTCGATTTTACTTATGAAATGATTGATTATTCAAATAATTTAAATGCTTCTTTTATTTTGCTGATAGCATCTTTAAGTTGAGCCTCATTAATTACAAGAGGAGGCGCAAAGCGAATAATATTACCATGAGTAGGTTTTGCAAGAAGACCTTTCTCCGCCATTGCTAAGCATACATCCCAAGCGGTTTTCCCATTTTTATTACGTATAACAATAGCATTTAGTAAACCTTTTCCACGAACCAATTCAATCATATCACTTTTAATATTTCTGATTTCATCGCGGAAAATTTTACCCATCTTCTCAGCATTTTCAACTAACTTTTCATCCTTAATAACTTCTAATGCTGCAATGGCTACACGACAAGCAATTGGGTTTCCACCAAAAGTAGAGCCATGTTCACCGGGTTTAATGCAAAGCATAATATCATTATCTGCAAGTACTGCGGAAACAGGAAATACTCCACCTGAAATAGCTTTACCTAGTATAATAATGTCTGGACGAATTCCTTCATGATCGCAAGCAAGCATTTTACCTGTACGTGCAATACCTGTTTGAACCTCATCAGCAATGAATAGAACGTTATTCTTTTTACAAAGATCAAATGCTTTTTTTAGATATCCTTCATCTGGAACAAATACTCCAGCCTCACCTTGAATAGGTTCAACTAGAAAACCGGCAACGTTAGGATCTTTAAGCTCTTTTTCGAGAGCAGCTAAATCATTATATGGAATCTTTATAAAACCGGGAGTGAAAGGGCCAAAACCACCATAAGAATCAGGATCGGTTGACATTGAAACGACTGTAATTGTGCGGCCATGGAAGTTGTTTTCGCAAACAATAATTTTTGCTTGATCTTCCTTAACCCCTTTTTTCATGTAGGCCCATTTGCGGCAAAGTTTTAAAGCAGTCTCATCTGCTTCAGCACCCGTATTCATTGGTAAAACTTTGTCGTAACCAAAATATTTAGTTACATACTCTTCGTATTCTCCTAATACGTTATTGTAAAAAGCTCTTGAGGTTAGAGTAAGTGTTTGGGCTTGATCGCAGAGAGCCTTTACAATTCTTGGATGGCAATGTCCTTGGTTAACAGCTGAATATGCAGATAAAAAATCGTAGTAGCGCTTTCCATCTACACCATATAAAAATATGCCTTCACCTTTTTCAAGAACTACAGGAAGTGGATGATAGTTGTGTGCACCATATTTATCTTCTCTGTCCATGTAATCTTTTGATGTCATCTTGCTCATAATATTAAAGTTTTAAATTGATATTCAATGTTTAAGTGATTCTTAAATCGCAGTTTTAAGAGCTACAAGGTTAAGCCTAGTTTTCGAAATTTCAAATATTTAAATAATTAGTCGAGATATGTTAAGAAACATGTTTTTCTGTTTTGACCAATATTCATGGGATTTGTGAATAATAAGTTGCAATAAAAAAGGGACTTTTAAAGCCCCTTTACTTTTTTAAGTCCCATCAGATTAATAATCCAATGAGGTAACGATTTTTCAGGATCTCGTTTATTTAAATTCAAACTAATGCCTAATGATTTTAACAGTGGAAGTCTATGCGCTTCAACGAATTCTATTAAAGTTCCATCAGGATCCTCAATATATGTAAAATGACCTGCTGCTTCGCCCATATCAAAACTTCCCTTATCGTTATGTTTAATATTTGAATTAACAGTAAATGGGAAACCAAGTTCATTACACTCTTTTTCAAGGCTATCCATATTCTTGATATCAAAGCAAAGGTGAATAAAGCCTAAATCTCCCCAGAGACGATCTTTGAAAATCTTATTTGGAGTTCTATCCATTGCTTGAACTAGTTCAATTTGTGTATCACCGAAAAGAGCGCTAAATGCTCCTTTACGTGGTTTTGAATGGGTTAAAATAATCCTACGGAATGTTCCAGATCCTCCGGGTAAACCATTTAAATCACTAAAATTTCCAGTTAAATCGGATAAAACTTTATCGTAGCCTAAAAGTTTTGTGTAAACTTTTAGTGAGTTATCAATGTTACTGACACCAACTATTGCACCAGAAACTCCTCCTGTAGGTTTACCATCATTTTTAAACCACGAGATGCTTTCGAATATCTCAAATGTATTATTAAAGGGATCTTTAACAAAAAAATGATTAATCCCAGCAGGGTTTTTTTGAGGTTTAGTTAGCGGTTCTACGCCCTTGCTTGCAAAGGAGTTGTATGCAACATTTATATCACGACATTTAAATTTAATAGCGTAGATTCCATAATCGCCTATTTGAACATTAAAAGAAGGAGCTAATGGGGTTCTACCTTTATACTGCCATATCTCTAATCCGCCGCCTCCCTGAAGATTTACGGTTAAAACAGCATGTCTTTCACGTGGTTGCCCTCCAGTATAAGGAAGCATAAGTTCAGCCACTGTACTATCTTCGAAAATTCTAATATCAGTACCAAGAAACTCTTTATACCATTTCCATACTTCGTAAACATTGGTTACCCCAATGCCAATTTGTTGTATTCCGCAAATAATTTTCTCCATGTGTGAGGTTTTATTTTAAATAGATTATTAATAAGCCAATACTTAAAGTAAATGAAGTGCTAAAACTCTAAGCATTTTAAGCACTCCAAACTATAGACGCTGTGTTCCTATGTTGATTTAATTTTTCCAATGATTTTAAAAAATAGCTTTGGAAAGAAACGTCTTAAATGGAACATTATAATCTCCTTTCCACCAATAAGAACTTCTGCACGACCTTTCTTAATTGCTTTTATATAGTGCTTAGCACATTCTTCGGCAGACATACCATTACTTTGTGCAGGATCCATTATTCCATGAGGCTTTCCGTCTTTTTCAATTGCATTAATTGAAATGCTAGTGTTAATTGAACCGGGGTAGGCAACTGTCACAGAAATGCCGTACTCTTTAAGTTCCATACGCAGAGTTTCAAAGTACCCTTGAATAGCATGCTTGGCTGCTGAATATGATGAACGAAGATGAAAACCAAATTTTCCAGATAAACTGCTTGTTGCAGCAATATATCCTTCTTTTTGCTCAATCATTGAGGGGATAAAAGCCTTCGTTAGAATTACATAAGAAAAAAAATCAATTTCCATTATTTTTCTATCAATCTCTATTGGGGTTTCAATGGCTAGTGATCTTTGACTAATACCCCCATTGTTAATTAATAGGTAAATAGGGCCGTATTTAGAAAGTATTTCACTAGCGGCTGCGCTAACTTCAGAAGGGTTTAATAAATCAAAACAAATTGATTCGCAAAACGAAGTATGTTTTAAACATTCATTTTTTACAATATGCAGGTTATCTTCATTTTTGCCGGCAATAAGTATTTTGGCACCTTCCTTTGCTAGCTGTAATGTGATTGCCTTGCCAATTCCAGACGAAGCTCCTGTTATTAAAACTAATTTATTCTTAAAAGATATCATAGATTTTTTTTTAGGTTAGCAAATATCATAAAAAAATATTAGTTGCCATAATTAAGTGAAATTGATTATTTATTATTATGGTTCATAAAATACTTCTTATTTTAGGTTATTTCCTTTGTATATACTATATTAACGTGAACTCGATATAAGAAATGTAATAATGTGTTTATTATTAATGATCTATAATTATTTAAGGTAATGATGGAAGGTTGGAATGATGGAACTGGAGCGAAGCGGAACTCGACGAAGTCAATATTGGAGAACAAGAGATTAGATTTTTGCTTGTATCCTCCATTATTGACTTCGTCGAACTCGCAAGCTCGGTTCCAATTTTCCATTATTGGCTTCGCCGAACTCGTAAACTCGGTTCCATTGATTCAAATAAAATAAATCGATTGATATTTAGATTAATACATTGTTCCTTACATCGAACTGACGTTATATTAGTTAAGAAAATTTGAGTAAAACCCCATATTTTAGCAAGGGTATAAATGATTCACGTTTGAAATTATTAACAATATTATAATATTATCTTAATACTAACTTAATTATCAAATCATTGTTTAATTTGTAATTTTGTATATTAGACGAATGTTTATTCCTTAAAATAAACGATAAACCATGGATGCCAAAAAGTATGATTTACTATTAGTGGATGATGAGCCAGATGTTTTGGAGTTTATAAGCTATAATTTACGGAAGGAAGGCTTCAAAGTTCATAGCGCAACCAATGGTAAAGATGCTATTAAAATCGCCCAGGATGTTCATCCACAGTTAATTTTGCTCGATGTTATGATGCCTGAGATGGATGGAATTGAAACGTGCGAGGAGATTAGAAAAATACCTGCCTTAAAAAATACATTGGTTGCTTTTCTTACGGCGAGAGGGGAGGATTACAGCCAAATTGCTGGCTTTGAAGCGGGTGGTGATGACTATGTTACAAAGCCAATAAAACCTAAAGTGTTAGTAAGTAGAATTAAAGCACTACTTAAAAGAATTAATACAAACGAAATAGAGATAACACCTCCAATTGAAGGCGTAAAGAAGAGTTTAGTAATTGATAAGGATAGGTTTATTATTATCCAGAATGGTACTGAAATAGTTTTGCCAAAAAAGGAATTCGAACTTTTAACCTTGCTCCATAGCCGCCCTCAAAAAGTATTCACACGGGATGAGATTTTTTCATTGATATGGGGTGATGATATTATTGTTGGGGATAGGACAATTGATGTCCATATACGGAAACTTCGTGAAAAAATAGGAGAGGAGCATATAGTTACGATTAAAGGAGTGGGTTATAAGTATATTGAATAATTGTGAATCCGAAAACTAATACCTGAACTATGGCACTTTACGAATGGAAAGATGTATATAATATTGGCATTGATAGTATTGATGCGGAGCATCAAGGAATGTTAAATTTAATTAATCAGCTTTTCGATGCTATGAGCCATGGTAAAGCAAAGGAAATTATGGTTGACATTTTTTCTGAATTAATAAACTATATAAAACTACATTTTAAACGGGAGGAGACATTTTTTACTGATACAAATTTTCCGGAATACATAGAGCATAAACTTCAACACGATCTTTTTATAGAAAAGATTAATGCTTTTAAAACGCAGTTTGATGATGGTAAGCAGAATATATCAGTTGAACTTATAAATTTTCTTACGGATTGGTTAATAAACCATATTTTTATAATGGATAGAAATTATTTAAACCATTTTAAGAAGCACGGGGTGAATTAAACGGTTGTAAATATTAATACTTTTTCTTAAAAAGATCTTCAATTATCTCTTTTTTCCTAACAGAAATAGGTACGATTATTCCATCCGACATTAATAGGGAAATATTTGGATGTTTCATGTATCTTACAATATGCGACGAGTTTACCAAATGTGTTTGATGACACCGAATAAACGATAATGGTGAGAGCATTTCATCGAATTCCTTAAGCGTTTTAGAAACAACAATATTTGACCTGTTAGTTAAATAGAAAAGGGTGTAATTATTATGGGACTCACACCTAATAATATTACTAATCTCCACTACAAAAACACTATCGTTAGTTTTAAGAACAATCTTTTTAATATCGTAATTATTGTTATTGATATTTGATAGTAAAGATTCAAACTTCAAATTAGTTTCGTCACTATTAATAACCTTTGTAATTTTACTAACCGCATTTACTAGATCTGTTGGATCTAGCGGTTTAAGGATGTAGTCAAGAGCACTAAATTTAAATGCTTGAATAGCAAATTCTTCATGTGCTGTAATGATAATGAAATAAAAATTATGTCTCTTGAATCTTTTTAATAAATCAAAACCTGTACCATCCGGCATTTTAATATCAAGAAAAACAATTTCAGGTTTGAGTCGATCAATCAGAGTGTAACCCCTTTCAACACAATCAGCCTGCCCTATTACATTGATATTTGGGCAATAAACAGATAGTATATGTTGAATTGTTTCTCTAACTCTTGCTTCATCATCAATAATAACGGCTGAGAACATAATTCTAGTCTTTAACAGGTATGGTGAATATTACAATTGTTCCTTTTTTAGATATGTTATCACTGTTCAAATCGATAATATCTATCTTTATATCAATATTTCTAATCTGCCGAATTTTTTTAAGCCTCTGAGATGTAATTTCTGCTGCTAATGTTTGATGACTTTTACCAGATTTTAAATGAACAAATTTCGATTCTTCAATACCAATTCCATTATCTTCTACCTCAATTATAATTGACTTTTCTCCTTTTTTAAATCTAACAGTAATTACTCCGTTCTCCGAAAGTTGAATAAACCCATGCTCTATTGAGTTTTCGATAAAAGGTTGAGCTAGCATTGGAGGTATGGAAATTTCATCAATATCTATAGTTTCATCGATTTCAATCTTGTAATCGAATTTTCCCTCAAATCTTAAGGTTTGTAAATCGAAATAAAGCTGAAGTATTTTTATTTCTCGTTCAATAGTTGTTATCTCTAACTTTGAACTTTCTATGATAAACCGAATAAGTTTTGCAAAACTGGAAAGGTATTTCCCTGCTTGATTAGGCTCGTTACGAAATATAAAGCTTTGAATTGCAGTTAATGAGTTGAAAATAAAGTGAGGATTTATTTGAGTTAGCAAAAGTTGCTGTTCTATTTTATTAAAACTTATTAGAAGATCTCTCTTTGATTTTAATAGATAAATGACTAATCCCAACAGGATTATAATTATCATCGATAGGAATAACGTTATTTGATTGATGTTAATATTTATGAGGAATGAGGTAAGAGGAATAGATGCAAACTCAATTTTAAAGTTAGATAATTGGGAGTGTAGACTCATCAACTTAATAATTAAATGATCAGAAAAATGATAAGCCATTTTACCATTTATTTAAAAATTAAAAACCCCTCAATAATAAGGGGTTTTTTTAATATATTGGAGTTTTCTACCTGTTTTTTTCAGTAAAATCTCTGCCAGCTTTTAACGCTTTAAGATTTGTGTTTACCAGTTCCTCTCCCTTTTTACCGAAAAGTTGACGAATACCATCCTCTAAGCGCTCAAATGGAATATCTAAAAATGGTGAAGCCGCTCCAAGCATAACAATATTTGATGATCGTGAGGATCCAGCTTGTTTTGCAATAGTATCAGCATCAATAGCTATATGATTTGGAAAAGACTTAATCTGTTTTAGAATATCCTCTAACCCAGGATAATCAGGTATATTATTAAAAGGTGTGATATTGGTAACCAACCAACCATCTTTAGAGAGAAATGGTAGATACCGTAGAGCTTCCATGGGTTCAACGGAAAGAATCAAATCTGCTTTTCCTTTAGGAATAAGGTCGGAAGCAATAGGCTTATCCGATAAACGTAAGTGCGATTGAACATCGCCTCCACGTTGGCTCATTCCATGAACTTCGGACTGTTTAATGTGTAAGTTATTTTTAACTGCGGCTAGGCCAATGGCTGCGGCAATTGATAGAATACCTTGTCCACCAACTCCTGCAAGAATTATATCGTTTTTCATGTTAGTTCGATTTGGTTGATTTACTAATTTGATTCATTCTTTTCAGCCTTTTTGCGGCGTGCAAATGTTTGAATACACTCCCTTTGTGGGATTATAACGGATAATCCTTTATATTCTAATTCTTCCCTAATTATCCTTACATTTTCCTCGTGATTTTTCTTTAAGGGGGTAATTATTTTTAGATGATCTGGATGCACCCCAATGCCTTGGCAAATTTCAAAAAGTCGGCCTGTAGCCGCCGAATCTTGACCACCTGTCATACCTGTTGTTGAGTTGTCAGATATTATTACTGTTATTGGAGCATTTTTGTTAACAGCATCAAGTAGGCCTGTCATTCCGCTATGGGTAAATGTAGAATCGCCAATTACAGAAACTGCAGGGATTAAACCTGCATCAGCAGCTCCAATTGCCATTGTAATTGAAGCTCCCATATCAACACAGGAGTTAACAGAATTGAAAGGAGGAAGTGCAGCTAAAGTGTAGCAACCTATATCGGAGAATACACGGCCAGTTCCATACTCTTTAAGAACCTCATTTAGATCCTCGAATACATCGCGATGCCCGCATCCTTGGCATAATGAAGGTGGACGGTTTTTAACTACTTCAGGAACCTCTTGACCTTCTTGAATAGCCATTCCTAAAGCCTTTGCAACAATGTTTGGATTTAGTTCACCATCGCGTGGCAATGTACCATCGAGTCTTCCATGGATTGGTTTACCAAGATTTAGAAAACCTTTCATCATTTCTTCGATCATTGGTGCACCATCCTCAAGGATAAGTAGTGAGTCGCATTGGTTGTAAAGGTCTGCTACTTGCTTGTGAGGAAGTGGATATTGACAAATCTTGAGAATTGGGTTTGGATTTTTGCCATCTATATAGTTCTCCATTAAATAGTTATAAGCCAATCCAGCCGCAATTACGCCTAGTTTTTTGTCAGATCCATTAATAAAGGTATTGAAAGTTGATTTTTCAGATTCAATATCCATGGAGGGTTGCATACCCAATAATTTCTTGTAATTTTTTCTGGCAATTGCAGGTAATAGAACGAATTGGCGTGGATCCGATGGCAAGTGTAATTGATTTTGTTTCTTTACTTGTGAGCGTTGAACACCAGCACGAGAGTGAGCCAAGCGGGTTGTGATACGAAGCATTACAGGAACATTTAACTTCTCGGATAGTTCGAATCCGTAGTATGCCATCTCATAAGCCTCCTGCTGATTGGATGGTTCTAGGATTGGTATTAGTGAAAACTTAGCGTAAAATCTTGAGTCTTGCTCATTTTGCGATGAGTGCATTGATGGATCATCTGCTGAAACAACTATTAAACCGCCATTTACGCCAGTTATTGAGGCATTTACAAAGGCATCAGCAGCAACATTTAGGCCAACATGCTTAAAGCATACCATGGCACGTTTTCCGGCGTATGACATGCCGAGTGCCGCTTCCATTGCTGTTTTTTCATTTGCCGACCATGTTCTGTGAATGCTTAGCTCTTCGGCTTGCTTTGATCCCTGTACAAACTCCATAATTTCAGTTGAGGGAGTGCCAGGATAAGCGTATATCCCCGATAAACCACCATCAATTGCACCTTGGGCAATTGCTTCATCACCAAGTAAAAGTAATTTTTCCATATAATGTTATGCTTTTATTATCTGAGTTAATAATTGAGAAAAAAATGAATGAAGGGAGGAAAGGAGATACTATAGACCACCAAAACGTTTCAGGAATCCAACGTTTAAGGCAACATTGTGAAGATAGTAAATGAATAGTGTTCTCATTTTTTAATCACTTATAATAGGAACCTTTAAACTATCAATTTGTTACCAAAATAGAGATTATTCATTAATATTAATAGCAAAAGTATCAATATTTTTTAATCTCTAACAATTTCTAGTATACCTAAAGGCTGTTTTTTGCTAATTTATAATTGTTATAACAATCTTTCTTCCTCCCCCATAATTTCTGAACTCACATAAATAAATGCCCTGCCATGTTCCCAGATTTAATCTATGATTAGTTATTGGGATTGAAACGAACTGTCCAATTATTGATGTTTTAAGATGTGCTGGCATATCATCTAAGCCTTCGAAATCATGGGCGTAATTGAAATTTTCAGGTATTAATTTTGATAAAAAACTCTCAAAATCCGTACGAACGGTATAATCTGCATTTTCATTAATTGCAATTGCTGCCGAAGTATGTTTGATAAAAATATTTAGTATACCCTTGTCGGGTAAATTTGAAAGATTTTTAGAGATTTCTTCGGTTATCAAGTGAAACCCTCTATTGTATGGGGGCAATTGTACTTCAATTTGTTCAACCATATCTTAGTGTTTTTGAGTCCTACCAATTAAAACATAATAGAAAAATTACTATAAAAACTATTTCTAAAATAAACACAATTTTTTTACCATTAATATGTTAAAATAAATTGTTTTCTTCGCTAAGAAATTATCTATTTAAAAATTTTTACAAAAACTGTAATAAATAATTAAGTAAACTAATGAAACACAGCTACTACAATAAAGTTAAATTATGTCTAGTTCTTGCCCTTTCAATTATAGGAATTTCTATATATGGACAAGGAAAAGGCTTTGTAGTAGGTGTTGTTACTGATACACTAAATAGGCCAATAGAGTTTGCAAATATTGCCATTCAAAATACGAATATGGGTTCATCAAGCGATGAGAATGGCAGATATCGGCTTAAAGTAGTTTCAAATCAACGATTAGTTTTTCTAGTTACATGTGTTGGATACATACCAAATAGCTTTGAACTAACAATTGAGAACGAAGAAAGAAGGGAAGTAAACATTAAGCTTATACCAATATCAAATAGAATCGAAGAGGTTTCAGTTATTAGTACAAGGCGTAAATTTGGAAATATTGAGAAGATAAATACAAAAAGCCTTGAATTTATTCCCGATGCATCGGGTAATTTCGAGTCGATCTTAAAATCGTTGCCTGGCGTTAGTTCTTCTAACGAGTTAAGTTCACAGTACTCCGTTAGGGGCGGTAATTTTGATGAAAACCTTGTATACGTAAATGGTGTAGAGATTTATAGACCTTCCTTGGTGCGCTCGGGTCAGCAGGAGGGATTAAGCTTTGTTAATTCTGATATGGTATCGGGGGTTGAATTCTCCTCTGGTGGATTTAATGCTGAATACGGGGATAAGATGTCATCGGTGTTGAATATTAAGTACCGTAAACCCGAAAAAAATGCTGCCAATGTTAATATTAGTTTGCTTGGTGCAAATTTTACAGTTGAGGGGTTGTCAAAAAATAAAAAAATTACCCACATCACTGGCTTTAGATACAAAACATCAAAATATCTTCTTAATACCTTGGATGCTAAAGGGGATTATCGCCCGGTATATCTTGATCTACAGTCGTATTTGAACTACGATATTTCTCCGAAATTTAGCATGAGTTTTTTAGGAAGCTATTCCACAAATAAGTATCAATTTATACCTGGCGATAGAGAGACCCGCTTTGGCACATTCAACAATGCTTTACAATTAAAGGTATACTACGAAGGGCAGGAGATTAATACCTTTGAAACTGCCCTTGGAGCAGTCAGTGCTGAGTTTAAGCCCAATGATAATCTTCTGTTTAAGCTTACCTCTAGCGGTTTTGTTACCTACGAGCATGAAACGTATGATCTTCTGGGTGAGTATTTATTAAACGAACTCGATAACTCTTTAGGTTCATCAACGTATGGTGATAGTTTAATAAATGTAGGTATTGGGGGTTCTTTGAGTCATGCACGAAATTTTTTAAATACAAGAGTGCTTTCTGTCGATAATTCAAATATTTGGGTATCGGGAGTCAATAAGCTCAAATGGGGGGTGAAATATCAGCACGAAATGGTGGATGATCAAATAAGCGAATGGAAACTTATAGATTCATCGGGCTATTCAGTACCCATTTCGCCCGATGAACTCAAGCTATCCTATGCGCTAAAAACTTCGAATACGCTTAATTCTAATAGAATAAATGGATATGTGCAGGATGAGCTAAATATTTCGGGAGGTAAATTCAATTATATAATTACAGCAGGAGCAAGGCTATCATACTGGGACTATAACAATGAGTATATATTTAGCCCAAGGGCATCAATTACCGCTGAACCTTCGTGGCGAAAGGATATTTCGTTTCATCTATCTGGCGGATTCTACTATCAACCTCCGTTTTATAAAGAACTCAGGTTTACCAATGGAATCCTAAACCCTAGCATTAAATCTCAAAAATCAATTCAATTCGTATTAGGTTCTGAGTATAGGTTTATGGCGTGGGATAGGCCATTTAGGTTTACATCGGAGCTATACTATAAAAATCTATCAAATTTAATTCCCTATAAGGTAGATAATGTAAGCATTCGCTATTCCGGGAAAAATATGGCGAAGGGCTATGCCTATGGGTTAGATTTAAAGATTAATGGGGAACTTGTTTCTGGTGCTGAATCGTGGGCAAGTTTATCCGTTATGCGAACTTACGAGAGTATAGCAAACGATACCTATATAGATCCAAATATATCCATTTTACATACAGGTTATTACCCACGACCTACAGATCAAAGGGTTAACTTTGGAGTGTTTTTTCAGGATTATCTTCCCGGAAACCCAACGTTTAGGGTACATTTAAGCGCTCACTTTAGCACAGGTTTACCCGTGAGTGCGCCCATCAATGTAACTCAATACAGTCCAATTACCCGAATGCCATCCTACAAGCGGATTGATATTGGATTCTCCAAGATTTTTAAAGATGATGTTGGAAAAGGCGGAGCTAAGCTGAATGGGGTGAAATGGTTAAAGGGATTATGGGTTAGCGCAGAGGTGTTTAATCTGCTTAATATAAACAATACTGTTTCGTACCTTTGGGTTCAAACCGTAAATAATCAGGAAAACGAATCGGGGACTTATGCAGTTCCTAACTACCTAACGTCACGTAGGATCAATATAAAACTTACTGCCAAGTTTTAGCTGTGAGATTAGCTAAAAAAGTTTAGGGTGATCGGTCTCAAAAGTATGCAGTACGCGTGAAATTATAGCCTCGCGTAAGAATTTAGATTGATTCCGTACCTTATAACGCTTACAATAAACCTTAATAACCTCCATTTCGGAAGTATTGAATAGTAGTTCCTTACGATGAACACGTTTTAACTTATCCGCATTGAACCCTGGTCGCTTATTCATCTTGTATTAAATTTTGTATTTTAGACAAATAAACTAAATACAAACCTATTGCTAAAAATCTATTTAATAAAATACTTAACAATTTCACGAAAGTTTTTAACAATTCAATAAAAAGCGCACCCCGAATGGGTATCGTAGGTGAGTTTTGTTTATTTGTTCCTATTTGATTCAATAGTTCGGTAAATTTTTAATCGATATTTTTAAGTTATTGATTTGGTGTAACTTGGTGCTTTTGAGTTTAGGTGGCTAAAAAATATCAAAAGCCACTAAATCACCAAGTCACAAAAATTCACCAAAAAGATTGCCGAACTATTGTGATTAATAGATGTATATAATTTCCCCCTCAATTCATGTGTATCTTATAACAAGTACAAGTCAATTTTCCCCATTTCACACTTTACCTTTTTTCCACTGCCACATGGTAGCCCTGAAAAGAGGGGTAGGGCTATTTACCAAACCGAATTGTATGGTAAAATATTTGAACAATGGGAAAGGGTTTAGTGTTTAACAGCAGATTATTGGAAACCAAAATTTTAAAATATACAGGAAGATAATTGACCCAATATTGTTCAAACAGAATTTTAGCTGGAAGAGAATACAATACTACAAGCTGAAAATTACAGAATTCAACTTGTAAATGGTTAACAATTATGAAACTAATCATATTTCATCAACAATAAAAAAACAAAAACTATGACATCAATCAATTTACTGGCTGTATGCGTTGCAGCAATAATTGCTTTTGTACTTGGATTTTTATTTCATGGGCCTGTGGCAGGAAAACTGTGGATGAAATTAGCAAATATTCATCCAACAGGGAACGAGAAATTTAAGGATATGATTCCGCAAATGCTCTGGAATTTACTTGCTCAATTTGTAACTGCCTTTGTACTGGCGGTTATACTTTTATTTGCCTCATCATCGCCTTATATAGGAGGAAAGGGAATTTTGGGAGGAATTATTCTAGCCATCTGGTTATGGCTTGGGTTTTTAGTTACCTCTTCCTCAATTGAGGTTATTTGGATGGGGCGAAATTATAAGCTGTGGCTATTTGAAGTAGTTAACTCGTTTATTGTAATGGTTGCAATGGGTGCAATTATCGCAGGTTGGTAAAAATATTGATTCATCTGCATAAAACACAAACGAACATTTCCATACCGCTTATTTCTTCCACCCCCTCTTTACTGGCCTAAGCCGGAATGGTGGGGTTGAGTCTATTTTAACGTGAACTCGATATAAGAAATGTAATAATGTGTTTATTTTTAATGATATGTAATTGTTTAAGGTAATGATGGAAGGTTGGAATGATGGAACTGGAGCGAAGCGGAACTCGACGAAGTCAATAATGGAGAACAAGAGGTTAGATTTTTGCTTGTATCCTCCATTTTTGACTTCGTCGAACTCGTAAACTCGGTTCCATTGATTCAAATAAAATAAACCGATTGATATTTAGATTAATACATTGTTTCTTACATCGAACTGACGTTATTTTAATAGAGTTTCCATACCATCTATGTAAGAATTAACCCTTCCCAAACCGTTTAGAAGGGACTTCTTTTTTCACCAGTTTCTTTCCCGAAATCTTCTAAAATCTAAATTCGTTGTTCCTTATTTGATATTCAATTTTTCTCTTCAAGAGTTAGGAACTCATAACCACCCATATAACGGGCTGAAAGCCCAAATTATCTTAGCCCAATGGCAAGCGAAGCATCGCCTTGGGTAATGGATTGTGAATTTTTTTTCGCTCTAAAGGGGCAGGTTAAATTGGGCTTTCAGCCCGTTAAAAACAATATTGAAACCTTACCCCAAGGCATTGCCATAGGCTATAATAGTTTTCCCTTGCAGGGCGCATTCAATAAAACAGGTAATCATATAATACAGTATAGAGTGAAGGTTATGGGATGAATCTTTTCCCAAAAAATTCCTACATTTGTTTCCATCGAACAGAAAATGCACCCATGACCATAAAACTCACCCGTAAGCAGCGCATAATTGTCCGAAGCTCCGATGATGTATTCAAAGTAATGAAGGAGATACTCCTGCGTGAGGATAAAATCGATAGGGAGAAGGAGCATTTCTGGGTAGTTGGCCTTGCCCAGAACCACCGTATAAGGTACGTGGAGCTCATTAGCATGGGCGGTGTAAGATACACCACCGTGGAACCCATGAACGTATTCCGCTGGTCCGTGATGAAAGGCTGCGTAAAGGTAATTATGGTGCATAACCACCCTAGCGGAGACCTTAAGCCCTCCGTGGAGGATAAAGGCCTTACCGACCGCCTAATTCAGGTAGGCCGTATACTCGACATTAACGTATTAGACCACCTAATCATCTCCACCAAATCCTACATGAGCTTTGCAAATACTGGGCTATTGTCCGAGCTGGAGAAGAGTACCCAGTGGGTTCCCACCTTTGAACTAATTGAGCGTATCCGCACCGAGGAGAAGAAGATTCGGGAGGAAGCTGTAAGGGTTGCAGAGGAAAAGGGCATTAAAAAAGGAAAGTTAGAAGGAGAAAAGAAAAAGGCGATTGAAATGGCTAGGAACAGTATAAAAGAAGGACTTCCTGTAGAGCTGATTGTTAAACTTACGGGTTTAACTAAAAAGGAGATAGAAAAAATAAAGGTATAGTAAAGCCCATCCCATTAAAGCAATGTAGCCTGGCAAAGGGTTATGCTATTCCCTAACCGAAAAGTCCCCCTTATACGGCCAAGCTGCCATCTGCCCGTGGGTTTACAAACATCTTTATAAATCAAATGCAAGCAAATTTATCATCATGTTTTGGTGCAAAATTTCTGTGTACATTTAGGTTCTTAATTAACGTCAGTTTGATATAAAAAATATGATAATGTGTTTATTTACAGAGATATATGATTACTTGGTATAATGTGGATGGTTGGAATGATGGAACTGGAGCGAAGCGGAACTCGACGAAGTCAATAATGGATAACAAAGGGTTAGATTTTTGCTTCTTTCTTCCATTATTGACTTCGTCGAACTTCGTTTCCAGCACTCCATTGTTTCAAATAAAATAATTTGACTGATACACAGATTAATACATTGCTTATTATATCGAACTGACGTTAATTAATAAAATATAGGGGAATAAACGTAGTATGTCCGACGATCAAAAAAAACAGCTGGAGCAGCAGCTCTGGAATATAGCCAACACCCTGCGTGGGAAGATGAATGCCGATGAGTTCCGCGATTATATCCTAGGCTTTATTTTCTATAAATACCTTGCCGAAAAAATGGAAATTTACGCCAACTCCATCCTTAAGCAGGATCGTATTAGCTATAGGGATATTAAGGAGAACACCAAGCAGGGCAAGGAGTACATTGATGCTATAAGGGAGGAGGCGCTTGAAAAATTGGGCTATTTCCTTAAACCTTCCGAGCTATTCAGCGAGGTTGCCAAACGGGGAAATGGTAAGGATACCACACAAGCCACCTCTGCCGAAACGCCTAAGAACAGCTTTATACTGGAAGATCTGCAAAAAATTCTTATCAATATCCAGCTTAGTACAATGGGTACTGAGAGCGAAGAGGATTTCGATAACCTTTTTGAGGATATGGATCTGAACAGCACCAAGCTTGGGAAAAGCCCCGATGCCAGGAACGAAATTATTGCAAAGGTGCTATCGCATCTCAATAAAATTGATTTTCAATTGGAAGATTTGCAGGCGCATAACCATACATCCCATCGCGATGTGCTTGGCGATGCCTACGAATACCTAATAGGCCAATTTGCTAGCGGTGCTGGTAAAAAGGCCGGAGAATTTTATACGCCCCAGCAGGTAAGCATCGTTTTGGCAAAATTGGTTACCACGGGTAAGAGCAAGCTGAAAACGGTTTACGATCCCACCTGTGGCTCGGGTTCACTGCTACTGCGTGTGGCAAAGGAGGTAACGGAGGTAAGCAACTTTTATGGGCAGGAGCTTAACCGCACCACCTATAATCTTTGCCGAATGAATATGATACTGCATGGCGTGCACTACCTTAAATTCGACATTAAGCAGGAGGATACCCTAGAGCACCCGCAGCATATAAACATGCAGTTCGAGGCCATTGTGGCTAATCCCCCATTCTCCGCGCAGTGGAGCGCCAGCCCACTTTTTACAACCGACGACCGTTTTAGCCAGTACGGCAAGCTTGCGCCAAGCAGCAAGGCCGACTATGCCTTTGTACAGCACATGATTCACCATTTAGCCGATAATGGTACAATGGCAATTGTACTACCTCACGGTGCGCTATTTAGAGGCGGTGCCGAGCAGCACATACGTAAATATTTAATTGAGGATAAAAACTATTTGGATGCCGTTATTGGTCTTCCCGCTAACATCTTTTACGGAACAAGCATTCCTACCTGCATACTGGTTTTTAAGAAATGCCGCGAGAACCCCGATGATATCCTTTTTATTGATGCCAGCCAGCACTTCGAAAAGGTTAAAACCCAAAACATGCTGCGCAACGAGGATATTGAAAAGATAATTTCTACCTACCGTAACCGCACCGAGGAGGCCAAGTACAGCGCTATTGTAACCAAGCAAAACATTGCGTCTCAAGATTACAACCTAAACATCCCACGTTATGTAGATACCTTCGAGGCCGAGGATGATATTGATATAAACGCCATTGCATTGGATCTCCACGAATTGGAACAGCAGATGCACAAAACCGATAAGGTTATTGAGGATTTCTGCAACCAGCTGGGAATAAAATCGCCATTCTAGCCTCATGCCCGAAAAATTTCAAAACAGATACCGCATACCATCCGCCCGATTGCAGAGTTGGGATTACGGTGCCAATGGTGCCTATTTTATAACCATTTGTACAAAAAATCGATATCATTTTTTTGGCGAAATCGCCAACGGACAAATGAATTTAAACGAAATAGGTTTATTATCCAATAAATGTTGGGACCAAATTCCCATCCATTTCCCATTCGTTCAATTGGGTGCGTTTGTTACAATGCCCAACCACGTGCAAGGGATATTAATTATTAACAAACCCGATGATGGGCGTAACCATGGCGATAATAATTGTGGCGTTATCGTATTGAACGGTGTGAATGAATACGTGGATAACGTACGGGGTAATGGGAATAATGATTGTTACGGTAACGTAGAGACGCAAAATTTTGCGTCCCTACCATCAACCCCACCAACCCTATTATCCACCCCATCCAAAAACAAATTTGGGCCACAATCCCAAAATTTGGCATCCATTGTTCGGGGGTATAAAATTGGGGTAACCACAAATGCCCGATTAATAAACCCAAATTTTGCGTGGCAACCCCGTTACCACGACCATATAATCCGTAATTCCGCCGAATTTGAACGAATACAGAATTACATTTTAAACAACCCCGAAAATTGGAAAGGCGATAAATTCTATGAATAAATCACAAAAAAACATACCCGCATTGCGTTTCCCTGAATTTAAGGGGGAATGGGAAAAGAAGAAATTGGGAGATTTATTAGAGTTCAAAAACGGCATTAATGCTAGCAAAGAACAATATGGGCATGGAGTAAAATTCATTAATGTATTAGATATTCTAAATAATGAATTTATTACCTATGATAAAATTATTGGCAGTGTTGATGTTGATGTTGCTACCGTTAATAAATACCCTGTGAATTACGGTGATATACTGTTTCAAAGAAGCTCCGAAACAAGGGAAGAAGTTGGTTCTGCATGTGTTTATCTTGACAATGAAAAAATAGCAACATTTGGTGGATTTGTAATTAGAGGTAGGAAAATAGGGGATTACATTCCTATTTTTTTTAACAAACTATTAAAAACAGATTTATCAAGAGATGAAATTACCTCAAAATCAGGCGGAAGTACTAGATATAATGTTGGTCAAGGAATATTATCGTCTATCTCATTACCTTTCCCCTCTCTCACCGAGCAACAAAAAATCGCTAATTTTTTAACTTCAGTAGATGATAAACTCACCCAACTCAAGCAAAAGAGAACCCTTTTGCAGCAGTACAAAAAAGGGGTAATGCAAAAATTCCTCTCACAGGAATTACGATTTAAGGATGAGAATGGCAAAGAATTTCCGAAATGGGAGAAGAAAAAACTCGGAGAAATTTCAATAAAAAAGGCATCAAATATATCTGCAAATAAAATCGAAGAAAACATTGGAGAATATATTATTTATGGAGCATCAGGGATATTAAAAAAAGTAGATTTTTTCAAAGAAGAAAATGACTATATAAGTATTATAAAAGATGGTGCTGGCGTTGGAAGATTATTTTATTGCAATGGAAAATCATCAGTATTAGGTACGATGGAAATCATCAAACCAAAATCTGAAATAAGCACATATTTTATGTATTGCCTACTTAGTAATATAGATTTTATTAAATATGTCACGGGTAGCACAATTCCACACATTTATTTTAAAGATTATTCTCAAGAAATTTGTTGCATTCCGTGCCTTGCCGAACAAACCAAAATAGCCAATTTCCTATCCGCCATAGATGAAAAGATAAACCATTGTCAAGCGCAAATAGAAAAAACCGAGGGGTGGAAAAAAGGGTTGTTGCAGAGGATGTTTGTGTAAAATATTGTTGATTTATGAAAATAAATAAACTTATAAGTTGATTATTATGAAAATTGTTAGTATTTTTACGGTCAAGTTATTCTCATTTCACTATCCTGGTGAGAAGTTAAATGAGCTAAGGAGGCTGTTAAATTGCTGGAATGATACAGAGTACATCTACAATTTTTTAAAGGAAAACAAAAGCGATATTCAAAATAAAACTATAGAAGAGTTAGCCGAACTAATAATATACGATGCACATGAAATTGATATATCTCTCCATAAATTATCCAAAAGCGATTCTATTACGTTTGAATCATTTTTTAAACCACTCGACAATAAGGAGTACTCTCTCCAATTACTTTCCCCGCAAAAGGGGAGGAGGCACTGCCTGCGAATTTATGCTCTTAAAATAGATGCGAATTGCTTTGTAATTACTGGTGGAGCAATAAAGCTAAATCATTTAATGGAGGATCGGGAGCATACCCAAAAAGAGCTGCAAAAAATAAAAAAATGCCAACAATTTCTTAAGAATAATAGTATACACGACTCCGAATCATTTTACGAATTTATAATAGAACAACAATGACAAATAAGGAAAAATTTCTTGCATTAGTAGCAGAGCATGATAACTCTTTGCTTGAAGAAATTGAGAGCAGGATTCAGAAACAGAAATCGTTACAACGATCAAAACAGGTTGCCATAAGAATATTAAGCCGTATGGATGAGCTTAACATGTCGCAAAAGGATTTGGCCGAAAAGTTAAACCTATCGCCACAGCAAGTAAATAAATGGGTAAAAGGCAACGAGAATTTCACTTTCGAAACAATTGAAAAAATTGAAAACGCTCTTGATTTTGAGCTAATTTCCATCAATGAGGCTTCATGCGCAAGCTCCTCAAATAAAATAGTGATGGATATTTCGAATCAAAAGAATTTCAATAACCTAGAAATGAAAAGAACTCAATCCGAAGCAAAAATAATTCCTTTTGAGTCCGCCTTTCCGTGTGTAACCCAGAAATGTAAATTTGGCTAATAGTAAAAAAATGGCATCGAAAATTAAAGATAAAGAGTATATAGTCTCGTTCGTTTTAAGAGGTGTTCAAACCGAGCAGTTTGCTACAATCGATAATATCTTTAAGAACGAAGACACCATCCAAATTCAGGCTAACATTGATTTTGGCGTAAACGAGGAAAGCAAAATTATTGGCTGTATTGCAAAGTTCCAATTCGAAGTTCAAAACCAACCCTTTATAATAATAGGTGTAAAATGTAATTTCGAAATTGAACCAAAATCCTGGGATAGTTTTATTAGCGCAGAAACTAGCAGCATAACTTTCCCTAAGGATGTATTATGCCATCTTGCCGTTATAACAATTGGTACAGCTCGCGGAGTTCTTCATGCAAAAACCGAAAACACAAAGTTTAACCAATTCTTTTTACCTACGGTTAATGTCAATAACCTTATAAAAGAAAGCATTACATTCTCCTTAGAAAAAAAATAATTTTTTAGCAATTAGAACCCTCTTGCCAAAACAACCCGAACAAATATTAGAAGAACAGCTTGTAGCACAGCTACAAAGTTTGAAATACGACCTAGTTCTTATTCATAACGAAAGGGAGCTAATTGTCAACCTCAAAAATCAACTTGAGAAGCATAATGGCATAACATTTTCCGATAAGGAATTTGAAAAAGTCCTCAATATACTAAGCAAAGGTTCAGTATTTGAAAAGGCCAAAACGCTTCGGGAAAAACAGCATATTGTAAAGGATAATGGCAATAATCTATACTTTGAGTTCCTAAACACCGACCATTGGTGCCAGAACCAGTTTCAGGTTACGCATCAGGTTACCATTGAAGGTACCTATAAAAATCGTTATGATGTTACGCTGCTCATAAATGGCTTGCCGCTTGTTCAAATTGAACTTAAACGCCGTGGGCTGGAGCTTAAAGAGGCTTTTAATCAGATTAACCGCTACCAGCGCCACTCGTTCGGAGCAAATTCTGCGCTGTTCCAATACGTTCAAATTTTTGTAATTAGCAATGGTGTAAACACAAAGTATTATGCCAATAATAGGTTTCAGCCGCCCAAACAAACCTTTTATTGGACTAATAAGGATAACAAACGCCTTACCAACATACTCAATGGTTTTACCAGCGAGTTTTTAGAACCTTGCCACATATCGAAAATGATATGTAAATACATTGTGCTGAACGAGACCCAGAAAATACTTATGGTTCTTCGTCCATATCAATATTATGCCGTAGAAGCTCTTGTGGATAGGGTAATGCACAGCCACAAAAACGGATATATTTGGCATACAACAGGATCGGGGAAAACGCTTACATCATTTAAAGCCAGCCAAATTCTCACCAATCTACCTAAAGTTAAAAAGGTAGTATTTGTTGTGGATCGTAAGGACTTGGACTATCAAACCACCAAGGAATTCAATAGTTTTAGCAAGGGAAGTATTGATGGTACAGACAACACTAACGCATTGGTAAAGCAATTTTCCGATGACACCAAGCTTATTGTTACCACTATTCAGAAGTTGAATACCGCCATCAGCAAAAAGCAGTATTTAACCAAAATGGAGAAACTGCAGGATGAGCGGATCGTTTTTATTTTTGATGAGTGCCATCGCTCGCAGTTTGGCGATACGCATAAACGTATTACCTCTTTCTTTAAAAATATTCAGCTTTTTGGTTTTACGGGTACACCCATATTTGCCGAGAATGCAGTAAAGAACGAATTAGGCAAGCGAACCACTGCTCAACTTTTTGAGGAGTGCTTACACAAATATGTAATTACCGATGCTATAAGAGATGAAAATGTTTTAAAGTTTTCCGTTGAATATGTGGGTAGGTATAGGAAAAAGGATAGCGCAACCGAAATAGATATTGAGGTAGAAGATATCGACACCAAGGAGCTGATGGAATCGCCTTTGCGGTTGGAGAAAATTGTCGATTACATCATCGCCAATCACAATCGCAAAACGCATAGCAAGGAATTTACAGCAATGTTTTGTGTTAGCAGCATTGAAACGTTGATTAAGTACTACGATATTTTTCATAAGAAAAAGGAGGCAGGGCAGCATAACCTAAAAATTGCCACCATATTTAGCTATACTGCTAATGAAGATGATGCCGATGCAAATGGTTTTATCCCCGAAGAGCTATCGGTTGCCGAAGAACCAAAGGTTTTATACGGTTTAGGCGCACATAGTCGCGAGAAATTGGACCAGTACATTGAGCATTACAACCATATGTTTGGGGTAAAATTCTCCACCAAAGACAGCGAATCATTTTATAAGTACTATAATGATATTTCGAAGAAAGTAAAGGAGCGCAAAATTGATATTCTATTGGTGGTTAATATGTACCTCACAGGCTTTGATAGCCCGCCACTTAACACACTGTATGTTGATAAAAATCTGAAATATCATGGCCTGATACAGGCCTATTCAAGAACCAACCGAATACTAAACGAGCAAAAATCGCAGGGCAATATTGTTGTTTTTCGTAATCTCAAAAATGCTACCGACGAAGCCATAACCCTATTTAGCAACAAGGAAGCCATTGAGGTTATAATAATGAAACCTTACGAGGAGTATGTGAAAAAATTCAACGAAGCGTTTATTGCTCTCCTCAAAATTACCCCAACCGTAAACAGTGTAAATGATTTACCAACCGAGGATGATGAATTAGAGTTTATAAAAGCGTTCAGGGATTTGATGCGCATTAAAAACATACTTTTTGCCTTTTCCGATTTCAGCTGGGACGATTTAGCAATGCACGAGCAACTCTTTGAGGATTTTAAAAGCAAATACCTAGACCTTTACGAAAAAGTAAAAAGCGACCATCAAAAGGAGAAGGTTTCAATTCTTGAAGATGTGGACTTTGAGCTGGAGCTCATACACCGCGATGAAATCAATGTGGCGTATATCATCCAATTGCTGATTAAACTAAAATCGAAAGTAAAAAAGGATGTTGAACAAACTGAAAAAGAAATCTTCAATTTACTCAATACCGAAGCCCATCTTCGGAGCAAGCGTGAGTTGATTGAGAAGTTTATTCAAGAAAACTTGCCAGTAATTGAAGATACGGACGATATACCTCAAGCATTTGAAAAATTTTGGACACAGGAACAGCAGAAGGCATTCAATCAAATTGTAAAAGACGAGAACCTTTCTGCTGAAAAAACACAATCCTTAATTGAAGATTACCTTTATGCAGAAAGAAATCCATTACGCGATGAGATTCTTGAATTACTTGAGGGAGAACAACCTACTTTATTGGAGCGCAAGAAAATAGGGGATAGAATCCTAAAAAAGATTTTGAATTTTGTGGATACTTTTATTAATGGGATAACCGCTGCATAATCCCCCCGCTAATGATGCAAACACAAAAATTTTTCTACCTTTATTTCCTTTAATGTGGGGCTATACAGGTGATGGTAATTTACCAACGCCCCAAACTACGGCAATGTTAGCATCAACTAAACAAGCATTTATATGAGAAGTAATGTTGAAAAAAATATTTTCAGAAATCCACTTACAGTTTTTGGACTTATATTCCTAGCAGGAGATGGGCCTTTAGTAATACTATATTCAATGGCTAAAAACGAAACTCAACAGTGGATTAGTTTAGTAGCTACAATTATATTCATTTTTTGCATGGGAGGTTTCTTTTTTTATTTGGTAGTAAATAGACCCAGGCATTTATTTGCTCCAAGCGAGATTCCAGAGTCAGCGTATGGTAAAAAAATTTACAGAGATACCGTTTTTGATGAAGCTAAAACAGTTTTAAAAGAGATAAAAACAGCAGAGGGTATCAAAGAACGAGAGCAATTAGTAGATCAATTAAACACACATCTATTAGTTGCACAAGATTTACAGGAAGCGTATGAACTGTTACTATTTAGAGGATATGATATCTCATTAATATTTAATATTTTAAAGCAAATTGAGGAGTATAAGTTTTTGGATTGTGAAAAAACTGCAAAAAAGGCAGTACTAACCATGGCAACAATTGAAAATATCAAAAACTCAATGATTGATAGAGATCTAATAATATTGCTACATGGTGATTTGTATTTAACAGAGAAAGGTGTAAAACTTAAGGATGTATTAAAAAAATATTTAAGATTATAAAAGGCATTAATAATAAGTAGAGAGCATATGAGTAATATTATTGTAAACCTTTGTATCGCAAATTCCATTTCTCTGTTTTTGAGCATTTAAGGGTGTTAATGACTACTTTTAAAATAATTCCAAATGCTCCTTAACGTTGGTCCGAAGTAAGAAACAATGTATTGACTTATATATTAATCAATTTATTTTATTTGAATCAATGGAACCGAGTTTACGAGTTCGGCGAAGCCAATAGTGGAAAATTGGAAAAATGGAGGATACAAGTAAAAATCCAACCTCTTGTTTTGACTTCGTCGAGTTCCGCTTCGCTCCAGTTCCATCATTCCAGCCTTTCAACATCGCACTAAATAATTGTATGTCACTGCAAATGTATACATTATTACATTTTTTATATCGAGTTCACGTTCCTCAAATAAATTTGAACATCTCCGCAAGTAATTCTTTTTTGAAAAAAAACTTCGGATATCTCATATTTTTTTGCAAACAGCCTAAATTGTCTATAAATTTAGAAGTTTTGTATTTAACTTTTTTAGTATAGATGTTGTTTTGAATATGGCTTTAGCGAAACAAAATAAACGGGACGAGAACCTGTCGATACTTGAATTTCTGGAAGAAGCACAAATGCTTATCCGAGGTGGTTTTTGGTATTGGGATGTCTCAAAATCAGCTATAGAATATAGCAATCAAGTATTTAATTATCTTGGTTTTAAATTACAAAATGCTTACACAACAATTGTTAAAGTATTGCAGGTTATTCATCCTGATGATAGGAATTTAGTTGAAATTGCAATAAAAGATCTTATAGATGGCAAAGCCGAAAGTAAAGAAATTGAGCTTAGGGCAAAGATTACGGATGGTAGTTGGAAAGCGTTTTTATTAAGAGCTGCTATAGCAATTAAGAATAGTGATGGAAAGCCATCAATAATTATTGGCTCTATAATAGATATAAGTCATCAGAAAGAGCTATTGCAAGAATTGGAGATAAGTGAAAGTCGATTAAAAAAAACACAACGAATTGCCCATATCGGCAGTTGGGAAAGTAAACCATTAGAGGGTACTGATTATTGGTCAAAGGAAACGTATAGAATCTTTGGTTTTAAAAAAGGTTCAATAAAACCAAGTATCCAATTAATTGCTCCGTATATTAACTCGGATGATTTATTGTCCTTAAATAAAAAATTTGATGATATAAAGAGGACGCCTGACAGAAATCTTTTCAATACCATTTTTAGATATAAGGGACCCGAACAGTTCGAAAAAAACCTACAAATTACAGTTGAGGTTGAGCGGGATATAGCAAATCGTATAGTTAAATGGCATGGAGTTGTTTATGATATCACTACTAATATAAAATACGAAAAGAAACTAAAAGAGGATAAAGAAAACCTGATGTCGTTGGTAAAAAACTTACCAGCAATGGTTTATGCTATTGATAATAATAGCAACATCGTATTTTGGAACAAAGCGTGTGAGAATATTACCGGCTATAAATCGAAAGAAATTATTGGGAATGAAAATGCACTTAAATTATTATACCCTAACACTGAGTTAAGGAAAAAAGTGAGGAAGCAGATGGGAGATACTTCATTATCACTTTCAACTTGGGAATACCGCTTAACAACAAAAACGGGGGAACAAAAAGATATTGCATGGACGGCTTTTAACGATTATGTTAAAGTTGAGGGTTGGAATGCTGTATCAATAGGTTATGATTTAACCCCTCAGAAAATAAACGAGAGAATCCAACAAGATTATCAGTATAAGTTAGAGGCACTAGCCCAAACAGCAACCGATTTAATTGGACTTCCTGTTTCCGAAAGCATCTATCATTATGTTGGAACTCAGCTAGAGAAATTTTGCCCAACAGTAATTTATGTTTTGGTTTCTTTTGAATCCGAAAAAAATGTAATAAATATAGAAGGAATCTATGGCTTGGATATGAAAGCATGGTCTAGCCTTCTTGAAATATTGGGTTGGAATCCAATTGGAAGAAGGTTTCAGATTTCAGAATTTGCTTTAGAGTTTTTAGCTACACAAAAAACATCAAGAATTAATAAGTCTCTTTACGAATTATCCGATGGACAAATATCTTCTGCAGCAGCTCGAAGCATTGAAAAGTTCTTAAAGATAAGAGATGTTTATATTAATGGTTTCTTTAAGGAGAATGTCTGCTATGGGGGTGTTGTTAGTATAGTATTAGAGAATTCAATCGCTATAGATTTATCCTTAATAGAAGGGATTGTAAATCAGGCTTCTGCGGCTTTGAGTCGTAAAGACTTAGAAAACAAATTAATGGAGGCAAAAGAAAAGGCGGAAGTTTCCGATAAACAAAAATCTGCTTTTTTAGCAAATATGAGTCACGAGATCCGAACACCAATGAATGCAATAATCGGTTTTTCGCAACTCTTAGCGCTTCCAAACCTTTCCGATGAAAAGAAAATGCAGTTTATCGAGATTATTAATAACAAAGGGAATAACCTTGTTAAGTTAATCAACGATATTATTGACACTTCTAAGGTAGAATCAGGTCGCTTAACTATTGTTTTTGCACCCTGCAATTTGAACAATCTATTAAGATATCTTCAAAAGTTTTACAACAAAGAGAAGGTGTTTCAAAAGCGTGAGGATATTGATATTAAAGTAGTTGTACCCGATGGTAGTGATTCTCTTGATTTGGTCACGGATGAGGGTAGGTTAGAGCAGATACTTACGAATTTAATTGGTAACGCATTAAAATATACGGATAGGGGATTCATAGAGTTTGGGTATTCATTAGATAATAACCAGATTACCTTTTTTGTTAAAGATACAGGGATTGGAATCGATCCTCAAATTCAAGCAATGATATTTGAACGTTTTCGGCAAGTTGAAGATGTTACTGATAAAAGATTTGGGGGAACTGGTCTTGGTCTTTCTATATCGAAAGGAATTGTGAATTTATTAGGAGGCTCTATTTGGGTGGAATCGCAATTGGGTACTGGCACAACATTTTACTTTACGTTGCCCCTTCAAATTTATCAAAATGTTGATATTAATAAGGAAATTAAAGTAATTGAAAGCAAAGAACACCGACCCGATTGGAGGAATAAGGTGATATTAATTGCTGAAGATGAGGAGGTCAATTATATATTTATTAAGGAAATTTTGAGTCTTACCGGAGCAATAATTCTTTGGGCAAAGGACGGTGCTCAAGCGGTTGATCTAGTAAATAAAATTAAAAAGATTGACTTAGTGCTAATGGATATAAAAATGCCTGTTATGAACGGTTATGCAGCATCTATGGAAATTCGGCAAATAAATCCAAAGTTGCCAATTATAGCCCAAACTGCTTACGCATTTATTGAGGATAGGCAAAAGGCAGAATCAGCTGGATGTAACGATTTTTTAACAAAACCAATTAATAAAAATGAGCTTTACACAATTCTTGAAAAATACTTAGGATCCTAGTTCTCAGATATCTAGCAATTTATATTGATTATCAAATGCAAATTGGTTTTTGACCTTAATGAAATGGCTATACTAATTTAACGTGAGTTCGATATAAGAAATGTAATAATGTATACAACTATTTAGTGCGATGATGGAAGGTTGGAATGATGGAACTGGAGCGAAGCGGAACTCGACGAAGTCAATAATGGAGAACAAGAGGTTAGATTTTTACTTGTATCATCCATTTTTCCAATTTTCCACTATTGGCTTCGCCGAACTCGTAAACTCGGTTTCATTGATTCAAATAAAACAAATTGATTGATATATAGGTTAATACATTGTTTCTTACGTCGAACTGACGTTAATTTAGAATATTTTGAGCATAGATCTTCCTAAGATGAAATTATAGTTTTTTTCTATTTTTTTCAAGTATGTTTCTGCCTTTTTCCTTTCAATTTCTTTGGTGTTGGTTATGTCAGTTTGAAAAACAAGTAATCTTAACTCGTTTAAAGCTTTAATAAGGAAAGGAGTTTTAACTTTAATATCTTCACTTTTTTTCTACAATTTCTTGGGCTGTTATCTCAGTTTAACCAGATTCAATTAAACTTTTATCTTTTTTTCAAAGATCAATAACTGTTAAAAGGAGATATGTAGTCCCTTAAATCGTTAACAGATTTCTTTTGCTGCCAGAGGCCTCATTATTTGGAATATTTTTTCTATTAAATCCTTTAGAGGGTACCAGACATCTTTTGCTTATATTCTTCAAATTCTTTGTTCTTTTTATTTAATTCAGCATTAATATGTTCAATTTCTATATTACGAGCATTTAAAGTTTCTTCTATTGCTTTTAACTCTTCGATTTGTTGGCGTGTTTCTTCCTCATTTTGCTGCATATTATTGGTCTGTTCCTTTAGTTGTTGTATGAGTAAAACATTGTGTTCATTCATCTTAACAGTATTCAGATTATTGGCAACGATATATGCTACTTTAGTAACATACTCAAGTTCTACTGGTTTAATCTCTTTAAACGATGCCAATTCAATTACTCCAAGAACGTTTTTCTCAAAGCACATCGGAGCAATAAGTAATGATTTAGGCGTTGCGCTTCCCAATCCGGAGTTAATAGCAAGGTAATTATCTGGAATATTTGAAATTAGTTGTACCTCATTGTTTGTAAATGTTGCTCCAATAAGACCGCTATTCGTTGGTATCATTGAATTCGTGCTTTTTTGCTCCTTATTTAAACCGTAATCAGATACCATTTCAAGATATGATTCTTCCGAACTATCAGTATTTAAAACATATAATGCACCTATCTTTGCATCTAAATATTGAATTAATGTAATAAGCACATTTTTACATAACTCCTTGTAGTTATCCCTATCTTTTGATACTACTTCATTTATTTGTGCTATACCCACATTGATCCAATTAAGAGATTGCTCTTTTTCTTGATGTTTCAAAAGTTCATTGTGCTGCAATTGCAGTTCACTGGTTCTTTCCTCAATTCTACTTTCAAGACTTCCTTTTTCAAGAGTTAGCTGCGCGCTTAGTTCCTCATTTTCATTTATGGCATTGGCCGATTTATTATTGATTGTGAAAGATTGTATTAGCATAAATGTTACTAAACCATAAGGAGCAACATAGGCAGTACTTATAATTCCCATACTACTCAATACATCATTCATTGCAGTTGAGTACAGAATTAACATTCCTAGAAAAGTTGGAAATGCGTATTTTCTCTTTCGAATTGAAGCTACTAATAAAACACGAAGAATTATGTATAAGCCAAATACCATGACATAAAGTTCAAAGAAGATTCGAATTTTGCCATAAATAATTGCAGGTGTTGTAATTACAAGAAGCGTTATTATTAAGCCTATGTATAAAAATATATCTCTAACGATTTTAGGAAAATCGTCTTTAAATAATAGGTAAGCAAAGAGTCCAAAAAGTGGGATAGTACCAAAGCCTGAAAAATTATCAAGTTTCATTAAAAACTCCCAGTTGATATTTGGGAATACATAAGTGATAATCCTATCGCCAGTTGATATGTTTCTTAGGAACATAACTAGACAGGTGATTCCAAAGTATAAGTTTGAGCGATCGTCTTTTCTGAAGAAATATAAGGTCAAATAGTTAATACCAATAATAATAATAATACCAATTATTACTAAATTAAGAATATCAGCCCATCGGCTTTCGGTTAGAATATTGTTATAGGTGCTAAAATAAATTGGAAAATGTAATCCTGCTCTTTGATGAAAGAAGTTAGAAACCTGAATAATAATTTCAATAGTATCGGTTGGCCCATCAGCAGGGTCTAGTATAAATGGTACATTTTGATATTTAAATGCAGGTTCACTGCTTTCTTTTGTTTTTCCAACCTTTCCAACAGTAGCTATTAGTTTACCATTTACCCAAAGGTTATAACTTGTAAAGATTGTTGAAATGTTTAAACCATATATTTCTTTATCCTTATTGGGTTTCTTATGAATAATTAATCGGTATGTAGCATAACCAGCACAAGGAAGTTTGTTCCCGTTTATTTTATATGAAGCCCATGATTTGGGAACCTTTACAAATTCCGGTTTTGAAATTTGACTTAAGTCTTTAAAGTCTTTAGGTTCATAAAGTTGATTCCAGTAAAATTCCCAGTCTCCTTGAAGTTTAATAGTGTTTTTTTCTAAAACATTATTTAATCCAAGTTCAAGGACACCATTAGCAGCAACAAAATTATCCTTGGCTTTTGCAAAAGCACTGACGCTTAAAGAAAGAATGAGAAGTATTCCTAAGAATTTTTTGTACATAACTCGCCTTTTGAAAATTTATCTAAAACTACTTTTTTTATTTTAATTGTAGAAATACTGAAAGCAATTTTTGAAGATTAAGTATAATTCTGTTAATAATTCTGTTCATATTTATAATTTAGCACAATTATAAATTAAATTTAATTATACGATATGAGCAAAATTATTATTTTAGGTGCTGGAATGGTTGGTAAAGCCATGGCAATTGATTTATCAAAAAAACATCATGTTACCTCTGCCGATATTGATAAATCTTCGCTCGAATTTCTTTCCAAAAATTATAGTATCGAAACTGTTGTACTTGATTTAAATAAAGACGAAGATGTAAAATCAGCTATTAAAGATTTTGATATAGTAGTTTCTGCAGTACCAGGTTTTTTAGGATTAAAAACCATGGTTAATGTTATAAAGTGTAACAAAAACCTTGTTGATATATCTTTTTTACCCGAGGATGTGATGCATTTGGATAATTTAGCAAAGGAGCATAATGTTTCAGTTGTAATGGATTGTGGTGTAGCACCGGGCATGCCTAACTTTATTGTAGGCTATCATAATGAATTGATGAAAGTTGAAAAAATGGAATATATGGTAGGTGGTTTACCAAAGACAAGGACATTTCCCTTTGAGTATAAAGCACCATTTTCACCATGCGATGTTATTGAAGAGTATACTAGGCCTGCAAGATATATGGAGAATGGGCATGTGGTGGTTAAGCCTGCAATGAGCGATACTGAGTTTATTGATTTTCCAACTGTTGGAACTTTAGAGGCTTTTAATTCTGATGGTCTTAGATCTCTTGTATATACTCTAAATAATATTCCGAATATGAAGGAGAAGACTTTACGCTATCCTGGGCATATTAAACTGATTCAAGCATTTAAGGCTGCAGGTTTTTTTAGTAAACAGCCAGTTAGTTTTAATGGACAATCAATTGTACCATTTGATTTTACAACCAAACTTATATTTGATGCGTGGAAATTAGGGCCTGAAGAACCAGAATTCACTGTTATGCGAGTAATTATTCAAGGAATTGAAAATGGATTGCGAAAAGAAATAATTTATGATCTTTTTGACGAATATGATCCAAAGGAAAAACTCTCTTCAATGGCTAGGACAACAGGTTTTACTGCCACCGCCACTGCCGAGATGATACTTGAAGGAAAGTTCTCTGATAAAGGGGTTTTTCCTCCCGAGTTGGTTGGTAAGAAGCAGGAATGTTTTAAATATATATTAAAGTATTTGAGTGAAAGGAATATTCAATACAATAAAAAAGAAATTGTTATTCAATAATATTTTTTATAAAGTGCTAATGAGATATTTTTTTAGATTTCTATTGAAATCCTTCCTTCCATTAGCACTTTATTCCTTATAAATAATGCTTGATGCGATATCAAAAGATGTTTTGGGGTATTAAACTACTACTTAAAATACCCCCACTTTTATCAGTTTTAAGAAAAATCTAAAAAAGGATGATTAAAATCATCTGGAATAGCACCAATCTTACCTAGACCCTTGTGATACATTTGAGTATTTTGTTTTACATTTAAAATATCTTTTTGGCTCTAATTTTCATTTTAAGGTTATTTTTTATAAGACTTTGGAAACGCAGATAGAATCTTGAATGTGGTTGATTAGTATTTTATTAAATATATTAATTTATCAAGAAAAGAATTGACTATCTATCTGCTATTTTCGATATATAATATCATAATCGTACTAAATGATAGTCAAATGTAAAATACTAATTAATAGAGTTTTAATACCGAAAGCATTGTTAATGGCATTCCTCCTGCCAACATTAAGCCCCATCGAATTATTTGCCCAATTATCGGATTCAAAAATAAAAACAGTTTATACCTATCAATTTGTTCAAAATATAGAATGGCCTCAAGAGAATGTCTTAGATAGTTTTAGAATCGCAGTTTGTTCTAATAACCCTGCATTGATTGAGGATTTTATGGAAATTTCGAGAACAAAAACCCTTAAGGGTAGACCAATAAGTATAAAGGTAATAAATGATATTTCACGGATCACTAAGCCTTTTCCCAATACAATTTATGTGGAGGAAAATTTTAACGAAGATCTCATAAAATTATTTAGAAAAATTGGGAATTACCCAGTACTTGTAATAACTGAAGAATATGATATTAAGGATCTGGTAATGATTAATTTATATTATGTAGATAAGCAAAATGTTAGATTGGAATTTGAAGTAAATAAAAATGCGATTGAGGAGCAACATAGCCTTAGAATTCTACCCAAACTACTTCTTCTTGGAGGCTCAAAGATAGATGTTGCGTTACTTTATAAGAAGCAAGAGGAATTATTAAAAAATGCATATGAAAAAGTTAAAAAATTTCAACTTGAAATTGATAATCAACAAAAATTGATTGATTCTCAACATAAAGAGATTGATGAGCAAAAAGAGGCAATAGCGATTCAGAAACTTGAAATTGATAATCAACAACTTAAAATCACTTCGCAGAAAAATAGCCTTGATACCCTGATAAATGAGGTTGAGAAGCAAAGGCAAATGATGTCAATCAATCTTATCATTTTAAAAGAACATCAAAGGGAAATTGAACAACAGCAAAAACAGAAAATCATTGAAAACGAGGAGATGGTTAAGAGAAATGAGATTCTCGAAAAACAGAAAATAGAAATCCAAAGCCAACAGCAAAAAATAGATAATCAGGTTAATATATTGGATTTACAACAAAAAAGGATTCAAGCTCAAAAATGGTTCCTATTCCTTTCATTTACGGTTGTATTTCTAACTCTTTTTTTAATTTATTTTATTTATAGAGGGTATAAGAGTAAAAAAAATGCAAATAAACTTCTCGAAGAAAGTAATATCTCGATTCAACATAAAAATGAAGAAATAGAAGCATATAATGAGGAATTAAAGGTTACAAATGATGAGTTGAATTTTCAAAAAGAAGAAATATTCGTTCAGAAAGATAAACTTGAGATAGTTAATGCAACCAAGGATAAATTTTTCGGCATTATTGCACATGATTTGCGTAATCCTTTCAACCTGCTTTTAGGGCTTTCTGAGTTACTGGTAGAGCAGATTAGCGCAGCAGAATATGATAAAAGCAAAGAAGTTGCTGATAAAATAAACCAAACATCTTCGGTCGCCTTTGACTTGCTTGAAAATCTGTTGACTTGGAGTAGATCCCAAACCGGACAGATCCAATTTTGTCCCAGTAACCTGAACTTAAAAGATGTAATAGACACAAATATTCTTCTTTTAAAAAATTCAGCAGAAAGCAAGGGGATTCTTCTTAGCTCAGCAATAACTGAAAATCTTTACGTTTATGCTGATAAAAATATGTTACTTACTACTTTAAGAAATCTCTTGACTAATGCTATTAAATTTTCTAGAAATAACGATAAGATTTCTGTCGAGGCTGACGAAAATGATGATTTTATTACCATTCATGTTTTGGATACAGGTGTTGGTATAGATGATCATGTGATTGAGAAGTTGTTTAAAGTCAATGAGCATGTTAAAACAGAAGGAACTGCCAATGAGAGGGGAACTGGTCTTGGATTAATACTTTGCAAAGAGTTCATTGATTGGCATCAAGGAAGAATTTGGGTAGAGAGTAAAAAAGGGATAGGTAGCCGATTTTCTTTTATACTTCCCAAAAAAGTAAAGGAATGAATCATTTTGGAATGGGAGGTAAGAAAGAATTTAGCATTTGATTTATTAAATCATATTTTGGTTTAAAACTAGAAATACATTACGATATTTAAATAAAAATATTATTAACACACATCAACATTCAGTGAAAATAAGGCTTGTGGATGATTTCTGCTGACAAATGACAAATTTTGTTAGATATTTATTTTAGAATCACAAATATTTTGTATTATTTTAGGTATTAATCTTGAGAACCTTAACTTTATATATGATGGATGGGATAATGGTGAATTTATTTTTTTGCACGAGTTGAAATTTGTATTAATGTAAAAGATTTAAATTTATCTTAAATAAAAAACTTAAACCAAAACGTATGAAAAAAATTTTTCTTATTATTTTGGTTCTTGTGGCCAACTTTGTACAGGCACAGAGAACAGTATCTGGTATTATTACTGACAAAAGTAATGTTCCATTGGAGGGAGTGACGGTTAACGTAAAAAGTGCTAATATAAAGACTCTTAGCGATGCTAATGGTAAGTATTCTATTGAGGTACCTGCGGAATATAAGATTCTTGAATTTGGTATAAAAAAATTCAAGTTGCAAGAAGTTGAAATAACGGGAGATATAATAAATATTACAATGAGTGCTCTTGATGATGAGGTTAATTTATTTGAACTCAATTTGGAAGAGTTAATGAATATTGAAGTAGTAACAGCAACAAAAAAAGGTGAGAAAATCTCTGATGCTCCTGCTACCGTGAGGGTTATTACTGAAGAACAAATAAAACTATTTGGGTGGCGTGATTTGAAAGATGTTTTTAGAGCCATTCCTGGTATTGACGTATCCTATGACGTGCAAGGTGAAATTCGTACCTTAGTGACCATGCGTGGTGTATTAGGAAATCAGAAATTGCTTATTTTACAGGATGGACAAATGCAGAACCCAATTACTGGCGAACGATTTGTTTTTGGCAATAATATTCCATTGAATTTGTATAAACGAATCGAAATTGTTTATGGCCCTTCCTCCGCACTATACGGAGCCGATGCCTATGCTGGAGTTATCAACCTCATTACTAAAAGCGGTAGTGATTTTGATGGCATAGAAACCAATGTTGGCTACGTGTCCACAAATGCCTATGTTGCAGATGTTACTTTTGGTAATAAAATCTCCGAAAATACTGATTTGGTTATGGGTGGTCGCATATACAATGGCGAAGATTTTAAATTATATGAACATTACAAGGATATGCTTGATTATGGGAGTGTAGGAAATTATTCAGGTAATTTGGCGAAACAGGACAAATCGTTTCCTATTAAAAATTGGAATTTATTTACAAAATTAAAATACAAAAAACTAACAATTGGTGGTGATTGGCAACACGAATATGAATCACAAGCAATGTCTACAATTCCAAGCAATTATGCCTATACTTCGGAAGATGTTTGGAGTCAGGATTTACGTCACATGTATGCTAAATATGATATAATTTCTAACGAAAAAATCGATTTTAACGCTACGGTTACAATTGGCGATTATACCGTTAATCCAACTAGTAATTTTACAATTGTAAATGGAAGTTTAACAGATGCTGATCGACAATTCAAATATGCTTATTCTTCATATATTCAAGGATTAATTCAGAATTCTTGGAATATAAGTGATAATCTGTCACTAATTATGGGAGTTTCGTATGCTGATGTAAAATCTTTCCCAAAAACACAAAATCTTGAAAATCCGTTTACACCAGGTGGTAAATTAGAAGATAATTTATCTTATTTTGTGGATAATCAGGGTTATGTATTTGGGAAAATTGGATTAACGGATTCGATCTTTGGTGAAAGGAACTATAGTAATTTCGGGTCGTTTATACAGTCTCAGTATAAAATGACAAAATACCTTTCGTTAACCGTTGGTGCGCGTTACGATTATAATACTATTTATGGTTCTACTTTCAATCCCAGAGCAGGATTGGTTTTTACACCTGCAAAAAGGATTTCGATTAAAGGATTGTTTGGAACAGCTTACATTCAACCTTCAAATTATTATAGATGGGAGAATTGGGCTAATCCCTTTGCAATGCATATTCCAAACGAAAACATAAAACCCGAAAAAATTCAAACCATGGAGATAAGTGGTAGCTATTTCATCAATGATTATGCTTCAATTTCTATGAGTATATTTAGAAACGATATGACTGATGTAATTAGACCTATTCCAGCAGCAACACAAGCAGGTAATTACCCTTATTATAATCCTTACCGCACTTTGATTGGAGAAAGTGTAAATACAGGGTTTGTTGAAATTAACTCTAATTCAGGATCAATGTATAGTCAGGGTGCAGAAATTGAATTTAATTTCCGATTGAGAAGTTTTGGTGCAAACGTAGCGTATTCATATGTTGCAGGGAAAGATAATGATGACGGCTCAAACATTCCTAAAGTATCGCAAAATAAATTGAATGCAAATTTATTTTATAAAGGTCAAAAGTTTTACGCATCTTTATCCGCACGCTATTATAGTGATATTCAGGCTTCAACAACCAACTCGCTATATGGAACGGGAGGAGCTCAAGAAGGTAGCAAATTACCAGGATCCACCATTTTTTATGCCAATGCAGGGTATAATTTTACAAAATCATTTTCAATATCTGTAAGTGCTGAGAATTTATTCAATACAAAACATTATGGCGCAGCACCTTATGCTGAAAGTATTTGGATTCAACCAAGAGCACCACAACCGTTGAGGGTAATATTTGTAGGTGTTCATTATCGATTCTAAATTATGTGTGATTCCGAAAAAGACCATCTAAAATGTTTGGAATATTTTAAAAATTTGAGTCCGCTTTAAAAACATAATAGCCAAACATAATTGGCGAAAAAATGTTAAATGATAGATCGTAAAAGGATTTCAATTTACTCATTAAAACCCTTTTAAGATCTATCATTTACTTATGCAAAAATTTTTCTATGAAAATTTGAATGATCTATTCCATAGTGATGAATTATGGAAATAGTGGTTTGTACACAAAATTTAGAGATAATATTAGGTTTATTAGTCATTAGTTTGGATGCTACTCCTTTTATCTTATATCAATTAATAAATCGAAAAATGACACTAAAATATCTAATAAAAATGTGAATATCCTCTATTATACCTAATATCTAAAATGATTCCCTTGTTATTGGCTGCGCCGAACTCGTAAACTCGGTTCCGGGAGAAGTCCCGGAATCTAGTTTATAAAGAACGGGATTCCTGCATTATTCGCTTCGCTTATGAGTTAACGGTTCGCAGGAACCAAGCGTGTTTTGCGAGTTCGCCGCTAGGCAATGACAACTTGGGTTGTTTATTCCTGATTAGGTATTATTGCGGACAATCATTTAAATTAATTTTAATGTATAGTTAATTCTCATAAGAAATAGCATTAAAAACTATGAGTTATTCATGCCATAGCAGCACGATGAATAGCTTATTTTTAGCCTTTCTTCGAAATTGAATTAATTGCTCCAGAATAAGCATTGGTTTCGTAGCATAAGGTATATTTTAACCCCCGAAATTGCCTGAAGTGACTCTTTGATTGATGAAAAATTGTATTTTTCAATTTGATCCTTTGAGATATTAGATACGAAAAAAGCCGAATTGAAGGTATTATCGCCTTTTGTGGATTTCTGTTCATGAGTTTTTTCGATGCCATGTTTAACATATCGTTACTTTATTGGGCCAGTTCACTAAAATTAACAATAATGAAAGCAAATATGAGTAAAAACAGATATGTTTCATATTATTAATACTTTAGGATGATAATGAAATTTATTTTGTTAATTAAAAAACAATTAGATTCAAATAAACAAAAATATTGTTGACAAGATATTATTTAATATGAATCATCTTTTTTTTAAAACTGAGCGGTTAAAGAAATTCGCAATAAAGAATTTGTGTTACTTATTTTTTAACTTTATGATGTTTCAAATATCAATATTTTAAATAAATTGCACATTGATAAAATTAGGATATTAGTTGAATTAGCATTATGCAAAAGAGATGATTTGCATTATCCTTCTTTCACTTGTTGATTTTTTATAAAAAAGAATCGATTTGATTGCAAAAAATGGTAGTAGTGTTGAATATGTTAAGTGAAAATTCGACTAAAGTATTGATAACATCTTTATTATGATGTTTTTGTGTTTATTTGAATGAAATTAATCTAAGTAGATGCACATAAATATAACCTAATTATGAAAAAAAGAATTATTACTACATGTCTTCTTTTGATTGCTTTTGCATTTAGCACAGAAGCACAAGTTGAAAAATTACAAGCCTTTTTTATTTATAATTTCACAAAATACATTGAATGGCCTCAAGAATATCAATCTGGTAATTTTCAAATTATAGTGTTTGGAAATTCACCAATTGATAATTATCTTAAAGATATTGCTTCGAGTAAAAAGGTTGGTAATCAAACTATTGAAATTAAGAAGATTGGTGCGGCTGGCGAAATATCAAAATGTAATATAATATTTATCTCAAGCGAGAAAAGCGGGGAACTTCAAAATGTGATTTCCAAAATTGGATCAAACAGTACTTTGATAGTCACTGAAAAAGAAGGACTCGCTAATAGTGGTGCAGCAATAAATTTTGTTATTATTGGGGATAAGCAAAAATTTGAACTAAATAAAAGAAATTTAACGAGATATGGCTTGAAAATTAACAACCAGTTAGATGCATTGGCAATTATAGTTAATTAATTTATCTCAAATAATTAATACTAAGAGTATGAAATTAAATTTAACCATAGCACAAAGATTAATAGTTGGATTTGGAATTTTAATTATAGCCATCTTAATCAATGGTGTGCTAATCTATACAACTCTATATAAAAATAGAAAAATCAACCAAGAAATTTCAAATATTTATGCTCCTTCTGTTACATATTTAAATGATCTTAATAATATTGTTACTAATTCTAAGATGTTAATTAAGAACTGGGTTTTTATTGAGAAAAAGAATAACACTCCAGATAAATTAAAACTAAAAGATTTACAAAGTACAGATTTTCCAAAAGTTAGAGATGCGCTTACTAGAATTAGTAAGAATTGGAAAGAAAGTGATCAGATCATTCTGAATGATATTTTGAATATAATAGGGAATGATCTTTTTGTACAACATAAAAAAATAATGGATCAACTTTCAACTTTCGATAGTTATAATGATCCTGCTGTTCTTTTTGAAGTTAACCCTTTGGTTGATGAGGGGGGAAGCGTTATCTTGGTTACTGATAAAGTATTAGAAAAATTAAGTGCGCTAAAGAAAAAATATGAAATGGAATCAGAGACCAAAAGTGATTTAATGGAGGGTTCTTTTATTAGGTTTCAGAGATTTGTGGTTATAATGGGTTTAGTATCAATGATAATAGCATTTTTTGTATCAATTGTCATTATTAATACAATAAGAACTACTCTTGCTGATGCATCATACGTGGTTACAAAGCTATCGCAAGGTGATTTATCTGTTGAATTTGAAATCAAGAATAGAGATGAAATAGGTTTACTACTAGAAAAGCTAAGAGAGATGGTGGTTAACTTACGTAATATAATTGGTAAAATTTCAAGCAGTTCTGATAATATTGCCAATTTGAGTGATGAGATAAGTTCAAGTTCCCAAGTTATATCTAAGGGTGTGTATGAGCAGGCATCTTCTACTGAAGAAGTTTCCTCCTCTATGGAGGAGATGGCTGCTAATATCCAACAAAACTCTGAAAATGCTCAGCAAACAGAAAAAATAGCTTTGAATGCTGTTACTGGAATTACACAAGGGAATAAATCTGCAGCAATAGCAGTTGATTCCATGCGAAATGTTGTAAGTAAAATTTCGATAATTAGTGAAATCGCTTTCCAAACTAATATTCTTGCTCTTAATGCAGCTGTTGAAGCTGCTAGAGCAGGTGAATATGGTAGGGGATTTGCTGTTGTTGCGGCTGAAGTGAGAAGGTTGGCTGAAAGAAGTAAAATCGCTGCCGATGAAATTAATAAAGTATCGTTGGATGGGGTTAATATATCAGAAAAGGCAGGTAAACAATTGAGTGAAATAGTACCTGAAATTGAAAAAACAGCACGATTAGTTCAGGAAATATCTGCTTCGAGTTTAGAACAAAATTCTGGAGCATTTCAGATAAATAATGCGGTACAACAGTTAAATTCAATTACCCAGCAGAATGCTTCAGCGGCTGAAGCTCTTGCTTCGAAATCAATGGAGCTTTCAACTATGTCTGTTGAACTTAAAGAGGTTATTAAATTTTTTAATCTATAGTTGATTTTTACTCTGAATCTAAAAATATCGCATCAAAGAATTTGATGAATTGGCTTACAGATTTTGAGTAGAATGAGAGAAATATTCGAGACCTTCTTGTTTCGGATTGAAAGAAAAGAGAAAGGATAAATAAAAAACCACTTACTTGAACGAATCTTGTAAGTGGTTTTTTTTGGTGATCCGGACAGGAGTCGAACCTGTGACCCACAGCTTAGAAGGCTGTTGCTCTATCCAACTGAGCTACCGGACCCCTTTATGTAAATACCTATCGGGGCGCAAAAATAGGAAAAATCTTACTTTTCACCTAACACTATTAAAAGAAATATTGAAAACTTATACAAACAATTTAAAATCAACGAATATTGACGTGGTAAACAAAAGAGCAGCAGGGTATTATTCGTTTACGCTTGACTGAATGGAATGTGATTATTAATAATGTATCATTTTAGTTAAAATTGTTTCACATTGAAACAATTTCAAATATAAAGCGGTTTTGAATTATGAGTTATTATATTGATAATATGTGATTTAAAAATAATGGTCGATGGATTGTAATAATTAGAATCAAATTAATTTGATGCCATTATGCTTAAAAACTATTTAACAATCTCATTAAGAAATATCCTTAAAAATAGGTTTTTTACTTTCATCAATATCTTTGGCTTATCTATAGGTATTGCTACCTCAATTCTAATATATCTTTATATAATGCATGAGTTGAGTTACGATAAGTACCAACCAAAGTATGAAAGAATTTACCGAGTTGTTTCTGATAACACTCATGAAAATAAAGTGGAACATGAAGCAATTACTCCAAACCCATTAATACCCGCTTTACGAAATGAGATGACAATCCTGGAAGGAATGACTCGAATTATTTTCTGGGAGAATGGAGTATTTTCATATGACAATAAAAAGTTCAAACTTGATAATTTATTATTTATTGAACCTCAATTTTTCGATGTTTTTAGTGTTGAATGGCTTGTTGGTTCTCCTTCTGTTTTTAAAAATCCAAACGTAGCGGTTATTACAGAATCGACTGCTAGAAAGTTATTTGGAACCCTTGATGTAATAAATAAACCATTAAAATTGAATGGGAAGTCGGCTCTTACAATAGTGGGCTTGATCAAAGATAATCAGCTAACAAATATTCCATATACTATTTTGATCTCATACGAAAGCTACCCTAAATTCGAAATGCCTTTTGCGATTGATAGTTGGAGTACAACAATATCAGGTTTTCAGTCATATATGGTACTTAAAGATATTAACGACCGTAGTGATGTTGAAAAGCAAATAAATAGGATTGTTAAGAAGAGTACTTCGGAGCGTGATTCAAGCGATGTTTTTAGTTTACAACCACTTTCAGAAGTTCGTACCGATATTACTTATGGACGTTCAAACTTAAATGGGTTTACAGATCCTACATACCTAGTCATTTCTGCTATTGTGGGTTTCTTTGTACTTCTATTGGGTTGTATTAATTACATCAATTTATCTCTTTCTATTCTGATCAAACGCCATAAAGAGATTGGCATTAGAAAAGTAAATGGAGCGTTAAGCACAAACATTATAAAACAGTTTACCCTTGAATCTGTACTAACTATCACAATATCATTCTTAATTGCCATTCTGCTTGCTGAAATTGTTCTTCCTTATTTAAGCAACCTCCTCGATGGCCAGATATATAAAAATGTATACCAGTTACCTTCTGTTTTCTTGTTCATGGCGGTGCTTATTGTAATTCTTATAACAATCACAGGTATATTACCATCCCTTAAAGTATCTTCAATAAAAGCAATTGAAATTTTCCGAAAGAGCGATGAAACAAAAGGTATGTCATCATATTCGTTCAGAAATATATTAATTGTTATACAGTTTTTGGTTTCAGTTGTACTTATTTCATCAACATTCATAATTGCAGAGCAAATTAAGTTTTTACGCACCAAGGAACTTGGATATTCTACAAGGAATATTATTAATTGCCCTATCTCATCGAATAAGAGGGCTTTAATCGATAATTTAAAGGGACAAATACTTTCTATGCCTGATGTAGAGAAGGTAAGTTTCTCTTTAGGAGCGCCTACATCAGGCTCAAACGCGAATACTGCTTTTCAATCGCCTTATAAAAAAGATGGGGAAAGAAGTTTGGTTAGCTTTAAATGTGTAGATTATGACTATGCTGAGACTTTTGACATCAAGTTAGTTGCAGGTAGATGGTGGAATTCGGAGGTTAGAAACGATTCTGTTAATGAATTTCTCGTTAACGAGACATTTCTAAGAAAACTTGGGTTTCCAGGCGATAATGAATCATTGGGAACAGTAATAAGTATTGCAGGAAATAAGGGGCCAATTATTGGTGTGATCAAAGATTTTCACTCATCCTCGTTACGCAATAGTATTGAACCATTGCTGTTTGCACAAATCAGGCAATTATACTATAACCTAAGTATAAAGTTGAAACCAAACTATAGTCCCAATACTATTAAGCAAATTCAGGAAAAATGGCAAACTGTTTTTCCCGATGATATATGGGAATATCAATACTTCGATGATTCCATAAAGGAACAATATAAGGGTGATGAACGAACTTTTAAGTTGGCAATAACCGCATCGTGGATTGCAATTTGCATTGCTCTGCTTGGATTATTTGGTATCTCAGGCTATACCATTCAGCAGAAAACGAAAACGATTTGTTTACGAAAAATTTTAGGAGCCGAGGTTCCGGGGTTAATTATCTACCTGTCAAAACGATTCGTGTATATGGTTTTAATTGCTAATATTATTGGGCTACCAATTGCCTACTATGCAATAAACAAATGGCTTAGCCAGTTTGCCTACCATGTTGATATCAATTTAATTTACTTTGCAGCTACATTATTGATTTCGGTGTTAATTAGTATTTTAATAATCAGCTACTATGCTGTTCGTACAGCAAATCAAAACCCAGCAGTGGTATTAAGGAATGAGTAAATAAAGAGGGAAATTAGTGACCAGAATAGATTTTTTAGAAGAACCTATTCTGGTTTTTTATGTTTACTTTAATCATTTGATGCAAATTGCATTGTACTATAAATGTACTCTAAATTAACGTTTTGTCGAATTAGGTCAGCTAGTTTATTGTATTGTTCATCCTTAAATGCTGAATAATCGAACTTTGTACTAATATCATTAAACCCATTTTCATACAGAATAGAATTTACTACAGTCTGATTGTCAAATATTTCATGAATATATGTGCCCCATGTTTTGGAGTTTAAAAAGTAACCATCTTTTCTGTTACCATTGATAATGCAAAGAGGACTTTCATTTGTTGATGTGGTTTTTCCCATGTGAATTTCGTACCCTTTACAATCTTCTTTGCCTGCAAGAAAAGTAAAAGAGCATTGTTCTGTTACCTTTTCATTAGTGAGGGTAGTTATAACAGGTAATATTCCAAGACCTTGAATGGACTCAATATTTCCTTCAATATGAAGTGGATCATGAATTTCTTTACCCATAATCTGAAAACCTCCACAAATCCCATAAACAGCCTTACCATTTTCGTGTGCATTGATAATTGCTTTTGCCATGCCCGATTTACGAAGATAAATCATATCCGAAATAGTATTTTTTGAACCTGGAATTATAACTATATCAGCATTCGATAAATCGTTTATATTCTCCGCATAATATGTATGAACATCGGGTATTCGCTCTAAATGGTTAAAGTCGGTAAAATTTGACATGTGCCTCAAAAGGACGATTGCAATATTGATTTTACCTTTTTGTAGATCCTTCGATCTACTATCTAAAATAACGGAATCTTCCTGTTCAATATGTATATCACGGAAATAGGGAATAATTCCAACAACTGGTATCCCTGTAATTTCTTCTAGAATTTTTCTACCTTCTCTGAATAGTTCAATATCACCACGAAATTTATTAACTATTATTCCTTTTATAAGATTTCGTTCTTCTTTTGGAAGTAGTTGGATAGTGCCATAAACGCTTGCAAAAATGCCTCCTTTATCAATATCAGCAATTAGGTAAGTGGCGGCATTAACATCAAGCGCAACACGCATGTTGGTTATATCATATTTCCATAGATTAATTTCAGAGATACTCCCTGCCCCTTCTATTACTATTGGATTATAGTTTTTCTCTAAATTATGATACGAGTCCATTGCCTCATCGAAAAGTTTATCACGGTCGGTATGAACGAAGAACTCCGATGCTGATTTATTACCAATTGGTTTACCTTTCAGGACTACTTGTGAGTTTAAATACCCTGTGGGTTTAATTAATATTGGATTCATATCTACTGAGCATTCAATACCGCAAGCTTCTGCCTGAACTGCTTGTGCCCTGCCAATTTCAAGCCCATCTGGAGTTGCGTAGCTGTTTAGCGACATGTTCTGGGCTTTGAATGGGGCAGGGTGGTAGCCATCTTGCAGGAATATCCTGCAAAAAGCAGCGTTTATTACACTTTTGCCTACATCTGAACCTGTTCCAACGAACATTATGGGTCGTAAATTCTTGTTCATTTTTCTTGGTTTAGCTCAATTTCTAGAATCTGTCCAAAATTGAGTTGTAGTTTGAACGACTCTTTAGGTTCTAAATGATTTAGTATTGAGTAAAAGGCTCTAATTGTTCCAGAATGACAAATAATTAATGGGCTGTTTGTAGTCTTATCTTTTTTTAAATCGTCTAAAAAATCTTTTACTCTATTAATTAAATCTTGGTATGATTCACCTCCAGGGCATGGAACGCTTGTGAAATCTTCAAACCATTTTTTTGCATAATCGGTTTTTTCGATTTCATCCCAGATTTTATACTCCCAATCACCAAAATTCAGTTCCATTAACCGTTTATCGTAAAACACCTTGAATTTATTACATGAGATAGATTCAGCAAGTAATGCACAGCGTTTCAATGAGCTGGAGTATATTCTATCAAACTCAATTCCTTTAAGTGCATGGATAATGGCGTTTTTTTCATCTTCAAAAGTATCTGCAAGACCAACGTCCGATTGCCCGTAACAAATTCCTGATGGGAGGTTAACTTTTGTATGTCGAACTAGATATAGCTTCATAGGAGTTTATCAACAATAATGAAAGTAATGTAGAACCCAACTTCAGAGAGTTGTTGTAATGCCCCAAGAACATCACCAGTGTAACCTCCTAATTTTTTATGGACATAGTATCTGAAATAGAGAAAGATTAGCAGCATTGCTGCAACTAGAAAAGGTATAGTTTGGTATGAAATCAGAATCAAAGGCAGTAGGCCTAAAACAATGGCAATTACTAAAGTGATAATCGATTTAGTTTCGCCTACAGGTTTTGATTTGCTTGTACTATCTTCTCTAACATATTGCGAAGAAAACATCAATAATACTGGATTTACTCGACTCAAGGCGTGTGCTGCAATAAGTATGATAGGAATTTTTAATGGATCTATTTCTGCGAGTAAAAATATCTTCATTAGTATTAATAGGATAAGCCCAATTGCACCGTAAGTGCCAATTCTGCTATCCTTCATTATCTCTAGGATTTTCTCCTTTGTATACCCTCCACCAAAGCCATCGCAGAAATCTGATAGAGCATCTTCATGAAAGGCTCCTGTTATCAGAATCATTGATAGAATAGAGAACAGGACTGAAGGATAAATTGAGAATAACATGCTCGTGGCATAGAATACCAAAGCTCCGACACCACCTACAATGATTCCTACCAAAGAGAAGTACCTTGTGGCTTTATTTAAATTCTCGCTCGAATATCCAGTGCTTTTAGGTACAGGAATTCGGGTGTAGAACATGAGAGCGGTGAAGAATATTTTTAGTTCGTTTTTCAAAATGATAGTTGAAAGTTAAAAGTTAAAAGTTGAAAGTAAGGAGGATAATGGGGTTAAAGAGTTTTGATTAAGCCTGATATGATTTTAGATATTTCAACTGAAAGGTTGTATAGTTTATCGAAATCTTCTTGATTTATTTTTCCAATTTCTTTAACAAGAATTAACATTGAACGAACTTCACCGCTAGATGCTTTTGCGATAAATAAAAAATGTTTGAAATGTTTATTTGTACCTGTTTCATAGCCCTCGGCAATGTTATTCATTATAGAAACGGACGCTCTCTGAATTTGATCTTTAAACCCATAATCACGACTGTCGTTGAAAATAGAATAGATATGAATTGTCAATTCTTTTGCTTTTTGCCAAGCAATAATATCTTCAAAACTAGTAATTTTCATACTAAGCAAACATTTACTTTTAACTTTTAACTTTCAACTTTTCACTACCAGAAACTCCAGCACTTTCAAAGCTAGCCATTTCATTTAAGAATAGAACAGCCGATTTAATTAATGGATAGGTTACTGCCGCACCAGTTCCTTCGCCAAGCCTCATATTTAGGTCAACTAATGCTTCTACACCTAAATAATCGAGCATAATTTTATGACCCTTTTCCTGTGAGAAGTGGCAGAAAATACAATTTTCAACTATTGAATTATCAAATTTATATGCTGCTAGCAATGCTGAAGTGGTTATGAATCCATCAACTAGGATGATCATTCCGTTCTTCTTTACCTGAAGCATTGCGCCACACATCATTGCAATTTCAAAGCCGCCAAATGTCGCAAGAATATCAAGGTGTTCAGTTACATTGTATTTCAGTGATGATTCTTTAAGGATAGATATTTTCTTCTTCATTCCTTCATCATCGTGCCCTGCGCCTCTTCCAGTGCAGTCTTCAATAGAATTGCCTGTATATTTGTGTAATAGTAATGATGCTGCGGAGGTGTTACCAATACCCATTTCTCCAAAACTCACAATATTACAACCAGCCTCAAATTCTTTGTTAATGATTTCTTTCCCTCTTTCGATTGCCTTTCTGCATAGTTCAAGCGACATGGCTGGTTCTCTCAAGATGCTTTTTGTCCCATTGGCAATTTTTGCATGTATCAAATTACTACTAAGAGGAAATTCATGATCAACACCAGCATCTACAACCTTTAGGTTGATGCCATTCTGACGACAAAAAACATTAATTGCAGCTCCTCCCGCTAAAAAGTTCATAACCATTTGGTAGGTAACCTCCTTTGGGTATGGGCTAACACCTTCATCGGCTAGGCCGTGATCACCCGCAAATACTAAATGAGTTGGATTTCGAAGTTCTGGTGATAAAGTATTTTGAATTAATCCGATTTTCAGAGCAATTTGTTCGAGTTTTCCTAACGAGCCAAGGGGTTTGGTTTTTAAATCGATTTTTCGTTGTAACTCTTTTGCAATATCCATTCTATTTGATTTTTACTGAAATTCCTGAAACCATTAAATACACTGAATCTGATAGCGAAGCAATATGCTGGTTAACCCAACCCTGTAAGTCTGTAAACTGTCGGGTTCCTAAGTCAGCAGGTATAACTCCCATTCCAATTTCGTTGCTTATTACAATTAGCGTAAAATCCTGATCGATAAATAGATTCCATTCGTTTTTAACTTCCTGTAAGGTTTTTTCCAAATCATACTCATTGTCGAAGAAGAAATTATTTAGCCAAAGTGTTATACAATCGAGTACAACTACCTTACCATCAAGTTTTAGTTGGCTAATGCTTTTGTCCTTTTCAATTGTTTGCCAGTTTGAACCCCTTTCGCTTTGGTGACGTTTAATTCTATCGGCAAATTCTTCGTCCCAAATGCGGGAAGTTGCAAGAAAAATGGGACTTGCCGATTTTCCTTCGGCAAGTCTTTTTGCAAAATTGCTTTTCCCTGAACGTTGTCCTCCTGTGATAAAGATTATTTCACGCATTATTTCAAGGTTATTATCGGAGTTTATATCTAAAACTTAAATGTTAAACTTCCAGTAAACATTCTACCCGGCATATAGTAAGTATCCTTTTCGGTATAATTCTCGTCCAATAAATTCATTATACTAAAGCCAACCATGTATTTATTATAAAGAGTATATGAAGATGAAAAATCAAACACCATAAAGTTAGGATGTTTTAGCACATCATCGTTAATCAACGAACTTCTAACAGCATATCCATCGGTGGTTGTATATGGAATTCTCCCCGACATCGAGTAGTTATAGAGCCAGTTATCCTCGTATCTGCTACCTATAAACCTGCCATTAAGCCTAGCAGATATATTTTTAAAGTTTCTATATTCAATCCCAAATGAAGCATTATTTTTTCTTACATACTTCATATCATTCTTAACGTTGTTTATTGTTACGTCGGTGTTAACCAGATGAGTTAGATTGCAATATAGTTTAAAAGAATATTTGTATTGGCTGAAATTGCCAAAATCATAGGCCAGAGAAATTTCTAAACCATTCATTTTAGCCTTATCTGCATTCTTAAATGTGGTATAATCTAAATTTGAATAATCGTATACTAGCAAACCTTTATGATTTGTATTAAAGTAGGTGATGCTTGCCCATACGCCTTTTTTCTGATTGGAATATGAAACTCCAAAATCATAGGTGAATGATTCTTCGGGTTTAAGATTTGGATTTCCTTTGTATTTAAATATTCCCCAAGTATAGCTGCCTGTTTTTTTAAAAGCATCAGGGGCAAAAAACGCTGTTCCTGCACTACCGCTGATGTTTAAACCATCAACTATTTCGTACTTTACTCCAATATTTGGGTTCACTGTATTATAGGTAGCTGCGGAATTCTCCGACTCAATAAAATTTGTTTTAAAGGTCTTGTATTTCATATAATCATAGCGGGTACCAATAGAAGTGTTTAGTTTGTTGTCTAAAAATACAAATCTTAGCTGAGTGAATAGTCCATAAGAAATATTTGCGTAATCTGGCTGATAGGGTGCTTGCGGTGTAGTTGCATCACTCCATTGTTTGGAGTTAAAGTTCTGCGAGAAATTATCTAAGCCAACAATTATCTTATGCTTATCAAATGTGTACTCATCCTGAAGATTGAACCCATAAGTTTTGTAAATGTAAGAGCTTGACACAAAATTGGTATCAGATATGTTATTGTAAAGATCATCTACCTCTTTGCTTATGTAAGGAGAAATACGTAAGGAGTGATTGCCCACATTCCCCTCAATACTTAAACTTTGGGATAATCTATTAATATCTCGCTGATTACTACCATAGACACCCCAAAAGTTACCATTTAGTAATACTTTATTTGCAATGAACAGGTTTTCGTACAGATTTATCTGCCAGTTTTTATTGATATCATATCCGAGTCTCAGGTTGGTGGTATAGTTTTTAAAAGTGGTATTATCGAATACTTGCCCATAAGATTTATCATCCATAATTTGTTTTTCAGTTGATGATAAGTTAAATACATTATGGCTACCAGTTTTATAATCCTTATTCTGATTATTCAGCTTTGCGCTTAAATCGAAGTTAAAATTGCCAGAGATCTTTCCACCAACATTCGCTTTTAAAACAAATGTTTGGAAACTACCATATGATACACTTGTTTCTCCCTGTATCTTTCCCTTGCTTTTTGGTGTTACGATGTTAATTACACCAGCCATTGCGCCAGATCCAAAAAATGATGAGAATGGGCCCTTTAGCACTTCAATTTGTTCTACATTGTTTAAATCAAGCGTTGCAATATTTCTGCTTCCAGCAGGAATTCCATTTACAAGCATTAGCGTGTATGTATTCCCTTGACCTGTTGGAGGAAAACCTCTCATGCCAATATTTGCCTGAAAACCAGGATATTCAATAATATCTATGCCTGAAGTTTTTTTTAGGATATCACCTACATTGTCCGATGGAATATTCTGAATATCCTTCTTTTGTATTACTTCAACCTTATGTGGGAACTGCTTAATATTTGATTTAGTTCCAAATGCCGAAATTGTTACTTCATTCAGTTCTATATTCCTGATTGAATCCTTTTCCTGTGAAAATAGGCTAATTGAGAATAACAAAAAGCCGATTAATAAATAAACTCGTTTACGCATTTTTTAAAAGTTAAATGGTTAGACAAAATATCTAACGCTGATTCGATAACCTATAGAGTATTGCCGATTGCCTATTAACACTATTGTTAATAAGAATCATTACATACTCTGTAATCGAATATGCGTTAATAAATTTAACCATTAACTTTCGGTTTGTACCCTTGATATTTATCCCGGGCTAAAGTGGGTACTAAAAGGTTTGTAAGTTAGTTGTGATAACTACGTTGCTTTTATCCCGAAAGCCATGATCATAATTATTGGTAGGTCTTCTGGCTCACCTTACTTTCTGAGGCCTTCCCATTCGGCAGTTGCCGAACAGTGGCAGGGGTATTCAGAAAGCTGTTTAAGGTTTACAGCTGCGGGTACAGCTCCCGAATTTAACGGGATTCCCTTTTAATCCTTTCCGATGTAATTCGGAATAGAACCAATTATCGGAACAAATATATGTATTAATCCTTAAAACTGGAAATTGAGTTATGAGGTGGTTGTTAACAACTAGTAAAGTGATTCCATAACTGGGAGTATTCTAAATGGTTAATTGAGTTATAAAGAGTGATTTCGGGAGTTTTCCCTCTGATAATTTCAATAATTGTAATTGAGCCATTTTTCAATTCTTCAATGGAGTTGATATTGGAAGGTGATAGTTTTTGAATCACTGTAATTAGCATTCTTATAGCAACACCATGACTAACAATAAGTATTGTATGATCAATATGCTTTGAGATGATATCAATATAAAAGTCGGAAATTCTTTGGTAAAGATCTTCGTTACTTTCAGCACCTTCTGGAAGAGAGAGTCCTTTTTTGTTTTCTGGAAATTTTTCACCCTGAAAAACACCAAAATACCTTTCTCTTAATCTTCTGTCAAATATTAATGGTTTATTTGAGTGATATTTATGAATTTCTTTGGTGGTATCAACGGTTCTTTTCAGATCGCTTGAGAAGATGGTATCTATCTTTTCGTTTTGTAGTCGATCGGCGGTTAAATTAGACTGTTGTAAACCTTTTGAGGAAAGAGTTCCATCAAGTTGTCCTTGGCAGATCCCTTGTTGATTTTCTATGGTTTCTCCGTGACGAACTATGATTAACTTCATTCAATACGATTTTGGGTCCTACTATCCTGAACCTGCTTCAAAGTTCGTTCAGAAACTGGGAATATTAATGGTTTTCCAGATAAAGGATTTGTTTTTGTAATTACAACAGTTCCATACACATCTTCAATATTCTTGTAGGTTAAAACATCTTCTGGAATACCTTGATTGAAGACATTACCATCTTTTAGTAGAACAAGATAATCACAGTATTCTCCTGCAAGATTAAGATCGTGAATAATCATTAAAACTGTTAGTCCAAGTTGTGCATTGAGTCTTTGAATAAGATTCATCAGTTGTACCTGATGTGATATATCGAGGTGTGATGTTGGTTCATCGAGTAGAAGTAACTCAGGTTCTTGGGTAAGCGCTCGTGCTATGCTAACAAGTTGTTGTTCGCCACCACTTAACTCATTCATTAGTTTATTACGCAAATGGCTAATATTTATGAATTCCATATACTTTTCAACAATCTCGACATCGTTTTTGGTTTCAAAAAACTGAAACCTGCTATGGTATGGTATGCGACCCATCATCACATAATCCTCAACACGAATATCTGCCCCTTCAATTTTCTGTGTTACAATGGCAAAGTTACGCGCTCTTTCCCTGAAGCTCATCCGAGTAATTTCTTTACCATTTAAGAGTATTCTACCCTCTTTTGCTTTTAGTTCACAGGTGATTCCTTTGAAAAGAGTTGTTTTCCCTGAACCATTAGGCCCAATAATCCCAGTAAGGCTTCCTTTTTTTACAGTAAAATTGATATCATTAATATAGAATTTTCTATAATAACCACACGTATAATGCTGAATATCAAAAAAAACATCCATAGCTAATGCTAATCAATTAACGATTTCTTATTAATCCTATTCAAAACAACTATAAATACGGTTCCGCCTATCATTCCCGTTAAGACCCCAATTGGGAGTTCGTTTGGAGCAAGCATGGTTCGTGCAAGAGTATCGCAAAGAACAAGAAAACTACCACCTGTAATAAACGAGCTAATTAGCAATATCCTAAAATCAGAACCTGTTATTAATCTTATAAGATGAGGGATTATTAACCCTACAAAGCCGATTACTCCTGCCATTGAAACGCATATACCCGTAAGTAATGAGGTTATTACAAAGAGTATTTTGATAGAAATATCGGTATTTATGCCAAGATGCCGTGCTTTTTCTTCACCTAGCCTAAGCGCATTAAGGGGTTGAACAAAGAGATAGGAGAGGAGTAGGCTTGAAACTGATATGATTACAGTTGTGCCAATTAGCTTTGAATTGGGCTCATCAAGCGAACCCATAATCCAGAAAATGATGCTATGAATATTCTCTGATGATGTTGTTGATAGTAGAAACATCATAAATGAGGAGGCAATAAAGCTAACCATAACCCCAACCAAGAGCATTGTTTGGATTTTTATTTTGCCACTCCTTATGCTTAGCGAATAGACTATGAAAACGGTTACTAGAGCACCTAAAAACCCTGATAGCGGCAGCATGTATGTACCTACCAATTGAGGTAACCCAAACACAATTGTAAGTGCAACGCCTATTGATGCACCGCCCGATATTCCTAATGTATATGGCTCAACTAGGGGATTCCTGTAAATTCCTTGAAGAATTACTCCAGATAAACTTAAAGCACCGCCAACAGCCAAACCAAGTATTATACGTGGTAGCCTTATTGTATTGATGATTGTAAAATCAACACCATCACCATTTTTAAACAAGAGTCGGGGTAAATCACTTATCGATATTTTTAAATCACCGCTGGTTAAGGAGTGTATAACAACAATTAGAGCAACTACTATAAAAAGTAGAATTAACAATAACCATTTTAAGTACTTCTTCTGCATGAATTGGTGTTTCTAATTTATTGTATCTACCTATTTAACGTGAGTTTGGCGTAAGAAACAATGTATTAACCTATATATCAACTAATCTATTTTATTTGAATCAATGGAAAATTGGAATAATGGAAAACTGGAAGATATAAGCAAGAATCTAACCTTTAATTTTCCATTATTCCACTATTCCACCATTCCATCCATAATTATTGTATTTATAAATAACAGTTTATTAAATTGTTAATGTTGCTTATTATATCGAAGTCACATTATTTATTATAAATTAGTTTAGTGAGTTCTTCCACAACATCAATAAAAGTAACAGGAGTTGGGCTGCAAGCTTTATCGGAATCGATAATAAAAATCTTTTTATTTTTTGCAGCATTTAGCTCTTTGCTCGAAGCCCATCTATCTCTTTCCTCTTCAGCAAGAATACCCATTGTTACAATAACAATAACATCAGGATTTCTAAGAAAAACACTTTCACGAGTCATCGTTCCTTTTTGCAAGTCCGATGCAATATTTTCTCCTCCAGCAAAAGTTATAAAATCATTCATAAAAGTATTAGTCAGCACAGTAAATATTGGCTTTGTTCCAATCTCGAAGAAAATCCTTGGTTTATTGCCTTTTGGGATATTGCTTATTATGCTATCCAATCGATGTTTTTGTTTTTTTATGATTTGATCGGCTACTAGTGTTTTTCCAGTATATTCAGCTACCTGTCTTAAGTTCTGACATATCTCTTCATACGATTTTGTTGTTTGAAAAGCAATAATTTTAATCCCCGCCTTCTTTAATGTTTCAATGGCCTCCGGTGTTGTAATTGTGGTTGTTAACACCAAATCAGGTCTTAATATAATTACTTTTTCAATGTTAACATCTACAGCAGATGCCACCACCTCTTTATTATCTTTTATAGCAAAATCGCAGTAGCTTGTACAACCAACCAAATTATCCTTTGCACCTAGTAGATATATTTCCTGTGTAATTGATCTTGATAAGGATACTATACGACTGTAGGTTTGCGTATATGATGAAATATTACAAGCTAAAGTTAAGATGGCTACTAAATAGATTTTTTTGAGTTGCATAAAAATTAATTCTATAAATGATAATACAATTAATAGCTGATTACTTTTAATAAAATTTGGGGAAACAGTACGATAATAAATTAAACTTTTTCCCGAAGTCCTACATTAGGATCAATATTGGCAGGTCTTCTGGCTTGTTCCATCTTTTGAGGCCTTCCCATTCGGCAAATTCCGAAAAGTGGCATTGGGATACAAAAGATAAAATAGAACTTACAGCTGCGGGAACAGCTCCGGATTTAAACCGGATTCCCATTTTAAGGATATTCCAGTAATGGAATAATTCCACCAAACGTTACAAAGATAGATTAAAATAAGCGAAAAGGATATTATGCAATTGATAATTAATTTAAGTTGCTAGTTACTTGGTGCTTGTTGCTATACTGGTGGTGATAACTATATCTGATTGAGGCTAAGAATAGCGAATAAATCTTGATGTTTTCTTTTAGTGCCTTCATAACCCCAAAGATATGCCACTAAGTCGCAAGGTCACAAAGAGTCGTTAATAAACCAGTATCTAGTAACCAGTAATTTGGGCTAAACACTAGTAAGTTAATTCGAGCACTTCACAATTTAGTAAATCACAAACGAAACGAATTGGCTATACCTTTTATCTGGAGAAATACTAAATAACCAAGATGATACCTCCTCAAAGCTAGTGCTTTGATCATCTCCATGATATTTAACGTAGGGAATTCTCTCTTTGGTAAAAACGAATACTAATTTATTCTTTTCAGGTTCCTTCGAGGTTTTTTCTAAAGGGTAATCAATATTTGGGTTAAGGGGGAATGTATACGATTTTCCGCCTTCCAGAAATTGTTGCTTTTCGTATGCGTTAGGGTAAGTTAGGGATGCCTCCTTTTCATAAATATTAAAGATATTGATATAGCAATCAATAGATGGGATAATGGTAAAGGTTAACTTCTCGTTATTCTGATATCCTTGCTTTATACCATTTATGGCAACATTAAAGGCAGGATCTGGGCTGGTTTTATATAGTATTACCGTGGCATCGATAGTTACCTCAACATAAAAATTCTTAAACTCATCTAATCCTTTATTATATTGTGCAGTGTAATCCTGAACTGCTCCACGAATCTCGGATTGCTTATCGGACATAAAAACCTCCTCAAACTTGCTTCCTATCTCACTCTTGAATAGCATATCATATGATCTGATATTCTCCGAAACTCCTGCTTTTTTAAGGGCATCCACTTTAGCTTCGGCTAGCGCTTTTTGCTTTGCAGTCTCTTCGCTAACATCGCCAGTAATACTGTATCGCCCTTTTGCTCCTTGAATATGTTTAATTTCTTGAGATTTGGAGATTAAGGATATAATTAAAAGAAACGCTATAAGAGTAATCTTTTTCATGGCATTAGATTTTTTTTCGTAGTAAAGATATTTAAAAATTTAATAGCCAATAGTATGCCAAAAAAGCATAATCATTAAGATTATATAATTGGTTAAATAATTATCTAGTAAAAATGTGTTTACATGATTAATTGCTACGAAAACAGGGGTCTGCAAGTAATTGTAAATGATTTCGCATAAAATATTGACTATCAATAAATTTATGCATATGCAAATTGTTATGTTAAAGGATAGTTATGTTTGAATGTTTTAATATAGTATAAAATAATATTTATGTGG
>JACABB010000050.1 GCA_013376985.1 Bacteroidales bacterium
AATCCTCCATTATTCCATTGATTCAAATAAAACAAATTAATTGATATATAAGCCAATACGTTGTTTCTTACATCGAACTGACGTTAAACTAAGTTGCTAGTTTGGTGATTTGTAATATTTAATTTTAAGAGGTGATGTTTTGTATCATTCAGAATATCAAATAAATAACAAAACATTGGCAATTAGTATCTAGCAATTGGAGTTAATTTACTCAAAAACATTCACTATGATGAAATTTAAAGTGCTTGTTTTCTTACTTGTAATGATAATTACCTCGTGTAAGAATAACCCATCGGACATATCGATACAACATATTAAAGAATTTGATAGCACCTTAAACTATCAGATTGATATTGATTACCCGACCTTTTCATCATTGAATGCAAGTATTCTTAATGAATTAATTAAGAGTAGGATAGATTCAAATATTTTTGAATTTAAAAAATTTATTCTCGATTTTGATAAGAATTTTACTCGTACATTAACCTACCATTATGAGATTAAAACGAATAATGGGCAGTATATTAGCCTTGCTCAATCCATAGAATGGGCTATTCCTGGTATTGAAAGAATTCTATACCAAAATTATAATATAAACTACGATATAGCTAATAGTAGGCTGATTAGAATCGAAGAATTATTTACGAATCCCATAAATTTCCGAGATTCTTTAAAATATATTGTTGAAAATCAACTTAAAGAAGAGTCTATATGCTCCTTTGATACTTCGGAAAATTTCGAGAATTTTTTCTTTAATAATGATACAATCTTTTTTAACATAAGTTACAACGAATCACATCAGTGTGATAACTACCCAATTGCAATTGATAGAAAGAGGTTGAGAAATATGTTGAAATAGGAGCTATCCTAAGTTACTTATTCTATCAAGTTTATAAGCATCAAGAATCTTAATTCTACGACCATCAAGTTCGAGAACATTTTCGTTACAGAAACTGGATAAGGTGCGAATAGCATTAGAGGTAGTCATGTTTGAGAGATTTGCAAGATCTTCTCTCGAAAGGTATACTTTAATAGTTTGATTATCATCCTCAAGACCATACGTGTCACGTAAAAAAAGCAATGATTCCGCAAGCCTTCCTCTAATATGTTTTTGGGTAAGAGTGATTGTACGATTATTGGAAAAACCGAGTTCGGTAGCCAATGACTTAAGAACATGGAATGTGAGCTCAGCATTGGAATGCAGTATTTCAATTAAGCAATCACGCTCAATGGTACAAATTATTGAATCTTCAATGGCTTCGGCTGTTGCAATATGATTTTCATCTGCAAACATGGCTCTATAGCCAAAGAAACCAACTGGTTTAGCCATTCTAACAATTTGATCGCGCCCACCAACGCCCTCCTTAAAAATCTTAACCTTTCCCTTATATAAACAAACCAAACCTGTAGGTTTTTCGCCATCTCTGAAAATTATTTCCCCCTTTTTGATGTAAGAGCAGGTGAAATTAACCCTCATTTTTTCTTTCTCACTGGGTTGGAGATTATGGAAAAGTGCACATACAGCCTCAAAAGCGCTCTGAACATCAATACTTTGGTAAGCCATTGTAGTATCTTTCAAAATTATGGAGTGGCAAAGTTAATAAAAATATGCTTTAGAACATTAAACTCTATTAATATATTATTTTAGGACATAGGGTTTTGTTCATTCAATAATTAGGTGAATTACTACCATTTAGCAGCAATTGGCATTCTTCTGCCAAACCCAAATGCTTTTGAAGAAACCCTTAGAATGGGAGGAGCCTGAAATCTTTTATACTCATTAATGTTTACAAGTCTGATAGTTTTTAATACAGTTAAACTGTCAAATCCTTCCGAGATAATAGTTTCTGAACTTTTTTGCTCTTCAATATAGCGGAATAGAATTTTATCAAGCAGATCGTATTCTGGAAGTGAATCGGAATCTTTTTGATTGGGTCGTAGCTCGGCTGAGGGTGGTTTCACAATTGTATTTATTGGAATTATCTCCTTCTCCCTGTTAATAAAGCGGGCAAGTTTAAAAACGTCTGTTTTATAAACATCGCCTAGTACGCTTAGCGCGCCATTCATATCCCCGTAAAGTGTTCCATAGCCCACAGCCGCCTCACTTTTATTTGAAGTATTTAGAAGTAGATGCCCGAATTTATTTGAGAGAGCCATCAGAAGAGTTCCCCGAATACGAGCTTGCAAGTTTTCCTCGGCAATGCCTTCATCCATTCCTTTAAATATGCCTGAAAGCCCATTGTTAAAGCTATCGAACGTATCCTGAATGCTAATCAAATCGTATTGAATGTGCAGATTATTAGCCAAGGCAACAGCATCATCAATTGAATGCTGTGATGAGTATTTGGATGGCATTAGCAGAACTCTAAGATTTTCTCGGCCTAAAGCATCAACAGCCATAGCCAGTGTAACTGCCGAGTCAATACCCCCCGATAAACCAAGGGTTGCTTTTGTAAAGCCCATTTTTTTGAAATAATCCCGAATGCCAAGTACAATTGCATTATAAATTCTTGATATCCGAATATCATCAGAAATGGTTTCTGATGATATTGGTTGATTTGATTCAAGCGATTCCGAATCAATAACCTTATAATCCTCCTCAAAGCTCTTTAATTTCTCAAGAATCTGTCCCTTCCTATCCAACACCATCGATCCGCCATCGAAGATCAGCTCCGTGTTAGCACCAATCTGATTAACATAGATAACAGGGATTTTATAGCGATTGATATTATCTGTAAAAACCTTTTTCCTGTACTCCTCATTATTGTAGGAGAATGGTGATGCCGCTATATTTATTATAAGCTCAGGATTAAACTCTTTGAGCTTATCCATTGGCGATGATTTGTAAAGCCTATTCTTTGCAAAGGCGGATGAAACTGGCTGATCGTCCCATAAATCCTCACAAATGGTAATTGCTATCCTTTTCCCATTAATGTTTATAATGTTGAAATCACTGTTTGGTTCAAAATATCGGTACTCATCAAAAACATCGTAGGTTGGTAGTAGCGTTTTATGATGAATGCTTACCACAGCACCATCCCTAAGCACGTATGCCGAGTTATATAGCATTTTCCCTTTCGAATTCGGGTTTAAACTTGGTGTGCCTACAATTGCTGTGATCCCTTTGCAGTGGGTGGATAGCTGGTTTATTGCAGTATCACAATTTGCGATAAAGTTCTCCCTTTCCAGTAAATCATGTGGAGTATAGCCGCAAATGGAGAGTTCGGAGAAAACGATTAGATCAACACAATCCGATTTTGCTCGCTCAATTGCTTTAACCATCTTCGCTTTATTGTACTCAAAATGGTTAACAATATAATTTAGCTGAGCCAGTGCAATCTTCATAGCCAATTATTAAAATAACGAGAGTTCGATATAATAATGTGTTTATTTATAGAGATATATAATTGTTTAGTGTGATGGAAGGTTGGAATGATGGAACTGGAGCGAAGCGGAATTCGACAAAGTCAATATTGGAGAACAAGAGGTTAGATTCTTGCTTGTATCCTCCATTTTTGACTTCGTCGAACTCGTAAACTCGGTTCCATTTTTCCATTTTTCCATTGATTCAAATAACGTAAATCGATTGATATATAGATTAATCAATTGTTTCTTTGGTCGAACTCATGTTAAAATACAATACCTATTCTTAGCGATAAACTTCCTATGCTAACATTACCATATCCAGCCTTGTAGGCCTCCGTAAATCCATTTGAATAGGTAATTCCAGTTTGTACGCTGCTTGGTCCACCCAAGGAGTATTCAATCCCCGCACCTATATTGTATGAGGCAAAAGCAATGCTAAACTGTGGTGTGGCGGTTTCCTTATCAACCTTATCCTTATCATCCCATGCAGATGCTTTTAGCCTAATATGACCCGATACACCAACCTGAGCAAAAAAGCTAACATATCCAATTTGATTTGTTTTAAACTTTAAACCCACAGGTACTGTTAGGTATTGAGCCTTAAGCTTAACATTTGTTCCAGGGGTAATTGAATAGGTGGAATCGCGGGTTTCGAGTTTATATCCGGCATCGTTATATTTAATATTTCCGCCAAGATTGTTGATTGATACCCCCGTATATAAGGCGTATCGATCGGCAAAATACTTATCGGCAGTAAAGCCAACATTAAAACCACCAACTACACCATTTGGGCTAAATTTCTTTGTATCGGATGTAAACCACGATAGTTGAGGATCGGCAAAAATGCTAAACCTGCGATTTTGTGTTTGAGCATTAGCAATGCTTGAGTTCAAAAGCAACGAACAAACTATAATATAAAATACTTTTTTCATCTCGAATAAATTTTAGGGGATATCAATACCACAAAAGTATATAAAAAAAGATGTTATTCGGAAGTGTTTTGGAAGTTAGAACAAACGATTAAGAGATTTTAACGAATCAGTAAAATTATTTGAATTTTGGGTTGGGTTATAATAAACATAAGTATATGGTAGGGTTGGGAGTAAGGGCAAGGTTTTATCAACCCATTGATGTTTGTTGTTAATTCATTATATTTGAGAGTAAAACACACTCAAAGGTTTGATTTAACATGTGTTTTTAGGTGTATAAGCATGGCTTTGGTGGGGATATAAATGAGTTAGGCAACATATTATGACAGAAATTCGATTATATAAATCTCCTTGGAGAGCATTGAAACTTTTACTGATATCATCGGTATTTGTTATTATAGGAATCTATCTAATAAATCAAACTGATTCTTCGAGATTCATGGCTTGGCTGACGATTTGTTTCTTTGGACTTGGATTGCCTGTTGGATTGATTCAACTATTTGACAGAAGACCTCAAATTATAATAAATGAAATCGGAATTTATGACAGGACAACACGTTTAGAAACAATTAATTGGAGTATTATTAAGGATGCGTATCCAATTGACATTCATGGACAGAAGTTTATTTGTTTAGTAGTTGATGAGCAGTATAAACCGTCCAAAAGAAAAGGACTTTTTTACAGAAATGTTGTTAAATTTAATGAAGCAATTGGTGCGCAGGAAATAAATCTTTTCCTTGGACAAATTAGAATTGATGTTGGAAAGTTGAATGAATTCATATTATCTGTATTACATTCCGAGAAGAATGGACTTGACAGAATTGAAGCAATTAAAAAATACGTTGCCTAACAGTTGCTAAAATCCATTGGGGTAGAAGGTTAAATAAGTTTTGTTTTTATATTTAACATTGGAAAACGATGCTGCTTCGAACTCCCCGCCGTTTTTTAGCAGCAGGCGTTAGGCATCATTGTATTGTGAAACTCTGCACTCGTGCATTTGGAATAAGAAAAAATAACTTTAAAAATAAAAATTATGGCAATTATCAATCCACACATTAACTTCAATGGAAATGCCGAAGAAGCATTCAATTTTTACAAATCAGTATTTGGCGGTGAGTTCGCAATGATTATGCGTTTCAAGGATATGTCAAGTACTGAATATCCAGTAGCAGAAAATGAAGCAAATAAAATAATGCACATTGCTTTGCCAATTGGTAAAAACATTTTAATGGGCAATGACGTTCCCGAAAGTATGGGACGAGTGAATGAAAATGAAAACAGGTCTAAGATATCTATTAGTGCAGAAAGTCGTGAAGAAGCCGATAAATTATTTAGCGGACTTTCAGCAGGCGGAAATATTGAAGTGCCTATTGACGACAGCCCTTGGGGTTCATATTTTGGGATGTTTAGAGATAAATATGGTATTGAATGGATGGTGGATTTTGACCCAAAATATAATGGAAAAGTATAAGCGAAAAGCACAACAAATACGCAATACGCTAGCAGTTTTTGTTCATAAAGATAGATTCTAAGCAATAATTAGGTTCTGTTTGGAGATTCTAGTACTCAATCATATTTTACTAACTTAATGAATAGAATATTATGACTGACAAAGAAACAAACTCAGAGCAAAAAAATGAAAATCCAGAAATTAATAAGAAGGGACTTTTATTAGGATTAGTTTTAGGAATGGCTGTTGGAGCCGGAATTGGTGTAGCAATTGGCAATATTGCATTAGGTGTTGCGATAGGACTGGCTATGGGTATTCCAATTGGAATAGCGTTTAATAGAAACAAACAACCCAATTAATACTGAAACAAGCATTTTTTTTATCAATTTGATAGTTATTGTTTCTGCCTTTGAAAGTAACTCTGCCATTACAATAGTTTAGAATTCTTTTGTCTTTTACAAGCAAGCAATATCAAATCTAAAAAATATAAGGTTAGATAATTATTAATTTATTTGTTCAAACAAGTTATATGTAAAACTGGTATCAGCTTCGTATTTGTTGGCTTCATCGAGTTCACACAAAACGCTTCCAAATGTTCAGATAGGTTTTATTTTAATATATTGGCATCAATTTTACAGTGGGAAACAGATGCTGTTTTGGCCTTTCTGCCGCTTTTAGTAGTAATCGTTAGTATAAAAAAGAACTACAGACATTATTGAGAAAATTAATTCTATGGAACAAATAAATTTAAAAAATCGAAATTTTAATACAATTAGCCCCTCAGCAAAATCATTGCTGTTGATGAAAGGACATACTGATATTCCTTTTGCACGCCAAACGGCTGAATTGATAAAATTTCCTGAAAAATATATTCCTAATTTCAGTAATAAGGATTTGACCTTTTGGGCAAGAACTTTTCATTTTGAAAGTAGGTATTGGAGTATCGACCAGCTATTAGAAGACCTGTCAATAAAGAATATTCTAGAACTTTCATCGGGTTTCTCTTTTCGGGGTTTGGCAAAAATAAACCAGAAAGGAGTTCATTACATCGATACGGACTTACCAGATGTTATAGAGACTAAAAAAGAATTCATAGATGCACTGCAAAATGAAGATTCCAACCCAGAAGGGAAGTTGGAACTATTGCCCTTAAATGCCCTTGATGAAGAACAATTTCAATCCATAATAAAAAATTTTTCGGGGGGTGAAATTGTCATTGTAAACGAAGGACTGCTGATGTATTTAGATATTAATGAGAAGGAAAAACTATGTAGAATAATTTACAATATACTAAAGGAACATGGCGGTTATTGGATAACTGCCGATATTTATATTAAGGATAGGCAAAAGAAATTAGATTTTAAACTTGATGATAAAACAAAAGAATTCTTTGAGCAACATCGTATAGAAGAGAACCGATTTGAGAGCTTTAAAGAAGCAGAAGCATTCTTTAAAAGAATGGGTTTTGCTATTGATAAAGAAGCAAAAATTAAAAAATCCAAGATGAGTTCTCTTAAATATTTAATAAAAAGCGCAACGCTAAAGCAATTATTTAAGATGCGCAAAGCAGTAAAAATACAGACAACTTGGCGTTTGAGAATTGCTAATAATAAATAATAACATTGATAAAAGGACTTAACTTTCAGTAGATATCATATATTATCGTGGTGTTACTGTTTGAAAAGCTGCAGAGCAGCAAAATATTTATAGTAAGCAAATTACAAATAAAGGTCGAAGCTGCAGAGCAGCGTAATTTTAATAAATATTCTAAAGCGGAATACTTGGTGTATTTTGGTGACTTGGTGTTTTTGTGGCTATTCTAAAATGTTTGCCAAGCTATTGATTAATTAACTTTTTTAGAAGAATACCTCCCCATCAGCAACTCTCAACTTAATTTTCCGCTCAACAAGTTTTAGCTCCTTGTTATTTAAAGCAGCCTCTACAACACTCCTGTTATAGTGGTTTACATCGTCCGATTTTAAAAAATCCATAGGGGCTATCCATCTTGCTTCTACTATTTCCGATGGGTCATTTATTGTAATTTCTTTTGTTAAAGCTTTTGCGGTACATACAATATAAAGATTGGCCTCACCAAACTGCCCATTTTTAAAATGCCCAATATTAACAATGGATTCAAATTCGATATTTACACCCGTTTCTTCGTAAACCTCCCTTTTTACTGCTGCTATAATTGATTCATTTTTATCGATATGCCCTCCGGGGAGTTTATAACCAGCGGAGAACCGATCTTTAATGACCAATAGCTCCCCTTCATTAAATACTATGGCACCAACACCCACAATGTAGTTTTTTGTTGTGGGAACGATAGAATCTGGGGTTAACCTTTTTACAAGCATTAAATTTCTCTCATCGCAATGATGGAATTCAAAGTCAAGGCCTGTAAGTATTGGAATAAAATCAGACTTATCGATAGGTATTTTAACCCACAGCAGTTTTTTATTTCCCAGAGATTCAATTAGTCGAGTAATCTCTTTTTTAAACTCATCCTTCTGATCTGGAAGTGTTGAACTGTTAACAGTTATACCATCATATTTATTCTCAATAATCTCTAACATCGTTACTTTTCTTTAATATGATTGGTAAGGCTACATGCATTTGTTGTGTGTAGGAGTTTACTTTTTGTGCAAGTTTGGCGAAGTCAAAAATGTGCCACCATGCGTGGATTATTCCTCAATTATTTTCCAAACACCTGTTTTGTCGCTTCCTATGCGTTCTACTTTTCCACTTTCTTTAAGTTCTTTTAATTTCCGTTTTGCTGTGCTTAAACTTATCTTTAATCGTTCGCTAATTTCGGTTGCTGTAATTTTGTTATTCTGCTTTATCAAATGAAATACAGTGTTATTTACAGTATCATTTTCTGATTTTACAGTGTCATTTTGTGTTTTTACAGTGTCAATGTATTGAACGTGCATTTCTCTGTTTTTCAGCGAATGATTTTCGCCAAGCAATAAATTTGAAAGAAAGCGAATAAGATATTTTTCTGTTTTGTGAATGCCCTTGGATAAATCTTCGTAATTGGCTCGCACAAGTGCATTGCGGAAATACCACGAATGCTCTGCAAATAAGTTGTTGTTCACCTCTTTAAAACCAAGTTTGCGGAGATATTTTATTAAAAAAATTGCCGTTGTTCGGGTGTTGCCTTCGCCAAAAATATGAATTTGCCACAAGTAGCTAATAAAATGTGCTATGTGCTCAATAATTTCCTGCTGGCTTAGACCGTTGTAGCTAAATTTTTTTTCTTGTTCTAAATCGTACTCCAAAGTAGCTTTCAAACTCTCGGCACTTCCATACAAAACCGTTTCGCCATTTAAAACCCACTCTTGTTTTGTAATGTTATAATCACGGATTTTGCCTGCGTGACTGTATATGCTTTGAAACAGCCTGCGATGAATGCTAAGAAATTCGGCTGGCGAAAACGTAAAGGTTTGCTCGCTCAATATTTCGGCAATTTGTGTCGAAACTTTATCGGCTTCTTCGGTGCGATTTCCGATATCTTTTACAGGATGTTGTTTGTAATAGCTATCAATTCGCTCTTTTACCTCCACAAAGGAAATATCGCCATCAATGTTCTGCTTGGCGGTTGCTATTAAATAGTCAGAAGGCTTTAGCCCATCAACCTGTTGTAAGCCGATAGCCGTTTTCCAAACTTTTGCTTTTTCTGCTCTGTTTGGTTCACCTAGCCGTAAATATTCTTCAAAATTATCCATTAAATATTCTGGCATATTTATTCGTTTACAAAATTACTTTTAAAATAACCATAACCTCCGTATCAATCAATTTTGTTGCAATGCCTCCAGTGCGTTGAGGTAGGCAAACTCTTTTGCAAACTTCGGTCGTGTATTGGTTTGTGCAGTTTAACTTCGCGGATCTTTCTTCGGTCGGTTACCTTCGGTGAGCTTGCATAAAACGCTCGGTTGAAACTGCTTTCTTATCTCTCGTTAGTAAAGTTACCAAAAAGTGCTAAGAACTCCAAATGCGTCATCAGCCCAAATACAACCGAGCGTTTTGTACGAGTTCAGCGGAGCCAATAAACATGCTGTTGGCAGCAGTAATTTTATAAATAGTTTCAATCAATATGACCATATATGAATCTAATGGATATGAAATTTCCTTTTAGGTCTGTAACATTATTGAGTCCGTAGTCAACAATATTGAATTTTGGTTCAATCGCAATATATTGAGGCTTATTTTTAAAATAATATCTATAGCCAAAACCAAAATTAACATTATATGACCTAACATCTTCATACCTATTATTTATTTCTTTTAGTGGATTCAATGCAGTAAATGCATCAAACCCTAATCCTGCCAATATTTGGAATTCAGAATGATAAGTATGATAAATACTTTTTCCAAAATCTAAACCAATATAAGGGCCAACAAACTGATTAGTTTCTTCAACTGAATTATTCGTATGAACTCTTCTGGCTAAATATTTATTTGGCGTATTTAAAAACTTAATTATTAAAGTGAATTGCGCACTATAGTTTTCATTCTTAGCTCCACCTTGAAATCCTAGTTCAGGATGAATTCCCAATACTGATAAACCGCCAGTTGGAATCCATACTCCAGACATTAGAGCAATATCAAATCCTGATTTATTTATTTTTTTTATCTTTTCATTTTTCTTTGCATGTATGCTACAAGGTTTGTTATGAATTGTTGAAAATTGATATCTCGGATGCTTTATCTTAATTAAAATTGAGTCAGATTTGTTACTATAAAGTTCACATAATAGATATTCGACACTATTTCTTTTAAACTTGTGTATAAGAGTTTTTGCAATAGAGTCTGAAAAGATGTCGAATTCTTTACCAACTGGTACATACGAGAAATACTCAGGTTCTTTAAATAGATACTGTTTTTTTCTGTTAAGAAAAATTTTAATGTTACAAGATATTGACTCACTTAAAACTGAGTCATTAAATGTATTGAATTTAAGATGGTATAAAATCTTAGCTCTCTGAAGTGGTTCACATTGACCGCAACTTAATTTCCACTTTCTAAATATTTCATTTATTGAGTCTGGTTTTGATTCATTAAGTCTTTTAATAAATAATAATGCGTATTTATTTGAATTCTTTTCACATGTATTCAAGGTATCTATATTATTTTGTCCTTGAACATTTATAAAAACAAAAAGTGCAATCGTAATAATTATCAGTTTCATAATGGTCTTTCTATTATTACTGCTAATGTTTGCTGCTAAATGGCAACGGGGAGTTGGCGACCGCACAACTATCTGCCGTTAATTTAAAAAACCAAGATAGGCAATTTTGCCTATCTTGACATCAGCCCCAGCTGAAATTTAGCAGTTGTTAGGCTTTCGTGCATTTTTTTGTTTTTAAGAATTATGGTTGTTTTCAATTCAGATTCCAATTGATAATACTATCTACACACAAAACCCAGCGGTAAATAGGCCAAACGCTTCCGCATCCCAACTATCGCAAATTGCGATACTCCAATACTAGGGGGCAATCTAGGGGTTCACGCAAAGGACGCCAAGTTTTCGCTAAGTTCGCAAAAGAAAATCTTTTGTTTAACTCTTTCAGGGTTTTGAACCCTGAAAGAGTTTGGTGAGTTTTCGCTAGGTTCGTAAAGTATACTACTCATTATTTCAAGGCTTTGCAAACTTAGCGTTTTTTCTTTGTGAGCTTTGCGAGATTTTATTTTGATTTTCAAACAACCTCTTTCGGTAGGTATCATTTATCCAACAAATACTATAGTGGTGCTACCGCTTGAAAAGCTGCAGAGCAGCGTAATATTAATAAACATTCTAAAACAGATGCCATTCAAAATTTCATCGGATAACAATAAATAAAAATATCAAAATAAACACACCAGCTTAAACCCAAAACCCATTTAATCGCATTTTGCGATAATATAACCTTAGTTTAAAGTAAAAACTTATCTGCATCGCCAAACTTATGGGTTCGGAATTGAATGAAAAGAAGAATCCCATCCTGTTATGCTCAATAGAGCGAAGGAGTTTGGTTTAGTATTGGAAGGTTGGAGTTGAAGAGAAACAGAACTCAATGTGATTTATTAAGTATTTGGAGTTCTTAAAGCTTTTTGGTAGCTTTACTTTCGTGAGACGAGACAATAGTTTCAACCGATCCGACAGCAGCCGGAGAGCTCACCGAAGGTAACCGAACGAAGTGATTTTAGCTTTGCTGAAATCCCAAACACAAGGAATGAGCGAAACGTTAAAATAACCTTATTGATTTTGAAATGATACTCTATCCGAATGCGAAAATAAATATTGGGCTTAATATTGTTGCCCGCAGAGAAGATGGGTTCCATAATATCGAGACTATTTTCTTTCCTGTTAAAGGATTATGTGATATTCTTGAAGTAGTACATATCCCAAATCAAGAGCAGAGGGTTCGGTTTTCGCAAACAGGGCTGATGCTTAATGAGCCAAGCGAGAATAATCTCTGTGTGAAAGCGTATAATCTTCTTTCATCTTATATAGAGTTGCCTCCAGTTGCAATACATCTACATAAGCAAATTCCTTTTGGGGCAGGACTAGGTGGTGGCTCATCGGATGGTGCTTTTACTCTTTCTGGTTTAAATAATATTTCCGAGAAACAGCTTTCAAAAGAAAAATTACTGGAGGTTGCACTAAAACTTGGTAGCGATTGCCCATTTTTTATTTTAAACGAAACATGTTATGCTTCTGGAAGAGGTGAGATTCTTAACCCAATTGAATTAAGCCTGAGTGGTTATCATATTTTGATGGTAAACCCCGGTATACATATCAATACAAGCAAGGCATACTCTCTTTCTACTCCAAAACCTTCGGTTTATAAGCTTCAGCAAACAATCTACAGCAACCCAGAACAATGGAAGGGTATTGTTGTAAACGATTTCGAAAAAGTTGTATTTGCTCTTTACCCTGAAATTGGCATAATCAAGGATAGTTTGTACCAAATGGGTGCTATTTATTCTGCCATGTCGGGTAGTGGCTCAACTGTATTCGGATTATTTAAATCTAAACCGGATTATGCAAAGGTTTTTAGTGATTACTACACTTTTTATCAGGAGATAAATTAACGTGAACTCGATATAAGAATTCATGTTAACAATATAATAAGCAATTATTTACAAATACAATATATTTGGATGGAATGGTGGAATAATGGAATAATGGAAGGCAAGAGGATAGATTCTTACTTATTTCTTCCAGTTTTGACTTCGTCGAACTCGCAAGCTCGGTTCCATTGATTCAAATAGAATAAATTGGTTGATATATAGATTAATGCATTGTTTCTTCATTAAACTGACGTTAGATTATAAGATTCAATTCATAAAAAAGGCACAATTAATTTTAGTTTTGCAATTAAGTCTTCGTCCTGATTAAAAGATCCAATAAACTGTAATCCAATAGGAAGTTTTTTTGATGTTTTCATTGCGGGTACGGAAACTGTGGGCAATCCGGCATAAGTCCAAGGCAGATTCATTAATGGACTTCCTGTTGAATCGAGCCCTTCAGTGGCTGCACTGCAAGAAGAGGGGGAGAGCCAAATATCAATTTTATTTATTGATTTTATAACCTCTAGCTGTGTTCTCAGCATTTCTCTTCCTTCTAAAGCATTTTGATATGCTTTTTTTGTAATTATTCTTCCTTCGATGATGAGTTTTTTAGTGTTTGTGCGATAAAGACCATCGAAATTTTCGAACCATTTTTCGTGAACCTTCGAAAAGTCAACCGCAATCATACTTTTATGAGCATTATTGATGGATTCAATGTCGCCAAAAGCATCAATCCTTACGACTTTAAAGCCCATTTGCTCCAATTGATTGGTTTTTTCGTTAAATAAACTAAGTACTTCATCATTGGATTGTTCTAAATAATTTCCAGTCGCTATTCCAATTACAGGTTTTTTGAGAGAGGCTTTAGTCTCTGGATTCCAATGATTACAGAGAAGAGAGGCAGCAATTTCAATACCTTGCAAGTCTTGTGTGAAAAACCCTATATGATCAGCAGAAACTGAAAATGGAATTACACCGTTGGTTGATATTCTTTGAAAGCTGGGCTTATAACCATATACCCCGCAAAATGATGCTGGTCGGGTAATTGAACCAATTGTTTGGGTGCCTAGAGCAAGAGGGGTGAAGCCACATGCAACAGCTGCGGCAGAACCACTACTCGATCCACCTGGGGTGTGAGTTAGTTTATGTGGGTTGCAGGTTGGACCTGGCTCAAAATACGCAAATTCGGTAGTGACTGTTTTACCAAGGATTAATGCTCCTGCATTTTTTAATGCTGTAACAACGGATGATTCTTGCCCTTCAAATAAATTCGTGGGAAGTTTAGATCCTGCTTGAGTTGGAAACCCGTTAACCCTGAAAAGATCTTTAACACCAATGGGAATACCAAATAAAATAGGTCTTTTATTATTGTCGGGATATTTTTCTTTTAAATCTCGTGCCTCACGCAGCAGCCTTTCCCTCCTTCCTGTTTCTGGAATAAGAGAATGAATTGATGGTTCTGTACGATCAATGCGGTTGCAGATTGAGTTGATGAAATCTTCAACTTCAATTGTATCATTTTGTAAAGCATTAATCGATTCTGATAGCGAGAGATTATAAGTATTCATTTTTTAAATTAAATAACTATTTGTTTTACAATAATATTCTATTCTACATTAACAAAAATTTGTTATATACTAAGATGATGTTTCCTAAATTTAATGACATCTATGAACTTGCGAGTTTATTTTTTTGTTCATGGATATTTCATGATCGATTTAGATTACGCCGTCTTCCTTCAGTTTACTGATTTCAGCGGAGGTCAAGCCAAGCATTTGTGAGTAAATTTCAGTATTGTGTTCTCCAATTTCAGGTGCAGCTTTTCGATCGGGCTTTTCTTCAACTGAATTCATCTTAATTGGGTTTCCAGCAATTTTTATAGTTCCAGCTTTTGAGTCCTTTACCTCTACAATCATATTGCGGGCTTTCACCTGATGATTTTCCATCACTCTGTCTATAGTATTTATTGGTCCACATGGAACACCTGCGGCATCGATTATTTCCAACCATTCATCGGCGGTTTTTTGCGAAAGGGTTTTGTCCAACTCAGAATTCATAGCATCCAAATTCTTTGTGCGAAGTTGGTTGGTTAAAAACAATGGATTACTGGCTAAATCTGGTCTACCTATTGATTCGCATAGTTTAACCCAAAGTGAATCGTTCCCAGCAGCTATAACAAAATATCTGTCGTTAGCCTTATATGCTTGGAAAGGAGTAATGGTAGGGTGTTTATTCCCAAGCGGTTCTGGTGATTTATTTTCAACCTGAAACCTGGTAATAGCATTTTCGAGCATTGAAACCTGACAATCGAGCATGGCAACATCCACTTTTTGACCTAGACCTGTACTGTTCCTTTGATGTAGAGCTGCTAGAATACCAATTGCGGTATAAAGTGAAGCTGAAATATCACCCAACGACATTCCAACACGAGTAGGAGGGGTGTTGGGCCAACCAGTAATACTCATGATTCCTCCCATAGCCTGAGCTAAGATATCGTAAGCTGCTTTTGTGGAATCAGGGCCAGTATGACCAAATCCAGATGAAGCGGCATATATTAATTTTGGATTTACAATTTTTAAATCTTCGTAACCCAAGCCCAATTTCTCCATAGTGCCAGGTCGGTAGTTTTCAATTATTACATCTACTTTTTTAGTTAAGTCTTTTAGAATTTCTTTACCTCTTTTTGACTTAAGATTCAGTGATATGCTTTTCTTTTCACGATTGATGCTTAGAAAATATAAACTTTGGCCATTCTTGAATGGTCCAAAAGAGCGCGCATCATCTCCAGTCTCGGGCACTTCCACTTTAATAACTTCCGCACCGAGATCGCTCAAAATCATTGTACAAAATGGCCCCGCAAGTACTCGGGTTAGATCAAGAATTTTAATATTTTCTAAGGGTCTCATTTATTCAAGGTTTTATTATTTAAAGAATAGTAAAAGTTTTTTTCTCACTTTAAGTTTTGAAAAAAACAATTACTATTCTTTTCTTACACGACAGTCAACTATACTAATCGAATATATTTGTTCATAATGCATTACCCTTTCTTCAGTATTTCCAAGCATACCTTTTCGGCGGTAATTGGCATTGTCTTTATTCGTATCCCAAGGGCATTATCAATGGCATTGGCAATCATAGGTGCAATTGGGATCATAGTGTGTTCTCCTACACCTCGAGCACCAAATGGTCCATCGGGTTGAGGAACTTCTACGATAATAGGAACAATTTCGCCAGGAATATCGAGTGCTGTGGGAATTTTATAATCTGTGAAATTTGGATTTAATAATTTCCCTCGGTGATCAAACTTCATCTCTTCATATAGTGCTGTTGAGATACCTTGCAAGATACCGCCCACTATTTGACCCTTTACCAAACTTGGATTCAGTGCTTTGCCTGCATCTACGGCTTCTACAACTTTCTGCACTTTCATTTTTCCAGTTTGTATATCAATTTCTAAAATAGCAGCAGCAGCACCAACTGTATAGTGAACATTTGGATGTCCACCCTGACTTGTTTCGGGGTTAGCATTGGTAGAAGAATACTCAGGCATAAACACTCCTCGTCCAATCACTGGGCCACCTTTAAAGGTCCCATCCTCCATTTGTATCCCATTAATAATGAAATCTTTTAGGGGAAGTTCAAATTTTGAATGTGTTGTACATTTTACCTTTTCATCCTCGAGGTATAAAGTATCAACGGGTAAATATTTGGTTCTTGAAACAAGTGCTAAAATTTGATCACGGGCATCAATGGCAGCTTTCCTAACAGCATTTCCGCATCCCCAAGTGATATGGGATGCAACGGTTTGCCATTCGTATGGATTTCGATCGGTATCTGGATTTTCAGTTCGAATCTTACTCGTAGGAACAGAAAGGATTTCGGCAGCTATCTGAGCCATTACGGTTAAAAATCCTTGACCAAGATCCATACCCGATACCAGCAAGTTGATACTAGCATCTTCGTTAAATTTCAAGAAGCATGATGAGGATGCATTAGGTGGCATAGCTGGAGCCTTCCAGAAGAGTGAAAAACCTTTACCTAAAGCAATATCAGGATCATTGGATTTCAGTTTTTCATTCCACTTGATTTCCTCGGCTACTTTATCTATTGCTTGCAACAATCCATTTGGATTCATGTGTGCGCCGTAGGCAGTGAGGTCACCTTCTTTGATAATATTCCTGCGTCGAATTTCAATTGGATCTATACCAAGATGAGCGGCAATGCGGTTCATGTGTGATTCCAATCCAAAAAGAAATTCGGAATATCCAAATCCACGGTAAGGGCCACCTGGAGGAAGATTTGTGTATATACAGTATGAATCGATAGAAGCATTTTCTACATTATAAGGGCCAATAGCTGAAAGTCCAACAGCATTAACAACGTTGGCGGCATATTCTACATAAGCCCCAGCATCCCAGAATAAATCGTGTTTTAATGCAGTTATTTTTCCATCCTTCTTAACTCCGATTTTTAGTTTTGCCACAACGCCCAAACGTTGATAGGTATTGTAAAACTCACGTTCACGATTCCACATAACCTTTACAGGATGTCCTTGAACTTTAGTGGCAATTGCTGCGGCAATGATTTCCATGGTAACACCTGCTTTAGAGCCGAATCCACCTCCTACATGAGGCGCAATTACCCTTACGTCGTTGTGACGGATGCCCAGTGGAGCCAATGCTTGAGCAAACAAGTTTCGTTGTGTGTGTGGCGACTGTGATGATGCCCACACTGTCAATCTCCCAGAGTGATCGTATTTAGCTACAGCAGCATGAAATTCGATGGCACAATGCGAATAGCGTGGGACTTCATAAGTATCTTCTAGTATATAATCAGCTTGTTCAAAACCTTTGTCAGCATCACCTTTCCTAATTTTACGATGATGGGCGATGTTGGTATCGGCCTTTGGGAAAAACCAAGGAACATGCTCGTAGTTCTTTAGTTCGGGGTGAAGCAATTCTGCACCTTCTTTGATTGAATCAAGGGGATTCAATATTTTGGGAAGTGGAGTGTAATTTACTTTTACCAATTGAGCACCTTTCTTAGCTGCTTGTGGTGTACGTGCCACCACTGCTGCAATCTGCTCACCATAAAAACGAACCCTATCCTGAGCAAATATGAAGCGATCTTTCATGTAAAGACCAAAGTTGAATGGAAAATCTTTTCCAGTAACTACAGCCAGAACTTCAGGTACTTTCAAGGCCTCAGAAGTATCAATGCTATTGATTATAGCATGAGCATGTGGCCCTTCAACCACTTCGGCGTAAAGCAAATCTGGGCCAAATTCTAAATCATCGGTATATAATGCGGCTCCTGATACTTTTTCTTTACCATCAACCTTAACAACAGATTGACCTATGTATTTATATGCCTTCATAGTTAGTCCTTTTTGGTTAATTCAAGAATGGCTTCAATAACTGGAGTGTAGCCGGTGCAGCGGCATAAATTGCCAGCAATAGCTTCTTTTATTTCATGTTCGGAAGGATGCGGATTATTAGTAATTAATTCGGTAGCCGACAATATCATTCCGGGAGCGCAATAACCACATTGAAAAACATTTTTTTCTAAAAATATTTTTTGTAGAGGCGATAAACCATTTTTAGATATATTCTCAAGGGTTGATATTTCATGATTATCGACCTCGATTGCGAAAATAAGGCAGCTTCGAACTGTTTTTCCATCGAGCATCACAGTACAAGCCCCGCAGTCGCCATTGTCGCAACCACATTTTGGACTTTTTACCCCCATTCTATCCCGCAAAACATCGAGTAATGTTTCATTGGGTTCAACGTGAAGAAACCTTGTTTCTCCATTGAGTTTAAAGGATATTTTTTTCATAGCAATGCTACTGTGTAATTAACTTAGGTTGTTTAAATCGCTCAACGGCTGATTTTAAAGCCCTTTCGAACATAACTTTGGTCATGTGCATACGATATTCCTTAGTTGCACGTACATCTGTGATTGGAGCAATAACAGTTTCAATCATGGCTTTGGCTTCCTCAATGGTCTCCTTTGAAATACCTTTAGTATTTAGAAGATTTTCAATTTTCAAGGAACGTTTTGGAGTTGGACCAACCGAACCAAAAGCCACGTGGTATTTGTTATCCGATAGAGCCAAAACACCAACGTTTGATTGTGAAAGATCCTCGCCTGAATATCTCATCATCTTTTGATATGCACCTGCATACTTCTTTTCAGGAATTGGAATGGAAACATGTGTAACAAGTTCATTGTCCTGAATCGCTGTTTTACGATTATCTACAAACCATTGCTGAATGGGAATAGTTCTCTCTCCATCGATACTCAGGGTGTGAATCACTGCTTCATGAACAAGAAGCGGAGCAGCACTATCCATACAAGCCACAGCTGAACAAATATTCCCCACCATTGTAGCCCTGTTTCTTACCCCTGTTGATGCTACAAGTCCTGCCGCCTCGAATAGAATATTCAGTTTTTCTCTTATCAGTTGAGATTTTCTAAGGTCATTAAAAGTGACCAAAGAACCAATATGAAGTTCATTATTAACCATCTTGATGACTTCCCATTCTTTGATATTTTTAATATCAATGAGAATCTCAGGTACTCGAAAGCCCTGCTTCATCTGGTTGGCCAAATCAGTTCCTCCGGCTAGGATTCTGGCATTTTTACCGTACTTTCCGAGGAGTTTAACCGCCTGTTCAGCGGTTTCCGGCCTTTCGTAGGCAAATTCGTAAGGGATTGCCATAATGTGAGGTGTTAAGTTTTAATCTTGTTATAGTTGTAGCAAATGCATAATTTAACAACTCTGTATTCCAAAACGGAATACAGAGTTACAAAATATTTTTATCCCTCCACCGCTATTACACGGCACATTGATGATTCTAGTTCAATGCCACGAAGTGGGAAAAGGCCTATCCAAACTCGTTTATTATTTACTTTATTGATATCGCCTCCAAGGTTTTCAGCATGAACCAATCCTTTTGGGAATAGTTTAAGGTGCATTACTTGGTAATAAATATCGGGAGGAAACATCTGATCCCATGATTTGCCATAATCTGCAATCAGTTTCTCTTCCGCTTCTTTGAAACGTTTTGGATGCCAATCGCGAATAATGGTATTCATTGGATGGTCTGCGCTACCGCAATCAACTCCAATCCATTTAATTTTCATATCCAATGCCCACTGATGAAATTCGGGACTTGGGCCAGGGTGTTTTACAAAATATCTTACTTCATCCGATTCTGGTTGATCCCATGCATAACGGTTGTAACCTGTATTGATAATTAGGATATCACCTTCTTTTATCTCCGCTTTTTTCATCAGCATCTCAGGAGAATATAAGCTATAATCAGAAACTTCATCGGATATATCAACAACTACACCTGGTCCATACCAAAAATCAAGTGGTGTATCGCCAATGGTGCGTCCACTTGAATGAAAATGGATTTCGCCATCGATATGAGTTCCAACATGGTTGCTGGTTTTGATAATTTGACCATTAGCACCTTGTCCCATGTGAGCACCTGCGATCCTTTTAAAATATTGAATTTGCAGAGGCATGTAGCTTGGCCATGGTGGGGTATGTATACTTAAGCGTTGAGTCAAGTCGTGAATTTTCACTTCACCCATGAATTTGAAAACGTCTTCTGGTTTCATATCTATTAGTTTTAATTATTTATAAGATGTTTATGCTTTTAGTTTTAACCTATTCAAATTGCTTTGCTAATCCCTCGTAGGCCTTTTTAAAGGGTTCCATAGGAGCACTGAGTACTCCAGCACCAACCTGTCCAACTCCTGGATTTTTATGAGCAACTCCTGTGTCAATAAATGGAGTGATATTTTTTTCTATCACCTTTCTTACATCTATTCCCGTTGGTGTTCCCCGAAAGTTAAGATAAGGAATTTGGTAAACATTATTTTCCCCTGCTGTAATTTCATACATGTCGAGAGTATACTGCACCGCATCTTTTGCTGTTCCACCTACGAACTGGACGATAGCTGGGGCAGATGCAATTGCAAATCCACCCAAACCTCCAGTTTCAGTGATGGCGCTATCTCCAATATCAGGATTTGCATCATCTTTCGTATATCCAGGGAAAAATAGTGCATCGGGTACTAAGGCTGCACCAGTAAACCATTGATTGCCTGTGCCAGCAAGTTGAACCCCAAAATCAGTTCCATTCCTTGCCATTACCACGGCTACGCTACTGAAAGGGATATTACGAGCGGCATCTAAACAGGCTTTGGATGCTGGCATGGAAAGATTCAAGAAGAAATGGTCATTTCCATTTATAAAATTCAAAACCTTAATTGTATCCTCTTTTATTTCGCTGGTTTCCACAATAGCAGGTGCCAAAATACGGTAAAGCAACGAAGTCCCAGCTCGGTTACGGTTGTGTACCTCATCTCCCATATGAAGAGCCTGTGCAATAATATTTTTTAAATCAACTCTTCCTAACTTTGCTACTGCTGCTTTGAGGATGGGGTACATAATAGTTTCCATCCATTTTAGCTTTTCAATAACTTCTGGGCCAAATGCACCATAGCGTAATACTTTGCCTAAACCTTCGTTTAGAGTGCAATATGCAATATTTCCGTAGGTTTCGTTTTTAATAATGAATACCGGCATGGAAGATGAAATAATTCCAGCCATTGGACCAACCGATGCATGTTCGTGACATGGTGCGTATTCAATTTTGCCCGATGATGCAAGTTTTTCAGCCTCTTCGGGATTAGCAGCCATTCCCTCATAGATTAAAGCACCCATTATTGCTCCCCTAGTTGGACCACACATGCGCTCCCAAGTAATAGGCGGTCCTGAATGGAGTATCAGATTCTTCTTCATTCCGGGTATAACATTTAGGGCAATATCTAAACCAACTAAAACGGGTTTTCCGTTTAAAATAATGTTGAGAGCCTCTTGGTTCGCCTTATCTATCTTACTTTGATTAGCATCAATAATTCTAGAAGAGTTTTTATCAACATCTACAGGAGGTTTCCAGCTAACTTGAACGACTTCAGCACCAACCTTTTCGAGATTGGTTTTGAATGATGCCAATCCAGTATTGATAACTTTTAATGGTTGATTAAATAAATCATTGATGGCCATATGTTTTCGTCTTTAAGTACTGTTAATTTTAGGTGTAATATCAGCGGATTAGTTTTGCTATTGTGCCAACAAGTTTGCTAGCAGCAACATTCGACGGCATAACTATAGCTCCTGCTTTTTGAAGTTTCTGAATAATTTCGATTCTATTTTGAGGATCCTGATTAGTACCAGTAACCGAACATATAAATAATAGTTTAGGAGAAATTTCCAATGCCTTACGAATTACTGGAACTAATTCTGAAGCCGGATCAAGGTGAGAACCGTAACCCAGAACCACATCCAACAAAATAATTGCAACCTCTTTATTCTCGGCTTCTTCTATTATCCGTTTATTACGCAATGAAAAATCTATCATAGGATGTGGACGACCAGATGTAAACTCATCTTCACCCATATCAAGTATAGTATTTTCTTCACTTTTCCAAAGATTTTTTAGTTGATAATCTGGATTTAAAGGAGCGTTACTATGTACATAGCCAATAGTATCTTTCAGAATCAATTGAGCTTCATCACACAATGTTCCTCCGTTGAATAAGCCACGAATGTATTTACCCGAACAATTTTTAGCCAACTTTTCGCTTTGAGCAAGTATTTCTATATCGCGAAGTTCAATCTTGTTCAAAGCCTTTTCAACTTCTATACCTTTGGCCAAACTGGCTGCATAAATAGCCGCCTCTTCCAAATTATGAGCAGGGATTGCCCCAGCATCCCTTAAAGGTTTTGGATTTCCACCAATTAAAATTGCAATAACTGGTTTTTTTATTTTGTTAATTTCATCAGAAATCTTCTGAAGCACTTCTTCGTGGGGTGGTTTACTAATCAAAACTATGATTTTGGTTTCTTCATCAAGAGCAAGAGCCTTCATGGCTTCAATAAACATAATGCCACCAACCTCCTTTTTAACATCACGTCCACCAGTGCCTATGGCTTGGGAGATGCCCGCTCCTTCGTTTGAAATCAGCGAACTAACCTCTTGCAATCCGGTACCCGATGCAGCTACAATTCCGATGTTTCCTTTCTGAACCACATTGGCAAATGCTAGTGGTATTCCGTTAATGATAGCCGTACCACAATCAGGTCCCATTACCATTAAACCCTTGCTTTGTGCAAATTGTTTTAGTTCAATCTCCTCGCTGATGCTCACATTATCTGAAAAAAGCATTACATGGAGTCCTTGCTGTAAGGCTTTCATTGCTTCTCGGGCTGCATATTTCCCAGCAATTGAGATTAAGGAAAGGTTTGCTCCAGATAATTGTTTCACGGCCTGATCTAAACTGTGTGCTTTTACATTTCCAGTTTCATCGTGTTTGTTGCGAATGTCTTTCAGCAATTGATCAACTTTTGCAAAAGCATTCGAAATAGCTTCTTCTGAAATAGCTTTTATGCTTATAAGTAAATCGGTATCATTCGATTTATCAAAATCAGAAACCATTAGCCCAGCAGCATTTAGAATAGCTCTATTCTCTTGAGTACCCATGACAACTGAGGAATCTACAACACCATCAAGTTTATTGAGTTCTTTTGACACAATCATCAAGGAAACAGAATCGTAATAAGCTCCCTTTTTCAAAATACCTTTAACAATCATATAGCAATTTTGTATTTAATTGAAAAAATATACCCAGTGAGTAAATCTGCTCCCGAAGTAGCTCCTAGTGAAAACAACTGAATGAGCTTATCTTTAGTAGTAGAAATTTCTGCGTCAAATAGCAAAAATAGAAAATTTTTTAAAATTCGGAAATAATTTGCCTCTTTTGCTTGAAACAAAAACGAAGATGTAAGCAGATTCTGTCCTGCAACAGCCTGATAGATATCGTTTTTAATTTTATAAAGATTCTTTCTGTATTTGAATTCATTGTAATGCATCCCTAATAGTAAGCCAGCAATAAAATCATCGCCCGAAGGAGTTAAGCCATACCCAGTTCCCTTAATGGTTTCAATTCCTTTTATTAATTCTCCGGAAAGAATAAGTTCTTTGCTTTTTAACGCATTAACCATAAAAGCACGATCGAATCCAGAAGTAAAATTTTCTTCGTATTTAGAGTTTAATAGAAAAATTAAACTTTTTTCTGGAAAATAATGTAAAAAATATATAGGTATTTGAAGTAGGTTTTCTTCAAACTTACTTCCATTGATGTCTTCAAAACTCAAACTTGAATTATATTGATTTATTGAGGAACGATTAATTCTATGCTCATTAATAATTATCTCATGAGGATTAATGGCTAAGTTTATGATAAACTTTAATTCTTGTTCCGGAAGAAAAATTCCATGAGCAGCAAGTAAATTGATTTCGGAGGTGATGAAAGCTATTTCATTCGCCTCGTTTACAAAGTTGACAACCCTATTAAATCTGGAATGTACTTTAAAGCCTCCAAGGGGAAGCGAATTTCCAGCGCAAGGCAAATTGAGCGATCCACTATTATCCATTTGGAAATATGACAATTCAAATTATATACTGCAAACTATTTTTAGTTTAAATAGAAAAGCTGCCCCCGGCAGCTTTTCTATCAATATCTATTTTGATAAAATGGGAACTAAGCCTCCCATTTTTACCCTTGTTCATTAGTTTGTTAATCTAAAACTACCATTACAAAACCTTTAGCTACTCTATCGCCAGTCTTAACATTAACCTCTTTTACTGTAGTATTTATAGGAGATAAAATTCTGTTATGCATTTTCATTGCATCTAAAATAACTAGAATTTCACCCTGCTTTACCTGTTGGCCAACCTTAACTTTTACGTCGATGATTGTTCCAGGAATAAAAGCAGTTAACTGTTTGTTATCGAGTCTATTTAATGCCATATTGCAAATTGATTTAGAAGATTCGTTTGTTTTTTCACTTTACATTTAATCATCCGTTCAATTCTAGAAAGGAGGAATTCCATGTTTTTTAGTTGGACGGTCAGCAATTTTAGTGCTTGAAACCTCTAAACCATGAAGAAGCAATTTGCGGGTTTCTTTTGGCTCAATTACTGAGTCAATATAACCTCTAGCTGCGGCAACGTAAGGATTTGCAAATTTTTCCTTATACTCTTCTACCTTTTGAAGACGAATCTTATCAGGATCCTTTGCTTCCATGATTTCCTTACGGAAAATAATATTCGCAGCACCTTCTGGTCCCATAACAGCAATCTCAGCACCGGGCCATGCAAATACAAAATCGGCACGAAGGTGACGTGAACTCATAGCGATATAGCCACCACCATAAGCTTTACGAAGAATCACGGTCAGTTTTGGAACTGAAGCTTCGCTGTATGCATAAAGTATTTTTGCCCCGTGACGAATTACGCCAGCATGTTCTTGGTCTATACCTGGTAGATAACCTGGAAGGTCAACTAATGTGCAAAGCGGGATGTTGAATGCATCGCAGTAACGGATAAAACGAGCAGCTTTATCTGAGCTATCAACATCCAGTACACCAGCCATTACAAGTGGCTGATTGGCAACAAATCCTACCGTTTCGCCATTTAAACGACCAAAACCGATTACGATGTTTGCAGCCCATTTTTCATGAATTTCGAAGAAATCAGAATCATCGGCTAATGCTTTAATAACATCGCGAACGTCATATGGTTGCTTTGGATCGTTTGGAACAATTTTTTCGATGTTATATTCGGGTTTTGGCTCTTTTGGCTCAAAACGGCGAGCTTTACGTGAGTTGTTCCAAGGGATAAAGGTTATAAGTTTCTTTATCTGTTCGAAGCATTCGATTTCACTTTCTGCATAGAAGTGAGCGTTGCCAGTTATTTCTGCATGAACCCTAGCACCACCAAGATCATCCTGAGAGATTTCTTCTCCAAGTACGGACTTAATAACTTCTGGTCCAGTAATAAACATCTTAGAGATCTTATCTACAACAAAAACATAATCAGTTAATGCTGGTGAATAAACCGCTCCGCCAGCACAGGGTCCTAGTATAACCGAAATTTGAGGAATGATACCACTTGAAAGAGTATTTCTCCAAAAAATTTCGCCATAGCCAGCCAATGAATTAACACCCTCTTGAATACGAGCGCCCCCTGAATCGTTAATACCGATCAATGGGATTCGCATTCTCAAAGCGTAATCCATAATTTTAGTGATTTTTCGAGCATGCATTAAACCCAAGGAACCACCGGCAACGGTAAAATCCTGGGCAAATATTGCTACTGGAGCACTATATATTGTTCCGGTTCCGATTATAACCCCATCACCATGAAGTATTTTGCCATCCATACCGAAATCGCGTGCCTCATGCTCAACAAAGAGATCGTACTCATGAAATGAGTCTTCATCTAACAGGGCTATAACTCGCTCCCTTGCGGTGAGCTTGCCCATTGCTGCTTGCTTTGCAATGGCCTGTTCTCCTCCGCCCTGTAAAACTTCCTCTTTGCGTTTTTGTAATTCTTCAATCTTGCTTTTTAAAGGCATATTATTCTTTGTTAGTTAATAATAAGCTTACCTAAAAGAGATAACAACGGTAAATTCGATTACAACATTACAAAAACTAAGTTAAATTAGGAAGGATATCTCTATTTATTTACGATTTGTAATGATATGGTGCGGAATATCAATAATATATGCATGGAAAATCTGTATAAACGATAATCTTATAACCCTTAGAATTCAGCGATGAACAAAAAATGTAGCAACATACTTCTTCCACCTATGTTTTTTTATCACAATTTGCGATAGGTAAATAAAGGAGAAGAGTAGTTGATTTTATTGGAGAGTGCTATATTGAGATGAAATTGGAAGATATTAAAATGATTATAAATGAATTTGCCTATTCAAAAAAGGTGCTTTGTCAATCCCTTTTTTTAGTAACTTACTAACGTGCAATCACTACTAATAAGGTATAGCGACAATTCATTTAATGCCCTAGAGAATAGTCTGAAAAGTTTAGGCGAGGATTGTTCTGTAGAGTTGGTGCATAGTTTACGCCTTAATATTAAGAAGATTAGAGCATTGATAACTGCTATAGATTATAAGGGGGATTCCTTAAACGACATTCTGATTTTTAAAAGAATAGATTCTTTTTTTATACGGTTGGGTTACCTTCGCGATGGTCATGTTCAAATGATTCTTTTAGAGTTTTATAGAAAGAGGGTAGGAGAGGAGGTTGATGGTATTGTCGACTATATAAACAGGGGTAAGAAGAAGATAAATAAGAGTATTGAAAAGAAAATTCGAAAAATTAACATCTTTGATATAATACTTCTGAATCAAAGGTTTGACGAGACAATTGAATCCCTTGATAATGAGAAAATAGAAGAAAAAGTTCAACAGAAAGTAGATTTGCTTTTCAATCAGATTGTTCAATTAACCAGTGATGATTTAGGCGAGGAGGTGCTTCATCGTATTCGAAAACTTATTAAAGAGTTGATATACATCTTTTCAACAATAAAGAAAGCTAAGATGAATACAAAATACAATTCATCATTTACCTTATTTCTTAATACGTTACAGCAAAAACTTGGTAGATGGCATGATCTTTCTGTACTTGTGGAATTAATCAATGAAATTGACAGTTGTAGTGGGAGATCCAAAAATTTACTGCAAGTTGTTGAGTACGATAAAAGGGTAATTCAGATGGAAATTGCTGGAGATTTAAGAAAATTGAGGGATTTCAATTCAATGTAAACAAAAAGGGGAGTAGTATAAATCCCCCCTTTCCATCAATCTTAAAAACAAATCTAAACCTAATTATCGGTATAATGGACATTTTTAATGGTTTTTTTTGGACCATGCTCCCTAATGGACA
>JACABB010000051.1 GCA_013376985.1 Bacteroidales bacterium
GGTTTATACTATATTCAAGCCTAAACGAAAGGTCGTACGATTTTTCACTAATTGAAGCGTTAATATATCTTGGATCTCCATTCCAATCGGTATTTGTAACATACTGTATCTTGAAATTTCTTCTTGAAATTTCAGGGGCAACTGAAACGGAGAGACTCTTTGATGGCCTGTAGCTTATAGAACCCCAAAAACCATGGAAAACGCTTGCATTAAAATCGCCTAAATTGTTTGAACCACCCAATGAGACGGTTAGTGCTTTTCGTTGATCGGAATTAATATCATACGAATAGATCCAACTACCAGGCCTTTTGAGCATTGGCCCCCCACGTAATGCGCTGCTCATTAAGCTCATCCCGTTACGGTCTACTCCAGTACTAAAGCTCCAGTAATTAGTAAATTGAAGGTTAACGTTTACGTTTCCTCCTTTATAGGTTGAGTTTCCTCCAAAATTCCAACCTGTCCACTGGTTGAAGTTGATGTTGATATTTCGGAAGATAGATACTGGTTCCCAGTAGCGCAACCCAACCCAAGCAACCTGAAAGATATCATCAACATTTTGTGAGTAGCCAATATCATTCACCTCAAGTTCAGGCGATTTCCACGAAACGAATGTCATATAGCGAATATGCCCTTCGCCTGATTTTCCAAACTGAATCAACCCCCCAGTTCCTGTTAAAGAGGTTCTGGACGAATCAACCCTTACGTATCTTACATCTGGGCGTTGGAAGTACCTTGCAGGAGCAGTTTGAGTTGCAGCAATAGCCTCCTTAGTGCCACTAACATTGCTAAAGTAAAGTTTAGTGCTAAAGTAGTAAACCCGATTTTTCCAGTACTGCTGAAAATCAATACCCCCAGTGAATGCATCCTTATGTAGGTAATCCTTTGATACATCGGTAAGCTGGCGATTTGTTGAGGTGATAATGCTATTAATTACAGTATTTCCTTTATTAAACTCTTTCTTTAAAGTACCTACAAAATAGTTGGTTAATGGCTCAACAAGTTGATGCCGCCTCTTACCAAGACTATCGATTTGGGCGTAGCTGCTTGATGTTAAACTCTCCATTATGCCAACGGATAAACCATTATTATTTCTGCCGCTAATCTTTGCTGCACCCAGAATTGCTGTATTCGATGGGATATCTATGAACTCTTTATTTGCTAGATCAGGTGATAGCTGGGGTGATCTTCCAATTCTCCTTGAGTAGAAGAGATTTTCTGCTGATTGGTCCCCATCCCCAGCCACCAGGTTAAAGCTAAAAAGGTTACTCCCTGCAACAAAGAATGGTCTTTTCTCCGGGAAATAGGTTTCGAAAGCGGATAGGTTAACTACCGATGGGTCGGCCTCAACCTGACCAAAATCAGGGTTAACGGTTAAATCGAGGGTGAAGTTATTGGTTATCCCCACCTTTGCATCGATACCTGCATTTAAGCCATTCCTCTTGCCTGTCATAAAGGGATTTCCCACCTCATTTTTAAACCTCTCGGTTTGAGTAACCAGGTAGGGAGCAAGCTCAACCTGACGGCGAGGGGTGAGGGAGCGTAACCCATTTATCTCTCCGAATTCACTTACCCAACCCGATGCATCCTTAGGAATAAACTGCCAATACGATGATTCTTGCTTGCGGAAAAAGAACCTTCCAACTTGTAACCCCCAGGTTAAATCATCCAAGTTGGCAAACCGAAGCTGGTTCAAAGGAATTTTCATTTCTGCGCTCCACCCATCATTCGTTTTTGCAGTTTTAACCCACCAAATAGGATCCCAGTTCAAATCCTGGTTATTACCATCATCGGTGAGAATAAAATCTTTTTTTACACCAGCGGCATTTACCCAAAAACCGAAGGCTGTTTTTTGATCATGGTATGAATCAATAGCTAAACCTACTGCATCACCATCAGTATCATCACGGCGCGAAATTCGGTAGGATACGCTATCGGGGGAATTATCATAAGCCTTAATTGCTACATATAAGAAATCATGATCGTAGAGTATTTGAAATTCCGTTTTTTGCGATGGATCTTTACCCGCATGAGGTTCGCGTTGGATAAATCCACCCTGCCACACTCCTTTTTGCCATATAGCATCATTGAGTATTCCATCAATGACTGGCGCCTCAGCCCCTATAAGCTTAGTCTCGTATGACCTTTTTTCATAGGTAATCTTAGCAATGCTAGCGCTACTACTTGCTAGTAGAATTACTAATACGATTATAAGTTGCTTTGCCTTCATCTTTAATTTAAATTTTAAATGATTCTATTTTTTATTAAAGTACTATCAATACTTTCAAAAACTACATTTAAAGTAGTTTTTCAGTAGTTACTTTGTTAATATACTTGCTTTTAGAAAACTTTTTTCCATTACATTAGTACAATATACATTTAATTTTATGTTTTGTTGCACTGGATTAAAAAAATAAGTTTTTCATTCTGAAAGAGTGAATCTTAATTAACGTCAACTCGATGTAAGGTGTCATCCTGAGCGAAGCGAAGGATCTAATCGCCTAAAGACTAGATGCTTCACTTCGTTCAGCATGACAAAGTAACAATCTAACGCTATACTTAGGATCAGTATGTTATACTTACATCGAACACACGTTAATTAACGTGTGTTCAACGTAAGAAACAATGTATTAATCTATATATCAATCGATTTATTTTATTTGAATCAATAAAAAACTGGAATAATGGAGAAATGGAAGATATAAGCAAAAATCTAACCTCTTGTTTTCCATTGCTCCATCACTCCAACCTTCCATCAACACACTAAATAATTATATATCTCTGTAAATAAATCCATTACCATATTTCCTAAATAGAGACGTTAATGAGTATTTAGCGTAGCATATCATTTAACCCTTTAAAGGAAAAATCCATTAATAGGAACTCACGTTAAGTAATATCTATTGTTAGCCATTAAAGGGTTTTACTGATAAGGAATAATCCTTTAATGGAAGGGAATGCTCCTTATGCTATGTTATCCGTAACAATTTCTGCTTTCAGAAAAGACATGAAGCAGTATCTTGATATGATTACTAAAAATTCTGAAACTTTGATTATTAATCGGAGTAAGGATAATGGATTGGTGATTATGTCTTTAAATGAGTAAAACTCTTTTAGTGCAACACAGCATGAACTATCATCTAAAATCAACGAAAAACGGCTTGATTCTGCAATTGAAAAATTTAAGAAATTGAATATCTGCAAAAAAACTAAAAGTTTCAGATACAAAAAACCCCGACCAAAAGTCGGGGTTTAGCTTTTTACCATGCGTAGAGCGGGAAATCCTTCATTAGCTTATTCACATCAGCGCGAACATCATCAATCACCTTCTGATCATCGCAATTTGAGATTACTCGATCAATTAGTTCAACAATCGTTGCCATGTGGTTTTCTTTTAAACCTCTGGTTGTAATTGCTGGCGTTCCTACCCGAATACCTGATGTTTGGAATGGTGAGCGGCTATCGAATGGTACCATGTTTTTGTTAATAGTGATATCGGCTTTAACCAAGGTATTTTCAACTTTTTTGCCAGTTATATCGGGGAATTTAGTACGAAGATCGATTAACATCAAATGGTTATCGGTGCCACCAGATACTACTTTGTAACCTTTTGCCATAAATGCTTTTGCCAAAGCAGCAGCATTCTTCTTTACCTGCATCTGATACTCCTTATATTCAGGTCTTAAAGCCTCACCAAATGAAACAGCTTTGGATGCAATAACATGCTCAAGTGGTCCACCCTGAATTCCTGGGAAAACGCTACTATTCAATATCTGCGACATCATCTTAATTTCACCTTTTGGAGTTGTTAATCCCCAAGGATTTGGAAAATCTTTACCCATAAGGATAATACCACCACGTGGTCCACGAAGAGTTTTGTGGGTTGTAGAGGTTACAATGTGAGCGTATTTAACAGGGTTGTCTAGCAATCCTGCAGCAATTAAACCAGCAGGGTGAGCCATATCCACCATCAACATTGCGCCAACTTTATCGGCAATCTCACGCATGCGCTTGTAGTCCCACTCCTTGGAGTATGCTGAAGCACCACCAACAATAAGCTTTGGTTTATGCTCAATGGCCATCTTCTCCATCATATCATAATCAACAATACCAGTATCCTCCTTAACACCATAGGAAACAGCCTTATACCATAATCCCGAAAAGTTTACAGGTGAACCATGTGATAGGTGACCACCATGCGATAAATCGAGACCTAGGAAAGTATCACCAGGTTTCAAAACAGTTACAAAAACAGCCATGTTTGCCTGTGCGCCTGAGTGAGGCTGAACATTGGCGTATTCTGCACCAAAAAGTTCCTTTAGCCTATCAATGGCAATTTGTTCGGTTTGATCTACAATCTCGCAACCACCATAATATCTTGCACCAGGGTAACCTTCTGCATATTTATTTGTTAGGACAGATCCCATTGCCTCAAGCACCTGGGGGCTTACAAAATTTTCGGAAGCTATTAGCTCTATACCGTGCATCTGACGTTGACGTTCCTTTTCAATCAGATCAAATATTTGAGTATCTCTTACCATGGGTTATTTTTTTAATTTGAACGCAAAAGTAAGGCTTTTGAACGGGGAAAAAAAAATATTTCGATCTGAAATTCAGAATCCTTACGCAAAGTCGCTAAGCCGCAAAGAGACTCAAAATATTAGAAATTTAATACGAAATGTTTTATCAAAATGAACATTAAACATTATTAGATTAACGTGAGTTCGATGTAAGTATAATATATTGATTCTCAGTTCACCATTAGATTGTTGGTTTGTCATGCTGAACGGAGTGAAGCATCTGGATTTTAAATAATTAGATCCTTCGCTTCGCTCAGGATGATACCTTACATCGAACTGACGTTAGATTAATATGAGTATCCGTAATCATTACTATTCTAATAAACAAGTTTAGTTATCATTCTGGGCGAAGTCCCGGAATCCCAATATTAATAAGGAGATCCCTGCATTCGCAGGAATGACAAAACAGAGGCTTGATTTTGTTATCTAAACGGATACTCATACAGATTAAGCCGTTTTGAGTTTGATAAGAATTCGTTGAGTCCCTTGTTTTTTTGACAGTTTCTTCGCATACTTAGCGTCATTGCTAGGAATAGTAAATTAACTATTCCTCAGAAAATTGAACTAGGATATCCCTATAGGCTGAAAACACCTTGGACTTAGACACAAATCCTACATACTTATCCTTATCTAAAACTGGTAAATTCCATGAATTTGTCTCCTCAAACTTTCGCATTACGCTCTCCATAGATTCGTTTATGGTAATAAATTCAGGGGGTAGTGAAATATAATTACGAACGTGGGTGCAATCGTAAAGTTCCGAATTGAACATTATACTCCTAATCTCATCGAGTAGAACAATACCCATGAATTTCCCTTTATCGTCAACCACTGGAAATATATTTCGTTTCGATTTGCTTATAACATTAATAAGTTTTCCAAGAGTATCCTTGGGATTTACTATGGCTAAGTCGGTTTCAACCAGATTACTTAACTGTAGAATTGTTAAAACTGCCTTATCCTTATGATGTGTAATCAACTCTCCACGAGCAGCCAATTGTTTTGAGTATATTGAATGTGGTTCAAAATAGAGTATTGTGATAAAAGATATTGTTGATGTAATCATTAATGGAATTAGAAGTGCGTATCCACCTGTTATCTCGGCAATTAAGAAGATTGCAGTAAGAGGTGCGTGCATTACACCTGCCATCATACCAGCCATTCCAACTAATGCGAAGTTGCTCTCGGAAACATTAATAAAACTAAATTGGTTAATGATTTTAGCAACAAAGAATCCGGCAACACCTCCCATAAAAAGGGTTGGTGCAAATGTACCCCCAACCCCACCAGCACCTGTTGTTGATGAAGTTGCTATCACCTTGGTTATCAGAAGCATTAACAAAGCAATGAGTAACAACCAGTAATCATTCTGAAACGAAGCAAATGGACTGCCTCTAAATAATTCAGAAGAGCGACCATCAAGCAGTAATTGAAGGGTTTTATAGCCCTCCCCATAAAGTGGTGGGAAAACAAAAATGAGCGTACCAAGAATCAAACTACCTATTATCCATTTTTTATATGGATTATGTATTCTCGAGTAACGCCCCTCAATTTTCATTGAAAGGCGAATGAAATAGGCAGATGCTAATCCACAAAAAAGGCCTAAAACAATAAACCAAGGGATATTGTGCAGGTAAAAAGGTCGTACTACATGGTAATCAAAAACTACTCCTCTGCCCAACAAAAAGAATGATACAGAAGCCGCAGAAACCGCCGATATCAAAAGAGGAACAATTGAGGACATTGTTAAATCGAGCATTAGAACCTCTAATGTGAACACCAATCCTGCAAGTGGGGCTTTAAAAATAGCCGCAACTGCACCAGCAGCACCACAGCCCACTAAAAGGGTTAGCGTCCTATAATTCACCCTAAAAAATTGTCCAATATTCGACCCTATTGCCGAACCCGTCAGTACAATTGGAGCTTCCGCTCCCACGGATCCTCCAAATCCAATGGTTATTGTGCTTCCAACAATTGAACTATAGGTATTATGTCGTTTGATTTTACTTCCCAGTTTTGATATCGAAAAAAGGACCCTGGAAACTCCATGCCCAATATTATCCTTTACAAAATACCTAACATACATGACCGTGAGAATTATTCCAATTCCCGGCAAGGCCAAAAAAAGTAAATTGAACGAACCTTCGTTGATAATTATTTGGAGTAGACTATTTAGAAAATGAACAGTGTTTTTTAGCAACACAGCAGCCAAACCGCTAAAGATACCAACTACAAAACTCAATAGAAGTATTAATCGCTTTTGACCAAGAAAGCGACTATAAATTAATAGTCTATAGGAAAGATTATGAATATATCTCATTTAGAAAGTATCTGCGCCTCAAAATTACGACTAATTTATTTAACGCTAATAAAAAATTAAAAACATCAATTTGCTTGTTCAACCTCTTAATAATAAAAGTATATATCTTTATTGAAAACAGAGCAAAACAATTATATTTGAACCATTATTGTTTGGTTGTGTTATTCGTTTAGTTCTCTTATTATTTATCCACAATTTCTCTCTTTAAAAGCAATATTACTATTTCTTAATTTTAATAAGTAGCAAACTCAAAGAATGATTGAAGTTGAAAAGTTTTGTCTTGAGAATGGCTTACGAGTTGTTGTTCACAACGATAATAGTACTCCTATTGTGTCGTTCAACCTACTTTACGATGTAGGCTCAAGGGATGAGGATCCTGAACGCACCGGTTTTGCACACCTCTTTGAACACCTGATGTTTGGCGGTTCTGTAAATATCCCCAAATTTGATGAACCTCTTGAAAGAACTGGAGGTGAAAATAACGCATTTACAAATAACGATTTCACAAATTACTATATAACTATACCAAAAGAGAATCTGGAAACTGCCTTTTGGCTTGAGAGCGATAGGATGCTGAACCTAGCATTCTCCAAGAAAAGTCTTGCTGTTCAAAAAAATGTGGTTGTAGAAGAGTTCAATCAACGGTATCTCAATAAATCATATGGAGATGTATGGCATTTGCTTAGACCACTCGCATACAAGGTTCACCCGTACAAATGGCCAACCATTGGTGTTGAACCGCGACACATCAAAAATGCAACTCTCACCGATGTAAAAGATTTCTTTTACAAACACTATGCACCAAATAATGCAATCCTTACCATTACCGGCCCTGTAACAACTGTGGAAATACTTGAATATTCGAAAAAATGGTTTGGTGAAATTGAAAGAAGGCCAGTTCCAAAACGCCAAATACCTAAAGAACCTAGGCAAACTGAGCCGAGAATACTTGAAATTGAGCGAGATGTACCATTTGATTCCATATTTAAAGTTTACCACATGAGTAATCGTAAACATGCCGATTTTCATGCTACTGATTTAATTTCGGACATACTATCAAATGGGAAATCTTCAAGGCTTTACAATAAACTTGTTCAGGAGCAAAATATCTTTAGCGAAATTAATGCATATATCACAGGTGATATTGACGAGGGTCTTTTTGTTATCACTGGAAGGCTCTACGAAAAAACCTCTTTTCAACTAGCTGAATCCACAATAAACGAAGAGTTGGATCAAATCAAAAACAAATCGCTTGGCGATTACGAACTTGAAAAGGTTAAAAACCAGTTTGAATCAAATTACAAGTTTGGTGAAGTTAACCCTCTAGAAAAAGCGATGAACCTTGCTTTTCACGAACTTTTAGGAAATGCTGAGAATATTAATCATGAGGTAGAAAAATATCGAAAAGTAACTCAAGAAAAAGTTAAAGAAGTTGCATCAAACCTATTTTCAGATGAGAATTGCTCAACATTATTCTATAAAGCAAAAAAATAAAACAGCCTTTTAGTATAGATTGATTTTTCAACAACAAGCAAATGTTAAATAGAAAAATAGCACCAATAAGGCAAATACCCGATAAAATTGTAGTAACAAAAGCGGATGAAATTATTCTACCAAATGGTATTCGTTTGCTTTCAATAAATGTAGGCACAGAGGATGTTTGCAAATTGGATTTGCACTTTTCGGCAGGTTCAAGATATCAAAGCAAACCCGCAGAATCAAGAGCTGCATTGTCTTTACTAACGGAAGGTACACAAAACCTAACATCACACCAAATTGCCGAAAAATTTGATTTTTTTGGCAGTTTTTGCGAACAAAATAGCGACAGGGATTTTGGTAAAATCTCCATGTTCTCCCTTAGTAAATACTTAAACGAATCGCTTGATTTACTCGAGCAGGTAGTTAAAACCCCCACATTCCCCGAAAAAGAGGTTGAAACCTATAGAATTAAAGGAAAACAATCGTTAATAGTAGAACTGGAGAAAGTAACAACACTATCAAGACAAGATTTTTTTAAAGGTTTATTCGGATTCTATCATCCTTATGGTTTTTTTGCTGAACCACAAGATTATATAAACATAAAGCGTTCCGATTTGGTTAATTTCCATCAGAGCCATCTCACATCTAATCTTTGTACAATAGTATTATCGGGAAAAGTTGGGGATTCTGAAATCAATAATGTTATTAATCATTTTGGTAAAGAAAAATGGGGTAATGAGCTAACAACCCTCGAAAACTTACCAAAAATAGCCGCATCAGAACAAAGAAAATATTTTTCGCATAAGGAAGATGCCCTACAATCGGCCATTCGAATTGGTAGAATACTTGTTGATCGTAAACACCCTGATTATTCCGCATTAGTAATTCTAAACACATTGCTTGGTGGTTATTTTGGATCACGATTAATGAAGAATATTAGAGAAGATAAAGGGTACACCTATGGGATTTCCTCTACAATATTAACACTCAGGGAGTTTTGTGTTTTTGTGATTGGAACAGAGGTGGGAGCAGAGTACACTTCACTCGCCATTAAAGAAATATATTTTGAGATTTCCCGTTTAAGGAATGAGCTGGTAAGTAACAATGAACTTGATCTTGTTAGAAATTACCTTTTAGGAGAACTGCTCCGATCTTTTGATGGTGCTTTTACAATTGCTGATACCATAATAAACTTATTTGAATTCAACAATTTAGATTATACTTTTTTTGAAAAAACAATACATACTATAAAAACAATTACGCCAGAACAAATAATGAACCTTGCAAATAACTATCTTCGTGAAGATGATTTGATTGAATGCGTTGCAGGATCAAAAAAGAACATTAATTAGCAATCAATGAGAAAATTACAAATCCTTTTTGTTGTTTTTCTTGTTTTTGGTTTTAAATGCATTGCTCAGGTTGACTCTATAAAACCTCCCATGCCTGTATTTGACTATTGTACCATTAATCTTAGTGACGGTTCTACAACTTTACACTGGTCTCCTAACATTTACCTACACGCCCCACATAATCCACCCTATGAAAAAACAATAGGCTATGTAATTTACAAATATTCAAGTAGCGGCTCATGTATTGGCATGTGTCAATATGATACTGTATCCTCAAACACTTTTACCTATACCGATATAAATACAATAGGGGATTTCAAAAAGAATAAATACTCAATAGCCGCTAGAAGTATAACCCAAGTTAGCCAGCTTACAACAAATCATTCCAATATTTTTATCACATCAAAATACGATAGCTGTAACTTCAAAATTGACCTTACATGGAATTTATATGAAGGGTGGAAAAATGATAGCACCTATGCGTATTACTATTTGTATGTTAGCAATTCACCTACATTAAATTCTTTTACTTTTAAAGACTCAATTTACAAATTCACCAACCAGTACAGTTTCAAAAATGTAATTGAAAACAGGGATTACTATTTCTATCTTACAGCCAGAAGAGTCGATAAACCTTTTACTACGTATTCCAACCTCTATCATAGATTCACCGATATGCCTATTCGCCCTAACAGTATGTCGATTGACTCAATTATAGCTGAAGATAAAAAAGTTAACATTTATTTTCAAATCGATCAAGCCACTGAACTTAATCATTTTGAGGTGGTGAGATGGGAGCAATCCGATTCAGTAAAGAGCATATTTAGTAAAAAAATGCTTAATCTATTTAACAACCCCAAAACAAACTATTTTGGCGATACTGTGGATAGCTGGACCGCTCGTACACGACCATTCTTCTATAAAATTGATGCCATAAATACTTGTCCTTTAGTTGTAAAAAGAACTAATCTTGCCAATACCATTATTCCTAAAGTGCATAATCAAGGTTTAACAAATCACATTGAATGGGATCAACTTTACATTGATACTTCTCTAATTGCTCACAAGAATAACTACACAAGATATAGAGTAACCCGATATGCTTATACAGATATTGCAATGCCTCCTGTTTACCTACCCGAAACGGATCAACTCGAAATAACAGATGATGTTAAGATTTTCGAAGGCCAGGGCTATTCAGTTAAATTTTGTTACCAAGTTGAAGGATATGAAAGAAATCTATTAGGGTCGATAGTAATGCTTTGCCGCTCCAGAATTCAATGTACCGAAGTGGTTCCTGGAGTAGTAATGCCCGATGCAATAATTCCTAACGATACTTATGTAAATAATGGTAATGCCCGTAACATTTTAGTACCTATTATAACCTATAAAGCCGATTACTCCCTTAGCATATATAATCGTTGGGGTAATTTAGTTTTTGAAGGTAGAAATACTGGTTGGAATGGAGTTGTGGCCGGCGGTCGGCTTGCTAAAGAAGGCACTTATGTGTATAGACTTGTAATCAGTACCTCTGGAAATAACGATCTTGTTAAAACAGGCAATGTCACTGTAATCTATCATTAGCAGTTTTTAAATTTACCAAATCTCAAAAAGCAAACCCACAACAGTTCATTTTTAGCTACTTTTACATCATTAATTATTCAAAATAAATTTTTCTATTGTATAAAAAACAACTAGATCTTACATTTTTTTCAATTTTAAAAGGTTGGTTGATACATTTTACAATGGCCATTGAAACAAAAATATAAGTGACTATTTACAATATGAACCTTCAAACCGAAGAAGAAAAAAAAAATATTCAGGAACACTTCGACGATCTTCTTAAAAATTGTACTCGTTGCAATACAGAAGAAGACAAAGCGCTTATTCTAAAAGCATTTAATCTTGCTAACGAAGCACATAAAGGAGTTCGAAGAAAATCTGGAGAACCATATATTATCCATCCAATTTCTGTGGCAAAAATTGTTACTCAAGAAATTGGTCTAGGCGCTAAATCTATTGCCTGCGCTCTGCTTCATGATGTAGTTGAAGATACAGATTATACGGTTGAAGATATGGAGCGGATATTCGGACCTAAAATTGCTTCGATTATCGATGGGCTTACTAAAATATCTGGGGTTTTTGATGCAAATTCATCTCTGCAGGCCGAGAATTTTAGAAAAATGCTGTTAACTATCGCTGAAGATATCCGAGTCATTCTTATTAAACTCGCCGACAGGCTACACAACATGCGAACGCTCGATTCGTTGCAGCCCAATAAGCAAATGAAAATTGCTGGCGAAACAATTTATTTATATGCCCCATTAGCCCACAGATTAGGCCTCTACGCAATAAAAACCGAACTCGAAGATCTTAGTTTAAAATATCGATTTCCACAAGTTTTCGGAGAAATTCAAACAAGAGTTGCCGATAGTGAGAAAATGAGAATGCAACTTATCGACCATTTTTCGCTCCCAATAATCAAAAAACTTGATGAAAATAACATTGATTATGAAATAACTGGTCGCCCAAAATCGATATACTCTGTCTGGAAAAAGATACAATCTAAGAATGTTACCTTCGAAGATATTTATGATCTTTTGGCTATTCGCATAATATTTAAACCATTACCACACATTCCCGAGAAAACCCAATGCTGGCACATATATTCATTAGTTACTGATATATACAAGCCCAAACCTGATCGTATCCGAGATTGGGTTAGTACTCCAAAAGCAAATGGTTACGAAGCATTACATTGTACTGTTATGGGGCCAAATGGGCAATGGGTTGAAGTGCAAATACGAACGCAGAGAATGGACGATATTGCTGAACGAGGATTTGCTGCTCACTGGAAGTATAAGGACGTTGATACCGCTAATCAAGAAAACGAACTCGATAAATGGATCAAGCGAATTCGTGAAATGCTTGATAATCCACAATCCGATGCCTTAGAATTTCTCGATGAATTCAAACTTAATCTATTTTCATCCGAAATTGTTGTTTTTACCCCCAAAGGGGATACTAAAACACTTCCAAAGGGGGCTACGTCCTTGGATTTAGCCTACGAAATACATTCCGAAATTGGAAATAAAGCTATTGGTGCAAAGGTAAATCACAAGCTAGTACCTCTTAGCCATATTCTTAATAGCGGAGATCAAGTTGAAATAATCACTGCTACTACTCAAAAACCATCATGGGAATCGTTAAACTATGTAATTACCGCCAAGGCAAAACTTGCAATTAAGGCTACCCTTAAAGCTGAAACCAAAAATAGAATTGAAAAGGGAAGAAATCTTGTAGAAAAAAAACTTGCAGAACTTGGTATAACACCCTCATCTCGTGTCTTCAAAAAAATCCTTCCGGCTTACGATTGCCTCTCTAAGGATGAACTTTATAGCAAAATAGGATCAAACCTAATATCGCTTGACGATCTTAAGAAAATTTTAAAAAAGAACACCAAAAGTAAATGGATAAAATATTGGGGTCTACAACTTTCAATTAATCCTTTACGAAAAAAAGAGATTGAAGAGGATGAGGAAGAAGAAGAGGATGATTTGCTCGCCAATCAAAAAATTGATGTAAAAGCACCGTATCTTCTGAGAGAGACACAAGATGAAGATGCCCCTTCGTACATCGTTGCCAAATGTTGTAACCCAATTCCTGGCGATGAGGTAATTGGTTTTATTACTCCCGAAGAAAATGTAATCATTCACAAGGCCACCTGTGTTGAAGCAATTAGATTGATGTCACAGCATGGCGATAGAATTGTTTCTGCAAAATGGACTACACATAAGGTTCTTTCGTTCCTTGCCCGTATTGAGGTTCGTGGGATGGATAGGATTGGTATTCTAAGCGAACTAGTAAAGGTTATATCCGATGAGTTACGTGTGAATATTCGAAAATTACATATTGATAGTCACGATGGTATCTTTGATAGCACAATCGATTTATACGTCCACAATATCACCGACTTAAATAACTTGGGGATGAACGTAATGAAAATTAAAGGTATTGACTCTGTAAAAAGAGTCGAAAAGTTTGATGATTAAACCTTTTCACCTTAAACTTGTTAATTCAGTTGTGTAAAATGTAGACTTATTAAATTTGATAATATCTTTACACAAAACTTATACAAATAAGAGTAATATGACTTGCATTAGTACCAAAGATACCGTTAAAAAACTTTTTATCGATTACCTAGAGCGTAAGGGTCATAGAAAAACACCTGAACGTTTTTCAATCCTCGAGGAAATTTATACTCACGAAGGCCATTTTGATATTGAGACCTTGTACATATTCATGAAAAATAAGAAATACAGGGTTAGTCGTGCTACTTTATACAACACTATCGAATTATTACTTGATTGTGGTCTAGTAGTTAAACACCAGTTTGGCAAAAATATTGCTCAGTTTGAAAAAGCTTATGAATGTAAACAACACGATCATTTAATCTGTACAAGATGTGGAAAAGTAATTGAGTTCTGCGATCCACGTGTTCAAGAGATTAAAAACACTGCAGGAAGAACAATGAATTTTAGAATTTCTCATCACTCACTCTACTTTTACGGAACATGTAATGATTGTATTAATGAACTTGAACTGACAGTTTAATCAGCACTTAAATAGTTATGAAACCAAAACCGTTGCTTTAATGCCGCGGTTTTTTTGTGAAATTAAAGATTTAAAGATTGACTAGAAAGTCTCCATGTTGATAACTTACATGGGCTAGACATAAATTTTTATTTACCTTTAAAAGGTTATATGGCTATCATCTTTGGATGATTTTATTATTCTTTGAAAAGCACGCATTTCTAAAACAATCAAGAATGAAAGCAGATGTATTATTAGGCCTTCAATGGGGAGATGAAGGAAAAGGAAAGGTTGTGGACGTATTAACCTCCAATTACGATGTTATTGCTCGTTTCCAAGGCGGACCAAACGCTGGACACTCTCTAGAATTTAATCACATTAAGCATGTATTACATACAATTCCTTCGGGAGTCTTCCATAAAGAGACTATAAATATTATTGGAAATGGTGTTGTTATCGATCCCATAATCTTTTCTGAAGAAATTGAGGCTTTATCAAAAATTGGAGTGGATTTGCTAACCACACTTAAAATATCAAAAAAAGCCCATTTAATACTTCCATCGCACCGCGAACTTGATGCTGCATCCGAAGCTGCAAAAGGGAAGAGTAAAATAGGCTCTACCCTTAAAGGTATTGGGCCAACATATATGGATAAAACTGGACGAAATGGCTTAAGGGTTGGAGATATAATTCGCATTGATTTTAAAGAACGTTATGCAAATCTTAAAAACAAGCATAAAGATATTCTCAAGCAATATAATTATAACAGCAATATCGAACGACATGAGGATGCTTGGTTCAAGGGTGTTGAGATGATGAAGAATTTTGAATTGATTGATTCGGAAGTAACCATAAATCATATGCTCGATAATGGCAAACGGTTTTTGGCAGAGGGGGCTCAAGGTTCTTTACTTGATATCGATTTCGGCTCCTATCCTTATGTTACTTCATCCAATACTGTTTGTGCCGGAGCATGTACTGGCTTAGGGATTGCCCCGTCGCGCATTGGTGAGGTTTTAGGCATTTTCAAAGCATACTGTACAAGAGTTGGCTCCGGGCCATTCCCAACAGAGCAGGAGAACGCCATTGGTGAGGAAATGCGTAGGATTGGGGCTGAGTTTGGTGCAACAACAGGTAGACCTCGTAGATGTGGGTGGCTTGACCTCGTTGCATTAAAATACGCTATTATGCTAAACGGTGTAACTGCACTTATAATGACTAAGGCGGATGTTCTTGATACTTTCGACACCATTAAAGTTGCTATCTCTTACAAAGTCAATGGACAATTAACAGATACAATGCCCTTTGAAATAGACACCCCTATTGAACCAATATATAAAGAGTTTAAAGGTTGGAAAACTGATATTACCAAAATAAAGAATGAAAATAAACTACCTGAAATATTGATAGAATATATAAGATTCATTGAAATCGAAACGGGTGTACCTATAAAAATAGTTTCCGTAGGCCCTGATAGAGATGCAACTATAATTAGAAAATAAGAAATGGGGGACAATTTCCCCCATTTCTTTTAACAATCACTTACTTACTATAACTAATGGTTGTTTGTCCTGTTTTGCAATATCTAAAAGAAATTCTATATATTTATTAAAGTCCTTAGCTAAATACTTTCCCCTCTTTTGTTGATATTTCCTTATCGTAATCAGCTTATCTCCTTCAACTTTTGTTGAGGAATCAAAACTTCCAAAAAGTCCCGAAATTGATTTTGGTCTTGGAATAAACTCAATGTTAAACCCTTTTGGTAAAGAATATTTAAGCGTATCAATATGTGTATAGCACTCATCAATAAGAACATCTGTTAATCTCTTTTTTGATTTATTTGGAATTGATCCTATTTGCGCAAAAGGATTAAAAGGTATAAAAAACCTTCGCCCTGTTTGTGAAGCAAAACCACCGACTTGAAATGATATTTTTTCATTCGCTTTTGGTTCGGAATTATCATCGAATTGATAATCAAAACTTTTAAAAACTATCCCCGGAATTCGATATTTTTTTTGAATCATTTCAGCCTGATCCTTTTTATTTGACCATATTTCAGGCATAAGATTTTCAAGTTCCGCTCCTGATTCATACGTAATCATATTACCAATTGCATCACCCAAACTATCGATTTGAACATTTGTAACTCTAATTTGCACGTTCTTATTTGCATCCCCTTTGGGCATATTAATCAATCTGCTTGAGACTCCATCTACAAGAAGAACTTTTTGGTTCTGAAATTCGTGCGAAATAAAGCCAAAGGGATAATGCTGATTTGTACACTCTAGCCACAAACTATCATTACCATTGGGAACACAAAGAATTATATGATTTGTTTGTCCTAATCCAGGAAAGTCATCAAAAATAATATTCTGCTCTCCCACCCCAATGGGGCAATAAAAGGATTTTACACCTATAGTTTCAAGAAGGCTACGAGTAAAATTTACCAATGCCTTACAATCCCCATAGCCATTTTTTTCAACAGTCGATGCGGGAAAAGGTTGCCATCCACCAACTCCAACTTGAATACTTACGTATCTAGTTTGGGATTGCATATACTTATATACTATGTTTACTTTTTTTCTTAAATCTCTTTCATCTTTAACTAACACCCTAATCTTATTATACAACTCTAATGAAATGTCACTTCTCCCTTTTTGGAGATCCTCAAGCCATAATCCATAACTATTCCAAGAGTCCATAGTACCATTATATCCCCCTATGCTAAAATATTTAGCCCCCAGAAATACTGCTGGAGAATACTCATAAAACTTTGGAGAATAAACCTCTTTTTCAATCGCTTTCAAACAATTTGCACGCCATAATAATACCCTAGAGCCATCCTCATCCCCTGTTTTGGTGGGCTTTCCAATATTAAACGACTTGTAAAGAAGAGGATTAGTATCGGGAAAAGAGACCCTCAAACTGGCATTCTCCAACCCCAATCGAAATCCACCTTGCGGATACCAGGGCGGAATGAACATTGCTGTATTAACAATCTTCCGATATTCATATTCAACCGTAAAGGGATATGATGTAGGAATAACCTCATATCGAACTAGTCTATTGTCTTCATAAATAGAATAATCCGACACCAAACTAACATCCTGAAAATCTGACCATTTTATCCCTTTTATTACTCCACCACCGTCATTATAAATTACTCCTTTAACATATTCAAACTTAGAATCTTTATCATAATATTCGCTAAAATTTGCAAAGACCTTTCCTTCTTCATTTAGAATAGTTACTACAATATTCTCGGTAATAGTAATTTTATCAGAACTTATGATCTTTATATCTGTAACTAGTCGTCGAACTACTGCGTCCGAGTTCCTTTTTAAAGAGTCTGGAATGTCAGATGATTTCCACTGAGAGTAGGCTAAATAAGATGTAATTTGAAAAAGCACAACTACCAACAACAACTTTCTCATAAACGATTACTTAATTAAGGTGTGTTCGACGTAAGAAACAATGTATAAATCTAAATATCAATCAGTTTGTTTTATTTGAATCAATGGAATTGTGGAGAATTGGAAAAATGGAAGATACAAGCAAAAATATAACCTCTTGTTCTCCATTATTCCATCATTCCAACCTTCCATCATCGCACTAAATAATTATATATCCCTGTAATTAAACACATTATTACATTTCTTATATCAAACTCGGGTTAATTATATAACTATTGAATTTTCTTAAGAATTACCTTTTCGTTTTGCTTTTTTATAACTTCATCAAAAAAGCCTCTTAATGTCGGATAATCTGAAGAAATGTAAATAGTATTTGGTATTGTAATTTTACTCTTAATAACTAACTCGTTGCCCACTGTATTATAGGATATCGTAAACTTGGCTTTCCCATCTGGCATTGAAAAGGCTGCATTCGATGGCATCTCATCAACTTTATAGTTTTCTGGCAAACTATATTTAACAAGAATAGATTCATCCTGAGGAAAAGTAAAGTTAACAGGAAATTTTCGTTCTTGTTTTGCAAAGGGCGTTTTCGTAAGAGTAAATCCAAGTAGCGGGGAAAGATAAATGATATCAACATTGCCTTGAGATACATCTTCCATTTTTACCTGATAATACTCTTTAGCTTCAGGAATACCATTTTCTCCAAACTTTATTCTAAGACTATCGATATTGGCATTGTTAAAAGATTTACTCATTTTTTCTTTTCTATGCTTTAAACTATCATCCCCTTTAATCATTTCGGCTAAATATTGAGCATAATAGTCTTTATACGAGGTTACAACTTTGCCAGTAACGGTTGAATTATTATCAATCTTAAATATTGCATATTGTGACTCTCTTGAAACAGTCTTTGGGATTAAATCAACCCAATTTCCATTTTTTAAATCAATTAGTCTTGCCTGTCCATTTAAACACTCTGTTGGTAAAACATTATACATATTAAAAGGTGATGTGGCATCGGAATAATAGAATTGATCTCCAATTTTTGTACATGCAATAACATGATTAAAACCACTAATTGTCTTTTGCCATTCCATAACCAAACCATGTGATCTGGTACTCAATATAACAGGATATGCCTCTAAACCTGCCTCGCGTAACGCAATAACCAAGTTGAGGTTAACCTCGGAAGAATTACCCACCTTGTTCCGATACGCTTCTTTTACTCCAACGTCAGTATAAAGACGATACTTATTGTCCCATTTTATTTTATCTTTTATAAAAGAAATAGTTTTAATTAACTTTTCTTCTGGCTTATCAGTGTTTCCAAGAAAAGCATTTAAATCATCTTTAAGGTAAGAACCTCTGTCTAACTGTTTACCAAAATCAGAATCATCTAATAGTTTTTTATTTATTTCCTCCCAACTTGTAGTATAATTCTCTTGAAGCTCACCAGGAAATCTCACAAATGCCAGTTCAAAATATACTTTAGACAGGTAGTTATCGATATTATCAATATAAGCATCGTTATCGTATGCAGGAACATTTTGAGCTGTGAATATCTTTAGTTTTTCATAATACTTGAACTCATTCCTTACACTTTTATTCTGAGTATAATACGGCCCTTGTGTTTTACTGGTGCCAGTAATAACAACTGTTCTATCACCAGATTTGTCCTGTACATCAACAGATTCATATCCAGAAATATGGGTATTATATTGGTAGTACTCTGGTATACCAATCGTAAACTGACTTAATAATACTGGAATTGAATACTGGAAAGACCATGGTTCCAAACTATATGTTAAACCCGACATTATTTCATACTGGTATTCTATAACAGAGCCTTCAACTACTTTGGGAAAAGTAATTTTAACAATCGTTCTATTGTCATCTTTTTCTTCCCTGAAAATACCATCCTTCTCGACCTTGTCCTTTTGAATTTTTCCACTTATAAGATTATAGGTATAACCTTTAAACGAATTTAACTTTTCCTCCAACCTGCTTTTATGATATAGGTATAAACTTGTATTAGCCCAACCTAATCCATCCTTACTTAGCACCTTTATTCTAACGTGCCTTGAAATTATTAATTCAAACCTATCGGTCATTGTATTGTATTCAAACTTGGTTTCACCTATATCAAAAAGCACAACGGCCTCAGCACTTGAATCAATTGGACAAGTTTTCATCTCCATTTCTGCCATAGAAATTTTACCGAATTTTTGATCGTAGGGTTGTGCAAATGTCTTTAGACATATTAGCAACAAAATGTACAGCAAAATATTTTTCATTAGGATAACAGGTTAAATATTTAATTAAGTGACTATATTTTCTTTAAAACAATTTTCTCACATTGCTTTTTAATTATCTCATCCACAAATATTTTAAGAGCAGGGTATTCATTTGAACTGTACTCAACTTTAGGTATTACTAGTTTACTAATTAGAACCAGTTCATTCCCCACAACCTGACAATTATAAATGTATTTTCCGGTACCCTCTGGAAGTGAATAGTTAACACTTGAAGGTAATTCATCAACCTTATAGCCGTCAGGTAATGTAATCTTTATAACGAAAGACTCTTCACGTGGGAAGATAAAATTTACAGGATATTTACGATCATTTTTTTCAAAGGAACTAATTTTGAATCCTAGCCATTGAGCAGGGGTAATACTTATGGTTTCATCAGGTGATATTGATGTAGCATTAATTAAAACAGAATAACTCTCTTTTGCTTCTGGCAAATTGTTTTTATCAAATTCTACATTTAAACTATCAACATTACTATTTTTAAATAGATTACCTATTTCCTCTTTTTTAAGTTTCAAACCATCATTCCCGTTTATCGATTCCATTAGTTGAGTTGCATAATAATCTTTGTACGTAGTTGAAACCTTACCTGCTATAGTGAGTTTCTTGTCAATACTAAAAGTTGCAAAACTACTTTTCTTCGATACAAATTCGGGGTACAAATTTATTTGATCACTTTGCTTAGCATCAACTATAAAAGCCAAACCATTAAGGCATTCCAATGGCAATATCCCCAAAAATTCTTGCCTTAAATTAGCCGCATCAGAAAAAAATATTTTATCATCAATTTTTACTCCTGCAATAACATAATTAAACCTATCAAGATTTTTATTCCATTCAAAAACTCCACCATGAGAACGGGTACTTAATATTATTGGTACAGCATTTAGCCCCGCTTGCTTAAAAGCAATAACAAGATTTAGGTTTATTTCAGCTACATTTCCAGAGCCCTCACTATATGCCAACTTTACTCCTTTATCTGTAAATATCCCATATTTTCCATTCCACCTAATTCTATTAAAAATAAAGGAACGAATCCTAGCAATCTTATCTTCTGGTTTATCTACTCCTTCAATAACTTTTGAGAGATCCGTCATCTTATATTCCCCATCATTTAGTTGATTTCCAAAATCATCATTTTCAAGAAGTCTTTTATTAAGAGACTCCCAAGAGGAATAATTATCTTCGTGTATCAATCGTGGAATCAATAAATACTGAAACTCAAAATCAATTTTCGTGGCATAATTATTAACATTATCAACAAGCGAATTAATCTTTAAAGCAGGAATATTTTTTGCTATGTATGATTTTTTATTTTCAAAATAGTTATAGCGAATATAGCCTAAACGCCTATTTCCTAACTGTTCGCTTTCCAACCATGCGAAAGTAAAATACTTATTTAAAGGAGTAGAATTTTCTTCACGAACAGGTTCGCAGCCCGAAATGTGAATATTGTATTTATAATAATCAAATAGATATGTATCATATCTACTTAATAATACGGGTATTGATTTTTGGAAAGTCCATGGTTGCATATTAAACATAAAGTCTGAGACGATAGAATATTTGCATTCTACAACTGAACCCTTTTCAACTTTAGGAAAGGATATCTTTTGTACAATGTAGTTAATGTCTTTGTTTTCTGTAAGTATATTCTCTTTCTCAATTTTATATTTTTCAATTTTCCCATTCACCAGATTATATGTCAGACCTTTAAAGATAGACAATTTTTCTTGGGCATTTCCAGGATGAACTCCTTCTGGTAATGCTAGCCCAAGTCCCTTGAATCTAGATGCATTGGGCTGATTAATCTTGTTTCGATAGAATGATATCTCAAAATTACCCGAATTTATACCCTTTTCGCTTAAAATTTTAATCCTAAACTGCCTAGTATATTCAAGTTGAAAGTCTTGAATGGTTTCATTATATACCATCCGTGTTTCTCCTATATCAAAAAGCACAACCGCTTCCGCACTTGAATCAATGGGACAAATTTTCATCTCCATCTCTGCCATAGAGATTTTGCCAAATTTTTGATCATATGTTTGTGCAAATAACGATAGACTTAATAATAGGAATATGGGTAGCAAAATACTTTTCATAGTCTCTTGTTTTTATTATAAAGTTAATAAAAAAAGAAGATCAATACATGATGAAATAAAAAAACGCCCTAGGAAGGGCGTTTTTTTATTTTCCAAAATATTCTATACGAACTATTTTTTCATATTTGGCAGCTCTAAACCATAGCCTTTTTTCTTGTCTTCAGCTTTTAACAAGAATGCAAAAATAAGAGCAAGAAGTCCAAAGCCAGTAAAAATCATCATAGGTAAGGTGTAATTATAAGTGTTTACGGTAAGACCGTCTCTAACAACTTGACCTGTTATACAATATTTTTCTAAAACCCAACCAATTAAAGCAGGTACACCCATTAAGCCCCAATTCTGAACCCAAAAAATAAGCGCATAAGCGGTCCCTAATTGTTTCTCAGGAATAATCTTTGGAACAGATGGCCACATAGCAGATGGAACCAATGAAAAACCAACGCCTAAAACCAATATTAGCATAATAGCTATAATCCAATGATGCAGAAATGGAACAGAAAATAGAGCGTGAACACTAATAATCAGCAATGATCCAATCATCATAATGGTTGCACCTTTTCCTTTTCTATCATATAAATTTCCAAAGAAAGGAGTAAGTAAAATTGTTCCAAAAGGCAGCAAAGAAGGTATTGATCCAGCTAACTCCTCACTAACTCCAAATTTATTTATCATTAAGTCAGTCGCAAATTTTAGGAAAGGAAAAACAGCAGAATAAAATAGTACACACAAAAATGCTATATACCACCAACCCTTATTTGTAATAATTTGAAAGATATCTGACATTTTGAAAGCATCCTCCTCTAATTGGGCTTCGGTTTTTTGAACTTCTGAAGCATCCAATTTTTTATCCATGAACATATACATGATAAAAGAGATAAGACCAATACAAAGTAAAATCAAAGCTAGTAAAATAGGTCTTGAAACATTAATAACTCCAAAGGCTTTTGCAATAGGAACTGATGTTGCAATGGCTAGACCTGTACCCAAACGTGCTGTTGCCATTTCAAGTCCCATAGCAAGTGCAAGTTCTTTTCCCTTAAACCATTTATAAATAATCTTTGAAACAGTAATACCAGCAACTTCAACACCCACAGCAAAAATTGCAAACCCTAAACCTGCAATAAAAACCTGTGCTGGAGCCTCAAAAGAAAGTATTTTCCAGGTAATACCATCAAGAGAATGAGTAGAAATAGCCCAGAATTTAATTGATGTCCCACATACCATTACAATTGTTGCCATCAAACCAGTAAATCTAACTCCCATTTTATCAAGGATGATACCACCTATAATCAACATCCCTAAGAAAACGTTGAACCAACCGTAAGCGCTGTTAAAGAATCCAAAGTCTGAACTACCCCAGCCTAATTTTCCTTCGAGTAGACCTTTTAAAGGAGCTACAACATCGGTTAAATAATATCCGCATAGCATTGTGAAAGCGACAACCGCTAAAGCAGTCCATCTAGCTGCGGCAGAATCACGTAAAGTTTGTCTTATCTGTTCCATTTTTTATTAAGTATTATAATTTTAAATTCTCATTGAAGATTTGCAAATAAAAACAAAAATAGGGATTTTTCCTATTAATGATTACCTAGTTGTATTCTTTTAATAACAAAAAGAGTAATGGATATACCATTACTCTAATAAATTGTTATTCTTTTATATTCAACTATTTTGATTCATAAACCCAAAGTTCTACAGGCTGTTCCTTACCCTCATTGATTTTTCCAATTTGAGCAAACGCTTTACTATAGGTCTCGAAAGCACCTATTGACACTAATTTAAAACCATTATTGGAATCAATTATTTTTGTGTTATTGTATCCCATCTTATTAACCTCTTGCTGCCAACTATCTGCATTTGTTGGAACTTTAAAACTTCCTATAATTACATTAAATTTTAATTTGGCAAGTGCATTTTGAATTCTCTGAAGAGAATCATTGGCCGCTTTTTCCTTGGCAGCTATCGCAACTTGAACCTTATTAATACTATCCTGCTTGGCTTGCCATGCAACTAAAGTATCAGCTTTTTTCGATCCTTTTTTTCCGCCAAAGTATTTACATCCGCTAACTAGAAGCGATATAAGTAGAATAGGAATTATTATTCTTTTCATAGGTTGGGTTAATTTTAGAATACCAAATTAAATAAAACATTGAATAAAGCCAAATATAAGCCATATTTATTGATGTTTGCAATTATTTTAATAATTTTTCTACAAAAATAAAACTGTACTTGACTATCTCTTAATTGTTTATATTGTCCTTAAACGGTGTATTGCATAGAAAGTCTGGCTTATAATAATCCGAACTCTCCAGTTCTTGAATCCAACCATCAAAACCTATTTCTTCCATCTTTTGAATAACAATATCATATTCCCATTTTTTAAGTTTTCGATTTAATAATGAATCTGATTTAGATTTCTCTGTTGGAAAGTATTGTGCCATCAATGAAATGTGCAGAAAAGGTGTTATTTCATTTGAAATATACTCCAACACATTTATGCTATCACTTTCACATCCAGGCAAAACAAGATGCCTTACAATGACTCCGCTTTCTATTAATCCATCATCATCTAAAATTATGGTCGATCCCTTTTGTCTATACATCTCCCTTACAGCCTTTGATGCCACTTCAAAATAATTATTAACATTCGAATATTTTTGACCAAGTTTGTTGTCGAAGTATTTAAAATCGGGAAGGTAAACATCAACAATACCATCTAGTTCTTTAAGGATTTCTACATTATCATAACCATTGGAATTGTAAACAATAATTGGCCTATACCCCCTATTCCAAACATTTTCAATAATGCGAACCATCGCCCCTACTTGATGTGATGGTGATACAAATCCAAGTAATTTAACTCCGCGATCAAGTTGCTCCGAAATTTTATTTACAATCATGTCGGTATCTGTTAACCATGATTTCTCGTGGGCATCATTAATGCTAATCTGATAGTTCTGGCAATAAATACATTGCAGATTACAATGAGAAAAAAACACATTGCATATACCTTTTCTCCCGGATATAACAGGCTCCTCACCTTTGTGTAGAAATATATTTGATACCAATGGCTCATTATTACAATTACAATAGCCAGTCTGACTTAAACTTCTATCTACCGCACATTGACGTGGGCAAAAAAGACAGTTTCTGGAAGAAAGCAAATTCATTCTATTAATATTTTGATAGAGCAAAGGTACGATTCAGCAAATAGACAAAGCACATCAACGAAAAATAATATTGATTGTAATTTCGTTTCAATTTCTTAGATTTGAGTTTTTATGCTTTTATAAACTTAGATATCAATCCAAAAGAATATAATCATAACAACTTTTATATGAAGACCATTATTGATTTGTTTGAAGAAAGTGTAAGTAAATATCCGAATAACCCTTACATATGGGAAAAAGAGGCCAATGAATACAAAGCTACTTCTTACGAAGAAACTCGCAACGAAGTACACAGGCTTGCTGCTGGTCTTTTAAGTTTGGGTATAAAAAAAGGTGATAAAATTGCTTTATTATCAGAAGGAAGAAAACTTTGGATAATAAGTGAACTGGCAATACTTTATACAGGCTCTGTAAATATACCATTATCGATTAAATTAGAAGGGGCAGATCTTCTCTTCCGATTAGAACATTCCGAATCCACCATAATTTTTGTTTCAAAAAATCAATCATCAAAAATTGATTCTATTCGAGATAAACTACCTTTAGTAAAAAAGATTGTTTACCTGGATTCAGTAGAGAATATGGGCGCTAATGACCTTTTCATCGGAGATCTTTTCAAACTTGGAGACACTTTTTTAAAAAACAATAGAAATAAACTTATTGACGCATATCAGGCTATCCAACCAAATGACTATGCTAATATAAGTTATACATCAGGAACAACGGCAGATCCAAAAGGTATTATTCTTTCTCATAGAAACTATACAGCTAATGTTGAGCAAGCACTTACCTTAATGGATATACCTGAATCATATCGTACATTAATTATTTTACCTCTTGACCATTGTTTTGGACATGTTGCGGGTATTTATTCATTCATGTCAAAAGGGGCAAGTATTGCAACAGTTCAAATAGGGAAAACTCCATTAGATACTTTAAAAAACATCCCTGTCAACATTAAAGAACTAAAACCCAATTTGATGCTTAGCGTTCCTGCTCTTGCAAAAAATTTCAAGAAAAACATTGAGGGTGGAATTAGAGCCAAAGGAGCAATGGCTGAAAAATTATTCAATCATGCTTTAAAACTATCCTACAATTATAATAAAGAGGGATGGAATAGAGGTAAAGGGTTTACTTTCTTATACAAACCTCTTCTATCGATTTATGATAAGATCCTTTTTAAAAAAATACGTGATGGGTTTGGTGGAGAACTCGATTTCTTTATTGGTGGAGGTGCGTTACTCGACATTGAACTCCAACGATTTTTTTATGCAATAGGAATGCCTATTTTTCAAGGTTATGGACTTTCGGAGGCAACTCCAATAATAAGTTCAAATTCATTAAAAAAACATAAATTCGGTTCATCAGGGCACCTAGTAAAATATCTAGAACTAAAAATATGTGATGAAAATGGAAAAGAATTATCAATTGGAGAAAAAGGCGAAATAGTTGTTAAAGGCGAAAATGTAATGGTAGGATATTGGAAAAATCCAAAAGCAACATCAGAAACAATAAAAAATGGTTGGCTTCACACTGGAGATATGGGCTATATGGATAAGGATGGTTTCCTATACGTTCTTGGCAGATTTAAAAGTCTTCTTATTGCAAGTGATGGTGAAAAGTATAGTCCAGAGGGAATCGAAGAGTCTCTGGTTCAACATTCTACGCTAGTAGATCAAATAATTCTTTATAATAACCAAAATCCTTACACAACTGCCCTTCTAGTACCTTCAAAGGAGTCATTAAAACGTGCATTAAACGAAAAACAAATCAAATATGACTCTCCCGAAGCTGAAGAAGAGGCAATAAAGCTAATAAACAGTGAAATTGGAAAATTTAAAGCAGGTGGCGAAATGGGAGATATGTTTCCAGATAGATGGCTTCCTGCAACATTTGCAATCCTAGATGAGAATTTTTCAGAACAGAATGGTCTTATTAATAGCACAATGAAAGTCGTTCGTGGAAAAGTTGAAGAAAAATATAAAGATAAAATCAACTACCTTTATACACCAGAAGGTAAAAACTACCTTAATCAGAAAAACAGAGACATCATAAGAAATCTTTTAAGTAATTAGAATACAGTGATTTGTAAAATAAAAAACCGCCAATTATGGCGGTTTTTTATTTTACAAACTTATCTTCATTTCCTAATCGGTTGAAAAGGTGCGAAACGAAAAAAGCCCCTAGGGTTTGCCTAGGGGCCTGTGGGTGGCGACGTCCTACTCTCCCGCTTTCGCAGTACCATCGGCGCTGGC
>JACABB010000052.1 GCA_013376985.1 Bacteroidales bacterium
ATAGAACGACCCGAAAAATTTCTAGATTGAGCCGGAAAATCGCTAGAGCTACATTTAAGTTCGCTAGATTGACCCAGAAAATTGCTAGAACGATTCTTCAATTCGCCAAATCGATCCTGCTAAGAGTTCCGAACTTTTAAAAAGTTCGGAACTCAAGGGTAAAATTCTCCAAATTGACCCTTAAGCTCATCAAATTAATTCTGCATCTCATCCAACCAACCCTGCAATTCGTCAAATCGATCCATAAGTTCTCCAAATCCACCCTCAAATTCACCAAACCAACCCTCAAATTCACAGAAACAGAAAGCGTTTAGCAAGCCGTGTTATTTACATCAACAATTCAAAGAACAATTTGTAATCCTTTACGGTACTTCCATAGCAGTCAAGCGTATACAACTACCGTACCAAAACTCAAAAAAAAATAAAAAACTCATATAAAAAGAACGCCTTTAAAACAAATTTATTTTATTGTTTAAAAATAATTTTACTTTTGATAAACAAATTTTGCTCAGTAAAATTCACTAAAAACAAATCTCGCCTAGTTAGAAAGAAAAACAAAAAATTTGGGTTTATAAATGTACTATGGGTGCATATATAAACGAGTTAATGGCAAATCTAAAATTATGCTACATATTAATAGAAAATTTAAATTTAATTATTATGCAAAACGAACAAACAATAAGAGTTGAGGATATTTTACAAAAATTAAGCAAGTTGATTTGTCCAATAAATGAGGTACATAGTTCTTTTAGTGAAGATATTGAATCTATATTGAAAGATCTTGGGAAATTAGTCAATTGCCAAGTTGGATCCATATATGTTGTTTCACCAGGAAATATGCTTAAAGGATTAACAAGGTTTGGATATGAAGAAGAATTTAAGAATATAACTTACATGCTTGGGAAAGAGAAAAATGGTAGTGATCTCCATCGTGATGAAGAAAAAGGTATTGAAGGAGGGGGAATAACCGCTTTTGTTGCAACAACAGGTCAAGGAAGATGGTTTGATAGTCAGTCTGAAGTTAAAGATCATCCTGCGTGGAAAGGTGCGATTGATAAGATTCAATGGAATGAAAAAAGAGAATTTAAAAATTGTGGGATTTTGCCATTAATTGTAGGTAATGAGATTATTGGAGTTTTAAAAATGGAAAATTTTAATCATTTTGATCCAGAACAAAATGCTATCTCAGGAGAAGTCAAAAATACAGTAGAGGTTTTTGCCCCTTTTATAGCCCAAGCTCTTGATAATTATCGCAAACAAATAATGCCTGGAGAGAAACAATATGTTATAACAAAAGCAAAAGCAAAGGAGTTTGTTGAGATAAACCCCGGAGAGATTCAATTGGAGCATTTATTGACTAGTATTTGTACATCAGACACGTATTATTTTAAACATGACAAACCACTCGCAAAATTGACAGAACGTTTACCTTTGGTCTTGGGGCATGAAACTGTTGCTATTGTTCGTGAAGTAGGTCTAAATAAGAAATATAATCCTCGTCCTAAAAAAGAAGACTTCGATAAATATCTGAACAATGAAACAATTACTGTGGGAGATCATGTAGTCGTTATACCTCAAATTCCTTGTGCGAAATGTAAAACTTGCAGAGAAAGTCATGGAACAGTAAATGATTTTGGAGAAAATTATTGTGAAAATGTTCAGCACATGGCAAGCAATATGGACGGTTCCCTACGCACTAAATATAGCTATGATAAAGATTTTCTCATTAAATATGATCCTAAAATAATTCCAAATGAACTTGCTGTACTAACAGAACCATTTGCTCAACTAGTGCAGGTTTTACGAGAGTTAGGCTTTAAAAAGAGTCAATTAGGATTTAAAGACATTCATGTATTTGGAGAAATTGCTTTAAATAACGCTTTTAAAATTCCGAATGAAAAATTTGATGAGTATTTTAAAATATTTGCATCAAATAATCAAACACCAAGAACATTACTTCGATTACCTCATCTGCAAGAAGAACTTCCAAACAGATATATAACATTTAGTCATTATGAATTAATGCGTCGCGGCCTCTTTTTATCTGCAAATCAAGATGAAGTAATAGACAAAAAAATACTATTACAAAAGGAACAGCCCATTGTATTAATTCTAGGTTCAGGTTCAGTTGCTTTTATGGCTGCTTTACTTCTACGTGAAGCATATGGATTAAAAAAAGATCAAGTATATATTTATGGAAGACGCAGTAAAACACTAAATCATTTTTCCAAAACCAATTTAGGAGTTACTATTAACGTAACAAATGCCTCTATTGATGGTATAAAAATAAATGAAAATATCCCTCAAATAGATTCCCCAAACGATAGTGAAATTATTTTATTACAGCAGTTTATAACCGATTATTTTGAGAAAGAAAAAAAGATAAAATTCGACATCATTATCGAATGTGCTGGAGGAAAATCTACTGAAAATCTAGTGAATTTTGCTCTGAATAATATTGCTAATAAAGGTATTATTGCGCTATTTGGATTATCATTGGAGTCTATTCGTGTCGATTTTAAAAAGGTAATAGATAATGAAGTTACATTTAAGGGATTCTACAGAGCGTGTCGTGGTAGCTATTTTGAAGCATTGGAATATTTGAGTCAACCATTTTTTTGTGAAAAGGCAATGGAACTTTTAAATAATCGTAAAATAATAACCATTACTGAAACACGTGATCTTGATTCAGCATTTGAAAAAAGTTATTCGAAGGAAGAGCAATATTGGGGAAAAACTCTATTAGAATTATCTGATACAATTATTCCTATTATTGCGGATATTAAGAAGGAAGAACAAGCGGGAAAAGAAGTCAGCCGTTAACACCTCCGTTAAGTTAAGGCTGTAAGCAACTAAAACAAAAATGAATGGGATGGGCGGTCGGTTTTCGATAAATAGTATCGAGACAAGTTGTGCCGCCGTCCATCTATTCCTCAGAATAACATCTTACATCGAACTGTCGCTAAGTATGAATTTTATGCGGTCAAAAGCCGCTATTTAAAAACAACGAAGTTAGGGCTTGCGCCTAAAATTCTCCGTACCGAGTGTTTACAATTATTTAAATAACTTACTAAATATAAATGATATATGAATTCTGAAATATTTCTACTTTTAGGCATCATTGCAATAATTGTAATGGTAGTTTTCTTATATTATTACTTTAATAAAAGGCAAATAGTTAAACGGAAACTAAAAAAGACTATTACAACAAAAATGTCTGACTTTCAAAATGGTGAAATTGCCAAAATTGTTGGCAAGGTTGAAATTATTGGAGAACCGTTAATAGCTCCGCTATCAAAACGCAAATGTGCGTATTATTATGTCTTAATTGAGAGACAACTATCGTCAGGCAGATTGGAGAAAATAATTGAAGAGGAAATTACAGGAACTTTCGTAATTAAGGATGGTAGAAATATTGCTTATGTAAATGGTGAAAATATAAAAAGTTATATCGTGCAGGATAGAATTTACACTACTGGCCATTTTAATAACCCCACTGAAAATCTAGAAAAATATCTTTGTAAACATGGTCTGGAAACAGAAGGGATATTGGGATTTAATGAAATCTTACGTTATAAAGAGGGTGTCTTAGAAAGTGGCGAAACGATTGCTGTTATTGGCAAAGGTGAATGGAAAAGGGCTGAACAGGAAAAATTGCCTGATAATTATGGACGAATACTTTCAATTACTTCTACAAATGCTCAACCGATATATTTAAGTGATGATCCTGATACTGTAATTAATATTGACATGAAACATCAATTTTAATAATTAATATTACTACCCCCCGTTTGGCTGAGGCTGTAAGTAAAAAACAAAAATCACTGTGTTCGGCGGCGGTTAGCAAAGCATACCGCCGTCGTTCTATTTTGGCAGGCTGCGCCTGAGATCAAAACCAACCAAAGAACTGGTATGTTAATCTTGATCTATTAATTATCAATGTCCTTTACCTAGCAACATCTTACAGACTCTTTCAGATACTATCCACTCTGAAAGGTCATGCATAGAAGAATAACCTGATAGAGTTCGAAGAACCTAGCAGGGTTTGCCTCCCTGCTGCGTGAATTGCCAAAACACAAAACCCCACAGCAAACCCATAATCGTAATTTGCGTTACAAGGAGATACTACTGCACCTCAACTATCGCAATTTGCGATAGCCTAATTGTTGCCTAAAGAGTTCCGAACTTTTAGAAAGTTCGGAACTCTAAACCAAAATTTAATATTACGGTGCGATGCACCTCATTTTCTAGAATTATATAATTGGGCTACAAATATTAGGCGGCTCTGCCGCTTGGAAAACCTTTAATCTCATAGATTAACGCTTTGGGTGCGTAGCACCTTAATATTTGTAGATATTTCAATACCATACGGGTGTAATAGGTACAGAGTACCGTAATTTTCTCAAATCCTAGAATGAAATAATGCCGCATCTCAACTATCGCAATTTGCGATAATCTAATTATGAATGGTAAGTTTATAATGAGGGTGTTCTAAGAAACTATTAACCGCAGAGTACAATAAGATTTCGCCAAGTTCTCTGCTAGCGCGGATTTGCAATCCGTGCTAGAGTTAAGAGCAATAAATGAAGTAATTGGTCCAAAAGTTAAAGGAAGAAGAATAAATTTTTTTTAGTTTTTAGTTGATCAAAGAGCACGGATTGCAAATCCGCGCTAGCTGTGGGTGATTAAAAAAATACGAGTATCAAAAAAGAAAGTATAACACAAAAAACTCAAAGGAGGCACAAAAGACACGAAGCAAAAGCACTACAAACAACACTTTGCGAACTTCGCGAAAACTTATAGCCCTCTGCGGTTATTAATTTACAACTTCCTAACCAATAAATTCATCGAACCAAAACACCCGTAACCATTGGTAACATTAGTAAAGGGAGGTCGGTAGGTGTTGGGTTTTATAAATACATTGGATGCGGTAAGGTATTCTGTTAGGTTTTTGTCGTAGGCATAAATTACGAGTTTTGCATCGGGAGTGATAGTTCCAATGTTTTTTATCTCAATTTGAGTATCCCCGCTTTCGGATTGCATAATACGGTTAGGGATTACCTTATCGGCTGTATACAAGAAAACATCGTACATCGAGGCAGAGGTGTTATGCAGAATCGAGAGGGTAATTGTGCTTCCATTCACGGTAACATTATCATCAACAATAGTTGGGATATCTGGTATAATTGTTTCGGCAGTTAAAGTGGGTAAGGTTGGATCGGTACATTTAATTTTATAGTGCTCACCCGCCTTGGGTTTAAATACTAATGGTTGATAGGTTGCATAGGAGTTATCGTTATTTACATAATCAAACTGAGTTGAATCCTTAGCCTGATTATCCTCGATACGATAAATCATTACCCGAGCATCGGCTACATCAAAAGAATCGCTCTCACTTCCAATTGCAGGTAGCACCCTCTCAACATGAACCATCGACATGGTTTGATTCCCAACTGAATCGGGTCTGATTACTCCCAGAATATTAAATCCTGGGACAAATTGGTTATTATCAATAAATTTTGGCTGAGGGCCAACGAGGAAGTCGAGAAAATCGTCCTTGCTGCATGATGAAAGAATCAACATACAAGCAATACTCAGAATTAAGTGAATTTTATATCTCATAAAACTAAAATTTAATGATATAACCAGCAGTTATGCGTGGAAAGTAGTTAAATCCAATTGGAATATACTTATCGCCTCCATAAGGGAAATACCAAATAACATTTCGCCTAAGAAATAGGATATTCCCAATTGTTAATGTAAAGTACGATTCATCCGCTCTTAAAAACTCAGCCAATTCAGCACCAAATCCATTTCTTATCCTTTTAATAATTCCCATATCAAGCTCAATAACCGATGGTAAACGGGCATTATTCTTTGTTGGGGATATTCCAAATGGGTAAGAGCCAATGGAACCCGTTGTAGGATCGTAGTAGTAATAGCTTTGTAGCGTAGTTTCTATTGTTTTAGGCAATCCGCTTAAAGCAATTAGGCTAAAATTGTAGGTTAAACGGGGTGCTATTTTGTAATTGACAATTGCCTTAAATGAGTGCGTTCTATCGAAATCGAACAGGAACGATTTTCCATTCATTATGTAAGGGTAGCTACGTGTGCTCCTGCTTAAACCATAGCTTATCCAACCCGAAATTTTTTCAAAATTCGCTCTAAACATCAGCTCAATACCATATGATTTTCCTGTGCCCTGCTGTAGCTTATCCGAAAACGTTCTTGCTTCGAGCTCACTCTGGTTAAGGTTGAAGGTATATGTAACTGGCATATCGATGTAATAGAAATCAAGGGAGAGGCTTGAGTTCTTGAATACAGGTTTTTCGAAACCTAAAATATAGTGTATAGATTTTGTTGGTTTACGATTTTTTAAGGGATAGTAATAATCCAGAAACTGGTTAATTTCGTACTCCTGAGTATTCATGCTGATAATATTCTGATAGTAGATACCCCATGCAGCTCTGAGTTTAATATCAAAAGGGAGATTTGCACCAAGATTAACCCTTGGCTCATACTGCCAATCGTTGCTAAAGGAGTATCGGGATGCACGTAATCCGGGACGGATAATTACATTGCCCAGTTTTATTTTATCCTCTACAAATCCAGCAAAAAGCAGTGGACTTCGGGTATTGTTACCTTTATCAATATCATTTATCCGAGCACCATTGCTAAAGTAGTAACTATTAAACTCTGCGCCTATTTTAATGGTATTTATTGAATCGGATTTAATATTTAGCACCGACTTAGCACACAGATCGTTAATCTTACTTCGAAAATTGGTATTGTAGTATAGTTTTACCTCTTGGCTTGTACTATCGGGGTTAAATGTAAGATCCATGGATGAGTAATCATCCGCAGAATGAAACGAGCCATAAACCTGAGTCTTAAGGAATACGCTTGGACTTATAACCGTTTTAAGAATTGCAGTGGCTGCCCTATTTGTCCAAGAGTTATTAAGTTTCATGTGAGTATCCTCATAGATATCAAGGTTAAAGGATTTATCGATGTAACTGAACAATCTATCGGGTACAAACTTCATATCATCCTTTGAGTTGAATAGCTTAATGGTGATTCGGTTACGCTCATTCAATCTATTTGTATATGAAATGTTGAAATCGTAGAAATAGCTTCTACTCGAGTAGATAAAATAGCTGGGGATATCGTAAAAGTAACGACCAGCAACCATCATCGATCCCCTTTTACCAACTGGAAACTCGGCAAATACCTTTGAATGGGTTGTTGTAGGCTCAAACTCCCCATGCAAACCATCACGATTCCCATCTTTTGTAGTGATATAAAGTATGGATGAATTCCGCCCGCCAAACTCAGAACCAAAGCCACCAACAAGTAGGTCGATATTCTTAATGGATTGAATATTAAAAATTCCATCGCCGCTAGCAAAGTGGTAAGGGTTGTAAATGGCAACCCCATCAAGAAGCACTAGGTTACCCGATGGATCGCTACCACGGGCAGTGTATAAAGGTGAGAATGGATCGGTTGCCTCAATGCCTGGGAGATATTTTACTGCTTTAAATATATCTCCCCTTGCCGATGGGATATTGAGTATTGTGTTCGATGAAAGTTTTAGTTGCGAGGTTTCAATCTCCTTATCGCCCACCGTATCGGGTCGTGCTGCTGTAATAATTACATCTTTTAGCTCAATTACCTCCTGCTCCAACGCTGTTTCTTTCAGCAGAATGCTTTTATTTATTACCCTTACAGTTTTCTCAACCTTTTCATAGCCTATGTATGAGAATTGCAAGATGTACTCACCGGGTTTTATGCTCGACATTCTAAAAAAACCATTCCCATCCGTTGTGATACCTTGCCCAGTGTTTTTTAAAACTACTGTAACCCCAATTAGCGTTTCTCCAGTTTTAGAATCAATCACATAGCCAGAGACAGTATATGTTTGGGAATATCCAATGGCAGATATGAATAGAAGGAATAGGAAAATATATAGTTTCTTACTCATATTTTTCGAGACTGTTTAAATTTTATTCTTTTCAAAACTATTATTGCACTCTTTTAGGGGTTCACGCTAAGATCGCAAAGTTTTTCGCAAAGTTCGCCAAGTATATTATTCATTATTTCAAGGCTTTGCAATCTTTGCGTTTCTTCTTTGCGGCTTTGCGAGAACTAATTTTTACTTTTAAAACAACTTCCATTTGCACATAAACTGTAGTTCTACTTTAACTTTACTCCTTATCTATCTTATATTCTTTGCGGCTTTGCGTGAGATATCTACTTAAAGTTTAATCCCAAGTTGAACAATCAAATATGGTTGAAACAAAGCGCCCTCAGAGTATATATAATTAACATTCTCCATTATTCCAAAACCAGCAGTTATACCTTTCTTTGATAATTGGTTAAATGTTATGCTCTGGCTTAATGAAAAATCTAATAGAAAGATATCCTCCAGCCCATGCTTTTTATACTCCGATTCTATCCATCTATTTAACCCGAAGAACATTTTCTTTTTAAGAACAAGAACCATTTTATCCGATAATCGAATGTTCTGCTGCGTGTTGTAAATGGATGTTTCAAACGATTCGTACTTCTCATCATTCCTATAGCGGATACAGTATGCATGTCGATAAAATTTCTTTTCCGTTTCAGGTCTCGAAAAGATAATCTCCCCATCCATAAGCCAAGACTTCTGACCAATAAACGACTCCAAATTCGTGTACAGATTCTTTTTGATAGGAAATGAAAACCTTTTATAATTGTGAATTGCACCTGTTGAATCATTTGCTTTACATGCACTTATCTTATCAATATCTAACATAAAATTTATCTTCCACTTATCTATAATGTCTTCATATCCTGAGCCAATATTTTTCTTTCTGACTCTTAATTTTGAAGTTGTTTCATACATAAGCGTTCCAGAATAGTAGTACTTATTATCCTCTTTTAACGAATAAATTGATATAGAGGCATTACAGGTAAAATTTTTTGAAAAGAACTTCTCATTGGCAAAAATATTAAACTCATCTATCTGTAATCTATATTTACTGTTTGTTGATTTATTGGGAGATTTTAGAAACATCCCTTTGATTTCGGTTGCCAAAGGTTTCTGAATTTGCAAAAAGTTATCGATTGGGACAAAAACATACCTTTTCTTTTCCCAAACACCCAAACAGTTGGACTTTGTGTTACGGGTATCAATAACAGTATCGACAAATAGATTTATACTATTAATCTTGCTTTTACCAAATTCAACAACAAGAGAATCGTAATACTTAGATTGTCCAAATAAGATATTGGAAGCGAATAGGGTAAAAAGGAATAAGAGTAACTTTTTATTCATTAAGCAGTTTTTTACTTATTCAATACTTCAACTATGCTTTTAAAAACTGTTCAAATTTTACTTACCCCTAAATTGAACCCTTTCAGGGTTCTGAAATTTACATTTTAACTCCCCCCAGTTTTACTGGGGGCTATTCAGATTCAAGTCCTTCGGACTTTGAAGTATTAGTATCCACCGATAGGTGGATAAATGTGAATAGCCGTAGGTGTAACCCACGGAGATTGAACGAACTGAACACCCAACCCCAAAGGGGTTGAACAATCAAAGTAGGGTTCTAAAATAAATTCAAACAGTTTTTTAACAGGTTTAAACCACTGTCAAAACTAGCACTTTCCTAACAAACATTTTGCCAAAACAGTAAAAAACTCTTTCACATCGAATTATCCTGTTTATGCAAAAGCAGATTCAATGTAATAATTACACAGAAGATTTAAAATGCGAAAAGATGGCTTCCGAATAAATTCTGTTCAACATTTTACAGAGAAACTTGTTTTGATAGAAGATGGGAGTTGGAAGACCGAAGTCAGAAGTCAGAAGACGGAAGACAAAGTTCTATAAACTACAGATAGCAAACGAATATCAAATATATAATACGAATGAATAGGTATTTAAGCAATATAGATTCTCAGGCCTTAGAGGCCATGTTTAATGATTGGCAAAAGGATCCAAGTTCATTAGATAATGAATGGCAAAGATTTTTCGAGGGATTTGAGTTGGCAAGAGCAAAGTTCAATACTTCTGATTCTGGAATTTTAGATATTGAATTTAAAGTCCTAAATCTTATTGATGCTTACAGGAAGCGTGGGCATCTTTTCACCAAAACAAATCCTGTAAGAGCCCGACGGAAACATCTACCAAATTTAAGTCTTGAGAATTTTGGTCTTTCGGAATCGGATCTCAATACTGTTTTTCAGGCTGGAAAAAGCATAGGCATTGGCCCATCAACGTTAAAAGATATCATCCAATTCCTTGATGATACTTACTGCCATAGCATTGGCGTTGAATTCATGTATATCCGCAACCCAGAGATTGTAAGTTGGCTCGAGGAAAAGATTGAAGGATCGAGGAATAAAACCACTTTTTTAAACGAGCAAAAGAAACATATCTTACACCACCTCAAATTGGCTGTTGGATTCGAGCAGTTTATTCATAAAAAATTTGTGGGTCAAAAACGATTCTCGCTTGAGGGTGCAGAATCGCTAATCCCTGCCCTTGACTCAGTAATTGAGCATGGGGCATTACTCGGAATCGAGGAGTTTGTAATAGGCATGGCTCATAGGGGAAGGCTGAATGTACTCTCGAATATTATGGGGAAACCCTACGAGGATATCTTTAGCGAATTCATTGGTGAAAAATATGCCGAAGATATCGCACTTGGCGATGTTAAGTATCACCTCAGCTTCAACAACACGATTAGTACAGATAATGGGCATTCCGTACATTTAAGCCTTGTGCCAAACCCATCGCATCTGGAAACTGTTGCCCCAGTTGCTCAAGGAATTGCACGTGCAAGAATTGAACACACCTATAACCACAACTTTAACAAACTTGCCCCAATAATAATTCATGGTGATGCTGCAATTGCCGCTCAGGGAGTTGTTTACGAAACCCTACAGATGTCGCAGTTGGATGGTTATAAAACAGGAGGAACAATACATATTGTAATCAATAATCAGGTTGGCTTTACAACCAACTACCTCGATGCTCGCAGCAGCACTTACTGTACCGATATTGGTAAGGTTACCCTCTCACCCGTTTTCCATGTAAATGGGGATGATCCCGAGGCATTAATTCACACCATTAGGCTTGCGGTTGAGTATAGGCAAAAATTTCATACAGATGTTTTCATCGATCTTCTATGCTACCGCAGATATGGGCATAATGAGGGCGATGAACCAAGGTTTACCCAACCAACTCTATACGAAGCAATAGCAAATCATCCCAATGTTCGTGACATATACTCTAAAACGCTCACAGAACAGGGAATAATAACTTCGGATGAGGTAAAAAAACTAGAACAAGAATTCGATAAACTTCTCGATACTAAGTTGGAAGAAGCTAAGGGTCAAAAAGGAGTAAAGATTCAACATTTTATGGCAGATTCTTGGAAAGGTTTGAGATACTCTAAACCTAATGATTTTAATGAATCGCCAGAAACAGGAGTGGATAAGAACGCCTTAATTAAAATTGCCAATAAAATTAATACGCTACCAGCCAACAAGCCATTCTTCAAAAAGCTAATAAAACTATTAGAGGATAGAATCGAAATGGTTAAAAACAGTCAGGTTGACTGGGCAATGGCTGAGCTTTTAGCTTACGGCTCACTCCTCACCGAGGGCTATCCCGTTCGAATTAGCGGTCAGGATTCGGAACGAGGAACATTCTCTCATCGACACTCCGCGTACAACGTAGAAAATTCGGATGAAAAGTATTACCCACTAAAAAATTTATCGGAAAAACAAGCACCCTTTAACGTTTACAACAGCCTTCTTTCAGAGTATGGAGTGATGGGTTTTGAGTATGGATACTCCATTACGCTTCCTAAAGGACTAACAATTTGGGAGGCTCAATTTGGCGATTTCTTTAACGTTGCGCAGGTAATTATCGACCAGTATATCAGCTCCGCGGAGGATAAATGGGGGCTACGTTCGGGATTAACCCTACTCCTGCCCCATGGATTCGAAGGGCAAGGCCCTGAACACTCAAGTGCTAGGATTGAAAGATTCCTCACACTTGCTGCTCACAATAATATGCAGATAACAAATTGCACTACCCCTGCTAATATATTTCACTTGCTACGACGTCAGCAAAAACGTGATTTCAGAGTGCCACTCGTTGTTTTCACACCAAAAAGTTTACTACGACATCCAAAGTGTATTTCCGATTTAAATGAGCTATCAACAGGTGGTTTTAAAGAGGTTATTGACGACAGTAATGTTGAGGTTAATGAGGTTAAACGGGTTGTTTTCTGTAGTGGCAAAATCTACTACGATTTACTTCAAAAGAAAGAAGAATATAATGCCCGAGATATAGCATTAGTAAGAATTGAGCAGCTTTACCCATTTCCTAAAAAACAGATACTTGATATTATTTCCAAATATCAAAATACAATAAAATGGCTATGGGTACAGGAAGAGCCTCAGAATATGGGAGCATGGAATTTTATTCGTGATGAAATTGAAGAGGTAAAACTCGAACCTGTTTGCCGCTCTGCTAGCGGAAGTCCCGCTGTTGGGTTAAGTAAAATTCACACCATTGAACAGAACGAAATTATTGGGAAAGTATTCCGCAAATGTGACTGTGAATTAAAGAATGTATACTGCGGATTGCAATGCATGGTGGGTTCAAGGAAATTTACTAGAAAACCAGAGCATGAATACCTTGATTAGAAGAAGTACTTAGAGTGCCTTGAGTACTTAGAGTGCCTAGAGTTAAGAAAATACTGTTTAGGAATACTTTAGGCACTCGAAGTACTCTAGGCACTTTAGGCACTTCAATTTAAAACAATAATAGAAACCGAATTATAAACAAGAAACTTACAAAGAGTATATGATAATCGAAATCCGTATACCAAGTCCTGGGGAATCAATATCCGAAGTAGAACTAGCTCGCTGGCTGGTTGATGATAATAGTTGGGTTGAGAAAGATCAGGAGGTTGCCGAGGTTGAGTCCGAGAAAGCAACACTTCCACTAATTGCAGCGGCTAGCGGTATAATTAAAATAGTCATTCAGGCAGGAACAACAGTAAAAATTAATGAACTTGCATGTTCAATCGATACCTCTGTTGCTAAACCCGAAGGGAAATCTAAGGTTGATACTAAAATCTCAAAAAAGGAAGAAGTTTCTGTAAAGGTTGAAACGGAAGAAAAACCAAAGCCAATAAATGAAAAAAAGGATACTGAGAATAAAGATCAAAAAATCAGAGTAACTCCGCTTGCAGAAAAAATGATGAAGGATGAAAATTTTTCAATTGATGATATTCTGAATGGATTGAAGAAAATATCAACCCATGAGGTTGAACTGGTAAAGCATCAAAATCTATTACCACAATCCCATGTTTTGGGCGAAAGAGTTGAGGAACGGGTTAAGATGTCGCAGCTAAGGAAAAAATTAAGCGAACGACTAGTCTCTGTGAAGAACCAAACAGCAATGCTCACAACCTTTAATGAGGTAGATATGAGTAGGGTCATGGAAATCAGAAAAACTTATCAGCAAGCATTTCAGGAGAAATATGGAGTGAAATTAGGATTGATGTCTTTCTTCACAAAAGCAGTGGTGGAAGCCCTTAAACAGCATCCATTAGTCAACTCATTTTTAGACAAAGATGAAATTGTAACCCCAAATTACTTTGATATTGGCATAGCAGTGCAAACCCCTAAAGGACTAATGGTTCCCGTAATAAGAAATGCTGAAAAGTTTAGCTTTGGCGAGATTGAAAAAGGTATTGCAGCACTAGCAGACAAAGGACGTTCGGGAAGGATTGGAATAGACGATTTAACTGGAGGAACTTTTACAATTACTAACGGTGGAATTTTTGGATCAATGCTCTCAACTCCAATCCTTAACCCTCCACAATCGGGTATTTTAGGAATGCATAATATTGTTGACCGACCAGTTGCCATTAATGGCAAGGTTGAAATTCGACCCATAATGTACGTTGCCTTTAGCTACGATCATCGCATAATTGATGGTAAAGATTCTGTTGGTTTTCTATTTAAAGTAAAGCAAATGATAGAAAAACCAGAATTAATACTATTCGGAGGAAACAACATGGATAAAACGCTAATTGGGATATAAGAAAAAGCACTCTCTCAAGTGCTTTTCTTATAGATTTCTAATCCTTAAACTCTTCAAGTCGGTGAGATATCTTCATTATCTTGTTGATTTCACCACCGCCATCGTTAACCGGGAAATATGTTTCAATAAATGCTACCGATTTGCCATCCCAGTGTATATTTGATTTAATTTTTTTACTTGCACCGGCTCTCAGTTCATCCCAAAATTTACCATACTCTTTTTTCTGTTTTTCAGTCATATCAATATTATCAGAATGATGCTTCCCAATAATTTGTTGATGTGTCATTCCCAATTGATGCAAAAAAGCATCATTTACATTAATTATAAACCCATTCAAATCATATTCAACTATGTATAAGGCAGAGTTAAGAGATGCTACCAATCCCTCCATTTCACTTGACTTTCGGATAGCCTCTTCCTGAATAGCCAATAACTCCTCTATGTTTTGACGTACCGCTTCCTCTTGTGCCGACATCTGCTCGGCTTGTTGCTGCGATTGCTCAAGCAATTCTTTTGTACGTACATTAATCCTAACAGAGGATATGGTAGATGCTATACTCTCCCCTACTTTTTCAAGGAATTCTATCTGATACTTTTCAATAACACTAAATGATGCCATTTCGATAACGCCCAGTACCTGCCCCTCGTACATTAAGGGTACAAGAATAACACAATTAGGGCTGGCACTGCCAAGTCCCGATGTAATTTCAATGTAATCATCAGGCACATCCGTTAAAAAAATTGTTTCCTTCTCCAGCGCACAAGCACCAACCATTCCCTCTCCTTTTTCAATCCGTTTTTTAATATACTTCTTTCGATCCCATGCAAAAATCGAAACAAGTTCAAAATGGGGATCACTTCTATCCTCATCATTCCACAAGAAAATTCCACCCTGATTGGCATTCAAATACTTAACTAAGTTCTTTATAACGTTATCGCAAAGAACATGAATATCATTACTATTTTGGCGCAGAATATCCGCAAACTTTGCAAACCCCTCATTAGCCCACGCACGTTTTTGGTCATCCACCTTACGCTTCTCATCCTCAAGTTGAGCCCTGATAAGGCTATCTCTCATATCGATAAGTGATTTACCAAGCATATCCTTTTCGCTAAGCAAAGTAATCTCAGAACCATAGGATCCTTTACCAATATCAATTGCCGAAAGAGCCTTCTTATTTAAACCTTGAACCGAGGTATTCAGCGCCTCGGACATCTCTTCAATCTCATCGCCAGTTCTGATATCAATTAACAAATCATCCGATATCTCCCCTGTGGCTAAACGCTTAAGGCTTTTGGTAATACGCCGGATAGGTTTTGCAATATTTTCGGAAACGAATATTAGGAGTATAACAATGATCAACAACCCAGTAAAACCAACAAATAACGAAATGTACAGGGAACTATCAGCCTTTTGTGTTAATACTTTTATGGGAGTTGACAAAACTAATGCCCAAGGAGTAGGTATATTACTAATTTTCACTGGAGAGTAACACATATAATATGTATTCCCAAGCGAATCGGTATGGTAATAAGAAAACTCTTCGCCCTTTGTAATCCTTTCTCCAAGTTTCTCATTAAGAAAATCGTTCTTATACAAGTTCTCCAATTTTTTGAAAATATTATCCCTATTAGGATGGGCAGCTATAACTGCTTTATTTGAAACTAAAAAAGCAAAACTTCCTTCAAATGGTTTGATTTTAGAGATATTTTCCTGCAACGTAGCTAACTCAACATCAACACCCACCATTCCAACATACTTTCCACTAATATTCACAGGCGAACAAAGAGAAATTAGTAATTTTCTCTCCATGTTTCCAAAAATAAATTGGTCATAATATGGTTCCCATAAAGCCTCAATTGCGTCTTTCTTAAAACCACCATATAAAGCAGGATCGCCATTCATACTTCGGCTTTCCCTATTAACCTTTATCTCATTTGATATCCTAGTTACAGTATGTGCAACTCGTCCATAATCTTTATCATATCCTAAAACAAAATCTTTATACTCCCAACTATCCCATAACGTGTAAATATGAGGATTAGCTTGTAGTACAGGCCTATACATATCCACCCATAGCTGCTGCCATTTTTCTGGTGGCATATTCCTGTATATTGAAAAAGCATTGGAAAGAGTTCTTGTAAGGGATAAATCCTTTTCAAAAAACAATTTTATATCACTAGCAGCAAGTCTCGCTGATAATTTTGAGATGTTTATAGACTCATTCAGCAAATTTTTTCGAGAATCTAAAACAATATAACCGATAGCGACAATATATAATAACGCAGAAACAGACAAGATATAGAGTAGTATTTTTTGTCTAATTTTCAACTTAATCCTCATAATACATTTTTTTACCTTTAAAAATACTTTTTTTTTCAAAAAAAACAACTTATTACTTAGGCATAAGTAAAATCATTATATTTTATCGCAAATAGATATATTTATAATTAGGAATAGTAAAATTCAAAAAGCGATCTTACAAATAGTCTCAAATCAGCACCAAAAAAGGCAAATTAGGCTTTTAACAATTTTCTATTAGATCAATAAGGAGATACTAATTAAAGGAATTACAATGTTGTTTTTACTGATTTTTCTATATTAATGTAAAAAACATAATCAAACAAACATGGAATCACCCACCATGTCACTTTAGAAAGGTATTCTACAATTACTTAACGCAATAGCAGTCAATATAAATATCTATATTCAACACAATGATATTATAGATAAGATCCTTGATCGTATAATTTTAAGTTTGCAGTAAAGCAAACAATTAAGCACCCTTTAACCGGTTATAAAATTATTTAAAATTTGATATCGTATAAGGCTAATCTTTAAACTCACCCATCTCGTGAGACATCTTCATTATTTTGATAACCTTCCCATCTCCATCTGTAACTGGGAAGTATGTTTCTATAAGAGAAACCGTTTGATTCTCATGGGTCATTACAGATTTTACTTTTTTAGTAACACCTGCCCTTAAATCATCCCAGAATTTTCCATACTCCTTCTTTTGGATTTCAGTCATTGTTAAGCCTTCAGAATGATGAATGCCTATTATTTGACTTCTAGAAATTCCTAATCTATTCAAATAAGCATCATTTGCGTTGGTTATTACCCCGTTCAAATCATATTCGACCATATATGATCCAGCATTTAGAGAGGCTAACAAACCTTCTATTTCGCTGGTCTTACGAGCAGCTTCTTCTTGAGTAGCCATTAACTCCTCCATATTCTGACGAACCTCTTCTTCCTGTGCAGACATTTCTTCGGCCTGTTGCTGCGACTGCTCTAGCAATTGCTTTGTACGAGCATTTATCCTTACAGCAGATATAGTTGAGGCTATACTCTCCCCTATTTTTTCGAGAAAATCTATTTGGTATTTCTCTATCACCTTAAATGATGCCATTTCAATAACACCAAGAACCTTCTCTTCGTGTTTTAATGGCACTAAAATTACACATCTAGGATTAGCACCACCAAGTCCAGAAGTGATAGCAACATAATCTGCAGGTACATCTGTTAAGTATATTGTTTCCTTCTCCATTGCACATGCTCCAACCAAACCTTCCCCTTTTTCTAGTCGTTTGGTAACATATTTCTTTCTATCCCAAGCAAATGTGGTAACAAGGTTAAAATGGGGATCGTTCTTATCCTCCTCGCTCCACATAAATATTCCGCCCTGATTGGCCTGTAAGTATTTAACTAAATTCCTAATAACACTATCGCAAAGAGCCTGAAAATCATTATTATTCTGACGTAAAATATCTGCAAACATAGCAGTCCCTTCATTTGCCCAAGTACGCTTTTGATCTTCTATTTTACGTTTTTCCTCCTCAACATGAGCATTTTTCAGACTATTTCTCATATCAATAAGCGATTTCCCTAACATATCTTTATCGCTAAGAAGAGTAATTTCAGAGTCGTATGTTCCTTTACCTATATTTATTGCTGAAAGAGCCTTATTATTCAATCCCTCTACTGAGATATTCAAAGCTTTTGACATCTCTTCTATTTCATCTCCAGTGCTAATATCAATAATTAAATCATCCGATATCTCACCTGCGGCTAAACGTTTAAGGCTTGAAGTAATCCGCTTGATGGGTTTTGTGAGGTTGTCAGAAACAAAAATAAGTACAATTATTATAATTATTAACCCTACTAATCCTACTTCTAATGAAACATATAATGTTGTATCCGCCTCTTTAGTTATTACGCCTAATGGTATCGATAACACAAGCGACCAAGGGGTAGTGGTCTTTCCTGCTACAATTGGGGCAAAGCACATCAATTGCTTGTCTCCTTTTTCATCCGTTTTAATGAAGTAAAACTCAGATCCTTTTTGTATTTTATCAAGAACCCTTTCCGATTCATAAACTTCTGGTAAAATATCTTTAATATTCTTGTCCAGAAGTTCTTTATTAGGATGACCCGCAATTATTCCTTTGTTTGAAACTAAAAAGGCATAACTTCCTTCTACGGGTTTTACCTTGGAAACAATATCTTGTAAACTTTCAAGGCCAACATCAGTAGCTATAATTCCAACATATTTTCCATCAACATAAATTGGTGAACCAAATGTTACCATGAGTTTAACTTCGGCTTTACCCTTAGTAACTTGATCTACGTATGGTTCCCAAACCGATTCAACTCCATTTTTTTTGAAATTTCCATACAAAGGAGGATCTACAAGCATACTCCTTTCATCATATAAGGATTTAATCTGATTATTTTCTCGCCAGACTGTGATTACAAACCTGCCATGATCCTTAACATAACCGGGAACATAACTATTATACTCCCAACTATCCCATAGAGAATAGATTTGAGGGTTTTCCCGAAGAACAGGAAGATACATATCTAGAAAAATCTTTTTCCATTGCTCTTGGGGTAACTCTTTAAACATCGTTAAAGCTTGTGATAAGGTTCTCACTAAGGAGAGTTCCCTCTCAAAAATTTTTTCAATCTTATCGGCAGAAACTCTTGTTGAGTATTGTGCTTTAGTAATTGCATCACGCGAGATAACTGAACGTGAGCTTATCACAATATAACCTATTGCTACTACATAAAGTAAAGCAGATACAGAAAGAATGTAAATAAGTATTTTCTGTCTAATCTTAAGCTTGATCTTCATATGTAAAGAGTTTTTAGACTTTAAACATATACTATTTTTATAAAATATCAATCATTTTACTGTACTTATTTAAAAAACTTACCGTATAGTTATAAAACATACAACCCTTTTTGATTGATTTTCGGACGTTTTAATCACGTGCCATTTTTGTTAATTTGATATGAGATTAAGTATTTGGTTTAAACTATTTTTAACTAAATTGTCTAAATTAATTATAAAATTCTAAAATCAAAAAAATATGCAGAAAATTAACCTTCAAAGGATACTTTTATCCATTCTGTTTTTGCTTGTTATTGTTGCCCCCAAGGCTCAAAATTATAAATACGAATCCTTTGCTGGGGATCCATTAAAAACTAGAATTTATACTTTAACCAACGGGTTAAAGGTTTATCTCTCTGTTTATAAGGAAGAACCCCGCATTCAAACGTTCATAGCAGTTAGAGTAGGAAGCAAAAACGACCCAAAACAAACTACTGGGCTAGCACATTACTTTGAACATATGATGTTTAAAGGGACTCCAAATTTTGGTACGCTTAATTGGTCAAAAGAAAAACCATTAATACAAAAAATTGATTCCCTTTTCGAAATTTATCGAGTTCAAACCGATCCAGATAAACGTAAGGCAATTTACCATACTATAGACAGCATTTCATACGAAGCTTCAAAATTTGCAATCCCCAATGAATATGATAAGTTGATGTCTACAATTGGTTCACAAGGTAGTAACGCAGGAACAGCTAACGATTATACTGTTTTTATGGAAAATATCCCTAGCAACGAGTTGGAAAATTGGGCTATAATTGAAGCAGAACGATTCTCTCAACCCGTTCTACGAATATTTCATACCGAACTAGAAACTGTTTATGAAGAAAAAAATATGTCGCTAACAAACGATGGTAGAAAAGCGGGTGAAATGATGATGAGAGGACTATTCCCAAACCATCCCTACGGGCAACAAACTACTCTTGGCGAAGCGGAACATCTTAAAAACCCATCGATGAAAAACATTAGGGAATTTTATGAAAAATACTACGTTCCAAATAATATGGCTGTTGTAATGTCCGGCGACTTCGATCCAGATGTTGCAATAAAAGTTATTGACAAATATTTTAGTAAACTAAAACCCTCAGATGTTCCCATACTAAAATTTGAGCCAGAGCAACCCATAACATCGCCCAAAGAATTTGAGGTAGTTGGTCTCGAAGCCGAAAATATTAATATTGCATACCGTTTTCCTGGAGCAAATTCAAACGAAGCGATTATGGTTGACATGCTTGCCGCAATTCTTTCAAATGGCAAAGCAGGTTTGATAGATCTAAATATCAACAAAAAACAGCTAACACTTGGAGCGCGTGCAAGTAATCAAAAGTTAACCGATTACTCAATGCTAAATCTAAGCGGGCGGAATAAAAATGGGCAAACCCTAGAGGAAGTAAAAAAACTAATTCTCGATCAAATTGAACTTTTAAAGAATGGTCAATTCCCCGATTGGATGCTAGAAGCGGCCGTTAACAATCTCAAACTTCGCGAGATGAGCATGTACGAATCAAACAGTGGTCGTGCAAGAGCCATGTACAATAGCTATTTAAATAGAATAGAATGGAAAGATGCCATATCGTACATATCAAAACTTGAAAAAATCACCAAAGATGAACTTGTTGCCTTTGCTAAACAAAACTTAAATAGCAACTACGTTGTTGTTTATAAGCGACGGGGAAAGCCTGAAGATGTTGTTAAAGTTCAAAAGCCTGCAATAACGCCTATCTTTATTAACCGAGATTCAGAATCTGCTTTTCTAAAAGGAATAAAAGCAAACAAGGTGATTCCAATAGAACCTGTATTTATTGATTTTACAAAGGACATTCAAAAGAAATCGATTACAAAAGAAATAGAGATTATAAGCAAGGAAAATATCGAAAATAAAACCTTTAACCTTGTATACTACTTCCCATTCGGAAGCAACAGCGATCCTGCACTTAATTTAGCAACCCAATACTTACAACTACTCGGAACATCAAAACAATCAGCAGATGAAATTGGGCAAGAATTTTATAAATTAGCCTGTACATTTAACATTTACGTTGATTTAGATGAAACAAGGATTTCTGTATCTGGGCTAAGCGAAAATACTGAAAAAGCCATCTCGCTAATGGAAAGTTTGCTAAATGATTGCAAGCCCGACAAGATTGTTTTAGATGGATTTATTGCAAATGTGCTTAAAGCACGAAATGACAGCAAATTAATTCAAAGATCCGTTTTTGAGGGATTGGTAAACTATGCTACATATGGCCCTAAATCATCATTCACAAACAGCCTTACAACTGAACAACTTAAAAATCTAAAACCAGAGGATTTAACCAATAAAATTAAAGAATTATCAAATTACATTCACAAAATAATTTACTACGGACCACTGAAACCAAATGGTTTGAGTAAAATATTATCACAATATCACAAAATACCAAAAACATTTAACCCACAACCTATAGAAAAAAAATTCTCTGAATTAGAAACAACAAATAATCGAATAGTTTTTGCCAATTACGAAGCTAAACAGTCATATCTTCAAACGGTGACTCGGAGCGTTCCATACAACCAAGAATTATTGCCAATAGCTGATATGTATAACAATTATTTCGGAGCAGGCATGAATACCATCGTATTCCAAGAATTACGTGAAAAACAAGGATTGGCCTACTCTGCGCATTCCACATTTAGTATTCCAAACGCTCCCGACAAGCCTTTTATGAACACAAGTTTTATTGCCACCCAAAACGATAAGATTGTGGATGCATTTAATGCTTTTAATGAACTTTTCAACCAAATGCCCGAATCGGACAATGCATTTAACCTTGCTAAAGAATCCTTGATAACTGACATTCGTACTGAAAGAATCACAAAAATGAATCTTCTCTGGAAGTACATTGATGCACTGAAAATGGGTAGGAAGACGGATATTCGAAAGGATCTATTTTCAAAAATTCCAACATTTACATTTGCTGATATTAAGAAGTTTCAGGAGCAGTATATAAAAGGGAAACCTAAAACATATGTTATCCTAGGAAAAGAATCTGATTTAGATTTTGCAAAGTTGGAACAGCTTTATGGACCAGTTACAAAACTAAAACTTGAAGATATTTTTGGATTCTAATAATTTCTAAAGAAAAGCCTCTCCAAACAAGAGGCTTTTTCATACAAACAAATACTTTTCTAACAAAATCAATTAGAAATGAAAAAGATAATAGCATTCCTAATACTCCTTATGCCGCTAATTAATCATGGTCAGGATAGGATGACCGGATTAAACTTTGCAACCCGTTCGGAAGTAATAGCAAGGAATGGCATGGCTTGTACAAGTCAACCCTTGGCAACTCAGGTTGCGCTAGACATTCTAAAAAAGGGTGGATCGGCCGTTGATGCGGCAATAGCTGCTGATGCAATGCTCGGACTTGTTGAACCTACAGGTTCAGGAATTGGAGGCGATCTTTTTGCAATTGTGTGGGATGCAAAAACTCAAAAACTCTACGGTTTAAACGCTAGTGGTCGTTCCCCAAAATCTTTAACACTTGCCTACTTCAAAGAAAAAGGAATTAAGCATATCCCTGCAATAGGTCCATTACCAGTTTCGGTTCCAGGTTGTGTTGATGGTTGGTTTGAACTAAATAAAAAATTTGGAAACCTGAAAATGGAAGAAATACTTCAACCTACTATTAGCTACGCTCGCGAAGGCTTTCCATTATCAGAATTAATAGCGTACTACTGGCAACGCAACGCTGAAAAACTTAAACAATTTGATGGTTTTGCAGAAATCTATATGCCAAATGGCAAGGCTCCTTCAAAGGGAGAAATTTTCAAAAACCCTTACCTAGCAATCACATTAGAAAAAATTGCAAAGAATGGCAGGGATGAGTTCTATAAAGGAAGCATTGCAAAAACAATTGATGCTTATATGAAAAAACAGGGAGGTTTTCTCTCATACGAAGATTTAGCATCACATTCATCCGAATGGGTTGAACCTGTTTCATCATCTTACCGTGGTTACGATGTTTGGGAATTACCTCCAAATGGACAAGGCATTGCAACATTACAAATACTGAACATTCTCGAAAACTATGATATTGCCAAAATGGGTTTTGGGAGTGCTGAGTATATGCACCTCTTTATTGAAGCTAAAAAACTTGCTTTTGAAGACAGAGCTCGCTATTATGCAGACCCTTCATTTTCAAATATCCCCTATAAAAAATTGATTTCAAAAGAGTATGCAAAAGAGAGAATGAAACTTATTAACCTAGATCGAGCAGCAAATAAGTACGATGCGGGAGAACTTCAAACTGGAAATACAATTTACCTAACAGTAGCCGATAAGGATGGCAACATGGTTTCACTAATCCAAAGTAACTATAGAGGAATGGGATCTGGCATGACCCCTACTGGGCTTGGCTTTGTTTTGCAGGATCGAGGTGAAATGTTCGCCCTAACCGAAGGTCATCCAAATGTTTTTGAACCGCGAAAACGTCCATTCCACACAATCATTCCTGGGTTTATAACAAAGGATGGAAAACCATGGATTAGCTTTGGTGTTATGGGTGGAGCAATGCAGCCACAAGGTCATGTACAGGTAATTGTTAACCTAATTGATTTCGGGATGAACTTACAGGAAGCCGGAGATGCTCCCAGAATTCAGCACGATGGCAGTTCTGAACCAACAGATGAAAAAATGAGCGATGGTGGAATAGTTTTCCTCGAATCGGGATTTGACTATAATGAAATTCGCAAACTTCTTGCCAAAGGTCATAAAATTAGCTATAGCCTCGATGGTTATGGTGGTTACCAAGCCATTATGTTTGATGCTAAAAATGGAGTATATATTGGCGCATCAGAATCTAGGAAGGATGGACAAGCCAGCGGATATTAATAATGATAACCTTCAAGCAAAGAGCCCCTTCTGAAATCAGAAGGGGTTTTTTGTTAATAGATAAAAAGCTAGTTGATTACATATGCTTCTGACCACCAAGTTGTTTCATAACCATATTTAATCCAACCAAAACCTGATGATGCCCAACCTGTTCCCCATGAGTTCATAACTTTGAAAGCACCTTTTGTATCATCATAGCCAACAACACATTGGCAATGTCCACCGACTGAAGATCCTGAGAAGGTTGATAGTACAACACCATTACCTAGGTTTTGGTAAGCTCTGTTAACTTGACCAGCAACAATAATTGCTTTACCAGCAGCTAATTGAGCCTTAAAAGATGAAGTTGAACGTGTAACTGTGCTATAACCAGAAATCTTGTAGTTTGCAGCGTCTGCTTTTTGAGTAGCATTTGGTAATGTTGAGCAGCTAACATCGGTATATGGCATTACTGACCATCTGCAAGCACCCTGTGATTGAAGAAAATTCAAACCAGTTGTTACATATGAGCCTGATGTACATGAGCTGCTAAGTTTAATTTGGTTATATACAAACTCAGGGCTGAAAATGTTTACGCTTTGGCTCCATGATGCTGGATGTCCTGCTTGCCAGTTAGCACTACGACCTGCATAGGTTGTTCCCCAAGCAACACATGAACCTTCACTACCTTGGTCACCTACCGGAGGTACATTTAATGTTAATGCTGCTTTTGTAATAACTACATCAGGAGTTTTAGCTACTGGAATCTTAGCATACTCTTCAGCAGAAAGTAAATTACAACCCATTGCATACTGAGTGCTAACTTGTTGATCGTTGTTTAGCTTAACATCCGAAGATTTCTGGCAGGAATTCATAACGAAACTTCCCATTCCAGCGATTAATAGAATCGCAAAAAATTTTTTCATAGTTAGTTTACTTTAATATTAATACTAAAAAAGAGTTTATTCTGTTGTACTATCTGATGGCACACATACCTTAGTCAGCACAACATTTTGCTATTCAAATGGTTATTGCCCTGCAGTGCAACAACAATAGTAACTTTAAGCATAAGTAGATTAAGATACTTGGCTAAAAGAATACTTCTATCTGAACTAATTCAAAAGTAAACCTCCTGATATATATTTATTGATTTTTTATAGTCACAAAAATAGTACTACGTGTATCACAAATTAGATACATTCACATATTAAACTGATTAGTAATATGTTTATAGTAAAAGATAGTTCCTTATAACTTTTTCAATCTATAAGCATTAAATTATTTGATTAGATTAAACCCTACTAGGATCATTACAATCCTTGAATTGATTTTTAATTAATATACTTATCAATTAGGATTCTAATTACATTCCTGACACACTATTCCTCATGCAACCGGAATAATAAATTTCTATAAAATGTTGAAATTTTTGAAGAATTAATAAAAAGTTGATGACTCCGCTACAGCCTTAATTATTGATATTAATAGTCATAAAAATAATACAGCGTATATTATAATCTAGATACATCCTATTACTATTCTGATTGGTAATATATTTAGTAGAAAATTTCATTTTCCAATCGATAACACATTAAATAAATTGATATTCTCAGCTTTCAATGAACTCACATTAAATATTAACCTCACTGAAAATCTAATATACAAAAAAAACCCTTCAAAATTGAAGGGTTTCTTAATATAAATAAAAAAAGAAAGTTCTAGTTAATCACATAAGCTTCTGACCACCAGGTTGACTCATAACCATAGCCTATCCAACCAAAACCTGAAGATGCCCAGCTGGTTCCCCATGAATTCATGAATTTGAAAGCATTTTTTGTATCATCATAACCAACAACACAGTAGCAATGTCCACCCAATGAACTTCCTACAAAGGTAGTTAGAACTGCACCATTAGCTAAATACTCAAATGCGCTGTTTACATTACCAGCAACGATAACTGGTTTACCAGCATCTAATTGAGCTTTAATACCAGCAGTTGTACGAGTAACAGTACTATAACCAGCAATTTTATAGTTTAAAGCGTCAGCCAATTGGGTTGCATTTGGCATTGTTGTACAGCTAACATCAGTGTATGGCATTAAAGACCATCTGCAAACACCTTTTGATTTTAACAAATCCAAACCTGCTGTTACATAAGCACCTGATGAACATGCTTTCCTAGCTTTAATTTGGTTGTAAACAAACTCGGGGCTGAAAATATTTAAGCTTTGGCTCCATGCTGCAGGATGTCCTGCTTGCCAATCAATACTACGACCATCATAGGTAGTTCCAAATGATACGCATGAACCTTCACCACCTTGATCACCTACTGGGGGTACATTTAGCATAACAGAGGCCTTTGAAGCAAAGCCTACTGGATCTTTAGCTACTGGAATTTTAGCATACTCATCAGCAGGTAAAAGGATGCAACCTAATGAATGAAGAGTACTTACTTCTTGATTGTTAGTAAGTTTAACGTCCGAAGACTTCTGGCAGGAGTTCATAACGAAACTTCCCATTCCAGCGATTAAAAGAATCGCAAAAAATTTTTTCATTTTAATTTGTTTTTTAGGTTAAGTTAAATTAAAATATATCGCATTAATGCAATTACAATTTACATTTAATTATTATTTATGTCAGCTATTTATTTATATTTTTTCACTATCTGTTTTTTTTCTATATTTTACTTTTTCTTGTGAACTATATATCTT
>JACABB010000053.1 GCA_013376985.1 Bacteroidales bacterium
GGGCTGCAAAGGTAATCATCTTTTTCTCTCCTCCAACTCCTGGGCCATCTTTTTTTAAAACTTTTTTTCCGACCCGAGAAACTCCCCTTAATTACCCCGCTTCCTATTCCGCCCTACCTCTGTAAAGCGGGTGCAAATATAGAAGTTTTATTCTAAAATCTCCAAATATTTTTTCATCTTTTTTTATTTTTTTTTCAATCAAAATATAACTCAGTGCGAATTAATAAATTAGTGATTTGAAAATCTTCAAAAAATCGGAAAAGAATGAAATTTATGGCGAATTGAAATCAAAAACGGTGCTATGAATTTCAATTTATCAAGAAAAAGAAACTAAAAACGAGGTGGGATGCACCTCGTTTTTATCAACTAAAAAAGAATAATCTATTTAACTGGAACATTTTTTAATACTTCAACCAAATAGTTCCAGAATTTATTTACAGTTTCAATATTGACTTTCTCATCTGGAGAGTGTGGAAAGCGGATAGTTGGTCCAAAAGAGATCATATCCCAATTTGGATATACTCCACCAAGCAAACCACATTCGAGTCCAGCATGAATAGCCTTTACTTCAGGGGTTTTACCAAATTTGTTTTTATATACATCCTGCATAACCTTTAATATAGGTGATGATGGATTTGGTTTCCAACCCGGATAAGCTCCTGTTAAAACAACTTCTGCACCTGCGAGTTCAAAAACGGCGGATACTTTATCGCCCAAAGCTTCCTTGGAAGAATCTACAGAACTACGCAGTAAGCACTGTGCATATATATTGGTGTTATCGCTATAAACCCTTGCAAGGTTATTTGAAGTTTCAACTAACCCAGGAACAGAATCACTCATACGAACAACTCCATTAGGACAACCAAACGCAGTACGAATTAAATTGAATTGTGTTTTCTCATCGATAAGTGTTGATGGCATAGAAACTTTCTCCGCACCAAACGACAAAGAAGGTTCGGTCATTGAAAATTCAGACTTATATATATTAAGGTATGTGAGAACGGATTTTTCAAATTCGTTTGCTTTAGCGGATGGAACAACAACTACTGCAAAGGCTTCGCGTGGTATTGCATTTCTCAAACTTCCGCCATCAATGGATGCTAGGCGTAAACCAAAGTTCTTTTCAGCATGATACATAAAACGAAAAAGTAACTTAATTGAGTTTCCTCTGCCTAAAATGATATCTAATCCCGAATGCCCACCTTTTAATCCTGTAACAGAAAGTTTATAAGCAACCATTCCTGCTGGAGCAGGAGTAGATTTATAAGGGAATGTAATATTAGCATCCAATCCTCCTGCGCAACCAACATACAATTCACCCTCATCTTCAGAATCGAGATTCATAAGAATATCCCCTTTAAGAATACCAGACTTAAGACCAAATGCACCAGTCATGCCCGTTTCTTCATCAATGGTGAATAGACCTTCAATAGGGCCATGCACTAGATCTTTTGCTTCTAGAATTGCAAGAGCAGCAGCTACACCAATACCATTATCAGCACCAAGTGTTGTACCTTTGGCTTTTACCCACTCACCATCAATATATGCATCGATAGGATCTTTCTCAAAATCATGCTTTGTATCGCTATTTTTTTGAGGAACCATGTCTAAATGTCCTTGTAGAACCACACCTTTCCGATTCTCCATACCTGGAGTAGCTGGTTTGCGTACTATAACGTTTCCAACCTCATCAACAATGACTTCTAATTTTAAATCTTGGGCGAATTTTTTAACAAACTCAATTGAAGCCTGTTCTTTACCAGAAGGTCTAGGTATCTGTGTAAGGTTATAGAAATGTTTCCATAAAGCCTTAGGTTCAAGGTTTTGAATCTCTTTACTCATAGTGATTTATATTATAATGGTTAAATTTTTATATTGCCAAAAGGCCAATAAAGGTATCGATATTTTAGGTAAAACACAAAATTGATTGATTTTGAATGACCATAAACATTTTAGTAATTGTTACGTTAATAAGCATTGTACATTCTCTTATTTGTATATTTGTAATCGTATCTTAATTGATTATTACGAAATGTCCATATAAGTTTTTAACCTTTAAGGTATAATTAGTATATTGAAATTCAATATTAATGAATAAATTGGTTTATTATAAAATTTAAATTTGAACTACATTCCTAACAAACTATTTGAAAATTTAAAAGCATGAAAAAGACTTTGTTTTTATATTTCTTTCTTGTAGCAATTAGCTTCAATGCTCTTGCGCAAACAGAAAACTCCAAGATAAAATGGTATACTATTGAGGAGGCTTTAAAACTTAATGAAAAGAGTCCTAAGAAGATATTCATTGACCTTTTTACCGATTGGTGTCGTTGGTGCAAAGAGATGGATAAAAATACTTTTAACAATCCCATAATTGTTGACTACTTAAATAAGAATTTTTACCCTGTTAAATTTGATGCGGAATCCAAACAAGCCATTACCTACAATGGAACTGTTTACAAAAATACGGGGACTCAATTGAGATCACCACATGATTTGGCTGTAGCTTTTACAAATGGTCAATTATCATACCCTACATCGGTTTATCTGGATGGTTCAAGTAAACTACTAACAACAGTACCAGGATACCTAGCACCTGCTGATATTGAACCTATTCTGGTTTTCTTTGCCGAGGATTATTATAAAACGACTAAGTGGGAAGATTTTAAAGCCAAATTTGTAAGTAAAATCAAGTAGTTTTTCAAAATCTGTAGTTTTTGGTTCGAACTTTCTAAAAGTTCGGATATATTGTATTTTGGTTTCAGAATTCGATAAGGCCAAAATCTCTAATCATAAATTTAATTGGCATTGTTACAATTGGTCCATACTGGCAAATAGAAATTCGGCGAGTAAATATATCATTCTTACCATCGGAGATTTTAATGTTGGCTGTTATTGGAATTCTATAATAAACCACATCTTTTATAGGTTTATTCTTCTCAAAACCTATGCTTTTAAATAAGGGTTCGTAGGATTCTGGTATAGACTCTGGTTCACTTTTAAGCAAAAATGGGTTGCCGCTTAGGTCGGATGAAGGAAGAATTCCTTTGGAATTGGAAAATCTAAAAATAATTGAGGTTTCACCATCGGGTTGATTTGGTATGTATTCGTAGTACGAAGCTTCACTTTCAGAATAAGATTTTCCGATAAAGAGACTTAGGTATTCCTGTTCCAATCGATCTATTTCATTAAAAGCAATTTTTAGCCCTTCCCCGTTTAAGTTATGATCGGCATCAACGGATAGAAAATCGGAACGTCGCTTGCGGAGAGAGAAAATAAAATCGGCAGCATCACGAGCCTTCTCCTCAATATTCTTTTCAACAATCATGTCTTTTTGAACTGGAACTCTTACAAAAATACTATCGTGTTGTATCTTACTATAAAAGGTGGTTTTTTCAGGGGCAATAAATGGTTGGGTTGAAAGATCGGTATAGTTAATATCATTGATTTGGTTGTTTCCCATTAGAGTTTTTATAGATGTTGAGCTAACTCCAAGTCTACTTATTGGTAGAATTAATCCACTGCTACATAGTTTTAAGAAATCAACCTTTGAATCATCACTTGGAATGGCAGCATAAAGTGATGTTGGATCGGACTCAACTACAGAAGCAATATCGATATTTGTAATTTTCCATTCTTCTGTCTTCTTTAAAGGAACATCAACTATGCCTAAGTATTTCTGGGCAAACTTTCCGAAAGGACCAGGGATAATAACATTTTTAACCGCCTCAACTTTAATTTTCAAAACGGTACGAGGTAGAGCATATATTAATCCTTTGGTATTAAGGTTAGTTACCTTATCGGCAGAGGTAACCTGAATTGGTTTTTTGCTACACGATAGTGTAAGGGCAACTAAAAGTATCAATGTAATTTTCTTACTCATTTTTTAATTTTTCGGTTAGTTGAAATGCTTTACCAAGATAATTAATAATATCTGATGCAGTTAGCGCATTACTGCCTTTACTTTCCATTGCTAAATCTCCGGACAATCCATGTAAATAAACACCTATTATTGATGATAATATTGGGTTGTAACCTTGACCTAATAACGATGTAATAATACCGGTTAGTACATCGCCACTACCAGCAGTTGCCATTCCGGGGTTTCCAGTTGAGTTGAAATAGACGTTTCCATCGGGGCAAACTATTTGGGTATATGCGCCTTTTAGCACAATAATGATTCCATATTGTTTTGCTTTATCAAGTGCTAACTTAAGCCGCTGAAAGCCTGATGCAGATTTTCCAAATAGCCTATCAAATTCTCCGGGGTGTGGTGTTACAACAGTATTTTCAGGGAGTATATTGATGAACTCTGGATTATCGGCTAATATATTCAACCCATCGGCATCGATTAGAAGTGGGTTTTTTACATTTTCTAAAAGATTTTTTAGCCCATTAGCGGTGATTCTGTCTTTGCCGATTCCGGGGCCAATTCCAATTGCGGAGTATTTTGTTATTGAACCTATTGTTGAAAAGTGATTATCGTTTTCGTCAACTTCAATCATCACTTCGGGGATTGATTGTTGAAGAATTGGATACCCGATTTTTGGTACATGTGCTGTTACAAGCCCAGATCCTGATTTGATACAAGCGGTTGAAGCAAGAACCGAAGCACCCATCATTCCATAGCTACCTGCAATAATTAGGCAATGTCCAAAGGTACCTTTATGATCAAATCGGTTTCGTGGTTTGAGCATTGATGAAACCATTGCTCCATTAATATAGCTGTAAGGCGTTGGCATTGATTCAATAGCATCATCATTCAATCCAATTGGAAGTATTTTCCAATCGCCAACATGCTTGGCATTCTCGGCAAAGAAGAAGCTGATTTTGGGAAATTGCAGGGTCAATGTTACTGATGCCTTAATAGCAGGGTTATTGTTAGGAGAAGGGTTTTCATCGCCATAAAGTCCCGATGGAATATCAATAGAAATTATTGGTGTATTACAATTATTTAGATAATTAATAAGTTGGGATGTTAAACCCGATAATGGCCTTGTAAGTCCCGATCCAAAAAGGGCATCGACTATAATTGTATTACTGTTTATTTTAGGGAAATTGCTTTCGTCCTTAATAATAGTAGGTATAGCTATTCTTTGATTTTTAAGCCTAACAAGGTTTATAAGATAATCGGGTGAGTTGTTGGTGGATTCGAAGGTATAAATATCTACTGAATATCCTGTTTCTATTAGCATACGAGCCAAGGCTAAGCCATCGCCGCCGTTATTGCCTGGTCCTGCGAATATTGCAATTGTATTTACTGCGCTGATATTGTGAGCAAACCATCTGAATATAGCGTTAGCAGCTCGTTCCATAAGGTTTATGGATGAAATAGGCTCTTTTTCAATCGTAAGGCGATCGATATCACGTATTTGTGGGGTTAAGAATATTTTCATCTACGGATAAATTTCATCTGAACAAATATAAAGTTTTTAGTATCAGAAAACATTCACTAAAGCCAAATAAGCTTTATAACATTTAGCAAATCAAACAAAATAGTTCTTTTTTGTTTTATATTTGACAGCTTTGAAAAAAAATGATTAAAAGGAATAACCTTCAAAAACACTAAAATATGTTAAAAAACCACCCGAAAGGACTATTAGCTGCGGCTTTAGCCAACATGGGCGAGCGATTTGGTTTCTATACCATGATGGCCATATTAGTACTATTTCTACAAGCTAAATTTGGCTTATCAGGTACAAATGCAGGGTTGATATATTCAATCTTTTATTTCTCAATTTACATTCTTGCATTTGTTGGAGGTGTGATTGCTGATAAAACGAGGAATTATAAGGGTACAATATTGTTGGGTATAATTATTATGGCAATTGGTTATTTTCTAATTGCTTTCCCTTCAAAAACTCCTGTACCCAACAAAACTTTGTTCTTAATAATATCTTGTATTGGTTTGTTTACTATTGCTTTTGGTAATGGTTTGTTTAAAGGCAACCTGCAAGCTTTAGTTGGTCAAATGTATGATAATCCTACTTATAGTAAAATGAGGGATTCGGGTTTTTCTCTTTTCTATATGTTTATAAATGTAGGTGCTCTGTTTGCTCCACTTTTTGCTGTAGCAATGAGAAATAGCTGGCTTCTCAAACATGGTTTACAATACAATTCCAGTTTACCCGAACTTTGCTATGCATATCTTAATAAAACGATTACCCCGGAGGCTGCAGAAAAACTTTCGCAAATAGCAACTCAAGTAAGCGGGGGTAATACAATTACTGACATGACTGCATTTGCAAATAATTACCTCAATGTGTTTACAACAGGTTTTCATTATGCTTTTGGTATTTCGATTTTTGCAATGCTAATATCTTTAGGTGTTTATATTGCAAATAAAAATAAGTTTCCCGATCCATCTTCAAAGAAATCAACCTCATCTGCGGATAGTGCTTCAATTCAAATGGATGTTAAGGAGATTAAGCAACGTCTTTATGCTTTATTTGCAGTTTTTGGAATTGTTATTTTCTTTTGGTTCTCGTTTCATCAAAATGGGTTGACTCTTACCTATTTTGCTAAGGATTATACCGATTTAAGTGGGATTAGAATAGATCTTGGCTTTGTAGTAATTCAAGGGGCAGAGTTATTCCAATCTATAAATCCGCTTTTTATTGTTCTACTTACCCCTATTATTATGGGTGTATTCGGATGGTTAAGGGCTAGGGATTTAGAACCATCTACTCCTAGGAAAATTGCAATTGGAATGTTTATAGCTGCTACAGCTTATTTTGTGATGACATTAGGTTCTATGGGGTTACCATTAAAATCGGAAGTTTTGGCAATGGGGGAGCTGAGTGATTCGCAACGTGTTACGCCGTTACTGTTGATCGGGACTTATTTTATTCTTACAGTTGCAGAGCTTTTTATTAGCCCTCTTGGAATTTCATTTGTTTCTAAAGTAGCTCCACCTCAATACCAAGGGGTTATGCAAGGTGGATGGCTGGGGGCAACTGCTTTAGGGAATCAGCTACTTTTTATTGGTGCTATTTTGTACGAAAATGTTCCTTTATGGTTAACATGGTCGGTATTTGTTGTAGCATGCCTGTTCTCAATGGGGACTATGCTTTTTATGGTTAAGTGGCTTGAGAGGATTGCTAGATAGTTTTAAAAATAGTTTTATTTTACAAACCACTCTCCGGGGTGGTTTTTTTTGTACCTTAACGCAAATTTAAATTGATAATGAAGACGTTTACACTGAAAGAGGAGTACATTCAACTTGATAAGTTGCTAAAATCTGTAAAACTCGCTAATTCTGGTGGTACTGCTCACATGCTTGTGGATGATGGTTTGGTGAAGGTTAATGGGTTTGTTGAGAGTAGGAGACGGGCTAAGATAAGGGTTGGTGATTCTATTGATGTGCAGGGGAGTAAGGTGATTGTTGTGGCTGATGATGAGGTGGGGGATTAGGGGTTAGTGTTTGGTGTTTGGCAAATTATCGCAAAATGCGATATAATAAAGTTGGGTGTTTTATGTGCCAGTTTGTTTGTTGTTAGCATGTTACTTAAGACAAAGTGGGTTCGATGTAAGAAACAATGTATTAACTTGTATATCAATCAATTTATTTTATTTGAATCAATGGAATAATGGAAGATTGGAAAAATGGAGGATACAAGCAAGAATCTAACTTCTTGTTTTCCATTATTCCATCATTCCAACCTTCCATCTCTACACTAAGTAATTATATATCTCTGTAAATAAACATATAATTATTTTTTTAAATCAAACTCACGTTAAAATATATAATCCTATGAAAACGAAATTAGTAGTACTTTTTATTGCCATTGCATTGGTTGTTGGGTGTAGGTCCAAAAGCGAGTATAATAAAGCCATAATGGCTGAACGTGAAAATTTTAGCCAGGGTGATAATTTAATACAAGCACCTCCTCCCCCACCACCGCCAAGCGAATCTTCTGAAACAAAGGTGGATGTTGAGAAAAAGATTATTAAAACGGCATATCTCAACATGGAGGTTTTGGATTATAGTAGTAGCAGGAAGCTGATAGATAGCGCTCTTAAGAGGTTTAATGCTTACGTGGTAAATGAGAGTTTACAGAATACGGAGTGCCAGATAAGCAATAGTATTAATATTAAAGTACCCGCAAATCAGTTCGAAATGCTACTTGCAAACCTTGCTAAGCTAGCCAAAAAGGTTGATTCGCAGAATATTGAAACACGGGATGTAACAGAGGAGTATATTGATGTTGAGACAAGGCTAAATAATAGCAAGAAGGTTGAGGATACGTACCTTAAACTTTTGAGAAGAACTAATTCTATTGAGGATATTCTTAAGATTGAGCAGAAACTGGGTGAGATTAGAACCGATATTGAATCCACAGAGGGTAGGTTAAAGTATTTGAACCATCAGGTTAGCTACAGCTCCATTAACTTAAATGTTTACCAAACTTTGGAGTATAAGTATAACCCCGAAAAGCTACCCAACTTCTTCCAACGGTTGAAAAAGGCGGTGAGTCTTGGTTGGAATGGGGTTGTGGTTTTTTTCCTTTTCCTAATAGGTTTATGGCCTTTATGGATTCTTGTGGTGGCTGGGTATTATGTATGGAGATATATTGCTAGGTATAGGAGGGAACGGAGAAGGGAGGAGAAGCGCAGGCGTAAGCTGCAAAAGAAGATGCAGTACGATGATGATACTCAAGGGAAGTAAAGGAATATGAAGGGAGCTGGATGGCTCCCTTTGTTTTTGGAATGGGGGTGAATATAGTAACTTTCCATATTATGAGGCAATTGTATTTTGGTGATTTATAGAAAGAACTATATTTGTATAAGGTGTAAAAAGGTAAACCTATAAATCTAAAATGGATGCATAGGTTTGGGAAAATCAGACATATAAACGATTTGGCAGCAAGGCTATGACGACATTGTAAGTGAAAATTATAAATAGGTAGAATAATGGACGGAAAAAGAATTCAATCTTATTGGGGTAAAGAAGTTGATGCGCTTGTTGAAATCTACCAACAATTTGAAAGGCTTATACCTAACGAAAAAACAGAAGGCGCCGCTCATAGAGGCGAAGATGGTCGATATGTAGAAGAACTCATAAGACAATATTTAAAAAGATACTTGCCTTCTTCAATCGAAGTTTTAACTGGTTTTATTCTCAGACCTGCAGTTAAAACTGGTCTTAATGGAAAAGAAAGAAGAAAGGAAACAGATAATCATTCTACACAATTAGACATTATTGTATTTGACAGTGTGAATTATCCTATTTTTCAGCGGTTTGGAGACAGTGTCATTGTTCCTCCAGAAGGTGTTTTAGCAATAATTTCAGTTAAGAAACATTTGGGTGAAAATGACATTATAAAAGAGAGTACCGCTTTAATGAAAGCAAGCGAACTTTGCTTTACTAGAGGTCGAAACGGAAAATATTTAAGAGGTCCATTTCTATCAATAATATCTATTAAATCCAAAATAGATAAAAAACTAATTGACAATTGCGACTGGATTTTTAAAGAACTTAAAGAAGCTTATGAAATAAAACCCAAACCGTACTTCGACCAACTTGTTGGCTATATAGGCACACTAGATGAATGGAGTATTTTTAAAAAACGACCTGAAGGCGATAAAATAGAATCAGCTGATTATATTTATTTTAAACATAAAGAAACCGAAACGCATTTAGGGCTTCAATTTATACTTACAGGAATATTAAGTGTGTTTTACGATTCAACAAGAAATAATGTTAACCGGCCTGGTTTTACAGGATTTCCGTCAGGTAGAAACACAGACAAATTATTAGGTAAAATTGAAGTTCGTGGAATTAGAAAATGAAAACAAAAGCCCAAAACTGCCAACATGTAGTTAAAAATATTGGGGCTGATGATGCAACAGCAAGATTTTCGCTCACCACAAAACTCATTAACGGTGGATACGAAAGCAGCCGTTAAATCCCCAACATTTCTAACCACAGGATCGTTATGGCGCATTTTACTTGAATCCTGATAACAAAGTTCTTAGCGATGATAAAGAGAAATAGCGACTTGATTATTTTACTGATTATTTGGATAGTTTCCATCTATTCCGTGATATATGGAATTCTAAATTCAAATGAATTTGGAATTCAAAATTATATAGGTTATGGATTGCTGATAGGATTGAGCATTATTAGATATTTTAAGTTTAGAAAATTCAAAACAATTCTTGGAATTGTACTTGTTTTTGGCTCAATCAATGCCATTCAATTTACTTATGCGACAATGACATTAGTTTTCTCTTGGAAACCTTTTGGAAATAGTTTTTCATCCTTTGGAATTCAACCTTTGAGTATTGTTCTTTTACTCTTTTTGGTTTTAATCAACTATTCTGAATTCAGAAACTTATTGGCTGAAAACTTCACAGACGATCCCAATGAAACTATTGAAAGACAAAAAAGAATTGTAGAGAAATATTATGAAGAACTGAAAAGCGAGAAATACATTAAACTTCAAGAAATAGTTGATAACAAGAAAATGTATCGGATTGAGTATGTAATCGCTGCTAGAAAATTGCTTGAAGAAAGAAGAAATAAACAATAAAAACGTGCTATAACATACGTATTTATTGTATTTGGGCTGATGATGTATTTGGAGTTCCTAACACTTTTAGGTAATGTTATTAACGAGGGATAAGACTGCTCTTTCAACCGATTTTTTTGCGACCTCGGCAAAGCCAAATCCCCAAATACAGATAATTTGCGAAACGTTAGTGCAGCATTTTGAAAAGAATAGGAACAATTGGCTAAGAAGAATATATAACATTAGAATGACTATATAATTAAATGAAAAAATGAAAAAGAAATTACAAAAATTGACCATTAAGCATATTTCAAAAGCAATATTAAGAAGATGGGAAAAGTTAACTAGTATTGATTTTTCAACACCAATAACAGCAGAAAGTATTAGCTTAGATACTGAATATTCGAATGGGTATGAGCCAATTTCTGGGGTGTTTCTTAAAAAAGTCTTATGCTATCTTAAAATTAATAACCAAGATACGATTTTGGATATTGGTTGTGGAAAAGGTTATGCTTTAAAAATTATGTTGAAATTTCCATTTGCTAAAGTTGATGGGGTTGAGATTTCAGAGATGCTTGCCAAAATAGCTAGAAATAATTTCAAGAAAAGGAAAAATAAAATACCAACTATTTATACTGAGAATGCTGTTGATTTTAATAGCTATGATGATTATAATTATTTTTACTTTTTTAATCCTTTCCCATCCTTTGTAATGTTGAAGGTTCTGGAAAAACTAAAGAATTCAATTCAAAAGAAGCCAAGGAAGGTAATTATTATATATGCGAATCCTACTTGTCATGATGATATAATAAATACAAATGTTTTTTCGAAAATAGTTGGGTTTCGCTATAAAACGAAAAGTCCAATTTGGATTTATTCTAATTAGAAAAATTGCGCGCATAATAGCACTTGTGAGTTAATTTTATATAATTTAAATACAATAAATTACAGAGATTAATCAAGTTTGATTTAAAAAATATGGAATTTATAAATCAACTGTTTTCAATATCTTTGATTTAACCAGTATAAGACTCCATCATTAATGAAGGTAAAATAAAGATAGAGTTCTTTTTACTTGGATACATTGGTTGTTCACGATATACAAAATCATCTCTTCACACAGTACAAAATATGATAATGTACCCCCGCTCGGCATTCTAAGACATATGCAAATAAAACAGAATAATTAAAGAATTCTTCGAGTTGGAAGATAGCATAACGGTTAAACACATCGAGTAAGCAGTCAATAGGCACAGAGCTTATTGGAGAGCCTCTCACACCAATGCATTCCGATTTTAGGTGTTGGCGGATAACTTTCCAAACCACAGAAACAAGAACCTGAAATATTAATTGGATTAATTGAAATAAGTTTCTATTTTTGGAAACATATTTCAATGAAATTAGTTTATACTAATGGATAAACCGATAGAAGTAATTTTTTTAGATCAAGCCGAAGAATTTGTAGATTCCCTTGAAGCCAAGGCAAGACAAAAGCTCTTTCATTCAATTAGGAAAACTAAGGAACGACTAATTGGACAATGGTTCACTAAGCTAAAAGGAAGTGATGGAATTTATGAATTTCGCTTTGATGAAAATGGTAAATTTTATAGACTTTTTGCATTTTGGGATACTGAATTTCAGGCTGAAACATTGATTGTTGGGTCTCATGGAATTGCAAAAAAATCCAACAAAACACCAAAAGAGGAGATTACCAAAGCGGAGCGAATAAAGAGAAACTACTTTGAAGAGAAAAGAAAAGCTGAGAAAGAAAGTGTAACGAAAAAAAAGAACTAAAATCATGGAAACTAAAAAATACAAGACATTAGGCGATTTGGAAGATAAGTACATTGGGAAGCAAGGTACACCTGAAAGGGAGCAATACGAATTTGAATTGAGTATGGAAATACTTGGTGAGAAATTAAAGAAAATTCGTAAAGAAAAGAACTTAACGCAAGCACAGCTAGGAAAACTAATTGGCGTTCAGAAGGCTCAGATATCAAAATTAGAAAGTGGTGCAAGCAGCGCAACGATTTCAACCATTACAAAAGTTTTTAAAGCACTGAAAGCAAAAGTTACGTTGCAAATTGAAATTGAGGACGGAAGCGAGCTTGCTGTATTATAACAAAAAAACTAAAGTCAACCCCTAAATGTTAGTATTATTGGAGAAGGTAGAGTTGTCTTTATAAAGGGCACAACTTACCGATTAGTTGTTGCAATTGATTATGAATTTCAAGTAATTTTTGTACGATTCATTGGAACTCATAAACAATATGACAAAATAGATGCTAAAACGATTTGATTATGGACATCAGACCAATTAAAACAGAGCAAGATTATTTTTCTTCGATTCACAGAATTGAGGAATTATGGGGAGCGAAAAAGGATACACCGCAGGGAGATGAGTTGGATTTGCTAGTAACTTTAGTCGAATCATATGAGATTAAACATTATCCAATCGCTCCACCGGATCCAATTGATGCGATTAAATTTCGTATGGAACAAATGGGAATAACAAGAGCAGATATGGTGCAATATATTGGTAGTCAAAGTCGAGTGAGCGAAGTATTAAGTAGAAAGAGAAAATTAACGCTCGGCATGATAAAGTCTTTATATAAAGGATTAAAAATTCCAGCTGAGATTTTATTGGCATAGAACCCGCATACAATCAAATAGGCAACCCATTTGCACAAAGTGGGAGTTCATTTCAATTCCTTTTATACATCCAACAATTTAGCCATAAACTAAATCCTCTCACTCATTGGGTTGTTGTGGGTTGTTTTATTCTATTTTTTTGCATTTGTTAGCTTTGTGCTAAATGGGATAATGGCTAATTTCGGGTATTAGAATTTATCAATTGGAATATGGCAAAGCGAAAGAAAAAGCCTACCGGGCAAGAGCTGCATAAAGTTAATATGGCGCATTATCGTAACGAGTTTTATCGCAAGTTTAAACTTGTTATTGATACGTTTTGCGGGAAAGATATATACCCGCTAATTCCTCAGAAAGTACTGGATGATGTTTACTCGTGCCGCAGCGCACCGTTTAAATATAAAATAGCACCGGGAAACACCGTACCAAAAAATATTTTAACCGATACAAAAGTTGTTTTGTCCAATATATTTAGGCTCGATAAAATTATTCTTCCCCCGCACAACCTGGAAATTTCAATCACCGATTTTTTTACGGTTGTTTTTACTATCACAATCTTTCAGGTAAGAATTAAAGAAACCGATTTTGAGTGTGCAAAACAGGTAAAAGAGGCATTGCTCTCTATAACCTCCAATGAGGATGCATTAAATAAAGCCGGTTATGCATTTAATAAGGCTTTATTATCGTTTGGTCTTGGGTATTGCGACCTAGGTAAAACTTTATATTTGTACAATCACGAACAAATTCTTCCCAAATTATTCCCTGGCGAAATCGAGAACATTATTTTAATTAATTCAATTGCTCCCGAAACAATTTCCGTAAAAATCGATGGCACATCGCGCCCTGTTATCCGTGTTGGTTGGGCGATACCAAGTGTAGGCATTCAATGGGTAAGTATTAAACCATCGGTTTTAAACATTAACAGCCCATTTGCCGAAATACCCCTCCCGGTTTATATCCAATCCCATGCCCTTAATCGCCTATCGGAGCGTATCGATTGTTTTTGGACTGGTTTTGTACAATATAATATGTATAATTCATTGCTGGATGCCAAGGTTTTTCGCGATAGTCATAATAAACTGCTAATCGAATATCAGTTTTTTGGTACTAAGGCTGGATATTTTAGAGTAGATATGATTGATGGAGTTCTTGTAATCCGCACCTTCCTGTTTATTACTAACAATGGCACACCCGAAGGGCAGCTGCTGGAAAAGAATACCGGGTTACAAAAATTAGATAAAAGCTACCTAGCGATTGATAAGCTTAGCACGTTTATGACATCCGATTTAGATAAAAACGAGGAGATACAAAGAATATTCAAAACTTCTGGATGCCAATGTTTGTTGGATTTATATGATAAAATGAAACCAATGGTTACTAAACATGCTAATGGGTTCGATTCAAATTTAATGCTAAACTATTTAAACATCCACAATTTAGATATCGCTGAAACAGAAGTCGAAAGTCATCTCAAATTAGTAGAAAGTTAACTAACAGGAGGGTATAGGTTAGGGAATAGATCATTTTTTTTACTACAACAAAATATAAATAAAAATAATTTTTTAGTTTTTGGAACGTTATTAGCCTAGTTATTAACCCTCAATATATAAAAACTATGGCAAATACATCCGAACAAGGGCATAACCATAATGTGGTAAATTTCGAGAAGCTTATTATCTGCTGTACATCTTATGGTAGAGCCTACAATCCAAGCAAAACCTCATTGAAGATTGAAGCAATGCAGGCACAACTAACAGAAGCAAAAGGCAGCCTTGAGGCAACTAATGCTATTAACTCTGAATATAAAAATGTTGTGGCAGCAAGGGTTGCAGAATTCAAAACATTGGACAAATTAATAACTCGCGCTAACAACGCACTAAAAGCATCTGATGCACCAAAAGAGGTTATTGATTCGGCGCAATACTTTGTTCGCAAACTACAAGGTCGCCGTGCCACTCCAAAAAAGACCGAAGAAGAAAAGAAAGTAGCTGCTGATACTGGTAATAAAATAGTTGAGATTTCGTCCTCACAAATGAGCTACGATAGCCGTTTAGACAATTTTGATAAGTTCATTAAGCTACTATCATCGGTTACTCAATATGCTCCTAACGAGGTGGATTTAAAGGTAACGGCTCTTACGGCTTTACATACCAATTTAAAAGCCAAAAATCTGGCAGTAATTAACGCTGAAACTGCTCTAAGCAATGCACGTATTACCCGCAACGATATTATGTATAAAGATGATTTAGGCCTTGTAGATGTGGTAACCGATGCTAAAACATATATTAAATCCGTATTTGGTGCAACAAGCCCCAAATATAAACAAGTAAGCAATTTGAAGTTTACAAAATACAACAATTAAGCTGCACAGGGGTGCATGATTTATGGACTGACCACCAATTATTTTGCAATAGCAACCAAATAAATTGCAAATACCAATAAAAAAGTTGCAAAGTGCTTTGAGCATTTTGCAACTTTAAACAAGTAAGATACTTATTACACTAATTTATTTGCAATAAGGATTAATTAATTTGCGAAGCGTTAGAGTAGCATAATATTAATAAGCATTCTAAAACTATTGTATATAGATAAATACTCGTTCCGTATTTTATAATGTATATCCTATTGTGCAATTTCTATCTGAATTACACTCACCCCTTCCGTAGTTCAAGTAACCTACAATTCAGAGCATTTAATCAAAAATGCTAATTACTAAGAAATTATGTATAAGCCTTAACCTTACTTTTGTTTAGGTTAAATGGTTTATTAAAAATATGCTAGATGTTAAACTTTCAATTAAAAACATATCTAACAGGTTATTGTTACACAATTTGTATAAACCCCAAGATTAATATAAATGAAGTCAGTAATAAATCATCGCAAAAAAGTAATTATTCAAGTTCTTATTCCCATTATAGCTGCGTTGCTTCTATCGTTTTTTGGTTATTTTTTCTCGATATATTATATTAAAAATATAATAATTGAAGAGAGAAAGAACCAAGCAAAAGAGATGGTAAATAATGTTTATAGCCTGATTGAAAAGTACTATGATTTAACCAAACAAGACTCCCTGTCCGAAAAGCAAGCTAAAGAGACTATTATTTTAACAATTAAGAATTTACGGTATGGAAGTGATTCCAAGGATTATTTTTGGCTGATAGATGATAGTGGTCAAATTATCTCACATCCATTTTTTAATGATTCAACTGTTTTTGCAAACGCAAATCCTCAATATCGCAAAACTTTGTCCAACATTGCTTTAAAAGCAAAAAGTGACGATGAAGGATTCTATGAGTATAACTGGCAATGGAAAGATAATGCAACTCGTATCGAGAAAAAAATATCATACGTTAAAAACTTCAAACCATGGAAATGGGTTGTTGGAACAGGTTTTTATATAAAAGAAGCAAATAGCGAGATAAAGGAACGAACCAAACATGTAGTTTTTATAATGTTTTTCATTATTCTTCTGACAACGATCTTATTTATAGTTATTTATAAAAGGTCTCTAAGAAATCTTAAGCAAATTATTTCTGATGAGAATGAACTTCTTTTAAGTGAAAAAAGATTCAAAGGGATGGCTCACCATATCAATAGTGGGTTAATAATGATAGAAAATAAAAAAATAGTTTTTTTCAATAAAAAGATTTGCGAGATATTTGGTTTGAGCGAAGATGAAATCAACTCTTTCAGCATTTACGATTTTTTAATGCCCGAAGAAAAAGAACGTTTTAGAATGCTCACCGAGAACAGTATAACTAACAACAACCCAATAAAAGAGATAAATCTTTGGATTAAATCAAAAGATGGCAAAAAAAAGTTTATAATCAGCCGTTTTTCGTATGAAAGACGAGATAATATAGACTATACGTACATTCTTACATCTGATATTACAGAAAAAAAAGAAATTGAGATCCGGATAAAAAGCCTGTCAGAAACAATAGATCAAAGCCCAGATACCATTGTAATTACCGATTTGCAAGGCAATATTACTTACGTAAATAGGCAATTTGTTGAAACTACAGGTTATAGCATTGAGGAAGTTATGGGTCAAAATCCAAAAATTCTGAAGTCCGATAAAATGCACCCATCCGTTTATATCGATTTATGGAAAACTATTACAGAAGGCAAAATATGGGAAGGTGAACTACTCAATAAGAAGAAAAATGGGGAACTATTTTGGGAACAAACAATTGTATTCCCCGTTAGAAACGATTCAAACGAAATTGTTAATTATTCGGCTATTAAAACAAATTTGACTAGATTAAAATATTTGGAAAATGAGCTAAAACAAGCAAAAGAGCAAGCAAAAATCAGCGATAATATAAAAACTACGTTTTTAAATAATATAAGCCATGAAGTTAGGACTCCTTTGACCGCCATTGAGGGTTTTTCCAATTTGTTAAAGGAAGAGCTCCTTCATTCTGATGAGGCCTTTGAATATTTAATGGCAATCCATAAGAATTCTGAGATTCTTCTTAAACTATTCCAAGATATTATTGACTATTCAACTATCGAATCCGGAGCTATTCAGTTTAATAAAAATGAAATAAACATTTATACCCTTTTTAGGAAAATAGTTTCAAAGTACAATACAAATATTGCAACAGAAATAAATAAACCTATAGAACTTGTTATTGATAAAGAAAAATCTTACGAACAAGTGATTATTAATACAGACAAAAAGCGTTTCTCTCAAATAATTGATATACTTCTCTCAAATGCTATTAAATACACCAACGATGGGCATATTAATATTGGGTTTAATATAGATTACGAAAATATAGTTTTCTACATTAAAGATACAGGAATAGGTATTCCTCCTGATGAGTATAAAGTAATATTCGATAGTTTTACGCATGGTAATAACATGTATGTGAGTTTACATAAAGGAACTGGTTTAGGGTTGAATATTGCCAACCGCTTACTACAGCTAATGGGTGGTAGGTTATGGTTTGAATCGGAGGAGAATAAAGGAACAATTTTCTATTTTAGCTTGCCATCTATAGATGTTAAAAACTATTCCATTAACAATCTGGTTGTTGATGAGTTTCTTTATCCAAACCTTTTAGAAGGAAAGAAGATAATAATTGCAGAGGATAACGATGAGAATTTTTTGTATCTAAAATCAATGTTAGGTTTTGATACTCCTGATATTTCATGGGTTAAGACCGGAAACGAAGTACTCAGCCTCCTAGAGAAGAAGACCATAAATTATGACTTAATACTTATGAATGTAAATATGCCAATAATAGATGGCTTTAACACGTCGCGAACAATTAAAACCATTTCTAATAACACGCCACTAATTGGAATGGCTAGTTCAAATCATTTTGTTAATGAGGAAGATATTAAAACATTTGACACAATTCTCTATAAACCATTCCCTAAAAACATTCTATTTAAAAAAATTAGCGAAGTTATTATTCACTAGGAACATGTAATCGATTTATAAATTACCAAAACGCAAATTTATTAGTTTTGCAGTATGGAAAATCAAGAACCAAAACACGTTCGGCGTAAACGATATAAAGGAACTCACCCAAAATCCTTTAAAGAAAAGTATAAAGAATTACAGCCAGAACTTTATGCCGAGGATATTGCAAAGGTTATGGAGCAGGGACGAACACCAGCAGGAATGCATCGTTCTATCTGTGTTAACGAAATAATGGATATTCTCAAGGTAGTTCCTGGCCAAATTGGTTTAGATGCCACGCTGGGCTACGGCGGGCATAGCTTAGAGATTCTTAAATGTTTGCATCCGGGGGGACGTTTATATGCTATTGATGTAGACCCTTTTGAATTGCCTAGAACACATGATCGTCTGCGAGTATTAGGCTACGATTCCGAAATTTTAGAAATCAAAAAGATGAATTTCTCCTGCATAGATCAAATTGTTTCTGAGGCAGGTCCTCTTAATTTTATACTAGCAGATTTGGGTGTATCATCAATGCAAATAGATAATCCAGATAGAGGATTTTCGTTTAAGGTTGATGGCCCTCTCGATTTAAGACTTAATCCCAAAAGTGGAAAATCTGCTTCTGAATTTTTAAAAACAATTTCGCAAAATGAATTAGAGATGATACTGGTGGAGAATGCCGATGAACCACACTATCAGCCCATAGCTAAAGCAATTACAACTTGTATTTTAAAGGGAATAGATATAACAACTACAACACAACTCAAACAGGTTATATCCGAAGCCTTGGAATTTATTCCAAAGCAACAGCGTAATGATGAGGTTAAGAAATCGTGCCAGCGGGTATTTCAGGCACTACGAATTGAGGTTAACGATGAATTTGGGGCATTGGATAAATTTCTGGAAGAACTTCCTTATTCCCTTGCTCCGGGAGGTCGAGTGGCAATACTTTCGTTCCATTCGGGTGAGGATCGTAGGGTTAAAAAATCATTTCAGTACTTCTTTCGTTTGGGTTTGTATAGCGAGGTTGCTCCCGACCCAATTCGGCCATCAGCACAAGAATGTAATACTAATCCTCGTGCACGCTCAGCTAAGCTAAGGTGGGCTGTAAAAGGGTAATAAACTAAAATATTTGGTACAAAAAATAAAGCACCTGTGCCGTTTAAGGCACAAGTGCTTTGTTTTTAATAAATTATTGATAATTATTTTTTTTGAGTTTCGTTGTTTAATATACGTCAGATTAGATATGGCCTATTTTAATATCATTTATTATAAAAATTTATTTCATGAAATGTAAATTCTGATAAATGATTTGTTGCCAATGTTGCACTATAATCACTACTAATTTCCAATTCTTGCACAAACCATGATTTATCTTCATATTGTACGGTGTTGTTATTAACTTCAAGTTCATCAAGCGGGATTGCAAATCCTCTACCGTCTGCCTTGATTACACTTTCCTTAATCGTCCAATATTTAAAAAATTCTTTTATCGGATAATTTGCGTTATTAATTTCATTCCACTGGCTTGGAGTCATTACCGCATCGAAGTGTTTTAAATTCACATTTCTATTTTCTTCAATATCAATACCAAGTCTGATATTTTTTCCTATTGCACAAGCCACATAATTACCTGAATGTGTTATGTTAAAATCATACTCGTTCAACGTTAAATATGGCCGATCATATGAATTGTATTCTACATAACGCCAAATGTCCTTTTCAACGCCATGATTCTTTAGCGCTTCAATAAGAAGCAACTTACCAAACAGATGTGAGTGCCTGTTCTGCCAGCGAATGTAACGTGAATTCTTTTCTTTTAATTCTGGCGATAATACAGATAAATAATCTGAAAATAAGCTTTGCTCAAGAGGATTCTTAAAGGAAGTAAAATATATATTTATCAAGGTTATAATTTTATTCTATTTAACACACAAATTAGTTGGTAGAGGATATGCAAGGCTTGTAATAAATGTTGTTGTATCGGAAGGCAAATACACATTATTATATTACTTCAATATACTTTATGAATAGAAGCAGAAGCGAACTAATTAACTCTTAAATACGGCCAACGTTTCCTTGGTCACACATTAAATATGTTTGAAAATATAGCATTGAATATTTTATCAATAGAATTAACATTTAAAAAATCATGGGCTGAGCTTCCAATGCAAATCAATGGAACAAGATTTTTAGTATGACCTCCTGTGGATAAGTCTTCAATATTTCCATGATCGCTTGAAATTAAAATATTAACATTTGAAGGCTTATTAGTTATAACCCCTCTAAGAAATTCATCAAACATTTCTAAAAATGAAATGGAGCTATTCATATCCCTTTTATGCCCAATTAAATCAGGCAAGAAACACTCATATAAAACTAAATCATAGTCATTTGCTATGTTCTTTAAATTTTGACCTGCTTCAAATGGAGATATTATAGATACTCTATTATCGGATATGCCTTGTAATGTACTATTTGTGATATCCCAATGAACTGCTTTACCATTTATTAAATCATTAATTGTATTAAATCTTATTTTAGCAGCTAATACACAATGTGTTGTAACACTATATGATGATAAATTTTGTTTGGAAAAATCGAAAAATTTATCGGTATAGGAGTTCGCAAAAATGCTACTAATATGCTTTTCTTTGGCGTACTTGAGAATTGATCTATTATTAATTACCGAGATTAATTCATTATTTGGATATGCTGTTAAATGATATCCTAGAATTGCTTGAGCATTAAAACCCGTAAACAAAGCTGTTTGCCCAGTTGCACTCTGAGGGACTCCTTCAACTCCCAAACAAGCATCAACTCCCTTAACCAAGATGTTTTGCTCAACAATATTTGTAGTATTAATTAATTTTTGACCAATTAAATTGAACATTGTTGGCATAGATGCTTTAGTAAGCGGATTTGAATCGACATCTCTTCCTAATCCAACTCCATCTAAAAAAATGAATATTAGCTTATTCTCCATCAAATAGTATACAATAACATTAGATATTTCATTTCACTTAGATCAAAATAACCATTATAGCCTTTCATATTGCTGTTCTGATTTCTAACTCTATGTAATGAAAGGTTAAGATTGCAGTAATTCCAATCGAATAATCGGGTAGGTTTTGTTTCGCTGTTCAACCATTTTGGGAGCGAAACAACTCTTTTGCATTAACTGTTAACTTTTCCTGTTAAAACTAATTCTTTGCTAATGATTAACCTTTTAATGCATTTTTTTGGAGGCGCCGAGTGGATTCGAACCACTGAAATAAGGTCTTGCGAACCTTTCCCTTAACCACTTGAGTACGGCGCCAGTAAAACATTATTTAAACTCAATAATTATTGAGTATTCATGGGCTTTCCCTAGCCTTTTTCTCCCGTTGTTCAAAATATCTATTAACTCTCTGAGAATGTTACAACTTTTCGAACAACATCGTAAGCAGAAAAACTACTTTCTTCATTTAAACTGAAACTTCAATCAGGTGTGTGATTTTTAATGTCACAACTATTTCGGTTTTACCATTTTCTAAATCTTTAAACATTATCGTTTCATTGCAATCAGGTAAAGCACTTTACACCCTATAGAGAGGGGATGCGACAGTAATGTAAAACTATCCCCTACCATATCCTCAAAAATTGTCATTTTAATTACGCAAAGAAGATTCCATTAAATATTGATCAATTCATACACTCATTACTGCTTGAAGAAACGTTTGTTATACGAAGCAAAACGCTCATTTATCTGTTCCTCTTTTAACCCGAATTGCTCCAAAGCATACTGGTGCTTGCCATGCTTATGCTGGTGGTTTTCCGCAAGGAATGCATTCATCTGTTGCTCAACGGAAGATGACCACGCTAGACCACACTGATCATATAAATCGCGCATGGTGCCTACCGGGTCTGCAACTATATCTTTATAATATAAATCGAAAAAACGTACCTGAGAATTTGGGTTAGATTCAGCTTGCTCTCGGTCGTCCATGGACTGATCAATACAAAATCCAATCCATTCCAAAGCCTTTTTCCCCACATCTTCTGGAAGAAGTTTATCATGAAAAATTGATAGAGTTTCCATCCCCATACTTGTTGCTGATGCAATCGTTTCTACCGGATCACGGTGTGTCTGGATAATACAGGCATCGGGGTATACCTGCATCAAAGACCTCAGCGAGCGAAGATGCCCCGGAGCTTTCAACACCCAGCGCTCCCCACGATTCCGGTACTGCAGCAGCTGGAGCTGCTTTTTATGGCGTTCATAAACTGGCCGCAGGGATTGCCCATTCAACCATTTATAGTATTCTGGTAGATCGAATGCCATATTCAAAGAATCGCTTATTAGATCATTCTCGAAGAGAAATATGCATTCCTCCGGCAGGCGTGCTCCAACTTCATGAATCGTCTTAAACTGTGGACAAAGTTTGTAAAATACATCTATCTCTTTTTCAACCTTTTGGATACGCGGATCAGTTGTATAGGTATCCTTCTCTGGCGGTGGGCAAGTATAGACCATTTCCCAATACTGCGGGCTTCGCAGCCTTGCATCCTGAGCAAATAATCGCTG
>JACABB010000054.1 GCA_013376985.1 Bacteroidales bacterium
AGCTGATAATCAGAGGAGCGTTTTCAGTGCGTTCACGTCGCGCACAAAACAGGAGGAGCCCAATAATCTCCTTAACTACGGCTATGCTGTGCTACGTGCCATTGTTGCCCGAAGTTTGGTTGCTTCGGGTTTGCTTCCAACACTGGGCATACATCATCATAATAAGTACAACGCCTTTTGTTTAGCCGATGATATGATGGAGTCGTACCGACCGTTTGTTGATAAGCTGGTGCTTGAAATTGTGAATGATACTAAGGATTGCTCGGTGCTAACAAAGGAGATTAAGGCGCGCCTGCTTGTGCTACCCGCAATTGATGTGCTGATTGATGGGCAAAAGAGCCCGCTGATGCTGGCTACACAGCGAACCACAGCATCGCTGTACGATTGCTTTGAGGGGGTGAGCCGGAAGCTCTTACTCCCTGAGTTTATTTAGATTTTCAACCCTGACAGGGTTCTAAACCCTGTCAGGGTTAAAAAACCTATCGAATGACTACCGTAGACAGACTAAACCAATATCGAGTTATGTGGGTTCTAGTGCTCTTCGATTTGCCCACGGAAACCAAGAAGGAGCGTAAGAATTACGCCCGTTTCCGTAAGGAGTTGGTGAAGGATGGCTTTACCATGTTCCAATTCTCCATTTATACACGGTGCTGCCCAAGCCGTGAGAATGCCGATGTGCATATAAAAAGGGTAAAGAAACTGCTACCCCCGCAGGGCTATGTTGGGATTCTATGTATAACCGATAAGCAGTTTGGTACAATGGAACTATTCCACTCTAGCAAACCCATAGCGGCTCAACCTGAACCGCAGCAGTTGGAGTTGTTTTGAATATTAACCCTGACAGGGTTTAAAACCCTGTCAGGGTTAATAGGATTGGCTAGAAATAAAAAATCCACGGGTTTAGATTCCCGTGGATCTCTTTTTGGTCACTTTTTTTTAATTGAAAAATTGGTATAACCAGCTATTGGTCAGCAATAAAAGCCTACCTACACTGTGACCAATATTTCAAAGATACAATCTGAAAGCAATTCACAACACCAAAAGAACTATTCCCGCAACTAAAGCCACTGTGACCAATATTTCAAAGATACAATCTGAAAGCAATTCACAACGTTCCAGGCACTCTGCGAATGATGCCTGATACTGTGACCAATATTTCAAAGATACAATCTGAAAGCAATTCACAACGGACATTACACAATCTCGTGATTTCGACGAACTGTGACCAATATTTCAAAGATACAATCTGAAAGCAATTCACAACCTACTTAATTATGATGTGCTTTCACCCCTTACTGTGACCAATATTTCAAAGATACAATCTGAAAGCAATTCACAACAATCTGTATCATTTTCCATAAAAGGACAATACTGTGACCAATATTTCAAAGATACAATCTGAAAGCAATTCACAACCATTTTGGTTTGGTTTTAATTTGCAATTTAACTGTGACCAATATTTCAAAGATACAATCTGAAAGCAATTCACAACAACAAAATAGTTAGTTGATATTTCCTGTTCACTGTGACCAATATTTCAAAGATACAATCTGAAAGCAATTCACAACTAGTTTTATTATCATTAATTACTAATTATTACTGTGACCAATATTTCAAAGATACAATCTGAAAGCAATTCACAACCATGGCTAAATATCTTTAATCACAACTATTACTGTGACCAATATTTCAAAGATACAATCTGAAAGCAATTCACAACAACTCTTCCGCTAAAGCCGCCTTTGCAGTTACTGTGACCAATATTTCAAAGATACAATCTGAAAGCAATTCACAACATGGGATGAGTTGTTTACAAATTGCAATGAACTGTGACCAATATTTCAAAGATACAATCTGAAAGCAATTCACAACAGCTTATTTGGAGATTTATAATACTTATTTACTGTGACCAATATTTCAAAGATACAATCTGAAAGCAATTCACAACGGTGGTAAGACTACTCCCTTGGTTATTTCTACTGTGACCAATATTTCAAAGATACAATCTGAAAGCAATTCACAACGAAATAAGATCCAGATGTATAATTATAAAGACTGTGACCAATATTTCAAAGATACAATCTGAAAGCAATTCACAACAGATAACTCTCTCGACCATTGACGAACCTCACTGTGACCAATATTTCAAAGATACAATCTGAACCGAGCGTATTTTGCGAGTTCGGCGCAGCCAAAGCAATTCACAACCAGATTAGTATTTAGTTTTTAGTATTTAACGTCAGTTCGATGTAAGGTGTCATCCTGAGCGAAGCGAAGGATCTAATGATCTATAAAACAGATGCTTCACTTCGTTCAGCATGACAAAGTAACAATCTAGCACCATGCTTATGATCAATGTGTTATACTTACATCGAACTCGCGTTATTTAGTGTTTGGTGTGGTGATTGGTATTCCAAAGAAGCAATCTGAACCGAGCGTACTTTGCGAGTTCGGCGCAGCCAACCGAGCGTACTTTATTGCTTGACTGTTTTGGCTATTGGATTTTACTAATTAATCGCAATTTGTGATATAATTATCGCAAAATGTGATATTGTTGCATTGCATCATTATCTGTTGATGATACATTTTGATAAGTTGATTATGCTTTGCAAATTCAGAGTAACCAAAGCAATTCACAACAATCAACTGTTGAGGCTGTCCAAAAAAAAATGATTTTTTAACCGCAAAGAGCGCAAAGAAGAAACCGCAAAGAGCGCAAATGTTTAATAATTACCACATTACTTTTTGCGAACTTTGCGAAATCTCCTAATCCTTTGCGGTTAATTGACTTTTTGGACAGCCTCTGATTTACATTGAACTGATGCTGTTCGTTAGAAGCTAATCACCTTAATTTCGGTTCGTCGGTTTGCTGCGTGCTCCTGTTCGCTGCACTGAACACCCTTTTTGCATCGGTTCTTTATCATTGTGTCGCCGTAACCCTTGGCAATAACACGAGCGAGCTCAATATCTTTTGATGTGATATAGTCAGCGGCTGCCTCGGCTCGTTTTTGCGATAGCAGAAGGTTCTGCTTAGAGTCGCCTCGTGAATCGGTGTGTGAGCTAAGCTCTATCTTAATGGTTGGATTTTCGAGAAGGAGTTTTACCACCTTGTCGAGTTCCTGGGCTGCTTCGGGCTTAATGGTTGCTTTTCCTAAATCGTAGTATATATTGGGTATCTCAATGGCCTTATTCATTACAATGGCTTCCATTTTAAGATCGTTGGCAGTGTTCAGATTTAGCATACCAGCCGAAAGGCCTTGGGTAGAGATCATGAGCGTTTTGGCAAAGAATTTTTCTTTCTCTAGCCTTAGTATGTAAATATGGTCGGGGTCGACTTTAAAATCGAAACTTCCGAATTCATCCGTACGTTTTTGAATCTTCTCGTTGGTAGCCTTATCAAGAAGCGATACGGTTACATCAGCTATTGGTGCATTGCCATCCTTATTAGTAACCAAACCTACGGCAGTATAGGAATTGGCCATTGGCTCAAGTGCCATTTTAAAACTACTATTCAGGTTTATTGGCTGTTTTCCCAGTATTACTGGGATGTTGAGCGGTTGGTAGCCTTCCTTTTCAATTACTATGGTGTAACTTCCTTCGGGCAAATTTTCCTGTGAGAATTGCCCATTAGCAGCTGTTGCAAGTTTAATAATTTGCGGAAAACTTGGTGAGCTAATGGTGACTATTGCATTAGTAATTGGGAGTGATGTTTTAGCATCGGATATTATTCCTGTAATTCCAGGTTTTGTATTTGGTGTGAGTTTTGTATCGGAAAGTGCGCTTAGGTTTATCTCGCCACGTTCACGATTTTTTGTAGTTATTGTTAGCCATTTACTTACAAAACCCTCTTTGCTGAGGCGAATACGATAGTCGGTTTCATTTGCGAGTTTATAGCTAAATCGCCCCAGTTGATCGGAATTGCCAATTAATGCCTTTGTAGTATCAGGAGGATAGGCAATTACCTGTGCGCTTGCAATAGGAGAACCATCGGTTGCAGAAAGTATTACCCCAGTAAGTGTATACCCAGCATCACGCTTCATAGTTACCTTAAGCAGTATTTGGGTTGATTTTAACCCTAGCCCAACGGAGGATACTTTAGCCGTAGCGGGGAAAAAATCGGTACGCTCCAATTGGAGGTTTAGCTCGTGATTATCATCTATTTTCAGAGAGAATTTTCCATTAAAATCGGTAGAAAGGGTATTTATGAGCGTTTTACCGTCGATCACTTTTATTGTTGATGCAGCCACTGGTAAGCCTTGTTCATCTACTACTTGCCCATCAACGGTATGGGTAACGGTTAATTTTTCGATATTGAATTTGTAAATATCATCATCACCCGCACCATTAGGGCGATTGGATGAGAAGAAGGCTAAGTCGCCTTTGGGGTTAAGGACAATTCCAAAGTCATCGTATGCCCCATTTATAGGGTAGCCTAAATTGGTAACATAATCGAAACCGTTGGGTGTTGGATAGGCTGCAAATAGGTCGAGGTTTCCAAGTCCGGGATGAGTGTCGGAAGAAAAGAAAAGCGTTCCATCCTTAGCAACGAAGGGGGTCATTTCATTGCCCGATGTGTTTACTTTATTGCCAAGATTTACTGCATTCCCAAAGGTGCCATTTGGACGTATCTCGCAGAAGTAGATATCCGTTCCGCCAATCCCTCCGGGCATATCGGATATGAAGTAGAGTCTTTTGCCATCGGGGCTAACAGCAGGATCGCCCATTGAGTATTCATCGGAGCAAAAGTTTAGAGGTCCTTGATCAATCCACTGTCCTTGGTTATATATGGCTCTGTAGATTTTCAGGTTATTATCGGATGCCTGCTTACCATCGCCCGATTGAGTCTTTAAATATTTTTTTCGCACAAAATATGCCGTGTCACATGAGGGCGAAAAGGCAATAGGGCCAGTATAAAGCTGGTTAAGAAGATCTTTGGAGAATATGAAAGGAGCTCCCAATTCACCGCTACTGCCAAGTTTTGCTGTATATAGGTTGAGGTGCTGTTGAGGGTTAATTTGTTTATAATGGGCTAACTCGCGATCGAAACGAGAGGTGGCAAATACCAATGCATCACGGCAAATTGATGGGGAGAAATCGGCTTCTGGGCTATTAATTCCTATTGGAACAATGCGGAAGTTAAGAAATCCGTTACGCAGATAAGTCACGAATGAGAAAGCATTCAATGTGCTGGTGTTCTGGTTGGGTAGCATCTGTGAGGTGTAAAGTTTGCTGAGAGATGCTGCCGATAGCTCATCCTTTCCGTTGGCTTTTTGAGCGTAGCCCAGTAAAAGAAAGTCTAAATTGGTATGATCGGATTGCTTAAGGGCATTCTCATACCATATTTCGGCCTGATTCATATCGCCTTGCAGGCGGTAGCAGTTCCCAATTTGCCTTGCAAGGTATGCATTAACAACCTCTTCTGAGGTTGCTTTAAGGTATATCTCCAACGCTTTTTTGTAATTGTTTTCTACAAATGCTTTATCTGCACGTTGGACGCTTTTTGAAACTGTTTGAGCTTCCATTCTGAAAGCAACAAAAAGTAGGAATGTCAATAGGAATAGTCGTTTCAACATTTTAGTAGGATATTGAATTTGAAGTGAAATATAAGAAAAAGCACAATGAAAGCAGCTATTTGTTGAAATAATAAACTGCTCTATAGAAATTTTAGGAGATTATAAGATTTAACGTGAGTTAGATTTAAGAAATATGATAATGTACTTATTTGCAGAAATATATAATTATTTAGTGTGTTGATGGAAGGTTGGAATGATGGAACTGGAGCAAAGCGGAACTCGACGAAGTCAAAACAAGAGGTTAGATTCTTACTTATTTCTTCCATCTTTCCATCATTCCATTGATTCCAGTAAAATAAATAGGTTGATATATACGTTAATACATTGTTTCTTACATCGAACTGACGTGATTTAAAGAAAATTAGTTTTTACACTGTTACTTTTTCTTTCCCATCCACGAGATGTACAGTTTAAAGGATACTCCATGATTTATAAAGAAAAAACTAGAGTCGTATCCCAAATCCTTGTTATTATCAGCAGCACCGCCAAAGCCCATAATAGCAGCACCTTCTAAGTCGTAACCAGCTGCAAATAGAAGGAATACTGGCCCTGCGTTTTTGTAATACCTAAATCCAACAGAAAGTGAGTAGTGTACCAATGTTGTGAATGAATTGCTTTTAACAAAGGTTTTACCAGGGTTAAGAGCTTCGGCCATATCTACGCCATAGTTGGAGATTTTACCCATGCCAAAGCCAATTTTATCTTGTGTTGAAGCATACATCCCGAATGGCATTGCAGGTTTTCCTGGTATGCTACCTATTCTACCGCCTGTTAAGCAAAGCTGGCGAAGAATATCAAACCCAAAACAGGCAGAATAAAACTTTGCAGTGTATAGCGTATCGTATGCAGGAATACCAAATTTTTGATGCTCCCTTCCTCCTGGTGTTACCAGTGTGCTAAATTTCATGGGAAACCCCATAGATGTATATCCTACCCCCCAATACGTTCCAAGAATTCTATTTACTACAGCCCCTCCAGCCATGTGTTTATACATGTTTGAGGTTTTGATAAGTTCTACCGTAAAATACTTATTGCTAAAGTTACGAGTGGTGAAAAAACCACCAGTGGCAGGGAGTTGCCCAGTCCAGGTGAAAACGCCAGAGACTTCGGAACTTTGGATTTTAAGCCAATAATTTTTCAGGTTAATATACCCTCCATACTTGTATGCTTTTCCAATAAAGTTGTTTTCGACATTTGCCGAGAGGCCAAATCGTAAACCAATTCTACGTAATGCAAAATTTCCTTCAAAGGATGATTGTGAATTTATATCGAACTTGTATTTTAAGTATTTCCCATCATCATTGTTTAGGCTGAAAACCTTCCAATTTAAAGCTGGAATATAGGAAACACCCAAAAAGGCAGGGAGAGTATCTTTTTTAGTTTGTGAGAAAAGGGAGTTGGGTACGATTAATGCTACTGAGAAAAGAACAATAAGGAAATTACGCATGGTTACTATTTTTAAAGGAATTTGATTTCAAAGTTAAAAATAAAAAAATACAAATGTTATACTCCTCCCTTTGTATAATATTAAATTGAAATATTTTCAAAATCAGCTATTTGTTTTATTGTAAAGATTATCTTTTTTAAAGATAAATAATAAAACGGGCATTTTGGTTATTTCAGCTAAACGGGTGTTTAGTTGCCGTATTTAATGACTACCTTTGATGGTTAATTTAAATAGATATGATGAAATCTCTAAAAATTGGTGATTTAGCAATTGCAATTCCTATAGTGCAGGGCGGTATGGGTGTTGGAATATCTCTTTCTGGATTGGCATCAGCAGTTGCAAATGAGGGAGGAGTAGGGGTCATCTCTAGTGCAGGTCTAGGATTACTATATCGTGAATTTACAACCGATTATCTTGAGGCTAGCATTCATGGCTTAAAGGAGGAACTTCGGAAGGCTAGGGAAAAAACGAAAGGTGTTATTGGAGTAAATATAATGGTTGCCATGTCTAATTTTGCCGATATGGTAAAAACCTCAATAGCCGAAAAAGCAGATATCATTTTTTCAGGAGCAGGTTTGCCTCTTGATTTGCCCGGATTTCTGAAAAGTGATAGTACAACTAAGCTCGTTCCCATTGTCTCATCGGGTCGTGCTGCTAAGCTGATTTGTGAAAAGTGGAAGAAGATATACAACTATTTGCCCGATGCTATAGTTGTTGAGGGGCCAAAGGCTGGCGGTCATTTAGGATTTAAACTTGAGCAAATTAGCGATGAGAACTATTCATTAGAGAAACTTATACCCGAAGTTGTTGCTGAAGTAAAGAAGTTTGAGGATGAGTACAACCAATTAATTCCAGTTATTGCAGCAGGTGGTATTTATACAGGGCAGGATATCAGGGATATTATGAACCTAGGGGCATCTGGTGTTCAGATGGCCACTCGCTTTGTAACAACAGATGAATGCGATGCTTCCGATGGATTTAAACAATCCTATATTGATTCAAAAAAAGAGGATATCCAAATAATAAAAAGCCCCGTTGGTATGCCCGGAAGAGCCATTGGAAATGGATTTTTGGATAAGGTGAGGTTAGGGAATAAACAACCAATAAGATGCCCGTTTAAGTGTATCAAAACCTGTGAGATATCTTCGAGTCCATATTGTATTATTACCGCTCTCATTAGCGCATTCAAAGGAAACTTTGAACATGGATATGCTTTTGCAGGAACAAATGCCTATTTAGCTACAAAAATAACATCGGTTAAGGAGACTTTCCAAGCCATTTTTAAGGAGTATAATAAAAGCAAGTAACTCTCATTTATCGTTTTATAGATAGAGAAAAGGTGAAACAATTTTGTTTTGCCTTTTTCTGTTTTCAGTAATATGAATTTTAAATTAATAGAATGAATTGATTACCTCTATTTATTAATGGCTTTCTATTATCACTTAAAATATTTGTGTATAACTTTGATATTCTTAGCAGTTAAATTGATTTTTGCTATTATTTCTGGTAAATTTATACTTTAATTGTCCTAAGTTGCTAGTTTGTTAATTTACAGTATTTTGTTTTTCTGCATTTGACTTTTATTAGAAAGTGAAAAATGTATCAATCAAAATATCGGACAAATAACCATAAGCCAGCAGCTAGTATCTAGCAGTTTGAACTAATTATCAAATGGTTTTGTCGATAGTTTTTCACGGAAAGTCAGAAAAGTTAATTTTAAAACGATTGACTAAAATAAAACAATATGGCAAAAGTTGATTTAGTCAAATATTTGATTGATAGGCATAAGGAAACCCATAGACCTTGTCCTGAACCTGGACCAGTAGTTACCATTTCTCGCGAAATGGGGTGTTCTGGCACCCAAGTTGTTCAACAACTTGTAATGGAGCTGAATAAACGATTTGAATATAAAAATGGGGAGTTATGGAAATGGGTTGGGAAAGAGGAAATTCAAGCAGCAGCAGCTCATGCATTAAATTTACCGCCAGAAGATATTAACTATGTGCTTGAGGCTAAGAAAAAAACCATGATGGATGACATTCTCCAATCATTTTCCAGCAAATACTATAAAAACGACCGGATTATTCGTAAAACTGTTAAAGAGGTAATTCGCTCAATTGCCTGCCATGGGAGAGTGGTTATTCTTGGACGTGGCGGGGTTGCTATAACTAGAGATATTTCACGATCTTTGCATATTAACCTTGAGGCTCCTTTAGAATGGCGTGCGTTAAGAATTTCGGAAAAACTAAATATTGAACAGAAAGCAGCTGAAAGTTATATTCTGACGATTGATAAGAAAAGGGAAGAGTTTCGAGTCTATTTTGGTGGGATTAACACAGATTATACAAGGTTCGATTTAACATTTAATAGTATGACACTATCAATTAATGAAATAGTAGATATTATTATAAAAACTATGGACATTAGAAAACTCATTTATTAGGTTTTAAATAGCTTCAGGTATTTAAAAGGGAGCTTATTCTTTTCGAATTAGTTCTCTTATTTTTTGTATAGATAGACGTACGAAAAATGCAACTTATACTAAAAGTAAATTCATTTATCAAAAAAAGCAAACTAATTAATAGTTTTGTAGTATTAGAATGAAATTGATTATTATTTTGGCATCTTAGTTGTATAAGGTTTATTATAACTAGATTTTATATGCTCTTCTATACTCGGATTTGTAAATCAATCATTATCTATACGGGATTAAATAGCTATTTGATGCGGATTTGCATTCTGTATTTTATTATAGCCCATCATAGTTTAGGTTTTGCTCAACAGATCGCTCCTTTGCCCATTGAGATTAAGAAAACAGTGGATGATTATATTCAAAAGGGTAATGAATCCGAAAAAATAAAAGAATACAATCAGGCATCATTTTACTTTCATCAGGCTGGAAATACATATTGGACGTATGGACATCTAGGGAATGCTATAGATCTATTTAAGAAATCTCTTGAAATGACAGAGCACCTCTCAAATTTGAATGGTATTTCTGTCTTATGCACTAAAATAGGATTGCTTTACACTGAAACTAAAAACTTCGATAACTCTCTTGTTTATTTCTTGAAAAGTCTGGACATAGCCAGAAAAATGAATAGAAAACCTGAAATTGTTTCATCCCTGTTAAATATATCCAGTTCGTACTGCGAAATTGAAAAATACAATGAGTCTATTCCTTTTTTAGTTGAAGCAGAAGCCTTGTCGAAGGATATTGGAGATACAAGATATTTACGCAATTGCTATTCGTTGATGACACGGGTATACGATAAGGTTGGTGATAGAGAAAAATCAACCCAATATTTTAACCTTTTTGTGGCCATCACTAAAAAAATTCAACAGGAGGAGGTATCTAAAAAAGAGAGTGAAGCTCGGCTTATGGTGGATAAGGCAAATTCAAAAGTGTTAGAGGTAGAGTCAATTAAGGAGGCAACAGAGCAAGAACTTAAAGAGAAAAAACTGGAATTAAATGAAAAGCAGATAAACCTCAGTAAGGTTGAGCAGATTTCGCGAGAGCAGCAAATGCAGATTGATTTGCTTAACAAGGAGAGAGAGCTGCAAATAGCAATAATTCGCCAGCAAAGGTTAATGCGAAACATTTACTTAGGAATAATATTTGCTGTGCTATTTATATCTGGCTTAACCTATTTTGGGTATAAAAAAATTAAGAAATCAAATGTGTTACTCAATTCAAAAAATATTGAAATCAGTTTTCAGAAAGATGAAATTGAAAAACAAGCAGAGGAACTTCGTGAGCTAAATGCATTAAAAGATAAAATTTTTTCAATAATCTCACATGATTTAAGATCCCCTCTTTTTTCACTGATTACTATGTTGAATTTGGCCAAAGAAGGTCACTTTTCTATTGAAGAGCAAAACCTTATTTTAAGTGAATTGTCAAAGAATGTTGAATATAATACAGAATTACTAGAGAATCTCTTGAAATGGGCATCAAGTCAAATGATAGATGGTTCTATGAACCCACTAATCTTTGATATTTATGGTACTGTAGCAAATAAAATAAATCTTTACGAAGAAACAGCTAGTCAGAAGGGTATAAAACTTATAAATAGTGTAACCCTTAATACTAAAGTTTTAGCAGATAAGGATATGATTGAACTTGTAATGCGAAATCTTATTACAAACGCTATTAAGTATAGTAAAAACGGGGATTTTGTTGAAGTTAGTTCAAAGACTGAGGAAGATACTGTTACTATTTGTGTTGCCGATAATGGTATGGGAATACCTGAAGAAGTTATTGAAAAACTATTTGGTAAGCATGTGTTTTCAACAAGAGGAACATTGAATGAGAAAGGAACCGGGTTAGGATTAATTCTTTGTCGTGATTTCATTCAGATGAATGGAGGGCGAATTTGGGTTGAAAGCGAATCAAATAAAGGTTGTAAATTTTTCTTTACCCTTCCTGCAAAACAGTTACTTGACTCAATATAAGGCTCGTTTGTGACATTATATGCCTTAGCTAGCAGATAAGGAGAAGTTGCTTGAGTAAGTTATAGGATTTGTTTTATATGACAGTTTTCCAGAGTATCGGTTCTTAATGAATTAGACCTTCCTTCTAAAATAGCGATAGTTGAACAGCATTTGAAAGTTGCTTGCTACGTTCTGTTTGCATCAGTTGAGTTCTGAGTCTTAAAGGTGTTATTTCTTGTATTGTTGGACTTGAGAGTTCATGGCAAGTTATAAAATAACGTGCTCTTTTCATCACAACACCCATCTTTTGTAAGTGGAATGAATTTAACTTACTAAACCTTCGTGCAGACATAATTAACCTTGCCGATTTTGGTCCAATCCCAGGCACACGGAGGAGTAAATGCAAATCAGCACGATTTATATCAATTGGAAAAAGGTGTGGGTTTCGGAGGGCATAGCCGAGTTTTGGATCAAGTTCAATATCAAGGTTTGGATTGGTGTCGTTAACAATTTCATCAACCTTAAACTCGTAAAATCGAAGTAACCAGTCTGCTTGGTATAAGCGATGTTCTCTGCGCAGGGGAGGAGATGATAAAGCAGGTAATCGCTTATCGTACTCGTTGGTGGGATTGTAAGCCGAGTAGTATACTCTCTTTAGTTTATTTCTCCCATATAGATTTGATGAGAGATGAAGAATTTGGTTATCCGTATCTGGAGTTGCCCCAATAATCAGCTGTGTGCTTTGACCTGCTGGGGTAAAAATCGGAGTTTTACGGTATTTTCGACGTTCTTCCTTATTTTCTTCGATTTGGGTATGGATATAGCCCATTGGGTTAAGTATGCTGGGGTAATTTTTCTCAGGGGCTAGGTATTTTAGATTTTGTTCCGAGGGGATTTCAATATTTACGCTAAGCCTATCGGCATAAAGACCCGCCTCTTTTATTAATTCAGGGCTCGATCCCGGAATGCTTTTTAGGTGAATGTATCCGTTGAAATGGTGAATGATTCTCAAATCCTTGGCAACCCTTGCCAACCGTTCCATAGTATAGTCAGGGCTTTTAACTACCCCCGAACTTAGGAATAACCCTTCTATATAGTTTCTTCGGTAAAAGTTGATAGTGAGGTCAACCACCTCATCAACCGTAAAAATAGTTCGCTGAATATCGTTGCTTTTGCGATTTGTGCAGTAAGCGCAATCATAGATACAATGATTGGTGTAAAGAATTTTAAGTAGAGAGATACAACGCCCATCGTCGGCAAAACTATGGCAAATCCCTGCATAGGCGGCATTACCAAGTCCACCAGAAGTGTTCTTCCTATTGCTTCCGCTAGAGGAGCAGGATACATCATACTTGGCTGCTGCTGATAATATTTTTAGCTTTTCGAGGGTTTCCATCGTTTAAATGAAAATTTAAAAATGAGAAGTGAAAAAGTGCAAATGTTTTCACTTTGATATAAAAGATAATATATCAAACTCTATATCAACTAATTTTAAGAAATGGAATAACGAAATATTGGAAAATATGTAGAAAAATAACCTTTTGCATTGACTTTGTCTTGTTCACCCTCACACCAGTTTTATTATTCCAAGATATTTCGCCATTCCATTTCAGATTTTTAAATTTTGAATAATTGTTTGTATCATTGTTAAAGTGCTCAGATATATCGAATTCATTTAAATTGAATATTATATTTTACACTTTACACTTTCCACTTCTCAATTTTTATTTCTTTCTAATCTCTTTTTTAATTTCTTCAACATCCAACATAAGTTTCTGAACCGACATCATTAGCTGTTCAATACTAATATTACCCTCTGGCAGATGATCTGTAGTATAATGAACAAATCGCCATACCTCAAAAATATCCTGACCTTTTACCTCAAATGGGTGGTAGAGAGGATTTAACGATGATAGAACAAAGTGCCCAGTTTCAATTAGCAGATTTTCCACAATTTTAAACACTAGCCCATCCTCACGTGTAAGAACAATACATGCCTCTCCCGTTTTAATTGATGTCCAATCCTGAATAAATTCGCCGGTTACCCATGAACCATCAGGGATTGGTAGCATCGAATCGCCACTTATCTGAAAGGTGCGATATTTTCTATCGTTTTTCAGGAATGGAAGGCGATATACAGGGAGCGAACTTACATACTCAGGATCTGCAAAACCAGACATATACCCAGCCTTCACCTTTGCCGTTACAAGTTCAATATTCTCTTCGTTATCATTACCAACGGTTGAGGTAAGAACTCTTAAATTGGTACCCTTTGTATAGATATCAGAACCCTTTTCTATCTCCTCAAACTGAAATTCGGTAAATGTGCTTAAATCAATTTTGAGTAGTACGTCAACTGATATTCCAAAATACTCGGAAACGGCGAGTTGGATATCAAGAGTTGGTTGCGAAATCTTGTTCTCATAGTTATTCAGGGTTGGTCTTTTTACTTTTAGTGCAGCAGAAAGATCTTCTTGAGTTAACCCTTTTCGTTTTCGTAATGTTTTTAGGTTTGAGTGGAAGTACATAGCGATACGATTTTAATATAATCAAAAAATTGATTAAATAATAAGCAAATATAAATTGTGAGATCTCTTTTTCCAAATAATTTTAGTTTTTTTTTCAATGCTATTGTGTAATATTGTCAGATGTTTGATTCTATATAGATTAGAAGGCGTTGATCAGGTAAGCATAATGAGAAAATATCTAAAAAAAACCTTACAGATTATCCAACAATAAATCACAATTTGTAATTTCAGCATCAAAAATTACGACCATGTTTTTTAAACGCATTGCCCTTATAATAGCTGTAGAAGATGAAGCAAAACCTATAATTGAAGGGTTGGGATTAAGTCACAAAGGAAAACTCTTAAGCCCATTACCAATGGAGTTTTATGAGGGTAGGCACAACTCACTAAATATCGACCTTGTAACCAGTGGGAAGTGCGATAGATTTAATGTTGATAATGTTGGCCCACAGGCTGCTATACTCAACACTGCAACAACCATTGGTCGCCTTCAGCCGGATTTAATTATAAACCCGGGTACAGCAGGAGGTTTTGTTAGCGTTGGTGCAAGTATTGGGGATGTTTACCTTAGCTACCCGATGATCTGCTATCACGATAGGCGGATTCCTATACCGGGTTTTGATGCGTATGGCATTGGATCATACTATTGTTTTGATACAAGAGGAATTGCAGAAGAATTTGGATTGAAAACGGGGATTATTTCAACAGGAAGTTCTTTGGATTATACCGATAAGGATTTGGAGCTGATAAAATCTTATGGTGGAGTAGTAAAAGAGATGGAAGCGGCATCAATTGCTTGGGTTGCTGACTTATACAAAATTCCATTCTTTGCTGTAAAGTCAATTACCGATTTGGTTGATAATTTTACACCAACAGAGGAGGAGTATCTACGAAATTTAACATCGGCATCTATGGCGTTAAGTCGAGAGGTTGTTAGAATAATCAAATATTTTGCACAATAGATTCAAACAATCCACATCAACTTAAAAATAAAAAATGCAAAGCCAATCAACCTATAAAAGAATCATTTCAAACTTAAACCCGATAGATATAGCAACTCTAGGCTACCTAATAATCACCCTAGTTTATATTTTATTGTCGTCAGGTAGGTTAAACGGGGTATTTGTACATATTCTTTTTAGAGTTATTCTGATTTGCTTGATTTGCTGGTTAGCATGGCTTTCACCAAAGATTAGTAGTAGATTCAGCCTATTCTTTCGAAATATATACCCATTTATCCTCTTTGGAGCATTTTACTCAGAAACCGATTATCTAAATAACATCCTTTTCAATAACCTTGATTACATAGTTGAAAAGGTTGAATTATCGATTTTTAGTTTACATCCAAGTGTATTATTTTCAAAATATTTTCCTCAGAAATGGTTTAGCGAGTTGATGAATTTTGGGTATTTTTCATACTACTTCCTTATCGTTTTACTTCCTCTTTGGCTATTTATTAGGAGGAGAGATTCATTTCAATATGTTGTATTTACCATTACCACAACATTCTACTTATTCTATCTGTTTTTTATCATATTTCCGGTGGCAGGGCCGCAGTTCTATTTCGAAGGATCATTAAGGACTATTCCTGATTCTGGTATATTTCGTGAACTGGTTAAACTTGCAGAATGGGTGGGAGAGGGGGCAACAGCAGCATTCCCCTCATCGCATGTTGGGATGGTCGTAATTATAGGGTATCTAACGTATAGGTATGCTGATGAATTATTAGTTGTGTATCTGATTTTTGGATTGCTTATTTGCTTTTCCACTGTATACATTAAGGCTCACTATGCAATTGACGTTATTGGAGGAATAGTTTTTGCCCCAATATTTTTGGGATTAAGCAATAGATTAAATAGATGGCTGGCTAAGTAGATAAGTGTATTCCACATTCAACAATTTATCACATTTTTATTCCACACATTGTGGAATAAATCCTTCAGAAATCCTTTGTTTTACTATATTGACATATGATTGCTTATTTTTAATAGATAGATTATCAATTATATATGATCGATTGTGATCTTTTCTGAATTTTTGGCAAGCTTTTCTCTATATAATAAGACTGTAAGATTCACCCCAAACACGAATCTTTAATATATATTCTGCTGATCAACAGCAGCCAGGTTGTCCGGGTAATGATTTCTGTCAGCCATGCATCGAATCCACCACACAGTCCCAGATCCCGACAGTAAGACCGGACAACCTCTTTTTATAAATCAATTGTTCAATATTCGATTTCAGCTAGAAGAGGTAGTTAATTTTCCTCAATAAATTCAATACCTTTGCCATTACCAAACCAGAGAAATTGAAAACCGATATACTTTTAATTACGCCTCCATTAACTCAATTGAATTCACCATATCCGGCAACAACACAGTTGCTAGCATATCTTCGTGCAAATTCTGTAAATGCTGCTCAATACGATTTAAGCATCAATTTAGCTGATGCTGTATATAGTAGGAAATTCCTTTCGGAGATATTACCTGAAAATAAAAAGCCCTATATCAATTTGATTGAACCTGTTAAGGCTTTTATTAGAGGCGAGAACTCCACTCTGTCTCATAGAATTTGTTCACGACAATTATTACCAGAGGGTTCTAGGTTTAATAACATTGAGGATTTAGATTGGTGGTTTGGCTCTTTGGGTGAAAATGATATGGCTCGTCATCTGGCAACACTTTTTCTGTTAGATATATCTGATTTTATTCGCGAAAATGTTTGCCCTTTTTTTGGAGTAACTAAGTATGCAGAGCGAATTTCAATTTCACTCCCTGAGTTCGATAAAATAGAGGGTGAACTAAATAAAACACCTAATTCTATTGATAATTTAATGTTATTGCTCTTAAAGGAGAAGATAGATCACTTCAATCCAAAAGTTGTAGGATTTACTGTACCATTCCCAGGCAACCTTTATGCAGCACTACGATGTGGAAAATTTTTGAAAGATAGTTATCCTGAGATTAAGATTGTAATTGGCGGGGGCTACATTAATACAGAGTTAAGAAATCTTTGCGATCCAGCAATTTTTCAATACGCTGATTTTATTGTGCTTGATAATGGTGAGTTGCCGCTACTGCGCTTAATGCAATATGTCGATGATAAAAGAACGCCATTACTAAGAACATTTATTGCCGAAAATAGTGAAGTTAAACTTCTAAATAATATAACTGATACTGTACCCGTTAAAGATCTTCCACCACCAGACTATACTGGTATTGAGGTTAATAAATACCTTTCGCTTATGGAACTGCCAAACCCGATGCATAGTCTTTGGAGCAATGGGTTTTGGAATAAAATTCAGCTAGCACGAGGATGCTACTGGGCTAAATGCGCATTTTGCGATACATCGTTGCCATACATCTCAAGTTACGATCCCTCGGAGATTTCAAAGTTGGTTGATAATATTCAGAGTATTATAAATCAAACGGATCAAACCGGATTCCATTTTGTTGACGAGGCTGCACCGCCTTCGTTACTGAGAAAACTATCGGAGGAAATAATAAAGCGAGACTTGGTTATTTCTTGGTGGACAAATATTCGATTCGAAAAGAATTTTACACCTGATTTATGTAAATTGATGTCAAATGCTGGATGTATTGCTGTCTCAGGGGGGATTGAGGTTGCATCAAATCGATTACTCAATTTGATGAATAAGGGTGTTATTATTGAGCAGGCAGCTACAACATGTAAAAATTTTCAGGATGCAGGTATAATGGTTCATGCATACCTAATGTATGGATTTCCTTCGGAATCAGAACAGGAAACCATTGATTCACTCGAAGTTGTTCGGCAATTTTTCAAACACGGATTGATCCAATCGGGATTTTGGCATCGGTATGCCATGACCTGCCACAGTCCTACGGGAAAATCATCTCAAAATTATGGTGTTAAGAGGCTATCACTAAAACCAAATCCCTTTGCTAACAATGAAGTGCCATTCATTGAAAGTGTGAATTGCAACCATGATAGACTTGGTAAGGGACTCGAAAAATCAATTTACAACTATATGCATGGTGTTGGGATTGATAATCATATAAGCCAATGGTTTGATTTTAAAGTTGCATTGCCAACTATACCACCCGATTATATTGCTAAAACAATAGGAGTTAAGAAATTTAAAGATAAAAAAAGAGGCTGAAGCAAATGCCACAGCCTCAATTAACAACTCTGTGAAATTATTTTACTGGAAAACTTATTTTGGTCTCAATTTTCATAGGATCACCAACAACCATTGGGTCGGTCATATATTCCTCCAATGAACCACCAGTAATTTGATAGCCTTTATTTTTAATATAATCTTCGAGTTTGTAGTATGAATCGCTAGATGTACTATAATCACCAAAGTGTACAATCCATACCGTCTTTTGTTCAGGAGTTCTTAGCACTGAAATTCCTTGCGAGAGTTTTTTGGGTTCAATATTAACTGGAATAGCCGCAGTTACAATCCAAGTTGGATTTGATGGATCTCCGTTATAAAAAGCAGCAGGAGCACCAATCATTTTGACCCCTGGCGAAGTTTTCATCACCCCTCCGATTTTTCCATAAGCTTTGCCAAAAAAACTTGCAATTGATTCTGTTGTGAGAGTATCGGTTATTGTTAAATAAATTTTTGCAGGTTCTATCGATTCCATAACGTCTCCCGATTTACAGGTAGGTGGTAGGTTTTCAACAACTTTTTTTAGGTTCTCTAAACCTTTGTTAAAAGTTTTGTTCATCATGCCTTCGGCAACTAACCACATCAATCGTCCCATTGGGTAGCCAGCCTTTGAAATTCTTGTTTCCCAGGTAATTTTTGTTCCTTCCGGTACTCGTTCAAGAATGAATAGTGTAGAGTCTTTTCCACCATAGTCAAGATCAAGATCGTACACTACCTTTTTTTCAAAAACGCTTTCAAGTATCGTCATACTTCCATTCCCACTTTTTTTACTCTTCCACGATTGGTGAGAGCCAACTCCATATTCAGATCCGCTATACTCAGAAACCATTGAGGGATCTTCTTCGCTGAATGGCGACCACTTTTCCCAATTCTTTAAACTATTTACCAATCCGAAAATTGGTCTTGGGTAAGAGTTAACAACGATACTGTTTTTTAATACCTTTTTATTGGGAAGAAAGGCTGCAATTACTAGGAGTAAAGTAACTAATCCCAGAACAATGTAAAGAAACCACTTAAGTATTTTCATAGATTTTAGCGTTTAAAATTAAATTTAAAATTACACTAGCGTTGCGTCTTAGTTAGAACATTTTCAACTGTTTACAATATTGTTCTT
>JACABB010000055.1 GCA_013376985.1 Bacteroidales bacterium
TAATAGCAACAAACATTTCAGAAGATATTACCATTAAATTTGTCCATTAAGCCAAATTCTTTATATTTTTAAAGTTCATTCAAATCATTTTAAATGATTATTATAAAATAACCAAAATGGCTAATCTCAGGTTTATAAAGTTATAGAATTATGAAATAGAGTATTTTTCTGTTCTATTCTACAATTCACGTTGATATAATTTGAACAAGTTTGCGCTAGAAGAGTCTACGCAAGAAAGAGGTGGATATTACCAAACTTTTATCTTTTATCTTTTCCGTTAATCCTGTTAAATCAACAATATCATCAATTAAAAATCCTTTCTTTTTCATTTCTTTGGCAATTTCAATTATTTTTTCCTTTTTAATCCTTTACAACCAAAGAATGCACATGTTATCTATTTCTTTTTTATCATTCTAATTGAAAACCATCCAAGTAAAATAATAATTAATGCCATAATGGACCAAAGCCAAATCTTGTTTTGAAATAAAGGCTCCGTTTTCGATTTAACTTTTTTCCCGTTCAGTTGCTCATCGCCTAATTTCAATGTTTTTAGGGTTGTAGGAATTTTATCGGCAAAGCGGTCGATATCGTATTGTGGCTTTGATGCTTGATTGTTTCCATAGGTTAAGTAGTAGATTGCGGGCTCGGTAAAACGACCCAATAATTCGTACACATAACCTTTTACTACCAAGGAATCAATCTGCAAAGGTTTATTATCATGATTCTCGATTACTACTTTCAACTTTTTGAGAATGGTGCTACTGAATAAAAACACATTTCCCTCAATCGAATTGAGCGTACCTGATGTTAAAGTGCTGTAACTATACTTCCACCCTTGCTGGGTATTAACACTATCAGTAAGGTATTTAATTGTTACTGGTCTGTAGTAATCGAAAGTGTCCTTTACAAAAATTTTAAGATAGCATACAGGGACAGCCGGTTTTAGGTTAAGATTAATTATGGTTTGTTTATTCTGCTTGTCGTTCTCAGTTTTAATCGAACTGAAATTATAACTTCTGAAATCACCATCAATAAAATCAATCAATGATATTTTTGCAGCTATTAAATCGGGTTTTACGCTGCTATTAATGTGCAATCGGAAATATCGATACTTTGAATTAGGGAAGGCAATCTTTGTAAATTGAAAATCAGTTAGCTCATTTCGAATCGAAAGAATTCTATAGTTTTCAACTATTGTAAACCATTCCTGCTGATTTTGACTTCCTTCTAAAACTAATCTCCAATCAAAATCTTGTTGCCCAAAATCAAGTTTTAATTGATTTATAGGGTCTTTTGTGGGTATCTCAAATGTAAAATAGTATCCATTGTCGTTTTTCGACTGATTGATTAAATTAAATGGCACATCTTTTTGAGATATTTTCTCCGCTGCAAACCTGAAAATATATGGTGCTTCAATAGTATCATTTTTTTTGGTAATACCGTATATTCTAATATCAGAGAAATCGGGTAAAACCTTTCCAAATATTTCATTAGGTAAAACTACCTTGTGCCATTGGTCTTTTATCTCCAGCAATTCCCTTTTGTAGTCATATTTATTAATCTGCCCAAAGGAGAATGAGCAAATAAATAGAAGTAGATATGTTAGTTTAACTTTCATCTTCTTAGGATATCTTATGTTTATATTTATTGTAAAGAAATGAAATCACTAAAAGTAGTACTCCCAATGATACAAAAACAATGGTTTTGGGGATTGTTTCAAGATGTGATATATCGTAGAAGAAAAGTTTTAAAAGTGTTATTCCGAAAAGTACAATGGCAAAGATGCGCAGATGCTTTAACTTTTTCCAGATACCCAATACAGTTAAAAGTAGTGCATATACACCCCACAATATGCTTAACCCAAGTTTATATTCCTGCGTGGATTTCATGATATCCAACCAAGCAATCAGTTCACTACTTAAAATCCAGAGAACAGAGGTGTAAAGCAATAAATCAAATGCGCTTACCAGCTTTGAAGAGGTTGATTTTATGAAATTTTGATTAATTAACACATAACAGGATGCTAACATCAACCCAACAAAAGCAAACGAGACATATCGTATTCCAATATAAAAACCTCCAATGTGATAATACTCCGATAGTGTTTGATGCAGATAATTATCCCTGAGTTCGCTTAGAATGTACAATCCTATAGTAAGAAATATCACTATAGATAGGGTATTCAGTGCAAGGTTAATATACCCCAAAGCAGCATTTTTAAACTTTTTAATATTCACAATCGATAAAACCGAGAAGAATAGTAGAGTATAGTTAATTATCCAAATACTTTTGAAATAATTTAAAGCATCATTCCTGTAAATGTTTGGATACTCTTGACCGTCAACTTTTATCTCTAATGTAGAATCAACATAAAGCTGATTCCAATATGTTGCAATTTCAAGTCTAATTGAATTATAGAGAACAATTAATAGGATTGCTGAAATTGAAAATGTGATTATTGAGTTTAATTCTTTTTTTGACGATAGTGATGAAACAAATTTCTTACTACTACTTAGGAAAAGAATAAATGAATATGAGGCCACAACTAATAAAGCAGTTAAGAAATTGATGTTTAGAAATGGGAAAATCCAATATCCAGGTTGTTCCTTACTGTAATGAGTAATAGCAAACCAATCGTGTCCGATACTAATAAAGGATAGTAACATAAGCGGATATGAAAGTATTTCATACGCAGGAACATTTTTCGTTCTACCTATCCAGAATAGCAATGCTGCTTCAATTGCCCATAATAATGTTACCCAGTTCCCATCCAGCTGAACTGGAATGGCAATGGTTATAAATACTAAAACCAATCCAACAACAAGAAAAAATAGATTTCTGTCTGCAAGTTTTTGCCTATAAATTATTGTGCTCACCCCAAAGTGGATAATGGCATTACATAAAGTGAACAGCCCTAAAAGTTCCTTCCCTGTGGTATTGTTGCTTAATATGGCATAGCCAAAACCGAAAAATATAAATGAGTTTGATAGCAACAACAAAATATCTCCTGCATTAAACTTCTCCTTTTGTAGCAGTTTGTATGCAAGAAAGATTGTATAGAATGTCACAAAGAAGATAGATATAAATAACAGAGCTAAATTGAAGTGCTCGTCTGCATTATACTTTGAAGCAAACCACGATGAGAATATTAGCCACGAAAATATAAATGATGAATAGAAAAGCGATTTCCAATACTTCTTAAAGGCAATTACCAGAATGCCAATGTTGATAATAGACATATAGCTGAATAGTATAGCCACTCTCCCCGATCCATCGCTTAATAAAAAGGGAACAGCATAAGCACCAACAAGTCCTATATGTGCAATAACCTGAAGGTTATAGTTAATAGCAGCAATTACAGTAAATACAGTGAAAAAAACCATTAAAAGGAAGGTAATCTCCTGAGGTATCAGGCTGTAAAAACTATATGCCATATAGGTGATTAAATACATGATTGCTATTGCCCCGCTAACAAGCACGGCACTATAGTTTTCGTAATTTTTCTTCAGCTTAATGCCAAATCCAAGTAGACATAATCCCACTAGGTAACCCAATATTATTCTAGTTAACGGGCTAATTAGTTGATGCTCGATAGAGTACTTTGCCCCAATAGCAACGCCAATTACAGTAATAACAATACCTATTTTATTGATGAGATTTTCACCAATAAATTTCTCAAAATTTGTTTTTGCTTTTGGAAGTGTATCGATATTAACACCTGAATATTCAGGTTGTTCTTTGGATGCTTTCTCTTTGTGTGCTTGATATATTGATGCTACAGTTTCTTTTTTAGCTTCGGCAGCTATAGGTTGATCTACATTAACTTTTTTCTTTTCCTCAACCGCCTCTTTTTCTTGCAAGGATTTCAGTTGGTTGATCTCTCCTCGTAGTTCACTAATCTCTTTCCAAAAACCATCCTGTCTTTGCATTAAAGATTCGAGTTTTTCAAGAAGTTGAGCTATTTTATCGTTATTCTCTGCCATAATCTAACCTTTTATATGATGTACTAGCATTCTCGTAGTTAGTTAATCACCAAATATTTAATCTCATGTTATAATTTTATAAATATAGGGATAATTAAACTTAACCCAGATTCCGCAATAGAAAAATAGAGAAAACATACTATGAAATTTAATATATCCCTATACCAATGAGGGTGTCCAAAAGTTAAGGACATCCTCGTTGGCATAGTTTCAAAAGGTTTTGAATACAAAAAACAAACACAAAATGCTAAACAATTTAGGTAAACCCAATCTCAAAAAACCGCTATTAACAAACTACCCCGTCGCAAGTGGACGGGGTATCAAAAATTTATGCATATAACTAAAATGCTCACCAAAAGAAGCAGAACATTGAACTCAAAAGAGATCAATCTATATGAATCTGTTTTATATTCATCTCGAACATTTTCTAATAATTTCGCTCACATCCTTTTTAGTCATCCCCAGTTGGTCTAAAACCATTTTCATGTTTATGCTATTAAGTATTTGATTCTCGCTATAGAGGCTACCATACTCCATAATCTCCCATGTATTACGGTTGTATACATTGTCAGCTTTCATTTCGCGGACGTATGCAGCCCACTCAGGTTCGAAAGAACAATACCCCAGTATTTTATAATCTAAATATATGCCTAACTGGCAATATAAATCGTTCGTAAACATGGGGTTTACTTTGGTGAGAAAACTCATTTGTGAAACTTCCTTTTGTATTTCATCCTTATTGTAACCCCATGCATTGAATGGCAAAACCATTATTGGTAATTCAGATTCGGAATAGCGTGTAAAATCCCACCAGTATTTCATCTCATCAGGAGTAAAAATGGAATCCAAACGATGCCCAAGAAAGGTTTCCCTTGTAAACTTTTGGTTCTCTTTGTAGATGGCCTGAGAAGAATTGTATAGTTTATATTCGTCATACCCTGGTTCTATAATGGAAAGTTGCTGCGGTGTATATCCCAGCACTGTCAAAGGTATCTGCATTTGTGCAGCAATGTTTCTCCCAATGTCCATAAATAGTTCGCCCTCCCATATATCGGTTGCATAAAACCCTTTATGGCTAAAGTTTTCAAAACCATAGCGGTATAACTTTTTGAACATATTGAATGGTCTGATTTCGAGATGTTCAATCCCAAAATGTTTACAGATTTCCTTTACGTTTTCTTCACCAAAAGGGCTTCTAAATCCGTTATCAATGGTAAATGCAAGTATGCGAAGCTTTTTGTATTTTTTTTGTAATGTGGTAAGAAGGTAAGTGCTGTCTTTTCCTCCACTAAAAAACACCAGAGCATCATATAGCCCTTTGCCTTTGCCCTGAGCATCCATAAAAAGCTGATCAACATTGTCTTCACTTTTAAGAATGACTGGGTTCTGCTGCTCTTTTCTACAGATATTGCAAATACCATCATCGCCAATAACAGTATATTTTTCATTCAATGTACAAACAGTACAACGCTTGGTTAATTTGTTTTTAACAAGTTTCCGCAACAAAGGCCATAGGTAAACCAATAATAAATAATCCCTCTGAAGTTCCTTTTTTAATTTTTTTACTTGATGTTGTATCATACAAATTTGAATTATTTTGAAAATGAAGCAACTAGCATTTTATTAATAAATTTATACAGATGCCACATTGATGGTTTTTTAGAAAAAAAGCTTTTGAGGTCTGAAATAAGTACTTTGGCCTCAGCTTCAGTAAGAGTTAATGGAGGAAGACACCTATCCATATAAAGAAGATTTCCTGTTGCTTTGGCAAATTGTTGGCACAAGTAGAAAGTGTAAAATGTATAGCCTACCTTGCCAAACATCTTTGTCACAAAATTTTCTTTGTAATATAACATGTACATGTGTCCTTTCCCAGCAACTTCTCTTATAACAGGCGATTGATCTGCCAGTTCTTTCATTCCAGTTTCGAGAATTTCAGCCACTTTTTTAACTTGTCCCTGAAAATCGGCAGAGGTAAATTTCCTAATCGAATGAAGTGCAATGTGCGAACCAAGGTTATTTACATAATGTGATTCTAAAAAAGTAACCACGGCAGGCATATAGGCTTTTGCACGTTTATAAACCTCTTCTGTTGTCAATGTCATGCCCGTAGGGAAGCTTGAGTATGACAACGATTTAGACAGTGTAATGATGTCTGGGTTTTCAATTTTTCCTTGGTAACTAAATAACCTACCATGCCGAAGACAACCCGCCAAAACTTCATCAATACCCACTAGGTAGCCACTTTTCTCTTTATGTTTATTGACAATATTGAGTAATTCAGAGGGTATTTCTTTCGATGAATCGCCTTGCACAAGTTCGAACCAAACCAGAGCCACATCATTTTGGGTAAGGATAGTAGTTAATTTTTCTCCTGCATTTGGTAAAAATGGATTCACATAAACCACATTATGATAAAGCGGACCAAAGGGTGCTGTCCACATTTTATTAACCGTAGCAATCAACGAAATAAGGCTTTTACCAGCAAAATTGCGGGAAAAAGTAACAATTTTTTTTCTATCTTTATTTGCCAGTAGCGCACAAATTAATGCATTCTCCACTGCCGATGAACCGCTTACCGAGGGGAAAAAGTGGGAGAAAGGAGTTACTTTACACGTTACTGTTTTTAGTTTATCCCAATAATCTATGTTGGGATCGTGCTTCTGGAGTACCTCATTTACAAGGTCTGAAGGATTGTGCCCTTGGTTAACGGCACCACCGCCCGAAATGCAGTCGAGCAATTCCTTTTTTTCTCCGGCGAGGTTTTGAACAGTTATTTTGCTGCCAAAAGCAGATGTAGTAACAAAATCGTAACCCAACATCTGAAGAAACTTGTACAATCCAGGATTGATGTAGGTTGAAAAAGCCTTGTGTACTTCGCTGTTATTTTCGGAAATCTTTTTTAGGTGACTAGAAATTTTTTCATCCATAAACAAAAACGATGCTTTTTCAGCAAAATTCCTATACACCATTTGTATTGCAAGATTGTTTCCGCCATAAGTAGAGGTGTGCAATACACTGTTACCCATCATGCTCCAGGGTTGATGCATGTTTTCGTTCATGGAAAAAGCCCCGAAAGGAACCTCATAACCAGTTAACGATTCACCAGTTACTATTATATCGGGTTTAGTGGTTAGCATGTGTATGGCTGATTGCCGGGAACTTAGATCAATATGTGCATCCTCTAATATGGTGTATATGCCATTCTTCCGACACTTTTCAAAAATTGCAGATAAAGTTGTCGTTAAAGTATCTAAATCGTAACGGATAACAACCGCTGAAATGGCAGGTTTTCCTGCAAGAGCCTGTTCAACCTCGCCTAAAGTTGAAACTATCTGGATGTTTGGCACCAAAGCCTCTTCCATACCTTGTTTAAAAGGGTCGATAAAAAGTGAAAATTCCAATGTTGAGTCGTAAACAAGGATGGGTTTCCCTTTTAGTACCCTACTTTTGTTCACATGGTGGCGAACGAGCTTAATAGCCCCATGCAGTGCTTCATAACATGAGTTGATAAAGAAGGTACGATATAACTTTTTTCCCTCCTCATGTTCGCCCCAATTAATGTATTCATTGAAAAGAAAGGCAACCTCTGCAGCCTTAACGGATAAAAACCGTGTTGGGATTAGAAATGTGTTTTTTTTCTGCTCGTTCAATTCTTTCATTACTCCCAAAGCAGCGGACTGATCGGTTTTAAACAATGTTTTATTTTTTGCAGCAATCATGGTTATAATTCTGTTAGTGATGAAAAGGTTGTATAATATGTTTGTATCAGTTCCTGATCTATGTCTCTGAATTCTATTCCTAATTTCTGAATTCGTTCGTAGGTAATCTCCCCTTTAATCTTAGGCAAAACTAAACCTTGCTTTGCATTGATTACATATTGCCTGAAAAGTGGCAAGTACGGCCCTATAGGGAAATGCGAATCATGTTGGAATTCTTGTTGCATTTTTTCAAACCACATAGAAAAAGTTATTTTCTTTAATACTTTGTTTTCTTTGTTGAGCTGTTTGAGAAATTGTACAATTGAGGTATTCCGTGGGTGAAGTACATGATACACCTTTTGTATACTCGTATCTGATTGCGACAGTTTAACAATGGCTTTAACTGCATAGTCAATAGGTAAAAGATTATCATCGGGCATGCTATCGGGGTAAAAGCCTGTTTCGAGACAACTTGCAATGAACCTATGAAAGAAGTCCTTATTGTTTCCAATACCAGTTTTGCTATGCCCGATTACCCTTGCAAGGCGATAAATCGAGGCTGGAACGTTACGTTTCATCGCTATTGTCATCAAATTATCAGCTACCCATTTGCTGGAATTATAGCCATGAGATACTGGATGAACTTCTTCTGCAATGTCGCTAAGCTCGTCAACCGTTCTTTTTTTGCCTGAAAATGTAAAAATAGAGGTAGTTGAAATGTAATGTACAGGTTTAATCCGCGATATGGTTGCTAATTTCAATATTTCTGATGTACCATGTACATTAGCTGCTTTTAATTGGGGATAAGGCAAAATATGGTTCACAAATGCACCATTATGGTAAATGACATCCACAACGCTTGCAAGCAAATGAAAAACTTTGTCATCCATACCCAACAAATCTTCTGATAAATCGCCCAAAACAGGTAGTATCCTGTCATAAAACAGATCATTCCATACCTTTCCTTCTTTTAGTTTACCAATGATTGTCGATTTACCTTCATCTGCACTTTTTGCACGTATCAGGCAATATATTTGGCTAGTTGTTTCGTTTAAAAGTTCTGCAAGCAGGTATGTCCCAACAAAACCGGTTGCACCAGTAAGGAAAATATTCATGGGCGCGGTGGAATTGTCTTGGAAAAGTTTTCCGTTTGCATGTATAGTATTATCGAGTATTGCCTCGCTGTTCAGTGCTACATATTCAGTTTCTTTTGTCTGTTTCCTATTTTTTGATTTCTCAATTTTCTCAGCCAAGACTTTAATTTCTGGTCTTAACAAAAAATCCTGCAATGGGAGTTCTACCTTAAAACGCTCATTAATTCTTCCCAGTATAACTGCTACAAGGAGTGAATTCCCTCCGATTTCAAAAAAATTATCGTCAGTACTTATTTGTTCTCTATCAAGGTGCTCTTTCCAAATTTGAAGCAACTCCTTCTCTGTGCTATTCGCGGGAGCTATTAATTGCCTTTCTGCATCAAAACTCTCTATATTCAAGGCATTTAATGCTTTTCTATCAACTTTTCCGCTCGTATTATACAGTAGTTTCTCTATCTGAAAAATAAAGGTTGGCACCATGTATTCAGGGAGTACGTGAAGTAATTGTTTTTTTATGACAGAAATGTCAATTTTTTGATCGGAAACAATGAAAGCACATAGGTAATTAATACCGCTTTTATCTGTTTTGCTGGTTACGGCTACCTGTTTGACTACTTCTGTTTTTAACAATTGTGATTCTATTTCTCCTAGTTCAATTCGGAATCCCCTGATTTTAACCTGGGTATCCATACGCCCTAGAAATTCAATCTCACCATTAGGTAACCAACGGGCTAAATCGCCAGTTCTGTAATACAACTTGTCAGGTTTAAACAAGTTTTTTATAAACTTCTCATTCGTGAGTTCATCTCTGTTCAGATAGCCTTCAGCCAATCCATCGCCTGCAATTAAAAGTTCGCCAGGTACACCAATAGGTTGTAGTTTAAACTCGGGATTTACAATATACATTTGGTAATTTGCCAAAGGTTTCCCGATCGGAACATTGATTTCGCTTTTAAATTTTTTCAGCGAGTAGGCTGTAGCATAAACCGTTGCTTCTGTAGGGCCATATATATTTTCAAGTGTTACACCTTTCACTTTCCTATAAAAATCAATTACCATTTCTTTTTGAACGACTTCCCCGCATAAGAGAATGTACTTCAATTTTTCAAGAACCATCAATTGACTTTCACTCAGCACATTTAATACTGTTTTAAATATTGAAGGAACAAAATTGATATGAGTTATATTATGCTTATCAATATTATGAATAATTTTCTGAGGATCCTGATCGAAGCCATTTTCCATAATAACCAGTTTGCCATACCCGAAAAACCATCCAAATATTTCTGTCACTGATACATCAAAGGTAAAGTTTGTTTTAAAGAGGAAACTGTCATTTTCCTTAACAGGGTACAGTTCCTGTAAATGATCCAATAAATTCACTACGCTAAAGTGTCTGATTTTAACTCCTTTGGGTATACCAGTTGAACCAGACGTATAAATTACATAGCATAAATCAACAGAAGTGTTTATTTTTTCAGGGTTTTCAGTTTTTCCTTGCCAGATGGTATTGTTTGTAACATCAATAAAATCACATTCAGGTTGGAATTCTTCTGCGAAATTCTTATTGCATATAAGAACTTTCACATTTGCATCTTTAATTATAAAACGAAGCCTTTCGTAAGGAATTTTAGGGTCAACAGGTAAGTATGCACCACCTGCTTTTATAATGGCTATTATGCTGATTATCATTTCGAATGAACAATCCAAAACAATAGCAGTCAACACATTAGTTCCAATTCCTTTTGAACGTAAAAGGTGCGCCAAGCAGTTGGCTTTCTCATTTACTTCCCAATAACTCAATGTTTGCCCCTTAAAGATCAACGCAGGACTTTCTGGCTGTTGAAGTACTCTTTCCTCAAATATTTCTTGAATACACTTATTTCTTGGATAATTTCGTTCGCTTTTGTTATATTCGGCCAAAATTATTTGCTTTTCAGTTTCGTCAAGGATATCAATTTCAGAGATTTTGATTTCAGGATTCTCTAATACGGCTTTCAATATTTCCAGAAAGCAGTTGTTCATTCGTCTAACGGTATCTTCCTCAAATAAAGAAACATCGTATTTGTACAAGCAAAAAATCTCCTGACCTGTTTCAACAAAATCAACAGAAAGATCTACCTGCCCTTCTTGCTGTTTGAAATGCAACCCCTGCATAGAAGTATTTCCAAAATGCATTTTCCCAGCTTCATTTTCTTCTACGCTACAAATACTCTTTGCATTTTTAAAAGCAGTGTGCTTGTAAATGGTAACCATTACCTGAAATAAAGGGGCAGAAATATTATTCTCTCTGCATTTCTTTACTAATAAAGAATATGGATAATTCTGATGTCCAATGGCTTCATTGCTTGTTTGCTGAACTTTCCTAAAGAGATCCACAACCCGTTCGTCTTTTTTAATATCGGAACGAACTGCAACGGTATTGATAAGGTAACCTAATACATTTTCAAATTCTTCGTTTTCGCGATTTGATACAGGTATACCCACCAGAAAGTCTTCTTGCTGTGTGTAACGGTATATTAGTACTTCAAAAAGCGAAAGCATTAATTGAAAGGTTGTAATTTTGCGCTCTCGTGTGAATTCGTAAATTTTTTGGGTTAATTCGGGAGTAATTTTGTATTCATAAATATCACCCTCATATGATGGGGTCATCGGGCGAAGTCTATCCAATGGGAGATTAAGTGTGGCGTTTGCACCATCGAGTTTCTTTTTCCAATAGCACCACTCTTGTTCCGCCATGGCAGACTGCAACCAAGTTTGTTGCCACTTTACGTATTTCTTGTATAATTTATCATCTTTAGCTAGTGAAGTTGGGCGATTTAGATATTTTTCCATGAAAATAGTGCCAAACTCTTCGTTGAGTATGGCAATGGACCAATTATCTGTAATAATATGATGAATGGTAAACGCTACAATAAACTCACTATCTGAATAATAAAAAACATGAAATCGACATAAAGGGCTGTTTTCCAATTTAAAAGGGGCATGAATCTCCTCGTATACGGCTTGGTTTACTGTTTCAATATCACAATTTGCGATACAGGTTTCAGCAAAAGGGTATTCGATGCTTTCTTGTATTTCCTGAAGCAAATGACCATCAGTTGTTTTTATGATAGTACGCAAAGCAGGATGTCTGTTCACCAACTCTTTAAAAACCTCGAAAGCGTATTTTTTAGGAATTCCCTGTATACGACTTCCAGTAGCTGTGTTGTACGCTGCACTGGAAGGATTACTTTTGCTTAAATACCAGAGAGCCTGTTGCCCATATGACAAAGGAAATGTTTTTTCTTTTTGTAAGATGTCTATAATTTCTTCTTTGTACTGTTTAATCTGCTCTATGAGTTCCAATGTCATTTTTCCCTTAGGGGCACGAAAACTTACTGAACCGTTTTGCAGACTTAGTTCAATCCCTTGTTTTTCTAAATTATCGAGTAGAATAGATGCGCTCATTTCAAAATATTTAAGACCTGTCAGGTAAAATACCTGACAGGTTCAATTAACTCAACCCTACACTAAAATTTCTCCTTGCTCGTATTCCACTTCTTCCACTGCCACATTTTTGGTTTTCTCAATGTTTTCATTCACCAACTTTACCAACTCATTAGAAATTTCAACTACGCTAAGGCCTTTCATAATATTCATTATGGAGTAGTCCACACCGAGTACGCTTTTTATCACATTACGTATTTGTGTAGCCATTAAGGAATCAAGCCCCATCTGAGCAATAGACACCTCCACATCGAGCTTTTCGGCTTCCATTCCCATTATTTTTGCAACGGCGTTTCTTAATTGCTCCCTGACAACTTTGAGTTTTTCCTCGTCGTTTAGTTCAGCCAGTATATCTTTGATCTGTTTATTCGAACTTTGCATGTTATCTGAGGAGCTCATCTTTACTATAAGTTTAGCAATTAAAGATGAAGGAGAAAAGCCAACTACAGATTCTTTCAATTTAGACCAATCAAAATTGATTGCAATGCGTTGCACAGCATTTTGCAACAAGATCATTTCCATAGCAGTCATGGTCTGATGCAGGCTTAAGTTTATTAACCCCTGCGCTTCGAGCATTTGGGTAACTTTCTTGTCTCTGGCCACCATACCTGTTTCGCCAATCGGACCCCAGTTTATGGTAGTACAAGTCAATCCTTTGGCTCTTCTGTAATATGCAAAAACATCGAAGAAAGTGTTGGCAGCTACGTAATTACCTTGGCCTGCACTACCCATTACTGCAGCTATAGAAGAGAACAACACAAAATGATCAAGTTTGAGATCTTTTGAAGCATTGTGCAAGTTCCATGCACCATTCACTTTAGGTCGCATTACCTTCATCAAACGATCGTGGGTAATTTCGGTAAGTACGGAATCGTCGAGTACAGCAGCTGCATGCATGATCCCTTTTACTGGAGGATAAAAATTCTTTAATTCGCTAAACAAGCGGTATACGTCATCCTGATTGGTGATATCTGTTTTCATGATTTCAACTCTCACACCTTTGTTCAGCATTTCGTCGATTATTTGCTTGTCTTCATCGGATTTGGGACCACTTCTGCTCACCAGCACTATGGTTTTGGCACCTTTTTTCGACATCCAACGGGCAACAGCCAAACCAAAACCACTATTACCACCGGTAACCAAATAAGTAGCATTTTCATCAAATTGCAGTGTTTCGGATGGCAATACAGGAATCTCATCGTTCATATTAACTACTACTTTACCGATGTGATTGGCCTGCGACATAAATTTAAACGCCTCTTTCACTTTTGATGCAGGGAAAGCATGAACAGGATGCGTGGATATTTTTTTACTACTGAACAACTCCATTACTTCACCCAAAACTTTTTTAATCAGTTTTGGTCTTTGAATAGCCATTCTGTCGACATCAAGTGCAAAATATGCAAGGTTATTTCCAAAACGTTCCAGATCAATTCTCCTATTTTGGTAAATATCGGCTTTCCCAATCTCAACAAATCTTCCGAATGGCGCAAGGCAGCGGATGCTTTGTGGGATATTATCACCTGCCAATGAATTGAGTATTATATCAACACCTTCACCTTTGGTTGCCTCCATTATTTCATCGGCATAGTTAAGGTTTCTTGAGTTAAATATATTTTTAACGCCCAATGATTTCAGGTACTCGTGTTTTTCATCTCGTCCAGCAGTTGCATATACTTCAGCACCAGCTAATATTGCCAGTTTAACAGCGGCAATTCCAACTCCCCCTGCTGCAGCATGAATTAATACCCGATCGCCCTTTGAAATATTGCACAAATAATGCAATCCATAGTAAGCTGTTGCATAAACAGTTAGGATTGAAGCACCATCCTCGAAATTGATATGCTTGGGTTTAGGAACGACACAATAATCTTTCGTATATACAAACCCACTGAAACTTTCGGGAGCAATGGCTATAACCTCATCACCTGGCTTATAATCAGTTACAAGATCCCCTACTGATATTACAACACCAGAACATTCCAAACCGAGTGTACGTCCAAAATACCCGCCTTCTACGGCTTTTTCAGACAAAAGCCCCATACTCATCATTATGTCCCTAAAGTTCATTCCCGTTGAGCATACCTTTATTTCAACTTCATCATTGGCCGGCTTTCTACGGAGTACTTCCTGATACTTTAAGTTCTCAAAATTACCAAAGTCTGTAATCTTCAGATTAAAAGGATATCCGGCTGCTGAAACCGTTTTCGTTGCTGTGGACTCAATTTTGCTTTCGGACACGACATCTAACTTCATGGCATATTTTTTACCATTCCGGAAGGCTATTTCTGCATCCTGAGATGTTGCAAACAACTCGTTAAATAGTAATTCCACCTCAACATCAGGAATATTGGCACTTAGATCAATAGATTTTACCGTTGCAGCGATGTATTCGTTCATGATTACCCTTCCGATACCACGAATCGAAGATTGCGAAATAGAAAGGTCTATATCGTTATTCAAATCGATAAGTTGCGTGCCGTTTGTTACAATCCACAAAGGAATTTTATCTAGATATTCGAACTGAACAAGCGAACGTACCATATTCAAAATAGCACTGGTTCCTGTTTTCTGGGCATTTTCAAGGTTGGTAATATCTCCTTCAACAGGATTTTTTGCGTCCAGACTCCATAAATGAATGATTCCAGCAAGGTTTTCGGGATCATTTAATTTAAATAATTGATCGAAATCTTCCTGCCTTAAAGGATTAATCTGAATCTGTCCTTCCGAAGCAAAAAACTGTTCACCATTTGTAACTACAATGCATTGTTGGCCTGCCTTTACCAACATTTTATTCAATTTCTCACTTACTCCCTTATTGTCTGCAAATAACATCCATGTATTTTTTGCGGATGCTGCATGGGAGGGTTGTTCTACTTCTTGTTGTAAGCCCACTTCAACCCATTCAGGTTCGTAAAAGAAACTCTTTACCTGATCAGTCACTTTTTTAGATGACCCTTCGAGATATTTACCCATATAGCCTTGAATTTCAACGGCTAACTCACCATCATCATTAAACACCCAGATATTCCCGCGGTAATACACCTTATCAATGCTTGTCATTTTGCAATAGCACCATATTTTCTCACCGGGTGTTGCCAAAATTTTAATTCTTTCAAAATGAACTGGAAGGTAAACGCCATGATCGATAGGATCGGTAATCAGGGTTCCTGTTACTGATTGCAAGCAGCAATCAAAAATGGCAGGGTGGAAGTTATATTTAGAGTATTCGAACCGTAAATCCTTATTCACTTCGATGAGAGCCAATGAACGGGCATCGCTCACCCAAAGGTTTTCAAGATTTTGAAACGTTGGACCATAAAACAATCCTTGTTCTAAATATTTTTCATAGAACCGCACTTTGATGTTATCGCTCGTAATTGTTACTGCCTTTTTAATGGCTTCAAGCGAAAAATTTTCTATTTCAGGATCAACACTAGGCTTGAAAGTATCTCTCAGAAAATTTATTTTTCCGTTTGAATGCGCAGTCCATTGGGCATCCGCCAATTTACGGGATTTGGAATATATTTTGTATTTTCCTTCATAGGAATCTACTTCCAGTTTAACATAGGGTGGTTCTCCATCTTCGGGTAAGAATAGAGGAGACAATAAATTCACATCTTCAAGAAAAACAAACCTATCACCATAGTTTTCTTTACCAGCGGCATAGGCTATTTCGAGTTGTCCTGTACCCGGAAAAATGAGCGCTCCCTGAACAACATGGTCTCGAATGTAAGGATTTAATCGAGTATCAAGCACAATATCCCAAGATGAGTATCCATCAGGGTTTGTAATACTTTTTTGATAACCTTTGATAAGCGGATGTATAGGTTCTTTCATACGTGTATCAAGCAAATCAATAGTTTCATTCCAGAAACGTTCGCGAGTCCATGGATACGGCGGCAAAGCCACGTATGAGCATGAAGTATCAAACACCTTTTGCCAAGCAACAGAAAAACCAATTGTATGTAATGCACCAAGTTGGGAGAATAATGTTTCGTTATCTTTCTCATTCCTGCGTAACGAATGAATTACTTTTTCCTCTTTACCTTTTGCCTGAAGCATTTCAATCACAGCGCTCGAATGAATCGGATGTGGACCTATTTCAATAAACAGGTTAATTCCATCCTCAATCAGTTTATTGATTGTTTTTTCAAACTCCACAGCCTCTCTAACATTCTTGTACCAATAATTATTGTTCAGGCTTTCACCAGTCAATATATCACCGGTAACTGTAGAATAATAATCTATTTGAGTAGTTTGGGGTTTAAGCGAGGCTAATTTTTCAAGCAATTCGTCTTTAAGAGGTTCCATGTGATAGCTATGAAACGGCACCTCTATTTTGAGTAGTTGATTGTAAATACCCCTTTCAGTAAACCTTTCTTTAAGTTGCATGATAAGATCTGTATCGCCAGCCAATGCTACTAAAGTAGGGCTATTCACAGTGGCAATCGATACTTTATGGCCGAATTCTTTGATTTCTTCTTCAAGCACAATTCTACTTAACCCAACAGCTAACATTTTTCCTTTGCCAGTGGCTTTGGCTTGAACAGAACTTCTGTAATAAATCAACTTAACTGCTTCCTCTAAATTAAGCGCCCCAGAAAGATATGCTGCTGCCACCTCTCCCACGCTATGACCCACAACCGCCTTGGGATTTACGCCAAAACTTTTCCAAATATTTGCAAGCCCTACTTGCAAAGCAAAAATGGCTGGTTGGGCTATATTTGTTTCATCAATACGAGATTCTCCTTCGCTTTTTGACATCTCGTCCATCAGACTCCAATCGGCATAATTGGAAAGAATTTTATCGATACTCAATATTGTCTCGCGGAATAATGAGTTTTTCTCCAACAATTCGCGTCCCATAGCCCACCATTGTGAACCCTGACCAGAACAAATAAACGCTACTTTAAATTCTTTTTCGGAAGACACCCTGCGGTACTTCACGCGTTCATTTGCAACATCGTCCACGAATTCCTGTAATTGCTTGGCTATTTCATCTTTAGAATACGCAATTAACGACAAACGATGGTCGAATGACGATCTTCGGGCATGCACCGAATAGCAAATGTCGGTCAATGAATTCTTTGTTTCGCCACAGTAAGTTATGTAACTTTCGGCCAGTTTCTTCAACGTACCCTTATCTTTTGCACTTATTGAAAAAAGGTATGGAACTCCGGCTACTTCTGATTCTGGTCTTGCTTTTTCAGCTGTATTCGTGTAACCTTTGAACACGGCGTGTGCATTAGACCCGCCAAAACCGAATGAATTAACACCTCCTAAAATTTCCTTATCATATTCTGGCCATGGAGTTACATCAACAGGCACCTTCATTTTGTACTTATCAAAAGGAATATTAGGGTTTGGATTATTAAAATGGATATTGGGCGGTATCTGCCGATGCTTCATAGACAATGCCATTTTAGTAAGACCAACAAGTCCTGACACAGGTTCGGCATGCCCAATATTGGTTTTGGCAGAACCAATAATTAAAGTATTTCCGTCTTTTCTGCCCTGACTCATGATGGATCCTAAAGAATTGACCTCAATAGGATCGCCCACGGGGGTTCCAGTTCCATGCGCCTCAACATAGGCAATTTGGCTGGGAGAAATTCCAGCATTCTTGTATGCACTCACTAAGAGGTCAGCCTGAGCTGCTCCATTCGGCACTGAAATTCCTATGGTTTTACCATCCTGATTGATAGCAGACCCCACAATGGTTGCGTATATGTTATCTTTATCCTCAATAGCTTTTGATAGTGGTTTCAATACGATTGCTATGCAACCCTCGCTTCGTGTAAATCCATTGGCACTGCTATCGAATGCTTTGCAACGACTATCTTTTGATAGGAAACCCCCATTGGTAAAACCCATATATGATTCGGGTTTTAAGTGCACCATAACACCTCCTACAATGGCACTTCCAGCCTCCCCCATCCAAATACTTCTGCAAGCAAGGTGAACGCAGGTTAAACTTGAAGAACAGGCAGTATCAAGTGAAAGGCTAGGACCATTAATATTGAAGAGATACGAGAGACGGTTTGATGCGATACTAAAAGCCACCGAAGAGTTGGTTTGACCATTAATATTGGCCCTTTCTGATGATGTTGACTGAAGTTCCCCGTAATCACTTGCGGAAATGGCTATGTAAACGCCCATATTTGTTCCGTCAATATCCTCGAGGCGAAGACCACTGTCTTCCAATGCTTCAATGCTTACTTCCAATAAAATTCGCTGTTGGATATCCATGCGCATGGCTTCTACCGGAGGAATACCGAAAAACCGGGCATCAAAATCAGCAGGATCTTGAGATAAAAATCCACCTTGTAAACAATTTATTGTTCCTCTTTTACGAATATCAGGATCGTAAAAAGCTTTTATATTGAATCTGCTAGCTGGGATATCTTCAAGGGCATCTACTTTATTTATCAACAGATTCCAGAAATCATCGGGACTATAAACATTCCCAGGAAGACGGCATCCAATCCCAACTATGGCAATGGGCTCTTTCTTTAAAACTATATTTTCATTCATGACATTTAAGTGTTTTTCAATTAATAAAATGTAACAAATCGGTTATTGGGTTAAATGTTTTTTTATTACTAGTTTATCTATAATATAATTTAGCCTATAAATTATATTTAACGAATCTATCCAAGAGGTTTAATAAAAGGAATATAATTTAACAACTATTAAATACATTATTAACAGACATTTATATGCTTCGTATCAATCTCCACCGATAATGATTTTTTAAGCGCTTCTATTTCAATAATCACCTTGTTCTTCCCGTATTTATCTACCATTTTCCCTTTCA
>JACABB010000056.1 GCA_013376985.1 Bacteroidales bacterium
GCAACAAACATTTCAGAAGATATTACCATTAAATTTGTCCATTAAGCCTAATTTAATAATAAACCTCAGTTTGGCGAAAGTTATGGCAAACTGCTAGCTGCGTGATTTGCCAAAACGCAAAACCCTACAGAAAACCTACAATAGTGAATTGCGTTAGTATGAGATGCTACTGCATCTCAACTATCGCAAATTGCGATAGCCTAGCTGTGAGTGGTAAGTTTTTAATTCAGGCTTGCTGTTTAATGTAAAACCCCCTTGTGTTCCCCCTTAAAAAAAGGGGGAAATCCTACCCACATTGGATTATTGAATATCTTGAGATATCAAATTTAAAAAGCAACTCAAGCAGTTTCTAAAAGTAAAGATCTCTTTCGCCTGCAATTATCTTATCTATTCGCCTTCTCACCTCCTCGGCATCCTGATGCCCGTTTAGCTGATTAAGATTCTTTTCAATCAATTTATAACCTTTCTCCTTTTGCTCTAGTGTTCCATAATCAACAAGGTATTCGGTTAATGTCATCAGTGCATTTGGGGTGCAATAACGCTTAATAAAACCGGGTACTGAAAATTCCATGAAATGCTCACCTGTTCTTCCTAATCGGTAGCAAGCGGTGCAGAACGATGGGATATAATCGTTTTCGATGAGCTCGTCAATAATCTCACTTAATGAACGATTATCGTTTATTGTAAACTGCTCACGATTCAAATTTTGTTTATCATTCTCGGTGTGTGAGTAAGAACCAAGTTCTATTTTGGTTCCTCCATCAATTTGAGAAACACCAAATTGGATTACCTGCCGCCTTATATTAGCGGGTTCGCGGGCGGTTAGTATTAGGCCTGTGTAAGGAACTGCAAGGCGAAGGATTGCTACTAGTTTAACAAAATCCTCATCGGATACAAAGTGTTTATCAGTAATATCAAGCGATGCAGCTGATTTAATACGTGGAAACGAGATTGTATGAGGGCCAACATTGTAGCAAGCCTCTAGGTGATTGGTATGTCTGATTAACGAAAGCACCTCAAATCTCCAATCGTATAGGCCAAACAGGGCACCAATTCCAACATCATCGAGCCCTGCCTCTTGAGCACGGTCAAGGGAGGTTAAACGCCATTCGTAATCGCGCTTTTTACCCGATGGGTGATAGCTTTCATACGCCACGGGATCGTAGGTTTCCTGAAAAACCTGATATGTTCCAATTCCCGATTCTTTAACGGTTTTAAAACCTTCAATATCTAAAGGTGCTGCATTTATATTTACTCTTCGAATCTCGCCATTATTCTTCTTAACCCCATAAACCAATTTTACGGTGTGAGCAATATACTCCGGGGAGTAGTTTTGATGCTCTCCATAAACCAAAATTAATCGCTTTTGACCATTCTCCTCAAGTGCTTCAACCTCCTTAACGATTTCATCATCGGAAAGGGTTTTCCGAACAGCCTCCTTATTTGATGATCTGAACCCACAATACTTACAGTTATTGGTACATTTGTTTCCAATGTATAATGGGGCAAAGAGAACAATTCTGTTCCCGTAAACCTTCTCCTTAAGCGTGCGAGCTCCCTGCAAAATCTCCTCAATAAGTTCAGGATCGGTAGTATTTACAAGAGTCGCAGTATCCTCAAGGTTAAGACGCTGCTTATCCATTGCTTTTGCAATAACCTGCCTAACCTTTTCCTTGGTTGGTTTTGTGCTGTTGATGTATCCCCAAATTTCCTCAGAATCAATAAAAGGTTTCATCCGCTCATCGGGGATTCTGTATGTTTCTGGTTTGAATTTCATATGCTATAGTATTATTAATCAATAAATAATTCAATTACACAACCTACCTTGGTTGATGATAAAAGATTGCTAGAAGTTGATTTAAAACCAATTAACCCTTCATCATAAGGGTTTTAACCTGCACACCGTCAAGTTTACCAATGGGGCCAGTAAGTGCGCTAAGCTCATCACTCGTGCCTTCGAGCATAAGCGAGATTACACTTAGGTTACGATCCCTTAATGGAATGCCTTGTCGACCGATAATTACATCGGAATGAACAGATAAAATCTGGTTTAATTTGTTTACGCTATCCCGATTCTCAACCAGAATTAGCGCTGCTCCGAGCCTCTTTTCCATCAGACCATTTCTTTTGGATCAGATATTTTTCAAGATTCCTTGGGGTCGAACTATTCAACACCTTAGAAGTTGAAGTGATATTTATACTTTAAACGATAATTGCACTGCAAAGATACTAACTGTTATTCAAATAACAAATGATATAAATCAGGTTTACATAACGTGAGTTTAACTTAAGAAACAATGTTTAATGCATATATCAATCGAACTGTTTTATTTGAAACAATGGAGTGCTGGAATTGGAGCGAAGCGGAACTCGACGAAGTCAATGATGTAAAAATGGAAGAAAGAAGTAAAATCTAATCCCTTATTATCCATTATTGGCTTCGTCGAACTTCGTTTTCAGTTTTCCAACCTTCCACCATCATGCACTAGATAGTTATATGTCCCTGCAAACAAATACATTATCATATTTCTTACATCGAACTCACGTTAATATATTAACTCATCTATTGCTTTTTGCCCTTGGCTAAGCTGGTGTTTCAGTTTTGAAGGGTTATTAATGTTTATTCCAACCGAAATTTGTTTTTGAAAATAGATGGTAGCATCACCATCTGGGAACTGATTATCAAAATCGAGAATATGAATTTCCACAAACTGATTCTGTAAATGCGATATATCATTCTCCTCATCAGCCCAAACTACAAGCATTGCCTTGTAATTCAAATTATTCCATTCCAAAGAGGTTGCATAAATACCTGTTGGGGGGATTAATTTTCCTACCTCTTCAATTTGAATGTTTAAAGTTGGAAAACCAACATTGGTAAAATGATGCGTTCCTTTTCCTAATGAGCCAATAATTATGTACTTATGATCGAGGTAAGCATTTGCCCTTTGAACACGTCCCTCCTTAATTGCTCTACGAATAGTTGTAGAGCTAACCGTTTCGTGCTGTATATCCTGTTCAGGTATCTCTTCTACATTAAAACCCAACTCCTCTTTCAGTTTATATAAATAGCCATAATCCCCTTCGCGATTATGCCCAAAATGATGATTAAATCCAACAACAATATACTTAGCGTTAAGCTTTGCAACTAAAAAATTTCTGATAAATTCCTGCGAAGAGACTCGAGAAAATTCGAGAGTGAAATTTACAATTACTAGGTGATCAAGACCTGTTTTACCCAATAGTTCAATCTTCTCCTTCTGTGAATTGATAAACATCAAATCTTTACCCTGTGTTTCGGGGTAAAGTACTTTACGAGGATGCGGGTAAAAGGTAATTAGAACCGATTCGCCACCTATACTTTTTGCAATTTCGTTTATTCTGTTAATTATGGTTTTATGACCGATATGAACACCATCGAAAGAACCAGTGGTTACAACAGCATTATTAATGTTTTTGGCTTCTTCAAAGCCGTAATGTACTAGCATTTATGTCGATAATTGAAATATTCTAATATGTACTTTAAGATTACAACCACTAACTCTTAACCTGATCCTTTACAAAGTATGCAACCTTCTCTATTGATGTAATCATATCAAACTCCTCAAGAAAAACGCTTTCAGGTACGTTAATCGGGGTAGTAGTGAAATTTAATATCCCTTTAATACCCGCTGCAACAAGCGTTTCGGCAATTATCGCAGTGGTTTCTGGCGGAGATGTTATTATTGCAATAGATATTTTTTTAGTTTTAATCAGATCTTTGATATCTTTGATATGATAGCAGTTAACACTCGATATAACCCTATTAGTTTTATTAGGATCCACATCAAATGTTGCCACGATGTTTAGTTTAGGACGTTTACCCGTAAAATAGGTTGTTACAGCCCTTCCAAGATTGCCCATTCCAATAACTGCAACGTTCAAGCCATTTTTATGGTCAATTAGTTTACCAATAACATCAACGAGTTCATGGGCATCGTAGCCTTTCTTTTTCATGCTGGAATACCCAATTAGCATTAAATCACGACGCACCTGCACCGCAGTTATATTATGCAATCGTGCTAACTCATGTGAATAGATATGCGTTTTGCCCTTGGTCAAACATTCCAACAAAGTACGACGGTACACGCTCAATCTCTCAACTGTTTTCTCGGGTAACTTCATCTGGTGTTTTTTTTTGCAAAATTATAATTTTATCAGGCTAATCCAGTAATTTCATTTAAAGATGGTAAAATTGGGAAGTATAATGTAAAAGCAGAACCCTGCGTTGGTGTGCTTTCAACCTCTATTCTCCCATTATATAAATCTACTAATTTTTTAACTATTGATAGGCCTAAACCGCTACCTGAAATATTTTTTGTTGACGAATTCTTTATTCTGGAAAATTCTTGAAATAATTTTGGAACATCCTCTTTTTCGATTCCAAAACCCGTATCTTCAAATCTAACAATTACTTCATCGGATGTTGAGCTGATTGCTATGTTCACTGAACCCCCATCCTTATTATATTTAACAGCATTTGAAATCATATTGTTAAAGACAATTTCCATCTCCTCAGCATCAGCCATAATTGATTGCTGACTTTCAACTTTTAAATTAAGTTTTACATCTCGTTGAACAGCAAGAGGTGTCATCCCGTCAATTGCCGATTTAGCAATAAGTTCAAGATCCAATTCCCGCAAATCACGTTTCTTTTTACCTGAGTCAATTCTTGTAAGATCAAGGAGATCCATTATCAGGTTTCTCATCGATTTAACACGCGACAGGGATCTATCTATCATCTCCTGATAGTCATCAATGTTATCACCAGCCTGCTTTTCTTGCATTAATTTTAAATAACCTTCAATAGCATTTAGCGGTGATTTTAGCTCGTGAGAAAGGACTGTTAAAAATTTGAATCGGATTATTTTACCCTCTTTATGGAGTTTACGGGTCATCCGTCGGAGAAAGTAATGCTTGGTAATATTCTCCATCGAAGCCTTTAATTCCTGTGGAGTAAAAGGTTTTGGAACAAAATCGTAAGCTCCTATATTTGTTGCACTAACAGCCAGTTCAAGTGATGCGAAAGATGTTATCATCATCACAAGGATATCAAGTTGATTATTGTTGATGTACTCAAGCACCTCAACCCCTTGCATGCCGGGTAATTTATTATCGAGAAGCACAATTGCGGGAAGTTTTCTATTGATTATCTCAAGTGCTTCTTCCCCTGTTGCCGCCTCAAGAATGTTGAACTGAATATCATCATCCATAAAAGGGTAGCTAACCGAAAAATTACGAAGTATTCGATTTATTCCTGATCGTATGCCCGGTTCATCGTCAACAACCAATACATCAAGTTTCTCCATGCTAAAGTTTTAGTAGTTTTAAAATCTCTTTGTGTAGCTGATCCGTACGGATTCCTTTTTCGAGATATAAATCGGCCCTAATCCACTTACGCTCTTGCTCAGTACTTATACCAAAGGTCATCCCTGTTTCAGCTGCTACTGCTGTTGCAATAATGATAGGAACATCAGGATATCTCCGTTTCATTTTATAACATAGTATAAACCCACTATCATCATTCTCCATCATCAGATCTAGTATTGCTAAATCGGGTTTTAGTGAAGATAATAAGTTTTCGGCTTCTTTCTGGCTTTCAGCCACAACCACATTAAAACCAAATTTTTCAACCTGAAGTTTTAATTGAAATAGATAGTCGATATCATCATCAACAATCAGAATAGTTTTATTTGAATTATTCGGCATTGCTTATATAATTGTTGTCATTTATTTGATGCTAAGTTTTTGTCTTCCATCTTTTCACTCTAAACACTCATCTGCCTCTCCCTCCTCGCGTGGAATAATTATTCTAAAGGTTGTTCCAGTTGGTCCTTTGAATCTATCATTATTTGATTCAACCTCTATCCTACCCTTATGCATTTTAACAATACCGTAGGTTGTTGCAAGACCAAGACCCGTACCCTTTCCAATACCCTTTGTAGTAAAAAAGGGGGTATATAACTTATCCATATTCTCATCAGGAATACCAGTACCCGTATCTTTAACATTGAAAATTACTTCCTTATCAGTACCACCAACCTCAACAGTAAGAATTCCACCTGTGGGCATTGCTTCAATTGCATTCTTATTCAAATTGGTTAAAACCTGCATCATCTGTTCATAATCTAACTGAGCCTCACAATCACCTAAATTACAAACGACTACAGCTTTCACATTTTTAGGAACAACTACTGATTTAATACTATCCTCGGCCAGTTTCTTCAAATTTATTACCTCGAGTTTAACCTGATTTTTACGGGCAAAATTCAACAAGCCGCTTACTATTTTCTTACATCTTTCAGCCTGAGATGCAATGAGTTCAATATCCTGTCTAATTGGATCATCAGGAGGGTACTCGTCTAAAAGTATGTTACTATACATCATAACAACCCCCAGAGGGTTGTTCAATTCATGGGCAATACCAGCAGAAAGTTGCCCCATGTGAGCCAATTTTTCCGATTGTTTAAGAGCTTGTTGTACTTTTGCTAGTTTTTCATTAGAAATTGCAAGATCTTTCAGCGAAGCATGCATCTCCTCAATAGTATAAGGCAAGCACATTTCCACCTCGGCTAAACCTTCAACAATAGCAATAGCATGTTCCAAACATGTATCGTATCCACAAGCACCACAATTGAGATGATCACGATTTGAGAACTTTCCCATTGAAACTAAAATCTTGTGAACCTCAGATTCTGAAGGTAATGGTTTTCGCCTATCTGATGGCTGGAATTCTTTCGCCGTATCTATATCGCAAAACTCCTCAAATGAACTCTTCCACTCGGCAAGATGTTCAGGGGTCATCCTCTGCTGAACATATGAACTAATATATGTTCTACGTTCAAATCGTTTACCGCCGGGAGTCATACCTGGACCCATTATACAACCCTCGCAACAAAGCAATTCGAGGTTTTGTCCCTTCAAACTATTGGCTTCAAACTCTTTAATCGCCTCCTGAAAACCAATCCGTCCCTCAGCTACTATAACATTGCCTTCCACCACATCATCAAAAATATTTACAGTTTGTATTAATCCGCGACTAACAGGGAAAATAGCTCCACGTCCAGCATGTGGAGGGTCAAATTCCGAAGCCTCAACTAATTCAGGTTTTAATTCGGATAATTCAAACATGCCTCTCAACTCTCGAAAGGTAAGAACCTCGTCAACCTCTTCCGATTCAGCTTTTTTAGCAATACAAGGGCCTACAAAAACAATTTTAACGTCTTTATCAAGTTTTTTCTTAACAACCCTAGCCATAACTACCATTGGTGATACTACAGGTGCAAGATTTTTAACCAATGTTGGGTGATAATATCTTATATAAGAAACAATTGCAGGACAGTCTGAGGAAATATAGTTTTTGCCCGATCTTTCTTCAAGTAACTCCTTGTACTTTTTTGCAACTAAATCGGCTCCAAACGCTACCTCAAAAACATAATCAAATCCAAGCGCCCTAACCATACCAACAAATTTACGGTAATCTTTGATATCAGTAAATTCGGCTGGAAAGCTAGGTGCAATAATAGCTGCAACTTTATGCTCTGATTGAAGAATATTTTTGACATCTAACCTAGATTGATAAAATACTTTTGCTTCCTGACTACAAACTTTTATACAGTTACCACATCCTATACACCTCTCGCTCATAACTTCTGCCTGACCGTTAATAATCCGAATAGCCTTAGCAGGACATTCCCTTACACACGTATAGCAAACCCTACAGAGTTCCTTAACAGTATAAACTAATTTGATTTGTTCTTTATTGAGGGGCATCGTATATGTTTGTCTAATTAGTATTTTATTGAATTTGGTCTATGTTATTTTCTTAATCCCTATAGAAGCACATCTCTTTTACTATAACAAGTATGTAATTGCCGCTTAGCTTTATCGCTTCCTTCTTTATCAAGATATTTTTCATAAAGATCTATTACTAATGGATTTTTATGGGAAACCTTTAGGCTATCAATATCATCAATATCATAAAGAGTACGCATCCTGGCTTTTACATCTTTATCGTCAGATTTAAATGGTTGACCTCCGCCATTCACACAACCTCCAGGGCAAGCCATTATTTCAATAAAATGAGCGTTAATTGTTTTATTTAGAATCCCCTCCATGAGGTTTCTTATTCCTGTAAGACCATTAGCAATTACAATGTTAATCTCCTTTCCTCCAATTTTAACCGCAACCTCCTTAACCCCATTCACCATTCTCAATTCCTGATATTTCATTGATGACATCTCTTTGCCTGTCATCTTAAAATGAAGTGTTCTTAGTATTGCTTCGGTAGTACCTCCTGATGCTCCAAATAGTTTACTTGCTGAACTCCTTACCCCAAAAGGAGAATCGGGTGTCTGTGGCTCTATGTTATGCATATCGATCCCATAAAGTTGAATCAGACGTGAAAACTCTCTTGTTGTAAGTACTACGTCCACATCGGAAATAGTTTTATGGGTCATTTCCTCTCGCTGAGCTTCAAATTTTTTAGCCAAACATGGCATAATAGACACTGAGTAGATTGAATTAGGGTTGATTCCTTGCTCTGATGCAAAGTATGATTTGATAATTGAACCCAACACCTGTTGTGGTGATTTGCATGTTGAGATTAATGGAAGAGCATCAGGGTAAAACTGCTCAGCATATTTTATCCAAGCAGGACAGCAACTAGATATTACTGGAAATCCATCGTTTGATTCCAACTTCTGCATCAAGGTCTCAACAGTTTCCATCACAACAACATCAGCAGCAAAAGCAGTATCAAAGATATATTTGAAACCTATTTTTCTTAATGCAGCATTGATCAACCCATTAATATCCTTACCCGGTTTTATTCCAAATTCCTCGGCCAATGACACTGTAACCGCAGGACCATACTGAACAATAACATTTAGGGATGAGTTATTTAACGAATCTAAAACTTCATCCATATAGCCATGCTCATGCAACGCCCCAGTTGGACAAACCATTACGCATCTACCGCAATTAATACAACTTGAGAAATTCAGATCGCGAGCCATAGCAGTTCCTATAAGCGTTTTGCTTCCTCTATTTAAAAAATCGAGGGTGGATACTGATTGTATTTCATCACAAACACGAACACATCTTCCACAAAGAATGCATTTAGCGGGATCTCGAATGATACTTGGGCTTGACAAATCGAGTTTATGACGACTCTTCTTACCCGAAATTCTTCGCTCTCGGATATTGAGGTCAATTGCTAAATCCTGTAACTCACAACAACCATTTCTTTCGCAGTATAAACAATCATCGGGGTGATTTGATAGAAGCAACTCAACTAGTGTTTTGCGTGCCTTAACAACTCGCGGGGAATGTGTTTTAATTCGCATCGATTCTTCAACAGGGTAAGAGCAAGAAGTTATTAGATTTTCTTTACCCTCCACCTCAACCACACAAATTCTACATGCACCAGTTGGCGAGAGGTCTTTCATGTTACAAAGGGTTGGAACCTTGATTCCATTCCGATAAAGGGTGGAAAGAATAGTTTCACCTTTACGTGCCTCAATAACCCTATTATTTACCTCTATGTTGAATTGCATACTAAAGATAGTTGTTGGTTGATAGTTGAATGTTACTTTTCCTTTTCAACTTATTAACTAATTTTTCCTGTTAATTCATTAACTAAATAACTCATTAACCAAATAATTTATTTAAAATAAACTGCCGAAAATTTGCATACATCTTCGCAAACACCGCACCCAATACATTTATCTTCAACAACAAAGTAGGGCGAACGTGGCGTTCCTATAATGGCATTAGTTGGGCATTTTTTAGCACATGCAGTACAACCAGTGCACTTTTCGATATCAATATAGAATGTTCGCAGATCGCGACAAACACCTGCTTTACATTTACGATCAAAGATGTGCTCCTCATACTCATCCCGAAAAAGTTTTAATGAGCGCAACACAGGGTTTGGAGCTGTTTGTCCAAGCCCACAAAGTGAAGTATCGCGCATCACTTCAGCAAGACTCTCAAGGTGTATTACCCCTTTAAAACGCTCCAGAGTATTTTGTCCATTCTCGTTGACCGGCCGTTTGGTAATATTTTGTAATATTTCTAACATTCTACGCGAACCTTCACGGCAAGGGATACATTTCCCACAACTCTCTTTCTGAATAAAGTACATATAGTACTTAATCAAATCGATCATACAAACCGAATCATCAAAAACCTGTATTCCTCCTGTTCCCATTGCAATACCAGCCTCTTTCATTTTATCAAAATCGATCTGAATATTCAACTCTTCAGGAAGTACGCTAAATCCCGATGGCCCCCCAATATGAATTGCTTTTAACTTTTTGCTATTTAATGTACCACCTGTAATATCTATAACCTTTGCCAAAGACGTACCCATCGACACCTCAACAAAGCATGTATTTGCTACTTTCCCCGAGATAGCAAACAACTTTGTACCCTTTGATTTTTCGGTTCCAATTGAAGTATACCAGTCTACCCCATTAAGAATAATACTTGAAATATTGGCTATGGTTTCAACGTTATTTACAATAGTAGGTCTACCAAAAAGACCTTGTTCAGTTGGATAGGGAGGCTTTACTGTTGGCATTCCCCGCTTTCCTTCAATACTTTTTATTAAAGCAGTCTCCTCCCCACAAACGTAAGCTCCTGGGCCTTTACGAACGGACATGTCAATATTAAAACCACTATCAAGAATATTATATCCTAATAATCCAACCTCATAAGCCTGTTTAATTGCAAGTTCAAGTCTTTCAACTGTTAAACTATTGCTATTCCGTGTATAAATAATTGCTTTACTCGCCCCTACTGCATATGCACTAATAATCAACCCTTCAATTATCTTATGCGGATCGCTTTCCATCAGTAACCGATAAACAAATGCCCCTGGATCGCTTTCATCTGCATTACAAATCATGTAGCGTTGATCGGTTGAAACCTGCAATGCCTTTCTCCATTTTGTTCCTGTTGGATATCCTCCACCCCCTCTACCCCTTAACCCGCTCTGTTCAATCATTGAGCAAATTTCTTCGTATGTATGATTACGCAAGGCTTTAGATAGAGCACGATATCCTCCATACGCCATATAATCAATAATACTATTAGGATTAATTTTCCCACAATTTGCTAATACAATACGATTTTGGCCTTTAAAGTATTCCAAATCCTCTATGAAAGGGACTCCCTGCCATGGTTCATATAACTTATGCCGATACTGTCCCAGTGCTAGTTCCGATGGTACAAATTTATTTAAAACCCCATCCAGTATTGTTGGAATATCGCTAGAGGTAATCTTTCGGAAAATAATCCTATTTTTCCCCGGAAGTTGAACATCGACTAAAGGTTCATCTGAACATAATCCTATGCTACCAACAACTACCAAATCTATATCTAAACTCTTTTCAGAAATGTAAGATTCAATTGCACTTTTAACTTCAAATACACCTGCACAAACTGACGAACTTGTAATACCAAGAAATATTACTGGCTTGGAAATTCTATTTCGACGAAAAAAATCAAGTTTATTTTCAACATCCTTAGGATAACCCAACGGATCGTTTATTAAAACATGCTCTAAAAAAAATTTTGTGTCGTTTGGATTAATAAGGCTATCCATATTAGTTTTATCAATATTTCTAAAAATATTATTCTCCATTTAGGTCAATAAGTACTTGCCCTAGGTGATCTTCTGTTAGATTGCTATGATATTCACCATTCACTGAAATCACTGGTGCTTGCGCACAGGCACCTATGCATGGAACAATCTCCAAACTAAACTTTCCATTTCGAGTTGTTTGTCCAGCTTTAACCTTTAACTTTCTTTCAATAATATCAATAATTCTTATCGCACCAAAAAGGTGACATGCTGTTCCGTGGCAAACTTGAATGTGATATTTTCCCTTAGGCTCAAATCTAAACTGATTATAGAAAGTAGCTAAACCATAGATTTTACTCGTAGGTATATTGAGATGATTTCCCACTTTCACAATTGCCTCTTCGGAAAGATACCCCACCTCCTCTTGTATTTCTTGGAGGATGGGAATTAAACTATCCCGACGCGAGTGACTATATTTCTCTAACAGTAAATTAATTGTTCCGTCCATCAAAAAAAAAATTAATTTGAATCAATAAAAAACATTAAACATCATATAATCAGAATAAAAGCCCTGTATTTATTTCTATTGTTTATTGAATAACAGTTATTATTGTGCTATCATTCAATATTATATATATTTTTTTTGAAAAATATTTAGGGAACAATTTAGTAAAACAAATGCTAATCCCCAACATTTTAGTAACTTTGTAAAATTATTAAAAGGTGTTATAAATCATGTTCTCTAAAACACAGGTATTTAAAGGTTTACAGAAGGTTATAAACAACAATCTATATTGTAGCAAATTGATTTATATTTCATAACTTTGTTTGTTAGAAGATTAACAAAAACTAGTGAATGAACAATAAAACCGAAGTGGTGATTTGCCTTGGAAGCTCCTGTTTTGCAAGAGGCAATAAAGCCACACTAAAAGTAATTGATAAATACCTTAAGGACAATAGCCTTCTTGATAAAGTTTTCTTTCATGGCGGTCATTGTTTTGGGAAGTGCGCCGAAGGTCCTGTTGTTAGGATTGATGATGAAATATACACAGGGGTAACTGAAATAAGTATTATCGAAATACTAAATAGCAAGTTTAAGAAAGAGTAATCACCCTAATTTTGGTTATTAAATGTCGCAACTATTTAAAATAAATAAGGAGAGCTGCATTAACTGCTATGCCTGTGTTAGGGTGTGCCCGGTAAAGGCAATAGAAGTAAAAGCGGGGCAAAATTATGCCAAAATTTTACCCGAAAGATGCATAGGTTGTGGAAGCTGTCTGAATATTTGTCCCGTAAATGCTGTGCAGTACTACTCATCCAAAGACGAGGTAAAATCATTGCTAAGCTCTGGAGCCAAGGTTGCCGCAATCTGCGCACCCAGCATTTCTGGTGAATTTGCTGATATTACTGATTATCGCAAATTTGTTGAAATGATAAAATCCCTAGGTTTCACCTATGTTTGCGAGGTAACCTTTGGGGTGGATCTTATTGCTCGTGAGTACAAAAAACTTTTCGATAATTTTAAAGGTAAATACTTCCTTACAACCACCTGCCCTGTGGTTGTTTCTTTGGTTGAAAAATATCACCCCGATTTAGTAAATAATCTTGCTCCAATTGTATCTCCCATGGTTGCCACGGCAAAAGCCGTGCATGAAACATATGGTGAAGATATTAAGATTGTGCTTATAAGTCCTTGTATCCAGAATAAAGAGGAGATTAAAATGTATGAGGGTGATGGAAAGATTGACTCCGTCCTCTCGTTCGTTGAACTTCGAGAGCTATTCGATGAATTTAATATCAAGGAAAGCACTTTTGAATACTCGGAATTCGATGAACCTATAGGGTATAAGGGTTCTCTTTACCCAGTAAGTAGAGGCATACTTCAAGCCGTAGATATTAGCGAAGAACTGCTAACCGGTCTTGTTATTAGTGTAAATGGCAGGGATAATCTGCTTCAAGCAGTTCAACAATTCGAATCTAGCGCTGAAATAATTGGTCGGCATTTGAATTTGTTCTACTGCGAAGGATGTATTATGGGGCCAGGCACTTCAAAAGGGGGCAAAAAGTTTATCCGTCGTAGTATGGTTGTAAACTATGCTAAAAAACGACTAAAAACTTTTAACCAAGAAACCTGGGAAAAGCATATTGAAGAACTTGAAAGACTAGACTTCTCAAGAACCTTTACAATAGACGATCAAAGATTATCTGCCCCACCCGAAGAGAAGATAGAGGAGGTACTAAAGGTAATCGACAAAGAATTCATCGAAAAAGATTCGGGTTGCGAGGCTTGCGGATATCCATCATGTCGTGATTTTGCAGTTGCAGTTGCGTCAGGACTAGCAAACACCGATATGTGCCTAAATTACACTTTAAAAAATCGTCAGGAGTACATTAAGACCCTTCGTGCCACAAATGAGAAACTTGCAAAAACTCAGGATGCACTTAAGGAATCTGAAAAGAAGGCTCGCATAGAGCAGGATACTGCCCGAGAAGCATCTGATACAATCACCACAATGCTTAAAAAATTGCCTTCGGCAGTGGTTATCATCGATAAGAAGATGAAGATTGTTCAAAGCAACCAAAGTTTCATAGATCTTCTGGGTGACGATGCTTTAGAAATCAACGAGATTATACCCGGTCTTGTAGGGGCTGATTTGAAAACTCTAATTCCATACAACATTCACAGTTTGTTTTCATACGTAATTCAAAATAACGATGATATCTTAAACCGTGATATTCACTACAAGGAAAGTCTTTTAAATATTTCAGTCTTTACCATTAAGAAGAACAGCATTGTAGGAGCAGTTATCCGTGACCTTTACGCTCCAGAAGTTCGAAAGGAAGAGGTTCTAAAACGTGTTACCGATGTAATTGATAAAAACTTAGCAATGGTTCAAAAAATTGGATTTTTACTAGGTGAAGGGGCATCGGAAACAGAACAGATGCTTAATTCAATTATTCAGGCATATAAGGAGGGAGATAAAAAAACGAAAAGTGAAAAGTGAGAAATTGAACATTGATTATCTAATAATTAACTTAAGATGCTAGTTGCTGGGTACAAGATGCTAGTTTGTTCACAATATCTTATCCTTCATGTATTTTATTCGATTTCAAACAGGTTAAGGTTTGCAGTGATCGATTTATCAAATAAATAATTAGAAATCAGCAACTAGTAACAAGTAACTTGAATTTATTACATATAAACAATAACATCAAATATCCCCATGTCCAACAACTTTTTCATAGAGGTTAACTGCCAGCAAAAGAATTACGATGGAGAGCGTATCTGCGGAGATGTATTCTATTCTCAGAGGGTACAAGGCGAGGAAAGAACTATCGTGGTACTATCGGATGGCATGGGGCATGGCGTTAAAGCTAACGTATTAGCAACTCTTACCTCTACTCTAGCCCTCAACTTTACTAAGGAACATAAGGATATCAATACCATTGCCGAAATAATAATGAATACTCTTCCAGTTTGTTCCGAACGTAAAATGAGCTATTCCACCTTCACAATAGTGGATATAGAGCATAATGGAGAAACTCAAATACTTGAGTACGATAATCCAGAGTGTATGGTCATGCGTGGTACTCAAAAAATGGAGATGCAATGGCAATGCGTAATACTTAAAAGCGATAAGAATGCTGGTAAAGAGCTAAAATATTGCACATTCACACCCCAAAAGGAGGATAGAATTACTCTTTGGAGCGATGGTATTACCCAATCGGGCATGGGAGGTCAAGATCATCCTTTTGGTTGGGGTGATGAAGCTCGTGAATTTGTTGCACGCATTGTTAAGAACGAGCATGATATCTCAGCTCGTAAGTTGAGTACAAAGGTAGTAAACATGGCCTATGTTAACGATGGTTATCACCCAAAGGATGATGCAAGCTGTGCAACAATATATTTTCGCGAACCTCGCAAACTTCTTATTTGTACTGGGCCTCCATATGAAAAAGATAACGATGTTAAACTCGCAAAAATTTTCTCTGACTTTGAAGGGAAACGCATAATCAGCGGAGCCACAACAGTTGATATTATTGCCCGTGAGCTTAAACTCGATATAACCGATAGTTTTGAGTTTACAGATCCCGATTTACCACCCGTAAGTCAAATGGATGGCGCCGATTTAGTTACCGAAGGTATTCTCACCCTCAGCAAAGCAACTGAAATTCTCAATAGATTTAATGAAACTTCAAGCCTAGGTAACGGCCCATCTGATCAAATGGTAAAATTGATACTCGAAAGCGATGAGATTAACTTTGTAATTGGCACTTGCATAAATATCGCACACCAAGACCCCAGCCTACCCGTTGAGCTCGAAATACGTAGAACAGTAGTTAAACGTATGGCACAAATTCTGCATGAAAAATTTCTGAAAGAAGTCAAGCTAAAATTCCTGTAAAAAACAATCGGAACAACTGGGAAATTCTCCAGATTGAGCTGAAAGTTCGTTAGACCGCTCTGCAACATTGCAAAGTTGAATCACAACATCGCAAAATTAAGCATCAATATCGCAATTTGTGATATTAACATCGCAAGGCGTGATGTTAACCTCGTTAGATTGAGGTCCATTCAATGAGCTGTGTCATTCGCACCAACCCCAATAGCAACATATATAACAATAAATCAAGTAAGTGTAACAAACACCTCCCTTAACCCCCACCAACACGAAATTCATAAAATAATAAACCATATACCCCAAAGCCACCTTGTATTGTTTAAATAAATTTATACCTTTGATTAACAAGTGTAGGTGATTTTTTGATGGTTTATAAAAAGAGCTATCCTTTGAATAAGGATTAAAAATCAGATTTATACTCCTAAAAAATAGATGTATGAGTCTGGGAAAATTGGATATATAAATGAGTTGGGGTAATTATATGTTGTAACTACAATTAGTGAAGCATCTAATGATTACACAAAAGAAGTTTATGAATAAAAATAACAAATCACTGATATTGAGATAAGAAAGAATTATTATATTTGACATATTTGAACTAAATATTAAACTTTTTGGTATAATGGACATTTTTAATGGTTTTTTTTGGACCATGCTCCCTAATGGA
>JACABB010000057.1 GCA_013376985.1 Bacteroidales bacterium
AACAATATTGTAAACAGTTGAAAATGTTCTAACTAAGACGCAACGCTAGTGATATAGATTATGAACAATATGTAATTTTTATGTTAGATAAGTTGTGCTAAATATCAATAATTCAAAAGTTTAGCAAAAATTAATGCTTTTTTTGTTATTTTTATTAACAGATTGAATTTAAAGCGCTCGTGCGGAAATTGAATGTTTTTGACTTTTGCTTGAACATTTCGATTTTACTCTATTTGTTTAATTAACCTTGGTTTATTTCTTTTTCTCGTTTAATAATATTAATTTGAACTTCTTTGGTGTTTTTTAGTAGGTGTCAGCTGAAGTTGTTTAGTCATAAGTGTTGCCAACATCCTTTTTTCGTTCATTCAGATCAAAACTCTTTAATTTAAGGAAGAGGTACTTAAAGTTGTTTGCCTGAATAACCTAAATGTTCTCATTCAAGTGGAGTTCTCGTTAGTTTTTTATGAGGTCAAATTCTGTCTCTGAATAAAAAGGGTTACCTAAAGATTATTTGTGTGAAAAATTCACTTTTTAAAGTGGAATTAGACACTTTTCTACTTAAGAGGTGCATTATGGGAGAAAGCAGGTGTAGTACATAACAAAAAACCTCGACGTCTGTCGAGGTTTGGTGGGAACTACTGGATTCGAACCAGTGGCCCTCTGCTTGTAAGGCAGATGCTCTGAACCAGCTGAGCTAAGCTCCCATTGTTTTATTTGAACGTTTTGCTTTTCGGAAAAGCGTTGCAAATGTAAGGTCTTTTTTTAAATATCCAAAACAATATCAAAAAAAATGCTGATTAAATTGCTTCCGCAACAACAAACGTACTACCACCTATAAAAATCAGATCGTTAGGGGATGCATTTTTTTTAGCAGCATCTATCGCTTCGCTAACATTTGGGTAGCAATTGCCTTTTAGTTTATGTTCAGCCGCTTTTTTGGCAAGAATTGTCTCATTTAATGCTCTTGGAATTGATGCTTTTGTGAAGTAGTAAATGGCATTTTTAGGTAAAAGGGCAAGAACTCCTTCAATATCCTTATCGCCAACCATTCCAATTACCATGTGCAGCCTTTCCCGTTTAACTTTGCTTATCTGCTCCAAAACTTGGGTAATGCCATCTATATTATGACCAGTATCGCAAATTGTCATGGGCTTGTCCTGTAGTGTTTGCCATCGACCCAATAGGCCGGTTGATGCGGATGCTAAGGCTAATCCATTTTTAGTGTTTTTATCGGAAATGCTAAACCCTTTACTCTTAAGGATATCAAGGGCAAGTAAAACTCCTGGCAGGTTGTGCTTTTGGTATATTCCCCTGAGATCTAAACGGATATCTTTTAAATAAACTCCATCATTGCGCTCAATATCAAATAATTGCCAGTTTTGGTTCTGATCGTCAACATTAATAATTTTATAAACTTTATCGGCAAATAGGATAGGGGAGTTGGTTTCTTTGGCCTTATCTCGAAAAACCTGTTCTGTTTCAGGTTGTGTTTGAGAGATCACAACGGGGATATTTGGCTTTATGATTCCTGCTTTTTCAAAAGCGATTTTTGGAAGGGTATCGCCGAGTAAATCGGTATGATCAAAGCTAATATTGGTAATAACTGATAGTTCTGGGGTGATAATATTTGTGGAATCGAGTCTACCACCCAAACCTACCTCAATAACAGCAATATCAACCTTTTCTCTTGCAAAGTAATCAAAAGCCAGAGCAACAGTCATCTCAAAAAAAGAGGGTTTAACCTTTTCGAAAATGGGTCGGTGCTTTTTAACAAAATCAACAACCTCTTGCTCGGGAATAACCACTCCATTTATTCTAATCCTTTCGCGAAAATCTTTTAAATGGGGCGATGTATAAAGCCCAACTTTATACCCAGCCTTTGCAAGAACGGATGCCAACATGTGCGAAGTGCTTCCTTTACCGTTAGTTCCTGCCACATGAATGGTTTTAAACGATTTGTGAGGATGATTAAAATACTCATCTAGCGCAATGGTGTTGTTTAGATCGGCCTTATATGCTGCCTTCCCAATTCGCTGAAAAACGGGCAACTGCGAGAAAAGGTAATCGAGGGTTTGCTGGTAGTTCATGGTAATAAAATGAAAGCAAAACTAGGAAGAAAAAGGGAGTTTGAGGTAGATGTGATTATGTTTTTATTACAATTCTGGAAACAACTACTTACGCTTTTGCCCCATAGTAAGGTATTTATCTCGCAATTCAGGGTCAAACTTTTCAATTGCATAACGGAGCATAGTCCGTGGCATTATTTGCGCATACTTATCGAGAAATGGGAGTTCATCTTTTAAACTGCGATTGCCAATTTCACGAAGCATCCAGCCTACTGCCTTGTGAATAAGGTCGTGCTTGTGGTTAACCAATTTTTCCGATATTCTTAGTGTATGCATGTAATGCCCTTGGCGGATAAGATAGAAAGTGGCAATAATTGAAACTCGTTGTTTCCATAGATGATTGCTTTCGGCAAGATTATCGAGAATATCAAATTTAGATGTTTCTAGAACATAAGGTCCAACTATATGCTGTGCCGATGAATCCACAAGATCCCAGCCATTAACCCTATCGATATTGTTGAGGTAAAGCAGTGCCATTGCCTCCCTTTCTTCGGCTTTTTTTGATTTCTGGTATTTTTTAACAAGTATGTAAAGGGATGTTAACCGATGCTCATGGATTTCGCTGTTTAGCAGATTTTGAATATCATCAAGTGAGGTTTCTTTGTAGAACTGTTCCATTACCTTTCGTTGGTTTGGCACGCTAACCCCGATGAATTTATCGCCTTCGCCATAGCCTCCTGAGTAAACCTGAAAGAATTTTTCGAGGGATTTATTGTCTTTTTTAGTGTTCCTATATTTATTGAGAGATTCAATAATTTTGTTGGATTCATTCATGTTCTGTGCTTTTTAATTGCCTCAATCTCTTATTTATATACTTCAGGGGCTTTAGTTCGCTTTAAATGCTTCTAAATCAAACTCCCTAAACGATTTTATAATCCAAGTAGCATGGCTAATGTCGTGATGATTTTCATCCGATGCAAACCCAATACAACACATACCAGCCAGATGTGCGGCCTTTACTCCATTTGGCGAATCTTCAACTACAACACAAAATGAAGACGGAATTTTAAGTTTTTGAGAAGCGGTGAGGAATATTTCAGGGTGCGGTTTTGAGTGCTGAACATCGCTTCCTGTAATTATTGCGCTAAGGTATTGATTCAGTTCAAATTTACCCAATACGGCATTCACAATCTCTTTACTCGATGAAGATGCTAACGCAATGGGTATCGCTTTTTTCTTTAAATTAGCTAATACGTCTTTAACTCCATCAAAGAGTTGGACTTTATCAGAGTTTAGAAATTCGTTTATAAATCGATGATTGCTTTCCGCAGATAGTTCTTCTGGGCTTTTATCCAACTTAAACTCCTCAACGATAGTTTTCCACATACTTAAGCTGGTCGTTCCAGCAAATCTAGTATACATTTCTTGTTTCAAAGGAACACCTAATTCTTTTAACATATTAGATTCTACACTAATGTGCAATGGTTCGCTATCAATTAGCACTCCATCCATATCGAATATTACTGCCTTAAAATTCATAGGAAAAGAAAAAATTATTTGACAAATGTATGAATTTATAAAAAATGTTTATATTTGTAATGCTTATTTCGACCATTCTGTAAAAAGAAGGGTTAGAATTATAGAGAAGAGCGGAGAGAACAGGCTCGAAGAACCTCTAGCAACCTGCCTACCAGAGCAAGGTGCTAAAACCTGACCCCGAAAGGGGAATTATAAATCTAAAACTTATACAATGAAATCAAATTTTACGATTTTCAGTTTTGGGTTGGTGTTAATCAACTGTCAAACATTTTTTATTACTCCCTCTTTAATCAAAGAGAATCTTGCCATCCGAATGCGCCGCTTCGGTCGAATGCGGTAGTAAATAATCTAATACATTTTGCCCAAGGGGCATAGTATAAGCATTGGAATCAATGCAAGATGCTAGTTGTGTATTTTCCAGCTAGTTTTAAAGGCAAGAATAAAAAACCAAAATTTTAAAACTGAAAAAAATGAATACCAATTATAGCTTTGAAACATTACAGGTGCATGCAGGGCAAGTAGTTGATCCAACAACCTTATCACGAGCGGTACCTCTTTACCAAACAACCTCCTACCTATTCAAGAGTTCAGAACATGGTGCAAATCTTTTTGCACTAAAGGAATTTGGGAATATCTATACACGTTTGATGAATCCTACCACCGATGTTTTCGAAAAACGAATAGCAGCACTCGAAGGGGGTGTTGCTGCTTTAGCAGTATCATCGGGACATGCAGCTCAGTTTATTGCGTTGAATAACATCCTTCAATTTGGCGATAATTTTGTTTCTACTTCCCATTTATATGGGGGATCATACAATCAGTTTAAGGTATCGTTTAAACGCCTTGGCGTTGAGGTGCGTTTTGCGAAATCTGAAGGTGTAGATGAGTATGAAAAGCTAATTGATAGCAGAACAAAAGCAATATACTTAGAAACTATCGGGAATCCGGGTTTCAGCATACCCGATTTTGAACAATTTGCCAACCTTGCTCGGAGATATGAAATCCCTTTAATTGTTGATAATACGTTTGCTGGTGGAGGATATCTTTTCAGACCACTTGAGCACGGAGCCAATATTGTTGTGGAGTCGGCTACAAAATGGATTGGTGGCCATGGCACAAGCATTGGCGGTGTTATTGTTGATGGTGGTAATTTTAACTGGGGGAACGAGAAATTTCCTCAATTCACTGAGCCTTCCGAAGGTTATCATGGACTCGTTTTTTGGGATTCTTTTGGATCAAATAGCCCGTTTGGGAATATTGCATTTATCACAAGGGCAAGGGTAGAAGGATTGAGAGATTTTGGTCCAGCAATTAGTCCATTCAACTCCTTTCAATTCATATTAGGGCTTGAGACCCTATCATTAAGGGTTCAGCGTCATTGCGAGAATGCTTTAGCATTGGCGACTTGGTTTGAGAATCATCCTAAAATTGAAAAGGTTAATTACCCTGGATTACCAAGTAGTCCTTACTATCATCTTGCTAAAAAATATTTGAGAAATGGTTTTGGAGGGATGCTATCAATTATTGTTAAGGGTTCCAAGGAGAATGCAACTAAAGTTGTGGACAATCTTAAACTTGTTAGCCATTTGGCTAATGTTGGCGACGCTAAAACATTGATAATTCAGCCATCTGCAACTACTCATCAGCAGTTAACCGATGAGGAGCAATTAGCAGCCGGAGTTCAACCCACACTTTTAAGAATTTCAGTAGGGATTGAACATGTCAATGATATTATTGTCGATTTTGAGGAGGCTTTGGGAGTAATTAGTGTCTAAATATATAAAAGTGCCTTAAGTACTTCGAGTGCCTAAAATGCCTAGAGTTATAAAAAATGAAACGAGTTCAAATTTTTATGTTCCCAAATTCTCTTAAAACTTTAAGTACTCCAAGTACTTTAGGCACTCTAGGCACTTTAATTACTCTAGGCACTTAAATATTAACTGCATTATTTTTATGAAGATAATAGAATCCAATCTCAGAATAGATAGCCTACAACTCGAATGTGGTGAAACCCTTAAGGATGTTAATGTTCGGTATCATGTAATTGGGGATATCGAGAAGAATTTTGATAAAATTGTTTGGATTTGCCATGCTTTTACTGCAAACAGCAATCCTGTTGATTGGTGGCCAGGTTTAGTTGGCGAGGGATGGTTGTTCGATCCCAATAAAACACCGATTGTTTGTGTTAATATTCTTGGTTCGTGCTATGGCACTACTGGGGCAATGTCTATTAATCCTGATACAGGGAAAGCCTACCTGCTAACATTCCCACTAATTTCAATAAGGGATATGGCTGAAGTTCACCAAAAGGTGAAAGAGCATCTTGGAATAAAAAAGATTTGGATATTGATAGGTGGTTCAATTGGAGGCTTTCAGCTTTTAGAATGGGAGTACATGTATCCCGGAACGGCCGAGAATCTAATGCCAATAGTTTGTTCTGCAAAAACATCTCCTTGGGTGATTGCTATTAGCCAATCACAGAGGTTATCACTATTAGCGGATTCAACTTTTAGGAATCAGGAGATTGATGGTGGTAAAGAGGGTCTGAAAGCGGCACGCAGCATTGCCCTTCTTAGCTATCGTGGTAGAAGTAGTTATAATTTAACACAGCAGGATGAATCAACAGATCTTTTGGATGGTTTTAGGGCAGATACATATCAAACCTATCAGGGTGAGAAACTCGTAAAACGGTTTGATGCGTATTCATACTATACGATGACCAAGGCTCTCGATTCTCATAATATGGGTAGGAATAGAGGAGGGGTGGAGAAAGCACTTAGCCAGATTAAGGCAAAAACCCTTGTTGTTGGTATCGATTCCGATATTCTATTTCCTGTTGAGGAGCAAAAACAGCTGGCTGCTATGATTCCAAATGCAACTTATGCTGAAATCCATTCAAGTTTTTGTCACGATGGATTTTTAATTGAACATGAGCAGCTCACAAAAATTATTAAAATTTTTTTAAACCTAGAGTAAAATGGAAACAATAGAAATAATTGACAATAAAGTAGAAAAAGTAAAAATATCATACAGCGAAACCACTCAGGTAATAGGACTTTTTGGGTTTGGAACAGTAGGTTCAGGTTTATATCATGTACTGCAGAATTCGCCAACCACAAAAGCCCGAATAAAAAAAGTTTGCATTAAAAATGCCTTTAAAGAACGTTCCCTGAATAGTAAGTTTTTTTCCACAAATCCCAATGATATTCTTGATGATCCAGAAATTAATCTGGTTGTTGAACTAATTGATAATGCTGATGATGCTTATCTTATTGTAAAAACAGCATTACTTCATGGGAAGAGTGTTGTTTCGGGCAATAAAACGATGCTTGCCCATCACCTTGAAGAGTTGATTGAAATCCAGAAAAAAACAGGAAGTGCTTTACTCTATGATGCATCTGCATGTGGGAGTATACCTATCATTCGTAACCTTGAGGAGTACTATGACAATGATTTGTTGCTTTCAATTAGGGGAATACTCAATGGCTCTTCAAACTATATTCTTTCCAGAGTATTTCAGCATAACGATGATTATAATTTTGCTTTAAAAAAGGCACAGGAATTAGGATTTGCAGAAAGCGATCCATCATTTGATGTAATGGGTTTCGATGCGCTTTTTAAACTCGTAATTCTTGCTGTACATGGTTTTGGAACATACGTGTATCCGAATGATGCTTTTAATTGTGGTATTCACAATCTTTCCGTCCACGACATTCGTTATGCAAAGGAGAAAGGATTGAAAATCAAGTTGGTTGCAACACTAACAAAGTTCGGAAAGAATTGCATTACGCTATTCGTAATGCCAACGTTTGTGTCAGCCGATGATTATATTTATAATGTTGAGGATGAGTATAATGGCGTTGTAATTGAGGGTGCATTTTACGAAAAACAATTTATGTTTGGTAAGGGTGCTGGAGGTCACCCTACTGGCTCGGCTGTGCTAAGTGATATTACAGCTCGATTCCATGATTATCGTTATGAGTACAAAAAACGGAAATATTTTAACTACCCCGAATACTCAACAGATGTTGTACTTGAAGTGTTTATACGATATCATGATATTGTTGATTTAAGCATTTTTGGAATCGAGGAAGTAATTGAGAAATATAATGGACGTGACCATCGATGGATGATTGCAAAAGTGAAACTATCTTCATTAATTAAAGTTAAAGATCTTATTACAAAACTAAATCTCTTTATTGCTTACACAGGAAAGATAGAGTATAGTGAAAAATGAATAGTGAAAAATGAAGGGAGACTTTAATCTTCGGACTTCGCCCTTCAGACTTCTAACGAAACTAACTAATTACATATAATATGCAAAATATCAATCAAAAACTAAATCAAATCCTTAAAGAACGAATTCTAGTCCTCGATGGGGCAATGGGATCGTTGATCCAAAGGTATCGTTTAACCGAAGAGGATTTTAGGGGTGATCGGTTTAAGAATCATCATAAATCGTTAAAAGGCAATAACGACTTGCTTGTTCTAACTCAACCCGATATTATATCTCAGATTCATCGTGATTACCTTTCTGCTGGTGCTGATATTATCGAAACCAATACTTTTAATTCTACCAGTATCTCACAGGGCGATTACGATACAAAAGAGTTGGTTAAAGAGATAAATTTTGCCGCTGCAAAGCTAGCATGTAAGGTGTGTGATGAGTTTACTCAGAAAAATCCATCGAAACCAAGATTTGTTGCTGGTTCCATTGGACCAACCAACCGAACAACCTCACTCTCACCCGATGTTTCAAACCCTGCTTATAGAGCAGTTACTTTTGATGATTTAGTATTGGCTTATTCCGAACAGGTGGAGGGTTTGATTGAAGGTGGTGCTGATATTCTTCTGGTTGAAACCATATTTGATACCTTAAATGCAAAAGCTGCTCTTTTCGCTATAGACGAGGTTTTTGAAAAAACAGGGGAGCGAATACCAGTTATGGTTTCAGGAACCATTACCGATGCTAGCGGGAGAACCCTTTCGGGTCAAACTCTTTCTGCATTTTTGTGTTCAGTCTCACATTTTCCTTTGCTTAGCGTTGGGTTAAACTGCGCTTTGGGTGCCCAGCAATTAACACCTTACATTGAGGAGTTGGCTGGCTCTACAGGTTTTCTGGTAAGTGCGCACCCAAATGCAGGTCTTCCAAATCAGCTTGGGGAGTATGATCAATCCGCAGAGGAGATGGCATCCATTGTTGAGGAGATGCTAAAGCAAGGTTGGCTGAATATTGTAGGAGGCTGCTGTGGTACAACGCCTTTGCATATTGAGAAGATTGCAAATCTTGTAGATAAGTATAAACCGCGTAAGATTTCTGAACTTCCTACATATACTCGTTTGAGTGGCCTTGAAGAGCTTATAATAAGACCTGAAACCAATTTTGTTAACATCGGTGAGCGCACTAACGTTGCTGGATCGAAGAAATTTGCCAGGCTGATTGCCGAGGGTAAGTACGAGGAGGCCATCTCTGTGGCTCGTGAGCAGGTTGATAATGGTGCTCAGGTAATTGATATCTGTATGGACGATGCCCTAATTGAGGGTGAAAAAGCCATGAGAACTTTTCTAAACTACCTTGCAACTGAGCCCGATATTGTCAAAGTGCCTTTTATGGTCGATTCTTCCAAATTCTCAATTATTGAGGCTGGATTGAAGTGCATTCAGGGTAAGGCAATTGTAAACTCAATCAGTTTAAAGGAAGGGGAGGCGCAATTCATCCATAATGCTAAACGTATAAAGCGATACGGTGCTGCAATGGTTGTTATGCTTTTTGATGAGAAGGGTCAAGCGGATACTATTGAGCGAAAGATTGAGATAGTTGAGAAAAGTTATAAACTTCTAGTTGAAAAGGCAGGTGTTAACCCCGCCGATATTATTATAGACCCGAATGTACTTGCAATCGGAACTGGTATTGCAGAGCACTCTGGGTATGCCCTAAACTTTATCGAGACTTGTAAATGGATAAAGAAGAATTTACCGTATGCTAAAATCAGTGGAGGGGTAAGCAATCTTTCGTTCTCATTTAGGGGTAACAACTCCATAAGAGAGGCAATTCACTCAGTATTTCTTTACCATGCAATTAATGCTGGTATGGATATGGGTATTGTCAATCCAAGTTTGTTGCAAGTTTACTCCGAAATTAACCCTGATCTACTCAAATTAACTGAGGATTTAGTGCTAAACCGCCGAAAAGATGCAACCGAGCGGCTCTTAACATTTGCCCAAAGTTTTGAGGAGGAGAAAATAGATAGTGTTAAGGAAGCGGCATGGAGAGATGAATCTGTTGAAAAGCGTCTATGCCATTCATTAGTAAAGGGGATAACTGATTTTATTGAAGTTGATACTAAAGAGGCATTAAGCAAACTTAAGTCTGGACTGTTGGTAATTGAAGGGCCATTGATGGATGGAATGAAGGAAGTGGGCGATTTATTTGGCTCAGGTAGAATGTTCCTACCTCAGGTTGTAAAAAGTGCAAGGGTAATGAAAGCATCTGTGGCTATTTTGCAACCATTTATTGAACAGGAAAAACTGGATGGTAAATCTGTTAAATCTGGAGGTACCATAGTTCTTGCAACTGTAAAAGGAGATGTTCACGATATAGGGAAAAATATTGTAGGAGTGGTACTTTCATGCAATGGCTACAAGATTATCGATCTTGGTGTTATGGTTCCCTGCGAAAAAATAATTGAAACTGCTATTGCAGAGAAAGCCGATATCATAGGACTTAGCGGATTAATCACTCCTTCGCTTGAGGAGATGGTTCACGTTGCCAGTGAGATGGAGCGCAGAGGGCTTAAGATTCCTATAATTCTAGGTGGTGCTACAACATCAAAACTTCACACAGCATTAAAGATAGATCCAAATTATAGCAATGCGGTTATTCATGTTAAGGATGCATCGCAGGCAGGTGGCGTGGTTTCAGGATTAATCAATGCTAAAACAAGGGACGAGTATACAGCACAATTCAAAAAGGATTATAAGATTTTAAGGGATGGTTATAAGGGTAACACTATTCAGTCAATTACTATTGATAAGGCAAGGGCAAATTCTTTTAAAGTAGATTGGAATACCTACACTCCACCTCAACCCAAAAGAACTGGAATAATTACTTTTGATGAGTACCCTCTTGATGAGATTCGCAAATACATCGATTGGACTTTCTTCTTTTATTCATGGGATATTAACGGTAAATACCCCGCTATTTTCTCTGATCCAGTAAAAGGAAAGGAGGCTCGTAAGTTGTATGATGATGCAAATGCACTACTTGATATAATAATTAGTAAAAAACTACTTAAAGCAAAAGGGGTTATTGGTATTTTGCCTGCTTCATCGGATGGTGATGATATAATTGTTTATAAAGATGAGGATAGGAAGTCAGTAATTTCAACAATTCCACAGCTACGCAATCAGGAACAAAAACAGGGTGGAGAATCAAATTTGTGTTTGGCTGATTATATTGCACCTAATAACTCAGGATTAAAGGATTGGATTGGACTCTTTGCAGTAACAGCAGGCATTGGAGCAGATGAGTTGGCAAAGGGTTATGAAGATAAATTGGATGATTACAATGCATTACTTTCAAAAGTATTAGCCGATAGACTTGCAGAGGCGTTTACCGAACTCTTACATCAAAAGGTACGAGAAGAGTTTTGGGGTTACAGTCCCAATGAAAATCTATCAACCGAAGAGGTTCTCCACGAAAAGTATAGAGGCATTCGTCCAGCACCCGGTTATCCAGCATGTCCCGATCATCGAGGTAAAGAATTTATCTTCTCACTCCTTAAAGCAACCGAAAACACTGGAATATGGCTAACCGAAAACTTAGCAATGGTGCCGGGAGCCTCTGTTTCAGGTTTCTATTTCTCACACCCCGATTCCCAGTATTTCAATATCGGTAAAGTAGGAATCGATCAGGTTCGAGATTATGCAAAACGCATGGAACGTAGTGTAGAGGAAACAGAAAAATTCTTTCCAACATATTTGAATTATAAATAAAGTTATCAGTTACTGGTTATTAGTTATTTTATTCCGAAGTCCGAAGTCCGAAGTCCGAAGTCCGAAGACGGAAGTTGGAAGTCAATAACCAGTAACCCAATAACCAATAACTCAATAACCAATAACTCAATAACCAATAACTCAATAACCAATAATCAACCATAACCATGAAAGTAATCGATCACATTAATGAGTCAAAATCAACGCTCTTTTCATTTGAATTGCTTCCTCCATTAAAGGGTAGTACGCTTCAAACAATTTTTGATACTATCAATCCCCTTTTGGAATTTAACCCGGCTTATATTAATGTAACATATCATCGTGAGGAGGTTGTTTACCGACCATCTTCAAATGGTACACTTATACCAACAGTACTCCGAAGAAGGCCAGGAACGGTTGGAATTGCCGCCGCTATTCAGCATAAATATAAAATTGATATTGTTCCACATATCATTTGTGGCGGGTTTAACCAGCTAGAAACGGAAGATGCATTAATTGACCTAGATTTTCTGGGAATCCATAATGTTTTAGCAATTCGGGGCGATGCTGATAAAATAGTTGGAAGATTTGAACCTAAAATAGGTGGACATAGGTATGCTGTAGACCTAGTAAAGCAGGTAATAGCCATGAATCATGGGAACTATCAGGATGAAACTCTTGAAAAACCAAATCCGACTAAATTTTGTGTTGGAGTTGCAGGGTATCCCGAGAAACATGGCGAATCTCCAAATAGTATTTCTGACATACAACGTTTAAAGGAGAAGGTTAATGCTGGGGCTGATTATATTGTTACACAAATGTTTTTTGAGAATAAGAATTACTTCAACTTTGTGAAGGCTTGTAGAGATATCGGAATTACTGTTCCCATAATCCCTGGACTCAAACCCGTTTCACTTAAAGAGCATTTAAGCATACTCCCTAAAGTTTTTAACGTGGAACTTCCGCAGGATTTGGTTAAAGAAATGGAAAAGTGCTGCGATAATCGTTCTGTTAAAGAAGTGGGCGTTAAATGGGCAATTGAGCAAGCCAAAGAGTTGAAAAAAGCGGGAGTCCCATCCCTGCACTTCTACACCATGGGCAAATCCGATAACATTGCCAGAATAGCGAAAGAAGTGTATTAGATAGATACTTATAAAACCTAGTAATTTACACAAAAGGGCTGTGCAAAAAGAGAGTTAACTGTAAAGCATTAAAGGGTTTCGCAAAATTCGCAAAAGTAAAATGTGCTTTTTAATAGGCGCCTGCGACCTTTGCGTTTTCCTCTTTGCGCCCATTGCGGTTTGAAAATTAACAACTTTATACAACCTCTTACCAATTCAACATAAAAAGCACCCAAACTATCGCAATTTGCGATACCCAACCACAACAATCCTTACCAAAACCAAAACCAAACCACTAGCAGCGTGAATAAAATAGAACCCTTTAGCAGGTTCGGTTAATGGCAACCTTTAATAAATACCCAATCGGAATAAAATCTCCCATCCGTTAAATAATGTTTAACTTATTTGCTATTTTGGTGGAATTAAAAAGTTGGCTGAAAGTATATGTATACATTAAATTTTAATGTGTGAGTATACTTTTGGCGTGAGTATAAATAAGTTGGCATCAATTGGAACTAGCCTTCGTAGCAATTAATTAGCAAAATAGAATTGATAGAAAAAGATTACATAGAGTTTTTCGAGATTAATACTGATGCTATATCTACTAATAGAGGATTTTATTATCAATATTTAGTAACGCTAAAAAAGTGGATTTTAAATTACATCGACAAAAAGGAGAATTACATTTATTGTGAAGTAGATGATGATATTAAAGAGATTGGAAGCAAATTAATTTTCACTCAGGTTAAGTGTTATTCAAATACTTTTAGTTTAAAATCAGATGAAATAAAAAAGTCTATATTCAATTTCTATATTCAATATCTTAAAAATAATCAAAGTATTCCTGTTGAGTTTTGCTTTTATACAAACACAAGTATCTCACCAAGAGAAAAACTTTTGCAAGCATGGGTTAGTAATCCAGAATTAAAAGATAGAGAGCTAGCAGAACAAGTTCTAAAGACAATAAAAGAGATATTATACGCTGAATTAAATAAACATAAAAGACAAAAATTAGAAAAAAAGAATATTAATAGTACTGAAAAGGACATAATTAAAGATGTTTCAGTAAAACTAAAACAAGAAGTTACTAATCTAAAGATTGATACATTCCCAAAGCAGATTAAATGGGAATTTTTAGACTATAATCCTATTTATGCTGTAGATAGCTTATTTTCAGAGATTAGAGAGTTACTCTCAAATAAAATTTTCAGAAATAAACCAATTCAAATAATAGAAAGTGTCTTTTTGTGCGAGATTTTTAGGTGTTCTCAATTACCTGAAAAAAATAAACGTATTTTATCAAATAGTAGAATAACTGAACTTCTTAATGAAACAGATTCAGGCTTAGAAAAATACATTGATGAAAGGGTTTTAATTCTCTTGAACGTTAGATTTATAGAGATTGAACAAAATTTCAAAAGCATACTAAATATTCAAGACAGTTTTGAAAAACGGCTTGATAGCTTTGATGAAATATTAACTAAAACATCAGCTCCTAAATACCCTAAAAATCTAACTTTTATTCCTCAATGTTTAAATGCTGAATTTTATGGTAGACAAGAATCTTTAGAATATATAAAGGAACAATTAATTAAGTCCAATGGCTTGTATATAAAAGGCTGTGGTGGAGCCGGTAAAACTTTTCTTGTTCAACAATTTATAAATTCAAACCAAAATCAATATGACCATATCGCTTGGTTAAATTCATCGCCAAATCTATTGAAATCAATTTTGTTAGATTCTGTTTTGATTGAAAATCTTAACGTTGCATTTGATGTTCGGAATACAGACGATGATAAAATTAATCTTGTTTGTAATAAACTTAACCAAGTAAATGGGATCAACTTATTAATCATTGACAAATATGAAAATGACCTTAATGTATTAAAGAAGTTTTTATTCTTGAATAATTGGAAAATCATTATCACAACAACAGGGGAAATTCCTGAAATACCTTGCTATAAATTACCTTGTTTAGATATAGAAAGCTTGGTAAAGATATTTTCACAATATTGCAGTGAACCCCAAGATGATAATAATAAAATTTTACTCGACTTTTTTAACTATATAGGTTATAATCCACTTGCAATAAAACTATTTGCTCAAACAATTGAGAACAGCATTGATTTGTCTTTGGAATCTTTATTTAATTCAATTAAAGAACAAAAACTTGATGATGAGAATATTGAAATTGAATTTGAGCTTATAGAAGAAGATTTCCCTATTACTCTTTTATCATTTTTACAAAAAAAGTTTGAACTTAAAAACCTTACTGCAAATGAAAAGCTATATCTTGAATTCTTATCATTACTTCCATCTGATGATATCGATATTGTTGATATTGCTTTAATTGGAGGTAAGGAATCTTATAAGAAGAATTTGAAGGATTTCACCAATTGGACTAATTCATTGCAACGAAAAGGATGGCTTGAAAGAGTTGATGGTAAAATCAAAATGTATAGATTAGTTCAAGAGGTAATCATTTATAATACTAGAAAACAAAAAAATGGTTTTATCTCATGTGTGTTTCTTGTAAATTGGTTGTTTCATAGGATTGACGAAGTTTCACAGTGTAATCCGAGTTTATCTTTTAGATTCTTAAAATATGCCGAGTCAATTCTAAAATCAATTAAAGAGGAATATCGTCAATCTATTTACCAGCCTTTGTTATTATTGGAAAATGCGTTATTAAATGCATATAATTGGATAGAAAATACCGATAGCCTTCACAAGCGATGGATAGATTTAATTAAACGTTCTGAAAATTATTTATCACCTGATGACACTAGCGTTGCGTCTTAGTTAGAACATTTTCAACTGTTTACAATATTGTTCTT
>JACABB010000058.1:0-5124 GCA_013376985.1 Bacteroidales bacterium
TAAACGTTGTTTGAACGATAAACGAACATAACCCCTGCGCTAACGTTCCCAGGCTTGGCGCCGAGGCTTGCCCCACTCCGAGAAAGGAGCAAGCCTTGGTGCTAAGCCTGTGTTAGGCACAGCTATTGTTCTAACTCATTATAAATCTGACCAGTTTGCTTGCTACTTTTTTCCATATATTATTTTCGAAAAAATACAAATTTAAATCACCACTTTGGAATAAGTCTGGTCCACTGCATGAATAATCTTCATAAACAATTGCAACTAGTTTATTTTTGTTTATGAATATTGGTATAGACATAGAAAGACTTGAATGAAAAGTGCTTATTGTTCTTTTTCTAAAGAGAGATCGTATTATAGTCAGATGTTTATGATTCTTTTTTGGGGAGTAGACCTTAACTTTCTTATTTGAGATTCTATTCTCCAGCCAAATAAAATTGGCATATTTATTAATTTGAGATTTGATATAAGAAGAATCCACTTGTCCTAATTCTTTAAGTAGGGTTGGATTAGCACCAAATATAGGATCGATATCGAATCCGTAAATAAAGTTTTTAAATGAAGGGCATTTTTTAAGAATTATCTCTGGAGATCCATTATTGCTAAAACTGAGTTCATAATAGTTTTCAATTCTCTGGTTGAGAATTTGATAATATATAGTCGTATCATTATCTTGTGCAATAGCTGAGTTTAACAGAATTATAAAGAAAGATATTATTATTAGAGCTTTCATGTTACCTTATTAGTTGTGCCTAACGTTCCCAGGCTAGGCGCTGGGGCTTTTTATTGTTGGCCTTACGCGTCAGGAAAAAGCCCTGGCAGCTTAGCCTGTGTTAGCCCCAGATTGTTTCTACGTCTAGGTTTTTATGAATAAGTTTATTTTCTTTATTCATATCCATAGAAGAGAAGTTGAAAGTAATAAATCTTTTTAAAACTAAACTATAGAGAAGAGAATGAGTGAAATAAGTCTTATTCCTTCTTTTGGTTTTTTCCCTTTTATTTATTAAATCTTTATTATTCTTAGCTTTCTTATTGTGTTCTCTTTGATTTTATATTATTGATCGTAGCAGCAGTTTTATAAATGATTTCTTGCTGGTGTTGTTTGATAACGTTCTTCTTACTGAAATCCAAAAAAAATCAAAAGAAGAATGACAGAAATGAATTGTTTAGAATGTTTTTCTATTGTTTTCTTAAACTTATTCTCTCATTCTTATTCTCGCAGCTTTGTTATAATCTTCTTTAGAACGGTTTATATGAAGGTTAGCAATATCCCGACAATTTGGGGCTAACGTTCCCAGGCTTGGCGCCGAGGCTTGCCCCACTCCGAGAAAGGAGCAAGCCTTGGTGCTAAGCCTGTGTTAGCAGTAGTATGCTGATTTCCGAGCTTTGCCAATCCGAGAGTTATTATTTTTTCTATTTTATTCTTAAGTGATAGTAAACTACAGGTTAAAGTTCTAAAAAAATTTCTTTTTATTCTTAATAATCTGGTTATTGACGATTTTTATTCTTTTTTATTTTTCAATCGTGCGACAGCAACAGGTTGGTACTGGGATTCGATTAGGAGTTCCGATCTAATCTTCTCTACGCCCAAAATCTTCTACATCATGAAAATCCGAGCATTGGGAAAGATTCTTTATGAGGCTAAGAATAGAATTGATTCTTATTTCCATCTTTAGTTTTCTTATTCTTTTACTATCGAATTGAATCCTAACTATTCAGTAAATAAGTGATTAGAGAATAATTTTTTTATTTTTATCGGGGCTTGCAGAAAACCCACTTGCATATTACTGCTAACGTTCCCAGGCTATGCGCTGCCAGGCTTTACTCAATTCACGTTCTTAGAAGCAGCGATTTCGAATTTAGTAAAAATAGTCATTCGGAGTGAAAACGGAAGCCTGGTAGCGCGTAGCCTGTGTTACAGGTAGTGCGTATTTTCCCAGCTTTGCTCGTGCGAAAGCAACAGGTTGGGTTTGGGATCTGTTTTGGATGAGTTCATAAGTTAGGCTTAGCACGCCAAGGTAAGTTCTTATTTGTCTGCGAATAAATTAAAAGAATTCTTTTTTTTCTTTTATTAAAAGGTTCTTAGGACCGATAATCTTGTTTTTATTGATTTATATAGTTCGGAGTGATGATGCTTTTTCGCATTACCTGTAACGTTCCGCGCCTAGGCGACGGGGCTTGCGTTGTGGGCTTGTGCGTTGGCGCAAGCCCTGGAGCTTAGGCGCTGTTGGCAACAGGTTGTTATTCTCTTATGATATTCATTTTTTGAATTATCTTTTTCCAATGACATTTTATTAATATATCATATCCAGAGCCAATTGGTAAAGAATGTTACTCTTGATCCTTTAATGAAATCTTCAAATGACGTTCTTCTTTTAGCATGGTTATTATGTACTTCGATTAAAAAGAATGTGGGATTCAAACAATGGGCAAAATAGGAATCTATTTTAATTCGTCTAATTTTTTGGCCTTTTCTAAAGGCACTTAATTCTTTTATCCCATTAATAAATAAGGTATCACTCGAACCTAAGACCAACATCTCTTTTGTCACTAATCCAGAAGTTAATAAAGATAAATATTCTTGATACGCGGTGTCAACCATTATTGTTGCACTGTCATAGTTAATTCTAATATATTCTCCACAAGTAGCAGATTGAATGAAAGAAGTGTTCTTTGTGCATACTTTTTTATGATATCGATGTTTAAGGATGGTGGAAACTTCTTTTAACTCAAAATCTTTATTTATTCTAATAGTTCTGCATGATGACAGGAGTACTATTACTACTAACAATATGATATTTTGTATTCTCATCTAAGTAAAGCTTTCTTAACTTGTTGCCAACGTTCCCTGCCTTGGCGCCGAGGCTTGCCCCACTCCGAGAATGGAGCAAGCCTTGGTGCTAAGGCAGTGTTAGCACCAGTAATTATTTTTTTTCAGTTAGTTTAATAAGTTTGTCACCAAAATATTCATTGATTAGCCCCAAAGAGAAAAATATTATGCTAATTACACTCAAATAAAGTTTCAACTTTGGATTCCCCAATTTATTCCCAAAAATAATTTCAACAAATAGAAATATTAAACCTATTGCATATAAGTACTTGTTGATTGAATTACGCTGTCTTGATTTTGCAGATTCAAGCCAGTTTTTAATATTATCACGCTCTGGGTCCCAACTGTGTAATCTCTTAAAAGAATAAATTGAAGCTTTGTAATCTTTTAAATAAAAATGTGCTCGTGCTTTACTTGATAATATGCTCCAATAAGCTGAATAATCATTAAGATCAATAGCATATTCTTCAAGTTTCAAATCTATCATTTTTATTCCTATTTCAGAATATTTAAGGGTTTTGGTGTATTTACCACTGGTTTCCAAACTTATAACATACTGACAGATTATTGTTATATAGGCATCAAAATCTTCTTTGTCTTTAAATGTCAATTTGTTATCGAGAAACAATATATTCTTTTCGTAAAACTTGATAACTGCAGTGGAATTGTTTATGTCAAGGTTATAGAAATCATCGTATATAGTGCTCGAATCTGTCATATTGAGGTTTTTATTATTGGTGCTAACGGTCGGGGCTAGGCGAGGTGGGTTTTATTTAGTGGGCCTTGCGCGGCTGGCAAACCCACCTCGCTTAGCCCTGGTTAGGGGCAGTTGTTTTGTTGTGAATTCATATTATTAAAAATCCTTAAGAGTGTTATTTTTTTCTAAATCATGATATTTCTTACTTGAATATTGTATTCCTATTGAAACTTCATCTTCTTGGAGTATAAATGCTTCCGTAATATCTGTAGTGTTTGTTTCCCACATGGTCAGGTACTTTACATGTCCTTGTGATATAGCATAACCCCAATAGGAATATTCATTTTTAAATGTGTCGTCTTTCCAATCCTCTTCATCTGATGTAGGTTGACCATATTTTTCAGTTAAGAATTTTTTAAATTTATTATAATCTGAATCATAATTCTTTTGATTTGAATATGATTCCTTTATAATATACTTAGTTCTGACTAAAATATTATTTGTAAAAATATATGCAATCAGACATTCATATCCTGTGATTGCACTTTCATAAACGAGTATGCTCTCATCACCATTAAGATACTTTGAAGTCTCAGATTTCTTGACTAATTCTTTGGACATTCCCCAACTAGTTTTTCTAAAATCAAACTGTTCTTGTGAATAACTTTGAACAGAGAGAATAAAGATTAATAGAATTAATGTGTTTCTCATATTCATTGTTTTTAAAGTTAATGGATATAATTCGGGGTTCTCAATTGCCCCTAACGTTCCCTGGCTAGGCGAGGCGGGTTTATTTGTGGGCCTTGCGCGTTGGGTAAACCCGCCTTGCTTAGCCAGTGTTACAGGCCGTTGTTATTCATTATCTTCATGTTAATTACTAATCAAAAATATTTTTTTTCGACAATACCCTTCAGGGAATGGAATTGTCAAAGGTAATTCTACAGTAAGCGGAATATACTTTCCTGATTTTTTGCCTGGAATCCAACTTGGCATGATGGCAATAAGTCTGAGTAATTCTTTGTCTGCAATAGGATTTAATGATCTAATAATTTTTGCATATTTTAATTCTCCTGTTGTATCAACAATAAATGTTGCGATAACTAATCCACTTGAATCTATTTTGCTAATCTTAACCGAGTCAATGTTATTATAGATAAAGCATTCAAGTGCTTGATCTCCGCCTGGGAATGTAGGACTTTTATCTTGTCCAAAGCAAAATAATGATAAAGGCAAAAAGACTACAAGAAGGAAATAATTGAAATAAATTTGTCTTATTTTATTCATCTTAGAAAGAATTGATAATGTGCGTTTTTTCAATGGCCTGTAACGTTCCCTGGCTTTGCGCCGTGGCTTGCGTTGTTGGCCATGCGCGTGAGCCAAGCCATGGAGCGAAGCCAGTGTTACCGGCTGGGCTTATTCTTCTGTTTCTATTATCTTTATTTCAATTTTTAATCTTTCAACTAAATTAGCAAAAGATGCTAAAGAAGTATTCATGTTTTCAACAATGGATCGTGAAGGTGTTGAATTGGTGCCACCAAAATCTATCGTTTCTTTACCACCAATTATATCAAATTTAACTCGCAGATCATTTATAAGT
>JACABB010000058.1:5134-15192 GCA_013376985.1 Bacteroidales bacterium
GTGTAAACCTGTGAGCAAACCCGTTTCTTAATTTTGATGCTTCTTTTGTTTCTGTTAAAAAAATATTCATCGATTCTTTAACAGAAGTATTTGGGATTAAACTTATTAGATGTGGATTGAAGTGAAGATTATCTTCTTTTTGTTTGAGTTGAAAGTGGACATTAATTATCTGTGCAATTATATCCCTCGATGAAAAGAAAAAGTAATAGAATATTTCTGCATAATAATCAAACATAATCCTATTAACAATGTCGCCATTGGTGCATAATTCATAATCATCTGGAAAGCCACGATTATAGGAAGTGATTGAGAATAAATATGTTTGAAATACTTTGCCAAATCTATTTATCAGGCAATGATTCCACCAATATAAATTTTCATTTCTAATATCATATTCAGATGTTTTGTTTTCAAGTAATAGTCTTATAGGACTACTAAATTGAAAGTCAAAGAACTTTATCGTTGGGAATTTTTTCTTGGCTGTACTAATTTCGGACTTTGTTGGATATCTAAAATCCTCGATGGAAAAAACTAATTTATCCTTTTTCATTATTCGGACTCCAATTTAAATGTCGATGGTTTGTTGCCTTGCCGGTAACGTTCTCGGGCTAGGCGAGCGTGGCTTTGTGTTGTTGGCCTTGCGCGTCAGGTCAAAGCCATGATCGCTTAGCCCGTGTTATGGCGTGTTGTGATTATTCGACTCATAATTAATTTTTGTATTTTAATTTTGCTTTTATATTATTTAATTCTGATAAATACTTAACAGATTCATTTACAACTTTATCCCAACCAAGTTCATTAAGGAAGTCTTTCCAATTGCTAGGTCTGTGTATTATATCACCATTTTGATTATTAATAAAGTATAATTCTTCTTTTGGAATCTTTTTTTCATTCACACTGACCAAATATTTGACATAAAAGCAGGATTCCATATTTTTAGATTCAGAGTTCAAGAAATTATCTAATTTACCCTGAATGTTTTTATACGTTGTATCAATATTAATATAGTTCTGTTCAATATTATCAGGAGCTTTTTTGTTTTCAATATTTATTAGAGATTGAAGTATAGCCACATTAGCATCTTTAACTTGAAGGCTTAGTGATCTAAAAATATTGGTAGCCATCCGGACATTTGCACTATCTTTTTTTACTTCTATGATCTCAAATTTAGTCCATCTTGAACTTAGATCCTTTTTTATTCTTGAAGTAGAAGGATCATCACAACTGTAAATAATAAACAGCAATGAAATACATGTGAGTAGTGATTTTATTTTCATTTTGAAGGGTATTTTGTTTTGTTATTATTCAATACGCCATAACGTTCCCAGGCTTGGCGCCGGGGCTTTGTGTGGTTGGCCCCGCGCGTTAGACAAAGCCCTGGCAGCTAAGCCTGTGTTAGCAACAGGGCTTTTTGCCAGCAATTATTATTTTCCTAATACAGAACTAACTATTTCACTTCGTGGTACACATCTAAAATTATCACATTTATACAACCTGGCGTATTTTCTTTAATATAATCAACTACTGATTTGCGTTGTGGTTGACCTGCAATCTTCAATGTGATTTCTGTTCTTACTCTAGAACCATCGGAAAAAATCAAAAAGACATCTACAATTATTGTTATCATATTTTTATCTGTTATTGTTGGTTAAATATTTGGTTCTGAATTTCCATAAATTTTTTCTGTAGAGCAATCTTGCCTTTTAACGATCTTCTGAGATCATGATATTTGATTCTTCTAGAATCGCTATTAAAATCTTCTTGAATTTCATCTTCTTCTCGTTTGGTTGACAATCCTTGTTGAAAAAGATTTTTTAATTTCTCTTCTCTTTCTTCTAATAAGGTTTTGAAGTCAGAAATAATTTTATCCATAATATTGTGTCTATTTATTGGTTGAACTGATTTTTGCCTTGTTGCTAACGTTCCCAGGCTAGGCGAGGTTGGGTTTATTGTGGGCCAAGTGCGGCTGGAAACCCAACCTTGCTTAGCCTGTGTTAGCGCGTGGGTTGGGAATCTTACTCTATAGATTTTTAAAATTATTAAATCTTAGCTTACTTTTTTTAACATAATGAGATAAAGTCATTAAAAGAGTTAGGAAAAGTGTTTTAGAATTCATAATTGATTTCCGCGGATGAGTTATCTTATTGTATTTCAACCAAAAGGACAGAATAATTTATCGGTCGCAATGTTTTCTGAAAAATATTTTGAAAAAATAAAAAAGCACGTAATCCACTTTAACTCAAAAGCTATGTTTAGAAAGGATGGAAGGTTTGTTATGCGATTCAATCTTCTAAAATCTCTTAATGACTTGGAGAAACCAATTCAATGACAATGTTTGACAGCCTTTCCTTTATTAATTTTTTATTATACGTTGTTTGAACAATAATTGAACTTAACCCCTGCGCTAACGTTTGCGGCTAGGCGAGGTGGGTTTTGTGGTGGGCCAAGTGCGGCTGGAAAACCCACCTTGCTTAGCCGCTGTTGGCTGCTGTTGCTATTCTTTTTCCATTTGTTATTTATTATTTTCTATTAATGGGTGAGCTTGCCATATCCGGGTAGCAACTGACAACACCCATAAGCATATTAATATATCTCACCGTTGAATCTCTATTTGAAGTTAATAATGAATATGAGTACCAGGATAAGTTTTTCATGTAAAAAAGACCGACACTTTTTTCCCAGTATCCAATATATTCGCCATCAAGTGGAGCTTCCGGTACATTAGTAAGCTTATAAATTTTGACTTCTTTTCCAGCAAAGATAAGTTCTATAGAATCTAACTTATGCAGATTATTGATAAAATTGAATCTTGAGTTATCTGCTACTACAGTATCAAAGGAATGTCGTTTAGAGCTAAAGACTATGTAATAATATTGTTCTGAGATACTTTTTTCATCTGTTCTTTGATAATTGCAAGCGCAGATGAGAAATATTCCGATACATAAAACTATAATTGCTGTTTTCATGCTGATAGGTTTATTTAGGAAACTTGAGTCAATGAAATATTAATCATGCATTATCTTAATTATTTTTCTCTTTTCAATAATAATTTATCGAGAACGACGCAATTGCAGCCAACGTTCCCTGGCTTTGCGACGAGGCTTTTATTAGTGGGCCATGCGCGTCAGGAAAGCCTTGGCGCGAAGCCAGTGTTGTGGGCTGCCATTATTATTCAAATGTATTATTTTTATTTTCTTTTTGCATTCTAGAATTCATAAAAATCAAATAGGCATATATAACGGCATAAGGAATGTCCTCTTTTAATACTAAACATTTGTTTATTTTTCATTTATGATTGACAATTGTTCTGTATGTATCTGCTGATTAGTATTTTTCATTTTCTGAATCCTGATTGTTAATGTCTAATTGTATCTAATACGATTATGAGTTGTTCTAGATGCCATCTCTTTCCAGTTAGATGATGTCATTTGGATGTTAGATCATATCTCTTTGGTGTAAGATTATATCGTTTTTGCTTTAGATGATGTCGTTTTTATGTTAGGACATATCGTTTTGATGTTAGAACGTATCAGAGTTGAGTTAGAAGACATCTAATTTGAAAAAGTATTAATCTAAATCATAAAAGTAAGAGACTAAAATGAAAAAGTATTCAACTGAACAGCAAAAAGAAGAGACATAAATGTAAAAAGATTAATCTCTTTTATGTTAACATCGATCTGTTTGCTAAAAACTAAAGACAAAAGAGTGTTAAACAAGAACTGAAGAGTAAAAAGTAGAGTCTGAATTGAAAAAGTATGTTTCTAAACAGTGTTAGCAAAGAACTGAAAGCGAAAAGGTAGTAATAATGTTGTGTCTAGTAGGGAGTTTGATATGGTTGCCCACAACGTTTGCGGCTAGGCGAGGTGGGTTTTTTTGTGGGCCAAGTGCGGCTGGAAAACCCACCTTGCTTAGCCGCTGTTGGCGGTAGTTGCTATTCTATACCGCTGAATTCTAATTCTCTATGTTTAATATTTCTTGTTAGTTTTCCTGTAAATGCTTCAATATATATAGTTTGACAAAGCCATTCTTTCATATAATCATTTTTCTTATTAGTGTCACTACGTCTAATCTTGCTCGTAAAGGACCAAAGAAAAGAGTTTAGATCTTTGTCAAAGGTTAAAAATCCTTGTTTATGATGAAAAGGATTTTTCCAATTCCATCTAGTTTTTCTTAGAGCTTGTTTATAGGATAATATCTTATTTGGTTCAAGCTCATTACTTGGTAATTCAATGGGTTTCAAGAGTTGGCCACTTGATGAAACTACAATATGGAAAGAATATTTCTGAACTAGCCGCCTCTTACCTTTACCAGGGATAAGTAAATCATATTTTATGTAGAACCTTTTATTGTCTGGTTTCTTAAGATATTTAATCTTGAGCAGTTCAAATTCTTGGCCTGAATCATATGGAATTATTTCAATAAGCTGAACATAAGTTTTATAATTTGAGTAGGAACTATCCAGTATATGATTTAATGTTTCCTGTGCTTTACCAGGTAATTTAGAAATACTGTCATATTCATAATTCGGAAATTCTTTATGTTGAAAGGAGATGTTTTGTCCAATTACTATTCGATTTAATCCTAAAAGCAAAAGAAACAAAATGATTCTTGACATATGCTGTTAATTATTAGATTTTCATGAAGATGTCCATTCAATTACCGCCAACGTTCCCAGGCTAGGCGAGGTTGGGTTTATTTTGTTGGCCAAGTGCGGCTGGAAACCCAACCTTGCTTAGCCTGTGTTACCCACAGTTTGGCACGGAAGCAATGTTTTTATGAATAAATATTTTTTTTCTTTCTCTTAATAGGATGTGAAAGTAAGAATCTTTTGTTTTCTGATCAAATGAAAGAAATGAATAAATAACTTCGATTCAGCCTTTTGAGTTGTTATTGAAATCCTTTTATTCTTTTCTATTCTTATTATAACTTTCTGAAAAAATTTATTATTCTCTGATTTTGAATTTGTTATTGACAGAATGAATTGACAGAAATGGGCCGTGCATTAGTTTTATAAGAAAGTATGCTAAAAAAGCAAAGGACAGATTGACTTATGAGTGTCTTTGTTTTTTAATCTTAATCGAATGTTATTATTCTTTTTCTAGTTCCTACAGCTTTGTTATAATTTCCTTTAGAACGAAAAATAGGAAGGTTAGTAATATTCTCCCCAAATTGTGGGTAACGTTCCCGGGCTAGGCGAGGTGGGTTTTGTGGTGGGCCAAGTGCGGCTGGAAAACCCGCCTTGCTTAGCCCGTGTTGGCCACAGTAATTATTTCTCAAATGTATATTTTATACTGATACCTAAGTCTGCACTAGTACTATAGATTTTTTCATTGCTTAATCCATTTTGTAATTGATATTCTGTTTTGTATAGTTTGGTAATATCAGAGGCCATACTATGTTTCAATTCAAAACTCCATTTTTTATTCAATTCATATCCAATACCCAATTCAGCATATAATCCGAGTTGAAAATCTGGGAATACTAATGTTTCTTTTTTTTGAGGAAGTAGGTAGTTAATATCAATTCCCGCCCCTACAAAGAGGAATAATTTCTTGCCAAATTTAATGTCACATCCGATTGGTATTTGTATGATTACGAGTTTATTATATTCATCTGGCGGGTTATTATTCCCGATATGAGAATAAATTATTCCTGTTTTAAATGAAAATATTGATGAATGTGGTCTATATGAACCAATGATCCCAATACTGTTATAATCAGCAAAGGAATTGTCAAAGAGTTTTATTATTGACGGGTGAGGATACGAATTTTGTAGTCCTATTCTACCAAATTTTAATTCAGGTCCAATCTGAAAATTTTGCGCATTTACATTAGAAAGCAAAATAAGAAATATTGAAATGAATAATACTATTAATTTTTTCATATTTGTAAGATTAGGCTTTATTGTGGCCAACGTTCCCTGCCTTGGCGCCGAGGCTTGCCCCACTCCGAGAATGGAGCAAGCCTTGGTGCTAAGGCAGTGTTACCACGCGTTCATATTCTCCGGTATTTTGTTCTTCATATTTTCAATCATAAAATTACTTTAAAATCTGAATTTTAAGGAAATCGGCTCGTAATGAACAGCTCAAAACATCCTTGTCAACCAGAGTGCTTGTCTATTATTATTTTTTCGTAAATTATTAAATCCGAGCCTAATAAAAGAAATAAAATTTTGATTGTTTGAGATCTTTGAGGGAAAGAAAAGCAACTCGTAATGAACAACTCAAAACCTCCTTGTATTCTGATTTACTTGTTTACGGATATTAAACCGAGCTGTCCGAGCAGAGTTTTAGATTATTGAATGCGTGGTAACGTTCCCGGGCTAGGCGTGGTTGGTTTTGTGGTGGGCCAAGTGCGGCTGGAAAACCAATCACGATTAGCCCGTGTTGTGCGTTCGTGCTGTTTTATTCATCATATAATACACTTTTAAATTCTTTATAATCTTCTACTTTTATTATTTCAGAATTGTGGGCATTAATTATTATCTTTTTTCCTATCCACTCACCGGATTGACATGAACCTATCAGATTATCTTTGAATTTTGCATCATGGGTATAACCACTTTTAAAGGAAGACTCGGTATATAAATCCCATGTCCAAATGTTTCTTTCTTTATCATATGAAAACTCAATTTGGGATAATGGTTCAATGTTTAAATTGTTACCAGATTTTTCATCTCTTATATAGCTAGATATTCCTGAGTTCCAAAAAGCTTTTAGAAATGTTGAATCTCCCATAGCTATTTCTGTTGCTTGACAATGATCTATAATATATAGAATATCTTTATTTGAAGAAATGTTCGGGAATAAATGATCAGACAGCAAATTGCCATACTTGTCCAAAGTTATTGAAAATTTATAGGAGAAAATGGAATCAATTGGAAAGAGATATCGAAGAGTGTATTTTCTATTATCGCATTTTTTAGGTCTTTTTGTTATTAGTACATATTTCAGGGTCAAATTATTGTAGAATTCCTTACCGCCTCTCTGAATAATGTATTCTTTAGTTCTATCAATAATAATCCTGTCATTCAATGGGATTTCATTAAAGTTTAATGAATCTGTATAAAAGTCTAAGCGAAAATTATCACAGCTTTCATTTGGTTCAGACCAAGACCAAGAAGGGATCGAGTATAATTTATTTTTACAATAGAAATATTTTTCCTGCCCAAAACTTTGAGAGGATATTAAAACTAGGAGTATTAATATTTTAAATTGAGTTTTCATGGTGGTATCTTGTTAGCATGACGCACAACGGTCGCGGCTAGGCGAGGTGGATTTTATTGTGGGCCCTGTGCGGCTGGAAAACCCACCTTGCTTAGCCGCTGTTATATGCAGCCATTCTTGATACTAAAATTAATTTTTTACAAATACAGAAAGAATATTCTTGTCATTATCCGTTAATTTAATAAAATATACACCTTTGGTTAATTTACTTACATCAATGGTAGTTTCTTCTTTCTGCAATTCGTAGACGCTTGTTTTTTGACCTAAATTATTATATATTGAAATAGTATTATTTTCAAGATTTCTATTGTTTTTATGATTAATAGTAATATAATCGTTTGCTGGGTTTGGATAGATCATGATTGGATTTTCAGATTTATTTATTTCTCGAATTGAAGTTAATTCTGAAATTGGTCGTTTCCAAACACCAGGACCAAATAATCCTACAAAAATTTCATTGTTGCAAATAACTAAAGCTTCGACGGAGTTGCTTGGCAAGCCACTTGTAATTGTCATCCAATTGTTGCCGTTATTTTTTGAATAGAAAACATCGCCAAAAACGTTACCTGTAAAAATTTCATTTCCACTTATTGCTAATGCTTGAACGTAAGTAAATGTTAAGCTCAAATTAACTGAAACCCAGTTACTCCCATTGTTTGTTGTTAGAAAAACACCACCACTGGTTCCCGCAAAAACATTGTTCCCATTTACTGCTAGGGCATAAACCCATAAATTTGTTATGCCATTATTAACAGGAGTCCAACTACTTCCATTATTTGATGAAATAAATACGCCACCAGAATATGTTCCCGCATAGATATTGTCACCACTAATTGCTAAAGATAATACATAAGCCGTGGTTAAGCCGGAATTAACCTCTACCCAATTACCTCCATTATTCGTTGAGAGAAACACTCCACCTTGAGTTCCAGCAAAAATATTTCCACCACTAATTAAAATAGATGTTACGCTGAAATTTGTTAAACCTATATTAGCTGCAGACCAATTGGTTCCATTATCTGATGACATATATATTCCACCTCCACCAAGACCAACAAACATGTTGTTACCACTTATGGCTATTGCTTGAATATTATAATTTGGTAAGCCTGAATTGATAAGAGCCCAACTTTCTCCGTTATTCGTGGATTGAAACAACCCACCTGAATTAGTCCCAGCAATAATTTTACTGCCATCGGTTGCAAGAGTATTAATCCATAGATTGGCAATACCGGAGTTTACTGATACCCATTGCGCTCCTGCATAATTTACATAATTGACTAAAAAGATTGTTAAAAAGATGAATTTTTTCATAAAACCTCCTTTTTTTTTAATTTATATATTGATTAGCTAAGTCAGAGACTTCAATAATACTTACTAAAATGCGGTTATACAAGATTATTGTTTTTGGTTGCATATAACGTTCCCTGGCTTGGCGCCGAGGCTTGCCCCACTCCGAGAAAGGAGCAAGCCTTGGTGCTAAGCCAGTGTTACAGGCAGTGGTATTATTACTCCGTATTTTATTAATCCGTCAATGAATATTATATATTTATTGAGTTCAGAAAGTATCTCTTCTTTATTATTAGTTATTCTAGATTGATAGTTAACAGTCAGAGAATTGTTTTCATATTGTACGTTAAAGGTTGAAGTTCTATCATTTATGATCATTTCTCGAATTTCTGTTTCTGAAAATAATAGTTTTGTTTTTGTAATATTATTCGAGTCAAAGCCTATAGAACTATCAAAATTATTAAAACCAGTTTTATTTTTATTAGTCGAAAGAATTTTCTCTATAAATCCTTTTCTCCAAAGATATAAATGAAAATTTTCTTGCTTATCTATCCGAGATGTTATTCTTAAGATATTCATGCCGAATTCATCTTCGTTATCAGCAGCTTGGAAATAAGATGAATGAATTTCTATGTCAACACCCTTATAAGCTAATCGGATCTTTAATAGAAAAAGATCAGTCATTGAGCCGCCAGTAATGGGCTGTTTTGAAACAGAAAAGGATCCTCCAATTTGATCAGAAGTTTCCTTCCAGATATATTTTGGATTTGTATTCTCCATTAGCGGAATTCAAGTTTTTCCATTGCCTGTAACGTTCCCGGGCTAGGCGAGGTGGGCTTGTGGTGGGCCTTGAGGGTTGGCAAGCCCACCTTGCTTAGCCCGTGTTATGTGTAGCCTGGTAATATTCAACTAGTTAGTTTTTCTTTATTAGAATTTTATTTTATCTCTCTTACAAAAATACTTTGGATCAATTTCAGATGTGACACAGCCTCCTTCATAATATTCTTTTTTACTATATGGAGTATATGTTGTATCACCTTTTGGGCTTATATGTTGTACTATTACTGTAGCATGGAGACCATATGTTATAGGTATTGTGTTATCATTTTTCATGCATTTTGGACAGACTACTTTTCTTCCTTTTTTATTGTACTCTTTTGGTATTTTCAGAGATATAATAATTGAGTCTGCATTTGATGGGAATAAAGTCTGCATATATGTTTCATTTATGCCCAATCCATAATAAAATAAATCTAAGGGTCTATTGGAGTTAACTCTTAAGCAGAAAGTTCCATCCTGATTGACATTTGTACGACCAACAACTAAAGTGCTGTCCTTTAGTTCAATAATTAATAAATCCAGATAAGCAGTAAGGGTAGGGTCTAGGTTTATTCTTCCAATGATTATTTTATCTCTATTGGAGAGAGAAAATCCCAAAAGGGCTATTGCTAATGTCAGTATAAAGGTTGTTTTCATAAGGTTACACATAACGTTCCCGGGCTAGGCGAGGTGGGTTTTATTTTGTGGGCCAAGTGCGGCGGG
>JACABB010000059.1 GCA_013376985.1 Bacteroidales bacterium
TGTCCATTAGGGAGCATGGTCCAAAAAAAACCATTAAAAATGTCCATTATACCTTTTTCCCACAATACTAGTAAACATCTTGATTCCCAGTGTTGTTAACAATTGTTTATAACCTCTGTTTAAAACAAGTGAATATAAACAGATAAAAAACATTGTAATCATTTGATTCTCATAGTAAATTTGTTTCATCAGACAAGCGATAAAAGGTTTGCTACTGAAAAGTAAAAACGAAACTATGCTGCTGTAAAAAGCACATAAGTCGGTTGAGAACTAAAGAGAGGAAATCGTGAGAGGACTAATCCGGATGTTCAACTTATCAGGTGACGGATATGAGGGGAAAAGAAGCTGTAAAAGGTGAATTGAAACCGAATATGGGCGAAAGAAAACCTGCCCGCGAGGGTAAGAGTCCCGTCAACCAAAATAACAGTAGTCTGACACTTCAGCGGCTTGTCCGTAAAAAGTGACCAGGATTTTTTCAACCCGAAAGAATCCTGGTTTTGTTTTGTGTTATTAACGTGATTCGATATAATTTTTAACGCAAAGGTCTTAAGTTCTGTATCTAAACAAAATGATTGTTTTAATAAGATGCAAGTTTGCCGTAATGATGTTTATTGGTATTGAGAGATGCAGAGAACACAGAGGTTTGTTGATTTTGCATTTATGCAAAATCAACAATGTGTAATATCTTAAATTTTCAACTTATCAATGTAATCCCTATATTTTGAACTGACATCTAATTAAACTTCCAATTTTGCCATTTGTCCTGTATGTCGAAGCCTACATTGGTTTGCGGATTTTGTTCTTTGTTGTTGATCAATACTGATTTAAGGCCAATTTGCTCCATTAAATAATCTGATAATTCCTGATAGGTGAAATTACTTTTCGATTCTTTGATTTTTTTAAGCAAATAGTATGTAAACAACCCATGTTCTTTATCTTTGTAGGCAAGTGATGATTGTTCGCCACTACTTGCAGTAAATACCACAATATTTCCGTTAAGTATATCTTTTTTAGGTTTTACTTTTACTCCCCGTGCAGCGATTAAGCCTTGGTTACGGGCACCACCGCTGAAACAGGCATCGAGGAAAACGGTGATCCTTTTGCAAGGATGCTCGGTTAACTTTTTATAGGCATCCATTAGTTTAATCCCTTCGGTTATATTATTGCCACTCACATCAACTGGAATAAGGTAGGGTTCTTTATTTACCTCATCGGGTAAGCCGTGTCCTGCGTAGAAAAAGAATAGCTCAGCGTTACCCGAACTGTTTTTAGCCAGTAAACTAATTCTATCCAAAGCCTGTTTCATTTTGCCGGTTGTGGCATCGAGGATAAATGTTACGTTCTCGGTAGGAATATTTAGTGATTTTATGGCATACTCTTTAAAGGCACTAGCATCGTTTCTAGCAAAATCTACATTTACCTCACTTGTAAGATCGGTTTGCTGGGAGGCATAATCTTCATTGCCTATGATTAGCGCAAATCGATTTTGGTTTTTATGTTCAAGTTCTGGAATATCATTATCTACATCTGATTTAAATTTGAATGTGTATTTCCCACTTTCATTATAGCTAGATGCCAATGATGGGGAGGTGTTACTCTTTTTTACTAATTCATCAAAGTTGAATTTGCTGATTTGATCGAATAGGCTGTTGTATGCAACTGAGTATGTTTCAGATAATATTCTTCCTGCTTTATAGTATGGATAATGAGTAATGCTAAAGGGGGCACTAGAGTTAAACTTAAAATCGCTAATAGAGGTGTTTGGAATATTAATGGCTAGCTTAGCGGTTAAGTCTGTTGTTCCCCACCACGGTGTATAGGGAAACCATCCTGTAAATGGCCAAAAGAATGCGGCATCAAATATCCAAGTTCTTTTTATTTTTTCGGAGGGTACAATGTCAATATCGACCTTTAGGTTAGGATGTTTTTGGATAAGGTTGTAGAGTGTCTCATTTTTATAAATAGCATTAATGAATCTGTTTTTTAATCCCGTTATATCATCTGCTTTGTCTTGATTTGTAAGGGCAGTAATTGTTAAATCGATATTTGGGTTCTCAATAGTTTTACTACTTGTTGTGACGATTTGTCGACCTTTGTAATTCATTCCCAAACGGCTTGGGGTAACACAACTTATAAAAAGGATCGACATCAAAATGAATGAACAGGTCTTCATATCTATAAAAATAAATTAATTAAATGGATGATTCATACATTGGATACTAAAGATGAATCGCACCATAAAAATAGCTATTTTATATCCTTTTCTTTTTACTTTTTACTTGTTTTTTGGTTCAGAAACGATAAAGGTAAGAATATCAGGCATTAAATCCGTAGATTGTAATTTGTATTATATGATTGTTCGCATATACAATAGTTCGGAAAGTTTTTAACCGATATTTTTAAGTTAATGATTTGGCGTAATTTGGTGCTTTTGAGTTTTGGTGGCTAAAAAATATTAAAAGCCACTAAATCACCAAGTCACAAAAACCCACCAAAAAGATTACCAAACCATTGTGATTTTAGACTTTATATAAATTGATAAGTACTAACTCAGCTTGATTTTTCTAAGTCTTAAGCTATTTGAAACCACGGAAACAGAGCTTAGAGCCATTGCTGCGCCAGCAATCATTGGGTCGAACTGAAACCCTGTAAAAGGGTAGAGAATTCCTGCTGCAAGGGGAATCCCAATTAGGTTGTAGATAAAAGCCCAGAAAAGATTCTGTTTAATCGTTTTCATGGTTTGTTTTGATAGCTGAATTGCTTTGGCAATATGATTAAGATCCGAGGTGATAATGGTGATTTTTGCAATCTCCATTGCAATGTCAGAACCTTTGCCCATGGCTATACTTACATCGGCCTGGGCAAGGGCTTGAGAATCGTTAATGCCATCGCCAATCATGGCAACAATCCGGCCTTCCGATTGAAGTTTTTTGATATACTCACCTTTATCGGATGGAAGCATACTGGCCTCAAATCGGGTAATCCCCACTTTACTGGCAACGGATGCGGCTGTTGATTTGTTATCGCCTGTGAGCATAATTACATCAATGCCAATTTCCTTAAGTTTAGAAATGGCTTGTTTAGATGTATGCTTTATTGCATCTGCAATGGCAATTGCGGCAATAGCCTGTTTTTGATCTGAGAAAAAGATTACAGTGTTTGAATCCTGCTCCCATTGCAATATCTTTCTTGTTATGGAGTCAGAAAAAGATATCCCATTCTCAAGCATCAATTTTTCGCTTCCAACCAGAAAGGTTTCATTATTAAGATGTGCTCTTATACCCATCCCCGTTAACGACTCGAAATGTGCTGTTTTTAGTGGTGATTTTGTTTCTAGTCCAAGGTATTTAACAACAGCTTCGGCAAGTGGGTGTTCGGATAGCGATTCGATAGAATATAAAATCTCTCGATATGTTCTAAGTTCGGAAAGATTATCAACCCATACTATGTCTACTACTTCAGGTTTTCCTTCGGTTATTGTTCCTGTTTTATCGAGTACTACGGTGTTGATTTTATGTGCAATTTCAAGGCTCTCAGCGTCCTTTATTAGGATGTTATTCTCGGCACCTTTCCCTACACCCACCATTATTGCGGTGGGGGTGGCGAGTCCAAGGGCGCAAGGGCAGGCTACAGCCAAAACGGTTACAAGCGCAAGTATTCCTTGTATCACCCCTTTTTCACCACCTAATAGAATCCAGATAATCATGCTAAGAAGCGCAATTCCCATTACGGTTGGAACAAATATTCCAGCAATTTTATCGGCAAGTTGCTGAACGGGTGCTTTGCTTCCTTGCGCTTGCTCAACCATCTTAATTATATGGCTTAAAATGGTCTCTGAACCAACCTGCTCTGCTTTAATTGTTAACGTTCCTTTCTGGTTGATTGTCCCTGCAAAAACTTTGGTATCTTTTGATTTAAGCACTGGCAATGGTTCTCCAGTAATAGTACTCTCATCCACAAACGATGAACCATCGGATACAGAGCCATCAACAGGAATTCTATCGCCTGGTTTTACAACTACCAAATCGTTAGTTACTATCTCGTGAATAGGAACTTCAACTAGTACATGGTTTTTTAACAGCGTTACGGTTGTGGGCTGGAGACCCATTAGCTTGCGGATTGATGATGATGTTTTTCCTTTTGCTTTCTCCTCTAGGTATTTGCCAAGGAGTATGAAGGTTATTATTACTGCTGCCGATTCGTAGTATACATGTGGGTGTAGGCCACGATTATGCCAGAATTCAGGCCATATCGTGTTGAATACGCTAAATGAAAAGGCTATGAAGGTGCTAAGCGCAACAAGCGTATCCATGTTGGCTTTAAGGTGCTTTGCCTGCTTAATGGCGTTGATGTAGAAGGTTCGCCCGAACCAGAAGATAACTATTGCGGAAAGAAGCATGGATATCCATGGTGAGTATTGCCAGTTCATGAAAATCATGCCAAGAACCACTACTGGTAGGGAGAGTATGGATGATAGGATTATTTTCGTTTTTAGCGAGTGGATGTTTTTTTCCCTTGCCTCGCTAACGGTTTTGTTGGTATCAACGGAATCAATAATTAGATCGTAACCTATTGAGCGAATTACCTCTTGTAACTTGGTGGCTGATATCTGTTTCTCGTTAAAGTCAACCCATGCGGTATGGTTTGCCAAGTTGACCCCTGCATCGGTAACCCCAGGTTGTGCTTTAAGCATCGATTCAACGCTACCCGAACAACCAGCGCATGACATGCCTGTTACAGGGTAAATTGCTTTTGTCATTACTAAAGAATGTTTATTATTGAGAATAACAGCCAAAAGTAGGAAAAGTTTAGGAGGATTATAAAGAGGGTGTAATTGAGAGGTTGGACTCATGATTATCGCACTTTGCGATTATTTATGTAAATACCTGTGCCACTTGTGGGTGAGGATTTACCTCAGGTACTACACTGGAGGCATAGGGGGCAGGTGGGAATGGATAGGTTAATGAATATACTATATTTACTGGGCTTTAGCCCTTGACTTTAGATTTTTCTCGGTCACTATTGATAGGATATATTTGAGTGCCTGCCCAAGCATCGTAAAGACTATGCTTATCTTTTTTGCTCCCTGCTAATACCTTGTTTCGAGCTAAGAGTTTACGTTGGATTACTCCTTGCTGGGCAGCTTTCCTCTTGGTTCGGAATCGAATTTTTGTGTCTCTAGAATTATTGATTCTAAAGGGCTGTAGAAGGAGCAAAAAAGATCAGTACATTTCCCCGAAAAGATCAAGAGGTTTTCCCAAAAAGCCCACGAGGTTTTTAAAAACGCTGTATGAGCTTTTCCAAAAAGCTCAAGAGGTTTTTAAAAATGCAGTATGAACTTTTTAAAAAAGTTCAAGAGGTTTTTAAAAATGCAGTATGAGCGTTTCCCTATATCCTTGAGTGGTTTTTGAAAAAAAGAGGGTGTCTCGAATTGTTGAGACACCCTCTTTTTTTGCAACTCCATTGGAAACATTAGGCCTTTTCGAACCTAAAGTTATTAATAGCATCCTTTAAATCCCTTCCTGGGGTAAAAGTTACTTTAGCTAAACGGATATTGTTTGCAGAAACCTTCCTTTCACTCTCTGAACCATTGCTGCTAATGCTAACTCGGAAGCTGCCAAGATCACCTAGCCGAACAATTTTACCATCGGCAAGGGCATCTGGTATAATTTTAAGGATGGTTACAAGTATTCCCATCAGGTCGCCTTCTGAGAAACTTGAACTTTCGGATACCCTTTTGGCAAGCTGCTTAAGGGTTAGTTCGCCATTACTTATAGCGGTGGCGTAGTGTTTAGGAGGAAGATCCTTCTTAATAGGATTCTTTTTTGCTACAACATTAAATTTTACAGGCATAATTTTAAATTTTAAATTAGTGAATAAAGCATTGCTGTATTGGTGTCAAAACCAATACCATAAATTGGTGGGGAAGCATTTGCTGTGCACCCTGTGCTGTGTAAATGGCTAGTAAACAATGATGTGCTATTTTGCTCCTCTTGATTTTTTTAGACTATTTAACAGTTTGCCGCTGGAAAATATAGCCTACGCAAAGCGCTATGCTACTTTACAAAGTTGCTAAGGGCAGCGGGTTATTGTGTTTTTCGTATGCTCATTAATTTAGGGAATGGAACATCCACGAGCTACTATGCCCTTCCCGTTGATGCTAGAACGAGGTGTGCTTGGGGCACTACGAGTGCTAAGCTATTTTCTGTATTCTTGGTAACGGATGTGTGAAGTCCAAAAAAAACAGCCGAAATATTTGATATTCAACCAAAATATTTTATAATTTTATATTAGGATTTGCGGGATGAACTGGGGGAGGCGACTTTAGGGGTCGCCTTTTGTTTTAGCTAAGTGTGTAATTAAATTTTACAAAACTGGACAGCATGCTGTGCCAAAAGAAACACCCCCGTATTTTAAGACGAGGGTGGCTTAAATGTTTTATTCATGCATTAATTAATTTTTATGATATTCATGAAACACTTATATCAAAAAAAACGATCCCGAATTACTTCGAGACCGCTTTAAATGTTTTCACAACGGAATAATCCTTATTGTGAATTGCTTCAGATTGTAGAACAAATATAGGCATAAAAATTAAAAGTCAATATAATATGAAAAAGATTTTAGGACTTGATTTAGGAACTAACTCTATTGGGTGGGCGTTGATAATTGAAGACCTGAGAAAAGTTGAAGGATTAGGAAGCCGAATAATTCCCATGAGTCAGGATATACTTGGAAAATTCGATAGCGGAACTTCTGTTTCACAAACCGCCGAGAGAACTGATTATAGAGGAGTTCGTAGACTCAGAGAAAGACACTTATTAAGAAGAGAACGTTTACATAGAGTACTTAATATCCTTGGGTTTTTGCCCGAGCATTACAGAAATTCAATTGGATGGGATAAAAGCGATTACAAAACGTTTGGGAAGTTCTTAATCAACCTTGAGCCAAAGTTTTCTTGGAGAAAAGATAGTGAGGGCAATTATGAGTTTCTTTTTAAAACATCTTTTGAAGGAATGCTAAATGATTTTGCTGTTAATCAGCCTGAATTGTTAACTGGTAGTAAGAAAATACCTTTCGATTGGACGATATACTACTTGCGTAAAAAGGCATTGTCAGAAGAAATTTCAAAAGAAGAATTGGCTTGGATTGTAATGAATTTTAATCAAAAAAGGGGTTACTATCAATTACGGGGCGAAGATGAGGATAACAGCCAGAAGAATGAATACGTTATTCAACTGAGGGTTGAAGAGGTGATTGAAAGAGATGTTGATAAAAAGAACCCAAAGAAAAAATGGTACGATATAAAACTTGAAAATGGATGGATTTATTCTGCTACTTTTCTGGCAGAACCAAAATGGTTTGGTTTGAACAAAGAGTTTTTAGTTGCAGAGGATATTGATGAAAACAATTTGATCAAATTAACAAAAGATGGTACTCCGAGACGGAAATTAAGTGTTTTGCCGACTTTTGATGAAATCGAATTAATGTCACAGGCTGATAAAGATAAAATTTATAAAAAAATAAAGGCGAAAACTGAAGCGACAATAAGTAATAGCGGCAAAACAGTTGGCCGCTATATATATGATACATTATTAAAAAATCCTAGTCAAAAAATCAAAGGCAAACTAGTTAGGACTATTGAGCGCAAATTTTATAAAGAAGAACTTAAAGCCATTCTTGAGAAGCAAAAAGAGTTTCATGAGGAATTATGCAATAAAGATTTGTATAATTTATGTATAAATGAATTGTATCCAAATAATAAAACTCAAATAAACAGCATTGCAAACCGCGATTTTACATATTTGTTTATTGATGATATAATTTTCTACCAAAGACCGCTTAAAAGTAAAAAAACACTAATAAGTAATTGCCCTTACGAGGAGAGATTGTTTGTAGGCGAAGATGGCAAATTGCAAAAGGCATCAATAAAATGTGTAGCAAAATCTCACCCGTTATATCAGGAATTTCGTTTATGGCAATTTGTTAAGAATATTAGAATTTATCAAAAAGAAAAGGATGTAAACGGGAGTTTAAAAACAGATGTTGATGTTACGTCAGAATTTTTGAAGAATGAGGATGACTATGCTACATTGTTTGAATGGTTAAACGATAAAAAAGAGGTTAAACAGGATTCCTTCCTTAAATACCCTGTATTTGGATTAAAGAAGAATGCTGAGAATTATCGATGGAATTATGTTGAGGATAAGCCATACCCATGTAACGAAACAAGGACGTTAATTTTAAATGGATTAGAGAAACTTAATATAAGTTTCGATTTTCTAACAAAAGAAAAAGAGGAAATGCTTTGGCATATTCTCTATTCTGTTGAGGATAAACATGAAATCGAAAAGGCTCTTCATTCTTTTGCCCACAAGGATGCTCTTGACGAAGAGTTTGTTGAAGTTTTTAGGAAATTTCCCCCTTTCAAAAAGGACTATGGTTCTTATTCTGCAAAAGCAATTAAAAAACTACTTCCGCTTATGCGAATGGGAAAATATTGGAGTGAGCAAGCCATCGATGAGAAAACGAGAGAGCGTATTTCGAAAATTATTAATGGAGAATGCGATGAAAAAATCAGCAGCAGGGTTCGCGAAAAGGCAATAAGCCTGAAAGATATATCAAAATTTAGAGGTTTACCAGAATGGCTTGCATGTTATGTTGTTTACAACAGGCATTCCGAAGCCAAAGAGATAACTAAATGGGAAAAACCAGAGGATATTGATGCCTATTTAAAATCGTTTAAACAGCATTCGCTAAGAAACCCCATTGTTGAACAGGTAATCACAGAAACACTTAGAGCAGTTCGTGATATTTGGAAGAAGGCTGAAAGGATAGACGAAATTCACATCGAATTGGGGCGTGAAATGAAGAACCCCGCTGATAAACGCAAGCAAATGACTCAGCAAGTTTCAGAAAACGAGAATGCTAATATTCGAGTGAAGAGATTATTGATGGAGTTTTTAAATCCTGAGTTTGAAGTTGAGAATGTTCGTCCTTATTCACCAAGCCAACAGGACATTTTAAGAATTTATGAGGATGGAGTACTTAATAGCGTTGATGAGATACCATTAGAGGTTGAGACTATTCTAAAAAAGTTTAAAGAGTCTGATGCTAAAAAACAACCAACCCGAAACGAAATTCTACGATATAAACTTTGGCTTGAGCAAAAGTACCGTTCACCTTACACAGGCGAAATGATACCACTTGGGAAACTGTTTACCCCTGCGTATGAGATTGAGCATGTTATTCCACAATCCCGCTATTTCGACGATTCGTTTAGCAACAAAGTGATTTGCGAAGCAGTTGTAAATGCCAGTCCCTATAAGGATAGGCAATTGGGCTACGAATTTATTAAGGGATTTGGTGGGCAGATTGTACCAGAACTTTCATCTCCAAACAAAACAGTGAAAATTTTCACTATTGAGGAATATGAGAGGTTTGTAAAACAAAACTACTCGAAAAGCCGTGGAAAGATGAAAAAACTCCTTATGGAGGATATCCCCGATTCGTTTATTGAAAGACAACTTAACGATAGCCGATACATAAGCAAAGTTGTAAAAAGTTTGTTGTCAAATATTGTTAGAGCGAAAGAGGAGAATGGGGAGTATGAACAGGAAGCCATTTCGAAGAATTTAATTACCTGCACGGGTGGGGTAACGGATAGGTTGAAGAAGGATTGGGGTTTGAACGATGTTTGGAATGATATTGTTTACCCTCGATTTGTAAGATTGAATGAAATAACCCAGAGCAACCAATTTGGACAATGGGAGAATAAGGATGGGAAAAGGGTTTTTCAAACAACATTGCCAATTGATAATCAGAAAGGTTTTAGCAAGAAAAGGATTGACCATAGACATCATGCGCTTGATGCGCTAGTCATTGCATGTGCAACTAGAAACATTGTTAACTATTTAAGCAATGAATCAGCAAACAAGAAGGCAAAAATATCCCGTTACGATTTACAGAATCTGCTTTGTAATAAAACAAAAACCGATGAGAAGGGGAACTACAAATGGGTTGTGAACAAGCCATGGGATACATTTACACAGGATACGCGTTTAGCATTGGAGGAGATTGTTGTTAGTTTTAAGCAAAACTTACGTGTAATAAACAAGACAACCAATTTCTATCAGCATTTCGATGGTGATGGCAAAAAACAGTTTGATAAACAAGTCAAAGGGGATAGTTGGGCAATACGAAAACCAATGCACAAGGACACGGTATTTGGGAAAGTTAATCTCAGAAAGATTATTAAGGTGAACCTAGTAAACGCATTAGAAAATCCTTCTAGAATAGTTGATAAGGAATTTAAGAAAAAAATAATAGAATTACTGGGAAGCGGCAGCGATGCTAAGAAAATTGCCAACTACTTTAAGGTGAATTCAGAAATATGGGGAGATCTAAATTTATCGAAAATTGATTTTTATATTTATTCCGAAGAGACAAAAGAATCTTTTGTGGCAACCAGAAAAAATGTTGATTCTAGTTTTAATGCCAAGAAAATTCAGGAAGGTATTACCGACACAGGCATTCAAAAGATTTTGTTGAAACACTTAGAGAATAAGGGCGGAGATACGGAATTGGCTTTTTCCGCTGAGGGAATTGATGAGATGAATAAAAATATTACTGAATTAAATAATGGCAAATCTCACAAACCAATAGTTAAGGTGAGGGTTTACGAGCCCATGGGCAATAAATTTAATATAGGTGTAAACGGAAGCAAATCATTAAAATTTGTTGAGACAGCAAAGGGCACAAATCTTTTTTTTGGTGTATACCAAACCATAGAACGTAAACGAACCTTTGAAACGATCCCTTTGAATGTGGTAATTGAAAGACAAAAGCAGGGTTTGAAATCAGTACCTGAATTGAATGATAAAGGGGATGAACTGCTTTTTTGGCTTTCACCAAATGATTTGGTATATGTTCCTACTCAGGAAGAAATAACAAATGGTTGCAATATTAATTCAATAACAGATAAGGGTAGGATTTATAAAATGGTAAGCTGCTCTAGTTATGTTGCTGATTTTATACCTGCATTTGTTGCAAATTCAATTCTTCAAGCAATTGAATTAGGAAGTAATAACAAGTCTCAACGGGCTTGGACAAATGAAATAATTAAAGAAATATGCTTGCCTATTAAAGTCGACCGTTTGGGCAATATTACCGAAGTCAACGGTAAATCAGTTTTATAATATATAACCCTGACAGGGTTTTGAACCCTGTCAGAGTTATCTTCCGTTCATCTACCAACCACTTCAAGGCTTTATGAAACAAAATATATTTTTTAGTAAACTGCTTGGGCAATATTGCCGAGGTCAATGGAAAACCAATTTTATAATATATAACCCTGACAGGGTTTTGAACCCTGTCAGGGTTGAGCCCTCAAATAATAATTTCAAAATATTTAAGCAATGAATGAAGAGATCAATGGCTTTTACGATGATGATGGTAACAAGATTAACCTCGATTTGCTGCCTAAACCGCAGCTTTGCCTTTCGTGCAAAAGTAATGTGGTGGAGGATTGGGAGGAAGATATACTTTGCCAGATGAACCGTTACGATCAGCGGAATGATAAGGAGTTTAAGTGCTTTGCCTACGAGGCGATTTGTTGATTATTGAAATTTAAACCTTAACCCTGCTAGGGTTTTAAACCCTAGCAGGGTTAAACTAAGAAGTATGAAAAATTCAAGGAATACACCTTTAGAACACGGAGTTTATTACCATATCTACAACCGTGGAAATAATGGTGAAACATTATTTTATTTACCCGATAACTACCACCACTTCCTTCGCCTTTACGAGAAATATGTCGAACCCATTGCCGATACCTACGCTTGGTGTCTGATGGGGAATCATTTTCATTTGCTGGTGAGAATAAAGGAGGAGGGAGAGATTGATGTGAATTCGTTACCAAACCCTGTCAGGGTTTCGAACCCTGACAGGGTAATAAAACAGCCACATCGTTATTTTTCGGATCTGTTTAATGCATACAGTCAGGCCATTAATAAACAGCAGAAACGGACAGGGTCGCTTTTTGAAAAACCTTTTCATCGAATCCCCGTCAATTCCGATAAGTACTTTCGAAACCTAGTGATGTATATCCACCAAAACCCAGTACGCCATGGTTTTACCGATGATTTTAAGGATTACTCTTGGTCATCGTACGGATCGGTGATATCAGAGAAAACTACAAAGGTTAAGCGCAAGGAGGTGCTGGATTGGTTTGATGGTAGGAGTAACCTTATCTACTCACATGCGAGTTCTGTTGATATCGATTTAATAGATCATCTGATTATTGAATAGCAGCACCCTATGATTTAGAAGTAGCGTCAAAAGGAATAGGGTGGCGGATAGAAAAGTTCTTTAACCATTTACATATAAAGCAAATGCGATGATAAAACGAACTTTACTTTTTGGAAACCCAGCGTACCTTAGCCTACGCGATCAACAGCTGGTTGCCGATATTACTGGCAACGAAAAAAAGCAGGTAACAGCCCCCGTAGAGGATATCGGGGTGGTGCTTTTGGATTCGTATCAAATTACTATAACCCATCAGCTGCTAAACTCGTTACTTGCCAATAATACGGCAGTAATAACCTGTAACGAGAAGCATATGCCTTACGGGCTGTTACTACCCCTTGAGGGGAATACGCTGCAAAGCGAGCGATTTAAGGAGCAGATGGAGGCCAGCGTTCCGCTTAAAAAGCAGCTATGGCAGCAAACGGTTCAGGCAAAAATTGCTAACCAAAGATGGTTGCTGCAAGCAAGAGGAATTGACGTTGAACCCATGCGTTACTTTGAGGCGAACGTTCGGAGCGGCGATCCCGATAACTACGAGGGGCGTGCAGCGGCCTACTACTGGAAAAATCTTTTTGATGGTTTAACGGATGATGCATTTATAAGGGGAAGATACGAGGAGGAGCCCAATAATCTCCTTAACTACGGCTATGCTGTGCTACGTGCCATTGTTGCCCGAAGTTTGGTTGCTTCGGGTTTGCTTCCAACACTGGGCATACATCATCATAATAAGTACAACGCCTTTTGTTTAGCCGATGATATGATGGAGTCGTACCGACCGTTTGTTGATAAGCTGGTGCTTGAAATTGTGAATGATACTAAGGATTGCTCGGTGCTAACAAAGGAGATTAAGGCGCGCCTGCTTGTGCTACCCGCAATTGATGTGCTGATTGATGGGCAAAAGAGCCCGCTGATGCTGGCTACACAGCGAACCACAGCATCGCTGTACGATTGCTTTGAGGGGGTGAGCCGGAAGCTCTTACTCCCTGAGTTTATTTAGATTTTCAACCCTGACAGGGTTCTAAACCCTGTCAGGGTTAAAAAACCTATCGAATGACTACCGTAGACAGACTAAACCAATATCGAGTTATGTGGGTTCTAGTGCTCTTCCTGTTTTGTGCACTGGGTCACCCATTTTTAAATTTTCATTTCAAGTAGTTG
>JACABB010000006.1:0-24761 GCA_013376985.1 Bacteroidales bacterium
GCAACAAACATTTCAGAAGATATTACCATTAAATTTGTCCATTAAGCCTAATATTTTGATTATCAAGAGGAACACCATCTATTACGTATAATGGATCTTGTCCTGAACGAATAGAGTTGGATCCGCGTACGCGAACTGACATGCCGGCTCCTGGCTCACCATTGTTTTGTAGGATGCTTACACCCGAAATTCTTCCTTGCATCATTTCAATAGGCGAGGTTGCTATACTCTTGTTCATATTCTCTGAGGTTAATCGATTGGTAGATCCTGTAACATCAATCTTTCTCTGAGAACCATATCCAACAACCACAAGTTCGCTGAGACTTGTTGATTCTTGTTTCATGGTTACCTCTAAGATTTTACGACCCTCAAGTGCTACTTCTTGTGTAAGATAACCCACTGATGAAAAAACAAGAATTGAACTTGCATCGGGTACTGCTATAGAAAATTTACCATTTGGATCTGTTATTGTTCCCTTCATTGTACCCTTAACTTGGATATTTACTCCGGGGAGTGGACCGTCCTCATCTTTTACAGTACCGGTAACAGTTATTTCTTGTAAACTAGGTAAGTTTTTTAATATCCCTTTTTTAGAAAGAAGGATTATTCGGTCTTTTACAAGGTAACTTATTCCTGTTCCTTTAAAAATCTGTTCTAAAATAGTCTCAATTTTTTCATTTTTGACATTCAACGAGACATTGTTCAGCACAAATGTTTCCAAATTTGCTTCATAGGCAAACTCAAATTCAGATTGACTTTTTATTGCCTTGATTACCTCAATTAAGGGTGCATTTTTCAGTTCAAGGTTTAACGATATTTTTTGAGAAATGCTTTTCGCAGATGCTGAAAAAAGTGTACAAAACATTAATAATAGGCTGAAACTTGACAAAACAAGAAATTTTGCTAAAAATCTTTTGTCAATGGGAATTGCCTTTGCGTTTAGGTTCATGCTTTTAATTTGATTTAATTAATAATAAATTGGCAAATTGATTAGAATTCCTAGTAACGGTAAATATTCCGTTTTCTTGATTTTTATGGATCCATAGCTTAATTTATATTAGTTTAGGTTGAAAAATATTTTAAGCCTCATCATAGAATGACCCTTGTTCCTATTTTGAGGGATTCTTAGGGTTTTGTTTATTATCTTTTTTAACAAATTTACACGGAGCAATAAAATTTAGCATTTCAAAAACTGTATCCACTGGCTGGCCTCTATGAAATATAAAATTGTACCTTTTTTGATTTACATTTTTGGGAGAGAGGTATGTATCAAACTGAATTTTAATCCCATATACTTCTTCAATTTTTGTAATGATTTCCACTAGGTTGGCGTTTTCAAAATACACCTCCCCTGTTCTCCACGAGGTATAGCATTTGGGATTTACGTCCTTTATTTGTACTTTCTTAGAACTAATATCCACCGCAGCCATCTGTCCTGGATTAAGCGAAGCAATTTTTTTTCCATTTTCATCAAGAATCATTACAGATCCTTCAACCAGTGTAGTTTGCACAATATTATCTTCGCATCTTGTATTTATATTGAAGGAGGTACCTAACACTTTAATTTGGATGGACTGGGTTTTAACGATAAAAGGATGTGTGGGATCTTTTTTCACATCAAGGAAAACTTCACCTTCAAGGTATATAGTGCGTTCGATGTTTTCAAATTTTGATGGATAGCGAACGGATGAACCTTTATTTAACCACACTTTTGTTCCGTCGGTCAAATTTATTACTTTAATATCGCCTTTGAGTCCAACAGATTCTGTAATTAATGTTACTTCATGCTTATCCGTTTTTAAGTAAAAGTACAAAGTAGGGAGACATGCTATCACTAAAACAATAGCAGCCCACCGTAGGCCCTTAAAAATTTTTATCCTTTTTTCTTTTGATCGAATGGTATCAATCCGCTTATTGTATTTCTCCAAGGCCACATTTAAATGACTTTCACTGGAATAGGTCTTTATCTTCTGAGCCTGCCAAAACATTTTGTATTGAAAGAAGATATTCCTATTCTCTTCCGATTCAAATAACCACCCCTGAAGTTGTAATTCCTCTTCTGGGGTGCATCTTCCTTGAATTTTTTTTATAAGAAGTTTATTGATTTGATCTGTCACTTTATTTAGTTTATATAACAGACAATCCAGAAGGAAAAAATACGTAGTGGAAAACAAGAATAAGTTGTTATTTCGCAGTGAATTTTATAACATCATAATTATTAATGATTTATCGAAAAACTCTTAAGTCACATCCATTACCAAAGCCAGAAAGAGAGAAAATAAAATTTTTTAAGTTTTGTTCTGAGAATTTTGAGCGCATTGTATACATGGGTTTCAACTGTTCGTTCTGAAATAAGCATTTCTAATGCAATTTCTTTAGTTTTCATTTCATGAATGTAGCTTAACGTGAATGCCTCTCTGCATTTGCTGGTCAAACTGACTAATGCCTTATCAATCTCCCCACGGATCTCCTCCGAAAAAAACTTTTGAATTGAATCATTTTGATCTGGATCAAAGTATTGATTTTCAAAAGCAAAAAGATCTTTTGTAATTAATTGATTATGCTCTTTACAAATTTGTTGATGCTTAATCTGATTCAGACATCTTCGAAATACAGCCTTAAATAAATATTTTTCTAAAGAAGTGTGTATTTCAATATTTTCGGAGTTTTCCCAAATATAAACCAGAATATCTTGAACAATATCTTCTGCCGCCTGAGTATCCAAAAAGAGTTCGCCATAAGCTAATAATCGAGGATAATATTCTTTAAATATCCGGTTGTATGCATCTCTATCGTACTTAGCGGGTAATTTTCGAATTGACGTTCTTGTTTTATCGTTCACGTTCGGAATGTATCAATATAGGTTTAAATCTATAAAAAAGTTAAAAATAATCAGAGGATATACGATATTAAATAATTAATTATGATAAACTTGAAGAAGTTTTGATTATTAAATAAAATTGCTAATTTGTAGTAATATTAAGAAACAAAATTTTAAAATCAATTTTTTTGATATGAAATACAAAAAAAATAATATTAAATATAGGCTCTTTCTTAGATTTTTTATAGCTGGACGAGGACTAAATTTATTGAAACCCTTTGATATCTTGATTAGGCTGATATATAATAGACATTATATAAACAGTTTTTAAGTATTGGGAAATAAAAAAGCGGGTGTCTCAAAATTCCAAGACACCCGCTTAATAAATAAGATGATTTCTTATAGTTCAACTATTTTCTTAGTAGTTTCCTTGTTGTTTACTTTTACTCTTATAATATAGGTACCCGTTGCTAATCCAATTTCCTTTGCGGAAAAATTGTAAGTTAAATCACCTGCATCTTCTGGTTTATCTGCAATAGCTGCTACTTTTTTACCAATAATATCATAAACATCTATTTTCACATTCGATTTGTTATCAATATGTAAATTGATATTGACTTTTTCGTGGTATGGATTTGGGAATACTTCAAGTTTTAAATTATTGTCATCGTTAATATTATTAATGTTTGATGAGATAATATTTGAATTATAAGCAGCTTTTGTTGAAGTACTATTCTGCCCATTTTCAAAGGTGTAAGTAGAGTTAATTAATACGAGGATTGGAAATCTATGTTCATTAACGTACCATCTATAGGTTATCTCTTCAATACTCGTAGTGTTTCCATTTATTTTTTGTTTGTAACTCTTTACCTCCTTAATTCGAAGTGCATTTAGAAATGATTTTTTTTCTGGAAGAATTAATGTACCTATTCCATCTCCAGTAACTTGATAATTACCTGTAATATCACCAATAGGTTTATTGTTAGAGTTATATTTACCCTCAAAAACTCCTGAATAGGTACTATTGAATGAGAATGGGTAGCGCATTTTTACAAATGGTTTTGTATATTCTATGGAGATATTACCATTGCTAGAGATGTAGCCATATTGTTCTAGTTGATAATTGGTTGCATTGAAGAAGAAATAGTTACCAAACTCTTCGAGTACAGTATTTGTCTTTTCAAATCCATTAATACTTTTTAAAGAGTAAGAGTTTTGAACATTTCCAGTAAAACTATTTGTTGCTTCTAACGATGAGAAGTCCCAAACAACATTTTGCCCTCCAGTCCCAGGATCAACATATTTTGTGAGTACCATGGGATTTTTCTCATTTGGTAATAACCCATGCGATTTAAACGTAAGAATTGTTTGAGCACTGATGGTAAGTGAAAGTGTTAGCCCTAACGCAAGAGATATTATTGTTTTCATAGTAAATAGTTTTTGGATGTGAGTAAAGATACAAATAAAATTAAGCATTATCAACCCTTATAATATTGAAGGAGACAATTTATAGAAATTGCTGATGTTTTAAGATGGGTTGTTTCAGTGGAAATCTAGAAATTTTGTTGTTTAACTATCTGTTTTGTAATAAAATAAAATATGATAATGTACCCTATACAAACTATTGTTGCAATCCCAACCGATAACGATTCTGGCATTATTCCCATATTTTGGAGACTAGCAGGAGATGAGCCGTTTATTTGAATAAGATCGCTTGTTGTTATGCCCACAAAATCGGGCATTGGAGTTAGGTTTGATATAATTTTAATAGGAAAGAATTGGTCTATTTCAGATGGAAAAAAAACTCTTAGTATAGGTTCTATTGGAAAAAAGAATAGAATAAAGGTGACGATAGATAATGCATTACTTTTAAATATAAAAGCAAAAAGCATGCCAAGCATCATATAAGCAAATGATTGAACAAAGAGCACTAATACATAAGGGGTCTTTTCGAAAACACTACTTATTGTAATGTTATTTGAGTAAATTATTCCGAAAATTAATCCTGTTAATAGAACAATTAGTAAAGCGTATAAAGCAAGAATGGTAATAATTACCATCTTAGAATACAAGATTTGATTGCGGCTCAACCCATCAATTAGCTGTTTTCTGAATGTTCGGAATTGATGTTCGTTTCCTACAAGTATAATAACAATAATGCCGAGCAATAGATTAAACCAGCTGCCGATCCAAGAAAAGGTAGCCCAAATATGGGGGAATGCGAAAAGTTTATCTATTCTTAACCCTTGTATACTTAGATGGATTTGTGATCCAATGGTAACTACAAGAAGAAAAAGTATTGCATGTAACAAGATTATTGTTCGAAAACCGGGATATCCAAAAGTTTTAATGAATTCGAGTTTAACTATATTCTTCATGAGCTATAAATTCTGTGTTTTTCCAACAAGTTCTAAAAATTGTGATTCTAGCGTTAGATGTTTTGGCTCTAATCGGTTTAAAATAATGCCTTTACTGAAAAGCCATGAGTTCAAATCGGACGGTGTATAATCTGTTTCAATTTCAATGGTGAATTGCTTATCTTCTTTACTAAGTACTTTACAACTTCTGTTTTGATTTATTAGTACTGAAAGAAGATCAGAATCATCAGATTCGATTATAACAATCTGCTTTTTGTTCAGCAATTCTGAAACCTTCCCAGAAGCAATACACTTTCCTTTTTTAAGAATTATTACGCTAGAGCAAACCTTCTCAACCTCATCGAGGATATGGCTTGCCATAATGATAGTCTTACCTTTTACAGCCTGAGATTTAATTAATTCTCGCACTTCAGCAATTCCTTCTGGGTCAAGCCCATTTGTTGGTTCGTCAAATATGAGGACTTCAGGATCTCCAATCAAAGTGCTTGCCAAGGCCAAGCGCTGTTTCATGCCAAGTGAGAGAGTATAGTAGGATGATTTGCTTCGTTTTAGAAGACCAACTTCATCTAGAACTCGCAAAATATCATTCTCTCCTTTACCTCTGGCAAGGGCTGTAATTGCTAGATTTCTTTCAAGATTTAGGTAAGGGTAAAAATATGGGACTTCTATTAGAGAGCCAATTCTTCTATTAGCCATTTCCCCTGAAAGGCCATTAAACCAACTAAAATGTCCACTTGATGCTTGTTTAACCGAAAGGATAATTGAAAGAGTGGTGGTTTTGCCACTTCCATTTGGGCCAAGCATGCCAATTACTTCTCCCTTTTGAACTTTAAAAGACAATTGATCAACTGCAGTGAGATTGCCAAATATTTTGCTTATAGATTCAACACTTAAAATAGTTTCCACTTAACCAAATTTATATGTACAATATTAAAGAAAAATGATGCTAAGAGCAAATTCATTCGCTAAATCTTCTATTTCAATTATTGTAAAATGGTTGCCTTGTAAAAGGATATGATTAAAAGTAAATAGAAACATTTTTGAAAACTAAAAAAGGTTGATTGTAATCAACCTTTTTTAGTTAAACTTTTAATTATTAGTTTAGTTACCTAATTCAGAGAGAAATTTGATTCGGACAAGTCTAACCTCTTCTTCGTTAAAATCTTCTTCTCCTAAATACTTCATGGCTTCTTCTAAAGATTCTGATTCTGCTTGTTCGTGGAAGTATGAGAAAATTTCTTCACGCTTTTCCTCTTCAATCGTTTTATCTATATAGTAATCGATATTTATTTTAGTACCAGAATTAACTATAGCTTCAATTTCATTAAGGAGCTCGGGCATTTCAAGATTCTTTGCATTTGCAATATCATCTAAATCCATTTTGCGATCTATGCTTTGAACAATGTATACTTTTAGAAGGGACTTATTAGCGATAGATTTCACAACCATATCTTGAGGCCGTATAATCTCCTTGTCGTCAACATACGATTTGATTAGGTCTATGAACTCTTTTCCGTAACGCTTTGCTTTTCCTGCACCAACACCTGTTATATTTTGTAACTCTTCGATAGTGATTGGGTATTGGATTGACATGTCCTCAAGCGAAGGATCTTGAAATATAACAAAGGGAGGAAGTTTTTTCTTTTTAGCTACTTTTTTCCTTAAATCCTTAAGCATGTTAAAGAGTTCTTCATCAACAGCCCCGGTTTTACCCATTTGAGGAGCCCCTGTTTCATCGTCATCGGCTTCCTCGTATTCATGATCTTGGGTGAACATGATATCGTAGGGCTTTGCCAGAAATTCTCGGCCTTTATCAGTCAAAAGTAGTAAACCATAGTTATCGATATCTTTATCTAAGAACTTCATTACCATGGTTTGGCGAAGAATAGCATTCCAGAATCTAACATCTTTTTCGGCACCTTCACCGAAAGTTTCAAGTTTATTGTGTTTATATGATTTTATTGCAGTGTTAGCATTTCCAGTGAGAATATTGACAATATGTTCCGCTTTAAATTTCTCTTTGACTGCAACAACAGTTTCAAGAACCATTTGTAGATACTCATGTCCCTCAAATTGTTGTTTAGGATGTAGGCAGTTATCGCATGAGCCGCAATTATCTTCCAAATACTCCTCTCCGAAATAGTGCAGAAGCATTTTTCTCCTACAGACTGATGATTCAGCATAAGATACTGTTTCCAAAAGAAGTTGTTTGCCAATTTCCTGTTCAGCTACAGGTTTTCCTTGCATAAACTTTTCGAGCTTCTGAATATCTTTATAACTATAAAAAGTTAGACACTGACCTTCGCCTCCATCTCGTCCAGAACGACCAGTTTCCTGATAGTAACCCTCTAAACTTTTTGGAATATCGTAATGTATAACATAACGAACATCAGGCTTGTCAATTCCCATACCAAAAGCAATGGTAGCTACAATAACATCTACATCTTCCATTAGAAATTTGTCCTGATTGCCCGACCTTGTTGCAGAATCCATTCCAGCATGGTAAGGGAGAACTTTTATCCCATTGACTTTTAAGACTTCAGCAAGTTCTTCGACTTTTTTTCGACTTAAGCAGTAAATAATTCCAGATTTCCCCGTATTATTTTTGATATATCTGATGATCTCCTTGGTTGCGTTAACTTTGGGTCTAATTTCGTAGTAAAGGTTAGATCTGTTGAAAGAGGACTTAAACACACTCGCATCAAGCATTCCTAAGTTTTTCTGAATATCACTCTGGACTTTTGGAGTAGCTGTTGCTGTAAGGGCAATCAAGGGAGCGGTGCCTATCTCATTAATTATTGGGCGAATTCGACGATATTCAGGTCTAAAGTCATGGCCCCATTCAGAAATACAATGTGCTTCGTCAATAGCATAAAAAGAAATATTTACCTGTTTTAGGAACTGTATATTTTCCTCTTTTGTCAGAGATTCGGGGGCTACGTAAAGCATTTTTGTAACCCCGCTAGTAACATCCTGCCTAACCTTTTGTATTTGAGCTTTATTGAGTGATGAGTTCATGAAATGTGCAACACCGTCTTCAACACTAAAGCTACGCATGGAATCAACCTGATTTTTCATCAATGCTATTAGTGGTGAGATAATGATGGCTGTTCCATTCATTATTAAAGCTGGTAATTGATAGCAAAGTGACTTCCCTCCTCCAGTAGGCATTAAAACAAAAGTGTCATTACCTGCTAAAACATTACGAATGATGACCTCCTGATTTCCCTTAAAAGTATTAAATCCAAAATATTTATTTAAATACTCATTTAAGGAGATTTCTGCATTAATACTCATAGTTATGTTTTCTTCGTCTTTAATAACAAATATTACTGTGATATTTAGTTGATTAATTGCATCTTACAGTAAATTGCAATTTGTTCAATCTCTTCATTCTAATACATAAACCAAAAAACAGTACTTTTGTACTTTAAATCTACTAAAAATTTTCAGAAAAAATAAATCCTCCTATGGTTTTTTATAAAAAGGAGTTAAAAATAGTTAAAAAATGACAAATAGCATAAAACAGTTGGCAATTCAGACAATAAAAACTGAAGCTGAAGCAATAGGAAAACTTGCTCTGTATATAGATGATGACTTTGAGAAGAGTGTTTTACTGCTTTATAATATAAAGGGAAGGGTTATTGTAACTGGGATTGGTAAAAGTGCAATTATTGCAAATAAAATAGTGGCAACCCTGAATTCAACGGGAACTCCCGCTATATTCATGCATGCAGCAGATGCTATACATGGAGATTTGGGAATAATCCAACCTGATGATGTGATTGTTTGTCTTTCAAAAAGTGGCAATACCCCCGAAATTAAAGTTTTAGTTCCATTAATTAGAAATTTAGGCAATAAAATTATAGCGGTAGTTTCAAATACTGCTTCATATTTGGCTCAAAAGTCAGATTATGTATTGAAGGCAACCGTTGACAAAGAGGCATGTCCAAATAACCTAGCTCCAACATCAAGTACAACAGCTCAGTTGGTTATTGGCGATGCTCTTGCCGTTTGTCTATTAAAACTCAGAGGATTTTCACCCGAAGATTTTGCAAGAGTTCATCCAGGCGGTTCATTGGGAAAAAAATTGTACATGAGGGTTTCGGATATTTTTTCTGAAATAAATGCACCCAAAGTAAATTTAGAGGATAAGATAAGAACAATTATTCTTGAAATGACATCTAAAAGACTTGGTGCAACGGCAGTAATTACAGAAAATGGAATGGTAGCTGGCATAATTACAGATGGTGATTTACGACGAATGCTTCAGAAAAATGATTCTGTCGAAAACCTTACGGCTAAAGATATTATGTCGGTAAACCCAAAAACAATTGACAAAAATGAAATGGCCATTCACGCTTATAATAAAATGGAATCGCACAAAATTACACAGTTAATTGTTACTGAAAAGGATAAATATGTTGGTATGATTCATCTTCATGATATTTTGAAAGAGGGTCTTGTTTAATAAAAGGGTATTATGGCTGATGAGCAAGAGGAACAAAAGAAAGAAATGACTTTTTTTGACCATCTCGAAGAGTTGAGATGGATGCTTATAAGATCTGCTGTTGCTGTCACAGTGGCAGCATGTGCTGCTTTTTTTGGGTACAAATATCTATTTGATGATATTCTACTTGGTCCAAAATCCCCTGATTTTTTTACAAATAGAATGATGTGCTACTTATCAAAATTATTAGATTCTCCCACTCTTTGTATTAATTCAAAACCATTTCAGCTTATTAATATTGATATGGCAGGACAATTTAATACACATATATCAGTTTCAATGTATGCAGGTTTGATAATAGCATTCCCTTATATAATATATCAACTTTGGAAGTTTATTAGTCCAGCTCTTTATGAGAGCGAAAGGAAAAAAGCAAGAGGAGCTGTTTTAATCATATCTGCTTTGTTCATAGGCGGTGTTTTCTTTGGTTATTACTTTATTACACCATTCTCGGTTGATTTTTTAGGTAGTTACTACGTTAGCGATCAGGTTTTGAATCAAATTAATTTAACCTCATATATATCACTTGTTTCCTCATTATCGTTGGTAACAGGGCTAGTTTTTGAATTACCCATACTGGTTTTGTTTTTAACCAAAATAAAGATACTTTCACCAGCATTTCTAAAAAAATATAGAAGACATGCATTCATTGTAATTTTAATCATTGCTGCAATAATTAGCCCTCCAGATGTGCTTAGCATGACCATTATTGCTATACCCTTGTGGTTGCTTTTTGAGGTAAGTATTCTTCTTTCATCAAGGATAATTAAAGAAAAACCAATTGCAAGTTAAAATTGTTTACTACTTTCGTTATTTATGATTATTAAATGAGAAGCAAAATTCATCAACTACAAATATTAGCTTTAATACTTTGCTTAGTTATCTTCAGTCAAAAAGAAGCCTTTGCCCAGTTAACTAAAATTAGGGGCAAAGTGATTGATGCCGATACAAAAGAGTTACTTTCGTTTGTTAGCCTTGCATTTAAGGGTACCTCCATTGGAACTATTACCGATTTCAAAGGTGAGTTTTTTATTGAAACCCGAGGAGCAACCGATTCTTTATTAATATCTTATGTTGGTTATAACCCAAAATCTGTTTGCATTAAAAAAGGTCAATATCAGGAACTAAGCATAGAACTTAAAGCAACAACAATTGCTATTGAGGGAGTTACTATTGTTCCAGGAGAGAATCCTGCTCACCCAATTTTAAGAAAAATTATAAAGAATAAATGGAGAAACGATCCTGAAAAACTCGAATCGTATTCCTATGAAAGTTATAACAAAATTGAGATTGATTTGAACAATATTGATGACCAAATGAAGAAGCGAAAAATATTCAAGCAATTCCAATTTGTTTTTAACTACGTTGATACTAATGCCATAACGGGTAAGACCTATCTCCCAGTATTTATAACTGAAGCAATTTCCGATTATCATTATCAACGTTCCCCAAAGATTGAAAAAGAGGTAATTAAGGCAACCAAAATATCTGGCGTTAATAATGAAAGTGTGTCTCAGTTTACTGGTAAAATTTATCAGAAAATAAATTTGTACGATAATTATATAAATGTATTCGATCAAGGTCTTGTGAGTCCTATTGCAGATGGCGGACTGTTTTATTACAAATACTATTTGATAGATAGTACATTTATTGGAAAAAAATGGTGCTACCAAATATCGTTTAAACCAAAACGTAAAATGGAGCCAACCTTTACTGGAGATTTCTGGGTTAACGACACAACATGGGCAATAGTAAAAGCCCAAGTAAGACTTGCCGAAAATGTTAACCTAAATTTTGTGAATGATCTTGTTGCTTCAGCTGAATACCAACTTGTAAATGATACCCTTTGGTTTCCCAAGCAGTTATCACTTTTTGTTGATTTTAATTTAACCGATAAAACAACAGGCTTTTTTGGAAGAAAAACATCATCCTATAGCAATGTTAAGATAAAAGAACCAATTGTAGATTCAATACAGGCAATTCAAGCCAATGTGGTTGTTCAGGAGGGTGCGATGAAACAGGATGAGAAGTACTGGGATAAAACACGTCCGTTTAATTTGACTGATAAGGAGGCTAAGATTTATGAGATGGTGGACTCTGTAAAACAGGTTCCCATGTACAAAACATTCTTCGACATAGTTAATATGTTTGTTAATTATTATTATGTAATTGGATATTTCGAGATAGGCCCTTATTATAAGACCTATAGTTTTAATGAAATTGAAGGTAATCGCTTCAGAGTATCTGGTCGAACAAGCAATAAGTTTAGCAAAAAACTGATGCTTTCTACTTTTATGGCATATGGTGATAAGGATAATCGCTTTAAGTATGGTTTGGGTGCGTTGTACATGTTAAGTAAAAAACCTAGAGAAACACTGAAACTTGATTATAGTAGTGATATTGAGCAACTTGGTCAGAGTCAATACGCCTTAACTGAAGATAATATCATGACTTCTGTTCTTCGTAGAAATCCTAACTACAAGCTTACTTTGGTGAATGAATTTTCGGGTAATTACCAAAAAGAGTGGTTTGCTGGACTTTCAAATACACTAAGTTTTAGCTATAAACGCATATACCCATCAGATTCAATAAGGTTTAATTTGAAAGTTGATAATAAACCCCTTGCAAAAATTACAAGTACAAGCCTATCATTAAATACCCGGTGGCTTAAGGATGAAAAATATGTTACAGGTGAGTTTGATCGTGTAAGTTTAGGAAGTAAATATCCCGAAGTAAATTTCGATATTATTGGAGCACAAAAAGGATTATTGGGAAGCGATTATAGTTACCTTAAGTTACACTTTAACTATTACCACAAGTTTTCGATTAATCCCTTTGGCTATGCTCGAGTAATTGTTGATGCTGGAAAGATATTCGGTACTGTACCATACCCATTACTTCAATTACACGAAGGAAACGAGACATATGCTTTCGACAGATATGCATTTAATATGATGAACTATTATGAATTTGCTTCGGATCAGTATGCAACCTTATTTCTTGAGCATCATTTTCAGGGATTCTTTTTAAATCACATACCATTAATGCGTCGATTAAAATGGCGTGAAGTTGCATCTGGTAAGTTTTTAATTGGATCTATTAATGATAAGAATAAGAACGTGCTTGTTTTTCCCTATGGTTTGCAAGAGGTGTCTAAACCATATATGGAAGTTGGAGCAGGAGTTGAAAATATCTTTAAGGTTATTAGAATTGATGTTATGTGGAGATTAACCCACTTAAATAACCCCAATATCGAAAAGTTTGGAATACGTGCTGGTTTGCAAATAATATTCTAACTTAATTTACTAGTTTTGTGAAGTTATACAAGCATTATAAATATGATGAGGCTTTATACCAACAATCTAATTAAGCGTTACAGAGCAAGAACCGTAGTAAAAGGTGCATCTGTTGAGGTGAAACAGGGCGAAATAGTTGGTCTACTTGGACCAAATGGTGCGGGAAAAACTACAACTTTTTATATGATAGTTGGTCTAGTTCATCCTAATTCCGGAAGCATTTTTCTTGATGATTTAAATATAACCAATGAACCCGTATATCGGAGGGCTCAACGAGGAATTGGATATTTAGCTCAGGAAGCTTCAGTATTCAGAAATTTAAGCGTTGAGGATAATATTAAATCAGTGCTTGAAATGACAACTTTTACCAAGGATTATCAACGTGAAAAGGTTGAATCGTTAATTACGGAGTTTGGACTACAAAAAATACGGAAAAGTTTAGGAATTCAGTTATCGGGGGGTGAACGTAGACGTACCGAAATAGCTCGGGCTTTAGCCTTAGATCCAAAATTTATTCTGCTGGATGAACCTTTTGCGGGTGTTGATCCTATAGCAGTTGAAGATATTCAGAACATAGTGGCTCATCTTAAAGATAGGAATATTGGAATTCTTATAACTGATCACAACGTTCACGAAACATTAACAATTACAGATAGAGCATACCTCCTTTTCGAAGGGGATATACTAAAAGCTGGAACATCTCAGGAACTTGCAGATGACGAGCAGGTTAGAAGATTGTATCTGGGAAAAAATTTCGAACTTAGAAAATAAATTCCCTAGTACTTTCAGATTATTTAAACTATTATTTGTAATTAGATATAAACATGCTTGTGCTTTTGAAAAAAAATCTTACATTTGCACCACAATTTTTGCGGATATGGCGTAATTGGTAGCCGCGCTAGACTTAGGATCTAGTGCCGAAAGGCGTGGGGGTTCGAGTCCCTTTATCCGCACAAAACTCCAAAAGATCTTCTTTGGGGTTTTTTTTTTATATATTTAAAGCAATAATATTTTTCTGAATAAATTGATAATGATTTGATTTTCTATTTATTGGTAGATTCTTTTTATTATCGATTACATCTATTGTAAAATTTCGTGATAACTAATTGTTATAATATTTTTAATTGCTTTCCTTTTTTATAGTTTTGTTTGAAGCACTAATTCAAATTTAGAGTGGAAGTTTTTAGTAATTCTCAACTATATAGGGGTATTATTGGGCAAGATTTGGAGGCGTTGAACTATTTGTACTCCAATTTTTTCCCAAAAGTTCTTTCAATGATTAGAGGTTATGGAGGTCAAGAGGTAGATGTTGACGATATTTTCCAAGAGGCTATTATAATTTTTTACCGTAAAGCTAAAGCCAAGGAACTTGACGAGAATACTATTGTTCAGCCTTACCTAATGGTTACTTGTAAACAAATTTGGTTTAAATTTTACAGAGAAAAGTCAAAGTTAAAGTGGGATGAATTGCCTTTAGAGGAAAGTGGTGAGGAAATATTGTTTATGGAGTACGTTAATAATAGAAAACGAGCTTTACTTTATAAACATTTTAAAACGCTCCATGCTGAATGCAAGAGAATAATTAAAGCTTTTTATAGTGGATTAAGCTATGAGGAAATTGCTGAAAAATTTGAATTTTCTTCAAGCCAATATGCCAAACGAAAGAAGTATATTTGCAAGGAGATTCTAATTAAAAGTATTAAAAGCGATCCGATGTATAATAAAATATTTGAAATGGATGAATCGGAATTTTTATAATGACATTGATGATTATATAACTGGCAAACTTTCGCAGGAAGAGCGAAAAAGTTTTGAGCGAGAGTTATTATTTGATGAGGGACTAAGAAAGGAATTAATCCTTTCTCGTAAAATAATGACGGTTGTTCTTGACGAAGAAGATTGTGTCAACTTAAAATCAAAATTAATTGAAGCAAAGGAAAATACTAAGAAAAAAAGTATAAGGATTCGCTATAGATTACTTTCAGCTTCTTGTATAATTATATTAATATGTACATCATTTTTCTTTTGGCAGAGAATTCCTGAAAGACCCGATAATCTTTACACTAAATATTATCAAGGATTTGATGTACCTTCATTAAATAGAGGCATCTCTGGTACTAGAGAATATGATGAATTGCTTTTCAATTATAAATCAAAGAATTTTACTAAAATTATTAATGAACTTGAAATTAGGGTAGAAAGCGATCATAAAAATAACATATTAGATTTAATGCTTATTTCTGCTTATCTTGAGATAAATAAGCCAGAAAAAGCCGAAACACTTATTAAAACCATACTAGGAGAGTCTGATTCTGGTATATTCGTTGATCACTATAAATGGTATCTCAGCCTTGCTTTTCTTAATCAGTTTAAAATCAACGATGCTATTCGAACCTGCAAGGAAATAGAGAATTCTAATAATAAATTTGCAGTTTTTGCACAGAAATTAAGGAAAGATTTAGAAAAATTGCCTTATAACCCTTAATTATTCTAGTGTTAACTTATTCTATTGTTCTTGAAAGATACTCCGTAAAGTGCATAACTATTTTCACCTTTTGCATACAAAAGTTTCAATTGAAATTTACTGTAAAATATAATTTCCAGTATTATTGTTTATGTTGAAACCTTTAAGCCTCTGCATTAATAATGAAATTTGTTAATATGTTGATTTATAGTTATTTTATAGACTAATACAAATAGTTCTTAATTGTTTTTGAAGATTTTTCTTGATTTATGAAAAAAGTTGGAAAGTCACAGTTGGATAGTTTAAATCATAGTTTAATATTTAGGCGTATTGCTGGTTGTATTAAGAATGCAATGCCTTCTGCTATAAAAACATCTTTATGGTTTCTTAAAATTACAATTCCGATATCACTTACCGTTACTCTTTTATATCACTTTGGTATTCTGAATGTTATTTCCGAATTTTTATCTCCTGCATTCAACCTTATTGGTCTTAAGGGCGAAGCCGCTTTGGTTTATATCACATCTGCTTTCCTGAATGTTTACTCTGCAATTGCAGTTATTACTTCATTGAATTTCACTTTGAGAGAGATGACCATTTTGGGTATTATGAGTTTAATTGCCCATAACTTGATTGTGGAAACGACCGTTCAAAAAAAAACAGGTTCTAAGGTTTGGCATATAATTACACTTCGTATTATTAGCTCTATAGTTGCTGCAATCATACTAAACTTACTGCTGCCAGCGCAGATGGGAACTTCAAGTTTGGGCTTGCACCAGATTTCTAATCCAACGTTTAAAGAGGTATTGTCAGCATGGACGGTATCGTCATTGAAGTTAAGCATTAAAATAGTTGTACTGATAACTCTATTAATGATACTCCAGAAGATATTAATAGAGTTCAAAATAACGGATCTCCTAACTAAAATTTTTGGTCCATTCCTCAAAGTTATGGGATTGCCAGGATCTACTTCCGTAATGTGGATGGCCGCAAACCTTTTGGGTTTAGCTTATGGTTCAGCGATAATGATAGATGAAGTTGAAAGCGGTAGAATAGCCAAGCAAGAAGCAGATCTTCTTAATTTTCATATTGCAATTTCGCATTCAAACCTAGAGGATTTAATCCTTTATGCAGCTATTGGAGTCTCCGCTTGGTGGCTGTTCTTACCTCGATTGGGTATGGCAATTATTGTTGTGTGGGGGCGTAGATTTGTTATATCATATAAAGAGCGTTGACAAAATTTATCAACCGTAGCTTTAAATTGATCCAAAATTTTATTATTATCTGCTATTCAATGTGTTATTTATATGTAAGAGGGTGATAATCGAAAAGTATTTTTTTGCATATCGCTTCAATGAAATTTTAATATATTTGCCTTTCCTGTTTCAATAATCATATAAAAAATATTACATGATTTTAGATAAGACCTATGATTTGATAAAAACCAAATACAAAGATCAAATTGAGAATTTAACAATATCGGATATAAGAGTAGGGGTATTCCTTACGGCTATTCGTTTATCCGATGGTAGTTGTGGCGTTGCTAGTACTGATATTGACACCAATCCACCCTGTAGCAAGAACAATCGTGATTTTGGCGATTTTACACCCACCAAAATTATTGGTCAAAGGGTAATTGATTTACTCGAAACAAACAAGAAATTAAAATTACTTGATTCAATGAGAGTTGCGGTATTGAACGCAATATCTTTACAAATACTTTCTAAATCGGACTACAAGATACTTGAAAACATAGATCCTATAGATCTTATCGACTTAAAATCGCAGAAAACCATTACGCTTGTGGGTGGCTTTCATTCATATATCCGCAGAATATCTGAAACGAATAACAAATTGCATGTTTTGGAATTGGATGAGAATGTGCTTACCGAAGAACAAAAGCAATACTATGTTCCTGCAAAAGAGTACACTAAAATTCTACCCATTTCCGATGTTATAATTATAACAGGCTTGACTTTGGTAAACAACACAATAGATGGTTTACTTTCCGCAATATCACCCAATACACAGGTAATTGTTGCAGGACCCTCAAGTAGTTTAATTCCAGATATTTTATTCGAAAATAAGGTTAATATAATTGGCGCAACACGAATAACCGATCCTAGCTTATTATTCTCGATTGTTGGTGAAGCAGGAACTGGTTTTCATCTATTTAAATATTGCGCTCAAAAAATCTGTATTCTGAATGCAAAAAATTAATGAAATCAATGAAAAATGGATTAAAGCCTCAATTGTAGGAACTATTTGGGCTGCATCAGAGATTGTTCTTGGTAGTTTCCTACACAATTTGAAGATTCCATTTAGCGGAAATGTACTTACTGCAATTGGCATTATCATCTTAATTTCCGTAAGTTATATTTGGACAGAAAAGGGAATATTTTGGCGTGCCGGGATAATCTGTGCCTTAATGAAAACCATGTCGCCAAGTGCCGTGATTTTTGGGCCGATGATTGCTATAATTTGTGAAGCCGTTTTACTCGAAATTTCTGTTAGAATATTTGGGAAAACAATAGTGGCTTACATATTGGGTGGTATGCTTGCCATGTCGTGGAATTTATTTCACAAAATAGCAAATTACATAATATTTTATGGTTTTAATATAGTAGATCTTTACGCCGATTTATTAAAATTTGCACAGAAACAACTTAATATTCAGTTTGATATAGTATGGTTGCCAATTCTTGCTTTACTAATTATTTATTGTGTGCTGGGATTTATTGCTGCAATAATTGGAATTAGAGTGGGTAGGAAAATCTTAAAACAACCGCTAGAGTACAAAGCAGAAAATGTTACCAATAGGAACTTTGAACCGCTGAATAGACGGAATTTCGATTTCAGCTATTCGATGATTTGGCTTTTTACCGATATCCTATTAATAATTGCCGCTCTAACTTTACTAAACTACACACCTTTTATATATTGGAGTTTATTTATTGCAGGAGTTGTTACAATTTGGGCATTTCGTTATAAACGTGCGCTACGCCAGCTATCCAAACCAAAACTTTGGATATTCTTTGTAATCATAACAATGATCACCGCTTTTGTTTTTACCAAAGTCCAATCCCGCGATAATAGCTTAATGCAAGGCTTACTGATTGGACTTCAAATGAATTTCAGGGCGGTTATTATCATCGTTGGCTTTTCGGTTTTAGGAACCGAATTGTACAACCCTCGAATTCGTGAGTTTTTCCTTAAAACTTCATTTAAACAATTGCCCTTAGCTTTAGAACTTTCGCTTGAGAGTTTGCCATCGATGATTACTAATATTCCAGATTTTAAAACAATTGTTAAAAACCCAATATCAGTGATTTACCAAGTCATCTCACAGGTTGATTTTAGATTAGCGGAGATAAAAAACAAAATTCAATTTAATCAGAAAATATTTATCATCACAGGGGCTATAGGTCAGGGTAAAACTGCAATGGTGCAAAAGGTTATTGATGTTTTTAAAGAAAAGGGTATTGCTGTTGGCGGCATCTATTCCCCAAGGATAATTGAAAATAGCACCACTGTTGGCTACAATATTATTGATATCGCAAATTGCGATAACGAAGAATTCATGAGGCTCAACGCTAACGAAAGCGTTATGGAAATTGGCCGATATAAAATCCTTCTCAAAGGTTTACAGAAAGGCTCAGACACTCTAAAATCAGCAAATAACAAGAATAATAAAATTGTAATTATTGATGAGGTTGGGAATTTGGAGTGCGAAAATCATGGTTGGGCAGCAAGTATTCAAGATTTGATTGATAGGCCAAATACTCATCTTTTACTTGTTGTTCGTGATAGTATAGCAGAAAAAGTTATTCAAAAATGGAATTTTAAACAACCATTTATGTTTAACATTTCTAAATATGATCATTTGGAAATCAGTAACTTAATTATTGAGCAATTAACCTGATTTGCTGATAGATTTATTTCTTTGGATTAAATGCCCCGCTGCTTGCGGCGAATAACTCTATTAAATACTTCGTCCATGTACAGCGAGGCAGTCTATTTATTTACAAATTTCGTCCCTCATAAAGGAGTACCTATAATCGGTTGGAGGAACAAGCGTTTCCTTAATAGTTCTTGCATTTGTCCAACGAATTAGGTTTAAGGAACTTCCTGCTTTATCGTTTGTTCCCGATGTGCGAGCTCCACCAAATGGTTGCTGCCCAACTACCGCTCCAGTTGGTTTATCGTTGATATAGAAGTTGCCAGCAGCATAACGCAACTTTTTCATTGCCATATTAATAGCGGCTCGATCTGTAGCAAAAATTGCCCCAGTTAATGCGTATGGCGATGTTTGATCACAAACATCCAATGTTTGCTCGTACTCTTCATCGTTGTATAGGTAGATTGTAAGTATGGGTCCAAAGATTTCCTCTTCCATTGTGATGAAATGAGGGTTAGTAGTAAGAATAACAGTAGGTTCTATAAAATACCCAACTGATTTATCACCCTTTCCTCCAAAAATAATTTCAGCCTCATTTGATTCTTTGGCCTTTTGAATATAGGTCATAATATTGTCAAACGAAGATTCATCAATCACAGCATTTATAAAGTTTGTGAAATCAGTAGGGTCGCCCATTTTTATTTCATTTAGATTCTTTAGCATCAACGCTTTAAAATCTGACCACATAGATTTTGGAATATAAGCCCTTGATGCGGCAGAACATTTCTGTCCCTGATATTCAAATGCTCCACGAATTGCTGCTATAACCGCTTCATCTAATCTTGCACTTGGGTGAGCAAATAGAAAATTTTTACCCCCGGTTTCACCAACTAACTTTGGATAAGATCGATAGTTGTTAAGATTATCACCAATTTGTTTCCAGAAAAGATTGAATGTTGATGTTGATCCAGTAAAATGGATACCTGCAAGCATTGGCTGTTTGAATATCTCCTTTCCGATAACAGAACCCTTGCTCGGAACGAAATTAATAACCCCATCGGGTAATCCGGCTTCCTTAAAAATTTTCATCAATATATAATTGGATAGTATAGAGGTAGTTGCCGGTTTCCATACCATTGAATTCCCCATAAGAACAGGTGACATATTTAAGTTTGATGCAATTGCAGTAAAATTGAATGGAGAAACAGAAAAAACAAATCCCTCTAAAGGCCTGTATTCAGTGCGATTTAGATGTGAATCTTCCGATAAGGGTTGACCATTATATATTTCACTTGCAAAAAATGCGTTGAACCTTAAAAAATCAACCACCTCGCAAGCCGAGTCAATCTCTGCTTGGTAAGCATTTTTGCTTTGCCCAAGCATTGTGGAAGCATTCATCAATGCACGGTATTTTTTTGATATCAGCTCAGCAATTTTTATTGTAACCGATACCCTATCTATCCACGATGTTTGCGCCCATTTTTCACGAGCTGCAAGAGCGGCATCAACAGCCATTTGAATCTCTTTTTCACCTGCAATGTGGTATGTGGCAAGCAGATGAGAGTGATTATGAGGCATTACAACTCTTCCGGTTATTCCAGTTCTTATCTCTTTTCCACCAATGATAAGTGGAATATCCGTAACAGATTCAGAAAGATTCTTAAGTTCAATTTCTAATGCAACTCTTTCTGTTGAGCAAGGCGCATAGCCTAGAATAGGCTCATTTTTAGGGCGTTCAAATTTAAATATTGAGTTATTCATTTTAATAATTTTATTTATTCGAGGGCAAATATAAAAACGTTATGCAAAAAAATGCATAACGAAAATCATGTTTTGAAAACAAAAAATAAATTACAATCATTCTAAATAACATATTAAAACCGTGAATGTTCGAAAGGAATACTGTTAATCAATTATAAATCAGACTTTATATCAAACCTGACTTTTATTAGGATTTTAAAATTCTTTTTTCTTTAATTTTGTTGAAAGACTTCGATGAATACCTCAAAGGTCTTCAAGACCTTTGAGGTATAGATTGATATATTAAATTTACTATTAGAATGGAACCGATAGAATACGACAATACCTACCATTTATTCAATCAAGGGAATAATAGAGAGAATATTTTTATAGAGAGTGAGAATTATCGATTTTTTATGTCCTTATTCAAAAAACACTTGGCCGATATTTGTGAGGTTTATGCATATGTTTTACTGATTAATCATTTCCATTTTGTGCTTAGGATTAAGGATGTGGATGAAATTAATAATTCTGAAATAACCTGTAAACCAGCGTGGCGCTATTTTTCGAACTTCTTTAATGCTTATGCAAAGGCTTATAATAAGAGTTATAATAGAACTGGTAGCCTTTTCAGGTATAAAATTCGAAGAAAAAAGGTATTGGATGAAAAATATCTCTTTAATCTTGTAAAATATATTCACTTCAATCCTCAGAATCATAGTTTGATTGATGATTTTAGGAATTGGCAGTATAGTTCGTGGCATGCTTATACAACCAATAAACCAACTCTAATAGCAAAAGAATATATTTTAAATCAATTTGATGGAATTGATAATTTTATTGAACATCATCGTTTTATTCAAGATTTGGATGATGAGGAGTAGAAGTTTGACATACCTCAAAGGTTTCAAAAACCTTTGAGGTATGTCAAACTTATTCAAGATTTATACGATAAAGAATAGAATATTAATTATCTAAGGTTTTTAAAACCTTTGTGGTTTCTATTGATTGAGGTCAGGATTTTTTCTTTAATTTTGGACAATTAAAAACCTAACTGTTTATGTTTAAAACAAACGAATACTTCGATGGCAAGGTAAAATCTATTGCTTTTGAAACTTCTAATGGTACTGCAACCGTAGGTGTTATGGCTAAAGGGGAGTATGTTTTTGGTACTTCAACTGTTGAGCACATGACTGTAACTTCTGGAAAAATGGATGTTAAACTTCCTGGCGAAACCCAGTGGAAAACTTACAACGAGTTTGAAACCTTTATTGTTCCTAAGGATGTGAAGTTTAATGTAAAGGTTGATGGCGATACCTCTTATCGTTGCCTATATAAGTAGCATTTTGAAGCGGCATATTCATGCCGCTTTTATTTAATTATCGATATGCTAGAAAATACTTAACACTTATTTTTATGGCAGGGCCAAAAGGGTCTAAGTATTACGATATATTTCTAGATTTCTCTATCTTCCTTAAGCATAAGGAAGATGGTCATCCTATTTTAACAGAAGAGCACTTTGAACTCCTACTAAATATTGGCGAATTGGGTTCTTTGATGGCTTCTGCTGAAAAGATGAAAATTAGTTACCGAAAAGCGTGGGAGTTGGTTCGACAATCGGAGAAGACTCTAGGATTTCAACTAATTGAGAAGCACCGCGGTGGTAGGGACGGTGGGAATTCTGTATTAACTGAAGAAGGAAAGAATTTAATAGAGGCCTACAAGGAATTACGTTTTGAGTTTGATTCATCGGTTAAGAGGATAGTTAAGGATTTTTTTCACAAGATAAATAAGTAGTAGCGATAGATGGAGTATTTAGTGGGGATTGACGATACTGATAATTTAGAAAGCAGAGGAACAGGATTTATTGGGCGTACGATGGGTGAGCGAATTAACGCTTCGGGTTTGGGTATTTGTGGCGGAGTATCAAGGCATCAATTGCTGTTTGATCAAAGGGTTCCTTACACATCGCATAACTCATCACTTTGCTTAGAAATTGAGACTGATAAACCTGAGGAGGTGTGGGATTTGATGGTTGATTATCTACTTGAAGCATGTGCACCCGGCTCGGACTGTGGCTTATGTATGATTGAGGTCGATAAAATTCCTGAATCAATTGTAAAGTGGGGTCTAAAAGCAAAACGTGATTTGTTAAAACAGGTTGATGCTCATGAACTTGCAAAGAAGGAGAATATCAGACTAATAGGTTTAACTGGAAATCACGATGGGGTAATTGGTTCAATGGCTGCTGTGGGATTACGGGCATCGGGTAATGATGGACGTTTTGTTGGGTTGAGAGGAACAGAGGTGAGAACAATTAATGGGATTAAAACGCCTGCTGAATTAAAAAAACTTGTTCATTTGCATAAAATAGTGACCGTTGAGGGTGAACTTGTTGATGAACATTCTCGAATATCATTAGAAGGTTGGTTAAGGCCTGTACATCGCGATGGTCTTATTACTTTGATAGTTAATAAAATTGATAATAATGAAGAATATGGCTACCAGCTTGCAAACAAAGAGTATATCAAAGGCATTTCCGATTAGCTTTTCTATAGCAGCGCAAATCTTGCTTCTGCTTATGGTGGGTTTTATTGCTACTTGGCTACACCTACGCTTTCGGATTCCTCTGAAAATGCCAGGTAGACATGGGCTTGAATTCATGTTGCTGATAATGGGTGCTAGGGCATTATCGAACTTAAGATTGGCATCGACCATTACGGTTACAGGTTCAATTTTAGCATCGTTAATCCCAGGCTTAGGCTATGGTGATCCATTGCTTCCTTACATCTATTTGGCAATGGGTGCTACCATTGATTTTGTTTGGTATAAATGGAATTCTATTTTAGTTTGGATTCCAATAGCAGCATTGCTTGGGGGAGCGGTTTACAGTTTTATCCCTGTATTCAGGATGTTCTTATCACCATTATTTGGTACAGTGCATTCATCATTAAGTAATGGACTACTATTCCCATGGATGACCCATTTTGCTTTTGGGTTTATTGGGTCGTTGGCTGGCGTTGGACTGGTTTCGGGAGTAAAAAAACTTAAGAATAAATAGAGATATTGGGTATTTGAAAGGTTTGAATACCCATTTTTAACATATGTCGATATGAAGTACATTGCTTGTCGAATCCTATTAATCATTGTTTGCCTAGGGATAACAGGAGTTTCATGTAGTAAATCGGAAGTTGATGTTGGTGCTCCAACCATTGAATTAGTAAATGGTAGTGATTTGATTGCTGCGGATACATCAGCAATGGAGGCATCGATACTTCATTTCAAGGTTCATTGTAAATGGAATGGGGCGCAAACCCTAACAAACTTAATAGTTGCAAGCAACAGAACTCGTGTTGTTGACGAGGGAATGAATATCAAAGAATTTGAAAGGAATATAGATTTTGCTAAAAGCAGTAGCGACGTTGATTCAATTGCATTTACAATTCGTGATATTAAGGGTGGTTCGTCATCAACCTCATTAAAGGTTCAGAAAAAGGCAGGTTTTGGTGGCGGAGAGTTGGTTTGGTATCACGATGTTAACCTTGATGCTCAAAATAAAGTAGAAGGGAAGAGTTTTCTTTCTTTTACCAATGGAACTACCTATACTTTGCAGGATGCCTTTGGTGTTCAGCCGACTATCAATCTACTTTATTA
>JACABB010000006.1:24771-165751 GCA_013376985.1 Bacteroidales bacterium
CTACGATGCGATATCTGGAGAGGCCAATACAATTGCTTCGCCCGGAGCGAATGTTGATGCATCGGTGTTTACAGGAACGAATGGTTTATCAAATTGGACAATAAAGAATACGTCACGTTTTTACCCAATTACATTAACTCAACAGCAATTTGAGGCTATTTCTGATCCTGTTTTTGTGATCAATTCATACTCCGAATCGCAGGGAAAACGTAAGGCGAAAAATCTTAAAGTGGGAGATGTGTACTCATTTAAAGACGAAAGTACTGGTAAATATGGAATTCTCAGGGTGTATGAGGTTGCGGGAGAGGATGCTGGTAAGGTGGTCTTTTCCATCGTAATGCAAAAGTAAAATCAATTAAGCATTGTTAGAAATCTATGAAATCTGCATTTTGCATTATCAGCCTAATACTAATTTCTTTATCTGGATACAATCAAAATTGTTTCAAGGGGAAAGTTGTAGACTCTAAGACACAAAAACCGCTTGTGGGTGTTACTGTTAAGGTTTTGAATAAGGCAATTGGAACTGTAACTGATTTGAATGGTGTATTCTCTCTCTGTGATATTGTTCAGAAGTCTGTTGACCTTTCTTTTAGCCACGTTGGCTACAAGTCAATTTCTAAATTGAGTATAAATCCAAGCGATTTTGTTGAAGTATCCCTTTCCGAATCACCAATTGCACTCGACCAAATTGTTGTAACGGCAACCCTTACCCCGCAGTCAACATGGGAAGTCCCAGCATTAGTAAGCGTTATTGATAGTGTTAGGGTACGATCTCAGTCAGCATTAAACACAGATAATTACTTAAGAACAATCCCTGGATTGTATATTGATAGATCGAATGGAGTTTTCTCAAAGAATGCAGCGGTTACTATGCGTGGATTGGATGGCTCGAATCGAGTTTTAATTCTATATGATGGTGCTCCGCTGAATAAGACTTCCTACGGATTCATCAACTGGAGTCTGATTTCGCCCGATATGGTTGACCAGATTGAGGTTGTACATGGCCCTTCATCAGCATTATTCGGGAATAATGCCATGGCAGGTGTAATAAATATCAGAACGAAAGAGCCGCTTAATTCTCCTTTTTATGGCTCAATTACTGGTGAGGCAGGTGGTTTTGGCTTGTATGGTACAAGGGCAATGCTTGGAGGAAAGATCCCCGTTTTGAAAAAAGGCATTAGCATAATGGCAAATGGGTTTTACAGAAAGGGCGATGGTTATATTGTCGATCCTCCCGAAACTCGAGATTCTACAAGTGCTAAATCTTATATCAATGAAAAGGGTTTAGTCGTGAAAGCAATTATTCCAATATCTGATAGTTCGACCTTCTATATCGGAGGTAATCTTTATGAGGATAAAAGAGGAGCGGGGAGAGCAGTATATATGAGCGATGGTAGCTTTGATGCTTATACCACTAAACGCCTAAGATTCGGGTATAATGGGGAGATTGAGAAGTTTAAACTTGAGATTTATGGTTATGCTCAGCGGGAGAATTACTACAGACAGAACGAGGCCGTAAATACCGCTGGCGATTATAAACTATTCCATACGTTTCAGGTTTCAGGAGATTTAGGGCTATGGGCAAATGCATCACGAAAGATAAGTGCAAAAAATGAGCTAATCGGAGGTGTTGACCTTAAGCATGGCTGGATGGATGCCGAGGATATCTACAGAACATCTACTGATGATGTACAACGCAAGGGAAAAGTAACATTTGCTGCCATGTTTCTTCAGGATGAACAAACATTCTTTGATTCAAAGCTAAAGGTATTGGGAGGACTCAGATTCGATGTTGCAACCTTTTTTGATGGATTGCTAAAAGTTACTGATCCCACAAAGAATACGGGTTTTGGTAGAGATACTTTGGCTAATTTTCCTAAAAGTTCATGGAATTCATTAAATCCAAAACTTGGTATCAGGTATTTGCCAAATAAGTGGCTAAGCATTTATGGTTCTGTTGCATCTGGGTTTATGCCAGCCAAATTGGATGATCTTTGCTCAACAAGAAAGATTACAAAAGGATTTAAGTTGGCAAATCCAAACCTAAAGCCAGAGAATCTCTTAACCTATGAATTGGGTGGAGGCTTGAGGTTTAACTCAATTTTGAGGCTGGATGCTGCATTATATTTATCGAAGGGATATGATTTTCAATATTTTGTTTCAACAGGCGATTCAATAGATACTGGTGGCGATGGCCTTAAGCCGATTGTTAAGCGCGAGAATATCACCTCGGTTAGAATTTTGGGTGGAGAAATATCAGTAAGTCTCAATCCTTTTAAATGGCTAATAGTAAGGGGGAATTATTCCCAGAATCATTCGGAGATTACTGATTTTAAAGCAAATCCGCTGGTTAATATTGATTTAAAAGGAAAATCACTTGCCGAAGTTCCCCTCAATCAAGCATCAGGCGAACTAATTTTGCAGAATAGATTTGTTAATGCTGGCCTTGTTTGGGTCTACATCGGTTCTCAATGGGGCGATGAGGTTAATAGTTACAAGATTGATTCTTGGAATACATTCAACTTAAGGTTTTGGAAAGATTTCAAATCTATTAAATTGACCCTTGATATACAGGACTTACTAGACAATCCTTATACCGATAAAAAGGGACTAATATCACCCGGAAGATTCTTTCAGTTTTCAGCAACATACAGTTTCAAATAACAATATTGATAATACTTACGGATATGTTAACTAATAAGATTAAGATTATACTACTAGCCTCAATTGCACTGTTTTCATGCGGTAGAAAGGCTGAAAAGGTTAACCCCTTTACGGGAGAACTTACAATATTTCATGCTGGAAGTCTATCAATGCCGATGAAAGCAGCAGTTGATAGTTTTAAGCGATTACACCCAGCAGTAACTTTCAAGTTAGAATCGGCAGGCAGCGTTGAGTGCGCCCGCAAGATTACAGAATTGGGTAAACAATGCGATCTGTTAGCATCCGCCGATTATAAGGTGATTGATAAAATACTTATCCCTCAGTATGCATCATGGAACATCCCGTTTGCAGGTAACGAGATGTCAATTGTTTATCAAGAGAAATCAAGACATTCAGCAGAAATTAATAAGGGTAACTGGTTTGAGATTTTAGCAAAAGATGATGTTGCCTTTGGTAGAAGCGATCCAAATTCTGATCCTTGTGGATATCGAACTGTTATGACGATTAAACTTGCAGAAAAGTATTACCTGAATACAACGATTTCAAAGACTCTACTTGGTAAAGATATCAAGCATATTCGTCCTAAAGAGGTTGATCTTCTTGCGCTACTTGAGAGCAATACAATCGATTATATCTTCCTGTACAAATCGGTTGCAATTCAACATGGTTTGAAATATCTTACACTGCCTCAAGAGATAAATCTTTCGAATCTTACAATGGATTCACTTTATAAAACCGTTTCGGTTGAGGTAAATGGAAAGACACCTGACTCGAAACTAACAATGTTTGGAGAACCAATGGTTTACGGGCTTACAATACCTAAGAATGCTCCGAATCCAAAATTGGCAATTGAATTCGTAAAGTATTTCTTAGAGCAGAATGGCGGTCAGGCAATAATTAAAGAGATGGGGCAAACGCCAATTGTGCCTTCATCAACAGTTTCATACGATAGTATTCCTGAGCCTTTGAAAGGGTTTGCGTTGAAAAAAAGTTTGTGATTGTTAGAACTGTAAGTTTTTTTAATCTTTGTGAATCCTTTGTGATCTTCGTGGTTCAATTTTAAACACTAAGGACACAAAGGTTTTCACTAAGTATCACTAAGAGTTTTTCTAAACTCTGATAAAATTATATTTGTTTAAAATATATGTTCAATGCCATCCAAGTTTAGCAATAGCTTAAGAGATTTTAACCAGAGTTTTTCTTGGTTTAGGCTTATTGCCTCGTTGCTGGGTGGCGTACTACTTCTATTTATTATCTCTCCGATACTTGGAATGGTGTTTGCAACCCCATTGGAAAGTCTAATCAAAACAGCAGGGGAGGATGAGGTTCAGCAGAGCATCTGGCTTACTATATGGGTTGCTATGGCAGCAACTCTGATCTTTGCAATACTTTCCATTCCACTTTCTTATTTGCTTGCACGTTTCGAGTTTCCTCTAAAACGGTTGGTGTTAGGTATCATAGACCTTCCAGTAGTTATTCCTCATTCCGCTGCGGGTATAGCTTTACTTGGGTTTATGGCAAGGGATAGTTTTTTGGGCAAAGCATCATCAACATTTGGGTTAAGTTTAGTTGGTACTTCGGGCGGAATTGCACTTGCAATGGCTTTTGTGAGTGTTCCATTTCTAATAAACTATGCAAGGGAGGGATTTGCTGCGGTTCCTGAGCGTTTGGAAAAAGCTGCGCTGAATCTTGGAGCATCACCGACAAGAGTCTTTTTTACTATATCGCTTCCTCTTGCATGGAAGAGCATTGTATCGGGACTTATCATGATGTTTGCCCGGGGGATGAGTGAGTTTGGTGCAGTGATAGTGGTAGCATATCACCCTATGATAACACCAGTTCTGATTTTTGAACGATTTGGATCATTTGGTCTTAAATATGCACGACCAGTTGCCGTTCTATTCATCGGGGTTTGCTTGCTAGTATTTATTTTGGTGCGATTAATCGCCAGAAAGGAGCCCCGCGATGCTTAAGGTTGAAGGGTTATCCAAAAAATTTAAGGAATTCGCAATATGCGATATAACCTTTGAGGTGAACAAGGGCGATTACTTTATGCTACTTGGCCCTTCGGGTGCAGGAAAATCAATGATTCTTGAAATAATTGCGGGTATTGTTAAACTCGATAATGGGCAAATTTGGATTAATGGTAATGATGTAACCAAAGCCAGTATTGGAAAGAGAAGCGTAGGTCTTGTTTTTCAGGATTTGGCAGTGTTTCCTAATATGTCGGTATCGCAGAATATTGGATACCCACTTCGTCGTAAAGGAATTAAAAAGATAGACGAACAAAAAAAGGTTTTTGAAATTGCTGAAAAACTTTCAATTTCGAATCTTCTCGATAGAAATCCTGCATTGCTCTCAGGTGGGGAATTACAAAGAGTTGCATTAGCACGCACATTAGCTGTGGAGCCAAAGGTTTTACTACTCGATGAACCTTTATCATCCGTTGATGTACGACTAAGATCTGGATTAATGGCTTTGCTTCGCAGTTTAAACCGTGAGGGGCAAACGATACTTCATGTTACTCATGATTATGATGAAGCCATTTCGCTTGGAAGCCACGTTGCAGTTGTAAATAGCGGAACAATCGTTCAAACTGGTACACCTGTTGATGTTTTTAGAAACCCTGCATCAGAGTTTGTAGCAAATTTTAGCGGTATAAAAAACTTCTTTCAAGGTTCAATATCAGATAAAACGGAACATGGGTTAAAAGGATTTTCCATAAATGGTCTGAAAGTATGGTTCTATGCCGATGAGATTGAATCCAATGGTTTTATTTGTTTCCCCGAAAACGCAGTTAGCGTGTCAATCGATAAACCTGAAAACAGCGCGTTAAATACCTTTCAAGGCACAATTGTCGACATTTTTCCCCAAAAGCATGGATTCGAGGTTTGGGTGGATATTGGGGTTCGTGTTGCAGCTTTAGTAACATGGGAATCAGTTGAAAAACTTGGACTAAAGACCGATAAAAAAGTTTGGATTTCAGTTAAGGCAAATTCGGTTAGGTTTATTCCAAAGGTTTAGGACAAAAGAAAGATATATTCCAAATATCAATAATCTACATTATTTCTTTGCGCCAATAAACCCTGAAAACGATTTACTATTTTCCGTTACAACTATTGTGTAGAGTACAGCAAAGAAAACAATTAGGAAAATAATGGCTATTAAGAATAGTGAGATAACAAGAAAGAAAGTAGTTAAGAAGATTATAAGATTAATTCCCAGTTCCATTAAAAAGGTTAAAGGCCCAAACTTAATCCCGCTTCGATAGATGGAACCGCTAAAATCAACAATCATCCCCAAAAGAAGAGTCAAATATAGAATCCATATTATCCATGCAATACTGCCCATCCCACGTGGTAGAAACGAAAATCTATTGAATAAGGATTCAATTATCTGATCTTTCCAATAAAGATAGAGTATTGCCGTAAGAATGCCTGTGACAAAGAATATTAGTGGAGATACAGAGATTTTTTTTGCATTAATACCAAATTTGATTTTGAGACGATTCTCGTATCGCATTAATCCTAATTCGCTAATAATCCAGATGGTGATAAGTAGTATGGAAATGACCCAGAACGGCCATTTCACCCAATCAGCATTCCTTTCAATAAAAGAAACAATTTTGGGTGCTGATATTGGATCGATTTTTTTCACATACTCAATGGAAACAAACCCTGTTTGATCGCCAACCTTAACCATTACCCAGTATTTATCGGATGCAAGGGCAGTAATTATATCCCCTTTTTTTAGGGTACCAATATTTTTCGATAATTGAGTTGGGTCAATTCTAATATTCAAAGTATTAGTGGTGACAATATACCTTTCCTTTGCAAAGTACTGGTTTGGTTTAGTACAAGATGCAAGCAATTGAATAAGTATAAAATAAAGAAATAAATAATGCTTTCTGGACACCATTTTCCTCAACATCGAATCAGAACCAAAGATAGGAAAGGAAAGTGAAAAGTGAATATTTTAAAGTGAAAAGCGAGGCAAGTATTTAACAAATTATAAATAGGGGTAAATAAACTTACAAAAACCTGCCCTTTGCATAATGCAACCTGCCCTGCCTAGTATCGCAATTTGCGATATACTATTGCAAAAAAGACCACAAACCACCCGCAACCAATTGTTCACTGTAAATTGTGTGGATAGAATAGCGTACTAAACATTAACCGTTTCGTAAAAACAGTCAAGGATTACAACTTTGAAATGACCCAAAACAAACCTAAAACTATTAACCAATAAATTTGATTCATGTTGATGATGAACCTATTCAAATATAATTGGTCTCTAAAATCAAAGGAGATGATTCGGTAACTTTCATCTCCTTTGAAAATAGTAGGGCCGTGGTTAACAAAATCTGTGACTCTTAGTATTTCTATTTCTTATCATTCTTTTTAAATATGCCCATTAAAAGTATAAAAGGGTATGCCAAAAGATATAATTGCACAGCAGGACTTAGAGCTATTCGTATACATATCCAAAACTCTTTTGGCGTTATGTACATTTTTGCAGGCCATGCCCCCATCATTTTACCAGTTACTTCTAAGGAGTGTCCTTTGCGAGTCACCTTTGTAACCACCATCATTGGAACTCCTTTGTCCGAGATTATTGTTAACTTCATAATTTTTCAATAATTTATTCCCACCACTTTTTTAGCTTCAATTCCTCTGCTATAACTTGCACTGCATTATAGCCACATGCTCCGCCAATACTTCCACTTGGATGAGTGCTAGCACCACACATGTAAAGGTTTTCAATAGGTGTTTTGTATGGTTTATACTCAACGAATGGGCGCATTACTGTTAGCTGATCCTGGCTCATTTCACCATGATTAAATCCACCATGCACCATTGAGATCCATTTATTTTCAGTGTCTTTTGGAGACAAAATGAATGTTTTTAAGATTGCAGTATCCATGTTCTCAACATATTTACCCCAAACTTCAATACATCTTTGGGCGAAACTTTCTTTCACTTTATCCCATTCTTCTGGGCCTTTTCCTTTAAGCTTATAGGGTACATATTGCCAGCCCATTGCAGTCCCTTTCCCTTTAGGAGCTTGACTTGGGTCAACAACCGATGGGTATGCTGTAAACATACGTGGATATTCAGGTAGTTTTTGTTTATTAATATCAGCAAAATCATCGTATAATTCTTGGGGGTTATCAACCAGTAGCACACCTAGGCAACGGTTTATATCAGGATTAAATTCAGCACATTTCCATTTTAGAGGTTCGTTTAAAGCTAGATGGGTAGTGAATAGAACGGTTTCTTCATGGCGGAAGCGTTTAACTGAGTTTACAAACGATGGCTCCAGTTTATCTTCGCCAATTAAATTTAAGAATGTTTGGTGGGGCTCAATATTTGAAACAACTAGTTCTTTGGCATGAATTATTGTACCATCTTCAAGTTCAACCCCGGTTGCTTTTCCGTTTTTAATAATAATTTGTTTTACATGGGCATTTGTTTTAACTGTTCCACCGTTAGTTTCCAAGCATCGTACAAAAGCATCTGCAAGGTTACTTGATCCCCCTTCGCATATTGCCCAGCCATGTGGCTCATGAGTTTCACCAAGCATCATCGGTACGAACACTCCAAATCCGTAGGTTTCGGGAGAACCGCCAAATTCTTTAATAAAAGCAAGCAGGAATGATTTTATTTCATTCGATTCGAAAAGTTCATTGACAATGTTTTTGGGGCTAGATAGTTGCATTCTGAGCATATTTAACCCTTCAACACTACTTTCCATGGCCATTGCTGCAAGAGAAGTTGGTTGTGGCGGGTTAAAAAACCATGGACCAATAATGTTGTCAAGAATAACCCGAAAATTAGTTGCTAATTGTCTGTATGTTTCTGCATCTTTTTCCGAGAAGCGTGCGATTTCTTTACATGTTTTTTCGAGATTCCGATAAAATACAAGACATTTTCCATTGGTGAATGCGGCGGCAACTTGTGCATCAGGCCAGATATATTTTGCGCCATATTTTTCCAATTCAAGATCTTTATAAACGGGGCCTAAATGAAGTATTCCGTGAAAAAGCGAAGCTAGATTATGCTTAAAACCAGGCAGAGTTGCCTCTTCGGTCCAAGCACCTCCTCCTGCTTTTTCTAACCGCTCAAGCACGAGTACTTTTTTCCCTGATTTTTGTAGATAACATCCAGCAGTAAGACCATTATGTCCACCGCCCACAATGATAACATCATATTCATTAACCATTTTTTATCCTCCTTATTTTATAGATTATTATTATTCAAATATAGTATCATTTATGAAAAATAATGCACATCGCATAATATAGGTAAAATCTGTTAAAAATAATGGCTAAAATACGCCTTTAATTGTTTATGTTTTAAATAATTATAAAATTGAAACAAATTAAGTGATAAATATTAATAAACTTAAGTTTGGTATAGAAATGTGATAATATGTTTATTTACAGGTATGTATAAATATTTAGTATGGTAATTGAAAATTAAAGTAATGGAATTTCTTCTAACTTTTTTCCTCCAATATCGGCTCCGTCGAACTTCGTTTCCATCGTTCCATCATTTCAATTATAATTTGCATGTATAATATTGATTAACATGTAATTATATGTTTTGCTATGTTGAACTTACGTTAATAAGCAAAAATGATTCATTTGCTAGGGATATTAGTGTCAGAAATATATTTACAGGACTTTGAGGTAAGCAGTATCCAAAAATTGCAGCATGAATGGAAGATCGAATTAACGGAAAAGTAATATAAAATATTAGCATAACAGGAAGGGAAAGATGCAACTTCTACACATGTCTTTTCATTAAAAAAGATTTACTTACACTTTTGAAAAAGCCTTTGAAAGGAAAGGCTCAAAGGTTCTTATCAAAATTACACCAAGGCTAGGTTAGGTGCATTTTTCAAATAAATTTTCGGATAGTAAGTCTTTGAATTTTCCCACAATATGGTATGTGTTTAGAATAAGTCCAAAAATTGAAAAGTTAAGAGGGAAAAGAATCTATTAATTTCTTTTCCCTCCTTCTATCTTACTGATGTGATAATGTATAAAATTAAGTTTTAATTCTCTTTTAGCACAAACTCATCGTATTCAAGTTCAAAGCGAAGTTTATGGCGAGATTCTTCTTGCGCAAGACCTAAAAATAGTTTTTTCAAATCTTCGTTGGGGGCTTTTTCAGATAATTTTATGTACAGTTTAAATGCTGCTTTTTCTCTTTTCATTGCTAAAACCAAGGTTTGCTCATAACTCATATCAGCCTTTGGTTCAGTCCTCACAACGTAATCAGCAATTTTAAGATCCGTAACTTTAGCTATTGGAAGGTTGAAGATACCTTCTTCCCTTATTTTAATTAACCTAGCTTTATGACCCATTTCCTCTTGAGCAAATAGTGAAAATGTGCTACGCATATCTTCCGTGCGAGCTGTTTTTGCAAGTTCATTATAAAATTCAACAGCATTCTGCTCGTTCTGGATTGCAAAATCCAGTATATCGTTTGTGTTGGTAAATTCGTTCATGGTTATGGTTGTTATATGGTTATAATGTTTAAGTGCCTAAAGTACTTCGAGTTTAGAGTGCCTAAAGTTGAAAGAGAAGATAACAACTTTAAGTACTTTAGCCACTCTAAGTACTCTAGGCACTTAATTGTTTAATATATAAACATTCATTTTGTCAATTAGCTTAATTCGAAACAAGTTATTTCCCTAAAGCCTTTTCGAATTCTTCATCAAAACGCTTCATGATATAATTACAACCGTGTGTAAACATTTGTTCGCTAGTATCACTTTCTGTATAAACAAAATCAAACTTGGTTGGTTCATCATGAGCTGGAAGTAGCGATAGTGCTTCAGCATTTGCTTCATGAATATCGCTAATACCATTTGAACCAAACTTTGAAAGAAGTTTAATTAGTTGCTCGACTGATGACACTTCAACTTTCAATTTCATTCCCGATTCAAAGACCTGAATCATTCGTTGCGTGTTGGTGAATGATCCGCCAGTTTCGAACCATAGCGATGCAGGAAGAATTAGATCGGCTTCTTTGGCTGTATCGCTCATGAATACATCTTGAACCATTTTAAAATTTGCCTTGCCAAAAATCTGTTCAATAGACTTTCTATTAACAGCGCAACCAATAGGATCTTCACCAAATATGAAGAGGTTTTTGAATTCGCCTTTCTCGAAACGTTCGGTAAAACACTCATCAATTACCTTTGGAAAATCATTAACACCCCATTTGCTCTTCATTTTTGTTATGAATTCAGCATTCGATAAATCCTGTAATCCAACACCAGTTTTTGGTCTAACGCCCATATCGAAGAGCCCGTGGGAATTATTTTTCTGTTTTAGGGAGATTATGCCGCTAGATGTTTTTCCTAGTTTACCAGTAATCATTGCTAAATTGATAATCTCGCGTGCAGCATCTGCGCCAACCTCTTTTTCGCTGAATATTAATATTGCATTCATCTCGTTGTTAAACGATTCTGCAAAATCGCTAACGCAGCTACAATTGCAATCACATTCACTGTAACAAGCCTGACCGCATAATTTTTTATAATCCTCCTTCAGCAAATTCTTTTTATAATCCTCATAACCTATGCAATTATCTTTAATGAACATGCTATTCTGCTTGCCATTGGCTATTAAGTAGTGGTTAACTGCCTTGATGAAAAGATGATAGGATTTTACTGTGTTAAATGAAAAGGCTTTGTGCTTTAAGGTACTCTTTGGATTTGTGGAAATTACTTCTAAACGTTTTTGAACAGCATTTACCATATAACCAGCCACAGCATTATCGCGGTTTATCTCAGAACCAAGTAGATAAATAGCAGAAGCCCCGCTGATAGCGTCAAAAGGAACATTACTATCAGAATCTGTTGTAAAGCCTTTTGCTCCTCCTAAATAATGGAAACTGTTAACGTTATTGGTTTTAGCACCAACACGAGCTAGTTTCTGGACAAGGTATTGTTCCTCATTGGTTAACCCAGCTCCTGCAAAGAATGCGTTTTGATCTGGTTTAACAGATTTTATTTTCTCTGAGATAATATCAAATGCTTTTTCGAAACTAATCTCTTCAAACTTTCCATTGACTTTATGAAGAGGCTTTGTGATTCTTGATTTATCGTTGATAAAGCGATAACCAAACTTACCATACATACAAAGATTTCCTTCCTTATTCACCATTCCCTCTGCACCAGTTACCTTCATAACATAGCCAGCACGATGATGGAATGTGAGTTTACATCCTACAGAACAGTATCCACAAATAGTTTCGAATGTCTCTAGCTTAACAGGTCCCGGTTTAAATGGAACATTCTCGGTGATTGCTCCTGTAGGACAAGCAGATATACACATTCCGCACGATTCACATTTTGTATCTTGCAATTTATCTCCAAATGCTGGTGCAACATAGGTGTCGAAACCACGCTTAACAAGAGTTAAGGCGTTAGCACCAACAACCTCCTTGCAAATCCTCACGCAGCGTGAGCAAAGAATACATTTGTTATTATCAATTTCGATATATGGATGGGCTATATTCAGTTGGAATTCCTTATGTTCACCAATAAATCTCTTTTGATCGGCTTTATAAGTATCTGCATGTTTCTTTAAATCGCAATCAAAATAGGCAACACAGCCACATTCTAAACAACGACTTGTTTCATTCAAGGTTTGTGCTTCGGAATAGCCAAGTTCTACCTCTTTGAAATTAACCCTGCTATTGGGTTCCATAACAGGCATCTCTTCTCTAATCTGGTTGCGATAGCGACCAATATATTCGTCCTTTTCCTGATTTTTAAAGTTGTCCCTTTTACTTAGAAACTCTTTGATGGGAGTTTCAACCTTCTGTCCTGTCAAATAAAGATGGCAACTATGGGATGCCAAGCGTGCCTGAGCAACAGCTTCAATTAGCGTGGCAGGCCCTGTTACACCATCACCAGCAGCAAATACGGATGGAATTCCTGTTTGAAGAGTGTTTTTATCAGCATCAATATCTCCCCATTTAGTAGGTTTTAGTTGACCTCCCTTTGCATATTTATTGATATCATCAAGGAAATTAATCTCGGTTTTTTGACCAATTGCGGCAAGTATATAATCAACCTCAATATCAAATTCAGAGCCTTCAACTGGAACAGGCCTTCTTCTGCCCGAAGCATCGGGTTCGCCTAATCCCATACGAATTAGGGTCATGGATTTTAATTTTCCATTCTCATCCTTATTAACCCTAACTGGGTTTGTTAGAAAAAGATATTCAACCCCCTCAAGTTTTGATTCATGAATTTCAATTGGATTGGCTGGCATTTCAGCTTCAGAACGGCGATAAACCACCTTTACATCGGTGCTTTTGCAGCGGAGCGATGTGCGACAGCAGTCCATGGCTGTGTTTCCGCCACCAACTACAACTATTTTTTTCCCTGTGAAGTCGTAACGTTGACCAGTTACCTCCATATTCCGAAGGAAATCTATTCCAGAGAAGACACCATCAGCATCCTCACCATCGCAACCAAGCAGGGTGCCTCGTTGCGAACCAATGGTTAGAATAGTTGCATCATATTTTTCTGATATCTCTTTATAGCTAATGCTTTCGCCTAACTTTTTATTGTAAAAGATATTTGCACCTAATTCTGTTACGCAATCAGTCTCTTTTTGAATAATATCATTGGGCAAACGATACTCAGGAATACCATAACGTAACCAGCCCCCAGAGTGTGGTTGTGCCTCATATATATCGCATTGATGACCTTTTTGTTGTAAAAAATAAGCACTTGATAAACCACCAGGGCCAGCACCAATAATTGCAACTTTTTTACCTGTTGATGGTGCAACCTCGGGTTTATAATGATTTTTAGAAGACAGATCGGAGTCTGCTGCGAATCGTTTCATGTAGTCGATACCAACTCCAGTTCCCTCATCTAATAGATTTCGGCGACATGCAGCCTCGCAAGGGCGAACACAAACCCTACCACAAATTGAAGGTAGAGGGTTAGTTTGTTTTATCACCTTAACTGCCTCGCTGTATAGACCTTTTTCAATTAGCGAAATATAGCCTTGAACATCAACACCAGCAGGGCAACGCTCACGACATGGAGCAACGCAATCGGCATAGTGGTTGCTCATTATCAGGTCGAGTGCGGTTTTCCGAGCCTTGTAAATTCTGTCATTATCAGTATTAATCTTCATCCCCTCGGCAATTCTTGTTGAACAGGAGGGTTGAAGGTTTTTATTTCCCTCAATCTCAATTAAACATACATAGCAAGCAGAGAATGGCTCTAACCTTGGGTCGTTGCAAAGTGTTGGAATTTCAATACCGTGCCTTTTGGCAACATCAAGAATGTACTCTCCTTTTAAACCAGTGGTATTTTGTCCGTTAAGAACTATATTGATTTTGTCGCTCATATTCGTTGTCAGTTGAAAGTTTGTAAATCATTAAGAAACACTAATTGCACCGAACTTACAGCGTGAGTAGCAATCACCGCAACGGATGCACTTTTCCTGATGAATGAAGTGAACTTTTTTCTTTTCACCCTCAATAGCCTTAACAGGACATTTAATTCCACAAACCATGCAACCAGTACATTTATCGGGAAGAATTTGGTAGGTGAGAAGTTGCTTGCAACTTAATGCAGGGCACTTTTTATCGCGGATGTGCGCTTCATACTCATTCCTAAAATACTTAATTGTTGTGAGCACTGGATTTGGTGCTGTTTGTCCTAATCCGCATAACGTACTATCCTTGATTTGAGCAGCTAACTCTTCGAGTGTTTCAATATCGCCTTCAACGCCTTTCCCTTCGGTTAAACGGGTAAGTATTTCGAGCATACGCTTTGTTCCGATACGACAGAAGGTACATTTTCCGCAAGATTCTTTTTGTGTGAAATCAAGGAAGAATCTTGCCATATCAACCATACATGTTGTTTCGTCCATTACAACCATACCACCAGAACCCATTATGGCACCAGTTGCATTAACTTGGTCATAATCAATTTGTAAGTCTGCAAGGTGTTTTGGAATACATCCGCCCGATGGACCACCCATCTGAACAGCCTTAAACTCCTTGTTGTCTTGAATCCCACCGCCAAGTTTGTAGATAATATCTTTGAGGGTAATACCCATGGGGACTTCAACAAGTCCACCGTGTTTGATTTTGCCTGTTAGAGCAAACACCTTAGTACCCTTACTCTTCTCAGTGCCATACTTGTTGTATGAGCCAGCACCGTTGTAAACGATATATGGGATATTTGCAAATGTCTCAACGTTGTTGATGTTTGAAGGTTTTCTCCAAAGACCCGATTCTGCTGGAAAAGGTGGTCGTTTGGTTGGCATACCCCGCTTCCCTTCGATGGATTGCATTAGTGCGGTTTCTTCGCCACATACAAATGCACCAGCTCCCTCTTTTACATAGATATCAAGGTTGAATCCTTGTATTCCACAAATGTTTTCGCCTAAATATCCTTTTTTTCTTGCCTGATCCAAAGCGATATTTAGACGTTTAATGGCTAGCGGATATTCGGCACGGCAATATATTACACCATGATTTGCACCAATTGCGTAAGCACCAATAATCATCCCTTCAATAACTGCATGAGGATCACCTTCAAGAAGTGAACGATCCATAAAAGCTCCTGGGTCGCCTTCATCGGCATTACAAATAATATACTTATCATCGGATTTGCTGCTACGTGCAAATCGCCATTTTAAACCGGTTGGGAAACCTCCGCCTCCCCTACCACGCAAACCAGAATCGAGAACAGTTTGGATTACATGTTCGAAAGGTAATTTTTCAGAAGCAATTTTCTTAATTGCCTTATATCCATCTCGAACTTCATACTCTTCAATGCTTTCGGGATCAATATATCCGCAATTACGAAGTGCAATTTTTACCTGACCTTCAAAATAAGCTTTATCGGGTGTATCAAAAAGATCAGTTTTAACTACGTAATCTTTGATGGGATTAAAACCGATAACATGCTGTTGAATAATTTCAACTGCTTTATCTTCTGTTACATCCCCGTATATAAAGGAACCAGTATCATCAATAACCTCTACCAAGGGTTCTCGATAGCACATACCGATACAGCTGGTTTTTCTAAGTTCGAAATCAATTTTCTCAGCCTCTTGTAAGGCTTTGATTTTGTTATAAACCTTGTTGGCTCCAGCAGCAATTCCACAGCTACCTAAACCGACTATAACTTTTGTTTTTGCCATTAAATATACTCTTTTGTAGTAAAGTAGCGGTTTGTTAAAGTGTTGAGGTAAAGTCGAAACACTTAATACAAAACACTAAACACTAATTGCTTTGGCTTTCCTTAATTTTAATATCCTTGATAATTTTTACGGCAGAATTGCCTGTGAGCTTGCCATATGCTTCATCGCCTATCATCATAACAGGAGCAAGGGAGCAGCACCCAAGACAGGCAACCGATTCGAGGGTAAACATTTTGTCTTCGGTAGTTTCTCCATCCTTTACATTTAATGCTTCTTTAATTGCATCGGAGATTGCATCGGCATTTTGAACGTGACAAGCAGTTCCATGGCAAACTTTTATAATATATTTGCCTACAGGTGCGAGTCTGAACTGTGCATAGAATGTAGCTACTCCATACATGTCGCTGAGACTAATGCCCGATACCTTTGATATTTTATCAAATGCCTCCCGTGGGATATAGCCAAACATTTCCTGAGTACCTTGTAAAAGTGGAATAAGACTACCTTTTTTGCCTTTATACTTGTCAAGTAAAGGCTCTAGCAGGTTAACATTTATGGGTTCCTCCTTGGCGGTTGGCTTTGATTCAGGTTGGAGTCTTTGTATGCGCATGGGTAAAACAGTTTGTAATGTAATTATTTAATAAAAACGATATGTATTTTTACATATCGTTTAAAACCTTGAATAATTTTTGTAAAAATATTTCTTTAATCTAGAAAAAAGATAATCGCATAAAAAATTTATAAACAAATCTGTCAGGCTGTGGTGAGCAGCCTGACAGATACTACTAAAACTAAATTATAAATTAAACAGCTCCTTGATCAATCATTGAGTTGGCTACTTTAACGAATCCGCCGATGTTAGCTCCATCAACGTAGTTAATATAACCATCCTCTTTTGTACCATATTTCTTACATGTTTCGTGAATGTCGATCATAATCTGATGTAATCTTTGATCAACCTCTTCGCGTGTCCATGATAAACGAAGTGAGTTTTGTGACATTTCAAGACCAGATGTTGCAACTCCACCAGCGTTAGCTGCTTTACCAGGGCCGAATAAAATCTTATTCTTAATGTAAACTTCAACAGCTTCAGGAGTTGATGGCATATTTGCACCTTCTGAAACGCAATAGCAACCATTCTTAACAAGAATCTTAGCTTCTTCGCCGTTGATTTCGTTTTGAGTTGCGCTTGGTAAAGCTACATCACACTTGATACCCCATGGACGCTCACCTGGGAAATAATCACATTTAAACTTATCTGCATATTCTTTAATACGGCCACGTTTCTCATTCTTTAGCCACATTACGAATTGTAATTTTTCAGCATCAATACCTTTTGGATCATAGATAAATCCTTCAGAATCTGAAAGGGTAACGCATTTTCCACCAAACTCGTTAACTTTTTCAACGGTGTATTGAGCAACGTTTCCTGAACCAGAAACTGTAACTACTTTACCTTTAAAGCTCTCACCACGAGTTTTTAGCATTTCTTGTGCAAAATATACATTGCCATAACCAGTTGCTTCTGGACGAATTAATGAACCACCCCAAAGTCTACCTTTTCCTGTAAGAACGCCAGTAAACTCATTACGGATACGTTTATATTGACCAAACATGTAACCAATTTCACGACCACCTACTCCTATATCACCAGCTGGAACGTCAGTGTCAGGGCCAATATGACGGCAAAGTTCAGTCATAAAGCTTTGGCAGAAACGCATTACTTCTTTATCTGATTTTCCTTTAGGATCAAAATCAGAACCACCTTTACCACCACCCATAGGTAGAGTAGTTAAGCTATTTTTGAAAACTTGTTCAAAAGCAAGGAATTTCAAAATACCAAGGTTTACAGTTGGATGGAAACGTAATCCACCTTTGTAAGGTCCAATTGCGCTATTCATTTCAATACGGAAACCACGGTTTACTTGAATTTCACCTTTATCATCAATCCAAGGTACTCTAAACATTAATACTCTTTCTGGCTCAGTAATTCTCTCAAGAATCTTTTCGTTATAATATACTGGATTCTCCTCCATGTAAGGAATAATACTTTCAATTACTTCCCTAACTGCTTGATGGAATTCAAGTTCAGAAGGATTCTTAGCCACTACCTGGGCCATGAATTTGTTAACTTTTTGCTCAATAGCTTGGTTCTTCATAATGTGTTAATTTAGTTAGAAATTTTATTGTTAAATAAAAGGTGTTATGAGTTAAATTGCAGTTGAAAGTTAGCCTAAAAAAGATTTCAAAGTACGAAAGTGTCTTAAATCCAGTTATGTACTGACAAGGTTGTTAGGCGATCCACTTAGAGAATCTCCGAGTTTTACTTATTTTTACCATTATGAGTTGTTGAAGCAGAAAAATGCTGCTAAATTGAAGCGATTTGATGTGTTTCTTTTATTAATTTTCTATTTTAACTTCTTACCTATGCCTCAGAAACCTATTGCAAACCCCGAAGATTTTTATAAGCTATTGGCTCAGAGTAAGGAAAGACTAAAGGAGCTAGCTGCAATCAATCAAGCTATTTCTATTATTAAGGAAGGAAAATCAATACAAGATACACTGCACCAGCTATGTTTAATATTGCCTGATGCATGGCAATTCCCAGGGCATACAATTGTTAGGATAAAGTATGGTCAATACGAATTCCAATCATCTGGATTTAGGGAAACCCCTTGGTGTCAAAAACAGGATTTTGAAACAATTGATGGAGGTTTTGGATTTATTGAGGTTTACTATACACAGGAATTTCCATCCGAATTTGAAGGCCCTTTCTTGAAAGAAGAGCGAGATCTTATTAATAATATTACCAATATTTTAACAGGTTACTTAAATAGTATTAAAGGTAAGGATATTATTCGTGAAATTAAGATAACTCAAAAACGTAAACCAGAAGGAGAGGCATCTACAAGTAAAAGACTTCTACAAAGATTTATAAACCAGCACAATGCTGACAGAGATATTTATCATGATTTGATGCCCTTTAAGGTTACGGAGATATTGCTGATTTCAACCCTTTACGATGCATATAGTATAGAAAAAGAGGATAGATTAACAGATAATATTCTTGGTGAATACTCGAAACTCAGCCTTTCAACGGTTCCACGTATCACGGGTGTTTCTAATCTTGAGGAAGCGCTTGAAAAACTTGATGAGAAGTATTTCAACATGATTATCATCATGATGGGAGCAGATACTCAGACACCTCTTGAGATGAGCAAGAAAATCAAGAGTGAGTACAGCTATATCCCTTTATATTTACTTGTCAACAATAGCGTAATTGTTAATGAGATGGAAAAAAACCCGGTAACCATCTCAAGTATCGATAGAGTTTTCGTTTGGAATGGAGAACCAAAGGTCTTCTTTACCATGATTAAACTTTTAGAGGATCGAGTTAATATTGAGAATGATACACGGATTGCTTTAACCAGAGTTATTCTACTTGTTGAAGATTCTCCAAAGTACTACTCCCGATATCTCCCTTTACTATATAGTAGTGTGCTCGAACAAACAAAGCGGATAATAGAGGATGTTAGTACGGATGATTTGTATAAAGTATTAAGAATTAGAATTCGACCTAAAATTATTCTTGCAGGAACCTATGAGGAGGCGATTGATCTTTTTACAAGATACAAGAATTACATGCTTTGCTTAATTTCCGATGTGAAATTTTATAAAAACAATATTCTTGATGAAAATGCAGGAGTTCATCTGGTTGCACATGTAAGAAAAGAACTACCTAATTTGCCAATTATTATCCAATCATACGAACAGGATAAGGAGGAAATGGCATTTAAGCTAAAAGCTGCATTCCTAAATAAGAATTCTGAGATATTGATGCAGGAAATAAAGAATTTCTTGAGCAACTTCCTTGGATTTGGCGACTTTGTTTTTAGAGATTCTTTGGGAAACCCATTAACTATTGCATCAACCATGGAAGAGTTTGAAAGAGCTCTTAGGATAATTCCGGATGAGAGTCTCTTATTCCATTCCCAGAAAAACCACTTTTCCATGTGGCTTGCTGCACGTGGCGAGATTCAGGTAGCCAGAATTATTAACCCATCTACAATTGAAGACTTTACTAGTTCAGAGGAGATTAGAGAATATCTCTTAAATACCTTGAAAAAATATAGGCAGGAGAAGCGCAGAGGGAAAATCGTTGGCTTTGATACAGCATGGGAAGTGGATGAGAGCAATATTGTTAGCCTTGCTGAAGGCTCTTTTGGGGGAAAAGGTAGAGGCTTATCATTTATCAATACTCTAATTTATACTTTTGATATATCACAGTATACCCCCAATATCAATCTTAGGACACCTCGTACATCAATTATTGGTACTAGCGAGTACGAGTGTTTTATGATGAAAAACGGGTTGTACGAAAAGATTTTTGCATCATCAAGTTATTTTGAGATACAAAGACATTTTTTGGAAGGAGAACTATCCGATCAATTAAAAATCAGATTAGACAGGCTTTTACAAATATATCATAGACCACTGGCAGTGAGGTCATCAGGTTTGCTTGAAGATTCAATAATGCAGCCATTTGCGGGTATCTTCCAAACTTATATTGTACCCAACAACCATCCCGATAAGCATGTTCGTTTGAAACAGGCAATGGATGCTATTAAATTAGTATATGCATCTGTTTTCTCTGATACAGCACGTGCGTATATAAAAGCCATAAATTATAAGATTGAGGATGAGCGCATGGCGGTTATTATTCAAGAGGTTGTTGGTAATACCTATGGAAACTACTATTACCCGCATATAAGTGGTGTTGCACAATCCTATAACTACTATCCATTCGGGCATATTCAACCCGAGGATGGATTTGCTAATATGGCGGTTGGCCTTGGGAAATATGTTGTTGAAGGCGAAAGATCTTACCGATTTTGTCCTAAATATCCTAGTATTATTAATTACTCCAATGCCGATTTGATAAAAAACTCCCAGGTTGAGTTCTTTGCAGTCGATCTATCAAAACACAATATCAACCTGTTCGAAGGTGAAGAGGCTGGGCTTGCACGTCTAAATCTGTATGAGTCCGAACAGCATGGCACCCTTAAACACAGCGCTTCGGTTTTTAACCCCGAAAATAATTCGCTAACGCCTGGCTTAGGGCAACCTGGTCCAAGAGTGGTAAACTTTGCTAATATTCTTAAGTATAATTATGCTCCATTGGCTCAGTCAATTCAGGTTATTCTGGATGTTGTGAAAGAGGCTTTGGGCGCAGCATGTGAAATAGAGTTTGCAGTAGATCTAAATAGGGATACGAACTACAAATCCTCATTTTTCTTGTTGCAAATAAAACCAATGCTTGGTAATACTCAGGAATATAAAGTAAATCTTGATTCTGTTGATATGAGCAAGGTAATTCTTATGTCGAAGAATGGCATGGGAAATGGGTATATCAATACAATCTCAGATGTTGTTTATATAAAGCGTGAATCATTCGATAAATCGATGACTCCTGAGATGGCTCTTGAAATAAACTCAATCAATAATAAGCTAATTGAACAAAATAGGCGCTGCATTCTGATTGGCCCTGGACGATGGGGAAGTCGTGATAGGTGGATTGGAATTCCTGTTACATGGCCACAAATATCGCAGGCGAAAATTATTGTTGAAACAAGTTTTGAGGACTTTCCGTTGGATGCATCATATGGTTCACATTTTTTCCACAACGTAATCTCAATGAATGTGGGCTATTGTTCTGTTCAGGATGGAGATCCCAAAACTAAAATTGCTTGGGATACACTTAATGGTATGCCTGCTGTAAATGAAACAAAGTTTTTCAGGCATGTTCAACTCCCAAAACCATTGATTGTTAGGATGGATGGAAGACAGAGGTTGATAGTTGCAAGTATTGAATAATATATTTTCACCACAATAGACACAATAGGACACATTAGAAATGACGCAGAAATATATAAACGATTTAACTCATTCAATAATAGGCTCTGCAATTGAGGTTCACAAAGAGATTGGTACTGGACTACTAGAGAGTGTTTATGAGAAATGTTTGACTCATTTATTAAAAAAGAAAGAATACAAATTAGATATTCAACAAAAAGTTCCGTTAAAATTCAGAGGTTTATGCCTTGATTGTGATTTGACATATTGGTTGAAGATCTTGTTATAGTTGAACTAAAATCAATTGAAATGCTTTTGCCAATCCATGAAGCACAACTATTAACTTATTTAAAACTTCTGGAGAAACCAAAAGGTATCTTGTTGAATTTTAACTGTACAAATATTTTTAAAGAAGGACAAAAAACATTGATTACTAATATTTATGCTAATCTCCCAAAGGGTTATTAGTGAATAAGACTAATATATTTCATGACAATAGACACATTAGAACACAATAGAGAGAAGGGGATAAAAAACTAATGTGACCTAGTGTGTCTATTGTGGTGAATTTTAAAGAATTTAAAATCGCATTGCCATGGAAAATAAGCCCAATGATTTAAAAGAAGGCAAATACTACTTTGCCGAGACGGCATTCGATTTGTTGATGAAAAAGCAGATTAAGAGTGTTCTACTAATTTGTAGCAAGTATGATGCTTTCATGCTCGAGGAGGATGGTAGGATAGAGGAGCAGATCTTTAATGAATATGTTTCGCTCAACCTTCGTTATCCTCCAGTATTTTATCAAGCAACATCGGCAGAGGAAGCTTTCTCAATATTAAAGAAACAGTACATAGACCTCGTTATTACTATGCTTAATGTTGAGGGCATGGATACCTTTACTTTGGCTACAAACATTAAGAATTTATACCCTCAGAAACCAATTGTAGTACTTACTCCTTTTTCACGGGAGGTATCGCTTAAGTTGAGTAAGGTAGATCTTTGGGCTGTAGATTATGTTTTTGCATGGCTTGGTAATGCACGTATAATGCTTGCAATTGTTAAGCTGATTGAGGATAGCCTAAATGTTGAGCATGATGTTAATGAAGTTGGGGTTCAGGTTATTTTACTTGTTGAGGATTCGGTGCGATTTTACTCTAGCTATTTGCCCCATCTATATAACATAATTTACACACAGAGTAAAGAATTTATGTCCGAAGGCCTTAATGAACATCAGAAGATGATGAGATTAAGAGGGCAACCTAAAATTCTTCTTGCCGAAAATTATGATCAAGCAGTTGAGCTATACGAGAAGTATAAAAATAACCTATTAGGTGTAATAACCGATATGAGTTACCCGCTAAGCGGAAAAATGGAACAACGTGCTGGTGTTAAACTTATTGAAAAAATAAAAGGGGATAATCCTTTTTTGCCAATTTTGCTACAATCGTCCGATATAAATAATCGCTTAATTGCAAAGCAGGTTAAAGTCGGATTTCTTCATAAATATTCAAAAACATTATCGCTTGAACTTCGCGATTTTGTGGTTAAGTACCTAGCTTTTGGTGATTTTATATTTATTGATCCCGATACAGGAGCAGAAATCTTTAGAGCAACAGACTTAAAATCTTTACAAGATTTAATATTTCAGGTTCCCGAGTCATCACTCGAATATCATATTCGTCGGAATCATATCTCTAAATGGCTTACGGCAAGGGCTCTATTCCCAATTGCTGAAATCTTTAAATATTTTGTTCCAGAGGACTTTAACAATTTTGATGAGATTCGCAGGTTTATTTTCGATACAATTGACCGTTATCGCCAGAGTAAAGGGCGGGGTATAATTTCAAAATTCTACCGAGATCGGTACGATGAGTACCAGATTTTTTCGCGTATAGGCGATGGTTCAATGGGAGGCAAAGGCCGTGGCCTTGCATTTATCGATTCCGTGATTAAACGTAACTATCTAATGCATAAGTTCGAGGGGATTACGCTAACTATTCCTCGAACGGTAGTACTCTGCACAGATATTTTTGATGAATTCATGGAGATCAATAATCTCTACTCCGTTGCTATGTCCGATATAAGCAACGAGGAGATGCTCCGACATTTTCTTAAGGCGCAGATCCCTTCGCGTATACATAAAGATTTATTCTCCTTTATATCTGTTGCAAAGAACCCTATTGCTATTCGCTCCTCGAGTTTGTTGGAGGATTCCCATTACCAGCCATTTGCTGGAATCTATTCAACATACATGATTCCAATTCTGCACGAGAATGAACATCAAATGATTGAAATCCTTGGGCAAGCCATTAAGTGCGTTTATGCATCCGTTTACTATAAGGAGAGTAAAGCGTACATGCAAGCAACACAAAATGTTATTGATGAGGAACGGATGGCTGTTGTTTTGCAGGAAGTTGTTGGTTCAACCTATGAACATAGATTTTACCCAACAATATCTGGCGTTGGACGATCTTTAAACTTTTACCCTATTGAGCCCGAAAAACCATCGGATGGGATTGTTAGCGTTGCACTTGGGTTGGGGAAACATGTTGTTGAGGGGAAACCTAGCTTGCGTTTTTCACCTAAATATCCAAAAAAATTATTCCAACTCTCTATTCCTGAGATGGCATTAAAGGAGACCCAGAAGACATTTCTTGCCCTCGATTTAAGAGCATCCAGTTTTGTTCCATCAACCGATGATGGTATAAATTTGCTCGAATTGGATGTGAGAGAAGCGTATCCCGATGGTTCGCTGGCATTACTTGCATCAACATTTGATTATGATGGACAACAAATACGTGAAGGATACAGCGGACAAGGCATGCCAATTATTTCTTTTTCGGGAGTCCTTCGACATAAGCAATTTCCGCTTGCTGAAATTTTAGAAACACTTCTGAAACTTGGCGAACATGAGATGAATACGCCAGTTGAGATTGAATTTGCTGTTAATCTCAACACTCCTGTGGGGCAGCCAAAACTTTTTAGTTTTTTACAAATTAGACCAATTGTACAAAATAGGGAACTGGTAAATATTGATGTTGATAATTTTAAGAAAGAGGATCTGATTCTCTTCTCGGATTCATCGCTTGGAAATGGGCAAGTACAGGATATATGTGATGTTGTATATATCAAGCCAAAGAGTTTTGACTCTTCCAAAACCTGCGAAATGGCAGAGGTAATCGATGAGATTAATCAAAAATTTGTACTTGAAGGTAAACCCTACATCCTAATTGGCCCAGGTCGATGGGGTTCTGTTGATAGATGGTTAGGAATACCCGTTAAATGGTCGCAAATATCGGGTGCAAAGCTAATAGTTGAGGCAGGGCAGGAGAACTACAGGATTGATCCAAGTCAGGGAACACACTTTTTTCAAAACTTAACCTCTTTTAGGGTTGGTTATATTACTGTTAATCCCTATATAAATCAGGGATATTTAGATTTCGATTATCTGGATAGTATTCCAGCAATTTTTGAGGATAATTATATTAGGCACATTCGTTTCGAAGATCCTGTGGATGTAATTATTAATGGGCAAAACCGTAAGGCAGTTGTGCTTAAGAGAACAGGAGTTGTTAGGGATAAATGATTTGAACCACAATAGGCACAGTAGAGAACAATAGTATTAGAAACTAATGTGTTCTATTGTGCCTATTGTGGTGAAATAGAGCATAACAGATTAATAAAACTCAATTACCCTTTCGATAATCTCAATTGGCTTATCATTCTTATAGGTGGTTTTCTTTACCCAATTACCTGAGTTGTCATACTCGTATTTATAGGTTAACGAGCCCTTGAAACTATTATCGGGATTGTAAGCCGAGTGTTCAGTTTTATTCCCTTTATCGTCATATTTGAAGGTGTAATTATTTGTTAGCTCATTCTTGTCGTTGTAATGGTTCTCTTCAATCTGAAGACCTTGGGAATTGTAGCTGAATGTGATTTTCTTGATTTGGCTACCAATCAGATTATATAACACGTATTCAGTTTGGTTTCCCTTACTATCATACCTATAGGTTGCCTTGTAGTATAAGCTGCCATCGGTGTAATTTGCAGTTTCTACAAGAATATTACCATGATCATCGTACCTAAAAGTAGATTTATAGTCTAAACTACCATCGGATTTGCTATTGCTGTATTCTATTTTTTTTCCATCCTCATCGTACTTATATGATGATTTATCTTCCAAATCCCCTTTGGGGTTAAAATTATCCAACTCTACTTGATTTCCATTTTTATCAAATTGCATCAGTTTTTTCGATAGGATATTTCCTTTTATAATTGCACCATCCTTTATGGTTGAATAGTAGTAGGTTTCGGTTATCGATTTAATATTCCCAGCAATATTCAACTTTTTGAGATCGCTTTTTGATTTTGTTGTAACCTTGGAAATATCTGTATTTGCTTTACTATTTTCTTTTTTAGGTTGCTCATTGTTACAGGCGAAAAAAGTCACTGTGATAATGAGTAGGAGGATAATATTAGAATGTTTCATAGAGGTGAACTTATAAAATATTGTTTTCATAATTGTAAATATACAAAAATCTAACTATACCCAGCCTTTCTCATCGCCTCAATCACTTTTCGTCCTCTTGCTGCAAGGGCGGGTGTGCTTGTAAGCATTTGTAGTTCGATTACATGTGGTAGTTCATCGGCAACCCAAAGGTAACGTTGCGAGAGATGGGCAAGAATATCCATACAATGAACTTTAACGGCTGCCTTTGTGGTAGGTTCCATTAGTAGTTCAAAACATTTTTCAACCACAGGCTCCATATCAAGTTTTTTGAGCAATTGGCAAACATCCTTTTGGAGTTGGTTCTTTGAACATGCTGTAAATCCTAAACTCAGCAGCTTGCTGAAATGTCGTTGTACGCTTGGATTCGCAATATCTGGGAATAGCTCCACTATTTTACCAAGACATAGCGCAAAAATATCGGGGTTAGCGGTAAGTACATTTTCCAGAACCCACGCAGAGTGGAAAGCCGATGTTTCATTCTTGGAACAGCAAAGATCAAATAGCGTTTCAACACCCCCATCTATTTCTGCAAAATAGGCGGCAAGGGCTAGACAATCCTTTTTACCCATTACAAAGTTTAACCGTTCTATTAGCCTCTCTTTTTCCATATATATTTTCTATTGGAAAATTTTCAATAAACAGATTATAAAATATTTAAAATCCTTATAGAACCTTATTTTGATTATTCAACCCCTTTGGGGTTAAGTATTTAATCTATTTATATCCCGTGGGTTACACCCACGGCTATTCATATTTATCCACCTATCGGTGGATATTATTGCTTTCAAGTCCGAAGGACTTGAATCTGAATAACCCCCAGTGAAACTGGGGGCGGTTAAAGTATAAATTCAAGAACCCTAAAAGGGTTCAATTTAGGTGTTTCTTAGTATAAAAATAAACTGTAAATTCTTTCACAAAACTTGCAGAGGAAATATGGATGAAAAGTAAATAATTATAGAATCCGATAAGCCATAAAGCGCATATTTTACAACAACTTTTTAAAAAACATCTATTACGCCATTGATTTAGAAGGTATAGGAGATGGGCGAAAAGTATTCTATCTTTCAATTAGAAAGTTTATATTTATGGGTAAATATATAAATGAGTTACCTGTAATATTAAAGTGAATCAAACTTGTCAACTATGAAAAAGAAAATTCCCCTAGGAATAAGAAAGATTTTAGATGAGGTCTCAAGCAAAGCAAAGGAACTTATTAGTATTGAACTTAATAAAGGGATTATAATTACTTTAAAAGATAGAGATTTAGAAAGTGATTATTTCTTTTGTATTTTAGGTATAAACCCTCATAATGCTGGTAAAATCACATACCAAATAGAATATAAGCCTTACAATGAAGAAACCTTATCTGTAAAAAAGATTAATGCGACCCTTTTAGGAATGAAATCTGAATTAGAAAATTGGCTAAAACTACTTGAAGAATCTAATAAAGAAAGTTTATTATTTGAAGACCAAATAACACAAAAATATTATGATGACCTTGAACCAAAATTTGAAATCTTGGATAATGACGCTTACATAAAGCCCTATTCAATTGAACAGCAAAAACAGATATTATTATATCTTGATAAGGCTTCTGAGTTTATTAATAATTCTGAATTGAAAAATAAGACTGAGATTGAAGAAATCAATTATTTAATTGTTGAAACAAAAGAAACAATATCAAATTCAACAAAAAAACAAGTTGTAGAAAAAATAAGAAAAATCGTTGCTAAAACATTTAAAATTAGTCTGCAAATTGGAGAAAAACTTCTCGTTGATTTTGCTGCTGAATTGACAAAAAAAATGATAACTGGAAATTAAAAAACAGCATCTAGCACTTAGCAAAATATTTGGGCTGATATGCAGAAAGCAAGTTTTAGTACTTTAGTAACCGTTTACTGTGGAATAAATGTTTGTCTCTAAACGCCCTAAACCATTGAATATCCCAAAACACACAACCCCATGAAACCCCCAATAACCCTCTTACTCCTTCTCTCAATAACCTGCCTCTCGGTCAACTTATTTTCTCAAACTAATGTTGGTCAGAAAACAGTGATGTATCAGGATAGTTTAAGGAATCGACCTTTAAAAACTGAAATTTGGTACCCAACAAACGACTCAATAACCCAAAATAATAATGCAACAGCATCATTACCCTTTATTCTTAAGCCAACCGTGAGGAATGGGAGTTTTGTGAATAAAAAATTTCCTCTTATACTCCTATCGCATGGATCGGGTGGGAATCGATTAAGCTTAGCGTGGCTTGCCTACAATCTTGTCAAAAATGGCTTTGTAGTTATTGGCGTTGATCACTGGGGGAATACTTATGACAATAAAATTCCCGATCAATTCGTAAAGGCCTGGGAAAGGCCGCAGGATATAAGTTTTGTGCTAACGCGGCTGCTAAAGGATACCCTTTACAAAAAAAATATCGATGAGAAAAGAATTGGCGTTGCAGGATTCTCGTTGGGCGGCTACACTGTTATTGCCCTTGCAGGGGCGCAGCTGGATGTAAACCTGCTTCTGAAATTTGCAGATACACCCCAAGGGCGCAAGGAGGGAACAACCGCTGAGTATGGGGATCTTACTAAACTTATGAGAGAATCTAGCGTTGAGGAATCATTCAAGCATTGCCCTGATTTAAAGGACAATAGAATAAAAGCCTTTTTTGCCATTGCCCCAGCCATAGGGCAAGGATTTGGGAGCGAAAAGCAGATGGAAAGAATCACCAACCCCATTTTTATTCTTGGGTTGGAGGGCGATAATGTAACACCCATAAAAACCAACGCTTTGCACTATCACACCTTAATAAAAAACTCATCCTACCAATTAATTACAGGCAAAGCAGGCCATTACAGCATACTAAACGAGGCTAAGGATGAGCTTTTACGGGAAGCCAAAGTTTACTATAAGGATGCCAAAGGGGTTAGTAGAGCTACAATCCATGATGATATATCGCAATTTGCGATAGGTTTCTTTCAAAAAACATTACAATAAGAATAAACCCATTTTATGCCAACATTTGAGCAGATAAAAGCCGTAATGCAAAAGCATACCGTAGGAATAGCCGGGGCAGGAGGCCTTGGCAGCAACATCGCAATGGCGCTTACACGTGTGGGCATCGGCAAGCTAATTATCGCAGATTTTGATGTTGTATCGGAATCCAACCTTAACCGCCAGTTCTACTTCCGCGATCAGCTAAACCGTAAAAAAGTTGAGGCATTAAAAGAGAATCTCCATAGAATAAATCCTGATGTTGATATTGAAATTCACGATATCACGCTCGATAAGGACAACTTGCTCCCCTTATTCTCATCTGTAGACGTTATGGTTGAAGCATTTGATAAGGCCGAGATGAAGGAGCTGATAATTGAGCTATTTCAATCCGAGAAACCGAATATCCCGCTGGTTGCCGGTAATGGCATGGCTGGCTGGGGAGAATCTAATAGGATGAGAGCTCAAAAGTTTGGAAATTTGTATATTTGCGGGGATTGTGAGACAGAGATTAGCCCAAGTATGCCGCCAATGTCGCCGCGAGTTGGAATATGTGCATCCATGCAGGCAAATGTTGTAATGAGTATTTTACTTGAAAATCAATTTGGAAATGAATTTAATTTTGAACCATAGCCCCGAGGTAATTGAAACATCGCAGCAAACAATCACAGTTTCTGAACTTTTAAAGATTAAAAACTTTACCTTTCGGATGCTCGTTGTTAAAATCAACGATGAAGTTGTTAAAAAGGATAATTATTTAACATCAACCATTAAGGATGGCGATAACGTGCAGGTAATCCATTTAATAAGCGGTGGATAACTTTAAATGTATTTTATGCGTATTGCGTTGATTCATAATATAATTTTGTCAAAATAAACTAGTGTAACCACAATCTAAGGGGTTGGGGTTTAAACTAGGGTTCAATAAACAAAAGCAAGTAGTTGGAATTACAATGGATGCTCAACAAATTGGGAAGAAAATCCTACCACGGTTAAAGAATAAATTTATTCTTACCACGCTGGTATTTTTACTTTGGTTGATTGTTTTCGATCGTAGCAATTGGTTCGATATGGTTGGTGAAATTCGGGCAATTCATAATCTAAAGAATGAAAAAGAGTACTATCAGAAAAAAATAGAAACCGATAGGCAACGGCTCAACGAGCTTAAAACAAATGATGAAAATCTTGAAAAGTTTGCTCGCGAGCAATACCTTATGAAAAAGCCTAACGAGGATATTTTTATTGTTGAAGAATAATAGACCGCACTTTGAAAACTCAACCTCCAATAAACATTGGGGGTTTTTATTTATCTATAATCCATTAAATGCGAACGTGTAATTACTCAGATTTATATCTCAGCAAATATTTTGTTTGAAAGTAAGGATTACAGATTAGTATAGTCATTAAAACTTAATTTCGTTAAGTAGTTATGGGTTCTCGCAAAGTCGCAAAGCACGCCAAGTAAGAAAAAACTAAAGGTTTTTTCTCTTTGCGCACAAACTGTACATTCGGTTTGGTGTAATTTAATCATAATATTTCAGTTGATTTTAACGATGTTCATCATCTATATTTCTTTGCGGCTTGGCGACTTAGCGTGAACCCCGAAGGGCTCAACGAAGTTAGATATTTTTATTGCTAAATTACGCTGACATAAAAGTTAGTAATAGTTAATATAAATCATCATAATAAATAAGTTGTAATTCCTGTAATAGTGCTAAATTACCTACCTAAAATTCTTGCTATGAAACTACCACGTTCCTACTATAACCTACTATCCTTAATTGGTACAGCCATTGCTGGTGTGAGCTTTTTTATGATCATGTTTCTTTTTATTATCTCCTTCTTCTGGGAGAAGAGCAACTCATACCTTGGCCTTTTCATCTATATTATTATCCCTGCTTTTCTGGTTATTGGTTTGCTAATTATCCCTCTTGGGATGATTATTGAAATGAGGCGACGAAAAAAACGTGTTCAAATCTACCTCAAGAACGAGTGGCCTGTAATCGATTTAAATATATCTAAATACAGAAATGCCATTTTGATATTTGGTATAGGAGCACTTCTATTGTTGCTTCTTACAGGTTTAGGTAGCTATGAGGCATTTCACTATACCGAATCCGTTGAGTTTTGCGGCAAACTTTGCCACGAGGTAATGAAACCCGAATATACGGCATACCAAAACTCACCTCATGCTCGTGTTACATGCGTTGAGTGCCATGTGGGATCGGGTGCAGGCTGGTATGTACGTTCAAAACTTTCTGGTATTAGGCAAGTATATGCTGTTACAACCAACAATTTTTCTCGACCAATTGCAACTCCTATACATAACCTTCGTCCGGCAAGGGAAACTTGTGAACAGTGTCATTGGCCTCAAAAGTTCTACTCTAGGCAGCTTAGAAACGAAAAGCATTTCCTCTCGGATAGTATGAATACCGAATGGAATATCAGCCTACAAATGAAAATTGGACCTTCGCATAGCGCATATGGTTTAGCCGAGGGAATTCATTGGCATATCAATCCCAATGTTAAAATCGATTACATTTCAACAGAGGATAATCGTGAGGAAATACCTTGGGTTAGATATACAAACCTTTTAACTGGTCAGGTAACAATATTTAAGGATACAACTGCTAAATTCGATGATTCACACATTGAGAAATTGAATATCCGTGGAATGGATTGTATCGATTGCCACAACCGCCCATCTCATCACTATGCTACACCTGCCGAATTTATTGATTATTCAATGACTACAGGGGCTATTTCCAAGGATCTGCATTTTATTAAAAAAGCAACTATGAAAGCCTTGGTTGAACCGCTCAAACATACTACCGATAGCACACTAATTCAAATAGATAGTTTAATAAACAGCTATTACAAGGAGAATAAACCTTGGATTTATGCCTCAAAACAGACTGAAATAAAGAAGTCAATAGAGGAGGTTAAAAATCAGTTTTGTAAAAATGTTTTCCCAGAAATGAAAGCCAGCTGGGATGTATACCCCGATCATATTGGGCATAAAACCTACAACGGTTGCTTTAGATGTCATAACGATACCCATATAAGTGAAAATGGGAAAACTATTTCGAAGGATTGTAATTTGTGCCATACCATTGTTTTACAGGGCAAAGCGGGTCAAGAATCGTACGCTCCGCTGAATAACTCCCTTGAGTTTGTTCACCCCAAAGACATTGGCAATGAATGGAAAACATCGTTATGTACTGTATGTCATAGGAATCTTTATTAAATAATTCGAGTTGCTGTTTAGAACAATAATATTTAATTTCGAATAACTTCTGAAATCAAGATTCGTTAATCCTTGTTCTTAAATCTTTTGTTTTAACGATAACTTGCAATTTGAATTAAAGAAACGAGAGGTATGGATAATTCTCAAGAAGCGAAATATATTGGCTATCTCTCAAGCCCAATTGGACTCCTCGAAATTGCGGGAGATGGTCAATTTATTACCTCAATCCAATTCTTGAATGATGCTGAACCAAAGCAAATAGATAAACCGAACGATCTTATCCAAGATTGCATAAAACAGCTAGATGAGTATTTCGGGGGTAATCGTAAAGTTTTCGATCTTCCGTTAAAACCTACAGGTACCGACTTTCAGTATAAAGTATGGGATAGGATTTCCGAAGTACCTTTTGGAATGACCTCTTCATACGGTTTAATATCTAAACTATTAGGTAATTTTAAACTTACCAGAGCCGTTGGATTGGCAAATGGAGCAAACCCAATTCCTATTATTATTCCCTGCCATAGAATAATTGGTAGCGATGGAAGCCTTACAGGATATGCGGGTGGTTTAGATAAAAAGAAGTGGTTACTTAATCATGAGCAGCGGTACTCTAAATTTAGTGAAGGGCAATTAAAACTATTCTAATCAGATTAAAGTGTTTTCCATACTCCATCAGGAAACTCAATTTTTGCATTATGAGCAACTTGGATTTGGGTAAAAAAATTAAAGTTGATTTAAGCTCTCTTTTTCGCGGTAGGACTTAAGTATGTCAATAGGATTTGGATTCTGAGGTAGTTTAAGTCCTATATTATTTGCAAGAGTTATTGCTTCTTCCATAACTGGTTTACGCTGAAAGTGATTTTCGTTTGCAAAATTTAAGTATTTAAGTAGCATAAACGCATCGAACCAGAAGAAAAATCTTTTACGAAATGATTCTAGGTTGCTAGTATTGGCTTTGATTTCAGCAATTTTTTGAAGATAGTTATAGTTCGATAAAAATAGAACTAGGACAGGATGTAAGTTGATAGCCCACTCCTCAATAATATGGTTTTGAGAATTATAAAAAAAGTCTATGTTTTCGAAAATTGGAATTAGCGTTAAGAATGAGTTTAGATTATAGGTTAAAATTGATTCCTCTGGATTTTGTTGATATTTGGTCATTGCCCTACCCGTTCCAAAAGGAACACGGAATGATGGGCGAGGAGAGGGGTAAACACACGTACTATTTAGTTCACGAAAATGCCCATGTGGAATTATTTTTTGAAGGAAATAGAAATCCTCTCCAGCCTGATGGCGATTCATTCCCCCGAACTTTACGTACGCCTCAGCAGAACAAGCCATACTCGAGCCTATAGTATGATATGCAAATGGAAATTTGATAAACCTACTCGCCTGATTATAGTATCGGAGATGTAATTCGTAAAGTGTAATCCCTTTGTAAATGCACTCATCGAATTCAGTCCCATTCATTGGATGTTCATATCGAATCGAACATGCTTGAGTTTTAGGGTAATTTCTCCAAAGATTAACAAGTTCCACAAGGTAATTTGGTATACAATCGGAATCTGCATCGTAGCAAGCAATTACCCCTTTAGGGTTGTTGATACTGAAAAAACGCCAGGCAGCCTCATCCATACCAATCTTTCTTGCTAAACCAACACCCGCTTGTTTTTTAGGTAAATCGGCAGCTAATATGTGGCTAAATTTTAGCCTTGAATTTGATGAGAGTTGATTAATCTCTTTAACTTTTTCAATACAATAATATGCATTTTCAATAACATCTTGGGATGAGTCAATAGGGTAGTTGATTACTGATATTATTTCTACTGAGCAATTGGGTAATTTACAATTTAATAGTGATTGTAAAGATTCCTTTAGATTAGGCTCATTGTAGGATGGAATTACAACCACCAATCCAAGATCCTGATTAGGCAAATCGCTAATAGAAGGTTTATATTCTCCATATTTACTAAAGTACCCTATCATGAATTTGCTTTATAGTTACAACAAGATTGTATTTTAATAAAATGAAAAACCCCCTTCTTTTCAATTATTTATGAAGAGAAAGGGGTTTTATAATGTAATGATTAACTATTTTTTTGAAACATTCGATTTGTGTTCTGCTGAATACTTTTCGTTAAGGCCTTTTTGTACCTCTTTTGTGATATCAATAGAAGGATGACCGTAAAGTAATGGACCACCAAATGTGCTACTAAAAATAAGGTGGTAACCCTTGTCTTTATTATATATTGCAAGGTATTCAGTAATACTTTGGTGAATTTTGCGAAGTTTAACTTGTTGTTCATCGTTAAGTTGTGCACGGAGTTCATCACGCAAACGATAAAGTTCCTGCTCCTTAGCCGCTAAATCCTGTTGTATTTGCTGTAACTTTGAGCGAGTTTCCAATCCTTTCTGTGCTTTATCTTGAAAATCGGCAGCCTGCTTTTCAAAATCTCTTGATTTTGAATTAAGTTCAGCTTCAAGTTTATGCCCACTCTCTTCCAACTCCTTCTGCATATCATAATACATGTCGTAATTATTGATTAGAGTATCAATATTTACCCAAGCTGCTGAAAAATTATTTGTTAGCTTAACATTAGAGGTATTATCGCTATTGTTTTTAGTTGATGTTTCACTATTTTTCGATTTGCAATTTGATAATAAACCTACAACTGCGATTGCTGCTATAACATTGACTACTAAAGTAATTTTTTTCATTATAATGGTTATTTATTTTACAAACTTAACCCGTAACCGATAATTTTGTTTAAATCAATATGAGGTAACGGAATTAATGTAAGTTGATTTACCGCAAATATAAGAGAAAATAAAACAAATTATCGAGTCATTTCATTTTTTAGTTAACTGATAGTAGGTATTATTCGAATAATCCATCATCTCGCACAAGTAAAAGGATAGATGAAAAAGGTACTATAAAATATTTTTCATGATTGAATTCAATTTCAATACTACTCTCTTGAAGGTATACCGCCAAATCGCCTATTTTTGCTTGAAGGGGAAAATACCTTGCATCATCTTTCTTGCTCTTCCATGATTCATCAAATTCATTTATTGCAGGGATTGGATAGCCGGGACCAACCTTAACAACATATCCATGATGTACTTTTTGTCTTTCCTGAACCCCAGGAGGTAAAAGCAATCCAGCTTTTGTTCTTTCTTCTGGATTTTTAGGTTTGATTAAAACCCTATCTCCAACAACAATGAGTTTGTCAATATCTTTCGTATCTAATATTAGCGACATAATAGCTGATTTAGTGCCACAAAAATAGCAGATAATAAAGTAATTTTTCTTATTTTAATTAAAAGAAATCAATCACTAAAAATTCAAAAAACTTTCTCAAAAAACTTTGAAATTGTTTTAATATTGATTCTTCTATTAGGATGAGATCTGGAAATTTCAATTCCATTGTGAGTTTTTTTTATCTGAAATGAGAAAACATAGGCTTTTTCATCTTCAAAATCGAGGCTGCAGTATCTTAAATCATAGAGCCACAAATTGCCCGAAATATCCTTTTCAACAGTGTAGAAACCTTTTGTGAAGCGCAGCAGATTTAGTATGTCTTTATCTCCTAAAAGCGAGTTTAGTAAACCGGAATTACGTGCCTGAAAATTAAACCTTACATTTTTATTTCTGATTGGATAATAGTAACCAATATTGTATCCATTATCATTCTCTGCAACTATTAACCATAAAAAATTTGATAGAGGAGCAGGGGTCGTGAGCAATCTTTTGTATTTAATATTACTATCTTCCAGTTGCTTCTCAATTTTCGATTCAACATTTATTTTATTAACGATTGTAAAGAGGAAATAAGCAGTTGAGAGTCCAAGTCCAATCCACGTTATAACTCTTCTAATCCTATCTTGTTTTTGATAAAACATCACCCAAATTACGGCAATGGCTATAGGTGCAAGAAATATAAAATCGATTATTGCCATTGTATCGTAGGCAATTCTAATATTACTGAAGGGCTCAAAAATTCCAGTTCCGTAGGTGTTAAAGCAATCGATAAAAATGTGGGATAGTAGAGGGAAAAATGAGAATAAGATCCACGTTTTAAGCTCAATTGAATGTTTCTTTTCAATCTTCGATAAAATCCATCCTGCAATTGGAACTAAAAGTACCAAGAAGAGCAAGGAATGAGTAATTCCTCTATGGAAAAAGAGTGATGAAACTGGGTTTAAAAAAGGGGTAATAAAAACATCCAAATCTGGAATAGTCCCAAGTAATGCGCCATAAAGAAGTGCCTTATTGCCAATCTTTTTACCCAGAGCAACCTCTCCAATTGCAGCACCAAGAACAATATGTGTTAATGAGTCCATGTTTTATACTAACTTTGCAAGCAAAACAGTTTTATATAACATTTGTTTGATTCCAAAAGTAGTAAAAGGTGGTTAAAAACAGAAAACATCCTTTGTTAGAGCGTATTTTAATTGAGGATATTGCAGCAGAAGGTAAAGCTTTAGCACGGGTAAACAATAAAGTGGTTTTTACAACATTTGCAGTTCCTGGAGATATTGTAAATATACAGATTGTAAGGAAACGAAAAAGTTACATGGAGGGTTATATAACCCAATATCACGAGTACTCATCATTAAGAACCGAACCGTTTTGCGAACACTTTGGGATGTGCGGAGGGTGTAAATGGCAGAACTTACCCTATTCGGAACAGTTGAACTTTAAACAACGCCAGGTATTTGATCAGTTTAAAAGGATAGGAAAGATAAATATTGAGGAAATGAACCCAATTATTGGTTCTAAAAACACTAGCTATTATAGAAATAAACTTGAGTTTACTTTTTGTAGAAGTAGATGGCTTACCAATGAAGAGATTTCTCTTAGAACTGATATTCCGCTTGAACCTGCCTTGGGGTTTCATATTCCTGGCATGTTCGATAAAGTTTTTGATGTTAAAAACTGCTACCTTCAACCAGAACCTTCTAACTCAATTAGGCTTGAGGTAAAGAAATTTGCCCTTCAACACCAAATCACCTTTTATGATATTCGGAAAAGAGAAGGCTTTTTAAGAAATTTGATTATCAGAACCTCTTCTACAGGAGATGTAATGGCTATTTTCTCCTTTTTTTATGATGATGCTGAAGTTCGAAATAATCTTTTAAATCATATAAAAAACCTTTTCCCGCAAATTACATCATTACTGTACGTAATAAACTCAAAGGTAAATGACACCATTAATGATCTTGAATTACATACGTTTAGTGGTAATGACTTTATTTTTGAGGAGATGGAGGGGCTTCGATTTAAGGTTGGCCCAAAATCATTTTACCAAACAAATTCCGATCAGGCATACACCTTATATAAAGTAGTTCGAGATTTTGTGGGTTTAACTGGGAATGAACTTGTATACGACCTATATACTGGGACTGGAACTATTGCTCAATTTATTGCTAAGAGTGCTTCCAAGGTTATTGGGATTGAATTTGTTCCAGAGGCAATAGTAGATGCTATGGTGAACTCTAAAATAAATGATATTGCCAATGCTCACTTTTTTGCTGGCGATATTAAAAATATACTTATTCAATCATTCTTTGAGTTGCATGGTTACCCCGATATAATTATTCTTGATCCACCCCGTGCAGGTATTCATGGGGATGTTGTTGAGGCATTAATACATGCTAACCCAAGGAGAATTGTGTACGTTAGCTGTAATCCTGCTACCCAAGCAAGAGATATAGCACTTTTAGGTGAAAAATATTCAGTAATTAAAGTTCAGCCTGTAGACATGTTCCCCCACACTCATCATGTTGAAAATGTCGTTCTCCTCGAGAGAATCTTGACTTAGCAGGTAATTCATTGTTGTGTTTTGATTACTTTTCTTAATCGTTCGAATTCGAACACTAATTGTTTGATTTCGTTCAATTCCTAGAAATGTAAAATGTTTTATTTTTATTATATTGTTGATATTCAATAAATAATATAATTTGGCACAAATCTGGTTAACCATATATTAATTGAATAAGTTTTTTATTATAGTTTATTTTTTAAAAGCTTCTACAACCCGAAATTGAAATACTTTTATTATTGAAAATTTTAAAGAAAAGAGATTAAAAATTTATTAAAAAATTTGAACAATTAGAATGTTGGGCTTAACATTATTAAAGGATTAAAAAATGAGTGCTGTTTATTATGAGTATCTGGAATATTTAAAATTATTTTTTGATGTGATTTAAAAATTATAAAATGGGTTGTAAAAAAAGTCCGTGACGAATATCACGGACTTTTTCATTTATGGGTATCAGTAAACTGCAAACCTAGTTATGCAGGATGAATTGCCTCAACAGGACAAACATCAGCGCATGAACCGCAATCTGTACAAACTTCTGGATCGATTTTATAGATATCACCTTCAGAAATTGCCTCAACTGGACACTCATCAATACATGTACCGCAAGCGGTGCAGTCTTTAGAAATTTTGTAAGCCATTTTTTTATTTGTTATTGGTTAAACTTAACTCTTAATTTACGAGCACAAATTTATATTCATTTATCAAAACCAAAAATAAAAATAAACAATTTCATTTGATTATTATTAATTATATCGATTTTAAATGCTTTTTATTAATCTAATTTGTTGGATAAGTTAAAAGAAATCCAAGCCATAAGTCCTGATGAATATTTTAGAACCTCCTCGTTTGCAATAAACGTTGAACTATGAAGTTGGTAGTTACGGTTATTCTCAAATCCCACGCCCATCCGAAAAAAAACGGATGGAATTACTTGACTAAAATAAGCAAAGTCATCTGTGGTCATTCGTTTATCCAAATCAATTACATTTGAAGGGTCAAGGTAATGCTCTGCCAATCTTTTGGATTTCCTTGTAATTTCTGGATTATTGTAAATAGAGGGGTAACCTTTTCTTATTTCAATTTCACAATTACCTCCTAATTCAATACATGTCTTTTTTGATATCTCTTCGATGAAATGGTGAACTTTACGCCTCCAATCTTCATCCATTGTTCGGAAGGTTCCCTCAATAAATACTTCATTAGGTATTATGTTTGTTGCCCCATTAGCCTGTATCTTTCCAAAAGAGAGAATGCTTGGAATTTGTTGAGGTGTTTCGTTGTCGATAAATTCTTTAAGGTTTAAAATCAGTTTAGATGCGATAACTATAGGGTTAACCGTTGTTTTTGGTAAAGCAGCATGTCCGCCCTTTCCCTTTACTGTAATATAAACCTCATCACCAGAGGCCATGTACTGACCTTCTCTAAAGCCCGCTTTACCCAAAGCTAGTTCTGGTAGTACATGAAACGTAAGCATAATGTCAGGAATATTCTGTTGAAAAATATTCGAGTCAATAATTTGCTTAGCTCCTCCGGGAATTTGCTCTTCACCCGATTCAAATACTAATAATATTCTTCCTTTAAGGTTGTTCTTTAGTTTGTTAATAATTATTGCAGTTCCCAGTAATGAAGCCATGTGGATATCATGACCACAAGCATGCATTGCGCCACTATTTTTTGAAGAAAAATCAAGTGAGGTGTTTTCAATTATTGGTAGTGCATCAAGTTCGGCTCGAATACCAATTGTTTTGCCATTTGGTTGACCCTCAATTATTCCAATTATTCCTGTTCCTCCAATTGTCTCAAAAACGGGGATGTTATTTCCTCTTAAAGTTTTGGCAATAAATAGCGATGTTTGTTTTTCCTGAAAAGAGAGTTCTGGATTTGCATGCAAATAATGTCGAAAAGTCCGAATCTGTTCGAATAGGTTTTCGGAGTGATTTCTAATTAAATCTAAGAGTTTTTCCACTGAATCAGAAATATAAGTCTAGCAAATGTAGAAAAATGAATAATACATCTATGAATAGAAGGTCAAGTAATTATAAATAAATTCAAATCATTTTATCTGAAACGATTTACTTTGTTAACCGCTAAAATCTTTTTTACCTTTGATGCAGTAATATCTTTAATATATAACGAGTCAAATTCAAAAGCACACGAAATAGCCTTGAGAAATAAATATCACAACAATCGGGAATGTTTACACATGGCGTATTCTATGTGGCCTTAAAAAATAAAAAACGAGCACATGAAAAAAACATATTTATTTTCAATGATTTTGGCTTTTGCGGTAGCATCTTTAGCCATTGCACAACAAAAGAATGCTTTGATTTCTTTTAAGCAGACAAATCATGATTTTGGAACAATAAAGGAGGAAGATGGAATTGTATCTTATAGTTTTGAATTTGTAAACTCTGGGAAAAGTCCTTTAATAATTCAACGAGTAATAACTTCATGTGATTGTACTACATCCGATTGGTCAAAAGAGCCTTTATCTCCTGGGGTCAATGGAGTAATTAAAATATCATATAACCCTAAGAATAGGCCAGGGAGTTTTGATAAAATGATTACTGTGTATTCTAATGCTGAAACTCCGACTGTAATTTTGCAGGTAAAAGGAAATGTTCAGGAGAGACCAAAATCCATTGAAGATATTTATGGCAGATTAATTGGTGATTTTAGATTTAAAACAAATCACCTTTCGTTCGATAGAGTTTTTGTAGAAAAGGTAAAAACTGATACGCTTGAATTTGTATCTGTTGCCAATGAACCAGTTAAAATTGGTTGTAAGGTTGATGGGTTGCCTCATCTGAATGTTAAGTTTATCCCTGAAACGCTAAAACCAAAGGAAAAAGGGCTTATGATTGTTAAGTTTGATGCAAAGAAGAGGAATGATTGGGGTTTTGTTTTAGATAGGTTTAACTTAAAGGAAAATGATAAAGATATTAAAGATGGTTTGATTAACATAAGCGCAAGTATAGAGGAGAATTTTTCCAATTTAACAGAAGAACAACGCATTAATGCTCCTAAAATTGAATTTGCTAAAACAGATTATGATTTTGGACAAATAAACGAAGGTCAAGTTGTTGAATATGAGTTTTCATTTACAAATACAGGGAAAAGCGATCTGATTATAAGAAAGATTAAATCAAGTTGTGGGTGTACAACTGTTGAACCATCCGATAAAGTAATAAAATCAGGGAAAACAAGTACATTTAAAGCATCAGTTAGAACAAAAGGGCTAAGTGGTAGAAATACTAAGAGTATAACGGTTATTTCTAATGATCCTGTTAATCCTAATGTTGTTCTTCGGATGAGTGGGATTGTAAATGTAATCCCTAAAAAAGAATAAACGTTGAATAGGATTGGTTCATAATTGACTTTATTATTAAAATTTTCAAATTGATATTGGAATAAAGATTTATAGAAATGTCAGATAAGGATTTTAAAAGTGCATTAAAGGTTAACCCAGGAATAGATCCACTTCCTTCAATTAATTATGATTCTGCTAATAAGTTTAAGGCCCGAAAGAAAAAACTATTAAGTGCTGATGAATATGCCGAAGGAATTCTATCTCAAAATAAAACATTACTCAGCCAAGCAATTACTTTAATTGAAAGTTCACTACCTGAGCATCATATATTAGGTCAGCAGGTTATTGAAAAATGCCTACCATATTCTGGCAACTCAATAAGGATAGGTATAACAGGAGTACCAGGTGTTGGGAAAAGTTCTTTTATCGAAGCCCTAGGTTCAACCATCACAAATTCAGGGCATAAATTAGCCGTTTTAGCAATAGATCCTAGTAGTGAACGTAGCAAAGGGAGTATTTTAGGCGATAAAACTAGGATGGAGACTTTGAGTACCGATGCAAACGCTTTTATTAGACCATCCCCTTCGGCAGGATCGCTTGGCGGTGTGGCTCGTAAAACTCGTGAAACCATTATTCTTTGCGAAGCATCAGGCTTTGATACTATTTTTATTGAGACGGTGGGTGTTGGGCAAAGCGAAACGGCAGTGCATTCAATGGTCGATTTCTTTCTCCTGCTAATGCTTGCAGGAGCCGGTGATGAACTTCAGGGAATCAAGCGAGGGATAATGGAAATGGCTGATATGATTGCTATCACTAAAGCCGATGGAGATAACTTTAGAAAAGCACAAGTTGCCAAAGTAGAATATGAAAGCGCATTACACCTATTTCCCCCTTCCGAATCGGGATGGATTCCAAGAGTGTCCACATGTTCATCAAGGGATATGATGGGTATCGTTGAGTTATGGAATGATATTCAGGATTATCTAAAGTTTACTAATAGTAATGGATTCTTTACTAATAGGAGAAGAAATCAGGCGAAATATTGGATGTACGAAACTATAAATGAAGCGTTAAGAGGTAATTTCTACAATTCAAAATCAATTCAGGATATTTTGAAACAGAAAGAAGAAAAAGTTTTATTAGACAAACTTAGTTCTTTTACCGCAGCTAAGGAATTGCTAGAAATTTATTTTTCGTCCAAATCTTAAACTATTATAATGTCAGTTCGATATAAGGTGTCATCCTGAGCGAAGCGAAGGATCTAATTGTTTAGAAAACAAATGCTTCACTTCGTTCAGCATGACAAAGCAACAATCTAACACTATGCTAAGGATCAATGTGTTATGCTTACATCGAATTCGCATTATTATAATACTAGTGTTTTTGGTTTAGTATGGCCAAAAATCAGGTTTTGTAGTACTACCTCCTTCCGCAAAACATTCTACGCAAGCGGTTTCAAGTTTTCCTCCCTCCCAAAGATAAATAATTACAGGGCTGTTTTTGGGTAATGCAAAAGGAGGTGCTTCAGGATCACATTTTGGGTAATAGAGTTCTAGGTTCGCAATATTTCGTACAAAAATTCTTTTAGTCCGAACAGAAGTAGTTTGGAAAATACCTAATACTTTTTTGCTAGGGGATGTTAAATTCTTTAAATTTCCTTTGACGTTGATAGGCTGCTTCCCATACAAACCTCCTAATTCGTTGTTTTCCCTTTGTTGTTCCCAGAAAATATATGCTGATGGACTCAATGCGTACTGACTTACTAAAATGCTGTATCCATAGGTTAATCTTTGAGTTAGATTATCTACGAAATGTAGCGGGTGCATAATAATTTTCTTCTGAGCTAAATTCTCTGTTGATAAAGTGTAATGATTTTTTAGTTTTTCGGTTGACCAACAAACCATCATGGAGTAATCAGGCGGGTTCGCTATTTTTATAGTTTTTCCATCCCAATAAGTTTTTTTGGGATAAACTGCATGATGCTCATACGTTTCTTCAATCTCCCATTTGAAATAATGGCTGCTAACATTTGTAACATCCATATCTATATAAAATTGAATACCTTGTAAAGGTTTATCTGGATTGGTTGTGGGGATATCTTTTCGTACATAATAAACCGAATCAATTTTAGGACATTCAGGAAGTTGGTCATAATCGGATTCAATTTCCTCACCTGAACTTGTTGTAACGTTAAGTTTGTATGAAGTACCAGGTTTGAGTAAATCCTTTGTCATCCATACCCTATAAAGACCTGGTTGATACTCATCTAGGTTGAATGAATTTCCTAAATTATCATGTAGAGTAACTGTACAGCCAGAAACAGGATCAAACTGAGGTGAATTAACAAAAATAATAGATGTCGAATTTGAAATTGTTACTGTTTGATATCCTTCACTGTCAGTGATTTGTCCAAATATGGCAATGTTATGTGAGTCTTGACTCCCAATAGGGGGAATGTATTTGTCTATGCATGAATTATTAATGAGTACAATACAAATAAGCGTAATAAAATATTTTTTAAATGGATGCATTGCTATTGTTTGTTTTAAAAACAGTAAAATAAGCGTTTTTACTCTAATTGTAAATCTCATTTTGCGATATTTTTTAAAAGCATTAATCGATAAACATTTACTACATTAATAATTATGGAATGGTTTTTCTACAAAATCAAACGGCCAGAAATCAGGCTTTTTTGTAGATCCACTAAAATGGAAGCATTCTACACATTCAGGTTCAAGTTTCCAAAGCTGTGAGTTAATTTCCATAAGATATGCATAAGGATCGTGGGCAATTGAATATGTAAGAGGCTCTTCGGGATCACATTGTAAATGAAAGCGATCAAGATCTGCAACATTCCTTACAAAAATTCTTTTAGTTCGAATTGAGGTTGCCTGAAAAATGCCTAATACCTTCTTCCCTGGAGATGTCAAATTCCTTAAATTACCTTTAATGCTTATTGGTTGCTTCCCATATAATCCCTCTAAATCGTTGTTTTGTCTTAGTTGTTCCCAGTAGTTATATGTAGATAAACTTAATGCGTATTGGCTAACTAAAATGCTATAGCCATAGGTTAACCTTTGTGTAAGATTATCCACGAAATGAAGCGGATGCATTATAATTCTATTCTGCGATAAATTCTCTGTTGATATGGAGTAATAATTTTTCAACTTCTCTGTAGTCCAACAAATCATCATTGAGAAATCAGCAGGTTTTGTTTCTGAAACATTCTTCCCATTCCAATACCACGTTTTAGGATAAACCGCATGATGCTCCCATGTCTCTTCAATTTCCCACTTAAAATAATGGCTATTAGTTTTTGTGGCATCCATATCTATATAAAACTGAATCCCTTGTAATGGTTTTTCAGGATCTCCTGTGGGAATATCTTGCCTAACAAAATATACCGAATCAACATCAGGACATTCTGGAAGTTGATCGTAGTCTGATTCAATTTCCTCCCCTGAGTTTGTTGTTATTTTGAGTTTGTATGAGGTGCTAGGTTTGAGAAAATCCTTTGCCATCCATACTCTATAGAGACCTGGTTGATACTCATCAAGATTAAATGAATTTCCCAAATTATCGAGTAAAACAACTTTGCAACCAGATATTTGTTCGGGTATTGGCGAAATAGTAGAAGTAATAGATGCCGAAGTTGAAATTGAGACAGTTTGATAACCTTCAATATCAGTAATTTGACCAAAAACAGTAATATTGTGAGAGTCTTGACTCTCAATAGGTAGATTGTAAGTATCTATGCATGAGCTGTTAATGTATAGAATACAAATACATGTAACAAAATATTTTGTAGACTTATGCATAGCTGTTATTTCTTACAAAATGCAATGCTTTAAACTTTTTTTACTAATCTCTTAAATCTTATTAAAGTATTAAATATGGTATTTAGTATAATTTTTATTTAACAGAAAAAGTTGATGTACAATAGAATGCTTCACCATTACTTTGCAATCCTCTTAATACAACAACATAGTTTCCGGGTGTGTCTGATGTTGTAAACGTTATCTCCTTTTTACTTTCAAACTCAAAATTTGGATTCCAAAAAAGCGTATTTCTTGTATCGGGTTTGTTAATTGAGGAGTAATCATTTAAGTTGATATCAGCGCAATTGGTTAAGAAATTGAAATTAAAAAACACTCCCGAAGATGGTAGGTCAATTCCTGCGTAATCCCCTTTTTTTGAAAAGAAACTGATAATACCCGCATAGGTGAAATTACCTCTAATATATGGCACATCAATTAATTCGATTCTTGAAATATTCTGTGGATTCAATGCCAATATTTTACTTGGATCATCTATGGATACTAAATCCAATAATATTAGAGGTTCATAGATTTGCATTTCGGGTTCGGCACTGTATATTTTTAAGGATTTACGGCCATGATTATTCTTGATTTTAAGAAAGGATAGCAGTTCATTGATATAATCCTCAATTGTTGGAAGTTGAATATATTGATCAAAAACTAAAACCATAGAAGGTTCACCGTAAAATGGTTTGAATGTTTTTGACAATGTATCTGTATTAGGGCTTTTTCTAAAATGTTGTTCTAGTTGAAAGTTAACAGCAAGATTGTACGCTGTATTTTTTTCATCCACAGTTAGTTTAAATGCTGGAGATGGTAAATTCACCTTTGTTTGACAAAAGTCGTTATCTATTAGGATTGATGGTTTAGTATCTTTTGAATATTCAGTACAAAGGAAGATATCTCTTGCCCCAATGAATTTTGGGAGAGAAAAGAAAAAACGACCCGTTGAATCTGTCGTTGCGGAAGAGAAGTCACGTTCATTACCAACTATTGAAAGATTAATCTTTTTAAGAGGTAATGCTTTATTTGAATTGTTATCAACCAACTTTCCTGTCAGGGAAATACCTTGAATTTCAGGATAGTAATCATATTTTTTGATATTTTCAAAAGTCGACTTATAAATGTTTTTTGCATTTATTGAGAATTCAGGAGCAACGGAAATACATATACTATTGGCCAATTCATTGTTTGGATTAACCCTTTCAATCTTTATAGTAACTTTCTCGCGTTTAGAATATTCTTTTTTATCAGTTGAAATAGTTAAAATATTCGTGATACCATTCTGGTCAGGCTCAATCCTGCTCACTTTAGATGAATCATTAGTAATTGACAATACCTCCTTACTACTTGGGTTAATAATTTTTAAAGGGATATAGCAATATGAATATGGACTAAAATTTCGCATGTACTTAGTATATGCTCGTAGAAAATAATTACCAGTGATAATACCCTTTGGTATGTTTAAATTCCCTGAACTTACTAGATTTTGAATGACATATTTTCCTTCTGCAATTCTTTCGCCATTAGGTGTAATAAGTTCAATGTATGATATATCGCTAAAGTTTGAGGATGTATTCTTGGGCAATCTTATCAATAAATCCTTTTCGCCTGATCTGTAGCTTGTATTATCAGTAATTGTTATAATGGCTGAAAAGTATATAGATTCTCCAACAACATAAATATTTCTATCGGTAAATAATGATATCTTTTCATTAGGCAATCTTAATTTGCTGCTTTGCCCATAAACATTCAGACCTTCAATAACAAAAAGGCAGAGAGACAATACAACGAGTATAATTTTTTTCTTCATAGTTAAGATGTCCAAAAATCAACAAAAAAAATAAAAATGAAATAGTTAATCTGACGCATAGTTGCCAAGTTTAAAAATCCACGTAATTGTAAAAATGGGAACCCCTATAATTGAATATTTATAGCTCCTTATTTTCCCATCTTCGGTTTTAAAATATACCGAGTAAGGATTCTTTCTTCCAGTCAAGTTATAAACATTGAACATTAAAGAACTATGCAGGAGTTTTCTTTTCTTAAGGTTTCCTTCAAAAGTAAGAGAGGCATCAACTCTAAAATAATCAGGGATATTATACTTGTTTCGCTTTGAATAATCATAGTAGGGTACACCATTTAGGTAAAAAACAGATTGAGGGTATGTAATTGGCCTTCCTGATTGGTAGCAAATTATTGTCGATGCAATTACTCTTCTACTGAAGTGATAATTAATTAGAGCACTTAAGGAATTTGGAACATCGTAGTTTGCAGGATAGGAATCTCCATCATTAATTTTATCCCAAGAGTTTTTTCCATCGATCTTAACAATCGATCGGGAATAGGTGTAGGATAGCCACCCATCGAGTTTATGGTTGCTTCTTTTAATAAAAAACTCTACGCCATAAGCCTTTTGATTGCCTTGTAGAACGGTTGTTTCAACATTGGGGTTATCAAGAAAGTTTGCACCATCCTTGAATTCAGGAAAATTACTTGTGTTTTTATAGTAAAACTCAACGGATGTTTCCCAACCTCCTTTTGGTAGATTTCTGTATACTCCAATTGACACTTGATTACTCTTTGATGGCTTTAAGTAGTAATCTGCAAGTTTCCACTGAGTATTGGGAGCAATGGAGGTTGCATTATTTAGCATAAAAAGATTTTGCTGCATCTTGTTGTATGCTAATTTAATAGAACCCAATGGATCGGTCTCTATGTTAACTGCTATTCTGAATTCGGGAGTTGAATACCATTTTATGGGTTTATTTTTACCGAATAGTATTGAGTCCGAAATAAAATTTTGATTTCTTGGATAACCGGAAGCATATGTATATACTTTTCTAGGACCAATTGGAGTAAATAGTGAATACCTTAATCCTAATGTTAGATTTAGCCAAGGCAAAATATTATAATTGTTGTTAAAATACATTGCGCTTTCAATACCCCTTTCATCCCCTAGTTTTAATGGCCGTCTAACCGATGATTCTCCATACGGATTAACATCTCCTCTAAAAAGTTTGTATAGAATAAAGTCTGTACCGTAATCGAATGTGGTTTTTTCGTTTATTGTATGATTAAAATCGCATTTTAATTCATAATGCTCAAGTTTATAGCTATGCTGTAATGCAGTAGACGGTTCTTGCTGATCAATTGTATTAAATGAATACTTTGCACCAACTAGAGCGAAATCTGCTTTTATAGAGTTATTAAAAATATAACGATAATCTAATGATGCACCACTGTTGGAATACTTATAGTTATTGATATCAGCTAAATGAAAATTATCGTTGCTATTATAAATGAATAGGGATGTTTGCGCTTTTTGTAAATCGTAATTCAAAGATGCGCTGAAATCGTTAAAAGCAGCACTACTACTTCTAATTGTTGGATCCTTAATCCGCGATAGTATCCAATCAGAATAAGATGATCGAGCATTTAATAGCACTGTTAATGTATCTTTAATGATAGGACCTTCAAGCGTTATATTTGCCGAAACAGGATTTACTCCACCATGTACAGTAAATTGTTTTTTGTTTCCCTCACGAGCAATTATGTTAAAAACCGATGATAATTTTCCTCCATATTGTGGGGGAACATGTCCTTTATAAATTGAAAAGTCTTTAATGATATCGGAATTGAAAGCAGGGAAAAAACCAAATAGGTGGGATGTGTTATAAATTGGAATTTTATTTATATAGAATGCATTTTGGTCGGATCCACCGCCACGAACGTTTAACCCGGCAGAGCCTTCTCCAATACTAATGATACCTGGAAGGAGACTAGATACTTTAAGGATATCTCTCTCTCCAATCATCATTGGAATTTCTTTTATTGTTTTTGTAGATATTTTTTCAAGTCCTGGGTCGCGTGATTTAATATTAAACTGACTATTGCCACGGACAACGATTTCATCAATTAGTATAGCAGTCTTTTTTAGTTCTACGCTAAACTCCCCATTTGAAAGAACCTCAAGCCTGTATTTACTTTTTTCAAAACCAAGGCACTCAATTTTGGCATTGTAGCTATTTGGAGTCATCACTAAGGAAAAGAAACCATTTTTATCAGTAACAGAACCTGCTCCGGTCTCTTCAATGTAAATAGTAGCACCAATAATAGGCTCACCTGAGTCCTGCTGAGTTATTCTTCCTAAAACCTTTACCTTTGAATTTGTAATTCCACCGTAACTGCCTACACGAATGGTTTTTACAATATCTGTCTTTCTTCCTGTTATATATTTTGTTTCACTTGCAGTAATTTTTTTAGTAAATTGAGTTGTCGTATCAGCTCTTTTCTCTTCATTTTCAAATAGAGGAAGTTCCGATATTAGTTTTCCCCCCTGTATTATCACTATACTATTATGCCAAACTGATGCTTCAAGGCCAGAGTTTTTTAAAGCAATTTTTACTGCTGATACAACGTTCATGCTATCTGCATCAAGTGTTACTTTGATATTTTTAACAGACTCTTCGTTATAATATATTCGTGTTCCAGTTTGATCATATATAGTTTTTGCAAATTCGGTAAAGGTTATGTCTGCAACATGACAAGATATATTTCTATCTATTTTAGTATCTTCTGAATGATAACCAAAAAGAAAAAATAAAAAAAAGAGAGTTGTTTTCACTTTAATATACTATTACAATAGTTAATTAATTGCTCCATTATATTATCAGAGGCATACGTTACTTTAACCTTATTGCTCCTTAGATATTTTTTTATTTGTGGTTGAATGATTTTATCAAAAATCTTTATAAAACCTCTGTTGCTATTGTACTGATGAAGCGATTTATTGATAAATATAAAGGACGACTTATTCGTGACATAGGCATAATTTGAAGAGCCTGGTGCATTATTTAGATTTAAAACTTTTTTTATGTAGTAATAAATTTGAATTGAATCGTTTCCAATAACTTGATATATTCTTTCGGGAAAATTGTTCATAGCACAAAGTTTAAACTTTGATTTACCTATTGAAAATTCTTCCAACCATGCTTTTGAAACCATTATCGTGTTTATGAAGCCATTTGGAGCATTATATTTTAGAAGTAATTCCTGATTGAATATATCGAGGTTTAAACTAAGGTTATTAAATTTATTACCCCTAATCGTAACTTCGCCTTGCACAAATAATTCGTTTTTAAAATATTGATTTCCAATAATATTCTTCTGTGAATAATACTTGTATAGTTTTCCATTATATAAAATGGGATCTAAACCATAAATGGATTTTAAACTATCTTTTAAATCAAAAGGAAAAGTATTAGTTTGACAATGCAAATTATTAGTTGAAAGCAATGTGAAAATAGAAAATAGTAATAAACCATTAATATGAAAAGAAATTCGAAATCGATTCATAAGGTAATATTTTTATTTGTCGTATAATAATTTGATATAACAGGTAAAAAAAGATCAGAACGAGTATTTTCGTTAAAATATTTTTATACTAGTTTAAAAAAACAACACATTATGTTTTTTTTAAACTATTTTTTGTATAAAAATAAATTGAATTACCAATTCAAAAGCACTATTTATCAGTTAAATAACGCTCAAAGGTAAAATAAAGGTTATTAAAAAACTACTAAAAATTCATCAATTGAAATTGGTTGTTTTTTGTTTAGAGATTTTTTGACGAAAAGTCTCTACTGAAGTAACCTTGAAAAACCAGTATAAGGAAGTAACTCCCTGATTTCAAAATGTATTAGACCATTTTTAACAAGAGGAAGGGTATTAATAATATTTTCTGCTTCATTTATACTATTACACTCTAATACTAAGATTGCGCAGTGAAATTGATCAAAATAAATTTCACGAATCACTCCCTTCTCGTAATATTCAAGAACTTTTAGCGATTCATTTTTGAGATGTGGGGTGAATGGCTCGTTTTTAGCACCATCATTTTCTATTTCAATGGCCAAATATTTCATAGCAGAAGTGTTTGTGAGGTTCAAAATCAAACTAAAGAAAAATCATCTACCCTTATTATTTGATAAGAAATTCGATAAACTTGTAACAAAGTTATAATTTGGTAGTCTTATATCAAAAGTTTATTTAAAACCGAACAGCCATTGTTCATAATCGAACGGTTTGTAAAAATTTGATAAATTATTAAACACACATAATCAGTGTGATATAAATTGTGGTATAGGATATGAAATAAAATAAATAATAAATCTTACTATGATGACAGTAAAACTTTACGAAAATGAAACCGTGCTGAAGGCTGCGAATACAAGTTATTATGATAGTACTGCACAAGTTGATGGAAAATTAATACTTACCAATCAAAGAATATATTTCAAAACTATGACAGAGGAAAAAAAGCATATAGATTTTGAAATTTTGCCAAATCAAATAAAGGAAGTTATGTTCTTTAATACTTGGAAAATTATTCCAAATGGATTAAGCGTTATAACTAAAGAGGGGAAAGAGTTAAAGTTTTTAGTAAAAAATCGCGATCAATGGTGTTTAATGATTAATAAGATGTACTAAATTAATTTATTGTAATGCAATATTTTATAAAATATAATCAAATATTATTAACCATAGGAGATAGAGAAAATAAAAAGAGGCCATAGGGCCTCTTTTTTAGTATTCATCTTCGTTAAAGAAAAAATCCTCTTTGGTAGGATAGTCAGGCCAAATATCTTCTATACTTTCGTATATTTCCGCTTCTTCCTCTAGTTCTTGAAGATTCTCAATAACCTCGAGCGGAGCACCGGAACGAATAGCAAAGTCTATCAACTCTTCTTTAGTTGCTGGCCAAGGAGCATCTTCTAATTTTGATGCGAGTTCAAGTGTCCAGTACATAATCTAAAATATTTTCGTTAAGTAGTTGTTTTACAGAATATTGTACAAAATACCCTGTTTGCAAATATAAAAAATAATAATATCAAATTTTAGGATTCCAAGAAATTTGATCAATATTAAGTTCTTTAGCAATTTTTCTAGATAAAACAAAGAAAAAATCACTCAGGCGATTTATATAAACAATAAGTTCTTCTGGCACGGGTGTCTCTTCCGAAAGTTTTATGATTATTCTTTCGCATCTACGACAAATAGTGCGACATACATGGCAGAGGGATACTGCTTGATGACCTCCAGGTAGAATAAATGAAGTTAAAGGTTCTAGTAAAGTTTCAAATTTATCGATTTCCAATTCAATTTTTTGAGTGTCCGAGGGAAGTATCGTTGGGATTTTAACCCTACAATCCGTACAATCTGCAGCAAGGATTGATGCGCAGCTCATTAATTTATCTTGAATCTCGATTAGAAATAGTTTTACTTCATGGTCAATATCCTGATCGCGAAGTAAACCGATATAAGAAATCAATTCGTCAACAGTGCCATAGGCTTCTATTCTTGGATGGTACTTGGAAACTCGCTTTCCTCCGATTAGCGAGGTTGTACCTTTATCTCCTGTTTTTGTGTAAACCTTCATCAAAAAAATGGATTTTATTGCTCAATTAGTACTACCTTTTGTTTCATCACAGGATTGGGATTAATTTCGTCAGACTCTATTAACCCATCGCGCAATCTAACAATTCGTCTTGCATGACGTGCAATATCCTCTTCATGCGTAACAACAATGATTGTATTCCCTTGATCATAAATATCTTCGAAAAGATTCATGATATCTATTGATGTTTTTGAATCGAGGTTACCAGTAGGTTCATCGGCAAGAATAATTGAAGGATTATTGACTAAAGCACGAGCTACGGCAACCCTTTGGCGTTGTCCGCCAGATAGTTCATTGGGGCGATGTTCCATTCTGTCCTCTAGTCCAACGTTTTGCAAGGTTTCAATACCTTTTGCAATTCTAGTCTCTTTCCCAACGCCTGCATAAATTAGCGGGAGTACAACATTCTCAAGGGCTGTGTAGCGAGGTAGCAGATTGAATGTTTGGAATACGAACCCTATCTCTTTATTACGTATTTCGGCAAGTTGGTCGTCTACCAAGTGGCTAACATTAGTGCCGTTGAGGATATAGTCGCCCTCGGTTGCTGTATCGAGGCAACCGATTATGTTCATTAGTGTAGATTTTCCAGAGCCAGAAGGCCCCATAATAGCCACATATTCGTTTTTATTTATTGTAAGGTCAATCCCTTTTAGAGCCTTAACCACCACGGTACCAACTTTGTAGTACTTCTTAAGGTTTCTTAATGAAAATAGATTATCGGACATTGCTTAATTATTATTTTATAAAAATACTAAAAAGGACCATATCTTAAATTAAAATGCTGCTTAACTACCCCTTTTCGGAAAAAGGCTAAGCCGCAATTGAAGAGATCTACAGAGATTGAAACGTTGTTATCATCACAAATATTACTCCATGCATTTTGCATTCCGTTGCTCCATCTAATATCGTCAAAAATAATTAGAGTATCACTATCTGCTTTCTCCGAAAAATATTTAAAATACCTTAAAGTTGCATTTTCAGTGTGATTGCCATCGATAAAAATAATTCCACATTTTTTTATTTCACTCAAAAGAATAGGGATTTGGGTATCAAAATCTCCACTTATAACATTAACGTTGCCTAAACCAAGTTTGTTTAGATTTTCGGTTGCTATTTTCACTAAAGATTTATTACCCTCTAGGCTGTATACTTTTGATTTATCATTTCCTGCTGCAAGGTAGCATGTGCTTATACCTACAGATGTGCCCAATTCAATAATTGTATCGGGCTTTAGGTAGTTGGCTAATCGGTACAATAATCGACCTGTAAATGGTTTTACTGCCGATAGTTTTGTAATATCTTTTATAGTCTGCTCCTTACTATTAGCTTGTTTTGAACCTGCTCCAAAATCAACTTTCGAAATAATAGTTTTATTCCTAAGTAGCTCTTTTCTTATTTTTTCAATCCTATTAAATATCTCTGCTTTGCTTTTTATATCAATGCTTTGGGTGTATAAATCGTAAATAAATGGGGAATGAATACCATGACCGCCTCTGGGCTTTGAGTTTGCCCGAAAGTTTAAATATCTAACTATAAGATCTAATTTCTCCTGAAACATCAACACAAATTTAGCGAAAGGATTTCTTTGTTATTTTCGGCGAAGATATAGTTTGATTCTTTTAAACTAAGATGTTGGATGTTAAAAAACGTTTAAAATATCAATATGAAAACTCTTTGCTATAAATGGGTGCTTGGGTATTTTGAACGATCATTTTTTTAAATTTGCTAAATGAGGGTGAATCTATCAACCGATATAATGTATCTGGGAGGAGTGGGGCCAAAGAAGGCGGAACTTCTTCGTAAAGAGCTAAATATTCATACCATTGGCGATTTATTGCGCTATTATCCTTATAAATATGTTGATAGATCTAAAATCTATAAAATATCCGAAATTGTTGACGATCTGCCATACATTCAGCTTATTGGCAAGTTAATTAGAATTGACCAAACAGGAGTTGGCCCAAAGAAAAGACTTACAGCAATATTTTCCGATGAAACGGGAATGGTTGAGTTGGTATGGTTTAAGGGCATAAAATGGGTTGAGAAAAATATAAAGTTGAATTCTAATTATTTGGTTTTTGGTAAGGCAACCCTCTTCAATGGTCGTTTTAATATTGCTCATCCTGAAATAGAGGAGTATAAACCTGAGAATGATAAGACTAAAAGCTCCTTTGAGGCAGCCTATAACACAACCGAAAAGCTTAAGAACAGCTATTTAAATTCAAAGTATATTCATAGGCTCCAACAGACCTTAGCTTTTCAAACCCAATTTGATATTGAGGAGACATTACCCGCACACCTTATAGATAGGTATAAATTAATGACCTTGCCAGAGGCATTAAAACAGATTCATTTCCCAGATAATTCTACACTTCTCCAAAAATCGCAAAACCGATTAAAGTTTGAGGAGCTGTTTTATGTTCAACTCGGCTTACTAAAGCAGCGAAGTTTGAGGTTGAGTAAGCAGAACGGGCATGTTTTTAAGGTGGTTGGGGATATGTTTAATCGCTTTTATAGAGAGAAACTCCCCTTTGAGCTAACCGATGCGCAAAAGAGAGTAATCAAGGAGATAAGGCGCGATATGGGCAACGGCAAGCAGATGAACCGCTTACTTCAGGGAGATGTTGGGAGCGGAAAGACGCTTGTTTCGTTGATGTGCATGCTAATTGCTATGGATAATGGGTATCAATCATCTATAATTGCTCCAACCGAAATTCTTGCAAATCAGCACTACCTAACAATTACAAAGTTGCTTGGGGATCTTCCCGTTAAAGTGGGATTGCTTACAGGATCTACCAAAAAATCGGAGAGAAAGGTTTTGCATAATGATTTGTTGAGCGGAACAACGAATATTCTAATAGGCACTCACGCTCTGCTGGAGGATATTGTACAATTCAAAAATCTTGGCTTTGTTACAATTGATGAGCAGCAACGATTTGGCGTTGCGCAAAGGGCAAAACTTTGGGATAAGAATGATAATCCGCCCCATGTGCTTGTGATGACTGCAACACCTATACCCCGTACCCTTGCAATGACCCTTTATGGTGATTTGGATGTTAGCGTTATCGATCAGCTGCCACCGGGCAGAAAGCCAATTAAAACAATTCATTTTACCGATGCCAAAAGAAACCTTGTTTTTGGCTTAATGCGCGAGCAGATTAAGCAGGGACGGCAGATATACGTTGTTTATCCGCTGATAAAGGAATCTGAAAAGATGGAGAATCTGAAAGATTTGCAGGATGGGTACGAGAGCATCACTAGGGCATTTCCACAGCCTGAATATGTTACCGTTGTTGTGCACGGGCAGATGAAACCCGATGATAAGGAGTTTTCCATGAACCTATTTGCAAAAGGTAAAGCGCATATAATGGTTGCAACCACAGTAATTGAGGTTGGAGTTAATGTGCCAAATGCAACGGTGATGGTAATTGAAAGTGCCGAAAGATTTGGCTTATCGCAGCTTCATCAATTAAGGGGTAGGGTAGGGCGTGGGGCCGATGAGAGCCACTGTGTACTGATGTCATCGGTTAAATTAACCCATGAATCGCGAAAGCGATTGGAAACCATGGTTGCAACCAATGATGGTTTTCAAATTGCAGAGGTAGATCTCCAGCTCCGTGGTCCCGGCGATTTAGAAGGAACTCAGCAAAGCGGACTACCATTTGAACTAAAAATAGCGAGTTTAAGCAAGGATAGCCAGCTTTTGCAATATGTACGGCAGGTTGCAATGGAGATACTTGATGAAGATCCACAACTTGTATTATCGCAAAATGCGATATTGAATTTACAACTCGAAAAAGCCGAAAAGCAGAAGGTGAATTTTAGTCAGATAAGCTAGGGGTAATTGTGCTTTACTTTAGATATCATAGAGGATATGCATAAAATTTGATTGATACAATTATTTCTGCCAAACCAAAAAAGTAATTACGCTTGATAACCTTTTTACTGGCAACGAACCATCTGAAAACGAATATGGTATTGCAAATGCGAGATGTAGAAATTGACTTTAAAACGATTTAAACATTCAATAACCCCCGACTTTAGTCGGGGGCAGGGAACAAAACAAAATCGGGCTTTAGCCCAAAAATTAGTGATTATGAGTTATATAAAGATAATGGTACATTCTGTTTGGGGTACAAAGAACCATCAACCTATTTTAGTGACTGATGTACGAGAAAAATTATTTGAGCATATCCGTGAGAATGCAAGATTAAAAAATATTTATATTGACATTATTAATGGACATGATGATCATGTTCATTGTCTCATAAGCTTAGGTGCTGAGCAGAACATAGCTAAAGTAATGCAACTCATCAAAGGGGAGGCATCATTTTGGGCAAATAATGAGAAGTTGTTAAAACATAAATTAGAATGGGCTGAAGATTATTTTGCAGCTTCAGTTAGTGAATCAGCACTTAGCAAAGTAAGAAATTATATCAGAAATCAGGTAGAACACCATCGTAAAATAACATTCAAGGAAGAATATGAAAAGTTTATTAAAAGTTATGGTTTTAAGTTGGGCTAAAGCCCAAATAAATTGATAGAATTTTCCCCCGACTAAAGTCGGGGGTTATTAAAAAGACATAATTTGATATGAAAGATTTAATTCACTCATACACCGAATGGTTGAAAAAAAAATTTAACTACAAAGAAATAAACGGACACTTTGAAGTAACTACTCCATTTGTAAATCACATAAATGACCAGATATGGTATCAATGATTTTTCATGGAAGAAGAAAGAAAATTGGTAGCATAATATATGAAACTACACTTTGACAGCAAACAGAAATTTCAGTTAGAGGCAGTAAAAGCCATTACTGATATTTTCGAAGGACAACCTTTGAGTAGTGGAGACCCGCTGAAAACAAAGGTATTGCAAATGCGAGAAATAGAAATTGACTTTAAAACGATTTAAAATCATTTTGTTGGCGTGAACAAAGCAGTATAAGAAATGAAAAATAAAACGATTACAGTAAAGGGAATAGAGATAACTATCATTAAACAAAACAATACAGATTACATCTCTTTAACCGATATGCTCAAAGCCAAAGATGGTGATTTTTTCATTGCTGATTGACTTAGAAACCTTAACACCGTTGAATTTCTTGGTATTTGGGAAAGTGTTTATAACCCCGATTTTAATTATGGCGAATTCGCCATAATTAAAAGTCAAGCAGGATTAAACAATTACAAGATAAGTGTAAAGGAATGGGAAGAAAAAACAAATGCTATTGGATTAAAAGCCACCGCAGGTCGTTATGGCGGTACTTACGCTCAAGCAATGGCGTGATGAAAACCCAAAGCAAGAAGGCAACATCCGCGACACCGCAACCATTGAGTAATTAGTAGTATTATCAAATATGGAAAGCATCAATGCCGTCTTAATTCATCAGGGATTGCAACAAAGCGAACGATTAAAACAACTCAATAGCATTGCCATTGCGCAGATAAAATCGTTGATAGGAAACAAACAGTTGAAAAGAATGAAGTAATTCTATCTGGGTAAAGACCCTGAATTTCTGTTCATTTTATGCTATAAAGCCCAGAGTTCCGAACTTTTTAAAAGATCGCAACTCTTATCAAATAAGTACTAATAAAAAAACCGCCCCAAAATTTTGAGACGGTTTTTTTGATGTTGGACTTTTAATCTATTGTAAAGGTTTTACTACTTCAATAAGCTCAGGAAGATCCATTCCAATATTCTTTAGATGCTCAACTGTAGGAACACCGTTGCTTGTCCATCCACGACGTTTGTAAACAGCGTCTAATAACTGCTCGTAACGATCTTCGCGGTATTTACGCATTGCAACCATTTTTTCCTCAAGGCTCATATTGGTTGGGTCAACGCCAACAAGCTCTTTAAGCTGCTTGTCGTAGCGTTCTGCACGGCTTTCGTATTCCTCCTTGGTAACAGGACCTGCAGCACGGTAGGGCTGAGCATCATGCTTGCGTAAACCATAACCACGGCGGATATTGAATATGCGTTGGAAGTTATAAACTCTTTCGCTTTGGCGAATAATGTCATCTTTGTTGATATTGCTACCAGTTACGGCATTGTAAATGGTAACATAGTTATCCACATGTTGAGGAACCTTTGCTGGCTCTGATGTTGTAGCATTATCTTCTGGCTCAACATCGTTCCATGGAAGTTTGCAGAGACCCTGTAAACCAAACCATGTGCGGAACATTGGGAAGTAGTGTAATGCTTCAGCTTTTTTCTCGAAGGTTGGAATATGATTGTTAACCATATCCATAAATATTAGCCAAGCTTCGTCGTGCTGAGGACCCTTGTTCGTCATTGCATATCCACCTTGCTGTGCAAGCGATTCTTTTGAAACGTACTGGCTATACTCAAGGCCTTTATTCTCCATTCCAATATCCTGCATCAATTTTGGATCGCCACCAAAATTCTTTGCAAAATACTCTTTTAGCTTACGAATTCCCATACCAACTATCTTTCCAAATCCTTCGCCACGACCAAGTTGATGAAGAAGTTCCATTGCATCATCCTTGCTACCGAAGCTTAAATCGAGACCACCTGTGCGCTCTTTGTTAAGAATTCCACGTTGGTAGCACTCCATAACAAATGCAAGTGTTGTACCCCAAGAGATTGTGCAAATACCATAGGTATCGCAGTAGAAGTTTGCTTCAATAACATACTCCGGATCAAAGATACCGCAGTTAGAACCTAAACCAGCTGCTGTTTCGTACTCAGGACCATCAACAATAACCTCTTCGTCTTTATATGGGCCAGTTTTTAGCTTAAATTTATCAACCCCTTTAGCGCAAGCCATATTACAGCCAATCCAACAACCATCAGGAACTCCTTGGGTGAAATAGCTTTTCCAAACCTCGGAATGTATCTTACCTGAATCTTTATGCGCACCGTACTGGAAATTATGGGTTGGAAGTAAATCGTAATCGTTCATAATCTCAACAAGGTGAGCAGTTCCCTTTGAGCGCATTTGGCACTGCTTATCGTCTAAATCGCGAATCTCCTTATTGAATGTACGTCCACGTTCAGCAATGGCTTCAAGGTTTGCAACATCATTAAGATTTCCTTTAACTCCAGGAATTTTGCAAACAATTGCTTTAATCTTTTTATTGCGGAATACCGTACCAATGCCACCACGACCGGCTTGTTTAAGACGAACGCATTTACGTTTATTATCGTAGAATGTGAAGTTCAGCATACCCATTAAGCTGTGATCCGCAGCTGTGCCGGCAGATACAATACCAATGTTCTTTTTCTCGGACTCATCCTTTGCAAACATCTCGCTAAGAACCTCGCCTAAAACGTGGCTATCAATTGGTTCTTCGGGTGCTTCGAAAATTTCTACTTTATGATCAATACCATCAATAAAAATAATAACATCATTTTTTGCTTTGCCTTGAAGTTCAATTGCATCGAATCCAGAAAACTTAAGGAATGGGCCAAAGAAACCCCCAACGTTACTATCAATTATAATGTCTGTTTGTGGGGAAATTGCACACACAATCGATTTTCCTGTACCTGAATATTGGGTGATACCACCGATAGGACCCGATGAAATTACAATCTCATTCTCAGGATCGGTCCATTTTGTGTTTGGTTTTGTAGCATCCCAGAGTAGGCGTAGGTCATAACCTTTACCACCAATAAATTTTTCTTTCATCTGGGGTGGAACTATTTTCTCTTTTACCTCGTTGGTTCCGACATTAATATAAAGGGTTTTGTCGGTATAACCTCTGTGAAGAGCTTTCCACTCGTATTTCCAGGAATTTAGCTGCTTATGCTTTTGGATCATCTCCTGAACTTTCATATCGATTATATTTTTAGTTTATATTTTTCTTAAGAATTTAGGTTACAAATGTACTAAAAAAACATCTGCATAAAATGATATAAGTCAATATGAAAACGTTTGCATATTGCAATTTATCAGGTTTTTAGATAATGATTAAAAGATGAAAATGAGGTGTAGGGTTGATTGTGCTTTTTTTATAAATGTTAATTTGATAATACATCATTAAATGTTGAACGTTCATGATTTAATCTTTTTAGTTATCTTAACATCATAATTACTAAGATATTTAGTTAATTATTAATGAGATATAGTTTGAATAAAGTGCGTATTATTTTGTAATTGATTTTAAATTAAAAGCAAGAAGATGAAAACTACCGAAATCCGTAAAATCTTCCTTTGGCTTACGCTTTTCAGCATTGCTATGGCTTTTCTGGAAACATCTGTTGTGGTATATCTGCGTAAGTTATACTACCCCGAAGGTTTTAATTTTCCCATGAAGATGATGGATAAGGATATTGCAATTGTTGAGCTATTTCGGGAGTTAGCAACTTTAGTAATGCTTTTGGGTGCTGGTTTTATTGCGGGAAGGAGTAAAACCGAAAAGTTTGGATTGTTCCTTTACAGCTTTGCTATTTGGGATATTTTCTACTATGTATTCCTAAAGATTACACTCAATTGGCCCGAAAGCCTTTTTACTTGGGATGTTTTATTCTTAATACCAACAACTTGGGTTGGACCTGTAATTGCCCCAGTAATTGTTTCGTTGTTTATGATTGTTTTTGCTTTCCTGATTTCAAAATTTACTAATTGCGATACTAGCGTAAACATAAACAAATACGAATGGTTGCTTTTAGTGTCGGGTTCAATTATTCTAATTATTGGGTTTGTTTACGATTACGTAAAGTTTATGCTTCAATTTTTCAGTCTCGGTGAGATTTTCTCACCCTCAAATACTACAAGACTGATGGAAAAAGCATTAACGTATGTTCCTGTTTCTTTCCCTTGGTTAATATTTACATTTGGGATTGTAATAATTATAGGAGGAATTGCTTTATTCTATCGTAGGAATAAACACAATCTAAATAGAACCTTGTTGTAATATCTATTTTACTGGTCTTTTACACACCTAACACTAAAACCATACCCCTTCTTTATGTTCAAACGAATAATTTGAGCATTATCGTAATTTAATAATCTAGTCCATGCGCTAGTTGCATCAAACTCTGAACTAGTCCAAAAATTTGCTGATTTTGAATCATTGTTGAATGCTCCATTATCGCTACGATAACCTGCTCCAAGGGCAGTAAAACCAGAAGAATTTGTTGCTCCCGTATTGGGGAAGTACCATCCATCGTAAATTGATATCCCCTTATATTTCAATTTACCACCCTCATCGGTTCCTCGTAAGCCTGTGGCATCTGCTTGGCTCTGGCTCATCCCAAGAAATGTCTCTAATGTTTTCCAATCTTCATCAGTTGGAACATGCCAACCTGTTGGGCAAAGTTTTCGGCTATCAACAACTGTATAATAGTTATAAAGTTTTCCAAAATCTGTGTATTTACAACTTGCACTAGTAGAGGTTGAACTCCATAATAAATCATCCTGAATTAGAGGGATATCACTTCCATCATTAAATTTTGTGGTTTCTAAATTTTTAGTTATCCAAATCTGTGTACCAATAGTTTTAATTTGATATTTATTGCCAGAGATATCTGTTATTTCTCCTTCGGTAGTCGTAAAACTGACTTCAGGGCTATAATCAATTCCCGATTCATTTTTTGTATATCCTCTCACATAGTAGGTTGTACTGGGAGTTAGGTTTTCAATAAGCATGGTTCGATAATTCTCACTAAACCAATCAACCAGAATATGGTTTCCTTCATTAGTGGGATTAGAGCTTGTGCCATAGCAAATTCCTCTTTCATCAACAAGATACGGAGGTGTACTAGCTATCCAATATTTAACATTAACACTTGTTGCCATTACAGTTTCAATAGATACACCAATTGATCCAGAACTAGGTGGTAATCCTTTGGGAACGAATGTTAATACTTCTCCATAAGCAGTGCCAGCTTTATTGGTGGCATAAGCTCTTATGGTATGGGTTTTTGTATGCCTATTAATCATCCCAAACCACTTGGCATTTATTGTATCTGTGAAACTACCTAAACCATTGCCCTTAGTTGTATTCCAGCAATGAATATTGTCGTTGATTGTTGGGATCACATTTTCATCTGTAGTAGCACAAATACCTCTTGAAGTTACCGTTGAACCTCCATCATCTATTACCTCACCACCAGCAATGGCGTATGCCCAAGTTACTTCTGATACTGGTAATGTATTTACTTTTGGTAAATTTGCTTTATCTTTAAAACACGAGGAAAGGATAAGCAGCAGTCCCAATTGAATTATAAATATTGATTTTTTCATTACCCTTTTTATAGATAGTTTTGGTAACTCAAATTTAAAGAAAAATATCAGTTTTAGCAATTGTTAATTAGTAAGTATTAGTTTTTTAGATACTCTATTTTGGTCGTATAACATTATACGAAAATTTGCTAAGCAATCACTTTTTTAAATAAATTTGATTGTTAATAGATTTAAGGAATTCCCTAAAAATACAAAGGCATGCATAAAGGAATCTTAAGGTTTTTTGTATTATTAGCATTGGTATTTCCAATCATTTCATGTAGAAGTCAAATGAACGATAAAGCTCCAATAAAAATTGACAGACAACCTGTGGTAGCAGGTTCGTTCTATCCTTCAGATAAGAAGGAATTAATTAAAATGCTCGAAGGGTTCTTTAATGAAGCTCCACAGGTTCTTTCACAACAACCCCTTGCGGTTATTGCTCCTCATGCAGGATATGTTTTTTCTGGCGGGGTTGCTGCGGCTGCTTTTAAGCAGATTGATAGGAATAGAAAGTTTAAGCATGTTTTTATCATTGGGTCAAGTCATACCATGTATTTCAGTGGGGCATCGGTTTATTCACAGGGTGATTTTATTACTCCTCTGGGTAAGGTAACCGTTGATACACTGGCTGGCTTGTTGCATAGTAAGTATAGTTTTATTTCAAATGATGCTGAACCACATGCAAAAGAGCATAGTTTGGAGGTGCAGCTACCATTTTTACAATATTGGCTAAAGAACCCATTTTCAATTGTTCCAATTGTTATTGGGGGCGAATCCCAGTCTAATTGCAGTAATTTGGCTGATGCGCTTGCACCTTATTTTAATGAGGATAACCTATTTGTGATTAGCACCGATTTTTCGCACTATCCTTCAAGTGCCGATGCAATAAAATCTGATAATACAATGGCCGACGCCATACTATCCAACTCATCGCAAACATTTATGAAATCTAAACTTGTTGATGAGAGCAAAGGCACACCAAATTTAGTGACCGCCATGTGTGGATGGACATCTGTGCTAACATTACTTGATATTACCGAGGATTGTAATGATATCACCTACAAAAAAATTCTCTATAAAAACTCTGGTGATTCGCCAGAATATGGCGATAAGAATAGAGTTGTAGGCTATAATGCCATTTGTGTAATTAAATCTGATACGAAGGTGGATAAATCACAATTTAGTCTTAATGAGACAGAGAAGATTAAACTACTTAAAATTGCCAGAAATACTATCTCCGAATATTTGTTGAGTAAGAACGTCCCCATAATCGATGAAAAGAAGTTTCCAGCAAATTTATTAGTACCAGCTGGTGCTTTTGTAACCCTTAAGGAGAAGGGACAATTAAGGGGCTGTATTGGTAGTTTCAATCCCGAAAAACCACTTTATAAGGTTGTACAGTCGATGGCAATAGCATCCGCAAAGGAAGATTATCGATTTTTACCTGTGAAATATGCTGAAGTTTCTGGCCTTGAAATAGAGATATCTGTACTAACCCCACTTAAGAAAATCAACTCTGTTGATGAGATTGTACTAGGAAAGCATGGTATTTACATCAAGAAGGACGGACGCTCGGGTACTTTCCTGCCACAGGTTGCAACAAGTACTGGATGGAATCTGGAAGAGTTTCTTGGACATTGCGCACAGGATAAAGCGTCCATCGGTTGGGATGGTTGGAAGGATGCAGATATCTACACGTATGAAGCGATTGTTTTTGAGGAGAAGGAGGAGTTTAAGTAAAGACTAGTTCCATAATCTGTAACGATTATTTAGGAATAGCTAAGAAGTTGATTTGAAAATATGCCTAAGAGTTTAAAACTTTAATTCTAAAATTTAACCTATGCCATTGGCTCGAATTGAAATTGAGAAGGGTAGAAGCCCTGAGTACAAAAAAGCGATACTCGATGGGGTTCATCAAGCATTAGTTGAGATAATAAAAATTCCTGATAATGACCGTCGTCAAAGACTTTACGAGTTGGATACTGACCATTTTGAGCATACAGGGCGAAGCGATCAGTATACAATTATCGAAATAACGATGTTTAAAGGGCGTTCGAATGAAGCAAAGAAGGCTCTCTTTAGAAGATTGGTAGATTTATTAGTAGCAAATCCAGGAATACCAAGCAATGATATTACAATTATTATCCACGATCCTGCTCTTGAGAATTGGGGAATTCGTGGTGGCTACCCCGCATCAGAAATTGATTTGGGTTTTAATATTAAGGTGTAGTGATTAAAATTCTATACGATACTTTACTTTTTCTTTGCTAGGTTATAGTAGTAATCGGCTTTTTCCTTATTCTCATACCGAGTAAAGATGTTTCCTAAAAAGGTAGCGTAGCGTGGTTTTGGGTTAATTTGGTAAAGGCGTAAAAAGTACTCTTTAGAAATCCTGTAATTCTCGAAATAAACTTTATAGGCAGCTAATAGTTGCTGATATTGCTTATCGGTTTTATTAACCTGATATGCTTTCATCTCTTTTACGTAGCTGTTCTCTGCTAGCCAGTAATATTTTTCAGCAAAAAATTCAAGAGCATCGATATTATTTTTATCGAGTTTTAGTAGTTGCTGTGCAATTTTTTCAAGTTGGTTTTTATACTCTAATTTTTCACAAACTTTATAATAACTATTTAAGTACTTAACCTCATTTTGAGCGTTATTATCAAATGAGGGCCAGATTTTATAGGCAGAATCCCAATTCTCACTTTTAACATATGCTGTAAAAAGTTGTTTTTGTACGGACTGGATTTCTTCTCCCTGTGGGTATTTGGCGATATATGCCTCAAGATTAGTGATCTCTTTCGAGAGGTTATCCTTTTCAAGGAATGCTTTTGCTAGAATTGAGTAGGTTTTATCATTTGCTACGGAAAAACGTTTTGCTAGTTCCAAATACTGAATAGTTTTATCGGTCTGTTTCAATTCCCAAGCAGCAACTCCAGCATTTTGGTATATTGTACTATCAACCCTCTTATTTTGATTTTTCTTAAGTTCTATAATTTCCTCGAAAGAGGTAAGTGCTTTTTGATAGTCGCCACTATTTAAAGCAGTTTTAGCTTCTTGGTATTTTTGAATGCTAGAGTCCTGCTCAACGATTTTTTTTGTTGACGTACAACTTGTTATTAGAAGAGTTCCTCCAAGGATAATAGCTAAAAGATATCTAGATTTCATTTTCGAGCATTTTCAAATTGAGGGGCAAAGGTAAAATAAAAAAAACTCATACATAATTTCTAACTTCGATTTGCTTGGTGAATCTATGTTACCGGAACTAATTAAATACATATACCACTAATAATTAGCTGTAGCCATTGAGAAACAGTTCCTATTGTACCCTTACTCCCATAACAAGGATGTCATCAACCTGCTCATGCTGACCTTTCCAATCGAAATGCGCTTTTTGGATTATTTCTTTTTGCTCATCCATAGGTTTATCCCATATTTGGAGCAGCATCTCCTTGTATTTCTTCGACATGAATTTTCTGCCATCGGTACCACCAAACTGGTCGGCATAACCATCAGAGGAGATATAGAAGGTATCACCTTTTTGAACTGGAATTTCGTTGTTGGTGAAAGGTATATGGTCGTTCATGTGAATAGCAATAGGCATCTTATCGGCCTTAAACTCCATCAGTTCGCCTTTACGAATGAGGTAAAGAGGATTGTATGCACCTGCCCACTCTAATTTCATCTCCTTAGGGTCGAATACGCATAGCGATATATCCATACCATCCTTGGCTTCATCCTTCTTCCCCGTTTGCGAAAGCGTGCTTTTAACGTGATCGCGAAGGTAGTTAAGGATACTTCCAGGTTGCATAATTCCCTCCTTGTTGACAATTTCATATAGGAATGATACACCCAACATGCTCATAAAAGCACCAGGTACTCCATGTCCTGTGCAATCTGCGGCAACAATAACTATTTTACCACCCCTTTGACTTAGCCAGAAAAAGTCACCGCTAACAATATCCCTTGGTAGGTAAAGGACAAAATGTTCGGGCAGATTTAATCGCATTATCTCATCGGAAGGGAGAATTGCCCTTTGAATACGACTTGCGTAGCGGATGCTATCGGTTATTTCTTTTTTCTGTTCGGTAATCAGCTCGTTTTTTTCTTCAAGAACTCTATTTGCTTTTTTCTTCTCACGGAACATTTTAAACATTAAAAGAGCAACAAGGAGTATTAGAACAGCTCCAACTACAGCTCCAATAATTGTGAGTTTTTGTCTTTTGATTATTGAGTCTTGGAGATTTATTGCCAAATCCTTCTTCTCCGTTTCGTATTTGGTTTGCATTTCGGTGATAGCTTTCTGGCTCTTTTCGGAAAAGAGTTCATCCTTTATTTTTATAGACAACTTATGGAATGAAAAAGCTTTTTGAATCTCACCTATTTGTTCGTATAATTTCGATAATCTTTCGTAGCAATAACGTTCAAACTCTTTGATATCAAGTGATTTTGCTATTTTTGCGCATTCAAGGAAATATGCTTCAGCTTGAGTTGTGTTTTTTTGTCGAAAATTACTTTCACCTAAAGAGAAAAGAGCATTTACTTTTTCGTATTGAAGATTGAGTTTACGAGCTAAGTCTAATCCTTCATTTAAATATTTGTTTGCACGAGTCCAGTCTCTACCCCAGCTGTAGGTTGCTCCTAAGTTAGTGCTTACTACTGCGATCTTAGTTTTCTTGGTTTCATCAGCAGAGGCTTTAAATATGTCCAGAGACTTATTGTAATATTCTATCGACTTGCTAAATGAGTTTAGAATAACTTTCGGGGAAAGTTTTATTAGTGAATCCTCCCATTCCTCACCATACTTTGCTACAAATTGATTTGTTGCAAGTCTTGAGTAAACATTGGCAATGTTTTGGTATGTATTTCCTTCGTCATCCTTTTTTTCAAGTTTCTGAAATATTTCTAGTGCTCGTAAATAATACTCCAAAGCTTTTTGATAGTTTGTCTCATTTTCTTTCACTGCAAGTGTGCTTTGCGATAGGTTTTCATAAACCATCCCAATTCCATTACACGAATTTGCAATACCATCCTGTGCGTTTATCTGTTCAAATGTTTTGAGAGCTTTTTGGAATTGCTCAAGGGCAAGTTGGTAGTTGCCGATACTAGTATAGGTTCTTCCAAAATTATAGTAGGCAATGGCTAATCCTTGAGGATTGTTAATAGATTCTCGAATTTTTATGGCATTTTTATAGCAATCAATCGATTTTTGGTAATCGGACATATCATAGTATATCTGCCCAAGACTATTAAATGTTTCTGCAATGTTGATTTGCTCCCCAATTTTTTGCCTTAATCCTAGAACTTTGTTCATAAGAATTAAAGCAGAATCGAGTTTGTTCTTATCCTGATAAATAAAACCAAGCTGAAAATAAGCATTGGCTTCCTGCTTAATACTATCCTTTTCGTGCGCTAATGCAAGAAGATGGCGTGATATTTTTTCCGATTGCTCGATTGAATCTGAATAGTAGTATACTTGGGCAATTTTATTCAGGCCACTGAATATCCCTTCAGTATAGTTAATCTTTGTGCTGAGTTCAAGGGATTGTTTGAAATATATTAGAGCTTGTGGGTACTGATCTTGGTAGTAGTAAATTTTACCTAAATTTCCTAAAGCATTGGCTTTTGATTTATCATCAATTTTTTTGGAAAGATCTATTGCATCTTTAGCGTACTCAATACCTTCGGGTTCATATTTTTTTATATCGGAAAGTTTGAATAGAATATTTAGCTTGTCAATTCCTTTTGAATCCTTAAGCAGATTCTTAAGGCTATCCAACTTGCTATCCTGTGCTTCTACAAGCACAGTTAGAATAATAAAGCTGAAAAATAGGTAAAAACGCTTTGGTAACATAGTTCAATATTTACATCTTAAGCAAATTAACAAAAGATTGTAGGATGGAACAAGCGTTCTAAGTTTTTTTTTGAATTATTTATAAATGATTCTAAGCTCCTTGAATTATGCAGAAATGATTTCTTCACAACGAACAACTTAAAGTTTAGCAATTCGAAATTTGAAGAGGATTTGATATTATATAGATGCTTAATATTTATTACTTACAAGTTTAAAGGATATATAGAAATGATAATGATATATGCCACAAGCAGGGAGGTAACAATAGAAAAAATAGATAGTATTCAGTAAAAGATGTTTTTTATAATTTTTTAACTAATTGAACAGGTTTAGCATTGCTTGTGATAAGAAAAAACCAATATGTTTGCCATGTTTTTAGTTTAAATAGAAGTTACAAATAGAAACAGCAAACAGAAATTAAGGTTTTATAAATGAAAAATAGCAGTAGAAAATTAGTCGATTTGATAAGAATTTCAATAGACCTATTGTATCCTCCATTTCGTAAGCATATGACGATTCAATTTTTCCGGTATGGTATGGTTGGTGCGTCAAATTTAGTTTTCGATTGGGTGTTGTATTTTGTTATTTATAATTTTGTTTTACAACACAAGATGTTAAATCTTGGTTTTATTACCCTCAGTTCACATATTGCAAGTTTGAGCATTAAACTTCCAATTGTTTTATTTTCGGGATTTATGTTGCAGAAATATGTGACTTTTTCTTACTCGGAACTAAGAGGAAGAATTCAACTTTTTCGATATATGATAGTTTTTCTTGTCAATCTTACAATAAGTTATATTGGGTTAAAGATTTTGGTAGATTATTTTCGTTTCTATCCTACACCCTCAAACATGGCTATTTCTATTTTGACTATAGGGGTAAGTTATTATTCACAAAAACATTATACGTTTAAAGCATCGGTAACAAACTAGTAAACTATTATTGGTTCAGCCAATGGTGATTTACTTTAATAAAAATCCAATTCTAAAACCTGCTGATATTGCAACTGGAAAATCCTTATCTCCAGTTGAATATCCATACTGAAGATTAAACGAATTATCAGAACTATATCCATATCCAAGGCCAAAAAACAAATCAACAGCTACCAGATCATTAAAAATCCATTGATTTCCAATGTTAAACAATAAGGCCATTGAAAAAATGTCATTCGAATTTCTTTTATAAGATGAAACAGCAACTTCTGGTTTGAAATACGATCCTTTTAATAAATGAGTATACTTCATTCCTTTTATATAAAAATCGGGACTTTTAATAAACTTGTAACCAATTTCTAAGGAAACCCCTTTAATATCTTCATTATACTGTTTACCTAACCCAATTATACCCAAGGAGCCTTCAATACTACTGCCTGGTTTTAAACTTCGCTCATAGATCAAATCACTGTAACCATACAATGGGGATAAAAGTCTAAATTTAAGGCAGTTTTTTTTCTGATTTTTATAATTGTCTTTATCCTCCATTGAATGCTGAAAATTCATGGTCACGCCCGAGAATAAAATAACCTTAGAAACTTCATTTTTGTCAATACCGAATATAACTTCATTATTTAACATTTGATACTTTATCTCATCTGTAGAAATCTCTTTTATTTTACAAACAACACGCTCATTATTTCTCTTCACAATAGTATCCTGTGCTATTGTTTTACTATAACTAAAGAGAATAATTCCTAAAAATAGAACAGTTCGTATCATATTGGCTTTGTTTATAAGAGAATTAAACACTTTTTACAACTCAGTATTTTGTTAAAGTCAATTTTAATGCAAATTAGCATTAATTTTCCATTTTTAAAATTTCCTTTCTTTTACACTTTGAGTTAACCTCATGATGATTCATGTTTTAGTAAATCAATCAGAGTTTAATAAATTTACAGGAACTTTTTCAATATTTTGGTGTTATCCTTTTCTTAGGTAATTTTGAACGAATAATTAGAATGAAGTAATAATGAATAAAACAATCTTTAGTTTATCCGTACTAGCAGTATTTTCATTTGTTTTTTGTAGTTGCAAAAGTCGAAAGGATATTAAATTAAATCATCCAATTACAATCTCAGTAAGTATAGTACCTCAGAAATACATTATTGATAGATTAACTGATAGTTCAATAGAGGTAAACGTAATGGTTCCACCAGGAACTAGCCCTGAGATGTACGAACCATCTCCTGTTCAGATGAAAAATGTTGCTAATTCAGCCATTTACTTTGCCCTTGGTCCATTGGAGTTTGAGAGTACAATTTTGCCTAGAATTAAAGAGCTAAACCCGAATATAAAATTCGTTGATCTTTCAAAAGGAATAAATCTATTAGAAGGACATAAACATCGTGAAATTATGGGAGAGGAGGAGCATCACACAAATTACGATCCTCATATATGGACATCCACGATTGAATTTAGCCAAATGGCTAGTAAAACTTGTAAAGAACTTTGCATTTTATATCCCGATAAAGAGAAGACTTTTTTAAAGAACCTTGATAAATTAAATGCTGATGTAATTGGACTAGATTCTCTAATTAAAAGTGTAATTAAAACATCTACAACTAAAGATTTTTTGATCTATCACCCAGCACTATCCTATTTTGCTAGAGACTATGGGCTGAATCAAATTGCTATTGAGGAGGATGGTAAGAATCCTTCTGCTCAAACACTTACTAAACTGATAAAACTGGCTAAATCTCAGGGGTTAAATACTATTTTTATTCAAGCTCAATTTGATTCACATAATGCAGAAATTCTGGCATGGGAGTTAGGGGGTAATGTTGTTAAGATCGATCCTTTGGGATACGATTGGTTAAAGAATATGTATGATTTAACGAATAAACTTGCAGTAGCATTAAAATCGGGGAAAGCCGCTCAAAATAATGAATAAGATACTTGATGTTGTTAAAGTAACTGCCGGATATAGTTCCGATATTGTTTTAAAGGATATAAACTTTGAGGTAGTTGATAATGACTTTATCGGAGTAATCGGCCCAAATGGGGGTGGAAAAACAACTTTGCTGAAGCTATTACTTGGACAGATTAAACCCTTTCAGGGTCAAATCAATTTTTACCCTTCTAGCAAAGATGAAACCCTTTTTGGTTATCTTTCCCAAGTCTCTGATATCGACCGGGAGTTTCCTATAAAAGTTATTGATATTGCCCTTTCGGGGTTGATGTCAAATAGAGGATTTTGGGGAGAGAGCAGGAAAGAGAATCGCAAAAAGGCATTTGAAATATTAACAATAACAGGGGTTGATCATCTTTACAATAGAAGTGTAAAGGAGTTATCAGGGGGTCAACTTCAAAGGGTTTTTTTGAGTAGAGCCTTAATTTCTCAACCAAGGCTTTTAATCCTTGATGAACCAAATACTTTTGTTGATAATAAATTTGAAAAAGAACTTTACGAATTGCTCAAGGAACTAAATAAAAGGATGGCAATAATTATGGTATCTCATGATGTCGGTACAATAACCTCTTACGTAAAAACGATTGCTTGTGTAAATCGAAATTTGCACTATCATCGTTCAAACAAAATAACCACTGAACAATTGGCTGCCTATGATTGTCCCATTCAGGTTATTACTCATGGTAAAATTCCACATACCGTTTTACTCGATCACTGTAAGGAGGGAAGTGTATGATAGAACTTTTTAAAGATCTTTTTGAATACCAGTTTTTACAAAACGCAGTTGCAGCGGCATTACTAGTATCAGTGGTTGCAGGGATTATTGGCACCTATATTACATCAAGAAGGCTAGTGTTTCTTAGTGGTGGAATAACCCATGCTTCATTTGGTGGTATTGGGATTGCATATTATGTAGGGATAAATCCTGTGATTGGTGCAATCATTTTTTCGATATTATCAGCATTTGGAATTGAAGCATTATCGCACCGCAAGAATATTAGGGAAGATTCCGCAATTGGTATTTTATGGGCATTTGGAATGGCTGTTGGAATAATTTTTATTTTTTTAACACCTGGGTATGCACCTAACCTTCTTAGTTTTCTTTTTGGAAGTATACTTACAGTTACAAATTCCGACTTACTTTATTTGTTGATTTTGAATATTGTAGTTATACTATTTTTTATCATCTTCTATCGACCAATTCTTTACATCGCATTTGATCAGGAATTTGCTCGAACCCAAAAAATTCCAGTAACCCTTATGAATTATATACTTATCATGTTTATTGCTATTGCAATTGTGCTAAGTATAAGAGTTGTTGGGATTATACTATTAATCTCTCTTTTCACCATACCTCCTGCCACTGCAAATATTTTCTCCCATCACTTTGGAAAGATAATATTTTGGTCAATTTTATTGAGTTTTTTGGGTTCTTTTATTGGGCTGATATTGTCATACAGCATAAATATTCCGAGCGGAGCATCAATTGTTGTTGTTTTGGTATTAATGTTTGGTGTTGTAAAGTTGCTATTTAGTTTATACAACCGAATTCAACGGAAATTAATAATGTTTTAAAAAATATAGTATACCGATATTTTGGCAAAGACTTAAATAATACAGCATAATTATGAATTTCGATCTTATAGTAATTGGAAGTGGCCCGGGCGGCTATGTTGCAGCAATAAGAGCCAGTCAGCTGGGTTTAAAGGTTGCAGTTGTTGAAAAAGAAAACTTAGGAGGAATTTGCCTTAACTGGGGTTGTATACCTACCAAGGCATTACTTAAGAGTGCTCAAGTATTTGAATATGCCTCTCATGCAGCTGATTACGGAGTAGTTGCAACTGGAGTTACTCCTGATTTTGAGAAGATAATTGCTCGTAGCCGTGGTGTTGCCGATGCCATGAGCAAAGGAATTCAGTTTCTTTTCAAGAAGAACAAAGTTGAGGTTTTGAATGGATTTGGAAAACTAAAAGATAGCCACACAGTTGCCGTTGAAGCAGCGGACGGTTCAATTAATGATTATACTGCAAGTCACATTATTCTTGCTACAGGTGCACGTTCACGTGAACTGCCAAATTTAAAGCAGGATGGCGTTAAGGTAATTGGCTATCGCCAAGCGTTAACCCTGCCAAAGCAACCAAAATCAATGGTAGTTGTGGGTTCTGGAGCTATAGGTAGCGAGTTTGCATACTTCTACAATACAATAGGAACAAAGGTTACGCTAGTGGAATTTTTACCTAATGTTGTTCCTCTGGAAGATGAAGAGGTAAGTAAAACACTGGAGCGTGCTTTTAAAAAAGCAGGAATAACTGTAATGACAAACTCAACTGTTGAGTCAGTTGATATTTCTGGGGATCTTTGTAAAGTTAAAATTCAAACTAAGAAGGGACTGGAAGAGGTTGAGGCAGAAATTGTACTTTCAGCAGTTGGCGTTAGTCCAAACCTAGAGGGAATTGGGCTAGAGACTGTTGGAATAGAAATTGAAAAAGGCAAAGTTAAGGTTGATGATTATTATCGGACGAATATCGAGGGCATTTATGCAATTGGTGATATTGTTCACGGACCTGCACTAGCTCACGTAGCCTCTGCTGAAGGTATTGTTTGTGTGGAGAAAATTGCCGGGCAAAATCCTTACCCAGTTAATTATAAGAATATTCCTGGATGTACCTATACTACGCCAGAAGTAGCATCTGTAGGGATGAGCGAAAAGGCAGCCATTGAGGCTGGTTATGAGATAAAAGTCGGAAAATTTCCGTTTACTGCATCGGGAAAAGCAACGGCTGCTGGAGCAAGAGATGGCTTTATTAAATTGATATTCGATGCAAAATATGGCGAACTTCTTGGTGCACATATGATTGGGGCAAATGTTACCGAGATGATAGCTGAATTAGTAGTTGCAAGAAACCTAGAAACTACAGGACATGAGCTTATTAAGAGTATTCACCCACATCCTACAATGAGTGAGGCCATTATGGAGGCAGCAGCAGCAGCCTATGGTGAGGTGATTCACATTTAATTACTGTTACATTGAAAAGCAAAAAACCGGATTATTCCGGTTTTTTTGTCAATACAAATTTATTTAATCGTTAATCCCATTTAAACTCGAATGTTGTACATCCTTGTCCTGAAGAAATAAAACTTGTGATCTTATACGATATATTTTTACACTTACAAAGTTCAAGGGCTTTAACACACCAACCAGCAAATCTGTATTCTAGCGTTTTAGTAATTCCTTCAAATTTAGTAATTTTCATTATAACCATTTTACCGCCAACCTCAGCAACTTCAACTTCTGAAGGTGTATAAAACGTTTCAACCATTCTGGAAGCTCTCTTCATCATATATTGTGGGGTAGCAATAAAAATAAAAACCTTGTAAATACCTGTTAATGCTACACTTGCGCTATATTTACCAAGTTCTTCACCCGCCTTTTGAGAGTTATTGCTGTAGAATTTTTCTGTGATACTATTCATAGGCTCATAGTAGGCAGGTTTAATTTCGTACCAGTCACCGACCCTCACAGCTCCTTCATAAATTTTTTTTGAATCAGCTGGGAGTGACTCAATCCAGCCTTCAAATTGACTGGGGAAGTTGATTTTAACAAAATCCCTAGTTGTTAATATACTAGTACCTTTAACTTGCATAGTTTAGAGATTTTAATCAGTTTGCAAAATAGTGTAATTAAATCAGATTTTTATGCAGATTGATCTAAATCACCATAATCTGTTTATAGAACAAGTTTTGACTTGTTGATCACCATGGAATTCCTAATTTTGCGGGATAAATTATTTATTAAATGATCTCTGTAAATCAGGTAACAGTTAGTTTTGGCGGTTTTCAGCTATTTAAAGACATCAATTTTTTAATTACTCCACGTGATAGGATAGGACTTGTAGGCAAGAATGGTGCAGGTAAATCAACACTTCTAAAGTTGATTGTAGGAGAGATGAAGCCTACTTCAGGAGGCCTTTCTATTCCCAATGATATTCGAATTGGATATCTTCCTCAGCAAATGATAATAGTTGATGGGCGTTCTGTTATGGCTGAAACGCTATTGGCCTTTAATGAAACTATTGATCTTAAAAAGGAAATAGACAAACTTGGGAAGGAGATTGCTGAGAGGACAGATTATGAAAGCGATTCGTATACCAAATTAATTAGCCTGTTAGCAGATAAAACAGATCATTATAATATACTTGGAGGCGGTAATATTGAGGCACAGGTTGAACAAACCCTCACTGGACTTGGTTTTAAACGAATCGATTTTGATCGCCCAACATCAGAGTTTAGTGGAGGTTGGAGAATGCGAATAGAATTGGCAAAGTTGCTACTCAGAAAACCAGCCGTTTTGCTTCTAGATGAGCCCACAAATCACTTAGATATAGAGTCAATTCAGTGGCTTGAGGAGTATTTAAGTACATTTCCAGGGGCATTACTGCTAATCTCACATGATAAGGCATTTTTGGACAATGTAACTCAGCGTACAATTGAACTTTCTCTAGGGGTTGCGTATGACTACAAAGTATCGTATTCAAAGTATGTAGAGTTGCATAGGGAACGTAGAGAGCAACAAATGGCGGCATACCGAAATCAACAAAAGATGATTGAGGATACTCAGGATTTTATTGAGAGATTTCGCTATAAGGCCACTAAAGCAGTGCAAGTTCAGTCACGCATAAAGCAACTAGATAGACTCGAAATAATTGAGGTTGATGATGAGGATTTAACTGCGCTAAATATCAAATTTCCGCCCGCTCCACGATCTGGAGATACTGTGGTTGAGGCTAAAGAGGTTTCAAAAAGTTTCGGCAACCATCTGATTTTTAGTGGAGCAAACTTTTCCGTTCAACGTGGCGAAAAAGTAGCTTTTGTTGGTCGTAATGGAGAGGGTAAAACAACCATGAGCCGCATTATAATCGGCGAACTCGATTACACGGGGAATACAAAAATTGGTCACAATGTTAGCATTGGTTACTTTGCTCAGAATCAGGATGAATTGCTTAATAACTCACTCACGGTACTTGAGACAATTGACCATGTAGCAGTTGGAGATGTACGTACAAAGATGCGTGATATCCTAGGGGCATTTCTTTTTAGGGGAGATGATGTTGATAAAAAGGTTGGAGTCCTATCTGGAGGTGAACGTAATCGGTTAGCGATGGCAAAGTTGATGCTACAACCCTACAACCTTCTTATACTCGACGAGCCAACCAATCATCTAGACATGCGTTCAAAGGACATACTAAAAGAGGCTCTTCTTAAATTCGATGGAACGCTCATAATTGTATCTCACGATCGAGAATTCCTGAATGGTTTAGTCGAAAAAGTGTATGAATTTAGCGATGGCAAAGTAAAGGAACATCTTGGTGGTATATACGATTTTCTTCGTAGAAGAAAGCTCGATAATCTTAAAGAGTTGGAGCGTAAGCGCGAGGAGGAACGGGAGAGCGAACCTAAATCGGATTCCGATCAGAAACAGGCTTGGCTTGAGCGTAAAGAGATGGATAAGCAAATTCGAAAGGTTGTTTCTCAACTTGAAGATGTTGAAGCTCGTATTGAAAAAATTGAGGCTGAAATTGCAGGTTTAGATGCTAAATTTGCAAATCCTGATCCAAATACTCCAGATACATCTCACTACGAATTTTTTTCGCACTATCAGGATTTGAAAAAGGAATTAAACGATAATATGAATAGATGGGAAGAATTATCAATAGAGGTAGAGCAGTTGAAAACTAAAAGAAATCAGTGAAATATCAAAACAAATTTGCGATTCAAAATATCGAACCCGATCAACATTTTTTAGGTATTGGTAGTCGAAAACCCCATAATCATCAGCTAATAATATTCAATCAATAAGTAAAAAGACATGTCAAAAGAGGTAAACGAATCAATATATGGTCTTCGCCCTGTTATAGAGGCGATAATATCTGGTAAGCAGATTGATAAAGTATTAGTAAAACAAGGTTTAAGCGGCGAACTCGCCACCGAACTTCTTCGCTTGATGAAGGAGAAGAATATTCATTTTCAGTTTGTTCCGACTGAGCGATTTGCAAAATATGGAGATAAGAATCATCAAGGTGTTGTAGCCTTTGTTATTCCTGTTGAACTGGTTGAGCTGGAATCATTGGTGCCAACACTTTTTGAAAGCGGCAAAGTTCCATTAATATTAATTCTTGATGGGATTACTGATGTTCGAAATTTTGGAGCAATAGTTCGTACTGCCGAGTGTGCTGGAGTTGATGCTATAGTTGTTCCTGCAAAGGGTGCTGCCCAAATTGGCTCCGATTCAATAAAAACATCTGCTGGCGCATTACACCATATTCCAATTTGTCGTGTTGGAAGTCTTAAAATGACATTGAACTTTTTGAAGAATAGTGGTTTTCAAACGGCTATTGCTACCGATAAAGGCTCGGAATCCCTTTATAATGTTGATCTAACTGGACCTATGGTAATTGTGATGGGTGCTGAGGATATTGGAGTTTCCCCTGACTTATTTAGGTTAGCCGATAAACTGGTGAAGATTCCTATTAAAGGCAAAATAGGATCACTAAATGTTTCTGTTGCAGCAGGTGTTGTAGTGTATGAAGTTTTGAGACAAAGAGGGTTATAACCCAGCTTTATCCATAGCCATTTTACACGCTTCTCGTCCATAAGCAATCATCTCTTCCCCTTTATAAAACTCGAATACTGAGCAAGAGTATTTAGAGATACTAACAAGAACATCGGGTGGATATGTTTCAATAGTTTGCTCTGTCAATTTGGATTGCATTAGTTGAATTGAACGGGTTAATATATCAAAGTAACCAAGTTTTAACTTTGGATCAGTTGGCTTTTCTATTTTTTCATAATGGTGGCTACTAAAGAGTTCATCCCATTTCTTTATTAGCTTAGTAACTTTAGCGCTGTGAATCGCTTCAGGCTCAATTTTCTTAGGTAAACTAGGCTTTTGATACGATACAAGTGAATTAAGGTCAACAGCAATTAGTAAATCATTATTCGAACGTAAAACTTTATTAATAGGCATTGGATTAAGTACACCACCATCAACTAGTATTCCACCATCATACTCAATGGGAGTGAAAACGTTTGGGATTGATATTGAGGCTCTAATAGCTTTGTATAGGTTGCCTTTATCAAAGGCTACCTCCTTATTGTTAATTATATCGGCAGCAACTGCAATGTATCTTATAGGTAAGTTTTCAATGTCAATTTCTGGTATTATTTTCAGCTTACGCATTTTCTCAAATACCCTTTCACCCCTTATAAAACCTTGGGAACTCAGAGTGAAATCAATCAAATTGAAAATTTTAAGTTTATCGAGATTTATAACCCATTCTCTAAACTTATCGATATTACCTGATGCGTATAAACCTCCAACAAAAGCACCCATTGAACTTCCGGCAATAGATGTTATTGTATACCCTCTTTCGGTGATTTCATCAATAACACCTATGTGCGCTAAGCCTCTTGCTCCACCGCTAGATAGCACAAGTGCTATATTCTTTTTAGTGGAAACTTTTGCCATTTATTATTAGATAATTGAATTTTATTGATGATGAAATATTTCAATAATCGATCCTGTTTTCCTTTTTGTCCCATTCTCTAAAAGGGATAACCCCTTTTTCGGCAGCAACCTGAAGAAAAGGAATTTTTCGCTGATCGAATGAAAGGTTTACCTCATTATAAATAAAACTATCATCAAAGCCATGGTATGAAGCCATATGGCGCGAAGCAGAGTAGTATACTACATCCAATCTTGACCAATAAATAGCCCCTAAGCACATTGGACATGGTTCGCAGGATGTATAAAGGACACAACCATTAAGTTGAAATGAATTTAAATTCTTACAAGCCTCTCTTATTGCCATTACTTCAGCATGAGCCGTAGGATCATTGGTAGAGGTTACCGAATTATTTCCTCTTCCAACAACTTTACCATCCTTTACTACTATTGCACCAAATGGGCCTCCTTTACCGCTCATTACACCCTCAATTGCAAGGTGTATGGCTTGCTCCATCAATGTTTCATCTAATTCCATAATTATTTTTTTTGAATAAAAATAGTAAAAATAGATTCAAATATATATGTTAAAATTAAATAAAAATCCCTCAATATTATGAATATAGAGGGATTTGATTAAGTTAATTTCTTTTCTATGCTTTAAAGTCATCTCCAGAAGGTCGTTGGAATACCTTCAACTCGAATTCTGGGATCACTGAAAGAATATGCTCAAAAATATTTGCCTGAACCTCTTCGTAGTTAGCCATTGCTTTTTCTTTTGAAAAGCAATAAATCTCTAATGGTATTCCATTTTCAGATGGTTGTCGATGGCGAACAACAATAGTAGTGTTTTGATTAATATTGGGATTGTTTCTAAGAAAAAGTTCGATGTACTTTCTAAAAATCCCAAAATTAGTTAACCTCTGTCCATTTACTAGAATTTGGGTGTTAATATTATTCTCATTATTAGATTTTTCAATCTCTTTAGATTTATTATCGATAAATTCAGCAAGAAGATCAATTTTTCTGAGTTTCTCAATTTGTTCTTCGGAGCAAAATTTGACACTTCTCATATCAAACAAGATCGAACGTTTTATAAGCCTTCCATCAGACTCAACCATTCCCTGCCAGTTCTGAAAACTTTCTGAAACCAATGCGTATGTTGGAATTGTATTAATTGTTCTATCATAATTTTGGACTTTTACAGTATTTAATGAGATTTCAGTAACTGTACCATCAATTTTACGACTTGGCATTTCAATCCAATCACCTGGCTTAACTAGATTATTTGCAGATAATTGAATAGAAGCTACAAGACCTAGTATGGTATCCTTAAAAACTAACATTAATACCGCTGCTGATGCCCCCAAACCAACGAGGAGACTTGCGGGATTTTTGTTAATTAAAATTGCTATTATTATTATTCCTCCTAAAAAATAGGAGATAATCTTTACTACTTGCAGATATCCCTTAATGGGTCTACTCTTTGCTAAAGGAAGAGTTTGGTACACATCATGAACTGCATTTAGAAAGGCATTAACTACAAGGAGAGAGACAAAGGTCATGTAGATCTTTGTTAGATCGTAAAAGAAAAGAGTGAGTTTTGGTGAGTAATCGTAAAGTGCGATGTGAATTGTCGAATAAATTACAACTGCAGGAGCAAAGTGAGCTAGTTTGTGAAAAAATTTTCTTTCAACAAGAATATCGTCCCATTCAGTTTCAGTCTTTTTGGCTATTCGTGCTACAAGAACAAGAATAATTCTTCGAACTATGTAATCTGCTAACAAAGCAAGAATAGCAATAGCCGCAAGAGATATTGCTACTTTTAAAAGTTGAGCAAAAGTTTCGTTTATTCCATTATTTAGCAACCATGTTTCCAAATTTTCGAGCATCTGGTACTTTTCTACAACTTGTTCTTCAACGGCTTGAATTTGCGCTTGCATATATCTATAAGTTTTGTGGCGCAAAAATAAATATCAACAATAGAAATACAAGTAGTTTTATAATAAATATTTAATGGCATTCAATTATTCTTAATAAAAATATTGTAGTCATTAGTTTAACTTTGCATTATTAGAAAAGTCTAATCAGCAAATAACTCATACTTAAATGGAGTACCCATGTAATTGAGATCATATAAGCACCAAAATGGGTGTTTGACTTCGACGAATCCTTCGGGGTTCATGTGTTCATTAAGGAATGTTAATATTATAACTTATAAATATTAAGAAAATAAAAATCTTGTACGTATGAAAAAAATTCTTTACACAGCACTACTATTGGTGTATTCAACTTTGAGTTTTTCTCAAGTTGTTTTTGATGAATGGTTTTTACCAAAGGCATTGAGAATTGATTACTTCCTAGCAGGTGATTCTCAAAAGCAAAATATTTTTCTTGATGGCTTAAAAGAAGAGCCCTACTGGAGTGGATCTCCTAATTCATTAATAGATCCGTTTAATTACGGATCATATAGAGTAGAGGTTAAAGATAAGGAAACTAAAAAATTAATCTACACAAGAGGTTTTTGTACGCTTTTTCAGGAATGGCAAACAACTGATGAGGCTAAAGTTAACGCCAAAGCATTTGAACAGGTAACTAGAATTCCATACCCCAAAAAACAAGTTAATGTTGAGTTTAAAGCACGACAAAAAGATGGTGTTTTCACCTCTCTCTACAATTTTGATATCGATCCTGCAAGCATCTTCATAAGTCGCGAAGATGTTGTTAAATACCCCGTTGAACAGATTGTTAATAATGGTAAAACTGAGCAAATGCTCGATATCACTTTTATTGCAGAAGGTTATACCCAAGCGCAAATGAAATCCTTTAAGGAGGATGTAAAGCGAATGTATGATTATATTATTACTCAGGAACCCTTTATTCGCTATAAAGACAAAGTAAATGTTTGGGCTGTTGAATCACCATCGGAGCAATCTGGTCCTGTTAATCCCGGTAAAAATATTTGGCATAGAACCCCTGCAGGAACTTCTTTCTATACATTTGGAACTGACAGATATTTGACCACTTTGAAATTCAAATCCGTTATGGATATTGCTGCCAATGCGCCAGGAGACATTGTTTATATTTTGGTTAATTCTACTGAATATGGTGGGGGTGGAGTATATAACCATTATAATGTTTCAACGGCAGGGCATCCTTTATCGAATAAAGTATTTATACATGAATTCGGACATGGTTTAGCCGGTTTAGCCGATGAATACTATTCTTCAGAAGTTGCGTATTCTGAATTCTACCCACTTGGAGTCGAGCCCTGGGAGCCCAACATAACAACATTAGTTAACTTTGATTCGAAGTGGAAGAGTATGATTGAATCGGGTACGCCAATACCAACTCCTGCTGATGATAGTTTTAAAACCAAAATTGGTGTTTTTGAAGGAGGTGGTTATGTGAGTAAGGGTGTTTATCGCCCAGCGTTTAATTGTAGGATGAAAAGCAATCAGGCAACTGGATTCTGCCCTGTTTGTGTAAAGGCAATAGAAAATGCTATAAAATATTATACAGAATAGAAAGGGTAATAAACGATTAACGGCTGGATTATCCAGCCGTTTTCATTTAAAATGGGAGATCATCCGTTGGTTCAAATTTATTTGATGGATCAAGGAATGGGGGAAGAAATTCATCTGTTGGCATTGGTGGTAGATCATTGTTTTTCGAAGAGTTTGCCTTTTCAATTCTCCAAGCCTTAACATCTGTATACCACTTACCATTAAACTCCCGAGATTCGACATTAATGCTCGCCTTTAAAGTTTCTCCAATAGCAATATTATCAAGTTCTTTGGCTTTATCACCCCAAAGAGAGATGCATAATTTTTTGGGAAATTGCTCTTGGGTTTCGATTATGAAATCTTGCTTTATCCAAGTTCCATTTTTCCCTTGTCCGCTCTGTTGCTGCAATTTTGCAACCAATTTTCCACTTATTTCAAGACTCATAGCAAATAATTTGATTTTGAAAAAACAGCCAGATGGCTAATGCACATCTGGCTGGTAAGCTGTAAGGTTAAGTTTTATTATTTGGTAGGTTGTTTAACAATTTCAAGAAATTCAATCTCGAAAATAAGAATCTGATTTGGTCCAATTGGGCCACCACCTCTTTCGCCGTAAGCGAGTTTTGCGGGTATCCATAGCATGAATTTTGTACCTACTTTCATTTTTGATATACCCAAAGACCATCCACGAATTACACCATTTAGAGGGAATTGTGCAGGTTCATTGCGTTTGTATGATGAATCAAACTCCGTTCCATCAATTAAAGTACCTTTATAGTTAACCTTAACTACATCAGTTTCTTTAGGAAGTGGCCCAGTTCCATCTTGAAGTATTTTATACTGAATCCCCGATGTATCAACTACTACTCCTTCTTTTTTTGCATTCTCATCTAAGAATTTCTTACCTTCTTCAAGGTTTTTTTGTCCTAGTTTTTTTTGCTGTTTTGCAAGATACTTTTGGATAACTTCCATCGATTTTTCAGCAGTCATCATATCTTTTTTGCCTTCTCTAACATCGGAAAGGCCATTAGCAACAGCTAAAACGTTTAAATCTTCAATTTTACTATTCTTAATATTATAACCCATGTTAACACCTATTGCATAACTTAAGCTATCGCTTGGGGTTTTAATATCAACTTTTCCTATTTTCTTGCTATTGCAGCCCGATATTATTACAGCCATGCTGATAAGGGCTAATGTGGATTTCAAAAATTTCATAATCAATTAGTTAGAATTTTATGTTTTGCTATTTATAAATTTAAAATAGATGCGAATATAGCTAATTGGTAAATACTATTTGCGTAATAACAAATATTTTAATAAAAATTAAGAGATTGGCAATGGTTTGATAGGTTGATGTATAAACAGTTATCATTTAATGGCTCTTACCATATGTCTTTTCCCTAAAGGACCGGGAAGTCGGCTAACAATATAACCCGCTTCACGTAGTGCTTGTTTAACAATTCCTTTTGAACAGTAAGTGACAATAATTCCATTAGGTTCAGTAGCTTGATATAGTTTCTTGAAAATATCGCATGTCCACATTTCTGGTTGATCATCAGGAGCAAAGGCATCAAAGTAAATTAAGTTATATCTATCTGTAAGATTTAGACTTATAAAATCTGCAGTCATTTTTTTTAGATAAAAAAAATCGTTTATAAGTTCTTCCTCATTCCAATTAGCCTTGATAATTTTATCCCAATTTTCTATATCACTAGAGTTTAGAAAGGAAGTGTAATTTAGTTTTAAAAGGAGATCTTCATCTAATGGGTATAAATCAATACCAGTGTATCTGGTTAAGTGTTTGGTAATTTTAGCGCTGGATGCAGTTAATGTTGCATTAAGACCCGTGCCAAAACCAATTTCAAGAATACTAATTTTGTTCAATTCGATGTAATCAAATCCGTTTTTTATAAAAACATGAAAAGATTCCTGAATTGCGCCATTCGTAGAGTGGTAATGTGCATTATGCCGCTCTGAGTGGAGTGTATGCGAACCATCATTCGTTGATATTATTTTAACTGATGTCATTTTTATATTAAAAAAGGTAATATTTGTGCTGATTAAAATGAATGGAATAGTCAATTTTGTTTTAGAATATAATTAAACCTTGTGGTTAGATATACCTCTAAAAGAAAGAACTATAGAGAGACGAAAGTTAAAGATTTAATTCGGAAAGGAGGTGTGAAGTTGGATGAAAAAAGAATTACTAACCAATTTCTACGTGTTAACTTGTGTAAAAAAGATAATAAAACGGGTTAGAATATATTGATTGTCATTAGGTGTATGGATACAGATTATGCATTGAATCTTGATTTTAAACTTGTTTGGACTGTAGATGGTTGAAAGGATGGAGTTGAAAAAAACAGAAAAATAATTTTGATGTTTCATTAAAAATCATTAAATATGCTCAAGATTCAGGCTTAAATTTAACCGACTTGACTTTTACATCATTAAATGATTCAAAAAAGAATATAGAATAACTAGATTTGTCTTAAAATATATCTTTAAGATATATAAATGTTCATAAAGTTATTACCTTTGTATTTCATTTAAAGTAAATTTTAGTTGATTGTTAATTAATTATTTTGCATTAATAGGTTACGTTATTTTGTTCTTTTTTAGATTTTTTAGAAATGTTTTTTTGATTATAGTTTTTAATGCCTTTGCTAAATAGATATATTTCAATATGTTTTTTGAGTATCAATTAAAAAATGTTAATCTATCGCTATTGTCAATTAATCAAAATAAATAACTTTTTTGATACATTTGTTAAGTTTTGAGGTATAATCTATCATTATTAAAAGCAATATTGTTTTTGAAAAAATTGTAATCAGTTATTTGATTAAAGTATACCAACAAAATGGGACGTAGAAAAAAAAATGTTGTGGCTGAAGAAACGAAGGAAAAATTTAGCCGCGAAGAATTAGAAATAATGGTTTTTAAGAAGAGAATCTTAACTGGAAAAGAGGTTCAGGAAAGGTTTGACAAATCAGCATTTTTGATAAAAGTTGCTGAAAAAAGCATTAGCCGTCTAACAGATTATTTTAATAAATTTAATCATCTTGTTTTTATTGCTGATGCCGAGGGCTGCATCGTTCATAAATGGGGGAATGAAAAACTTAATGCTTCTTTAGAGGAAAACTTTATAATAGCAGGAACATATCCCAATGAGGATTCAATACTTGCGAAAGCGGTTGGTGGAGCAATAATTGCTGGAAAATCCTTTAGAGTTGATGGTAAATCGTTAGTTCAACCGTTTGAAGAGGAATGGACAGCTATTGGTGTTCCTATTTGCGATGCAGAGGGAATCACGCTTGGGGCAATTGTCTTTTTGGCCGCTAAGTCCTATGTTTCTGATCATACAATACTTCTTACGCAATTAGTTACCGATGTGATTAACCAGTATCTTGTTTTTGTTAAGAAGGAACATAATTATAGATTAGTAATAGATTACCATAATTCGGTTTATAATCAGCACCCATACGCCAATGTAACGATAGATAATAATGGGCTTATAACAAATATAAGCCGACAAGCGGCGATATTTTTTGGTGTTTTAGAGAACGAACTTATAGGTACTAGCCTATCCAATATTTTTCCAGGTTGGGAAGATATTTGGTTGCGTATAAGGCAAGGTGTTAAGGTTGAGAATATTAATATCGATTTATGTAATGTTCCTGGAACCACCGAATATCTTCTTAGCGTTGCACCAATTTTCCTATCCGATGCAACACTTAATGGAGCTATTTTGGCTTTTCGTGATTTGAAAAAAGTTAATAATGTTGTTAATAGGTATACTGGAAGTTGGGCTTCATATAATTTTAAAGATATAATTGGGATTTCTGTTCCAATCAAAAAAACCATAGAACTTGCTAAAAAAATTGCTAATGAAACATCTCCAGTTCTTATAACCGGTGAAGTTGGTATCGGAAAAGAGGTTTTTGCCCAAGCAATACATAATGCAAGTATAAGAAGCGAGAATGGTTTCGTCAAAATATCCCTACAATCAATACCAAGAAATGAACAAGAATGTGAACTATTCGGCTTCGAAGAAGGTGTATTTCCTGGGGTAAAGCGAGTAGCACAGCCAGGTAAGTTTGAATTGGCACATGGTGGCACATTGTATCTTGACGAAATAAATTGTTTACCTCTTGAATTGCAAGACAAATTACTGTCGGCGATTAGAAAAGGAATTATAACAAGAGTGGGTGGAAATAAGCAGATTAAGATTGATGTTCGGGTTATAGCATCAACAAGTAAGGATCTTCGAAACCTAATTCAAGAAGAGAAATTTAAACTTGATTTGTTCTACATACTTACAGAAAATCCTTTAGCAATACCTCCTTTAAGAGAACGTAGGCATGATGTACCCCTATTTATTAAGTATTATTTGCAAGTTAAAGCTCGTGAACTAGGAAAGAATGAGCCCGAATTACCTAAGAAGATTGTGAGAATTTTGGCTCGATATGAGTGGCCTCAAAATATTAGAGAACTTGCTAAATTTATTGAATACGTTGTTAGCGTTGATGGAAAGATTGGCCATGATGTTAAGAATGAGCGTGAATTCAAGAAAAAATACCTCTTTAGCCAACAACGAGAGGCTGTTGATGGCATCAGAACTATTGAAGAACTTGAAAAAGAGGCAATTATTGATGCACTTAGAATTATGAAGGGAAATATGAGTAAAGCAACTAGAAAGTTAGGAATTAGCCGTAATACTCTTTATTTGAAATGTAAACGTTATGGAATAGATATTTAGTTTACGTAATATTTTTATTTGAGCCTATGGATTTTAGTATTCATAGGCTTTTTTCTAGTGTACACGGTTCAAGGAACAGGAAGAAGTAGAGCGTAACATGCTTTTTACCCTATTTCCTCTATCATTCATAAGAATTCCGAGCATATAATGGCTACTTGACTGCAACCTATCAATTTCCATTGATTTAATATATTGTATTTCAGCATAGGCTAGTTTATTTCTATTGTGTTATGTTATTCCCAAATTGTATTCAAGTAAGTAATTGTTTGGATATTTTTTAATTGCTTGGCAATACAATCGAGTTGATTTTTTTGATTTCCTAAATAATCAAAAGCAGAACCTTTAAGTACAAATGCTTCAATAATTCGGGTTGATTTTAAACTAATTACTCTATTACAGTACTTTATCGTGTTTTTAAAATCATTAAGGATTTGGTATGTATAGGCCACTTCATAGTTTGCATCCGAAGATTTCTTGTTAATTGTGAGTGCTTTTTTGTATTCCAAAATGGCTAAATCCGGATTTCCAATAGTCCTTAATTTGCTCCCATTTTGAATTAAACTATCAATGTTTTGAGAAAAACTTAAATGTGATAAAAGAAATATTGTGAATAGGGCAGAGTAAGGCTTAATCATATGATAAGTTTTGATAAAAATATAAATAATTAATCGTATTTCATAAAACACAATAAATCAGCAACATATGCATGAAACTATTTTCCTATTAAATCATTCTAAAAATTATGCTATGATAGGATAGTGTAATTTGGTTTTCACAGGTCTAATATATAGAAAAGCAATAGTTAAATCGTTTACTTTGAATACCTTGAGATCAATGATAATTTAGTTGAAAGTTTGTGAATACTTAACTAAAGGGATTTATTTAAACAACGTGAAAGGATGAAACACCTATGTTGTGAACTAAAGCAAGAGGAGATGAATCGAGTTTACGAACTGAACTAGGTCAATAAAATAAGGGTATTCCATAATTGTAATTTATAAACGGTTAATGTAATATTTTCATCTTACTATAAATCAATTGTATAACTTAAAATTACTCTTATGAAAACAAAACTAAAAGTTAGTTTAATTGCCATCGTTTGCTTAAACTATGTGCAATTATTTTCGCAAGAACCTTGTAATGTCTTAAAAAACAACACGTTAAAAAAATATGAAAAAAAATGTAAGAAGGAACTTGCTAATGGAAAAGAACTAGCAACATGTATGGATAAGTATGAAGGAGATCTTAAAAATGGATTACCTGATGGTATAGGCAAGTATACTTGGTCTTCTGGGGATGTATATGAGGGTGGATGGAAAGAGGGAAAAAGGGATGGAGAGGGTAGGTATTCATTTAGAAAGGATGGTGTAGATAGCGTAAAAACTGGTATATGGAAAGACGATAAGTTTATTAAAAAAATGGCTCTAACTCCCTATCGAATTATTAGATCTATGAGTGTTTCAAGATATACGGCTCAAAAGATTAAGAATGGAAGTAGAGTGCTTTTTTTGTTTGAACAGAACGGGGTTTATGATACTTATGTATCAAATTTACGCTTTACAACAACTAGTGGAACAAACTATAGTCTTGGTATAAAACAGGGATTTGATAATGTTGAATTCCCTTTTAATTGTGTGGTGTCATATAGAACTAAGAATTCTTATAGAGTTAATCCAGTTGATGTTTCTTTCGAAATAGAAATAAAGGAACCGGGTTGTTGGGAGGTACATCTTACTACAAATTAACCATATTAGGTTTTACTTATAAAAAGATGCTGGATTTCCAGCATCTTTTTTTGTTTGATAACATTTGTTAGGTGGGGGTATTTATTCCCGTGTTAAATAGAATAATTCAAAAATTAAACATATTGTTATCTTTGTTGTTATTTAACTAAAATAGGGCAAAAGATACTTACTATTTGGTTAAATAACAAAGTTCTTAATAACTAGATAGGGTTTCAAAAAAATATTTTTTATATTGTAAATTAGAGATTAAAACAAATTATTATATCAAATTCACGTGATAACAGAGAGTTTTATTCGAATTAAAAGAATTTATTTTCTATTTGCGGCTTCGCTTTTATTATTATCAGTTGATTTATCAGCACAAAATAATGGGGTTATTCATGGGAAGATTTTTAATAAAAAAAATAATGAACCTATACCCTTTGCAAATATTGTGGTATGGAATACTACAATAGGTACAACATCAGATATTGATGGTAATTATATAATAACAGGTATAAAACCTGAATACATCGAATTAAGGGTATCATCGGTTGGTTTTAAGACGTATGTCTCAGAGTCAATCTTAATAACTAATGCCAATCCTGCAAACCTTGATATACTTCTAGAGGAAACTTCGCTAGAAATTGGAGAGGTTGTTGTAAAAGCATCGCCATTCAGAAGAAGTCAGGAGAGTCCGCTTTCTCTCAGGCGCATAAATATTGATGAGATTGAAAAGAACCCCGGAGGAAATCGGGATATAAGTAAAATTATCCAGTCTTTACCAGGAGTCGCTTCAACCCCAGCATATAGAAATGATGTGATTGTTAGGGGTGGAGGATCAGGCGAGAATAGGTTCTATCTTGATGGTGTAGAGATTCCAAATATTAACCATTTTGCAACACAGGGAGCATCTGGTGGTCCAGTAGGGATTATCAATGTAGATTTTATTCGTGAGGTAAATTTTTATTCAGGAGCTTTCCCTGCATCAATGGGGAATGCATTAAGTTCTGTACTTGACTTCAAACAGGTTGAAGGGAATATGGATGGATTAAAGGTCAAGGGTGCGCTTGGTGCATCAGATCTTGCATTGACGCTTGATGGCCCCTTGAGTAAACGTTCAAATTTTATTTTTTCGGCAAGACGTTCATACCTTCAATACCTATTCAATGCGCTTGGATTGCCTTTTCTTCCTACCTATAATGACTTTCAGTTTAAAATACATTCTAACCTTAGTTCAAAAAACGAATTAACTCTAATAGGGCTTGGGGCTATCGATCAGTTTTCACTGAATACTGGGCTTAAAAATCCTACGGAATATCAACGTTACATTCTTAGCGAGGTACCTGTAAATACTCAGTGGAACTATACACTTGGGGTAGTATACAAACATTATCGCAAAAATGGTTACGACACTTGGATTATGAGCAGGAACATGCTTAATAACCGACAGTATAAATATCAAGATAATATTGAAAGTAACCCAAAATTGCTAGACTACACTTCGCAGGAAGCCGAGAATAAGTTCCGCTATGAAAGGGATATTTCAGCAAAGAATGAGTTAAACATAAATTTTGGAACAGGTTTGGAATATGCCCATTATACCAATAGTACTTATCGAGCACTTTTTAATGCAGGCACTTTGTCTCCTATCTCGTACAATACAAATCTTGATCTATTTAAATGGAATGTATTTGGACAGGTTAGCAAGTCCTACTTTGATCAAAAACTTTCCTTATCCCTAGGGGCGAGAGCGGATGCAAACAATTATTCAAGCCAGATGAATAATCTTTTAAAGCAGTTTAGTCCTCGATTCTCATTATCCTATCAGTTTTCGCCAGGATACTATTTCAACTTTAATACAGGCGTATACTATCAACAACCACCATATACTACATTGGGGTTTGGAAATTCAGCAGGCGAACTTGTCAATAAAAATAATAACCTTTCTTACATTCGAAGTAATCACTATGTTGCAGGTATTGATTGGTTGCCAAATCAAGGGAGTAAGATCACATTTGAGGGTTTCTATAAACTTTATTATAGATACCCTTTTTCAATCAGGGATTCAATCTCATTAGCTAGCAAGGGTGCCGATTTTGGGACTTTTGGTGACGAGGCGGTACTTTCAATTGGGAAGGGGAGAACTTATGGAGTGGAGTTTTTGTATAGGAGCAAAGATCTTCTTGGTTTCAATATTATTGCTGCGTATACTCTTGTGTGGAGTCAATCAAATAGGATGGATAAGAACCTGAAGAGTACTAATAGTTTTATACCCACAGCATGGGATAATAGGAATTTATTCACTCTAACTGCCACTAGAGTAATGGGGCGAAATTGGAATCTTGGTTTTAAATGGCGCTTTATTGGTGGTGCACCTTACACGCCTTACGATATGACGAAATCAAGTTTAATTGCTGCTTGGGATGTACAACCTGGCGGGTACTTGGATTATTCAAAATATAATAGCAAAAGACTAAAGCCCTTTCATCAGCTGGATGTTCGTGTAGATAAGATGTACTACTTAAAAAAATGGACTTTGAATTTTTATGTTGATATACAAAACCTATACAACTTCAAGGCAGATGAAGCTAGCTTGATAACTACTGTAGTTGATCAAAACCAGAACCCGGTTGTTGATCCTTTGGATTCTTCAAGATATTTGCTAAAAAAAGTTGATGATCAAGGTTCGACAAGTGTTTTGCCAACTATTGGAGTAATTGTAGAGTTCTAATCATGAATAGTAATCAACAAAAAATTGTTATAGTAGGTGCTACGGGGCTTATAGGACAGCAGCTTGTTTTGAATTTAATTCATGAAGGATTGATTCCTGTTGTTTTAACCCGCAACCCTTCCAAGGCGAAAATGTTGTTTGACAATGATGTCCAAATTCAACACTGGGATGGTACCGATATTTCTGGTTTAACAGCGATAATTAACAACTCCAAAGCAGTTGTCAACCTTGCTGGGGAGACGGTGGCTACTCGATGGACTAAAAGAAAAAAGGAGTTGATACTAAAAAGTCGTATAGATACAACTAATGCGATTGTTAATGCCATTAACGGTTGTTCTGAGCCTCCAGAAGTGTTTATTCAAGCATCGGCAATTGGCTACTACCCTTACAACTCCAGCGATAAAATTGATGAAGATGGATTAGTCGGGGATGGTTTTCTGTCTAATGTTGTAATGCAATGGGAGCAAACAGCCGCTAAGGCAGAAAGTAAAAGTCGGCTAGTAATTATCCGAACAGGCATTGTACTCTCTGTCAACGGAGGTTTTTTGAAAGAAATATTACGTCCAATTAAACTATTTATTGGTGGATGGTTCGGCAATGGAAAACAGCTACTATCATGGATACACATTGATGATCACGTTAGAGCCATTCAATTTTTAATTGATAATACTATTAACAAAGGCGTATACAATTTGGTTTCACCTCAACCTATTTCCTACAAACTTTTTGTAAAGAAAATAGGTAAGATTATTAATCGCCCCATTTGGATGCCAATACCAACATTCATTTTAGTTTTATTATTTGGTAGGATGTCTAATGAGGTATTACTATCGAATCAGAATATAGTACCATCAAAATTACTTTCCTCTGGTTTTAAGTTTAAATACGGGGATATTGATTTCACAATCAATAATTTGATAACCAACCCAAGTTGAAATTATAAATCTCCTCATATGTAATTAAAAGTGTACGCTTGTTTTGTTCAATTTCGTACACTTTCTTTGCTAATCAATCAAGTATTAAAAACCAAAATAGTTCACAATATCATGGAATACAAATTTTTATTGTATTTGTTTATTTGTTTGATATTGTAAAATCATAAGAAATATCAATAAGAAAATTAAAATCATGAAATTTACAATTAGCTACAATACGCCGGATAAAATTGAGTACTATGAACTTTTTGAATCAACAGGATGGAATGCTGATTATAAAATGAGTCCCGGATTACTCTATGAAAGCCTCAGAAATAGTTGGTTTTTGGCGTGTATATATAACGATACAAAATTAATTGGTTTTGGAAGAGTTGTTTCTGATGGTGTACTACATGCGTTAATTGTTGATTTAATTGTTGTCCCAGAATTTCAGAATTGCGGTATAGGTAAAATTATTTTAGGCGAGCTTGTTTCAAAATGTAAATCGGCCTCAATACCTGATATTCAACTTTTCTGTGCAAAAGGTAAAGAAGGATTCTATATAAAACAGGGATTTAAATCTCGCCCCAAAGATGCTCCGGGAATGGAGTTTGTCGGATTGGGGTAGTTTGAGTTCGCCATTCTTCATCAATGAGCATAAACACGATAATCTCTTTTATCTAATAAGATTTCAGAACATTTTTTGTTTTCTGGTCTATCTAAATAATTAATTACCTCTTTTTCATCATTATTAAAAGCCTTTAAGTATTTTTATCTACTTAAATATTAGTTTGTATGGGTAGTTTAAGAGAACTTCCCAATATAGGTGCTGAACTTGAGAGGAGGTTGATTGCTGTTGATATTAAAACGGCCGAAGAGTTAAAAAAGGTGGGTGCCGTGAATGCTTTTATGCGAATTAAGGCAATTTACAGTGACGCCTGTATTTGTAAATTTATGGCTCTTGAGGGTGCTGTTCAGGGTATTCGTTGGCATAACCTTAGTATTGCAAAGAAAGAAGAACTTAAAACATTATTTAAAACCCTATAATATTATGACCAAAAAAGAATCTGTAGAACAGTTTTTAAACTCTAAATGTATTGCCATCATTGGCGTTTCGAGTAACCCTAAAACGTATAGTAGAATGGTGTATGATGCATTTTGCGAAAGGGGCTATAATGTTTTGGCAGTAAATCCCAAACTAACAGAAATAAATGGGGCTAAATGTTACCCTACTATTAACTCATTACCCGAAGCCGTTGATGCTGTAATTATTATCATCAAAGGTGAAAAGGCTAAGGATATTCTTAATGATGCTATTAATAAAGGGTTCAAAAATATATGGATGCATTTTGGATGCAATTTAAAAAACCCCGAGACAATTACAATGGGTAAAGACATTAACCTAATATCAGGCGAGTGTGCCTTTATGTGGTTGCAACCAGTTGAGGGATTTCACAAATTCCATCGCTTTGTAAAAGGTTTATTTTCACAAGAACATCGATAAGGGGAATTAAAATTGATTACAATGAAGTATCTATTTATATTGAATGACGCTCCTTACGGAAGTGAAAAGGCATATAATGCGCTACGTTTGGCAAATCAGATAAAGAAGGATTCTCCTGATGCAGATATAAGAATATTCCTTATGGCGGATGCTGTAACCTGTGCAATTCCCAATCAGAAAACCCCTGATGGATATTATAATATTGAAAGATTAATTAAAGGATTAACCATTAAGGGCTGTCCAGTTAAACTTTGTGGCTCCTGTATTGATGCACGTGGGCTTTCCGAATTAAAGTTTGTTGAGGGTGCTGTACGTAGCAATCTCGCTGAACTATCGGAATGGGTTATTTCAAGTGATAAAGTGCTTACTTTTTGATACAATATTTTAGTACCATTTGAAAAATTTTAGGCCAATTATAAATGAGATAATGCCTAATGTATTGAGGATTAAAATATATTTCCATACCTGAATAAATCCAGCACCTTCATTGAAAATTGCTTTTATCCCATCCGCAAGCATTGTTAGGGGTAGGGCTTGAATAAAGGGTACAACCTGAACTGGAAAATTGTGATAGCTGAAGTAGATCCCAGAGAGCAACATCATTGGCATTACTATTAGGTTGATTAGCCCGTTTCCAACCTGTGTTTTAGCTGTTCGTGATGCAATCAGAACCGAGAGGCCTGAGAATGCTACAATTCCTGATAGGAATAGAACTATAAATGCAGCAATACTTCCCTTGATTGTGATACCGAAGTAGTAATATGCAAACGAAAATATTATTAGAGCCTCAATAAAGCACAGAAATATTCTTGCAGTAATGTGCGACATAATGTACTCCCATTTGGGCATTGGGGTTGCAACCATTCTACGAAGCAACTTTTTGGTTCGGGTTTCTATTAGCGTGTAGCTTATGCCCCATAGGGTTGACATCATTACGTTCATCGCAATTAAACCGGGAATCAGAAAATCAACATAACGCGTACCTTTTTCGGTCATGGGTTTAATTTCACTCTGTTGATTTGAGAGGTTTTCACCATTTATAAGTGATGTTATTTGTAAGTATGAAAGTTGAGCATCTGTATTATATTTATCGAAATGGTACTCTAGCTTGTTCTCGTTTGTGGTAATGATCAATGAGGCATTTCCTCGCTTTAGCATCAGTTCAGCCTGCTGCATATTAACAGGTTTTATTCGGAAATAGGTTAACCCAATATTATCGTTCCCATATTTGATTTGGTAGTAATGATCATTAGTTATAGAATCCTTTCTATGCTCAAAAGATGTTTTTGAAATAAGCATTTCGAAACTCTCTTTGCTTTGATTTTCGGCAAAAACAAGGGCAATTGTCTTTGTTTGAACGGGCTTGTTACTGAAAGCAATTCCTAGCCCCCAAGCCATTAATACAGGAAAAAGCAACGACCAGAAAAGGGCTGCTGGTTCACGGTAAAATTCTCGAATCTGAACAAGTATAAGTTGAATAAAAGTTTTGTTATGCATATATTCTGGTTGTTTGTCAATAGAAAAGATTTTAAAAAAAATCATTTAAGCCCACTATAGTTCCTAATCGCCCAAATGCTTCCCTGTCATGGAGATGAATAGATCGTCAAGTGTAAGCTTCCGGCATTCGAGTTGAGTTAACTTTATACCAGCATCCTTAACTTTGCTTAAAAATAGGGGGAGTTGCTCAATAATATTCCTAACAATTAGTTTACCGCTATTGGTCTTATCATCCCAAATGAGTTTAACTATACCATCACCACAGAAAAAATTATCGGGAATATGATCAAATGTTGAAAAAGCTATAATCTCCTTGCTATTATTAGCCGATAGCAGTTCATCAAGAGTTCCCTGAGCAAGAATTTTCCCTTTATCCATTATAATAATCCTATCGCAGAGGAATTCCGCCTCCTCCATGTAGTGCGTTGTAAGGATTAAAGAGGTTTTTTGATTCTTTTTTAGATCCATAAGGATGTTCCATATCTCACGGCGGGCAGTTGGATCTAGCCCTGTAGTTGGCTCATCGAGTAGTAGGAGTGGGGCGTTATTGAGCAGAGCGATTGCCAGCGCAAGTTTTTGTCGCTGACCACCAGAAAGATTTTGAACATAGCTCTTTTTCTTCTCTACCAAATCAACAATCTCTATCACCTCATCAACCCTTGCATCGGGCAGATTGTAGAAGCTGGCAAAGAGCCGAACAGTTTCCCTTACCCTCAGTTTATCTATAAATCGGGTTTCCTGAAGCGATAGGCTAATCAATCTACGAAGTTTGCTTTCATTTGTATGCCAGTTTAACCCCAAAATATTGATTTCTCCACTTGTTGGCTGTTGAATTCCCTCAATCATCTCAACAGTAGTGGTTTTACCTGCACCATTTGGTCCAAGTAGGGCAATAAACTCACCTGTACCAACGGTAAAATTAACACCATCTACAGCCTTTACCTCTTTAAAGTGCTTACGAACATCTTTAACATCAAGAATTGGAATTTCCATTGCTAAAATTTTACAAGCATAAAACAACCACGAATGTATAATGTTTATTGTGACTAATTGATAATGCGAGATGAAGTTTTGATTAATTGTTAATGCTAGAAATTTTATTTGCTACCCTCCAGCGAACTCTTTGATATGAATATTGGTCAGAATTAGCATATTTATATGTATTCTTGTATTTTTAGCGCAATTATATTTTGCTAATAGAGTCATTAACATTTCTTCAAATGCCTTTCTTTGCTAAAAAAAGTATAGTTTATTTCTTTTTTTTATCCTTCTGTACAAATGTTCTTGGAGTATCGTTATGCAAGGTTAACGCTGATTTAGGTTTAATGGTGAATAGCGAGTTAAAAAGTAATTCTTATCACGATCGTCCTGTAAAATTTTATAAAAAAGGGGAGCCACCAAAGTTCATTAAAATTGGTGCTGGGGTTGGTGTTTGGTATACCGCACTTCAACCTCATTTTGCACCCTACCAAAGACCGCTAAGCGTTTTTGCAGAGTACCGAAAAGATTCAAAACCATTGGCCTACGCCGTTGAGGCTAACGTACTTTCGGTATACGCTTTTGGACAATTCCTGCTAAAACCAATGTATTTCTGTTTATACCCCAAGGCCTATCTCTCAGGTTTTGCTAAAACACCTAAATGGTTCGATGCATACCTACTAGCAGGAGGCCAGCTATCATACACCCGTTTTACAGAGAATAAGTATACCGGAATTTCTGGATATCAGCATAAAGTTGAAAGTTCAATTAAGCCAGGAATAATTATTGGCGCAGGATTCTCCCTACTATACAAAAACTTTGAGATAAGCCCTCGAATATCCTTTCAATCGGGGAGAGGAAGCTACTATGCCGGCTACTTTACCAAGCAAAACTTCAACACCTCTACAACAAACGTAATTATTTATATAACCTATAAATTCCCTATTTTTAGGCATAAAGTACATTGCCCTGCCTATAGATAGATACTCTTAATGAGCCTATGAATACTAAAAAAGTTATAATAAATCTTATTTGGTTATCGCATTTTTTGATACTTACCCGTTGCAAGGTAGATGACATTAAGCCAATAGATATTTTCGCAAAGGAGCAGCTTACCTCGCCCACCGAATTGCCAACGAATAGCCTGAATGGAGCCAATAAGCTGTACGTAAACAGCGATAGGATTATCCAAACACCCGATGGGTATAATATCAAAGGCACAATATTCAGTGAATCCAGCTATGGGATTATCCCAGTAACCAGTGGCGATTTTATGATAAAGAACCCTTCGGGCGATGGAATGGTTAAATCATCTAAGAATGGGATAAGTGCCATATCAAACTCTTCAACTTCTTTGGATTTTCATGGGTATGGTACCGCCGAATTTCCTGCCACGGGACTCCTTCAACAGTTCACTACCAATAAGGTATCGGGTTCCACAGCATACTACAAAACAGGAAAAATTTTAAAGACCGAGAGTGATTTCTCGAACCTTCCTTTAGTCGATAGCATTTATTATTTCCATTATATAATCGATCAGTCTACCGAAAGAAACTCGAAGGGGAAGGATCAAAAGATCAAGAATACAACATTCACCTTTAAAGATTTTTTCCTTGATGCACGCGATCCCGCTGTCTTTTTTCTAGGTGATATTAAATCAAAAGGAAAAGATCTGGTAAAAAACCTAGGTATTGGAATTTCGGCGGGAGGGAAAATTCCATTTAACCCATTAACCTACAGCAATACGTTGGAGCAAGCAGTAGGGGGAACTGGGTTTACGCCATTTTTGGGTCATCTGTTTTTCGGGGGCGAAATTCCAATTCGAAAATACCCGCTAAAAGTGGTTGGTCGTGCGGTAATCAACACAGGGTTCAGTTCGGCAGGTGTAACCGATTTTTTTGATCGAGGCTTTGATGAATCATCATTCCAGATGGGGGCGAACGGCTATGTGACCTTCGATAAATCGCTGATTAGTTTCTTGCCACTAAATCTTGATGTTAAGCTCGCAAAGGCAACCCTGCAAGCAGAGTATACGGATAATAACGCCACAATCCGATTTGCGGGTGAGTATAGCAATTTCGATTATCTTAGGGAGATATTGGGTGAGGATATACTCCGTTTTATTCCAGTTACCGCAAGCGAGGGGAAAATGTATGCGAGTATTGGCACTCAACTCAGCGATTATAAGCTCTATATTGAGTCTGCCCTATCGATAAATATTCCGGGACTAGGCCTTCAACCAATAAATGATGTGGTTATTTTTATTTCCCCCGCAGGGATTCAGCTATCGGGGAAAATTTCAATGCCCTACGAGATTGGAAGTGTTGAAATACATGGAATAATCAATAGCGATGGCACATTTAAACTCACAGGTACAACTCATTCTGGAATTAGGTTTAACAGCGATTTACGCTACGATGCCAATATCAGCGTAGAGCTATCGAATAATGGGGTTATTCTTTCGGGAAACTTATCACTCCCTTATGGAATAGGCGATGCACAGTTTGTGGGTGAAATTACAGATAGGGGTATTGGCTTAACGGGGAGCTTCGATTCACGCATTCGTTTTAGCCCAGATGTTAGCGTACAGGCCGCTTTATCGTTTACGGCTAACTCGTGGGAGGGGATAAAATTGCAGGGTAATCTTAATATGCCCGCAGGCATTGCCAACGTGGGCGTATACGGTGAAATTACTTTGCGGGGATTAGCTTTGGGTGGCACATTCTCATCGAATATCGATTTTGGCTCTGGTGTCCAAATCCCTGCCGTTAATATGGCTGTTGATGCCTCAACATGGGGTGGTGTAAATATGCGTGGTAGCCTGAATTTGCCCTATGGTTTGGGAGGAGTGGCAGTATCTGGTGGCTTAACCTCCGATATTGATCTTTACCTTGGCGGTAAACTTGGCTCAAATCTTAGTATTGTTGGCGTAAGTATTTTTAATTGCGACTTAAGCCTTTCGGCATCAATTGCCAGAGGCGTTAAGTTGAACGGAAGTGTTAAGATGCCCGGAGGGATAGGCGATGTTGGTATGGGGGGAGGAATAACCAGTAGCGGATTCAACCTTTACGGCGAAAAAACAATAAACATTGATTTTGTAATTATCTCGCTCAATACGGGTTTTCAAATTGGAATAACTCAATCAGCGGTTAATATCTCAGCCTATGGCGAGGGGTGCGTTGGTATACCAGTTCCCTATCCTCCTTGGACCTATGATCTTTGTGAAACAGTAGGCGTTTCCGTAGAACCCGATTGGGGCAACGGTTCCTTCGAACTATGTATGGATTTTCCTGTTATAGGATCCCAATGTATTCGTTTTTAGGAGGGATTGTAAAGCCTTTTGTTTCAAGCAGAGATTAGATTTCTTTATTAACGCGAGTTCGATGTGAGTATAATATATTGATTATCAGTACACCATTAGATTGTTGCTTTGTCATGCTGAACGAAGTGAAGCATCTGTTTTATAGATCATTAGATCCTTCGCTTCTCTCAGAACCGAGCTTGCGAGTTCGGCGCAGCCAATGACACCTTACATCGACTAACGCTATAACTCGTTGTACTTCTTATTTGAATTTCTACTTTTTTCAACAGGATATTTTATGGAGTTCTTATCTACCTTATTGTTTATTGCCTCTAAAAGGTCAATACCATAGTGTTTACTTATGTAGATAAGATAAATGGCTATATCAGCCACTTCGTCTCTGATATGTTCAATATCAATTTCCGCTTGCTGCTCTTTCGATTTCCAAAGAAACAGTTCCTGTAATTCCGAAACCTCAATATTAAGACCGAGTAGCAGGTCTTTTATTTGATGAAATTGCTCCCAATTCCTATCATTCCTAAACGCAATAACCTTTTGTTCAATTTCTTGGAAATTCATAGCTAAGCCGGCTTTTTTAAATGAAGTATTTTTAGTTTTTCTTTATCTATTGTAAAAGGTAGATAATACTAATAAAACTATTGTTTTTCCAGTATAATTAATTTTGAACATTAAGAAACTAAACCACTATGGATTTCTAATATAATGTGGTTCAGTTTCCATTAAGTTGGTAACCTTACAAAAGATTGTATCTTTTGATTTTTATCATTTGCCTTTATTTTTTGAATAGATGTTTGTTTCTTTCACTTTTTTCTTTACGTGAAGCTAAAGTTTTTTTGAAAAAATACTTTAAACCAATACTATACATAAGTAATACTAACAGTTTTAGGATCATCACTTAGGTAAACAGGTTCTTGCTCGGTAGAGTTAATTTCAAGAACTCTATCATATGTATCGGGCAGTTGCACTTGTTCGGCGCTTTTCCATTCGCCTTTACCCATAGCGGCAATTAATTCGCCCTCCTCAAGAACACCTTCCTTATAACGAATGTTTTTATTCCAACCGAAGATCCCCTCGCTTTTTTGTCCATGTTTGTTTAGATATTTCTCTAATTCTGGAGTGGCATCATTCCCATATCCAGACGAATACTGCCTATCTTCAACCAGCACGCTTTTAACGTTTCTGCTATCGATGTGAGCACAGTGTCTACCATCCCTAATTACAAATTTACCGCCAACCTCTTCCTCAATTATAGTATCCCAGTGAGTGCTTTTACCAGATGATTTTTGTTGTTCCACCAACACGTAATAGTAAGCGCATCGCCTGCCCGAAAGTGGAGCAATAAGTGGTTCGCCTACAAATTCTACTTTTCCAACAACCTTGGCAATTTCTCCGCTTACAATATCCGAGATTTTTTTGCCAACCGCTTTTTTAAGTTTACGCTTTATAACTGCTTTTTTGTTAAAGTAAAGACCGAGTAGAACAAAAACTAAAATTACGATAAATACACCGAGTGGAATTATTATGTCAAAGTTCATGTTGATAATGTTTTATTTAAACGATTTGACTTAAAACTTATGATTTAAAGTTTAAATGTAGAAAAGGTTTTAGCTGGTCAAGATGCAATTATGGATTAATTGTTCCTTTCAAATATTAAAAGTAGGTCACCAATTAAGATCAATAAACATTAACATTGATTTGAAACAATAATACCTCTCACCTTTTGTGCAATTTCGTTGGAATCCATTCCTTTATACTCTTCATATAGAATTGGAGGCGCAATTACTACCTTTACAGATGCCGAACCGATAAGCGAACTTCCTTTGGGCATAATATTCATCGATCCATTTATAGTTATTGGAACTATTGGTACTCCTGCTTTTAAGGCTAGTTTAAGGCTACCTGGCTTAAACTTACCTATTGTTCCATCTGCACTACGAGTCCCTTCGGGAAAAATAACCAGTGAATGTCCTCCTTTTAGGTTTTCTGCTGCTTTATCCATAGCTATTAGCGATTGGCGCGCATCTTTCCTATCAATAAATACACAGTCGATGTATTTCATGTACTTACTAAGGAATGGGAATTTTAATAGTTCTAGTTTAGCAATAAAACCTTTATCACGTGGGACATAACCAATAATAATGGGTATATCAAAATTGCCCTGATGATTAGCAACAAATAGAACTCCTCCTGTTTTGGGGACATTCTCAATACCTATTACATTGATAGAAGAACCGTTATTTGCAAGGGCTCTTTGAGCCCATTCACGAGCAATAATATTCGCTTGAACATTCCTTTCAGCATGCTTACCTTGCCAGTTTAGCTTTATTAGTTTGAAATTTGGCTTAAGTAAATACCACCAAAAATATGCAAACCAGCTAATCGTTTTTATCATAGGATTTTGATTTGTAAATATAGAGCCTATTCTGATTCGGTGAAAATAAAAAAAATCTACCAATATCCGTTTTGTTTTTTCTTTCAATAAGTTGCTATTTTAATGCGACAGTTTTCAATGAGTAGATTAGGAATGGAAAAACGGCGAATGATTGGCACAAAGCGAACGATCTATTTAAATTAGAATTTCTGAATACTAGAAAATTAGATAACAGCTTAAAAAAGTGGCTTAATAGACAAAATTGGTGCTAAAGGCTGCTCGAAAGAGCTTTGCATCAAATGAAAGGCTATGAATAAAAAAACAGCTTTGATTGCGGTAGCAAAATAGTAAGCAAAAATGGTTTTAGTTTTGGGAAGCAATACTAAAAATGTACTGCTTGAGGTAGACGTTTCATTGGTGGAGTTTTTGTAGATAATCAGGTTCTTTGGCAAGAGCATGTATTGGGGAAGCAAACGTACGCCCTGCTATCCTCCAAGTATTGTTGTTCCCCAAGGACTATATAGCCTCTCAGAATTTGCCTATCAAGCCCAAGGAGGTAATCGTTCTCATGGAAACCACTTACTTTGGCCGAACGTTTGGGTGATGCTTTTTAAGGAGGACAATAGTGGCTCACACCGATAAGGAAAGTTTTGAAGGAGGTTGCAGTACGGTACATCAGATGGGAGAGCTTTCTGGACGAAAGAGGGGTAGATGAAAAGGGCAAAAAGAAGTACGTCCACAAGAAGCTAAGAAATGCTTGCAGAAACATCAAGACAAACCTTTCATGATTGATGACCATTATGATTTAGGAATACCCAATACAAATAGTGCGATTGATGGACATTTTACAGACTTAAAGAATAAACTAAGAAACAACAATGGTTTGTCAGCAAAGAGGAAGATGAAATTTATAGATGAATTCTTTAAGGCATAAAAGCCTCTGAAAATAGCGATAAGGAATTCGAAATGAACTCCTTTTATGTTTTGACATTCTCATCGGATATCAAATTTATCCCCGATAGGTTGCCCTCCTGAAGAGCCTATTTCTGTTTAGTTTGACAGAAAAAGATTGGGTAAAAATACACTTGAAGCAAAGAGAGAAAAATAAGTAGCACCAATTTTGCCATTAGTAAGGAATCGTCTAAAAAAATTACCAATTTTGTCTATTATAATAAAAAACTTTATATGTTTGACCATGTTTTATCCATTAGACATTATATGGAATAAAATATTAATGCGTTCTTTTTCATGTCTTTGTAACCCATTGAACACAATACATAATGGATTAAAGTACTACAAAGTCATAAAAAACACGATTCAATTTCTGAGCCTTACTGGCTTTTCCCCTACAGAGTTTGATGATCTGTCCATAGCGTTTCGTGTAAAATGGGAATAATTCTCTAGCCATTTTACTTTGGAGGGCAAACCCAGACAACGATTAACCTGATACGCAAAACAAGCGTATTGTCGAGCGTTCAGGGTAAATTGATATTTATAAGACCGTTCCTCTGTAAGAGTTTCAGACAACTATCTTTTCGATTACAACCACAAGTTAATTTTTGAATCCACCAGTTAAACCGTATTTTATGAAAAAACCTTAAGATGCTAGGTGGGTTATCAGAGTACAATAGCCAAACGTTGTCGTACTGTCAAAGATTATTTACGTTGTAACAAACTATAATAATGAAACTTGCTTATGGATTACATAATCTCAGGTTAACAATGAAGAACAATGTGCTATAGAACTAATTTATAAAAAATTTATTGAACCAATTTTCTGGAGGGAGGAAAAGCTAAAACTGTTCGCAGGCTTCTAATCGGATGCGAGGGAGTTTCTTTGCAGCGAAGACGGGAGGGGCAGGATTTGGGGTGCGACACAAATGAGATCGATCGAGCTGCATTTACCGGCATCTCAGCAAACTCATTTGAAAAGATAAGCAATAGTGCGAATTGGCATTTAAGAGTGAACCCAGGACAAGCGGCAGCAGCAGGCATCGACTCTGCTGCAGGCCAGCTCGGGATCATAAGCGAAGAATTATAACTATAATAGGAACATCTGCATAAAACATGAGATCTAAAAAGGATTTATTAGCGAAATACCCTTTAACATCTTATCAACATGATATTTGGTTAAAACATACATTAAATCCAAATAATCCCCTATGTAACATCGGGGGTACAATTGAAATATCCGGCAGCCTTGATTACCAGCGGCTGAATGGCGCAATAAATAGGGCGATTAGCAGCAACGATGCGTTACGTATCCAGATAGAAGAACGGGACGGCAAACCGATCCAGGCATTCATGCCCGAGCTAAAGTATGAGCTACCATATTTTGACTTTTCCGATAGAAACGACGGCAAGCAGTTCGCCAAAGCATGGATGCAAGAGAGATTCCTTGAAGTATTCGAGTTTGATAACCCGTTATTTGATTTTGCATTGGTTCGGGCGGAAGAGAAACTCTTTTTTCTTTTCACAAAAGCGCACCATTTAATTGCGGACGGCATGGGCATTACCCAGCTAAACCATGAAATTGCAGATTACTACAATAACGATGGAGATGGGCTCGCCGAAAGCGTAGAGAAAACCAGTTTCAAAGAGCAGATCAGAAAGGATGCGGAGTACCTAAACTCAACCAGTTACCAGAAGGACGTTGAATTTTGGCAAAACGAATATGTGACTATCCCGGAACGCCTATTTAATTATAATAGCAAAAGGGAGAGTCCCCAAAGAATCAGCAGCAAACGAGTTCAGTACGCTATAAAGCGTTCAGAATACGGCAAAATAGGAGACCTATGCGATAGAAACAGTTGCACTGAGTTCCATTATTTTATGGCCTCAGCGTCGCTATACCTTTGCCGCTTGTACGGCCGGGATGAAATTGTAATAGACATACCCGTTCTGAACAGGGACAAGAAAGAAAGGCGGATTATCTGCCACTGCGCAAATGCAATCCCCATAAGGATAAAGGTAGACGGCTCTTCCACATTCATCGAATTATTAAAGGATATCAAGGTAAGATTGGCAAACTCGTACAGGCACTACAAGCTATCCTACGGACAGATAGCTAGAGCGCTAAAATTAAAGAATGAGAACTTATCGGATATCACGATCTCCTTTGAGATCTACGATCGTAAAATCAATTACATAAATACCGAAACCCATTCGGACACCCTTTCGCATCAGCATGAGCAGCAAGTTTTAAATATCCAAATTAATCCGGCTAGTGTTAACGAAGATACAATAATTTACATAGACTATTTATTAGAAATCTTTAATGATAAGTTTCCAATAGAGAGTCTTATATCCCACCTTAAAACGATAACAAACGATACTTTACAGAATCCCGAAAAAAAAATAAGAGACATTGAGATACTAACTGCAAGAGAAAAGCATCAACTCCTCGAGGAATGGAACGATACGGCAGCTGATTACCCCAAAGACAGATGCGTGCACCAGTTATTTGAAGAGCAGGTAGAAAAGACACCTGATAATATTGCTGTAGTATTTGGTAACAAAAGGCTCACCTATAAAGAATTAAATAAGAGAGCCAATATCGCTGCGCACCACCTTAAGGATACTCACCACGTAAGACCAGGCGATTTGGTTGGCATCCAGCTGGATAGATCCGAGAAGATGATAATCTCAATTTTAGGCATACTAAAGGCCGGCGGTGCCTATGTCCCAATTGATCCTGAATACCCAGAAGCCAGAATTGCATACATCACCCAAAACTCCTTGCTTAAAACTATTATTCGCGATAATGACGGAGGTCTTTTTATAGATACAGACACAGTCCTTACGCTTGGATACAATGACACCAATCCCGTAACCGCTGTAAATGTTGAAGCCCCAGCTTATGTTATTTATACCTCCGGTTCAACCGGTGAGCCCAAGGGCACTGTAATAAGGCATATTAACTTCGTTAACTATATATCATGGGCTAAAGGTTTCTATTTTACTGATGAGAGTACAGGTAATTTCGGTCTGTTCACATCTATTTCCTTCGATTTAACCACAACGTGCATCTTCCTTTCGCTGCTCAGGGGAAAGACTCTGGAAGTATTCAATCAAGGGGAAGGGATTGACACCATTCTACGCCATACATTTGCAAGTACTAGCATTGATTGCGTAAAGCTCACCCCCTCTCATATTGCGCTTTTGGGACGCCTTGGTATAGAGAAAAGCCCTATGAAGATTGCCATTGTGGGCGGGGAATCGCTATTGAACGATCATGTTCGAATCTTAAAAGGCTTAAACAAGGACATCCAGATTGTCAACGAATACGGACCCACCGAAGCAACTGTTGGCTGCATCGTAAAAGATATAAAAGATGTAAACGAGTTCATACTGATAGGCAAGCCCATCGCCAACACCAAGATATACGTGATCAACGATAATGCATTGGCCCCGATAGGCGTACCGGGTGAAATCTGTATCGGAGGTGATGGCGTTGCAAAAGAATACCTACACAGACCAGATTTAACAAAAGAAAAATTCATAAAAAATCCATTTAACAGCGACTCCGAATCACGCTTATACAAAACAGGCGATTTAGCCCGATGGCTTCCCTGTGGCGATATCGAATACATGGGTAGAATTGATGAACAGGTCAAAATCAACGGGTACAGAGTAGAGCTCGGGGAGGTAGAAGCTGCTCTGAATAAATTAGAAGGGATAAGCTCAAGCGCTGTCATTGCTAATGATGATGGGAGCGGGAAGAAGCGACTGATCGCATATATTGCATCACCTAAAGAACTGAACATTGAAAGAATAAGGGCAGCGCTATCCTTGACCCTACCCGATTATATGATCCCTGCGTTATTCATAAAATTGGATACTCTGCCATTAACCCCTAACGGAAAAATCGATAAAAAAACGCTACAAGGGCTCAAAAACGCTACCCGATCCGTAACCGAATACATTGCCCCCAGCACCGAAATGCAAAAAAAACTGATAAAAATTTGGGAGGATCTATTCAATAGGGCAAGCATTGGTATTTGCGACAACTTTTTTGAGCTCGGTGGCGATTCGATCCTGAGCATTCAGATTGCAAGCCGGGCAAAACTGATGGGTGTTTCTTTTTCCCCTAACGACATTTTAAAATACCAAACCATTGAAAAGCTTGCCAAAATTTGCACTGCTCAAAAATCTGATACAATCGCAGATCAGGGACTTATTGTGGGTGAAATAGGCCTGACCCCCATTCAATCGTGGTTTTTTGAAAATGATTTTAATAATAAGAATCATTACAATCAAGCAGTTACTTTAAGAGTGAAAGAATATATTGAACCTGAAATACTTAAAAATGCATTAAATGCTATTGTCCAGCAACACGATGTTTTGCGTTTGAAATTTAAATTTGAAAATAACAAGTGGCATCAATATTTCAAAAATGATTTCATACACAATCTGGAAATAATAAATATTGTCGATAAAGAGGCTAAAGATTTATCTGCAACAATAGAATACTATGGCAGGGAAATACAAACAGGTTTATCAATAACCACAGGGAACATTTTTAGATCTGTTTTATTCCAAACCACTTCAAATAGCGATAATTATTTACTGCTGGTAATTCACCACCTTGCCGTGGATGGTGTTTCATGGCGCATACTGATTGACGATCTTAAAAAAGCATGCCAACAGCAATTGGAAGGGAAAAACATCGATTTAGGTGTAAAAACAAGTTCATTCAAGCAATGGTCAGAACGGTTGTGTAATCACGTACAAAGCGATACCATAGCCAAAGAATTGCCATTTTGGACAAGTACTGTGAGCAAGTATAATATATCATTGCCTTTAGATAAACATGCTGGAGAAAATATAGTTTCATCTGCAAAAAATGTAAGCCATAAGCTTTCGAAGGGATTAACAAGACAGCTACTCCACCAAACAAGCAGAGCCTATAATACAGAAATAAATGATTTGTTGCTAACAGCCCTTGCCCTATCTGTAAACAATTGGACGGGGCAAAATACGGTTAGCCTTCATTTAGAGGGCCATGGTCGGGAAGAACTATATAGCGACACAGACCTTTCAAGAACCATCGGTTGGTTTACATCGTTATTCCCTGTTTGCTTGAAAGCAGACCGTAATACGGAAATTGGACATGCTATAAAGTCCATTAAAGAGCAGTTAAGGGCAATTCCCAGCAAAGGGATAGGATATGGAATTCTACGCTATTTATCAAGCAATCATGAGATACAGGAAAGTTTAAAGATGTTGGGTAATCGGTGTATTTGTTTTAACTACCTAGGACAATTTAATGATTTGGAAGAGAAAGATTCATCCATTATATCCATATCCAATCAACCGTCGGGAATATCATCTTGCCCAACCAACCAACGAACCAGTGCAATTGATATTAATTTGTTTGTATCCAATGAGCAACTTGTTATAAATTGGACGTACAGTGAAAATTTGCACGAGCGAAATACTATTGAAGCACTAGCACAAAATTATACAACTCAGTTAGAAAGAGTGATAGAGCATTGCATTCAACCTGAGTCTAAAGGATTTACTCCCAGTGATTTTCCGCTGTGCAAGATATCGCAGGAGGAATTGGATAAATACGTCTTAACGGGGATCGAACTTAGCAATATTGAAAATATCTACCCCTTATCCCCCATGCAGGAAGGGATGCTATTCCATACTTTGTATGCACTTGGCTCAGAAATGTATATTACCCAGTTGGCAGTAGATATCCTTGGAGAGTTAGACATCGAACACTTTAAGCAGGTCTGGCAGCATATTACGGACACCCATTCGGTATTACGGACATCATTTGTTTACCAGGGTTTACAAACCCCCGTTCAAAGAGTCCATAAAAAAGTAACATCCGGCATTACTCTGATAGATTATTCCGAAATGCCGGAAATCGGACAAAAGAATGCAATAGACCAACTTCAGGAAGAGCAAAGAAGAGCAGGCTTCGATTTAACCATTGCCCCGTTAAGTAGCATCATCTTAGCTAAAACGGCAGAAAACCATCACACGTTTATCTGGACCCATCATCACATGCTGATAGATGGGTGGAGTACGCCCATTATCTTTAAAGAGCTGTTCCAGCATTACAACTCCCTTGTTAATAATCAAGAAATATCACTCAAACCTGACAAGTACGAAGAGTTCATCAAATATCTATCCGAACTTGATAGAACAGAAGAAGACGCATTCTGGGAAGAGTATTTAGAGGGCTTTACAAGCCCGACAGAAATATCAATTGGGAGTGGCTCGAATAATCTAAAGCAAGAGGCGAACCATGATAAACAGGGTTTTGCTCTCAGCACAGAGGATACCGATCTCCTAAAAGCATTTACCCAAAAGCATCACATAACCATCAATACGCTGGTTCAGGGAGCATGGTCAAGGCTAATGAGTACGTATAGCGGCGATGATGATATTGTATTTGGGATAACAGTGGCAGGTAGGCCAAGTGAGTTGGAGAAAGTGGAAGAAAAAGTAGGTCTATTTATTAATACCCTTCCTCTGAGAATAAAAGTCGGAGCAGATGAAAATGTTTTAGACTGGCTAAAAAAGATCCAAGAACAACAAAATCAAGTTCTCGAACACCAGTACACGCCATTGGTTAGGATTCAGCCTTTAAGTGGCGTTCCGAGCAGTGAAATACTCTTTAAAAGTATCCTCGTTTTCGAGAATTACCCCATTGAAAAATCCTTAGCAAATGATGCTGGAGCGTTAAATATTGCAAATATTCGGTCTTTTGAAAGGACAAATTACCCAATCACCATCGCGGTCTCAGCGGGAGAGCACTTAAAAATTGATATTTCCTACGATAGTTCCCTCCATTCGGGCGATGCTATATTTAGGCTATTAGGGCATTTAAATGAGACACTTCTGAATATTACCCAAAATGCAGATGGTGCAGTTTCATGTATAGAGATACTCACACCAGCTGAGAAACATCAATTATTGGTTGAGTGGAATGACACATCAGTTGATTACCCTAAGGATAAAACCATTATCGATCTATTTGAAGAGCAGGCTGAAAAGACACCCAATAATATAGCCGTCGTTTTTGAAGAAGAGAAGTTAACCTACAGGGAATTAAATGAAAGCGCAAACCAACTGGGCTGGTATTTACAAAGCAGAGGAGTAAAGCCAGACACACTTGTTGGTGTATGCATGGATCGTTCTTTAGATATGATCGTGGGTTTATATGCAATCCTAAAAGCTGGGGGGGCCTACGTGCCCATTGACCCAAACTACCCCAAAGACAGGATTGACTACATGATCAAAGATAGTGAATGCCGGATTATTCTAACACAAGAGTCAATCAAACCAATATTATCTCCCAATAATCAAACCGATATTATTTCACTCGATTTAAAACAGATTATCGAAGAAATAGGAAAAGAGTCAATTGAAAAGGTTATTTCAAAGGTGCATTTAAATAACTTTATTTATTGTATTTACACATCAGGCTCTACAGGAAATCCGAAGGGAACAATTATTACACACAATAACTTTGTAAATTATATAACATGGGCTAAAGAATTCTATATAAAAAATAGCAATATTGGGAACTTTGGACTGTTTACCTCAATTTCTTTTGATTTAACAGTAACATGTATATTTCTTCCATTACTAAATGGGAAAACCTTAGAGATTTTCGATCAAAACGAAGATATAACAACCATTTTACGAAATAACTTCCAAAGCAATAAAATAGATTGTATAAAATTAACTCCTTCGCATATCTCATTACTTAATGAACTGGAAATAAAGAATAGCAATATTAAGCTTGCTATAGTGGGAGGAGAGGAGTTGTTAAACAGTCATGTATTGATATTAAAAAATTTAAATAGTGAAATAAGGATAATCAATGAATATGGCCCAACCGAAGCAACTATAGGTTGTTTAGTTAAAGAAATCACAAATTCAAATGAAAAAATATTAATTGGTAAACCAATTTACAATACAAAAATATTCATTTTAAGTAAAAATAAAATAGTGCCTGTAGGTGTACCCGGAGAAATCCATATTGCTGGGCATGGAGTAGCCAAAGGATATTTATTTCAACCTGAATTGACCAAGCAAAAATTTGTGACAAATCATTTTGACAATAAAGCTAACTCCACTATGTATAAAACTGGTGATTTGGCACAATATTTATCAGATGGTAATATTGATTTTCTTGGAAGAATTGATGAGCAGATAAAAATAAATGGTTTTAGAATAGAATTGGGAGAAATAGAGGCAATATTAAATGCATTTAATGAAATAAGTCTTTCAGCCGTTTTAGTTAAAATGGATAATAATGGGAATAAGCAACTTGTTGCATTTTTCGTTCCATCTACTAAAAACAATGCTGACATTTTAGATATTGATCAAATCAAAGAAAAACTTTCTACTTTTTTACCAAATTATATGATTCCATCGATATTCGTTAAAATGAATAAAATACCACTAACATCGAATGGAAAAGTAGACAAAAAAGCATTAAATGAATTTAATATCGAAAATATAATAAAAGATAAATATTTAGAACCCGGCTCAGAATTAGAAAAAAAGATAACGAATTTACTCGGTCAACTCTTAAAAACTGATAAAATTGGGATAAAAGATAATTTTTTTGAGATTGGAGGCAACTCACTAATATTAATGAGGTTGTCGGGATTAATAAAAAAAGAACTGGGTATAAATATTCCTTTAAGCCAGTTTTTTAAATACACCAATATTCAACAGCTATCTAACTATATTCTTGATTCTCAGAAAAGCAAAAACTTGAGTTCTTTTAACACCACATTAAAAGAAAGTAATAAAATTCATTCAGAAATTAAAAAAAGTGATAAACAAATTGCAATTATCGGAATCGCTTGTAAATTCCCTGGAGCAAAGAATATAAATGAGTTTTGGAATAATTTAATTGAAGAAAAAGAAGTTATCAAATATTTTTCAGATGAAGAGCTGGAAGAATTTGGAATAGAATCCAGCGTTTATAAAAATGAAAATTATATAAAAGTTAAAGGGTATTTGGAAGATACAGAATACTTTGACACGATTTTTTTCGGCTATTCACAAAAGGAATCTGATATAATGGATCCCCAACTCAGACTTCTACACGAATGCACTTGGGAAGCTCTTGAAAATGCTGGGTATAACCCTTTCGAATACGATAAAAAAATAGGACTTTATATCGGAGCTTCAAATAATTATTTATGGTTTCAACAATTTATTGATACAAGTAAAAGTCAGTCTGAATTATATGACATAATAAATTTAATAGATAGAGATAATTTTGCGACAAGGCTTGCGTATAAACTCAATCTCAAAGGGCCGGCAATTATGGTTCAATCAGCCTGTTCTACATCATTATCAACCCTTCATTTGGCATGTAAATCACTTCAAATTGGTGAGGCAGATATTGCTATTGGTGGCTGCTGTTCATTGAGTTATCCATTAAAATCAGGTTACTTTTATCAAAATGGAATGATTAGGTCTAAAAATGGACATACTTGTGCTTTTGATGAAAAAGCCAATGGTATTGTAGATGGAAATGGAATAGGATTAGTAGTGTTAAAGCGGCTTAGTGATGCGATTGAAGATGGGGATAATATTTATGCAGTTATTAAAGGGGCTGCAATTAACAACGATGGAAATAGAAAAGCAGGATATACAGCACCTAGTATAATTGGACAATCTGATGTTATTAATGAAGCATTACAAAATGCGAGAGTATCTGCAAGCAGCATCCATTTTATTGAAACTCATGGAACGGGAACTAAATTAGGCGATGCTGTAGAAATAAATGCATTAAAAAGTGTTTTTAATAACGAAAAAGAAAAAAAGATTGTTTTAGGGGCAATTAAAAATAACATTGGACACTTGGATGTTGCTGCAGGTATTGCAGGTTTAATTAAAACTATTTTAATTCTGAATAATAGACAAATTCCTGCTAATATTCATTTTAATAATCCAAATCCAGATTTAGAAATTGAAAACAGTCCTTTTTATATCAACAAAAAACTATATTCATTAGAAAATGAAAAATACCCGATTAGGGCAGGGATAAGTTCTTTTGGTATTGGAGGTACAAATGCTCATTTTATATTAGAAGAGTATAAAATGATCGAAAATCCCCTAGGAACAAAAAGAGATTGGAATCTTGTTTTGCTATCTGCAAAAACCGAAGAGGCTCTTCTTGAGACTGAAAACAAAACAATAAATTATTTAATTAACCATCAAGATGCTGATATAGCTGATATTGCATATACTTTACAAATAGGGCGAAACTCTTTTGAACACAGAAAAAGTTTTCTATACTCCAATAGAAATCAGCTAATGGAGCATTTTGATAATCAAACGCCAAAGTATGTAAATACCTCCTATCACTCAGGACATATTTCTACATCTATTATTTTCGTTTGTCACGACCTACGTGCCGGTTCATTAAAGGCTTGTTATGAATTGTACGATAATGAGCATATTATACAAAAAACAATGAATCATTGTTTCAGTGTCGTATATGAAAATACAGATATTAATGTAAAAGAGTATTTTGTATTACTTAGAAGAGGTCAAAATACGGATGAAACTTTAGGTAAGGAGGCTAATCAAATAAAAGTCGAAAAATTAGTTATTTATATTTTTTATTTTGCTCTTGCACAACTATTAAAAAAGATAGGAATATCACCTGCAGGTATTGTCGGATTTGGTTTAGGAGAAATTTTGGCATTAAACATATCAGGCATAATTTCTTTCATTGATGCAATAAAACTAATACTAAACCTTGATGAGAATTTTATCAATTTAAATTATCAGGAAAGTTTACATGAACAAAACAATAATAAAAATCTAATTATTAAGAACACCGTTTTTTCTGAAAAACATAAGAGTATTTTAAAAAACATTCAAACTCAAACACCAGATTTTCCATATTTCAACCATTCTTCTAATGAATGGTTAACAGATAGAAGTGCAGACTTAAGTGAAACTATAACTTTATCAAGAGAAAATGAAAAATGTAACGATATTTTATTCAAAATAGAACAACCAATTTGGATAGAATTTGGTGATGATAGAACCGGGGAGCTTAGCAATAAAAAGGGTTCTAAAGTTCTTTTCTTTAATGATGAGTTTAAAGATGAATCATTTTCGATGTTGCTATTTGATAACTTAAGTAAGTTATGGTTACAAGGTGAAAAAATAAAATGGAATATTTTATATAAAAATGAAAAGAGAAAACGAATTCCCCTCCCATCTTATCCATTTGAGCGCATTAAATGCTGTAACAAAATCAAAAGTAAAAAGGAATCATCTGTCGAGAAAACAATTAATAAAGAACCTATCGACAAATGGCTTTATATTCCTAATTGGAAAAAAAAGCCTGTATTTATTCTAGAAAAAAATATTGTTTACAATGTCTCATTGGTTTTTGCTGATAATATTGGTTTTACAGATTCTTTATATAACGAGTTGGCTAAACAGTCTCAAAAGATAATCATAGTAAAATATGGAACAGGTTTTAAAAAAGAATCAAGCGACACTTATACCTTAGACCCAGATAATAAGGATGACTATTTGCAATTAATTCAGCAATTGCTTCATTCCAACAGCATTCCCGATAGAATTATTCATTTGTGTACTTTAAGTAACAATTTTGCAGAAACAATATCTATTAATTCTGTAAAAGAAATGAATAAAATAGGTTATTATAGTATCCTTAATCTAATCCAAGCATTTAGTTATTATAATATACAAAAAGATCTTAATTTATTTGTTGTTACTAACAATCTCTTTACAATTTTATCAAATGAACCTGTTTTGCCAGAAAATGCATCGATTATGGGTGCTTCAATTATAGTACCTCAAGAATACCCACATATAAGTTGCAAACATATTGATATTGAATTAATACCTTCAAAAAACAACCAATTACTAAACAACTTACTTAAGGAATTACAATTTATAAATGAAGATAAATTTATTGGATTAAGAAATAAAGACAGATATATTAGAACCTATGATTCGATAGATGTTCCAGTATATGAAAATGAGATTCTTCCTTTAATTAAAGATAATGGAATTTATTTAATTACTGGAGGATTAGGTCAAATTGGATTGATTTTAGCTCAATCTTTATCCGAATTTAAAAAGATAAAATTAGTTCTGATTGGAAGATCTTCATTTCCCTCAAAAGAAAAATGGGATATTCTTGTGAGAGAAAACCCTAATACTGATATTGCTAAAAAAATTCAAAGTATATTAAATATTGAATCAAATGGTTCCAAAGTATATATATATAGTGCTGATGTGGCAGATATGGATATATTTAACCCAGTTGTAATTGATATCGAAAAAAACATTGGAAAAATTAATGGGGTTTTTCAAGCAACTGGAATAACTGGACCTCAATCACATAAATCTATTCATGAAATAGACAAAAAATATAGTGAAACACATTTCCATTCCAAAATATATACTCTTATTACACTTGATGAGGTATTTAGAAATAAATCATTAGATTTTTGTGTCATTTTTTCTTCAATATCGTCTATTCTTGGTGGGATAGGTTTTTATTCTTACGCAAGTGCAAATATTTTTCAAGATCTTTATGTTAAATGGTATAATAAAAAATATGACAGAGAATGGTTATCTTTAAATTGGGATGGATGGATAAGTTCGGATTTAAATGAAACACAATTAGGAACAAAATTATCACACTTGTTAATAACACCGGAGGAGGGTAAGAAGATTTTTCATAAAGTACTGAACGTTCCTCAACTTGAACAAATTATTATATCTACGAGTGATTTAAACAAGAGATTAATAAAGTGGGTTAATAAACCTGTTAATGAATCTAATAATAAAATTATTTCTCATAGAATTCAACTAACGAATACTTCGCTGCAACAAATTGAAATAATCCTTTTAGAAATCTATAAAGACTTTTTTTCAAATTCCAAAATAACACTCTATGATGATTTTTATGATTTAGGCGGAGATTCTTTGAAAGCAGTGACCCTTTCTTCACAGATTCATGCTCTATTGAATATAGAGATTCCTATTGAAGAAATCCTAATTAATAATACTATTAGGGAAATGTCCAATTATATTTATTCTCAAATTAATTTAATAGATAAGCAACAAACTCAGCCCATAAAACCTGTTGTCGCAACCAAAGAATTTCATCCATTATCTTCTAGCCAAAAACGTCTCTTTATTTTAAACCAGATGGATTTGGATAATGCTGGCTATAATATCTCAAAAGTTTTTTTGCTTGAAGGAAAGATTGATAAGAAAAAACTTGAAACTTCATTTATTAAACTTATTAATAGACATGCCATTTTAAGAACCTCATTTTACATGCATGATAATGAGCCTGTTCAAAAAATACTTGACAAATTTGATTTTAAAATAACCGAAAAGGAACTAATTGACTACAATATTGATGATGAAATAAAAGAATTTATACAGGCGTTTGACTTACAAAAACCACCACATATCAGGGTATGTCTGGTAAAAGTTGGTGTGGAAAAATATTATTTAATGATTAATTTAGATCATATAGTATCTGATGGGGTTTCTGTTTCAATATTAGTAGAGGAATTTAAAGAGATCTATTCTGGACAAGAACTACCCAGTTTAAAATTGCAATATAAAGATTATGCAGAGTACCAAAACTCAAATGAATTTAAAGATATTTTACAATCGCAAGAAAAGTACTGGTTGGAAAGGTTAAACAAAAAACTTATAACAAATTATCTTCCAATTGATTACGATCGACCTGTAATACAAAGCATACAGGGTGATCATATATATTTTACAATTGATAATAAAACTACACAACAGATTAAGTTTTTATCAAGAGAATATGAAACTACTTATTATGTATATATATTATCTGTATTAAATATTTTGATGGGAAAATATGCCAATTTGGATGATATCCTTATAGCATCACCTGTTAGTGGCAGGTCAAATCCTGACATACAAAAAATGATTGGCATGTTTGTAAACATGCTTATAATGAGGAATTTTCCTAGAAAAGACCGGACTTTTAGAGAATTTTTAAATGAGGTAAAGAAAAACAGCATAGAAGCATTTAAAAATCAAGACTATCCTTTCGAAGATCTTATTAAGAAACTTGAAATTTATGGTAATATGGGCAGAAACCCCTTATTACATGTTGTTTTTGCAATGCAAAACATGGAAAACGAAGAATTTGAATTAGAAGGAATCAAGATAACACCTTATGATTATGAGTATAAAAATGCCCAATTTGATTTACTTTTTGTGGCTATTGAAATGGGAGATGAAATATCAATCAAAATTGAATACTCAACGGAATTATTTAGTGAACCTACTATTATTAAAATGAAAGAACGGTTCTTAGAAATACTAAAGCAAGTTATTGAATTTGAAAATATAGAAATAAGCAAAATTGAAATTTCACATCAATTAAGAGAACTTTCAAGCGTTCTTACAGGGAATGAAGATTTCCTTTTTGATTGAGAAATTAAAATAAATAGTTATAAAAATAATATATAGTAATTATAATTTATGAAACCAGCTTTTTCCAGAATTAGTCCAGTAAATATCAATGGACACAGCACAAATCGTTTAATGATTGTTCTTAAAACTAAAGGGTGTGAATATGCTTTAAACAATAATGGAGGATGTTCCGTATGCGGCTTTACTAATAATGCAATCCCTAATATATCTGAAAAACAAATCATTAGTCAATTAACATATGCTCTTAAGAAGCATGATTTGCAGCAAGTAGAAGAAATAGATCTCCTTACTTTAGGATCATTTTTTAATGATAATGAAATAAGTTCAGCATTAAGAAGAAATCTATTAGAAATAATTGCAGAACTGGATTTCATTAAAAGAGTATCTTTTGAATCCAGAGCTGAGTATATAACTACCGAAAAACTTTTAGAGTGCAGAAAAATACTCAGCAATAAAATTGTAGAACTCGGAATCGGTCTTGAAAGCGCTGACAATTACATTAGAAATAGTATTATAAACAAAAACCTTTCAGAAGAGGATTTTTATAATGTAATGGTAAAACTTAAAGAAACTGGATACGATTTGTTGGTTTACTTATTAATTAAACCTCCAAGTTTAACCGAAAAACAAGCAATTGACGATGCAATTAAGAGTGTGAAATATGTATTTGAAAAAGCGTCGAAAATTAATTTAAAAGTAAGATATGCTCTGGAACCAGTTTTTATATGCGGGAACACCAAACTTGAAGACTTATACCTTAATTCAAAATACAAGCCTGCGAACTTATGGAGTATTTTGGAAGTTATCAAAAATGTAAAACAATACGGAGAAATATTTGTGGGCATGAGTGATGAGAGCCTCTCTTTAGGCAGAATGACCTTTAGTTGTGACAAGTGCTATGATAATATGATAAATGAAATAGAAAACTTTAACAAAACCAACAATCTAAATGGCATAAAAGCATTAGAATGTGACTGTAAAATGGAATATCAAAAACAATTGGAAAAGGGACTGATATGAAAATAAAACGCTATTACATGGAAGACTGGCTTAATGATTCCAGAGATTTGAAATATAACTTATCATCCAGCGGTTGTGAAGATTTTTATCTAAAAGATTTTCTTAAACTCATAAATGAAGATTGGAGCGTATTTGATACGATATATTTGGGGGATAATGATACATTGGGCTCACTTCAATTACGACAAGAAATTGCAAAATCATATAGCCAAGTGAATGTTAATGAAATAATGGTGGCTAACGGTACGTCCGAAGCGTTGTTCTGCTTGTTCAACGAATTACTTGATAAAGACGATGAAGTAATTGTTCCTTTTCCTGCTTTTCAGTGCCTATATGAGATACCTAAATCAATAGGTTGTAAATTAAAATATTTAAACCTTTTAGAATGTGACCAGTGGCGATTAGATATTGATAAACTGGAAAATATGATTTCGGATAAAACAAAATTAATAATTATTAATAACCCGCATAACCCATTTGGATGGACATTATCTGATAATGAAATAATTAGAATTGCTAAAATAGCAAAGAAGCATAACACTTATTTGCTTTTCGATGAACACTATAGATTCCTTCCTTTAACAGAGGATTCTAAAATAATATCTTCAGGATATGATCTTTGTAAAAATATTCTAGAAGACCATGTTTTTGCTACAGGATCAATTATCAAATGTTTTGGAATTGTTGGGATTCGGATTGGATGGCTTCTAAGCAACCAGCATATGTTAAATCTATGTCGTGATTATAAAGATTATATAACCCATACTATCCCTGAAATTACGGACTGCATAGCTTATTTAGCTTTGAAAAATAAAGAAATAATCATTTCTGTAATGAAAAAAAGAATCATTGCAAATTTGAAATATCTAAATGAAATTATGTCGAGAAATCAGCACGTATTTGAATATAAAAAACCAACAGGGGGGATTGTTTGCTTTCCTAAATTAAAAAATAGTATAAATACAAATGATTTTTGTGAACATCTCTTGAAAAAATACAAAGTCTCTGTTTTACCTGGTAGTTCTTTTGAAATCAAAGATCATATTCGAATTAATATTGGTGTAGAGCCGTTAAAATTTCAATATGCAATGGACTTAGTTGAGAAATGTGTTGATGACTTTATAAAACCAGAAAGTATAGTCTAAATGGATATTAATAATAAAAAAATTGGCATCATAGGCTTCGGTAGGGTCGGTAAAATTATATCCCGATTATTAATGGAATATAATACTATTGAAACAATATATATTTATTCCAAACATGGAAATATTGGTTTTATTGAAGAATTAAAACACATTAACCAATTTCATATTCAAGTCAAATCTTTTTCAGATTTCACAGATATTGATAATGTCGATATTATTTTTGTTTCTTCTTCTGTTGATTACAATAGACTAGTAAAAAATAAAGATATTGTAGATATCTGGAAATTAGAGCTTGAGTACAATATCAAAATCATAAATGACATTTTTACTCAACTAAAAAAAATTCAAAATAAAACAGTATTTGTGTATACGAATCCTGTTGATGTAATAGCTTATTATATTTTCAAATTAATTGATCCATCAAATTCTGTTTATGGCTTTGGTGTAAACCTCGATACCATGCGATTACATAACCTTATTACAAATCAAGGTTATGTTGTGGGTGAGCATGGAAACATGATGGTACCTATTGGTGTGTCTGACAATATTGATACATTATATCAAATAAGGGAAAGCATAATTAACTCCATAACTTTTGTAACAAAACACCAAGGATATACATCAATTAGCGTAGAGGTAGCAACCAAATTACTCCTAGATGCCATATTTACAAATGAAACCTGCGAAACCTTTACTTTATCACATTATGATGCACAAGAAAATATATTTATAGGAAAGCCATTCCTTATTAAAAAAGACCAAATTGTATACTCTGAAATGAATTTAAACCCAGCGGAAAAAGTCTTATTTGCTGAAAGTATTCATAAGATTAAAAACGAAATAAAACAATATAACCATGAACAACATATTTGAACTAATGAAAGAATATCAATGCGAGGAATTGCATTTTAGATATGATCAAAAAACAGGATTGCGTACAATCATTGCTATTAATAATACAGAATTAGCTGATGTAACATCTGGAGGTGCAAGACTTTATGACTATAAAACAGAAGATGATGCTTTGGCAGATGTTTTAAAACTATCGCAGGCAATGACCTATAAGTGTGCCGCAGCTGGCATAAACTTAGGAGGGTCGAAGGCCGTATTGTGGAACACCGAAAAACAAAAAAGCAAAGACTTGCTAAAAATATTTGGGAAATTTGTCAACGATTTGGGAGGAAGATTTAGAACTGCTGTTGATCTTGGTTTGTCTAACGAGGATGGAAGGGTTATAAAAGAAGTATGTCCATACATTGAAGGGGAGTCTGATAATAATGATGGGTTCGATTGTGAGTCTGATGTAACGGCTTTGGGGGTTATAAAAGCAATGAAAGCAGGCTTGAAGTTTTTAAAAGGTTCTTCATCTCTTGATTCTGTAACTATTGCAATTCAAGGCTTAGGTTATGTTGGAGGTTATTTAGTAGAATTCTTGCAAGAGGAAAATGCTAAAATAATAGCAACCGATATAAAACCTGAACTTATTGATTTTTACAGAAAAAAATATCCTGAAATAGTTTTTGTTGAACCAGATCAAATCATATCACAAAAATGCGATATTTTTTGTCCTTCCGCTATTGGTGGGATTATTAATAAACAAACCATACCGCTACTTAATTGCACTTTAATATGTGGTGCTGCTAATAACCAACTTTTAAACCCTGAAAATGATATTCATGAGTTGGAGAAAAGAAGGATACTCTATTTGCCCGATTTTATAGCCAATGCCGGGGGTATTATCCAAGCCGATGTTGAAATTAAAGGCGGAACAAAACAAAAAGCAATTGAAAATACTCAAATTATTGAGAGGAATATTGAGTTTATTCTTAATCGATATAAGGACTCAGAATTAACTACAATAGATATTGCAAATGAACTTGTTAAAATCAAACTTTTAGAAAAAAAGAATGCAGGTTGATATAAATATATCTCATAGCCAAATTTTTATAGAACAATATAAAAGCATCGGAAATCATGTCAGCAAATAATCAATCATTCAACAAAATAGCCAATGGTGAACCCAAAAAGATATTACTGGGAATGCTACCTTATTGGCCAGCGCAAATACCACCGGTAGGAATATCTTGTCTTAAATCATATTTAACACCGCGAGGATTTAACGTAAAAGTATTTGACTGTACAGTTAACGTTGCTTTTAAAATTTTGTATGATAAATACTTTGCAGTACTTGAAAATATTATTCCACCAAACAAAAAAGGAAATTTTTACGGTATTGGATTGGATGTTATCAGAAATCATTTAATGGCGCACATAAACTACAAAGATGAAACTGATTACAAAGAACTGATTCGAATAATTGTAAACAAGACTTTCTTTACTGAAATTAATGATCAAGCAATAAAAACCTTAATTTGTTTTGCAGATGATTTTTATTCAATACTAAAAGAATTAATCATTAACTATATAGAAACTGAAAAGCCCGATGTATTTGGCTTATCAGTATTTTCAGGCAATGTCCCTGCTTCACTTTATGCATTTAGGCTTGTAAAATCAAGATATCCACACATTTTGACGGTAATGGGAGGTGGTATTTTTTCCGACCAATTAGCTGAAAACACACCAAACCATGAATATTTTTTGCAAAGAACGGAAGATTGTATTGATAAAATAATTATTGGAGAAGGTGAAAAACTTTTTTATAAGTTATTGCAAGGAGAATTTCCTGAAAACAAGAGGGTTATTACACTTAATGATATTAACAAAGAGGTAATGGATTTATCAACATTGGATATTCCTGATTTTACGGATCTTGACTTAAATTGCTATCCTTATTCATCTGGATTTTCTTCCAGAAGTTGTCTTTATCAATGTGGCTTTTGTTCCGAAACAGTGATGTGGGGAAAATATCGGAAAAAGAGCCCTCAACAAACTGTTGAAGAGTTTGTAAAATTATTTAATCGTGATAAAAGACAGTTATTTTCATTAAGCGATTCGTTATTGAACCCTATTATCAACAAGTTATCTGTTGAATTCGTTCAATCACCTTTGGCAATATACTGGGATGCTTGTTTACGGGCTTGTAAAGAGGCCTGCGATATTGATAATGTTTATCTATGGAGAAAAGCTGGTTTTTATAAGGCTTGGCTTGGCTTGGAAAGCGGCTCGCAAAAGGTATTAGATTTGATGGATAAAAGAATTACCATTGATCTTATTCAAAATTCAGTAAGAACGTTGGCTAGCATGGGAATTAAAACTGCAACTTTATGGTTGATAGGTTATCCCGGTGAAACAGAAGATGACTTCAAACAAACCCTTGACCTTATAGAAGAGTTAAAAGATGATATATATGATGCTGAAGGGACTCCGTTTTGGTATTTTCTTAAAGGACAACCAAAGTCTGGCACCTGGGAAAACCAGGACAAAAGCATGTTGTTATATCCAGATAAAGCCGCAGAATCATTGATTATTCAAACTTGGATACTTGACTCTGAGCCCAGAAGAGAAATGATTTATAACCGCTTGAGTCGATTTATTGAACACCTAAACAAGTGTGGAATACCGAATCCATATACTTTACATGATATGTATAAGGCCGATGAAAGATGGAAAAAACTTCATGAGAATGCCGTACCCTCAATTATTGAGTTTAAAGACAATGCAAAATATATTGATGAGTGCAAGAGTATAAAGAAAGTAAGGCATCTGGAAACAGTTAATATTGAAAGAGGGGAGTTTAACTTTTAAATAGTTTAAGATAATCATTAAAATAGCATTACACCATTTTGAGATAAAAAATTAATTATATGACAACTGCAGAAATATTTAGTAATTCGGATGAAAGACTTGTTGCTGAGAGTATTAAAATCAAAGAAAAAAAATATTGGCGGGAAAAACTAAATGGAGAGCTTACAAAAACAACAATTTGGTATGATTATAAAATTACCAAAGAACTATCAAAAACAGCACACCAAAAAGTTACTTATAAACTGAATGATAAAGTAACCCAGAGATTACTACAAATAAGTCATAATTCCGATCATCGTCTACTAACTGTATTTTCAAGTTGTTTAACCATTTTTTTAAATAAATATACTGGTAATCTGGATATATTAATAGGCACATCTGTTCTAAAACAAGAAAATGAGGATGACAATTTTATTAATACAATACTTGTTCTTAGAAGTCTGATTAATAAAGAAAAAAGTTTTAAAGATACTTTAATAGAATTTAAAGATACATTTTATAATGCCTTGGAAAATCAGAATTACCCATTAAAGGTACTTCTGAAAGAATTAGATATAATAAGTGATGACAATTCATCTTCATTATTGGATATATTTATCACTCTAAGCCCTATTCAAGATAAAAAATACCTTGAAAATATCCACTATAATATGTTGTTTTCATTTGAAAAAAATAACAACGAAATTTCGGTTACAATTGAATACAATAGCAGATTATATGAAATAAATACAATTAATCGGATAATCAAACATTTTAATTATTTATTAGAAGAAGCTGTTTTTAACGTTGATAAAAAAGTCAAGGAACTAGAGGTGGTCTCTATTGATGAAAAGAACCAAATATTGAACAACTTTAATCAATTTACCCGTGAATATCCCAAAAATAAATTTGTGTTTCAGTTATTTGAAGAACAGGTAGATAAAACGCCCAATAATGTTGCAGTAAAGGCCGATGGGAAAACAATTACTTACAGAGAATTAAATAGTAAAGCTAATAAACTTGCACATTTACTAAAAGAAAGGAATGTTGGTTCCGAAAAAGTAGTGGCTTTACTAATGGACAATACAATTGATATGTTAGTTGCAATATTTGCAGTATTTAAAGCTGGTGGAGCCTATTTACCAATCGATCCGGATTACCCGCAAGAAAGGATATTAAATATCTTAAATGATTCAGGCGCAATTCTAGTATTGTCAAAGTCTTCTATTACAAAAAACTTTTCTTTTACGGATTTAATAGGTTTATCTCAAATTGAAGAAAAAATATTTAGAACCCCTGCTAGGCCAATTATACAAAACCTTGACTCGTTGCCCATCCCCGACCGTTCACTAATTAATTATGAAAAATATGCAGATTATATTGGACAAGGAATGGTTAAAAACACTTATATAAACCTTTTTACTAGTAGAGGATGTCCTTATAAGTGTAGTTATTGTCATAAAATATGGCCTAATAAAAATATTGCAAGATCTGCGGAAAATATTTTTGAAGAAGTAAAGTTATTCTATGATATTGGAGTGAGGAGGTTTATAATAAGTGATGATATTTTTAATTTTAATATCAAAAATAGCACACGTTTTTTTGAGTTAATTATTAAAAATAAATTGAAACTTGAGTTATTCTTTTCGGGTGGTTTACGGGGAGATATCTTAAATGAAGGGTATATTGATTTAATGATCGAAGCAGGTACTGTTAGCTTGGCTCTTGCCTTGGAGACTGCTTCACCTAGATTGCAAAGCTTCATAGGAAAAAATTTGAATATCGATCGTTTTAGGAGAAACACAGATTATATATGCAAGAAATATCCGCATGTAATTACTGAATTATTTGCAATGCACGGTTTCCCAACGGAAACAGAAGAAGAAGCTCAGCTAACCATCAATTTTATCAAAGAATCTAAATGGTTGCATTTTCCATACATCAATATCGTCCGTATTTACTCAAATACTGAGATGGAAAAGCTGGCTCTTCAACATGGAATATCTAAGGAGGCAATTTATAGATCTGAAAAATTAGCATTTAATGAATTACCAGATACGTTGCCTTTTAGCAAAAACTTCTCCCTTAAGATGCAAACTGTATTTTTGAATGACTACTTTATTTCAAAAGAACGGTTGCTCAATGTACTGCCTTATCAAATGAAGTTTTTTTCTGAAATAGAATTGACCCAAAAATACGACACTTATTTACCTGTAAAAGTTAATACTATTAATGATTTGCTATCATTTGCCCAAATAGAGCCACAAGAATTACCTAGTGTTAATATGGTTGCAAATGATCATATGCTGCTACCTGATATTAATGCCAGACTGCAAAAAGTATTTCCCAAAAAGCAGAAAAGGGAGAATTCATTAAAGGTATTATTATTGGATTTATCTCAATACTTTGATGATGGTAAAGAACTATTATACGATGTTTTTGACCCACCATTAGGATTAATGTACATTCTCACATATTTAAAAGAACAGTTTGATAGTGAGATAGATGGCAAAATACTAAAGTCAAGGGTTGATTTTAATAGTTTTGAAGAACTCAATAAAACTATAAGAGATTATTGTCCTGATATTATTGGTGTAAGATCTTTAACCTTATATAAAGATTTTTTTCATCAAACCATTTCATACATCAGGCAATGGGGATGCAATTGTCCCATAGTAACAGGCGGACCTTATGCGAACAGTGGAGTGGATACCATTCTAAAAGACCAAAACATTGACATTGTTGTAATGGCTGAAGGGGAACTGACTTTTGCCGAAATAATAAGCAAGATGTTGACAAATGGTAATAAACTACCCAACGAGGAAATATTAAAAAGTATTCAGGGCATCGCTTTCATACCCAATAAAGATAAAATAGTCCATGAATTGTCAAGAAATATAATCAATCTTGATGAGTCCAACAGCTTATTAACTTCAAAATCTTCGGAAAATCTACCTGTTTGTAACTCAATGAAGGATCTTGCAATTTTGATCTACACATCAGGATCAACGGGAAAACCTAAAGGTATTCTTGAACAACATGATTCTTTTACCGAGTTTAATGATTGGGCCTGTGAGGCTTTTGAGAACAAACCCGGATATCAGGTATTGCTATCGAACTCCTATGCTTCAAGTGGTTCTATTCAACAAATGTTCCCGCCACTAATTACTGGTGGCACCCTGCATTTAATCACTCAGAGCCTACGTAAGGACATTCGTGCATACTATAATTATTTAAAAGAAAACAAAATAAATATGATTGACGAAGTTCCGGTGATGATGGAACTCTTTTTTGAAAGTTTTAATATAAATGAGAATACCGAGTTATTGCCTGATTTAACGTGTTTATCATTGGGCAGCGAGTATGTACCAATTGAAACTGTTAGAAAGTGTAGAAAATACATCAATCATAAAGGTAATATAATTAATGCTTACGGTCAGGCCGAAGCCTCCTCAGAAGTTAGTACTTATTATTTTGATGGGAAGGATGTAAATGAGAAATCACTTATTGGAAAGCCCAGAAGTAACATGAAAATTTATATCCTCGACAATGAGGATAAAATTTGTCCCATTGGTGTCCCTGGACAAATTTGTGTTAGTGGAATAGCTATAGCAAGAGGGTATAAAAACTTACCCGATATAACCAAAGAAAAATTTATAGACAATCCTTTTAATCCTGAATATAAGATATATAGAACTGGCGACATTGGAAGATGGCTTGACGATGGCAATATTGAATTTTTAGGCAGAATGGATTTTCAAGTTCAAATAAGAGGAAATAGAGTTGAATTATTTGAAATAGAAAGTCAACTAGAAAAACACCACCACATCAATAAAGCGGTGGTACTGGTAAAAGAACTGAACAATCAAAAAACAATTATTGCATATTTTGTAGCTGAAAAAGTACTTTCTTCCTCAGAGCTAAGAGATTTCTTGTTAGTCAAATTACCTGATTACATGATCCCTTCAAAATTTATTCAAATTGAAAAAATCCCTTTAAATCAAAATGGAAAAATAAATCGCAAGGAATTACCGGAGCCGGATCAGATTCGCCCTGCATTATCCATTGATTTTGTACAGCCAGAATCTGAAATGGAAGTTAAAGTATCCAATGTTTGGAAAGAAGTATTAGAATTAAATAATGTTGGTTTGTTCGATAACTTTTTTGATATCGGCGGACATTCGCTAAATATTATTGAGTTAAATAATAAATTGAAAAGGGCTTTCGATTTAGATATTCCTGTTGTAAATATGTTCAGATATACTACTGTAAGTGCTTTTTCAAAATATTTAAATCAGGAATTGAATCAAAACGATAAACAAACGACTATAAAAGAAGCAATGGAAGAAGATAACATAAGCACGTTTGAAAATACTTTAGATATTTTAGGAGAATTAAATCATGAATAATAAACCATATGAATATACTGGTCTTGAGATTGCTATTATTGGTATGGCAGGAAGATTTCCTATGGCAAATAATATTAAGGAATTTTGGAATAACATTTCTCAGGGCCGGGAATGCATTACTTTTTTTAATAAAGATGAAATAGTTGGTGATGGTGATTTAATAAATAACCCTAATTATGTTAGAGCAAAAGGGATAATTGACAATATCGAGTATTTTGATAACTCCTTCTTTGATTATTTTCCCAAGGAAGTTGAAGCAATGGATCCTCAAATGAGAGTTTTCCATGAATGTTTATGGGAAGCTTTCGAAGATAGTGGACATATACCAGATCGATATCCGGGTTCTATAGGCATATTCGCTGGAGCAACAGCAAATTTCCAATGGATATTTTCATCTTTAATTGATAGGTCTGGTGACAATACCGAACAGGTAGCCGCTTCATTATTTAGCAATAGGGACTATTTGTGTACCAGACTATCCTATCAATTTAATTTGAAAGGCCCTAGCGTCCTTGTTGATACGGCTTGTTCAACATCGCTTGTGGCAATACATCAGGCATGTAGAGCTTTATTAACAGGTGAATGCTCAGTTGCTGTTGCAGGGGGTGTTACAGTAACTACACCACAGAAAACAGGATATTTATATCAGCCAGGTATGATTACCTCTTCCGATGGACATTGTAGACCTTTTGATAAGGATGCAAAAGGTACTGTTCCGGGCGAAGGCGTTGGCGTTGTTGTTTTAAAACCATTGAAAAAAGCAATTGCAGATGGTGACAATATTCATGCAATCATCAAAGGCTCTGCTTTAAATAATGATGGAAACGAAAAAATTGGATTTACGGCTCCTAGTGTTGACGGACAGGAACAAGTTATTAAAAAAGCCCATCTTTTTTCAAAAGTAAAACCCAATACAATTTCTTACATTGAAACTCATGGTACGGGAACAAACCTTGGCGATCCAATAGAAATTGAAGCGTTGAATTTAGCATTTAAGGATATCCCGAAACATTCTTGTAAAATAGGATCGGTTAAATCAAATATCGGCCACCTTGATAGTGCTGCTGGGGTTGCAAGTTTGATTAAAACTGTTTTAGCATTGAAAAACAAAATGCTTCCACCTTCAATAAACTATCAGAAACCAAACCCTAAAATCAATTTTGAAAATAGCCCATTTATAGTAAATACAGAACTTATTCGATGGAAATCAGATCATACTCCTTTAAGGGCAGGAGTGAGTTCATTTGGTGTTGGTGGAACAAATGCACATGTGATATTGGAAGAATATATATCACCCGTTGAAAAGGAAACCGAGAAAGAATCAAATAACACTTATCTTTTGACTCTTTCCGCAAAAACTCAACTAGCTCTTGATGAAGCTACTCAAAACTTAAAGTCATATTTAAATCAGAATGAATGTGAATTAAAAAACGTTGCATATACCCTGCAAGTTGGTAGAAAACAATTCCCCTATCGAAGGACTCTGGTTTGTAACTCTATTGATGAAGCATCGAAATTACTAGACCAACAACAATTCACTTCAGGTGTAGAAAATGAAAATAATAAACTTCTTTACCTGTTTTCAGCAAACATATTTGGCAGAAACACATTGGCTTATAATCTTTATGAAAACGAACCATTGTTAAAAACGAATTTTGATAAATGCTTTACCATTTGTAATAACATTTTAGATTATAATATTAAAGATCATGTATTTCCAAATGATAATTACAATGATGTAAATGCAGGAGTTGAAAAAGATACCTTATCAACATTTATTATAAAATATTCATTAGCAAATACATGGTTAGAATACGGCATTAAACCTTATGCAATGGCAGGAAGCCATATAGGTGGCTTTGTTGTTGGTTGTTTAGCTCAGGTATTTTCATTGGAAGAAATTCTTCCTGTAATCGCCAAATATGCCAAATTGCTGCAAACACTTGCAAATATTGATGAACTGCCATTCTTGTGTGACAACAAAGAAAAAACCTACATCATTCCCGACAAATACTTGCTATTAATTCGGGAAATATTTAATAATGAGCGAAATATAAAAACGTTAAAAACCACAGAAATTGACAATTCCGTTTTAATATTAATTAAAGAATTGATTCAGACGATTTCTAAGACTAAGCTTAGTCAACCCAAAATTGCATTTTATTCATGCACTACCTCCGATTGGATTACAAATGAAGAGGCTGTTAACAATAAATACTGGGTTGATTTGCTTATCAATAATTTAACTTATAAAAACAATTTCCAAAGAATTACCGATTCCAAAAATCATTTATTTCTTGAAATTGGAACTTTGGGCAACTTATCATTACAAATTAGAAATGATTTTAAGGGTATTATTTTAGAAACATTGTTTTCTGATATAGAAACAGGTACAAAAGAATACTACACAAAATTGGGTTGGTTATGGCTAAACAATATTAATATAAATTGGGAAAAATTTAATGAACAAAGAAAAGGGAAAAAAATAACCTTACCAACGTATCCATTTCAAAGAAAGCATTTTCCTATAAATAATGAGTTATTTTCTAAATTACCTCAAAGTGGAAAAGAGTTTTCTATAACTAGTGAAAAGAATCATCACAATATCAAAGAGCATGACATAATTCATGACTGGTTTTACACTCCGCTTTGGAAAGAATCCTCTTTAAATGTTATATCTCCAAATTCATTACAAGATGACAGTATTATTTTTTATAATGAAAATGAATTATCTAAATCATTTATTAATAGTTTTTTAGTTGAATATCCGAATACTTGCACAATTAAAAATACTGGGAAATACGAGAAAATCGGCGAGAAGGCATTTAATCTGAATATAGAAAACTATGACGATTTTGTACAAGTATTCAAGAATCTTAATTTAAAGAAGAATTTCAATATCATCACCCTGTTTAATACATATTCAATAAGGGATCATAAGTTACAAAATTCAGATGGAATAAAACAGTCTAGTTTTTATAGTTTCCTTTATATAGCAAAGGCCATAGGGAGTTTACAGTTGAATCAACCCGTTGGGTTATACAATATCTCCAATAATATGTGCAATGTTATTAACAATGAAGGGACAGATTTTGAAAAATCTTTATCCTTGGGGATATGCAGTGTTATTGAAAATGAATTTCCTAATATTGTTTGTAAAACTATTGATTTTGATCAAGATGAATATTTACAGATTAACAATAATTCATTAATAGATTGTTTAATAAATGAGATTTGTAATCCTGAAAAAATAAAAATTGTAGCATTACGGCAAAGCAAAAGATTTATAAGAGATGTCAAAAAACTAAACATTGACAATCATAACAGTATTAGGCTCAAGAATAATGGAGTTTACGTAATTACAGGAGGTTTGGGTGGAATTGGATTAACAATATGTGAACATTTAGCCCAAAAATCAGGGTGTACATTTGTATTGACAACGCGTTCTGCTTTTCCAGAACGAAAAGAATGGGATGCAATACTGGTGAATAAAAATTCAACCGATAAAATAACATTTAAAATAAATGCACTAAAAAAAATTGAACAATCAGGATCCAAAGTTTTAATTAATAAATGTGATGTTAGCAATTATCAGGATATGAAGCTGATGTTCGAAAACATAAAAAAAGAGCATGGCTCCATTAATGGTGTAATACATTCAGCCGGAATTGCCGATGGAGGATTGATTAGAGCTAGAACCAAGGATTTGTCTGAAAAAGTTTTATCCCCAAAATTTGAAGGAACACTTATTCTGGATGAGTTGATTGATAAAAATGAATGTGACTTCATTGTTCTGTTTTCTTCATTGGCATCAATTGAGGCACATATAGGTGAAGTTGCATACTGTGCGGGGAATACTTTCCTAGACTATTATGCAAACTATAAAAACTGTAATTCAAAAGTACACTATTTAAGCATCAATTGGGATGGCTGGAATGAAGTTGGAATGGCTGTTGATTCCGCAAAAGATCTTGCAGAAAAGTTTAACCTTAAGAACAATAATAACCTCAAAGATATAGCAATAAAGCCTGTTCAGGGAAAACAAATTTTTGATATTGCTTTTTCGAGCAAATTAAGCCAAATAGCTATTTCCAGTAAAAGCCTTATTGGGAATAAGGAAAATACCACCGAGCCTAATAAGAAGGCTGAAATACAAAGCCATGAAACTGAAAAACAACTAACACATTTCTATTTTAATAAAGTTGTCACTAATAATAATGCAACGGTTACTTATTATGCAACTCTTTCGCTGAAAAACTGCTGGGTTCTTAAAGAACATATAATAAAGAACATACATATATTCCCCGGAACAGGATATATTGATATTGTTTATCAGGCATTCGTAGATTTAACAAAAAGCTATGTTAATGAAATAAACGATCTTGTATTTTTAAACCCTTTAACGATAAATGAAAATGAAGAAAAAAATGTAAGTGTCATTTTAAAGAAAAGCAACAAATATTTTGATTTTAAAATCATTAGCACAAATAGGCAATCTAATAATTCACCAATAATTCATGCAACAGGCAAAATTAAAAAGTTAAATCCGGGACAAAATGAACAAGAGAAATTTAATATTCAAAACATAATTGATGCATATAAATTAAAAGAAAATGACATAAATAGCAGCAATTATATAGAGTTTGGAAAACGGTGGCAGAATCTGGAAAAAGTATATACTTCACAAAACACTGGGCTTGTAAAACTCAAATTATCTGCAAATTTTGAAAATGATATAAAAGATACGAAACTACACCCTGCATTATTAGATTGTGCCAGTGGTTTTATGATTGATTATATTGAAGGGAATTATATACCTTACTCCTATCATTCAATAAAAATATTTAAAAGAATACCTGCCGAAATGCATAGTTTTATTCAAGTTGACAAGAGATCGAGAGGTTCAGTTAGTTTTAGTGGTTCCATTTTCGATTATTCTGGGGATGAAATTATTCGGGTTAAAGATTACGCTCTAAAAGAAATATCAGAAAAGGGTGAATTTGTTGAAAATCATAATAATTATGCTTTGCACTCTAATCAATTAGGTCTAATAGATAATTTAACTTTTAAAATAACTAGTAGAAGAATTATTGCTTGTAATGAAATTGAAATTGAAGTGTACTACACAGGAATGAACTTTAAGGATGTTCTTTTGGCTCTTAATCTAATTCCTGGCCAAACATTGGAAGAAGTTTGTGAAGAAATAGGCGCTGAATGTTCTGGTAAAGTGATTAGTATTGGTAAAGATATTACCCAGTTTAAAGTTGGAGATGAAGTTTTTGCTATGGCTCCCGCTTGTTTTAGTCAATTTATAACTGTTAAGGAAGATTTTGTACGAAAAAAACCTGGACACCTTTCTTTAAAAGAATCCGCCACATTATTATGCGCCTATACAACTGCTTATTATTCTCTCGTTAAATTAGGCAGGTTAAGAAAAGATGAAAAAGTATTAATCCACTCTGCGGCTGGGGGTGTTGGACTTGCTGCTGTTGGCATAGCACAGCACATTGGTGCTGAAATTATTGCTACAACTGGTACAAAAGAAAAAAAGGATTTTCTTTACTCACAAGGATTACAAAAGGTTATGGATTCCAGAAGTAGTTTATACTTAAAAGAGTTAAAAAGTAAAGATATTGAGATTGATGTGCTTCTTAATTCTTTGGGAGGAGGAGATTTTTTAGATGCGAATCTTTCTGTTTTAGGTACTTATGGCCGTTATTTAGATATCGGCAAAAGGGATATTGCAGAACATAAGGCACTTAACTTAGGATATTTTGAAAAAAGCCTCTCTTATTTTGCAATAAGCCTTGGAACGGATAATCCGATGTTGAGTGAAGTTATTGATGAGATAATCGAATTGATAAAACAGAAAAAAATTAAATCAATTCCTTATAGTGAGTTCAGGATAGACAATATACATCAGGCATTTGATTTTATGTCAAAAGCAAAGCATATTGGCAAATTAATTATTGCCCATAAAGACGATAATGGAAATACAATATTAACTAAAGAGAAGCTTAAGACACTGGCCAATCAGCATAAAATAAATGCGAATAATGAGACAAAATCCAAAAAATCTTATTCCGAATCAGATAAACACTTAAACACCGATTATTCGAACAACCAACTAGTAAATAATGAAAATACGGTTAATGTTCAAGATGCTAAAAAAGAGCAAATTAAAGAAAATTTGATCCGCATTTTTAATGATATATTGGGAAATATCAACATGAACCCCGAGGATGATTTTTTTGATATTGGAATTGAATCTTTAACACTAGTGCAAATGCACACTCGAATCAATGAGTTATATAAAAATGTCGTTTCGGTTCAAGATCTTTTTAGTGCAAGTTCTGTTAATCGTTTAACGGATCGAATCTTTTCAAAGCTTAATCCTGAACAAAACATTGGTAATAGTGGAAATCTTATTGATTTTTAGTAGTCGATAAGTTAAAAATGAACAGTTTACGAATTGAAAATAATTTATTAAACTATTATAAAATTTTAATTATTTGGACATTATTGAATTTTGTTCAGTATGACACAGCCCGCGGATATCGATGTACTAGTCATTTCGAGACAAGTCGAGAAATAAAAATTAGCGAACTATAGAATTGTTTAAAGCAAAGTATAATAAAAACTAAAAATTTAGGAGGTATAAATATGATAATTTGTGGATTAAAATTAACACATGATGGAGCAGTCGCTGTTATCAAAGATAATAAATTGCTTTTTTCTGTTGAACTAGAGAAAATTAATAACAATCCTAGATTTACTGAAATAAAGGACACATCTTTTATAGAAGAAATATTAAATCAGCAAGGAGTCAAATTGGAGGATATTGACCACTTTGTCGTTGACGGATGGGGTGGCAATGATCAAGATGCATTGGCAATTCAACCTAGGTTGACAATTGGAACGGGAGTAAATAAATTATCTGCTGAGAATAAAAGTCAACCCTACGAACTTGATATTGCACTGTATACAGAAGAGTCTTTGAATGAAAATATCTTAAAAGAATGGAAATTAAAAGGTCTAAAAATCGGAGATAAAGAATTTGATTATTTAAGTTATTATCATGCAGCAGGGCATGTATTGGGAACCTACTGTTCTAGTCCGTTTGCTGCTAAAAATGAAAGTTCATATGTTTTGGTTTGGGATGGTGGTATGTATCCGCGTTTATATTACTTCGATGCAACAAATAAGAAAATTGAAAACCTAGGTCCAATATTTTTATTAATTGGAAATGTTTATACCATTTTTTCTCAACATTTTGGCCCTTTTAAAGTAAGTGGCAATTTTGCAAAAGACAATCTTTCTGTTGCTGGTAAGGTAATGGCATATATTGCATTGGGTCAACCCAGAAGAGAGTTGTTCCAATACTTCGATAAGATATATGAGGAATCGTATCAATATCCAATGGGCTTTGCAAATATTTTTGCTATAGAATTCAAAAAGCTAATAGCTGAAATGAATTATTCCGATGAGGATATTCTTTGTTCATTTCATGTTTATTTGGAAGAGTTGTTACTGAAAAAACTAATTAAAAAGGTTGAAAGAAATAAAAAGAAATCAGGAAATATATGTTTGTCAGGCGGATGTGCTTTAAATATAAAATGGAACTCTGCTATTAGAAATTCCGGATATTTTAATGGAGTATATGTTCCTCCTTTCCCGAACGATTCTGGTAGTGCTATTGGAATGGCCTGCTGTGCAATGATATCAAAAACAAATAATTCTTTTATTGACTGGAGTGTTTATTGTGGTCCACAAATTATTCAAAATGAGCCAGCAATAGGTTGGATATCTCAAAAATGTACCATTAGTAAGCTTGCAGACATTCTATATACAACGAAGGAGCCTGTTGTGTTTTTAAATGGACATGCTGAAATTGGACCAAGAGCCTTGGGAAATAGAAGCATTGTTGCAGATCCTACTTCAAAAAAAATGAAAGATATCTTAAACCGAATCAAAATAAGAGAAGATTACAGACCTGTGTCTCCAATTTGTATTGAAAACAAAGCCAGTGAAATTTTTGAACCAGGATTATCTGATCCGTATATGCTTTTTGATCATATAGTCAAGGAGGAATGGTTAAGCAAAATCCCCGCCGTTATACACTTAGATAATACAGCAAGACTTCAGACAGTTAATCAAAATGAGAATAGCATAATTACTGAATTATTGATGGAATATGAAAAAATCAGCCAGATTCCATTATTGTGTAATACTAGTGCAAATTATAAAGGTTGTGGATTTTTTCCGGATGTTTTTTCTGCTACAAAATGGAATGGAGTTAATTACGTATGGTGTAATAATACTTTGTATGAAAGAATTGAAAAAATCAGATTTTAATTAAATAAATCAATTGGTAAAATCATGAACAAAGATATTGCAATTATAGGTGTAGGTGTCAGATTTCCAGAAACAAGAGACTTGAATGATTTATATAACCATTTAAAAGAAGGTAAAGATTTAGTATCAAAAATTTCAAAAAAAAGAATAACGGACACCACATTGCCTGAAGATGAACAATATATGCATGCCGGTTATATTGAAGATATTGACAAATTTGATCATAGTTTTTTTAATATATCTCTTGCTGAAGCACAAACAATGGATCCACATCAAAGGCTTCTTTTGGAGATAGTTAATGAGTGTATTGAAAATGCCGGATATAATTCAGATTTTTTTAGAGGTTCTAATACTGCAGTTTATGTAAGTGAAATAGATTCTGAATATTATAAACATGCTGATGATTTTACTCCTACTTTAGTTTCTGGAAACGCTAGAGAATTTTATGCTGGCAGAATATCAAGGTGTTTTGACTTAAAAGGGACATCTGTTGTAGTAAATACTTCATGTTCTTCAACTCTTGTTGCGCTACATATGGCATGTAGTGAGTTAATTGTAAAAGATGCCGACCAAGCTTTAGTATGCGGTGGAAATCTTTATCTTTTTCCATATTTAAATGAGGATGTCAATTTGCAAATGTGGTCACCTGATGGTCGTTCACGTTCTTTCTCAGCAGATGCTAATGGTATGGGAAAAGGTGAAATTATTAGTAGTATTCTATTAAAACCGCTAGAAAAAGCAATTCAGGATAAAGACATAATACATGCTGTGATAAAAAGTACAGCGGTAAATTCTAATGGTGGTCGAGCGTCAAGCCCTACTGCTCCTGATGGTATATCTCAATCAGAGGTGATAAAAACGGCATGGAAAAAAGCTGGGATAAACCCTGAAGATATAGGATATATTGAAGGTCATGGTTCAGGAACACAATTGGGTGATAGCTTAGAAATAGAAGGACTAACTTTAGCTTTTAATGAATTTACTAACCAAAAAAAGTTTTGCGCTTTATCGTCCATGAAAACTAATCTTGGACATTGTATTTATGGAGCAGGTTTAGCAGGTTTAATTCGGGTTATTCTTTCATTTAAAAACAAAGTCATTTTCCCGACAGTGCATTATAATAAACCAAATCCCTTGATCGATTTCGAGAAAACAGCAGTTTATATCAGCAATAAATTCACAGATTGGAATGTAGAATCTAGTAAAAAAAGGCTTGCAGGTTTAACCTCTTCTGGATTTTCAGGAACCAATGCTCATGTTGTATTAGAAGAATATGTTAACACTTCAAAAGAAAATGGACAAGACTCTACAACTCTACAAATTATAGCTCATTCCTCAAAAACACAGCATGGTCTTATTCAAAACTTAAAAGAATTATATCGAAAAGTACAACTAAACGATAACCTGAATATAGAAAATATCGCTTATACGCTTAATACCGGGAGAAAACACCACGATTATAAATTTGCGTGCATCGTTGACGGGTTGGAGAATCTTAAAAAACAATTGCAAATAGCAATAAATGATGAGAGTAGAATAGATGAATATCAAAAAAACAGATATTCCAAAATTATCTTCTTGTTATCAGATACTGATGGGATACCAGATGAATTTATTCAGTATTTTTTGAAAAATTCCCCTGTTTTTGCAAAAGAATATCAACAATGTTTAGAATACTCTAAAACTCAAAATCAGTATTTCATTGATTTTGCATTTCAGTTCGGTCTTTATAAACTTTTAGTAAATTATGGATTAAAAGGCGAAAATGTATTAGCAACAGGTATTGGCAAAATAATATATTCGGTAGTTTTTGAAGAAATTAGCTTAAAACAAGGAATTGAAAAACTTTTTGAATACATTCCTCAAGAAATAACTGAAGTAAATGCAAGAGTTGATAAATTATTAGAGAGGGAAGCCAATGATCAATCGGTAATATTCTTGCATCTTGGTAAAGGAAATGAAATTTCAAAAGCTATTAGAGGTAGAAAAAATGCAGATGCCTTAGTTTATCATTTTTGTGATATTAATATTGGTGATAATGCTTTACTATTATTATTCCAATTTCTATACTTAAATAATTATGAAATTGATTGGAATAAATTTTATAAGGATTCCTCTGCAAGAAAGATCGAATTACCAACCTATCAATTCGAAAAAATACATTGTTGGCTAAGAGATGCACCAAGAACGTTAAACGCAAGTACCCAAATTATAACATCTGAAAATGAATTTTTAGATGATACATTACCTTTCTTGAATGAAGTAGGAAATGCAATTGAAGAACACATCGCTTTAATTTGGTGTAAAACTCTAAAAACTAAAAACATATCGCTAAATGACAATTTTTTTGAATTAGGTGGCGATTCATTAGCAACAACCAAAATAATAAATCAAATAAATAAAGAGTTTGATTTAAAACTCAGTTTTGAAGATATTTTTGACTTCCCAACAATTAAAGAGTTTTGTAATTATATTGATTCCATATGGTCAACAGATCAAAAATTAATTGCAATCTGGAAGGATGTTTTAAAAGCAAAAGATATTACCAAGGATAGTAATTTCTTTGAATTAGGAGGTCACTCATTAATTGCAAGTCAGATAATATATAGGATAAAAAAAATATTTCAGATTGAATTAAATTTTGAAGATATTTTTTATAATCCAAAATTAAATCAACTTTCTGAATTAATTGATAAGTTGATAGCTGATAAATCTTATACTTTAGATAATGCGCATAAGTTTGGTAACACAAAAAAGGATGAAACTAAAATTGCTTTAATTCCTTCCATATCAAGGGAAATAGATATTCCATTATCCTTTGCTCAAACACGTTTATGGATATTAGACCAATTGGATCATAATAGTAGTTACAATATGCCTGGCGCAAGAAGGTTGTTAGGGAAAATAAAAACTGATATTTTAGAAAAAACCTTTTTAGAGATCATAAGCAGGCATGATATACTTAGAACAAATTTTGTTATTGTAAATAATATACCAAGGCAGATTATCCACAAAGAGACAGATTTTAAAATAAATATTGAGGATTTAAGTCATTTGTCAAAGAGAGAAGCGGAAAAACTAATTTTAAACTTGATAGAAAAAGAAGCCGATAAAGCATTCGATTTAGAGAAAGATTGCTTAATTCGTGTAATACTTTATATTATTAATGGAGATGAATCAATACTATTTTTAAACAAACATCATATAATTTCAGATGGTTGGTCCATTTCAGTTTTGTTTAATGAACTATCCATCCTCTATGAGGCATTCTCTAAGAATGAACCTTCTCCATTAAAAAACCTTCCAATTCAATACGCTGATTATTCAATCTGGCAAAGCGAGCAGGTAAATGGAGAGTTCTCAAAAAAGCAATCAGAATACTGGAAGAATAAACTTAAAGGACTATCATTACTTGAATTACCTATTGATAAAACCAGACCTAAAGAGCAAACCTATAATGGTGATAGTATTCCTATAATACTCGAAAAATCTATTTCTGATAAGTTGAATCTTTTCAGCAATAAAAATAATGTAACGCTTTTCATGACATTATTGGCAATGATCAAAGTATTATTGCATAAATACTCTGGTCAGGAAGACATTTGCGTTGGAACTCCAATTGCAAATAGAGGCAGTATGGGATTGGAAAACCTAATAGGATTTTTTGTTAATACACTTGCATTAAGAAGCATATTAAAACCAGAAATATCATTTCTTGAATTTCTAAATGAAATTAAAACTACCACCCTTGACGCATATAGAAATCAGGATATGCCTTTTGAAAAAATAGTTGATATTATAGAACCTGAGAGAAATATGGCATATTCTCCCATTTTTCAAACTTTAATGGTATTACATAATTTCCCAGAAAGTGAACTTACTTTTTCAGGAATCAACTTACAACAATTTAATTTTAAATCGACTATTTCAAAATTTGATCTTAGGTTTGAATTTTTTGAAACAAAGAATGGTATTGAAGGCGTTTTTGAGTATAACACAGATTTATTTCTGCAAAGTACTATTGAAAGGATGATTAATCATTTTTATATATTAGTTAATTCCGTATTAGAAAACCCGCAGATTCAAATCAATGAAATAGAGATACTTACGCCTACGGAGAGGCATCAATTATTGGTAGAATGGAACGATACCGAAGCCGATTACCCGAAGGGTAGATGCATCCACCAGCTGTTCGAGGAGCAGGTGGCGAGAACGCCCGATAGCGTGGCGG
>JACABB010000060.1 GCA_013376985.1 Bacteroidales bacterium
ATGTCCATTAGGGAGCATGGTCCAAAAAAAACCATTAAAAATGTCCATTATACCACATTCCCCAAATATCTGAACCAGCAAAGATGATTCCTGGAATTATTAACTTATCACTTACCATTTTGATAATGGCTTGCGTGGTAATAGTGTTAGCGAATGCTATTCCAAGGTGGGTAAGTGCGATAAAGGCTAAGAGTTAGGTTGCGATGAAATTACTTTTGATTTTTGATATTTGTCTTTTGTCTTTTTTTCAACATATTCAGCCTTAAAAGAGAGTTCAATTTTAAAATAGGAGCCATCAAATTATGGCTCCTATTTTACTTATTGCTTTATTGTAGAACAAATGTTATTGGAAAAGTAAATTGCACATTAACTTTCTTTCCTTTTTCTTCTCCAGGAGTAAAATCACCGAGAAGCTTCAGAACTCTAATAGCTTCATTTTCTAAATCTTTGTAGGCTTGGTCAATCTTGGCATCTCCAGTTGATTTGTAATCCTTAAATTCTACTTTGCCATCCTTATCCTTTTTTAGAGCAGTAACGGTAATTCCTTCTTTCATATCCTTTTCTGGAACAGCTACTTTGATAACGCTAACATCTTTTACTTTACCCATATCGGTAACAATGAATTGAAGATATATTCGTCCTTGAACCCCTAATTTAGCAGCTGATTCAGGGTATTTCATATTTCTAGCAACAAACATCCTCAGGTCATCTGGGCTATTCCCGTATTGAGGCATTTTGTCAACAATTTCGTATACTTTTTCCTGCCCAAGAACTTTCATATTTGTTGATAGAAATAAGCATATTGAAAGTAGCAATGGTAATGCAAAAATGTACTTTACAATTGCTGCGGAATTTGATTTTTTAATAGTCATCATTTTTAATCTGTTTTTTAGAAGTGAGTAATTAAAATTATTGGTTACACCCAAACCTATTACACCTAGGCTTTTCTCGAATAGTAGAGTTTGATATGCAACCTTATCGTACCCTTTCTCTAATACGTTCCTGTCGGCAATAAATTCATGCTCCGATTTTAGTGCTATCCGGATTAGCCATAGAAATGGGTTAAACCACTGAATAATAGTTGTAATCTCAAGAAGAATTACATCGAGCGAATGGAACTGCTCTTTGTGTGTTCTTTCGTGAACAACCATTTCAGCAATATTCCCCTTCTCATAGTCGGAGCGTGACAGGAAAAGTATTGAGAAAAAGGTGAATGGAGATATATTTCCATCAACCAGTACAGCCCTAAACCCATTATATTGTACCTTTTGGAATCGATAGTACATGTAATAGATTTGGGAGAGTTTAGATAAAAATTTTAAAGTAAAGAAAACAGCGCCGCTTATATATATTATCGATAGTATGCTAAGTGAATGATTTTCTCTAATAATACCAATTTGAGTGCTTACAATAACTGGCTGAATGATATTGCCAATTGATTCACCCGCTTTTTCAAAAATGGAGATATTTATTAGAGGTGATATGAGGGAGGTGAATATCGATGATATTAAATAGATTCTATTCCAACCAAAGTATGTTTCATTCCTAAGCAATAACCAGTAAAACGCATAAAGAATGGTTAATGCAATTGATGATTTTAATAGATAGATTTCCATGGCAACTAATTTTACTATTTCTTTTTAGAGTCAACCTGCTCCTGCAGAATCTTAATAATATCCTCAATCTCCTTTGTCGATAAATTCTCATTCTTAGAGAAGAACGAAACCATGTTTTGGTATGAGTTTGAGAAGTAGTTTTCAACAAACCCTTTCATAAAAGTTTTTGTATACTTATCTTTTGATACTAAAGGGTAGTATTCATGAGTTTTTCCATAAGCGTTATGGTCAACAAATCCTTTCTTCTCCAAAATGCGAACAATGGTCGATACCGTATTGTATGCTGGTTTTGGTTCAGGAAGGTTTTCCATAATATCATTCACAAATCCCTTTTCGATATTCCAGAGGATATGCATTATCTGCTCTTCCGCTTTAGTTAGATCCTTCATAATAGTATTCTACAAATTTGATAATACAAATATATAACTAAAATATTAGTTTTACAACTAAAGTATTAGTTATTTTAACAATATTTTTTAATTCATTTATTTACAATGAATTAAAAAATATTGTTAATATCCTAAGGTTTGGGACTTAAAGGAAGTTATTCGATAGAGAGCAGTTGTTTATATTGTTGTAAAACAAAATTTACTTAACCCTTATGACGCTAGGCTATTTACCGTATAATGAAATCAATTTTACAAGCACGCCATTTGTCCAACCAAAACCATCCTGACCAGAATACTCTCCACCTCCGGCTTCTAATGCTGTATTCTCCACATTGTATTTTTCCATGAGTTTGCCTGTACGTTCATAAACGTTAACATTCAGCTTAATCCAACGTTTAGCAATATCCTTTGCTGTTTCTTTTTGTTGGTAATTCTCTAAACCCTTAATTGCCATCCATTGCAATGGAGCCCAGCCATTTGGTGCATCCCATTGTTGCCCTGTATTTTTCAGGGTGGTAATTATTCCTCCGCTTTTTAAGAATTTTTCCTTTAAGGTTTCTGTTAAGGCAAGTGCTTGTTGTTTAGATGCGATATCAAAAAATAGTGGTTCTATACCTGCTGCTGTTAATTCAGTTGATTGTTTCTTGGTAGATATATTATAATCAACAAACCACTCCTCCTTTTCATTCCAACAATATTTGTTTATGGCATCTTTCCGAAATTGAGCTTTATCCTTAAATGTTTTGGATTGTAATGTGTCGCCAACCTGCATATAACCTTTAGCCAATGTTAATTCTAAATGGTAAATCAGCCCATTTAAATCAACGGGAACTAAATTGGTAGTTTGAATAGAGCTGATATTCTTGCCATCGGCAAACCACCGACTACTGAAATCCCAACCGCTTTCGGCTCCGCTGCGGAAATTTTTGCACATGCGGGAATACACAATGCTTCTTACGCCCTCTTCTACCTTTTGAGATTCCTGCTGAGCCAATTCTTCATCTTGTCGATAGCTCTCTTGTCGTGGAATTGAATCAGCATCATAATACCTGTTTAGCATTGAACCATCGGGCATTGTAACGGTATGTTTTGTATTGGCGGTTTTATCCATCCAATAATCATATTCCTTTTGTAACGACTGCAAATAATCAGCATAAACAGCATTCCCCTTTTTTTCTGCCAGCAGTTCTATCATCAAACTAAAGAAAGGAGGCTGGGAGCGCGATAGATAATAGGTTCTGTTTCCATTGGGGATATGCCCGTATGTTTGAATTAGGAAAGAGAAATTTTTAATCATGTTTTCAATAATCTCCCATTCCCCGTTTTCCTGCAAGCCGAGCATTGTAAAATAGCTATCCCAGTAATAAATCTCCCTGAACCTTCCGCCTGGAACAATGTATGAATAGGGGAGGGGCAATAATGAGTTACCCTCAATATACTGATCGGGATTGCGCTTGAGCACTGACCAAAGGTTTTTTATATGCAATTCAACGGATTCTGTTTTAATTGACTGATAATTACTTTGTAGGCTAACAGGGGCTGTAAAATTTTCTTTTACAAATAGAGCCAATGAGAAATTTGAATTTGCATCTTTTGGGAGGGAAAGATAATTACTCACAATTTCTTTGGGGTTTTTAACAGGAACACAATCTACAAAGGTTTTACCATCGGGGAAAACTTTATTCAATTGTACATCTCTGAATAATTGACCATAGATTTTGTCGGGCGTTAGATTGCTATTTTGTGATTTAGAAGATAGGCTTAGTAAGGCAATAAAAGCAACTAAAAATAAGCGATTCATAATTATAATATTTTTAAAGTTCAACTTGTTTGACATTTTATTATTCTTCGTTATTCTATTTAGTAACGATATACGTTCTGCCAGAGATTCCAACTCCAGTAATTGTTAGTTTTTTCCATCTCTTTGGTAGTACCGATTTTTTTTGAACAATTCCATCAGGAGTAATGTCCAATCCACCAAAACCCATAAGCACAGATTGTAAAACCCCTCCAGCACCAGTTGCAAAATATGGATTGATCCCTCCTTTTGTTTCGGCAATTACTCTAAAAGGAGGATTTAGATTGGGTTCGTATGCTTCTTTGAACCATTTGTATGCTTTTTCACTGTCACCTAGCCTTGTGTAAAGCAAAGCGAAGATGGCTTGTGTCATAGCAGGTGTTCCAGTATCAGACACTCGTTTACTATAATACTCTAAATCCTTTCTTATTTGATTTGTATCTGTAATTTCATTTAAAGGGTAAGCCAGCAAGTTTACATCAGCCTGTTTAATTCCTTCCCCATTATAGGTGGCATGTTCTTTCGTTGTTCCATCGGGAAATCTTAGTATAGGAATTTTCTGGGCTACCAATTCCCAATCGGGATCGGCTATGTATCCAAGTAATTTGGCGGCAACTGTTGCATTTTGTAAATTCAATTTAGCTGCTGCGTTTGTAAAGGCATTGTTATCAACATTTTCAGCCCATTCATCGGCAGCTACAACATTTTTAATATCAAAACTTCCTGATTCGCTGCGTTCCACACGGCTCGCCCAAAAATCTGCTGTTGCGGAAAGTATTGGCCAACCTTTCTCTTTCAGCCAGTTTTTATCTTGAGTTACACAATAGTAATTCCATGCGGCTAAGGCCACACAACCAGTAATATGATGTTCAAAAGGACCAGAAAGAGCCCATACAGGTGTTTCTTCAACACCAGTTCCTGCGCTTTCCCACGGGTACATAGCTCCTTTAAATCCATGGGAAAAGGCATTGCGTTTTGCTGCTTCAAGTCTTTCGAATCGATATTCAATAATGGATTTGGCAATTTCGGGATGTAGTACTAAATAAACTGGAAACATCCATAAATCGGAATCCCAAAACACATGCCCATTGTAGCCTAGCCCAGACAAACCCATAGGCGATGGTGCAAAAGAACTTCCTTCGCGAGCAAAGGAATACAGATGGTATAACATGCTGTGTATATCTTGTTGTGATTGAGCATCACCTTCAATCTGAATGTCGCTTTTCCACAAATCTGCCCACGCTTTTTGATGAAAGTTGATTAATCGATCACGCCCTTCCAATTTTGCAAAAATGGTCAATCGTTCGGCCTCGTTTAGCGGATCTTCATGATGTGCCGAGGTTATTGAGGTTCCAACAATACAAAAAGCATAGGTTTGACCAGCTTTTATGGTTTTGCTGAATTTCATCAGATGCATGTTGTTATCCCACATTTCGTGAATTACACGGGGCTCCTGTAAATGAGGTTCTGTAAATATAAAGGAGGTTGATGCACAGAGTTGTAGTTTTCCAGTAGGACTTTTTGCTGTTGATGTGAGGAGACTTATATTTACGTGGGGGCGATCTATTTCGTTATAATAATTTTGTACATCACGTAATGCGTCTGGTGCTTCCATAACGCTTGCTGTGTTGATGGTAATATCTTTCTTGGCAGTTACTGTAACCTCCATTAGAACGGTGAAAGGTAATTGACGAAGTGAATAGTAGGTGTATTTGATGCTTGCTTGATCTTCATAATTGAAAGTTGAGGTAAAAGCGGCGGATTGCATATTAAGTTCCTGCCTGAAATTGCTGATAGATTTCGCATCAACCCCTCGTCCATTAATATCCATCCGCATATTTAGCAAATTGAAACTATTTAAAAAATTGCTTACACGACCTCTTCCGTATAAATCGTATGTGCCAGCAAGAATCACATTTTTAACTTTAAATGGTTCGGGCGATGAAACAATGCCAATCATGCCATTTGCTACCGTAATTCCATAATAGTTAGATGGATCTATTTTTTCCGTCTTAATTACCCAAGGATTCAGTTGTGCATATAGTTGCATATAGGATGAGAGAATAAGAATAATACAGACTAGAAACTTTGTTTTTATGTTAGCGTTCATACTCTAAAAATTAGTTAATGATTGGATCTTATTGCAACTATTTAGAGTCTGTCTATAAAGTCTGTTTTATTCGTCATTGCGAACGAAGTGAAGCAATCATTGTGTTGAAAATCAGTAGATTGCTTCGCAAAAAACGCTCGCAATGACGCTTTTGGCGGAGTTTATGTACACCCTCTTTTGATTTGTGATAACCGTTTTATTTTAGCTCGTAAATTTTTGCTTCGTAAGGACGCAAATTCAATGATTCAACACCTTCTGCACTATAATTATCAACAATAAGATTTGCTTTATTCATATCAATATTACCAATCGATGCAGAAGCATTTTTGGCTCTGAAATTCAATAGTATAAGCATTTTTTTACCTTCAAATTCACGTGTGTAAGCGTAAATATCGGGATTATTCTTGTCGAGCAAGGTATACTTACCATAAATAAGAGTAAACTCTTTTTTCCTCAAATTAATAAGTTTTCGAAAATAGTTAAGCACTGAATTAGGATCGTTTTCCTGTGCCGCAGCATTCACAGTTAGGTAGTTGGGGTTTACTTTTAACCAAGGAGTACCTGTTGTAAAACCTCCATTGGCAGAGTTGTCCCATTGAAAAGGGGTACGACTATTATCTCTAGCTGTAAGTTTTTGGTTTTCGATAAACTTTTTGGGATCACCTTTTTGAGCAATTGTGTTCTTATACATATTAATTGTTTCAATATCTCGGTAATCATCAATTTTATCGAATTTAATATTTGTCATTCCCAGTTCATCACCAAAATAGTAATAGGGTGTAGCACGCATAGTTAAAAGGAATGTTGTAAGCATTTTAGATGAAAGTTCCCTGAATTCGGAACTGTCGTTTCCCCATCGGGTTACCATTCTAGGCAGATCGTGATTTCCAAGGTAAATGGTACCCCATCCTTTTTGAGCGAATAGGCTATCCCAGCGCGAATACACTGTTTTAAAATCGATTAATCTATACCCTTTTGGATCAAGAGTTTTATACTCATTTGGCAAAGTGCCTAATAAAGCTCCATCGAAATGGTACAACATATTTAGCTCTTTGCGATCGGGATCTACAAAATTCATTGCAGTGTTTAGAGAAGCACCAGCTCCTTCTGCAACTGACATAACATCGTATTTGCTTAATACTTCACGGTTCATTTCTTGCAAGTACTCATGGTTATGCGGGCCATTGGCATAATATGCTACATAGTTACCATTATATTTTGCTGGTAATTCAGGAAAGGTTGCATCTTTTGAAATGAAAGGGATTACATCCATGCGGAATCCATCAATCCCTTTATCGAACCAAAAACGCATCATCTTGAATACTTCATCGCGTACGGCTTTGTTTTCCCAGTTTAAATCGGGTTGCTTTACGGAGAAATAGTGTAAGTAGTATGATTTGGTAAGAGAGTCATATTTCCATGCATCGTTGTTTACATCAAAATAGCTGAAGCGCCTAGCAGGTTTCCCTTTTTCTTCGGGCCACCAATGATAGTAATTTCTGTAGGGGTTTGTGCGCGAACTCCGGGATTGTTTGAACCACTCGTGTTCATCACTACTATGGTTTACAACTAAATCAAGCACAAGCTTTATTCCTCTTTCGTGCATTCCTTTTAGCATGGCATCAAAATCTTGCATAGTGCCAAACTCTTTCATAATATCTTGATAGTTGCTTATATCGTAGCCGTTATCATCGTTTGGTGAGGCGAAAATTGGATTTAGCCAAACTACATCAATACCCAAACTCTTGATGTAATCTAACTTTGAGATTATGCCTTTTAAATCTCCAACACCATCCCCATCGCTATCTTTAAAGCTGCGAGGGTAAATCTGATAAACCACGGCTTCTTTCCACCATTTTTTATCCATTGCTTTTGTGTTTTTAGAGGTTGGCTCGTTACTGCAAGATAAAAAGCCGATTATCATTGTGATTGATAATAAAATTAGGTAATTTGTCTTTTTCATCGTAATTATTTAAGCATAACTGTAAAATTTAGGGTAATGTGTCTTATAAGACATTCAACTTATTTATTAAGACTCTTTAGATGAAAGATATTCAGCAATTTGTGTTTTTGAGAATTATATTAAATAACGTGAGTTCGATATAAGAAGTGCAACAATGTGTTCATTTGTAGAGAGATATAATTATTTAGTGTGATGATGGAACGTTGGAATGATGGAACTGGAGCGAAGTGGAACTCAACGAAGTTAATATTGGAGAACAAGAGTCTAGATTTTTGCTTGTATCCTCCATTATTTCAATTTTCCACTATTGGCTGCGCCGAACTTTGTTTCCATTGATTCAAATAAAACAAATTGATTGGTATATAGGTTAATACATTGTTTCTTATGTTGAATTGACGTTAAATACTATTTGGTATAATTATATCCGTGCCATGCGTTAGCACGACACGGATACATGTCCAGCCGAAATTAATCAGCCTTCCTAAACCAAAATCTTTTTAAGAGCATTTGCATGCTCATAATTTAAATTATTTAGATCTCCTAAAATGGAGAAAATCTAATTCTTAGTACCCTGGATTTTGAGTTAATTTTTTATTAACATCTATCGCAGATGTTGGAATTGGATATAACGCCTTATTCGCAGTTGTAACTGGTCTCTGCTGATGTGCATCATTAAATTTTCCGAAACGTATCATATCCTGACGGCGGAATCCTTCCCAGTATAGTTCAAAACCACGCTCTTTGTAAATATCATCCGCTGTTAGGCTAGACAATGTTGCTAATGTTTTTCCAGCGGCACTACGTCTGCTTCTGATATAGTTAACATCAGCCAGTGCTCCACCTACATCGCCACTGCGGAATTTTGCTTCTGCACGAACCAAATAGATGTCCGAAATGCGGAGTAAAGGAACGTCATTGGGAGAAGAGAATTGCCTTGGGGTATTGGGGTTTGGAGCAAATTTAATTACACGTACACCTTCGTTTTCAGCCGCATTGGCCAAATTAAATTCAGGAACAAAAATCAAAGGGGATCCACTTCGAACTGTAAGGGCATTACCATTTATGTCGTATTGTTGCCCAATTAAGAACCCTTGGTTGAGTCCAGTTGTGCTTTTTATCCTTCCATCGTAGAAGCGAGTGTCGTTAACTTTATCAAAAGTATTTATAAAATCGGCTGTTGTGCAACCACCATTCCAAAAGCTTGTATATGTTCCGAATATCTGATTATAGTGAAGGGTAAAATTAATCCAAACACTTCCACTACCCATATCCACTAAATCGCTCATGGGAACGGTAAGAATGAACTCTGGATGATTCACTACATTGTACTGAAACATGGACCAGTAATCATTGGTAACCGTATACTCACCCGAATTGATAACTGCATCGGAGTACTGGATTGCTTCATCCCACTTTGCTTCGCCTGCATACACCTGATAGTTCAAGTAAATTTTAGCTAGCAGAGCGTTTGCAGCACCCTCGGTAACGCGCTCGGAAGTGACCACGGAGCGTTTTTTAAGATTAGGCAATACGGCTTTAATTTCGGAGATAATAAAATCAGTAGCCGTTTTTCTATCTTTTACTTCAGGTGTGGCAGAGAAATCGAGCGCATTTGCTTCTCTGTAAGGAACCTGTCCAAACAGGTCAACCATCAGGTACATATAGTATGCCCGAAGAAATCTAGCTTCGTTAATGTACTGATCAGTAGTAGCAGTTTGTTGAAATTTACTGATATAATAAATAGCTGTATTGGAGCGAGAAATTCCCTGACTAAGTACATTCCATACATTTGATAAGCGGATATGATCGGGAGTCCATGTATGCAAGTATAGTTGTTGCCATGCTCCGTTGTCAAACCAGTCAGATCCACGTGTAGGAAATGCAGTTTCATCCGTTGAAATTTGCTGAAGACCCCAATAATCATACCATTCGATAATATGTCGTAGGGTAGCGTAGGGGGGATTGATCAATGCTTCAATATTATCTGGATTGTTGATAAGATCCCCACCCAGCTGTTCATCCAAAATGTTTTCATGCAGGTCGGTACATGCAGTGAGGGTTATGATGAGAACGGCTATTAAAGCTGAAAATTTATTGAATTTCATAGCATTTCGTATATTAAAGGGTTATTAAAATTGAAGGCTAATACCTAAAGTAAATGTTCGGGCTTTGGGATAGGAGGTAAAGTCCATGCCAATAGATGGTACTCCGTTTTGGCTCGCATCAATATTCACCTCAGGATCAAACCCGGTATACTTTGTGAAAAGAAGTAGATTATTCCCGGTAAGATAAACCCTTGCACTGCTAATCCAGCCAATTGATTTGGTGTTAATGGTATAACCTAAAGTTACGTTTGAAAGTCTTAAGAACGATCCATCTTCAACAAATCGCGAAGAATAGGCATTTGAATTGCCGGTTGCCTCGTTTGAATTAAATACATCTGTTGTTACGTTTGAACCGTTGTTAAGAGCACCTTTTACAAAAAGAGCATTTGCAGCATTATTATATACTTTGTTACCTGACATGCCATACAAGAACATGCTAAAGTCGAATTTCCTAAACCGCACTTTGGTATTGAAACTAAAAGTAAATTTAGGTAAAGCAGATCCGATAGGTTCAAGCACATCAACTCCATTCTCATCCTTTTTATATATACTTATGCCGTTAGCGTCAAATCCCTGAAATACACGACCATAAAACGTTCCAATAGGATTGTTGTTTGTTATAACCTGAACCCGTGTACCAGAAAGACCTTGCCCACTTGCATTACCAGTTTCAATAAGTTTAACAGGCAAATCTTTAACTTCATTTTTTATATGGGAAATATTGAATCCGGCATCCCAAGTCAAATCAGTTTTACTAACAATAGATGCATCCAATCCAAGTTCTATCCCATTGTTGATTATTTTTAGGCCGGGTACATTTAGCCATTGTGTTTGAGTTGCTGCAGGAGCTTTTGATGTAATTTCTAACAAAACATCCTCTGTTTGTTTGTGAAACAAATCAATTGTTGCTGTTAATTGATTCTTAAAGAGACCCAAGTCTAATCCTAAGTCAGTTTGAGTTGTTGTTTCCCACTGAATGTTTGGATTTGGTGTTCTCAGGAAGGTGATACCTGGAGTCAATGTGCCGTTGAAATATCCGTTGGCAGAAGGATTTGTTCCCACTGAAATCTGTGATATCTTATTTGGAATTTCCTGATTACCTGTTTGCCCCCATCCAAGACGCAATTTTAAATTGCTTATAGCACTTATCGATTTCATGAACCCTTCCTCTGAGACTCTCCAAGCAAATGCAGTTGAAGGGAAGAAACCGTACTTATTATTAGCTCCGAATTTCGAAGAACCATCAAACCTGCCGGTGAAAGTAAATAGGTATTTTCCATTAAACCCATAATTGATTCTTCCAAAGAATGATTGGAGTTCATTTTCCGCTGCTGTAGAATTTGAATTTGCAGCAGAAAAATTTCCATAACGAAGATTATCGGTGTATAGGATATCCTTAACAACAAAACCATTAACATTTAATGAGCTACTGGTAACCTTGAAATATTGGTAGGCAGAACCTAATAGGAAGTTAAGCTGATGAGCTTCTCCTATTTTTTTTGAATAGGTCAAATAGTTTTCGATAAGTCTGTTTTGGGCATGAATCGAATTAATATCAGCCTCACCATTATTGGGTAGATAACTCAACTCATTATTTTGATTTATCCTTCTTTCAACGGAACTCCTAGTATAACCAATATTCAGTTTATATTTCAGATCTTTTATTATCTCAAACTCACCAGTTATATTTGCAATCACCTGATCTGTTTGTGTAATATCATTTGTAAGTTTAAGCATTGCAAGAGGATTGCGCTGGGTAGTGGAGTTCTGATAGTATGATCCATCGGGATTATAGATTGGGTAAGTAGGGTTTAGCTTTAGGGCGGTTAAAATCACATCTCCTTCATAACCTCCTGTTTCACCAATAGGTGCTCGGCGATCCATCACATTCGAAGCAATTAGATTTCCTGTAAATTCAGCTCTATTTTTAAAAGCTTTTTGAGTTACGCTGATCTTCCCGTTTACTTTTTTCATATCGGTAGTCTTCACGATCCCTTGCTGATCCAGATAACCAAGGGATGCACGATATGAATTGTTTTTTGTTCCACCGCTAAAACTTACATCATGACTTTGAGTATAACCATTCTGGAATATCTCATCCTGCCAGTCATTACTTGCACCAAGATCGGTAAGAGCTGTTCCATCAGCCTTTCTGTAGGAGCGAAATTCACTTGCTGACAGAATATCCAACTTTTTTCGAATCTTTGAAAAACCAGTGTACCCATCGTAGGTTATCTTACCAGTTCCTTGTTCCCCTCTTTTTGTGGTGATCAAAATAACCCCGTTAGCACCGCGGGCTCCATAAATTGCAGTTGCCGATGCATCTTTTAATATGTCGATAGATTCAATATCATTGGGATTTAAAAAGCTAATAGGGTTTTTGTTTGACGATCCGCTAATACCTGCAGTAGTTACTCCTGATGGTGTAATATTTGGTATAATGGACATTTTTAATGGTTTTTTTTGGACCATGCTCCCTAATGGA
>JACABB010000061.1:0-5507 GCA_013376985.1 Bacteroidales bacterium
GCCCCTTTAGAGGACCTTAAAGATTCTCTTAAGGAAACCCCAACAATACCAGATGATATCATTCCTAATCTGCCGGAGATCCTAAAAAATGGGATCTCTACATTCACCGATAAAAGAGAACGGGATGTTTTTCTAACGGGAGCATTAGTAAATCTTAGTGGTTGCTTTTACAATGTCAGCGGAATTTATGACCAGGAAAAGGTCTATCTGAATCTCTTTTGCTTTATCATTGCTCCTGCTGCCAGCGGAAAAGGTGTATTAAACTTTTCTAAAAATCTGGCGAGTAAAGTCCATAAGAAGATTCTTGAGAGTACAAAGTATGAAACCGACCGATACCAGCAGGAACTTGCACAATTCAACTCGGATAGAAAGTTAAAGGTCACAGGTTCTGAAAATCAAAAGCCGCCAGATAAACCGCCTTCGAAAGTCTTGTTCATTCCCGCTAATTCGAGCTATGCAAAACTGATTATTCATCTAAAAAATAATGGAGGAAAAGGTATAATCTGTGAAACTGAAGCTGATACCATGGTAAATGCATTAAAGAAAGAATGGGGCAGCTACTCTGATTTATTGAGAAAAGCCTTTCATCATGAAACGGTTTCGAGCAGCAAAAAAAACGACGATGAGTATATTGAGATTGAAGAAACAAGACTGTCTGTAGCATTGAGTGGTACCTTTAACCAGGTCATTGGATTGATAACTTCCTCAGAGGATGGGTTATTCAGCAGGTTCATCTTCTATCTTTTTAAGGTCGATCAAGTATGGCGGGACGTCTCCCCTTTCCAGAGCAATATCAATAGGACTACTCTACTATATCAATTGTCCCAGCAAGTGCTTGAATTAGCAGAATTCCTGGATCGGAAGCCAACGGTTGTTGAACTTACTGAATCACAATGGATCTTACTAAACCAGACATTCACAGAATTGCTTGGTGAAGTAGTGACTTTTACAGGTGAAGATGCAGCCAGCATTGTAAAAAGATTAGGGCTGATCACCTTCCGGATTGCTATGATATTATCTTGCCTCAGGAAGGCTGAAAATGGCGATTTGTCAGAAACAATAATCTGCACAGATAACGACTTCAATTCAGCACTCGAGCTTTCAAAGGTCTATTTGCAGCATAGCCTATTGCTGTTCAATAACCTGTCCAAACAGAAAAATACGTCTTTCATTGAAAAAAGCAATAACAAACGTCAGTTCTTGGAAGCACTCCCTGCAGAATTCAAAAGGATTGATGCAATTGAGCTAGGGAAAAAGTACGCCATGGCAGAAAGGACAGTAGATTTATTTCTAAAGGAGCTCTTGGACAAATACCTGACCCAACCATCCTATGGCGTCTATAAGAAAAAGTAATTAACTCTAAGACTGTCGCATATGAAAGGCTGCAAACTTTGCAAAGTTTGCAGCCTTTGCAATTCTTTTTATATGCATACGATAGAAAGAATTTCAGATCTTTTCATTTACAGAATTGAATTTTTTATTGAGTCCAGCGGTAGGTGTGCAACTATCTATCAACTCTTTTCAAAGAATAATATCAGAAAATGTTCTATCATATTAATGGCGAAATCGAGTTGATCCTAAAATCCATATCTGTCAGGATTAAATAAATCAATATTGAATTAAAGTTAAAAAACAATGATAGTAGTACAAATAGTATATAGTTTTAGTAACTTGCACACATATATACTTATATAGCTAATAGTCTTGCAATAATAAAATATCCCTTTACTATACTCTTACTAAATACACTACTCGGCTTCTGACAATTCTTGTCAATAATACCGGCTAAATCTATTTCTCTACTTGAATTCCTCCACTTATTATGATAAATACTAGGCCGGTTGCACTGTAACATTTTTACTAACAGCTAGTCTGTACCATAGAACATTTAATATTAACTTAAAAATCAAATTATTATGAAAAAGGTTCTGATTTATTTATTGCTTTCGTTTAGTGTAATTTGTTTTGGGCAAAATAGCAATTGGAAAAACAGGTATACAATAAACGATAACAAGGAAAATTTCAAATTTGAAATTTCAAATTTCCAAAATTATTACATTGTAACATATTATTATTATGAGAACGATAAACTGCTTCAAGTCTCAGACACAATTGAGTCTATTTCTGACAAGGAAGTGCTGTCAACGTCCTTGCAAAAAATGCTTTCTAAAAATGTATCATTAAAGACTTATAATTCTGATATAATCTCATATAAATTATTCGAAAAATATAAGAGCAACCAGCATGTCCTCGAAATTGAAGGCAAATTAGATCTATTGCAAAATGAAAAAAATGAAAAAACTGGCGTTATTAGCATAAGGTTTCCAGCTTCTTGTAAGATAAATATGTATTACTTGAATAAGGACAAAAATCTCAACTATTGTTTTCAATACCCAATTTCTCTCTATCAAAAGAAAGATAGTAATGAAACATTCTGCACTAACAATATAGAAATTGATTCGCTTGATATTTCAATTGAACAAGGGGTGATTAAGGATATTGTTGTTAGAGCAAAAGTTTGCAAAATGGAAGATAAACGTTACTCTTATTTAGTTAATTCAAAATTCTATTTCACGAATAAGCGATACATTCCATTAAGAAATGGAGAAGATATTGACAGACTTTCTAGTCGAGATAAAAATTTTCTTTCATGTGCTTTAAATAAAGATTTAATATTCTTCATTGATTTGGCTGATGTAATTGATTATAATAGAATATCAATCCCTTCGGGTACTTTTATTACAAAAGACACAACATTTAGTTTATGTCCATCTGGCAGATTTCGGCTCAATCTTTACAAACCTGCCATATCGGATAATTTTGATGTTAGAATATTCTCAGATCTCATTGGGTATAATGGAAAATCTCCGAATGGAATTGTTCAATCAGAATTACAGGTAGATTTTGGCCTAAAAGTAGGGTCAAGAAGATGCTCTCTTCGCAGAATATACAGGAGAACCTATAGAAATATTAACAAACAACAGTTATTCTTATTCAGTAGAATTTCCCCCTACATTAAGCTTGAAAAAATTGAAAAAGCAAACAACCAGCTATTTGTCGATACGACAAAAAAGGGGGATCTTCTTGAACTGTTCAAATATTCACATTTAAATGTTGGTACTGATTTGAATATAGTTACTTATCGTTCATGCAGCAAACACTTCACTCTTAATATGGCTGGTGGTGTTTTCAGAACCAAAATAGGAAATGATTCCATTGAACAAAACAACTTGGAAAAATCAATAATCTATATGCAACCAAATATCAATTTACAATTTATTGAATCCAAGAATCTAGATTTCAATTTAAAATTTGGTCTTTTTGGAGCTTGGACTGTTTCTAGCTTAAATGATAGCGAATTAGAAAATGTTCAGCAATCAGTAAGAAATTATGCATTTAATAAATCACATTACTGGACCCAATTTCAACAGAGCATTAATATTCATCCACATGGGATAAGAGACAATTCCATTTTCTTCCGTTCAACACAATACATAAGTCAATCCAATAACTATTTTTCCTTTCAAATTGGCTATTCCACTTCTCTGGCCAATCTCTTCAACCTAAACCGTAAATAGTACTGTAAATTGATCGTATATTCCCCTAATTGTAATTATATGTCTTAAAAACTCACTTTTTCAGTTCATGAGCTACACGCCTGAAGTTCAATACTACAAATAATGTAATAGAGTTTTCATTACTATTGCGTATAGTATACTACGCTCAATATAGGGGGAAGTTTACAATATCACTCTTCAGAATCAAAAGTTAGATAATTTATTTCTGAAGAGCAATATTTCATAAGTTTGTATCACTATCAGATTATTCCTGCTCTTTGCATTGAATAGATATTATCATTCTACCACCTTCAACTTGAGTGGACAAACTCAAAACTAACTTCTACCCTATCTAACCATGAACCTGGCTTCACACAACAAACTCGTTTCCTTTATCTGGTCCATTGCCGACGATTGCCTTCGCGATGTCTATGTCCGCGGGAAATACCGGGATGTGATCCTTCCCATGACGGTTCTGCGACGCTTCGATGCCCTGCTGGAATCCACCAAAGATGCTGTTCTGGAAGAAATGACTTTCCAGAAGGATGAAGCCGGCCTTATGGAATGGGATGAAGGCGGGCTTAAAAGGGCTTCGGGCTACGTGTTTTACAATACCAGTCCATGGACGCTGCAACGTTTACATGATACTGCCACCAATAACCAGCAGATCCTCCAGGCCAATTTCGAAGACTACCTGAATGGCTTTAGCGCCAATGTGAAGGAGATCATTGAGAAATTCAAGCTGAAAAGCCAGGTAAGGCATATGGCGGCCAAGGATGTGCTGCTGGATGTACTCGAAAAATTCACTTCTCCTTACGTAAATCTTACTCCTTTCGAAAAGCTGGACCCGGAAGGCCGGAAACTCCCGCCCCTCTCTAACCTGGGAATGGGTTATGTATTCGAAGAGCTGATCCGGAAATTCAATGAAGAGAACAACGAAGAAGCGGGGGAACACTTTACCCCCAGGGAAGTTATCAACCTTATGACCCACCTTGTATTTGACCCGGTAAAAGATAAGCTCCCCCCGGTCATGCTGATCTATGATCCGGCCTGTGGCTCCGGGGGCATGCTTACGGAATCGCAGAATTTCATCCAGGATGAGGATGGAGAGATCCGGGCAAAAGGCAAGGTGTACCTCTATGGAAAGGAGATCAATGATGAAACCTATGCCATCTGTAAGTCGGATATGATGATCAAGGACAATGATCCTGAGAATATCCGCAACGGTTCTACCCTTTCTATTGATGAATTTTCCGGGACCAGCTTTGATTTCATGCTTTCAAATCCGCCCTATGGCAAGTCCTGGGCAAGTGAGCTTAAATATATCAAGGATGGAAAAGATGTTATTGACCGCCGCTTCATTGTAAAGCTCAAAGATTACCGGGGCAACGAGGAAGACTGCGACGCAACTCCCCGTTCGTCCGACGGCCAGTTGCTTTTCCTGATGGAAATGGTGAACAAGATGAAACCCCTCACGTCAAGCCCAAATGGAAGCAGGATTGCCTCGGTACATAACGGGAGCAGCCTGTTTACCGGTGATGCAGGGGGTGGCGAAAGCAATATCCGCAGGTATATCATAGAAAATGATCTGCTGGAAGCCATCATCCAGATGCCTAACAACCTTTTTTATAATACCGGGATTACAACCTATATCTGGCTGCTCTCCAACCATAAGGAACCTCATCGCAAGGGGAAAGTTCAGCTAATTGATGCGGGTAACCTGTACCGGAAACTCCGGAAAAACCTGGGGGCAAAAAACTGCGAATTTGCACCGGAACATATCAGCGAAATCGTGAAGGTATGCAGGGATATGCAGGCTATTGAACAAAGCGGAGAAGAGGGAATTGCCAGCCAGGTATTTGACAATGCAGATTTTGGATACTACAAGGTGACCATCGAACGGCCTAAACGCCTTAAATCCCAATTCACGGAAGAACGTATAGCTGAACT
>JACABB010000061.1:5607-11762 GCA_013376985.1 Bacteroidales bacterium
AATCAGCACAATAATATATATTTTTGTACACAATAAGACTCACCACGCTTCCCATCAGAACAGCGCACCCGGGTGGGTTTTCGATTTTTATGGGGGGAACGGTTATGGAATTTAACAAACCGGCCCTTTCCATTCCTGATCAAATAGCCCGTCTGAAACATAGAGGATTGGGGTTTGCCGACGAAATCAAGGCAGCTCACTATCTATCCAACATCAGCTTCTACCGCCTTCGCGCATATACCTATCCTTTCCAGGACAACTCAGACCCTGACCATCCATTTATTCAGGATATTGATTTCATTGATATCATCCATCTGTATGTGTTTGACCGCAAACTGCGATTATTGGTGTTCAATGCTCTTGAAAAGATTGAAGTAGCCATCAGGACAAAAATCGTAAATGAATTTTCGGTTATCCACGGCAGCCATTGGTATGAGGATCCGGGTAAGTTCCGGAATACATACCATTTCCAGAAGAACTTGCAATCCCTTTATGATGAGGTGGATCGTTCTACTGAAACTTTTATCCAGCATTACTGGAATACATATGATGACCCTGTCAATCCGCCTGCCTGGATGTGTCTGGAGGTTATATCCCTCGGATTACTCTCCAAACTCTTTTCAAATCTGGAAAAATCACCTGAAAAAAAACGGGTCACTCAAGAATTTGGACTCAAACAACCAGAAATTCTTGAAAGCTGGATCCATGCACTTGCCAATCTGAGGAATGTATGCGCTCATCATTCCCGCCTCTGGAACCGCAGGTTTACAATCAAGCCCCAGATTCCCTACAATACGCTGTTTCCTTTTCTGACTAACACAAACATAAACAATAATAAGCTTTATGCTCAGCTTTGTTGCATCCAGTACCTGTTAACTATCATTAACCCTGGCAGCACTTTTTCGGCACAACTCATCTCACTCTTACAATCCTGCCCGCTGGTAAGCCTGCATGAAATGGGTTTCCCTGTCGGCTGGGAAGACGAAGAATTATGGAAGACTAACTAATGATAAATCAAACCACTTTTTTTGACAAGTATCCCACCTATAAGGATTCCGGGGTGGATTGGCTTGGGGAGATTCCGGAACATTGGGAAGTTTTGAAATTGAAACATATTTTCTTTGAGAAAAAGAAAAAAACCAATTACGATTTAAATTGTGGTTCTATTAGCTTCGGCAAAGTAGTCACAAAGGATGATGAAAAGATACCGGAAGCGACCAAAGCTTCTTATCAGGAAGTTTTGAAAGGTGATTTTCTAATTAATCCACTGAATCTCAACTATGACTTGATTAGCCTAAGGATCGCACTATCAGAAATTGATGTTGTTGTAAGCTCAGGATATATCGTAATAAACAATCTGCTCGAAATAAGTAAGTCATATTTCAAATGGCTGCTTCACAGATATGATGTAGCTTACATGAAACTATTAGGTTCTGGCGTGAGGCAAACAATCAGTTTTAATCACATCGCTAATAGCCTATTGGCATTCCCACCAATCCATGAACAAGCCGCCATCGCCACTTTCCTCGACCGCAAAACCACCCAGATTGACCAGGTCATTGCCCAAAAGGAGCGGATGATTGAATTACTGAAAGAACGCCGGCAGATCCTCATTCAGAATGCCGTTACCCGCGGACTTAACTCCAATGTAAAAATGAGAGACAGCGGAGTGGAATGGATTGGGGAGATTCCGGAGCATTGGGGAGTGAAAGCCTTAAAATATATTGCAAACTTGCAAAGCGGAGAAACCATATCAGCTGAAAAATTTGTCGCAGAAGGATACCCTGTATATGGAGGAAATGGATTTCGAGGTTATGCTTCATATTATACAAATGATGGAGAGTTTGCCTTAATCGGAAGGCAAGGTGCGTTGTGTGGAAACGTAAATTATGCTGTTGGTAAATTTTTTGCATCTGAACATGCAATTGTAGTTTATCCTTTCAATGGAGAAAGTTTTATCTGGATAGGAGAGGCAATAAAAGTGGCCGATTTTAATCGTCTTTCTCAATCTGCTGCTCAGCCAGGTATTGCAGTTAGTGTGATAAAAAATGTCTTATTCCCATATCCACCAATATCTGAGCAATATTCAATCGCAAAATACATTGAAAGAATTTCAGACAAAGTCGCCACCGCCACATCTCTAAAAGAAAGGGAAATTGAAAAATTAAAAGAATACAAAGCCGCTTTGATAAACTCAGCGGTAACGGGGAAAATAAAAGTAGTCGACTGATATGGAAAAAAATAATAAAATATCATTAGAAGATCAAATATTTGAAAATCACTACAACTATTATCAAACAGTTGGAATTGAAACTATCAAAATAAATTCTGGGCAAATTGAACAGGTAAGTGACGATTATCAAGGCAGGGTACTATATGAATTACTGCAGAATGCATTTGACAAATCTGAAAAAAACATTCTTATTCAGGTAAAAGACAATTCATTATATGTTGCTAACGATGGCTGTAAATTTACATTTAATGCAAATCATGACTATAATAATGGGTCAGCAGCTACAAATATTTTTACGAGATATGACTTTCAATCAATATGTTCGATTTCAACTTCTACCAAAAGCGTATCCGGAAATATTGGCAATAAGGGTGTAGGTTTTAAGTCTGTTTTTTCTATTGCAGATTTTGCTAATATATATACTCAAGGTATAATTATTAATAATAACGAAATTGTTGACGAAACCATAAGTTTTCGACTGTATGATTCATTCAAAGATGTAAATAATGTACCTACGGGTTTTAAGGAATCAATTAGAACAAGAATCATAGAAAACATACGATCAATTCAAAAGGAACAAAATTTAAAAAACAGGGGAGTTCCTGGTTATTATTATCCTTTACATATTATCAATGAAGAAGAACTTTTTGCGAAAGAATTGTTCGAAAAGGGATATGTAACAATAATAGAAGTCCCATTTGCTAATAAAGAAAAAGTAAAGCAATTATTCGAAGAGATCCAGGAGAGTCATTTTCTGTTTGTTATGATAAAATACCCCAGGAAAAATTTCAATGTCGTTTTTGATTTCGATGGTGATATTAGAATGCAATCTGTAAAAGATGATAAAAATAGATTTTTCAAAACCTCAGTTACAAATACAAGAATACTAGATTTAGCTTCAGCTGCTGGGGTAATAAATGATCCTTCCTATTTAGCTTCAGCTGCTGGGGTAATTAATGAGCTTTCCCAAGTCGCAATTTATTTTAAGGAGAAACCTGATGGCAAACTTTACAATTATCTGCCCACGCAAAAAGTTTCTCCTTTCAAATATATCGATTTCCATGCAGATTTCCATACAAAGGTTGACAGAACAGATGTAAATTTTGATGCTCGTACTTCTATTGGAGAATACAATAGAGCATTACTTAAGGCATCAATGGAGCTATATTTTGCTGTTATAAGTACATATTTAGATGAAGCCAAACGCGTTAAGCTTAATTTTGAATTTATTGATGAAAGAAATATCGCAAATTCCAAAACGAACTACCCCGCCACAAGCGGCGATGAACTAACCCCTGAGATATTAGAATTTGATTGGAATCTTTTGGATTTTGAATATTCATTTACTGTATGCCAAGATCTTCGAGGTATTTTGAAAATTGATAGCTATTCCTATGATTTTGCGAGTGATTTCATAGGCAAACTGGCAACAAAGTACTTTGAAGAAAACAGGACAAATGATCAACATATAAAATTCTTCGAAGTCTCTACTAAATTTATAAATAATCTAGGGAGAAATCCCGGTCAGGCCTATTATTTGCTTAATCATTTTAAAAATGCATTAGCAAGAAAACTTACAGAGTACCACGCAAGAATAATTCCTAAAATTAGTTTATCAGATTCAACTGAAATATTGTACCGTCGTTCTTCTGATAATGAAATACAATTACCGGACTCCTTAAACTTAATATTGACAGATTTTGAAATCACAGATGATTACTTAAGAAAAGCACTCAAAATCAGAGAATTTAGTGATTATAATGAAATACTAAAGTATTTCAAACAGAGTAGCTTTAGTGGACAGGTTTCAAATGAATCTTTATCTGAGGCCCAACAACAACAAATACTCTTAAGCCTCTCCCAAATCTTTGAGGCAAAAAAGGAACTATCACATTTAAGTACACATCGTTTTACTAAAGCCTATAATTCGGAAATTAGGAATAATAATTCTACTCTTAATCAGGCCTATTTTAATATTACTACGATATTTCTGAAAACAAAGAATGGTCTTTTTAAGCCAGCACAACTATGTAGAAATCTGGACTTAGATGATACTTTTATTAATGCAGTAGTTAGACCTGAAATTAAAAATGACTTCTTACAGTTCTTAGGGGTGTCAATGGATTCAGATTATATTTATGCTGATCTGCGTTTATTCAAAACATTAATGAATGGTCTAGACTATGTACCTAAGCTTGTCGACCGTGAAGAACAAATCGAACCAATTTCCGAAGTAATAATAAAAAATTTCTTTATAATAAACCTCAGAGAATCTAAAGTAAAAGCTACGCATCCTGCCCTAATAAATGATAATGACTATCTCTTTCTAGAGAACATTAGTAAGAGATCAACTCGCCAAGAGCTAGATAATCTTCTGGTTAAACGTTATGATGTCTTCCCTAAGGAATATAGTGAAATCTTGAAAACCAGAATCGATCAGAATTTGTCTTTAAGAGATGATATTATTCGATTTTATCAAAGTGCTTTTCATTTGTTTTTACGCATTAATCAGTTCTTAATAATTCAAAACAAACAACTATCCTGGTCAAAGGATTTAGATTTCATAGTTCTTAATAATAAACAGGATTTTGATTTATGCATATTGCTTTCAGATAATAAAGTGCTATGCTATTACTCAGGGCAGAATTTACCAGATTCTTTGACAAACCGGTTGATTTCACCTCAAAAAGGCAAAGTTTCTCTTTCACAAGCAAAAACGGATAGTGATCTAAAAGAAAAGCTTGTAATTAAAATGTCCTATATCTTAGTAAGTATTAGTCATTCAAAAAATTCAGAAACAAACTATCTTGATGAAGGAAAAGATATTAGCGATTTACAAAAACGATTAGAAGTACTGGAATTTGTTGAAGGGGATAACTTAAAACAAGAAATTACATTTGGTTCATATGGGAATATAATTTCAGAAAAGGCATATGCTTTCGAAAGTATTAATAGTGGTAAACTATTCTTCAAAACCGATTCAAGTTATAAAGTAAAAGCAGAAGGAATAAGCGAATATCTATTTAACAATCTGTCCATTAAAGAGTCATTAGAGCTAATACTTTTTTATAAAGAAATCGAAGAATTAAAAGAAGAATATAATAACATTGACTTGGACCTAATTCGAAAAAGATGGAAAAAAGATTATGGTGAGAAATTTATTAATTTCCAAAATGCAATAATGTCGCTGTTTGATGAAAATGAAAATGATGACTCTAAATGGTTCATTTATAATGAGTCTCATAAAAGTAGTTTTTTATTCCGACTAAGCAAAAACAATGAGATAGCTTCTTTAAAGCATCAAATTGAGATACTCAAATCTCAACCTTATTATGATGGCTATTTTGATGATTTTGAGTTACAAATAGATTATACTCATATTATTAGAAAAGCTTCAAGGTTGATTTCATTCTTGGAAGAATTTGGACAACCTAGTGATAGTGCTAGAATACAACAACTCCGAATACTTTCTGGACAATTAGGTTCAGAAAATGAAATTAATGATATAGAAATTATTATTGCGGAGCAATATCCAACATATAAACAATTTGATAACAATACCAATATAAATCGAAACACAAAAGAATTAAACATTAGCAGGAGAATCCAGGAAATTTATAACAATATAGACCTAATTGAAAGTAAAGAAATTGTGATAGAACATTTATCTGGAAAATCAAGCACAAATCCTATTGAAATAAGTAAGAAGAAGATAATATTTCAGCAAAATGCAAATGGTACCGGAAATACTCAAGAATTAGAATTGAGAGGTGCTACTGGTGAAGAACAAGTTCTTTCCTTTTTTATACAAAGCTTCCTAAAGTTAGATATTGAAAAAAGAATTAAAGGTATTAATGAAGTATATGATTTACTGAAAACAAATTTAGGTAATGACACGCATGAAAATTATAAAACTCAATGT
>JACABB010000062.1 GCA_013376985.1 Bacteroidales bacterium
AAAACAGCTAAATATAATACGCTAAAATTAAATAATAAATATAATAAGTAAAAAATATTAAAAAAATAGAAAAATGTAATATTAATGATGTTTAAAGTATTAATATTAAGATACTAACCACTTACCACTATCTACCAATTGCTCTATGGTAGCTTCTAGAAACCAAAAAATGGCTATTATTAGAAAAAACAGATAGGTTTATACCAAAAGCTTAGTATAAAATACCAGAAAATAAATCGAAATACCCAATCAGAAACTACAAATATCCATTTTGAAAGTAATTCTGCCAACTTTAAAGCTAAAACTGCCGAAAACAGCTTTAAAGCCGCCCATATAAAAATAAAATCACCAAGTTTAACTTTATAACCCCACATTAAAAGAAAAAATTGCCGAATATAAAGTCAAAACCGCCTGTTTAAGATTAAAATCGCCGAATATAAAATCAAATTCATTGGGTACAAAGTCAAAATTATCGAATTGAAGTTAAAATCGGCAAATATGAAGTCAAACTTGCCGAATATGAGTTTAAAATCGCCGAATATAAAGTCAAAATCACCGAATTTGAATTTCGTTTTGGCAAATTTGAGCTTTATTCTGGTGGAATTGGGTTTGGAAATGGGAGGGTTGGGGTAATATATGGATTTGGCATTTGCATAATGATTTGATATGTATAAAATATATGGTATGTTGATATTGAAAGAGGTTTACTGATAGTAAAACAATCCAAAGGGAATACAGATAAAATTATTCTGATATAGAAAAAAACAATAACAATGCTCACTGATTATTACAAGGTTTATAAACCAAATGCTTGGCTTTTTGATGGGCAGCAGGAAGGTGAACAGTATAGCGAAAAGAGTATACAAAGCGTTCTTAAATAGGCGTTAGACCGAGCTAAAATAAAGAAACCAGTAACGCTTCACTGGTTAAGACATAGCTATGCTACCCATTTACTGGAGAGCGGAACAGATTTAAGATATATTCAGGAGATACTAGGACATAAGAGCAGCAAAACCACTGAGATTTATACCCATGTATCAACGCAAAGTATCCAAAAGATAAAATCGCCGTTTGATGATCTATAAAAAAATATTAACTTTGATAAAGGTTACTAAAAGGTACACAATATATCCCAATATGGGTGTGTATATGTACTTTTAGTACACATATAAACAAGTTAGGTGGTAATTACACAGTTCAATACTAGCATCATTATAACTATAGGAATTTGAATGATAAACAAATAGCTCTTATGGAAAAATCAAGGTTAAACTGGGTAGTAATATTAATAGCAGCATTAATAGCAGTTACTTATTTTTTAATTAAGACTGATATTCAAACCATTTTCAATTCAGAAAGTGTTTCGAAAATTTCTTTAATTATCCTCACCGAAATCATTTTTTATGGAATTTTTTTTAGAATTTATAATTGGAATTTTTTTAAACAAAGCTGGGGGGGATTATTATTTCCTATTTTTTTACCTTTAGGTCTGACATCATGCTTCTATTTCTTTCAGGATAGTATTTTTCTTACATATCTAACATGGGTTATATGGATTTTGGTAATAGTTTGGGGACAATTATTTTTATTTGACCTACACAATATATTAGAAAATAAAAAAAAACAGACTTGGGATATATTACTAATAGTCCTTTTAGCAATTTGGATAACTGGATTTGCATTTCCTGAATTAGGTTCAATTCGTTCTTTGAATTTCCATTTTTCCTCAAACATATACATGCAAATACCATTTTTAAAATGGATCGTTGATTTAAGGACAATCTTCACAATATTTTTGTTTAGCACTTTCCTTACTAAGCCACTTACTATAATGGATTGGACATTGATAAAGGTGGTGAGTGATAATTCTATTCCTGACTTTCCTAATGACAGTAATACCTTTGTAATATTAATAAAAGCAATTGAAAATGGAGTTAGAAGAGCAAATAATTACTTGAATAATATTATTTTAAACTTGAAAATTCTCAGCAAAAGATACATGATAAATTTTATTATTTCCTTAAAACATATTTCGTCTATAACTTATTCTACTTTTTTAATGACTGTTTCTTTAATTTCTGCTTTTGTCCTAAGCCGAATCGTAGATATTCAGAGTGACCATCTCTTTCAATTAATAAAATCTTCATCTTTTTCATATGACCTTGGTCATTTTATGTTCGTTATACTAAATACTCTTATCATTTACTTACTACTCATTTTAAATTGGTTTCTTTTTAATGCAAATATACATTTCAGTATAAAAAGCATAAAGCATATTAATAAAGCAATATGGTATGTATTTTATGAATATAGTCAAATTTTAATTATAAAAATACCAGGATTTCTATTTTTAGTTTTGTTAATAACTTGGTGTATTTTAGTAGTATACAATTTATTTGCAAATAATCCATTTATCTTTCCCGGCATTTATATAATAATTTGTTTTTCAATTTTTATAATTTATTTAATTTACAATAAAATCAGACAGTCTATAAACAATGGTATATAGATATTAACTTTTAATCTATGCATGGCACAATCAACAATAAAGAATTATCATATTAATAAGTAACTGCCGCTAACAGCGTATTTATTGTATTTGGGCTGATGACACATTTGGAGTTCTTAACGCATTTTGGTAGTTTTACTAACAAGGGATAAGAAAGCGGTTTCAACCGAGCGTTTTTTGCGAGCTCACCGAAGGTAAACTCCCAAACACAACAAATATGCGAAACGTTATAGCCCATTTAATGTAACAAAACAGATATTATATAAATTCGATATGAAAAGAAAGACAATTAAGATAATACTTGGACTTCTTTTAGCTTCATTGCTAAGTGCGAATGCTCAGAATCTAAAATTTGGGATACTTGCTGGTTTTGACGTTGCCAATTCCCAATTGATGAATAAACCCAAAGGGTTTGATTCAAGGGTTTATTATCCAATGATTTCATTTAATTTGAATGGATATGTTAGTTGTAGAAACTCAGGATTTTGGGGTTTGTCAGCCGAGCCAGGATTCATCCAAAAAGGAGGAAGGCAGAAAGGAATAGATGAAGACATTAGATTCCAAATCAATTACATACAACTACCAATCTTATTGGATTTATATATTTCTGATAAGTTTTTTATCTCAATTGGACCTGAATTCAGTTATCTGATTAATGCTAAAGCAAAATCTAAGCATAATTCGAATAATATCACGGATTTGTATGATAAAAGGTTTGAATTATCAGGACTCGTTGGAATAAATTATCAACTTACTGATAAGTTAAATATCGGAATGAGATATAATCATGGACTAACATATACATCTAAGATTACGTTTACTGATAGTTTTGGAAATCAACTTGGTGACATGAAAGAATATAATCAATACTTTCAATTGATAGTTAGATTTAAAATATAAACTGGCGGTAACAGCCTATTTATTGTATTTGGGCTAATGACGCATTTGGAGTTCTTAACGCTTTTTGGTAGCTTTACTGTCGGGGGAAGAAAGCAGTTTCAACCGAGCGTTATTTGCGAACTCAGCGGAACTAAACTCCCAAACAAAACAAATATGCGAAACCTTAGCACCAATTTTATCACGGCATGAAATAAATTAAATTGATTACAAATGCAAAACGGAAAAACAATTTCAGTGCTGATTACTTTGATTGTAATTTTTTCAACAATTGCTACTATTTCAGGAATTCTTACAGATTATAGAACTGGAAATTATGAATTTAAATCAATAAATAATCAGACCGTTACTATTTACGGAAAAGGAATTGCACAAGGTTATGTAACACTCTCTATTGCATTTATTATTACTATAATCTCATTCTTTTTAATATCAGTATTTCATGGTATTCAAAGAGAATACCGTTTTGAAGTTGCTGTAATTTCAATAGCACAGATTGAATTAATTTTGCTTGGATTTTTATTTACTAAATATTTCAAAAAAATAACTAAAATAGTACAAATTAAAAACGTTTAATTATGAAAAATAATATTCAATTATCTGAAATTCAACATGCTCAAGTTTTTATGTTTATTGGGCAGGAATTGAGAAAAAATTTCGATGATAATCAATTTGAAGAAATTATCAGCGAACTTGTTAAAAAATATGGAATGCAACGTGGTAATAGAATGGCAATGCGGGCAAAAGCAAATTCGCACGAATTAAGTATGTTAAACTACATGGCTTATAGTGAATTTGTGAATAAAACAAGCATAATGAAAAAGAAAATTTCAGGCGTTAATGGTCATACAAAAGTTGTTATTACAAAATGCCCTTGGTGTGAAACATGGAAAGAAAACAATGCTCTGGATTTTGGAAAATATTATTGCAAATTTGTTGATAAATCACTTGTAAAAGGTTTCAATTCAAATTTAAATATTGATATAAATTCAACTCTTTCTAACCAAAACGAAGCGTGTGAATTTATTTTTCATGATTTGAATGTTGGGATAGGTAGTTATGTCAAACTTGCAATTAAAAAGTTGTTCAAACCAGGAAAAAGGGCATTAATGCCTTGGAGTTTTCATATTTGTCATTTGATTAGTACAACAAGTGAAATATTGATACAACAAAAATGTTCAAATTCAGATGCAATAATTAACAACATCATAATTAAAATTAGACAAGAATTTCCGGAGAGTGATGCAAATGAAATCCTTGGTTATTTAAAAAATGATTTTTCAAAAATTTAGAATAGTTGCTTATGAAATTATCATATTACAATGTAAACAAGTTGATGATAAAACGAATTGTAATTCCATGAAAAAAAAGAGCATACTTATTTTTGTCTTGTTAATAAATATACTTATTTGTCAGGGACAAAAAATACCGACATTTGATATTGTGTCAGGTTTTGGATTGCCTGATGCTTTTCATTTAGGCATTAAAGCTCATATTTTTGAAAGAAATCAATTTGGAATTTATTATGGGAGTAATTTAAATCTGAATAATTGGTCATATAATTCAATTAGTCTAGACCATCAATTACATTTCGGAAAAACCTCAGAATTCAGTAAGCGAAAGGTGTGGTTTTTTAAACAAGTATTAACTTATTCAACTGAAAGCGGTGAGTTTTCTGAAATTAAGTTTTTATTCCTCAATTTTGGTATTGGAAGAGAAATTAATATTTCACAAAAAACTGGATTCAGTATTGACATAGGTTTATTTCATACCCTGTTAGAAAATGTAAGAATGAAAGACCATAGCCCATTGGTAGTTACAAAATCAAATGAATTCTTTGTTCTGCCAAACATAAGATTACAGTTTTTTTATTCCCTATAGTAAAAATAGCCAGTTTACAGGAGCGTATTTATTGTATATGATTGTCCGCAATAATACCTAATCAGGAATAAACAACCCAAGTTGTCATTGCCTAGCGGCGAACTCGCAAAATTCGCTCGGTTCCTGCGAATGCAGGAATCCCGTTCTTTATAATCTAGATTCCGGGACTTCGCCCGGAATGACAAGGGGATCATTTTAGATATTAGGTATAATAGAGGATATTCATATTATTGTATTTGGGCAGATAACGCATTTGGAGTTCTTAACGTTTTTTGGTAGTTTTACTACTGTAGGTAAAAAGCGGTTTCAACCGAACGCTTTTTGCGACCTCGCCGAAGGCAAACGACCGATGGGAGATCTGCGGAACTAAATTTCCAAACACAATAAATGCGCAAAACGTTGTTTGCAATGGTAGAGTAGTGATATTTTAAAAATTGATATTATGATTTTAACAAAAAAAAATCTAAGTTTTTTATTTTTCATAACTTTTGTATTAATGATTTCTTGCATAGACAGCAGAAAAAGCAAATTAGGTGTTGAATTAGCTATGAAAAGATACGATAATCTAATTTTAAAATTGGATGCGGATTCTATTTCAATGTCATTTACTCCTGATGGGAATTTGGGAAATATAGCAATTGGGCGTGATTCAATTAAAAAATTTCTATTATCATTTAAAAATATTAGAGTGTTATCTCAAGCATCTATAACTTCAACTTTAGATTTAGTTGGAGACTCAGCTACTCAAAAAGGGATTTATTATCAGACTGCTTTAGTTTCTGAAAAAGATACAGTAAAGGTAAAAGGAGAATATACTGCAAATTGGCAATGGATAACTTATAAAGGCTGGTTTATTAAGCGAATGATAACTAAACCTATAAAATAGCTGAAATAAGTCACAGTATACAATACAATCCATATGCAATAAGGATTTCAGAGGTTTTGAAAGTTCAGTTCCCGTAGACAAAGTTTGTATCGGTTGATACAGACATGGCCACGAAATTTCGCACTGCACATGGTTGCGACCGCTAGCACCAATAAAATTTTAGCGATTATGAGATTGTTTTACAGATTGATAGCTTTTCTTTTTATAACACTGGCATCGTGTAATGACGAAAGACCTAAAATTATAAAACTAGTATATTTTGCTGGACAGAACCTGACTTATGATAGTTTGAATAACCCTCATTTAAGTATAAGAAAATACCTTGAGTATACAGAAAACAGTAAAATTAAGGTTGCAAAAGGACATCTTTATTATGATTCTATTGCTCCACTGTTTGGACTTGACAAGTTCTTCGAAATGGAAAAAGATAGTGCAATTCAAAACATAATAAATAAAACATTAGTAAATAAAAAATTCGACTCAACTTATTATGGAAATGAATCTCCGTGGTATTATTTCTTTCTCTATGAAACGAGTGACAATAAAATAGTGAAAATAGGCTTTCACAAAAAAGTATTACCCGATGACTTGAAAAAATTGTATTCTTATCTTGACTCGTTAACAACATTCAAAGACCGAAAAGATATAAAACCTTTTGAAGCAGATTATTTAGTTGTTGAACTTGAAAAAGAACTATTCAGAATTCATCCGCCAGTTACAAGGGTTAATCGAGACAGTCTTAAGCAGCTTAGATACATCGAACCGAAAGGAAAAGAATTTGAATAATTTACTGGTGCTAACAGATAGTTTATTGCATTTGGTAGGATCAATGCTTTTAGCTAGTTTTACTATTGTGGGGCAAGAAAACGTTAGCCTATATATTAACAGATATCCTAAAAAATTGAACAATAGAATAAAACGTTTTGGTCAAATAAACCAATTTTTTGAAACTACAGGTTTTGAAAAACGAACGGACATTGCAGAATTTTTTGTTTTTCGTTTTGACGAATTACCCAAAGATAATGGTTTTAGAATGCCACCTTACCAAAAAGACTTTTACCAGGTTTCGTTAATACTCAATGCAGACAGAGCCGTAATTGGTATTAACGAGCAAGAAAACAAATCGCTAGAAAACACATTATACTTCCTTTCGCCCGACCATATTTTTTCGTGGCAACGAAATCGAAACACAACGGGTTTTGTGGTATACTTTAAAACCGAGTTTCTAAATTTTTTTAATGGAAACCTTAAAACAGATTTCTCATTTTTCGACCTTTCACAAACCAACTTCTTAGCATTAGAAAAATCAATAGCAATTGAATTAGCCAATGATTTTGACAAGTTATATAAAGAGTTTTACACACCAAACACATACAGAGTACAAATCTTACAATCGTTTTTACTGTCTTTGCTTTTTAAGTGTAAAAGTTTGAAAGAGGCGGTGACAAGTACCGAACAAGTTAAAGTTTCTAAAAAGCAAGATTTGGTTTTTAGGTTTCAAAATTTGGTGGCAAACTGTTATATCGCTAAAAAACAAGTGAGCGAATATGCCGATCAACTTTTTGTATCTGCAAATACTTTAAACCAAACCGTAAAAGAAGTTACAGGCAAAACCGCCAAAGAAATTATTACTGAGATTATAATACAAGAAGCAAAAAAACAATTGCAATACTCAACGGATGATATTGCTCAAATTGCATTCAATTTAGGTTTTGAAGAGCCAACACATTTTATCCGTTTCTTCAAAAATCAAATTTTTACAACACCAAAAGAGTACAGAAATTCAAAAATGTAATTTTGGTCATCATTCCATTGTTTTTGGTTATCTGCAAGGGTTAGAATTGCCCCACCTTTGCGCTATCATTTAACAATTAAATTTAAAAACAATGGAAAAAGTAATTGTATTAGGCGCAACAGGAAATATTGGCACAGCAGTTATCAAAAATTTACAAAACAAAAATGTATTGGTTTTTGCAGGCATAAGATCTGAAAAAAAATTTAGTAAAGTATCTGAACTTGCTGCAACACCAATCTTAGTGGACTTTGCCAATCAAGAAAGTTTAAACCAAGCATTAAAAGGCAAAGACCGTGTGTTTTTAGTAACACCATTAATGCAAAACCCCGAAGCCGTAACACAAATGGTTATTAATGCTTCAAAACTAAATAACGTAAAACATTTAGTAAGAAGCACAGCATCAGGTGCGGATAGCAAAGGAAAAATTCAAATGGCTCGTTGGGCGGGTGCAAGCGAGGATTTAGTTAAAGCATCAGATTTGAATTACACCATTGTAAGACCATATACTTTCCTACAAAACTTTATCAATTTTCATAGCCAAACAATTAAACAATATAATGGTTTTTATTTACCAACAGGCGATGCAAAATTGTCAATGCTCGACATTAATGATTTGGGCGAATTAGTTGCAATTGCTCTAACAAGCAATTTGCATTTTGGAAAAACTTATGAATTGAGTGGACAAACCTATACCAACGAAATATTAGCCAAAACATTGAGCGATGTTTTAGGTAGAAAAATATCCTACATAGATGTGGAAGAAGAAATAGCCCGAAAGAGTATATTAGATAATCAGATGCCTTTATGGATGATAGATGCAATGATGGAGTTATACTACATCACCAAACAAGGTTGGACTGCAGGTTATTCAGATGACTTCAAAAATATAACGGGGAAGGAATATACTTCAGCTAAAACCTTTTTTGAACAAAATATTTCGGCTTTTTAAGTAAGAACTAATAAACTAAATCCAATAAATATGAAAATTTTTGCCATTGATAAATTATTACAAGGTGCTTCTCTGGAAAAAATACAACCTTTTTTAAAAGACGAAGCCCGACATGCTTGGAAATTGCATAAAGAAGGTTATTTAAGGGAATTGAACTTTCGTACCGATCGTCCAGGGGTTATTGTTGTTATGGAAGTTGATTCTATTGAACAAGCCCGAGAAATAATGAGCGAATTACCCTTAGTTCGGGAAAAACTAATTGATTTTGAGTATATACCCGTTGGGGCATTTTTACCTTTCGAAGATCTATTTGAAAAATATTAAAACGTAAACAAAATGAACTGTACCCTCGTAAGCGGATGGGGTATTCAAAATCCAGTTAGTAAAGAAGACTTTTGAGCATTCATAATTATACCAAATTGAAGTTGTAGATAGTCCAAAGGAGTCTACAACTTCTAATTTGGTTATTACCTATGCTAAGTATATAGTAAAAACGAGTGTAGCGAACCTTGTACTATTATATATTTCAATCTATTGATAGTTTGTAATATTTTACTAAGTTTGAAATTTATCCATACTAAGATATGAACTTTAGTATCTATTCTTGAAATTTATAAATGTGCCAAATATTTGTTTATGAGTAATTTATATTTTAATCAGTTAACACAAGAGTGCTTGAAAAAGAGCAAGAAGATAGAGTGAAATTTAGAAATCTAATTTGTTCAAAAATTTGATTTATTTACTAATGAAAAAGTCGATAGTGATTTAAAAAAGAGATATAAGTATTTATTGATTATTTGATTTAATAATTTTTAATAATTAAATTTTTCAACCATGCTGAATTTTATTAAACAATTAATTAAAGAGAAAAGTAAAAGAGTATCAACTTTTGAAGAGGTAAGCGAAAGAGCAAACAAACGATTAAGAAAGCTACTTAAGTATGTTTTTACTAATTCAGTTTTTTATCATGATTTATATTCAAAGCAAGGTATTGAATTAAAGGATTTAGAGCATATTAAAATTGAAAACTTACCATTTACATCAAAAAAAAATTTAATGAATAATTTTGATGATGTTAGCTACGATCCTTTAATTAAGCACAAATATATTGATAGTTATGTACAAAGCACCGAAGATTATAGTGCTTGGTACCAAAACAAGTATAAAGTTATAAAAACCTCTGGGAGTAGCGGAAATTTTGGTGTTTTTTTATATAATAAAAAGGAATGGGATATCCTGCGGGTTATAATTATGAATATGGGTAACAACTTAAAATTAAACCCTTTTAAAAAAATAAAACTTGCATTTATTGTTGATACCAGAGACCTTCATGCAGGTGTTTCCCTTATGTCGGATATTCCTAAATTGTTTTATGATATTCTGGTAATAGATACTTTTGAACTGCAAAAAAGTATTAATGAAAAACTTAATAAATTTCAACCCGACCTTTTTTCTGGTTATGCATATAGCGTTTACATGTGTGCCCACGAAAAAATGTCGGGAAGGCTAAACATAAGTCCCAAGCAAGTAGCTACATCTAGTGAATTATTAACGAATGAAGCGCGCAATATAATTATCAATGCATTTAATTGTCAAATAACTAATATGTATGGGGCTTCGGAATCTATGTGCATAGCAACAAGTTCACTTAACTGTCAGAATTTACACATTGCTTATGACTGGAATATAATAGAATCTATTGATGAATTTGGCGGGAAAGCAATAAATGGAAACAGCGGAAATGTTGTACTTACAAATCTCTATAATTATTCATTTCCAATTATTAGATATAAAATGAGTGATATGATATCGTTGCATTACGGTTCGTGTCCAGATTGCGGGAGTATGTACCCAGTAATAAGCAAAATTGAAGGCAGGCGAGAGGATAACCTAAAATTTATTAGGGAGGATGGAAGCGAAGAAACAGTTTATCATTCAATTATATCCTTTTTTAATGACCCTAATATTAAATCATTCAGAATAATTCAAAAAGAGATAAATTACCTCGAAATACAATTACTTCTATTAAATAAGCATAATTCTGATAATGCCATTAATACTTTAAATGAAAAGCTCAAAAATATGTTTTTAACTAAAAATTTAATTGATACAGTAAATTACAATTTTGTTATAGTTGATGAAATATTGGTAAATGAGTTATCGGGAAAATTTGCTCATATTGTAACTTTTGAGAGCTATAACAAACAAGTAACCAATATATTTATTAACCAATGTCACTAGCGTTGCGTTAACTTGATTATAAGTTCTTTGAAATCCTTGATATTATT
>JACABB010000063.1 GCA_013376985.1 Bacteroidales bacterium
GTATTCTTGTGGTTAAAATGGAGGATCGGGAGGCTAAGAATATGTTTTCCGATGCGCTCGTTGAAGGGATAAATGAAGTTTTTGCGCATATTGCGCATACACCGATATATAAAGCGGTGGTTCTGACCGGATACGATACCTACTTTGCATCGGGTGGCACCAAGGAGGGTTTGATGGCCATACAGCAGGGCAAGGCCAAATTCACGGACACCAAAATTTACCAGCTGGCTATGGAATGCAAGGTGCCCGTAATTGCTGCCATGCAGGGACACGGTATTGGTGGCGGATGGTCTCTAGGGATGTTTGCTGACCTGATCTTATTCAGCGAAGAAAGTCACTATTTGAGTCCGTACATGAACTACGGGTTTACGCCAGGCGCAGGGGCCACGTTTATTTTCCCCTACGTAATAGGGTATGATCTGGCTAGGACAACCTTGCTGACTGCTCAAGAATATACGGGCAGCGAGTTAAGAGGGAAAGGTTTATTACTCCCTGTTTTACGAAGAGATCAGGTCTATTCAGCCGCCATGGCATTGGCCAAGCAGATAGCGAAGCATTCCCGTCCCAGTCTATTAGCACTTAAGCAGCAGCTGACCCAGCATCTTCATGGTCAGGTGGAGGAGACATATAAGCTTGAGCTATCCATGCATGAAAGAACTTTTGTTGGTCAGTCCGAAACTTTAACGCAAATCAACGAAAACTTTATTCAAGAGAACAATCAACCACAAAAAGAGACAAAGGCCACAGAAATATTAATAGATCAAGAATTTGCGAAACCATCCCAAAATGTAGGTACTTTAACAGTTGTCACAGCCAACCTAAAAAAATTGTTAGCTCAAGAGTTGCAAATGCAGGAGCACGAGATTGACGAAGACACAAAATTTGTAGACCTAGGTTTGGACTCAATTACTAGCGTAATTTGGGTACGCAAAATCAATGAGAAGTACAAAACGTCGATTGAGGCAACCAAAGTCTATAGTTATCCGACCCTTGCTACACTTAGTCGTTATGTTAAAGAAGAAGCAGAAAAATTGGATGCATTGTCCAAGCAACCAGAGTATACCAAACCAATTACCCCTGTCAATACTTCATTAGTAAATCCATCTTCTGATAGTGAAAAGTTGCCTGTTGTCACAGCTAATCTCAAAAAGTTGTTAGCCCAAGAGTTGCAAATGCAGGAGCACGAGATTGACGAAGATACAAAGTTTGTAGACCTAGGTTTAGATTCAATTACTAGCGTAATTTGGATACGCAAGATCAATGAGAAGTACAAAACATCTATTGAGGCAACTAAAGTTTATAGTTATCCAAATCTTACAACGCTCAGTCGCTATGTAAAAGAAGAATCAGATAAATTGGATACATCGTCTAAGAAATCAGACTATATTAAACCATCTGTACCTGCTAATACTCCAATAATAACACAGAGTAGAAAAACCACTCAACCCACTGTGAGTAAACTCGTTTCATTACGTAATAAACAATCGTTAAGAATAAAATCTGGAACATCTACTAACTTTCAAACACAGCCTATTGCAGTGATCGGAATGGCTGGACAATTTCCAGAGGCAAAGAATATAGAGGAATTCTGGCAAAATATTGCTCAGGGCAAAAATTGTGTCAATGAAATACCGAAAAAACGTTGGGATATAAACACTTATTATAGGGAAGGAAACCCAGTACCTGGGAAGAGTAACTCTAAATGGATGGGCGCTTTAGAAGAGTATGACATGTTTGATCCCTTATTCTTTAATATCTCACCCACCGAAGCGGAGAGTATGGATCCGCAACAGCGCATATTTTTACAAGCATGTTGGCATAGCATAGAAAATGCCGGATATAACGCTCAAGCACTCTCCGGCACTAAGTGTGGTGTTTTTGTTGGCTGTGGTAGTGGAGATTATCTTCATTTATCAAGAGAACACCAAATAAGCGCACAAGGTTTTACAGGAGGTTCTACCTCTATTTTGGCCGCACGCATTTCTTACTTTTTGAATCTACAAGGCCCTTGTTTATCCATTGATACCGCTTGTTCTTCATCGTTGGTTGCTCTGGCTACTGCCTGTGAAAGCTTAATTTCGGGTAGCAGTGATATTGCTCTTTCAGGTGGAGTTGGAATCATGTCGACTCCTGCAATGCATATAATGAACTCCCAAACGGGTATGCTTTCAATAGACGGGAGGTGTTATGCATTTGATCAACGGGCTAACGGATTTGTTCCTGGAGAAGGTGTTGGCGTTGTGATGCTAAAGCGCTTGTCCGATGCGGAAAGAGATCAGGATACGATCCTTGGTGTTATTCAAGGATGGGGGATTAATCAGGACGGTAAAACCAATGGTATTACTGCTCCTAATGCAGAATCACAGACACGTTTAGAACAAGAGGTTTATGATAGATACCAAATAAATCCATCTGATATACAATTAATTGAAGCTCATGGTACCGGTACAAAATTAGGTGATCCCATTGAGGTTAGTGCACTAAAGCAATCCTTTCAAAAGTATACTCAGAAAAAAGACTATTGCGCCCTAGGTTCAGTGAAAAGTAATATTGGTCATTGTTTGTGGGCTGCTGGTATTGCAGGAGTCATTAAACTCCTCTTGGCACTGAAATACAAACAATTACCTCCAACCATAAATTTTGAAAAACTTAATGAGCATATCAGTTTAAAAGACAGCCCGTTTTATGTTAATAACAAACTGAAGGAGTGGAATGTTTTAGATAACGGTAGACGTCAGGCCGCAATTAGCGCTTTTGGCTTTAGTGGTACAAATGCTCATTTGGTTATCGCAGAATATCAATCACAAAAAAAGGTGAAACAGGATGTTTCTGCTATTCCTCAGAATGCTGGATACATTATCCCTTTATCTGCAAAAACTACAGATCAGTTAAAACAAAAGGTTCAAGATTTATTGGAGTTTATCCGTAAAGAGAAGCAATCATTAAGTCTTATCGATATGGCCTATACCCTACAGGTGGGTCGAGAATCTATGGAAGAACGTCTTGGTTTTATGGTTAGTTCAATAGGACAACTAGCAGAAAAACTTCAAGCCTATATTGATGGTAAACAGGATATTGAAGATATGTATCAAGGACAGGCGAAACGTAATAAAGAGGGTTTGCGTTTCATAAGCCAAGATGATGATATGAAAGAAACCATTGTTGAAAAATGGATAGCCCAAAATAAACTTTCAAAGTTATTGGATTTATGGATTAAGGGTTTGGAATTGGATTGGAATAAACTCTATGGAGAGGTTAAACCTGAGCGTATTAGTTTACCAGTATATCCTTTTGCCAAAGAGCGATATTGGATTGAGACAACTGATAAAGTGGATCAAACTTTCTCTGTGATAACTGCAGGATTGACAGTTTCATCACTTCACCCTTTGGTGCACAAAAACACTTCAGATTTCAACCAACATTGCTATACTTCTACCTTTACTGGTGAAGAGTTCTTTTTAAAGGATCATCAAATAAAAATTGATGGTATTACCCATCAAAAGGTGTTACCTGGAGTGACGTATCTGGAAATGGCTCGAGCAGCAATATCACTATCTTCCCCTCTTCAATTAGAGTCAAACATCTTGGTGCTGCACAATACAGTTTGGTTAAAGCCGGTTGTTGTTACAAATCATAAACAAGTCTCTATCGCTTTGTTTGAAAATGATAAGGATAAACGAATAGACTTCGAAATTTATAGTCTGGATAAGGATGCTGAAGGTGGTTTACATGATATTCTTCATTGTCAGGGTCAAGCTGAATTCATTCGTAAACCCTTACCAGCCAAAATTGATATAGAACAGTTAAAAGGACAAATGAGGCAAGGGAGATTAGAAGCGCCCAACTTGTATGCTATGTTTACTGAGGCAGGTTTTAATTATGGTCCGGCTCATCAAGGTATTACATCTATTTTATTAGGAGAAAATCAGTTACTTGCTCAATTGCATTTACCATCAGTTATTGGTAATACGAATGGTAACACCAATGGTTATTTGTTACATCCTAGTTTGATGGATAGTGCATTGCAAGCTACAGTTGGTTTAATTGCAGATTTGAATCACCTCCCCAGCAAACCATCTGTTCCTTTTGTTTTAGAAACTTTACGCATAGTATCAGCCTGTACAAAAGAAATGATTGCATGGGTGCGTTATTCAAGAGGAAGTCAGCCAGAAAATAAAGATGAAGGTCGCAACATTAGTAAACTAGATATTGATTTGTGTGATTTGGAAGGGAATGTTTGTGTTCAAATGGAAGGATTTACTTCTCGGGTTCTGGGAGGAGAGGCTAAATCTGTTCATCATAAAACATTAAGTAATTCAGTTGGTAGTAACAATGATATAAAAGGAAACAGTTCTTCTTTTAACGAAGCTTTTTATTTAAAACTTATTGAGAGTGTATTAAATAATGAAGTTTCTATTGATGACGCAGTGGAAATAGAGTAAGGATTATATGAAACAAAATCTAAAAAGAATATACCAAGACCTGTCAAGTGGAAAACTTTCACAAAAAGAGGCTTTGGAAAAAATTCGGACATTAAAAATACAGGAACATGATAGACGCGTTAATACGCTGCTTATTGCTCCGGTGTGGGAATCAGATATAGTCACTGAGCAATCCAAACAAGATCATTTCGAGTACACACAACGACTTATTGTTTTGTGCGAAATGCCAGATGTCAATGTCAGGCAGATTGAAACTTTAATTTCTAACTGTTCCTGTTTGTCATTTCAAACATCGCTGCAAAAAAATATTGCAGAACGTTTCAGTGAAGTTGCCCTGACTTGTTTTGAGTTAATCAAAAAAACGCTTAATGGTAGGCCATCTGGTAAAGTACTTGTTCAAATAGTTATTCCTAATAATCAGGAAGAAGCTCTTTTTGTGGGACTATCCGGCTTGTTGAAAACTGCTGCACTTGAAAATCCCCAAATAACGGGTCAAATTATTCTTACTATACCAAGTGTTTCGGGTGAGGAGTTGGTGGTTTGCCTTCAAGCAGATAAAAATAGACATCAGGACAAAATAATAAAATATGAGAATGGCACTCGTAATGTTTTACGTTTGCAGGAAGTACGTACAAGTAGGGAAAAAGTTAAAATTGTTTTCAAAGATCAGGGTGTTTATCTGATTACTGGGGGATTTGGTGGATTAGGTATTTTGTTTGCTAAAGAAATAGTTAAACAAACCAGTAAAGCAAAGATCATTTTAGCCGATCGTTCAGAGCTAACATCTGAGAAGAAAAAGTTGTTAGAGGAAATATCAGCCCAAAAAAATTCTGTTATATATAGGCAATTTGATATTGGAAATTTTGATCAAGTTAATCATTTGATCAAGGCGGTTAAAAAAGAATATAATCAACTGAATGGTATTATCCACTGTGCTGGGATGATTTCAGACAACTTTATACTGAAGAAAACCACAGCAGAATTTAGTCAGGTACTAATGCCAAAAGTTAATGGCACTTTCAATCTGGATCAAGCAAGCCATGATACAGATCTTGATTTTATGGTATTGTTTTCTTCTGTTGCATCATGGTTCGGCAATTTGGGTCAAGCAGACTATGCATCAGCCAATGGGTTTATGGATCAATTTGCCGTTTACCGCAACCAGCTTGTAAAAACAAATCAGAGACAGGGAAAAACCCTATCCATCAACTGGCCATTGTGGCAAGAAGGCGGAATGAATTTCGATCAGGCACTTAAAGAGCAAATGCAGCAAGCAACGGGCATATTCCCCATGCAGACTGCAACAGGTATGTATGCTTTTCATAGAAGTCTGGAGTTACAGCAGGAACAGACCCTAGTCGTGGAGGGCGATCTAGCAAAAATACGCCAAACACTTTTAGCCGATCAAACTCTTCAGCCCGAAATACCCATAGTTTCATCAAAACCTTTACCGGTTCAACAATCCCCTGTTATCGAGATAGACTCGAAAAGCCTCGTAGAGAAGACTCAGGAGTACTTGCGGAAACAGTTCTCCTCAGTTCTAAAACTGCCATCACACAAAATTGATGCCCATGCACCTCTAGAGAAATATGGTATTAATTCAATATTAGCGTTAAGTTTAACCAGTCAGTTGGAAAAAACATTTGGTTCTCTTTCTAAAACATTGTTTTTTGAATACCAAACTATTTTTGAGTTAACCGAATACTTTACAAAGAATTTCTTGGAGCAACTGTCAACACTCTTTGCCACACCAGACACCAGTGCTAGTTCGGTAAAATCAGCTAGTGTTCCCCAAAAAATCCAACCTGAACCAGAGATCAGAGACATTTCACGAAAACGCTTTAGTCGTCAGAGCCATGTACTAAATGACAAACAAACGAGCACAACGAGTACAGTAAATACGGATCCGATTGCTATTGTTGGTATAAGCGGTCGCTACCCGGAGTCGATCAACATTGAGGAGTACTGGCGCAACCTACGCGATGGGAAAGACTGCATCATTGAGGTACCCAAGGAGCGCTGGGACTGGAGGGAGTACTATAGCGAAGATCGTAACAAACCCGGCTATCATTACAGCAAATGGGGTGGTTTTATTGCGGGTGTAGATGAGTTCGACCCAAGGTTTTTCAATATCTCGCCGCGGGAAGCGGGATCAATAGATCCTCAGGAGCGCTTATTCCTGCAGCATGCATGGATGGCCGTTGAAGATGCGGGGTATACACGCGCCAGCCTACAAATTCCCCATGAGCAAGACCTAGCCGGTCAGGTTGGGGTCTACGTTGGGGTAATGTATGGTGAATATAACCTGTCTGGAAGTTTGGCCAGCATCGCCAATCGAGTCTCCTACGTGCTGAACCTTCATGGCCCGAGCATGACTCTGGATACCATGTGCTCCTCCTCATTAACGGCAATTCACCTAGCCTGTCAGGATTTAAAGTTGGGGCGAACCAATCTAGCGATTGCTGGAGGAGTTAATGTCACTACTAATCCTAGTAAGTACATGATGCTTAGCGCAGGACAATTCATTTCCAGTGATGGTCATTGCCAGAGTTTTGGTGAAGGTGGAGCTGGCTATATCCCCGGAGAGGGAGTTGGTGCGGTTATACTGAAAAGGCTGTCCGAAGCAGAACGCGATGGGAATCATATCTACGGCATCATTAGAGGCAGTGCGCTTAATCATGGTGGTAAAACCAACGGCTATAGTGTTCCCAATCCCCAAGCTCAGGCGAGTGTGATTAGCCGAGTTTTACTAGAATCAAACATAGATGCTAGACACATTAGCTACCTTGAAGCACACGGAACAGGCACCAAACTGGGGGATCCGATTGAAATCACCGCAATGAGTAAAGCCTTTCAGCAGCACACCCAGGATACTGGATTTTGCCTAATCGGATCAGCCAAATCCAATATAGGACATTGTGAATCAGCTGCTGGAGTATCAGGACTCACAAAGGTTCTGCTGCAGATGAAGTATAGGCAGATAGTCCCATCATTGCACTCGGCACGTTTAAACCCAAATATTGATTTTCAAAAAACGCCATTCGTGGTAAATCAGACGTTAAGAACATGGGATCAGCCAGTGATTGATGGCAAACAGATACCTCGTTTAGCTGGAATATCCTCCTTCGGCGCAGGAGGTTCGAATGCACATATTATCATACAGGAATATTCAGCGCCAACAGAAGCAAGTCGTTCAATTTTTGTCATTGCACCAAACACAAATGTAGTTATTCCTCTGTCAGCAAGAACTCCAGAGCAGTTGCAACAAAAGGCACGAGATCTTTTCAACTTTATTCGCACATCCCAGTCAGAAGAGCAAGCAGCCTCACAAAACCCAATTGATCTGTCTGCTTTGGCCTACACCCTGCAAGTGGGTCGGGAAGCGATGGATGAACGGCTGGGATTCATGGTGAATTCCGTTGATCAACTAGCTAAAAAACTTCAAGCATATATTAACGGGGAGCAGGATATAGAGGATTCTTATCAGGGGCAAGTGAAAAGTAATAAGGATACCGTGTCCCAGTTTAGTTCAGATGCCGATTTGCAAGAAACAATTAATAAATGGATTGCTCAAAAGAAACTATCAAAACTATTGGATTGGTGGGTCAAAGGTTTGCAGTTCGATTGGAACAAACTCTATGGAGAAGAAAAACCATCTCGCATAAGTTTGCCTACATATCCCTTTGCCAAAGAGCGCTATTGGGCTGATACATCCACGAGAGGGCAGATCTCAGCAACAGGAAAAACCACCGCGTTAATCCACCCTTTGCTTCATGTAAACACTTCAGATCTACAACAGCAGAGCTACAGTTCAACCTTTAGCGGTGAGGAATTTTTCATAAAAGATTATCAGGTGAGCCTAGATGGCGACTCTGGACAAAAAGTGCTACCCATAGTTGCTTATCTGGAAATGGCTCGTGCTGCTGTAGAAAAAGCAATGCATGTACAACCAGAAAACAGTATACTTGAGTTGCATAATACGGTATGGGTGCAGCCAATTGTTATTTCAGAAAAGAAAGAAGTCAGCATTGCTTTATTTGCAAGAAATAGTGAACAAACTGATTTTGAAATATATGGATTAGAGAATGGGGAAGATTCAGTCTACTGTCAAGGTCATGCTATTGTCAGTCATGTTACAGCACCCAGCAAACTCAATATCCCTAAGCTAAAAGAACAAATAGGGCAGACTAGGATAGATTTGGCTAACCTGTATGCCTTATTAACCAATATAGGGTTTAATTATGGAGCTGCTTATAGAGGAATCACTGAAATCTATAAAGGAGACAATCAAATATTAGTCGAGTTACGCTTACCCAGCTCTTTAGAGCATAGCAATGATGCCTATGTTCTCCATCCGAGCGTTATGGAAGGTATAATACAAGCTTCAATTGGGTTCATTACCGATTTTGGAAAAAGTATTCGTCCGGCATTCATAACTTTTGATATAGAATTGGTACGCATAGTATCGGGATGCACCAAAGAAATGGTTGCATGGGTACGTTATTCATCGACCAGCAAAGCGGAAGATGTAATTGCAAAAATTGATATTGATATATGTGATTTAGAAGGGAATGTGTGCGTTCAATTGATGGGAATTTCTTTTCAACAAGAGTCGCTGAATAGGATAGAAAATGATTCAGACCAAAAAAAGCCGTCACTTACTCCTCCTGTAGTGAAACAAATCCCGCTGGCATCTACGCAAATCTCACTTAGTACACCTCAGCAATCGTCATCACTCCAAAAACCTGATAGCATCAAGGTGGCTAGTGTGCCAACTTCTGAAACAATTAAGAATACATCATTAAGCAAACCAGTGATTACGCTATCCAACACTTAGGATATCGTACGCTATGAGTATCCTTTTCAATTGAGAATCAAAGTTTATCAGGAGTATTTATATTTCAAATTTCAACTAATAGCGACCAGCAAAATGAATGATAAGAGAGTAATTCTTTCGATATTATGGATATTTCTATCTGTTAATTACATTTTTTGTGATGTTCTCTCAATAATGGATCCAGGATTCTTTAAGTTACTGATGAGTGGAGGAGGCGAATCGGTTAATCAGATCAATCAGGGACTCTTGTTGGGATTTGCGATCTTAGTTGAGATTCCCTTTGCCATGATTATCCTATCCAGATTATTGCATTATAGAGCAAATCGCTGGGCAAACATCATAGCAGGTTCATTCATGGCTGTTATTCAATTGTTATCAATAGTTGACGATAAAGTCACTTTGCATTACATATTCTATTCAGTTATAGAAATTGGATGTAACTCATTCATTGTTTGGTATGCGTGGAAGTGGTCTAAACCTGATGAGAGTCTTAAAATAAAATCTAATTAACTAATAAATAGGTTATTAAGTGTAATCAATTGTTGGAGGGGAAAGTTGGCATAAAAATATGAAAGCAGTTTTACACACAAGGTTCGGGTCGTCTGATGAACTCCATCTAAGCGAAGTGGAAAAACCAATTCCTAAAGCCAATGAAGTATTAATAAAAATACATGCAACAGCAGTAACGACCTCGGATTGTAACATTCGTAATCTCACATTTGTTCCTAAATTATTTTTTCTTCCTTTACGACTGTTTGTTGTTGGTGTCTTTAGACCAAGGATACCAATTTTGGGGATTGATTTGGCTGGAGAAATTGAAACTGTAGGTAAAGATGTTAAACGGTTCAAAAAGGGGGATCAAGTTTTTGGAACATCCGAACCTGTTTTTGGTTGCCATGCCGAATACATATGTTTGTCCGAGTATAGTGGTCTGACGATGAGATCGATAAACATAAGTTGGGAGGAAGCTGCATCCATTCCCTTGGCGGCGAGTACCGCACTATATTTCATCAGGGAGTTGGGAAATATACATTCAGGACAAAAAATTCTTATCAACGGTGCTTCTGGCGGTATAGGAATTTTTGCGGTACAACTTGCCAAATTTTATGGTGCAGAAGTTACAGGAGTATGCAGTACAACGAATTTAGAAATGTTAAAATTCTTGGGAGCTGATAAGGTTATAGATTACACGAAGGAGGACTTTACAAAGAATGGTGAAACTTATGATGTTATTTTTGATGTAGTAGGTAAAACATCATTTTCACGTTGTAAAAAATCATTAAAGGAAAAAGGAATCTTTCTTGTAACAGTCCCCAAATTGACATATATTCTTCAAATATTAAGGACTTCAATAATAGGAAGTAAGAAAGTTATTCTAGGAAATGCAGTCGCAAAAGTTGAAAATTTACTTTTTTTGACAGAGCTTATTAAGGCAGGAAATATAAAAACGGTTATTGATAGATGCTATCCCTTGGAACAGACTGCCGAGGCCTTCAGTTATGTCGAGAAGGGACACAAAAAGGGAAATGTAGTTATAACCATAAATCACACAAACAGAAATTAAAGGCACGTTATACTTGGTCTAACCGCATTTAAAATACACGCCATCAATTTGAAACACTCTGGGCAGTTTTGATATATGGGTATTATACCCAATGCACAAAGATATGTGAACCTTCTTTAAAGCAATGAATATGACAGTTGAACCTTCTCACCATAGGAGCAAATTATCCACACCCTCTTCGGTGAGCTTATACGATCATGGAGACGGAATATTTACGATT
>JACABB010000064.1 GCA_013376985.1 Bacteroidales bacterium
CGGCAATGAAAAGACAGCGTCCGGCATCGTTGGACTCCACCGGGTCATCGGGGAGCTTTGGAGCGGGGGTAATGCTATTAACTGGAATTTGTACTATAATGATTTGCCCAGACGAAAAATACCGCTACCAACCTACCCCTTCGAGCGAAAGAGGTATTGGGTAGACCCTCCAAGGCAACCATTGTTGGGCGGGAACTCGGTGGGCGGTTCTGATGAGATAGGAGACTCCAAGTACTCAAGGGAGGACCTGACCAGTATATTTGCGGCGCCCATGAATGAAGTGGAGAAGAGCCTGACCGTCATGTGGGAGACCCTCTTCGGCATCGATGGGATTGGGCGGGATGATGATTTCCAAGAACTTGGAGGGAACTCTTTGCATGCCACCATGCTGCTGAATAAAATAAATAGTTCCTATAAAGTAAATAACATTTCTCTGCGTGACATATTCGATAACCCCACAATTGCCATGGTTGCTGCCTTAATCGAGGGTAGAAAGGGCAAAAACGGGAAGAATAGCACGATCGATGTCGACGAGTTCAAACGTCTACCAACCGATTTGCAGATAAGGACAGTGGCCGACTACCTGATGGTGAAGATTTCTGGCTATACTCATTACTCCTTAGAGAGTATTGATGCTGAAAGCGATCTAAAAGGATACAATATCACCTCTTATCTTACGGAGCTGATATGGGACATAAAAATGGATTTCAAGGTGCTGCTCTACCCCCATGAGATCCAGAACCTCTCAAATATACAAGCCCTTAGCCAGCTCATTGCGGATGAACTATTTCGCATGGGCGAAAAGTCTAATAAGAAAAGTATTTCCATATCCGATTTCTCCTACTACGACTGGGTGCCGGAGGTTTTACCCGAAAAACAGAGCGGGGATAGAAATGGTAGGGCGGTATTCATACTCTCGGCGGGTAGAACTGGGTCTACCATCCTGAGAGTGATGCTGGCCGGCCATTCACACTTGTTCTGTCCACCCGAATTGGGTCTTCTACTATTCAACAGCATGAGAGAGTGGGATGGCTTGTACCAGAAAATATCGAATATAGCCAAGGATGGGCTTGCATACGCGCTGATGGATATTTTTAACTGTGACTATGCGGCAGCCAAAGAGCTCGTGGGCGAGTACGTTCGTAAAGACCTGCCCACGAAGGAGGTTTACAGGATAATGCAAAAGCAGTCACCTGGAAGAATTCTCGTTGATAAAACGCCAGACTACTCGCATGTTAAGGATGTGCTGCGGAAAGCTGAGACGGTATTCGAAAGCGCACAGTATATATACCTGACGAGGCACCCCTACTCGGTTGTCGACTCCTACGTGCGCAATCGATTTGATAAGGCGATGGCGCTGGAGGAGGAGTACAACCCGTTTATGCTGGGCGAGAATATGTGGACTACGGCGAACTCGAACATCCTTGAGTTCCTGGGAAACGTGGAGGAGAAGAGGTGCTTCACCATTCGCTACGAGGAGCTGGTCAAGAGCCCGGAAAGGGTGATGACCGGGGTTTGCAAATTCCTGGGCGTACCCTTTGAGGCGGCGATGGTAAACCCGTACGACGGGAACAGGAGGAGGATGATCGCGGGCCCCGGGGATCCCAACGTATTCGTTCATAGCAGCATTAACCCGGACCTGGCAGATGTTTGGAGAGACATAAGGTTGCCACACCAGTTTGCGAGGGCAACTCTGGATGTTGCAGCGAGGTTGGGCTATGAGCTGCCAAATGATACGATCCAGCAAAATAAATCAGAGGATAGAATAGAGAAAATTGAACGAAGGAAAGCATTAGATTTAAATGATCTTTCCATGAATGAAATAGATAGTCTAATTAATAAGTTATTAATCAAAGATTAATATAATAGGTTATGATAATGGACATTTCACAAGATCAATCTTTAAAAGAAAAAAGAGAATTGTTGAAAAAATTGTTAGAAGAAAAAGGAAGAAACGAAAATTCGTTTCCGCTTTCTTTTCAACAACTACGTTTGTGGATCTTGAATGAAATAAACCCGGATACTTCGGCTTTTAACCTATGTAGCACTATACGTTGGCATGGCCCATTAAATATAGAAGCATTGGAAGAAAGTATTCAAGATATTTTTAATCGCCATGAATCTTTGCGGACAACATTTAATTATGTTAACGATGAACCCTGCCAAATAGTGAATCATCGAAGCAGTAATAAACTTATTTTAAATGATTTATCCAATATTTCGGGTGGTGATAAAATAGAAAAGGCGCAGCAGATAGTCTCCATCGAATCCTCAAGAAAGTTCAACCTCATTGAAGGTCCTTTGGTATTTACTCAATTGATTCGGTTGGAGCCTGAAGATCACATTTTTATACTCTCCATGCATCATATTATATCTGATGGTTGGTCGCTTGGGATTTTCTTTAAAGAATTATCAGTGCTTTATAAGGCGCATGTGAATAAGGATGGACCGGAAATAGAAGATTTGCCGATTCAGTACATCGATTACGCCGTATGGCAAAAGAAAAACCTTGAACTCCAACTTGCAGAACAACTGAGTTATTGGAGACGTAAGTTGCAAGGGCTTACCCTAACAGAGTTGGAACCAGATTTTCCACGCCCAGGGGTACAGACCTACAAGGGTGTTTATGCATTATCAACTCTTGATTCGGAGATCACAGGAAGGTTAAACCTGCTTTGTCGTCAGCATAAGGCTACTCAGTTTATGGTGATGCTTGCCATTTTTAAGGTTCTGCTCTATCGTCTATTAGGGCAGGGCGATATCAGCGTGGGCTTCCCCATTGCGAATAGGAATAGGTCAGAACTTCAGGGTTTAATAGGCTTTTTCATCAATACCCTCGTAATTAGAACTCAAATCGAAGGAGAACAACCATTTCATGAACTTTTGGGTAAGGTTAGAGCAAATGCTCTTGAAGCTTACTCGAATCAGGATCTACCTTTCGAAAAGTTGCTTGAGGAACTTAATCCCAAAAGGGATTTAAGCCGCAATTCTTTGTTCTCTGTGTTTTTTAATGCTATCAACTATGATACAACTCCTCGCAGCGTAAAATTCCAAGATATACAATCAGAGCCCTTCTTACATTTTGATGAACCAAGTACCAAGTTTGATATAACTGTATACGTACAGCCCATTGCTGATAAGACCCAAATAATATTGAACTACAACACGGATCTTTTTAGCAAGGAGAGGATGAGCGAGTTAATGGAGCAGTATAAGACGCTGATAGTGCAAATAATCAGCAATCCCAGTTTGCCTGTGGAGAAGTATCATCTGACTACCGAGTCCTCAGTGAAAATTCTCCCAGACCCCTTGGAGCATTTAGTTGGTGAGAGACAGCGTGCAATACATGAATTTTTCGTGGAACAGGCTCAGAAATCACCCAAGAACATAGCGTTAAAATTTGGCACAGGGCAATGGACTTACCAGCAATTGGACGAACAGAGTAACCGTCTAGCAAATCTTTTGATATCATACGGTATTACGAAGAATGATGTGGTCTCCATTTATGCGACAAGATCTCCTTGGTTAGTTTTATCCATCCTTGGAGTCCTAAAGGCAGGTGCCGCCTTTTCCATTCTAGATTCATCCCACCCTATAAATATGTTGAGTCGGTACATTGAGTTGTCGAAGCCAAAAATTTTGATAGCTATTTCTAGTATGGGTGATAATTGGAAGAATGAGGTAGTAATGGCAAAAGAGTTGATGGTTATTGATTTAAACGACTTAAATGCCAGCACTCTTCTTAAATATTCCTCTCATCCACCTAGTACAAGTGTTGATGGCAGCAGTTCCGCTTACATTGTATTTACATCGGGTACTACAGGTGTTCCTAAGGTTGTAGTTGGTACTCATAGCCCTGTTAGTCACTTTATTAAATGGCACATATCAAAGTTTGGACTAAATACTCATGACAGATTTTCCATGTTGTCCGGACTTTCACACGATCCTTTACTAAGGGACATATTCTCACCATTATCTCTTGGTGCGGAGTTATATATCCCTGATACAGATATCATTTATTCTGGGAGAATTGGCGAATGGCTGCTGAAAAATCGTATTACTGTTTGCCATCTAACCCCTTCGCTCGCTGAAGCAGTACACAATGAGAGTGTTGCAAATGATAAAGCGGATCAGAGTATTGACTTACGATTTGCTTTTTTTGGAGGAGAGTCGCTGACCAAAAAAAGTATTGAACACTTTCTTCAATTTGCGCCAACCGTACAAGTCGTGAATTACTATGGAGCAACGGAAACGCCTCAGGCGGTATGCTATTATGTTTATACCCCAAATAGTGTTAATAGTTTAGTTTTTGACTCAAGGAACACCTTAACCGTGGGCAAAGGGGTTGACAGCGTTCAGGCGTTGATACTAAATAGCAGACAGAAACTTTGCGGAATAGGTGAACTGGGAGAGATATGTATTCGAACTCCATACCTGTCGAAAGGATACATCGGTGCCGAGGAGGAGAACCTGCGACGATTTATTACAAATCCGTATGTTGAGAATATCGATGACAGAGTCTACAAGACTGGAGATATGGGGCGATATTTGCCGGATGGGAATATACAACTTTTGGGACGTACTGACAGACAAGTAAAGATTAGGGGATATAGAGTAGAACCTGAAGATATCGAATATTGCATTTGTAAATACTCTGGGGTTAAAAATTGTATAGTTTATAGCAAGGTAGTTAACAATGATGAGAGGGAACTTGTTGCATATGTAATTTTAGATGAGAAGGTCGATTTAGAGGAGCTAAGAGGGTATTTGCTTAAGAATCTACCCCAGCATGCCATTCCTTCATACTTTGTTCAATTGACTGAGTTTCCGTTAACGCCGAACGGCAAAATTGATAAAGGTAGACTTCCTAATCCTGAATACAGCCCGGCCGAATCAGTTATACGCCCTAGAAATGATGTTGAAGAGAGACTAGCAAATATATGGTCAGAAATACTTAAGGTTTCGTCTGTAAATATTGGCATAAAGGATAAGTTCTTTGAGATTGGGGGGAATTCACTTAAGGCGATCTTCCTTGGAAATAAGATCCATAAGGAATTCAACGTTCAGGTTTCAATTTCAGAACTTTTTCTCTATTCTACAATAGAAGCGGTTTCAGAATTAATCTCAGCAAAAAAATGGATTACAACACAAGAAAAACATAATTTGGAAAACAATAAAGAGATATTGCTTTAATAAGTTTAATTCATGCTGAAAATTGCAAAAGCATTTAAATGTCATTTAAAGATGAGTGTAAACACTAACATTATTTATAATTTAGCACCAGATTCAAAGAACTAAAATAAGACAAAATAAAACTAGACTATTATGTTTAAAAACTTTTTAAAAATAGCCCTACGAGGTATTGTAAAGAACAGGTTCTATTCCTTTATTACTGTTTTATGTCTTATAACAGGACTTACAACTTTTTTGGTATTGATGAATTATATCTATTTTGAGAAGAGTTATGATACATTCAATAAGGATGCTAAAAACATCTATCGTTTAATATATAAAACATATAAAGGGGAAGAATTATACCAGAATTGGGCTAGTTCTGTCTTTAAACTTGGCCCTGCTGTTAAAGATAATTTTTCCGAGGTAGTGGACTATGTAAGAATTCGACATCCGCAAATAAATGCAGGAGAGCATGTTGTCTCGTATAAAGATATGAAGTATCGGGAGGATTTGCTATATTTTGTCGATCCTTCTTTCTTTAATGTCTTTTCGTATAAGTTAAAACGTGGCAATCCAGAGACCGCACTTAGTCAGGTAAAATCAGTTGTCCTCACTGAATCCTTGGCCAGAAAATATTTTGGAGATGAGGATCCTATGAATAAGATGCTTAAGTTTACTCATAAAAGTGGTGTTTTCTCATGCATTGTAACTGGTATTATGGAGGATATTCCAGCAAACTCCCACCTTAAGTTTGATTTACTAGTTTCAATGGAAACTTATTTTCTTGAGCATAATAGAAATTTAGATGATAATTGGGTGGTTTCAAATTTTTATACTTATGTGAAATTAAAAGATGGTACTTCAATAAGTTCTCTTAAAAAAAGGTTAGATGTATTAGTAGATCAGAACTCTCCCATTTGGAAAAAGAAAACTTATAAAATCACCTTTGATTTTCAGCCACTACTTGACATTCATTTAAAATCCGATAGTTATTGGGAGGAGGCTCAAACAGGTAGTAGAATGAGTTTATATTTTCTACTTATACTAAGCATTTGTATACTCCTTATTTCTTGGGTTAATTTTATAAATTTTTCCACATCTAGGGTCATTGAGAAAGCAAAAGAGGTGGCTATTAGGAAAATAATGGGTAGTTCTAAGACTCAACAGATTACTCAGTTCTTGATTGAGTCGTTTGTTTTTAACCTTACTTCCGTTGTCGTATCGTTATTATTAAGTTTTGCTTTTATCCCATTTCTAAATAGCTTAACAGGTAAGAATATCAATTTTTATCTATTCAGCAATGCTGACTTCTTTTTAATGTTCATAGGGATTGTAGTAATTGGTACACTTCTTATCAGTTTATACCCCATTTTTATGATATCTTCATTTACCCCTGCAACGGTATTGAAGGGGAGACAAAGTTTTGGACACTCCAAAACAGGGGGAGTGCTTCGAAAAATTTTGGTAATTTTTCAATTTATTATTGCGCTTTGCATCATAATTGGCACATTTACCATTTTCCTGCAAATTCGATATATGAAGAAGCAGGATCTTGGTTTTGATAAGGATGGAATAATTGTGATTAGAGCACCGATAATATCGAGGGATTCTACTTATGTGAAAAAATTTAAAACATTTAAGGCAGAGTGTGAAAGATCTGCTAATGTTGATAAACTGACAATATCGAGTGATATACCTGGAAAGAACCTTGGTTTAAATTTGTATTTGTTGCCAGCAAATAGCACCGATAATAATAGTGGTGCAGCAATTATGCTAATATATATAGACGCTGATTTTTTTGATGTTTATAAAGTTAAATTATTGGAAGGTAGAAATTTTTTAAAAAATTTTGTATCTGATTCCACATGCCTAATCTTGAACGAAGCCGCTGTAAAGGAACTTGGATTTATTAATACGGAAGATGCTTTTAAGCAGTTGTTGAGGGTAACAAATGGTAATAATCCAAACCTGAAAGTAGTAGGAGTAACTAAAAATTATCGCCAAGAATCGCTGAAGAATGATTACACCCCTACTGCCTTTTTTCAAAATTTTGGATATGCAACTCCACATTTTATTTCGGTTAGAATTAATAAAGGGAATACAGAGGAAACCATATCGTTCATCAAGCAGAAGTGGGAAACCTATTTCCCAGAAACTCCCATCGATTACTATTTTATGGATAACTTCTTTGATATGCAGTATGCAGACGATTATCGGTTTATCAAGATATTTACAATATTATTGGTGATATCCATACTTCTCTCATGCATGGGGATTCTCGGGCTTACCTACTTAGATACTTCAAAACGTACGAAGGAAATAGGTATTCGCAAGGTAATGGGTGCTAGTATGGAGAAGATATTGGTAGTGCTTTTAACTGACATTATGAAACTTATCATAGTTGCTACCATCATAGGATGGCCAATTGCTTACTTTGCTATGAATAAATGGCTGCAGAATTATACTAATAGGATATCGATGCCATGGTTTGCCTTTGTTGTGGGAGGTGTCGCCTTGTTAGTAATAACAATGTTAACAGTGAGTTACCATACAATTCAGGCAGCCTCACAAAACCCAGTCAACTCATTGAAGGAGGAGTAGAAAACATGAGTTTCGTTGTGGAATGAGAGGTGTTTAAGACAAGGAACATCGCCTTGCAGTAGATTTTAGGCTATTACCCTATTCGGATTGGTTCTTAAGAATGTGGAGTTTTTAGTTGTTCCATAATTTTATCTTCCCCCGCAGTATTGAATGTTGGGAGTGTGGCTTTCCACGCATCGAACCTCTACGTTAATAGTGATTTTCATTACGAGAAGACCGGATAATATCAAAATGAAACCCAATAAATACATACGATTATGGATCGAGCGCTAAAGAAGAAGCG
>JACABB010000065.1 GCA_013376985.1 Bacteroidales bacterium
AGAACAATATTGTAAACAGTTGAAAATGTTCTAACTAAGACGCAACGCTAGTGATTTTAGTTTGAGGATTTGTATAGTAAACCTATCGAAGAATGCGATTAAACAAAAATAAATGCAGCTGGTTGAAAAGTGAAAAAAATATTAGAGAATGGATTGTTGATATGTTTGGATTTTTCAGGTTATATCAACGGTGCAAATAAATAGAGTGAGTTGGAAAAATAGGAGGAAAAATATTACAAAGTTTAATCAGTAATGTGAAACCCTAGTACTCAATGGATTTTAACAGATGTTGTACGCAGTTTTTTTTAGTCGAACAGTTCTTTTAGTGTTTTTGTTGCAAGAAACATTTTTCCACTGTCTGGAAGTTTTATAAAGTCATACTTTTCATAAAACAGTTCAGCACCTTTGTCTATTGGGTCAACAACAATCGCAAATGAGCCAATTTCTTTTGATATTTCATAACTTCTTTTCAAAGCATCTATTAGTAAGATTTTTCCTAACCCTTTTCCTTGACAGTTTTTATCAATCGCTAATCTGCCAAGCAGTGTTGTTGGGATATAAACATAAGATTTAGGTAACTTCTTCTTTATCTGTTCTGGAAAACTACTAAGTGATATACTATTGTTTGATAATGTGTAGTATCCTTGAATGTTATTTGTTCCTCTCTCTGCTAATACAAAACAAGCGGACAATTTTCTTTTTATATCTTGTCCGGCTTGATTTTTCAGGTAACTGTTTAATAACTCTTTTCCGCAGTCAAAATTGTTTCGATTGTGTTTTTTGTCTAATAATTCAGTCATTATTCTATTTTAAGTTAGAGGTAAAAGCATTATAATCATCCAAGGCCTTTTTCAATGTTTTAGATGGCTTCTTGGGCTTTGTTATTGCATTGAAAAAGATTTGACTATCTCTTTCAGAAGCAATAATTTGTTCTTTCTCTTTGATTATTTCTTTTGCTTTTTCTTGAACCGTATGAATAACGAAGTCTGTTAAGTTTCTGTAACCACCTAGATACGCTGCTCTCTCAAATAAGTGCTTTTGTTCTTTTGGTAGTCGTGCATCAAATCTCGCTTGTTCTTTAATTGTTGTGCTCATAACATAAAATGTTTTTGTAAATATACGTAAATATTCCGTACAAGTTATAGGATGTACGCTATATTTTAGTACATAGATTTATTAAAATATTGAGTACGCCTTGATTTATTTAATTATATTTTTAAAATTTAGATAATTAAAGCGAACACGAATTTTAGCTATTTTGCTTTTAATGTAAAGAAATTCTTTCAGAATAATCTTTTGGTTTAATGCATCTTACATGAGCATCGGAATGATCATATATTTAATGATCCATAGAAAAGTTGATAAACCCAATGACCAACAAATTAATCTGGTCATAAAATCTTTTTTAGTTAATGGAATTGTACTATTGTTTGAACCCCATTCAATTTTGATGTTACTTTTTTTACATTTACATTTCAATTTAAAATAATTCATACTAGTAATTTTTATTTTTTGTATTACAGGAATCTATTATAGCTAAGATTTAATGAAAAGTTTACAGTTTTTAAATAGGTAATAAAAAATAAATTGAAATGTGTATCTATTAGGATTTTGAATCGGTTTAAATTTAATTTGCTAAATTCGGTTTTAAAACCCGTTGACCGTAGTTTAGAATGTTATAATTAAATTATCCTTCTAAAGTCTTGATCAAATGAAAAAACTATACTCTTACAATCTTATAACAAAGATTATATTTTTATTATTGACCCCAACACTGTTTAGGGCATTAAACTTTGCATTTATATGGCACTCTATCTATTGGGGGACAATTACCTTAGTTGTAATAATTTGGGGTGTTATAATTCTGATTTCACCGCTTGTTGGTAGGATAGGGTGCGGCTGGATTTGCTTTATGGGTACAATTCAGGATATTACAAGCCAACGTTCCTTATTTCATATAAAGTGGAAAAAAACTATTGTTTGGATACGAATACTTAATATCTGTGCTTTTTTTACAACCGCATTTATCTTCTTCTTCATACGACTAGATTCTGGAACGATTACAGGATTAAAATTTGATGTGTGGTTTTTAGATATGGACTTCAATTTACATTACAAGCATGTATGGCTTTATGATACGTTGGGTGCTGTTTTAATGGGATTACTATTAGAACGTCGTTGGGTATGTCGTAACCTGTGTTTTATGGGTGCATTATGCGCATCAGGGGCTTCAATTTCCAGATTAATACCAGTGGTTGATTCACAAAAATGTAACCTTTGCGGTAAATGCGAAAATGATTGTTTAGTAAGAATTCCAATTAAAGACTATGTTACGAATAATAATGGGTTAGTAACAAACTCAGAATGTTTGTTGTGCGGGAAATGTATTGAGGGTTGTAAATATAAAGCAATGAAGATAAAATTTATTTGGAATCGGAAAAAGTACATTCAAAAGCATAGTTTTGGGCATGGGAAAATTGATTAAAATAGCTACAAGGGTTATGTTTAAAAAGAACTATGTTTGAATAAGGAATTTAAAAACAGATTCATAATGATTAGGATCTGAGAAAACTAAACATGTAAACTATTATTCTTAGCCGATAGTGCAACACTTGAACAAATGGAAAACTTAACTTTTAACACGATTTTTATAACTAACTAATTTTGCTGAATAAGATGAAAAATAAATATGTAAACTTTATATCAGATAACCATTTATTGGGTTGCATTAGCAATCTTCACAAGTCTTATTTGAAGGCAAAAAATAATATTACAAAAAAGAATTTTTACTCAAACAAAGTGGATACCATCAAACTTACCTTTGATGCAAACTTTAATGACATAGACGAAGAAAATCTTATTCAATGGGAAGTACTGAGGCAAATTGATAAATCAATCAACAATTCTATTGGAACTTTTCATGAACAAGTTTTAGGTGGAATAAAAGGTTTTGAAGCAGGAAGTTTGAGCGGTTATGATATTAGAGCCAAAGATGACACTTTGTTTGCAGATATAAAGAACAAACACAACACAATGAATAGCAGTGCAGCCGAAGCACTATTTCAAAAATTGGCTCGTTATGCGAACGACTACAAAAAAGCAAAGTGTTATTGGGTGCAGATTTTAGCGAAAGGGAGTTTTTGTGAATTATGGAGTGGCGATATCAACGGAAAAGAATATAGCCATAGTAGGGTTTACAAAATTTCGGGCGACCAGTTTTACGCTTTGCTTTCCGGACAAGAAGATGCACTGTTTAAACTTTATAAGGCCTTACCAGTTGCTATAAAAGACTATTTGAATTCTACCAACCAATGTGAAAAAAATGCTGAAAACTCTGCATTGGACGAAATAAAATCAGAAACTAAAACGAGCAGGCGTAATATTTTAGACCAAATAACTTTTGAAAATTATAGCTATTATTTAGGCTTTGACAAACTGTAGTATTGGTTCAGAAGCTTCACAATAGAATAGCCTATCTCTGTGCCTAAGTTAACAGGAACAGCATTTCCAATTTGTTTGTATTGCTGTGCCATTGAACCCTCAAATTTCCAATCGTCAGGAAAGGTTTGAATTCGGGCATATTCACGGACTGTAAACGGACGAGTTTCATCTGGGTGGCATCTTTCCGTTTGTTTTTGTGCAGGGCTACAGGTGAGCGTTAAGCAGGGTTCGTCCCAACCGATACGTCTTGCAATCCCAGTTTTTCCACCACCTAAATAAAAACTGCCACCCATAAACTCCTTTTGTATTTCAATTGGCAAATCACGCCAATAACCTTTTTGCGGAACTAAATCTAATACAACTTTTTTGCTTTGTGGGTATTTTGCACCATTTGACTTTGGTACATCAGTATCAAATAATTCGCCTTTTTTCAGGGCATCCTTTAAATCGTATAATTTTTTGTGTGGTTTTGGATATTCATATTGCAAGTCAATGTCTTTTCTAATTCCGACTAATATCAATCTTTCTCTTTTCTGGGGAACTCTATAATTTATGGCTTTCAATATTTGAATAGGGGCAACATTATAACCAATTTCATCTAGGATTGAAATCATGCCTTGTAACGTTTTTCCATTCTCATGACTTAATAAACCACGGACATTTTCTCCAATACAAATAAGAGGATTTACCTCTTTTACAACTCTTGCAAATTCATAGAAAAGTGTTCCTCTTGCATCCGCAAGGCCTAATTTTTTTCCGGCATAGCTAAACGCTTGACAAGGAAATCCGCCTGTAACAATATCAATTTCGTTGTAGTATTCAGTAAAATTAAATGATTTAATATCTCCTTCCAACACTTTCCAATTTGGTCGGTTTTTCCTTAATGTCTGACAAGCCCATTTATCAATTTCGTTTAATGCAACACATTTTAGACCCGCTTTCTCCATTCCGACAGCCAAGCCACCTGCGCCTGCAAAAAGTTCTAATACAGTGTATTCGTTGTGAGGCTCAACATAATTAGTTATTGTATCTTTGACATCAGCACTTAAAAAATCAGCAAATAACGCTTCGACTTGTTCTCGTTTATAGACTCGGTAGTTACTCATAGGTTCACGAAAAGCAGATAGTTTTCCCTCTCTATCCCAACGCCTGAGAGTTTCTTTGCTTTTTCCTATTAGTTCTGCGGCTTCCGTGAGTGTTAAATATTCATTCATAACCATATTGTCTAACCTTATACAATGGTTACAAATATATGATTAAAAATGCTAAGGCAAAAAAGATATTCGAAAAAAGAACGAACATATAACTGGAATTATAGAATACTGGAAGGTTATATGATTCTACAGCGGTATAGACTTATGATTAACAATTTTTGTTAACTTTCATTTCTTTAATTATTCACTATTGCTATGTATAAATTTATCATTTTTATTTTACTGAATCTATTTTCACTTATTCTAAATGCTCAATCAAAGGATATTGATTTGCTATACCTTATAGAGTCCTTTAGCAAGACAAGTGCCGTTACAGGTAGAGAGGATGAGGCTAGTCAATTTGTTCAGTCATTATTTAAAGAAGGTACATTCAAAAAAGATAGGCTTGGTAATTTAGTTTTAACCATTGGAAATGGGAATCCAAGAAGGCTTTTTGCTGCACCACTAGATGAACCTGGTTATGTAATCAGTTCTATGCTGGATAATGGATATCTTCGTATAACACCTGTTGGATACGGACATAGAGGAAATATGTATCATCAGTTTCTGCAAGGCAATGGGATAAAAATTAATACCGACAAAGGATCAGTTTTTGGTGTAGCGGCTGTACCCTCTATACATTTTGAAGGATTAAGAATGACCCCTGAAAATAGTAAATCTGTATATCAATGGCAAGAAACTTTTATTGATATGGGACTTAATTCGGCAAAGGAAGTGACCGAAAAAGGAATCCAATCACTAGATCCTGTTACAATAAACAAAAAGCCTCAAATAATTAATGAGGAATATATAGCAGCTCCATCCGTTAAGTCTAAATCTGCTGTTATTGCTTTGGCTGTAGTAGTCAAAACGCTTATGCAAACAAAGTTTACAGGTACGGTAGTAGTTGCTTTTACCACTCTTGAATTAATAAATGGCAAAGGCTTAGAAGATGTTGTAAGTAAATATGGGCCATTCGATCAAGTTGTGAGATTTAATCGCTTTCTCACAAGTGAAATAAAAGAGAACCCCGAAATTCTGGTTGATAAAAAACTTCCTCTTACCTCAATTAATCAAAATGTTATAAGCCCTGTTTTACCATTTCGACATATAGCAACCTTAAGTCCCGATTGGGATATTGCAAAAGTTTATGGAATTGGATTACCTTCCAATTATTCGTTCACTCCTGTTGAAATAGTACACATAACTGCTGTTGAAATGCTTATTCAAACATGGTTGCGTTCAATAGAAGATAAAACATGGGCTGCCATTTCGATTACAAAACCAGCCAGTATTCCTAACACTACAACTTTTGAAACCTATGAGGAAGAGAATGCTTTAGTAGAAAAATTAGTAGGTAGATATGGCGTAAGTGGATCTGAAAAACCTGTTCGGGAGTTCATCCTCTCCCAATTGCCTTCTTGGGCTAAACCAATAGCAGATGCGAAAGGAAATATCATTTTAACTTTTGGCAAAGGCAAACAGCATATTGCATTTGTAGCACACATGGATGAAGTTGGCTATGTGGTTGATACTATCCGCAATGATGGAAAGTTGATATTAAAGCAACGTGGTAACTTTTTTAATTCAGTTTGGGAGGCACATGAAGCAATTGTCCATGCAAAAAACAAGAAAATTCCAGCTTTGTTTGAACCACGTTCAAATTACATGACTGCAATTTCCCGTAACAATGGCATTCTTGCTCCAATTGTTTTTGCGGGGTTCACATCAAGACAACAAGCATTGGATGCAGGAATTTTAGAGGGCGAGACTACTGTGACGATGCAAAAGCAAATGATTCGTTTAAGTGAAAATAAAGCAACAGCAGGAAGTTTTGATGATAGAGTTGGATGTGTAAGTCTTTTATTGGCTTTGAAAAATATTAAGCCCGATGAATTACCTTTTACTATCACATTTATGTGGTCGGTAGAAGAAGAAATTGGATTAGCTGGTGCTACTTTTGCCGCTAAAAATTTGCAAAACGTTAGTATAGTTTATCCTATAGATACTTATGTGTCTTCGGACGATCCGATTGAACCAAAAATATACGCCAATTGTCCACTTGGAAATGGTGCTGTTATCAGAGTATTGGAAAGCATCAATTTTGTAAGTAAGGAAAACTTAAAATATGTGCAATCACTGGCTGCAAAAAACAATATAAAGTTACAATATGGAATGACCGCAGGTGGCACAGATGGACAGGCTTTTTTAAAATATGATATTCCATCAGTTCCACTGTCATGGCCTGGTCGTTACTCTCATACACCTATTGAAATAATGGACTTTAGTGATATGAATAATTTGGTTCTGCTAATAAGGGCTATTATTTTCGACAAAGAAAAGACCTATTGAGGACAAAGTAAATTTGCTAAATCGAGTACGAACGTACAAAACACTCTATGAAATAGAGGAGGATTCCTCGTCAAAGATTTATAAAAGCTAAACTTTGAGCGAGATCTTTGCTTCATTTCTTGTTGCAATCGGGATTTTAAATTCGTTTAAGTTTAGTTTCCTAAAATCACGCTATTTGTACAATAATCATTGTCGTATTTCAAATAAAACTATGATGATTCTTGTGGAAAAATATTGAATGATGATAGATTAGGTTAATTCTTCAATTTATAATAACGTGAGTTCGATATAAGATTTTTGTTAAAAATTTAATAGTCATATATTTACAAACATAGTGCTTGTGGATGGAATGACGGAACAATTGATTAATGGAGAACAAGAGGTTAGATTTTTACTTGTATCTTCCATTTTCCCAATCCTCCATTATTCCATTGATTCAAATAAAACAAATTAATTGATATATAAGCCA
>JACABB010000066.1 GCA_013376985.1 Bacteroidales bacterium
ATTGTTATTACTTTTAAGTTTAGAAATGTATAACGGATAACTATTTATTATGAGTGCTTCATCGGATATAAAGGTTACTCTTATTAGAGGAATAGAATTAACTCACGAGCTAAAAGAAATTTGGAAAAGAATCCAAGACACAAGCAAAGACTTAGAAAGTCCTTTTTTTCACCCTGAATTTACATATGCAGTTTCTTTAAATAGGCAAGACTCATATATAGCTATATTAGAAGAAAATAATGCTATAATAGGTTTTTTACCTTTTCATAGAGACAATAATGGTAAAGGGACTCCTATCGGTTTTGGAATTTCTGATTATCAGGGAATTATTATAGATGAGAATAGAAGTATTGATTTTATTTCTCTATTAGAAGAATGCAAAATACAAAAATGGTACTTTGATCATCAAATTACTTCTCAGGCCTACTTTCGTGAATTCTCTCACACGATATCAGATTCTCCGATCATAAATCTTGAATTTGGCTACGAAAAATATAAAGCACAACAGTATATCAATAGCAATGTAATTAAAAAAATAGAGAAACAGATTAGACGATTTGAAAAAGAAATAGGAAAATTAGACTTTGTTATCAATGAAAAAAGTGTATCACAATTTGAAATATTGTTGAAATGGAAAATTCAACATCTTAAAGAATTAGGGAAACGACATAAGTTATGTGTTGATTGGGTTAGTGGGACAATGGAGCATATAAGAAACTGTTCATTACCTGATTTTGAAGGGATGGTATCTGTTCTTTTCATACAAAACAAAACAATTGCCGTAGAGTTTGGAATCAGTTCTCAAAAAATTCTGCATGGGTGGGTATCTTCTTATGATAAAGAGTTTTGTAAATATTCTCCAGGTTTAATTCTTCAACTTAAGTTGATACAGAATGCGAATAAAAAAATTATAGATTTGGGAAAAGGTGCTTATTCTTATAAACAAAGATTTATGAACAGTAAGAATAGCTTATTTGAGGGCATGATAAATATCTAATTATGAAAGTAGTTATATCCTCAATGATTGATGATCCTTTTGATCCACCAGGATCAGGTAGATACGGTGGAGGACATTTATTTCTATTTGATCTAGGAAGGTATCTAATAAGACAGGGTATTCCCATTGTTTATATCTGTAGAAATAATTCTCCAAACAAAAAACATTATGAAGAATTAGGATCCTTGTGCTCAATTTATAGATTAAATATTGGGCCCGCAGAAGAACTTCCTACAAATAAAATTTCAAATTATATTATTGAGTTAGTAGATGGATTTAATACTATAATGACAAAACTAGGAGAAGTTAATGTCATTCATACTAGTTATTGGATCAGTGGTATAGTTGCTCATGAATATTGTAAAAACAATAACATCAAACATGTAAATACAATTTTGTCACTTGGACGACTTAAACACAGGGATGAAAACCACTTATCTGATTACGAAATACTTAGAGATAGATTGGAAATTAAGTTATTTAACAGTGTTGATGTAATAATTGCTATATGTCAAGATGAAAAGAACAATCTTATAAAGTTATACCCAGAACTTAAACAGGATATTAATTGTCAAATAATATCAAATGGAATTGACGAAAACATTTTCTACAAAAGACCTGAATCTTCCAGTAATCTTATTTGTAGGGCGACCTACAGATTTAAACAAGGGTATTAAAGTTTTTTTTCAGGCAATAAGAAGACTTTATGAAGTAAATTCAAATTTTATAACTTGGATAATCGGAGGTGACCATAATGAAACACAAATATTAAAAGCGTGGATTGAAAAAGATCAAATATTGAAAGAAATAAATGGATTAGGAAAACTATTCTTATATGGTATTGTGCTTAATGATGCTCTACCCGAGTTTTATGGAAGAGCTGATGTTTGCGTAGTACCTTCCTATAACGAAACATTTGGGATGGTCGCCGTTGAAGCGATGATGTGTGGCTGCCCTGTTATAGCTAGTAATACGGGTGGCTTAAAAGATGTTGTAAAAAACGGTTATTCGGGGTTCTTAATAGAAGTTGGTAATGATTTGCTATTTTCGATATACCTACGATTACTTATAGAAAACAAACAATTAAGGGAATGGATGGGACTTAATGCCGCAGTATGGTCAAAAATGAATTTTTCGAAGGAAGCAACTTATAGTAGATATCCATTGATATATTCAGATAATAACGCCCATGAACATTATATGGAACAAACAATAACTTTTCATTTTAAGAATATAAAATCATTGATTAGAGATGATTTTGAAGCTTTTGATGAATTAAAAGACATAAGTACGAGTCAACATACTATTTGTTCTAATAAAAAATTTGTGATAAAAATTTTTAAAGAAAAAATGTGTTCACAATCAAGTTTATTGCCATATCTGAAGCCTGCCGAGGTAACTCATTCTTCTGAGGAACTTTATAATAGAAGCATTTTTTTTGAAACCTTTAATAGAGCACCGAAAATTCTGAATAAATCTAAGAACCCGAATGTAATAGTATATGAAAGGTTAGAGTTTGCAAATAAAAAAATTTCTTCAGATAATATAACAGAATTAATTTTATCATTAAAAAAGTTTGGACTTAAACATAATAATTTAAAAGACAAGCACTACATAAAGAGATTAAAAGAACTTTATGAGAATGATACTCAAAAAGGATATAGTAAGTATTTACAATTAGGGAATGAACTTAACTCTTGTGTTACTGGAGAAATAAATAGCAATCATAGAATTCACCCACAACTTGAAATTAAGTATCTATACAAATTCTATATAAAACAAAAAAATATATTTCAAAAAGAGTATCTAAAAAATTTGACTCAGATATCTCAAATGATATTGTCGTTGAATTTTATTGAAGATAAAATTTACCTTTCACATGGGGCTTTGTATGATGAACACATTTTAATGAAAGAAGGTGATTTATACTTGATAGATTTTGAAACAGCGAGGTACACAATTGGAGAAAGTGATTATGCTCAGTGGATAGTAAATAATTATATATGGAATAATAATAATTCAAATTATGAAGAAGTTATTTGTCTTTCTCAAAAATTAGTTAAAGGGAGAAATGCCTTTAAACTTCTGCTCATATGGCAGATAGCTGAAATTATGTATCGTATAATTCGTATACATACTTATGAGCGTAAGTATTATGCTAATCAAAATAAATATATTAGTTATATTGAGAAAATTGCTTTATACCTTAAATCTAATTAGTTAAAAAATGCTTATATACGCAATATTTGCACATCCAGACGATTGTGAATTATGGGCTGGAGGGACATTATGGAAACATGTAAAAATCGGAGATATTGTAAAAACATTTATCTTTTATGATATTACAGAACAAAGAAAAAGTGAGAGCATTACTTCCTTAGATACTCTTGGAATAGAATGTTCTTTTTGCCAAACAGAACCTTTCATGACTCCAAATATTTATTCATTTCTAAATAAAAGAATTGAAGTTCCTGATATTATTATTACTCATTGGAATTATGATTCACATATTGAACATAAAAGTATTTTTAATTTGGCAATCGAATTAATTCATTATTGGAATAGAAATAAGATAAGGAACAACAATGGAACTTATCCTATTCTATTAATGGGTTCGACTTATTTCTTATTAGGTGAAAATAAAATGTTTCAGCCCAATATTATTATTGATATTACTACTGAATTTAAAGATAAGATTAATGCTATTAAATTTCATAAGAGCCAAAAAGTTGATCTATTGATCAGTGATGTCAGATCTCAGAATATATTATTTGGAAATTCTATTCAAAGAGAATTTGCAGAAGGGTTCTTGGAATATCCTACTTTTGGTAGGTTTTTCTCTGCAAATAGAGAAAATCTAAAGGAGTTGATTAAATAATAACTTTATTCCATGAGAATCGCTCTTTCCATCTTATTTGGTAGTTGTTTGAAAAAACTACCCATTTCCATAGAAAGTTTTATGCTTTTTTTAGACAAAACAAATTCGGCATCTTTCTTAAGAAGATAATACGTTTCTGTATTAGTATGCTTCTCCATTTCAATATTTAGCATGCGATATTGAGAGTAGATTTTCGCTCTAATGCTAATATTTATTAATGCACATCTCTCTCTATTAAATAGAATAACTTTACTTATAATGCTATTACTAAAATCTAATCCTTTGAGGATAATTTCAAGTACAAGCGTATCATAAGTAACTGCTTTTGTAATTTCTCCTAAACACTCATATATAGTCGCTAAGTTAGCATAAATACGCCAAAGCCTTCTTTCATTCCTTTGCCTAAGAGCTAACTCTTCTGCCTCTTTAAGTAGTATCTCTGCTTGGAATATATCCTGTTTTACCACGAATAGATAACTGCTCCAATTTAAATTATATCTTATGTTTTCATTTGTGGATTGCAGTGATTTAAAACTTTTTTTTGCTAATAAGAACCTATATTCTGCCTGCTTATAATCATCCAATCGAAAAAAACTTATTGCTAATTGTAAATTTGTTCTAGCAATTAGATGAACAGCCTTTTGTTTTTCGACTATTTCTAAGGTTCTAAGATAATATTTTTGATGCCTTTTGGGGTCTGTATAAAAGTAAGTTGCCGCAAAATTCCCTCTAAATCCAACATAATAGTTGCGAGTTTTGTCCTTATTAAGACGAAGTCCTTCTAAAAGTAGTCTTCGTGACTTATCAAATTCTCCAATTTTCCGATAACAAATTGCTAATCGTAATTGATTTTTCTTAAGCAGTTCTGATGCATCCTCTGTCTTAATACATTCATCAATTAGTTTGTATACCATTTGGTGTTCATTAAGTGACTTTGCAACATCATTTCGCTCCATCAGTAGGTAACCATGATAATACCTAAAGGTCGCTTCACCAAATTTATCCGAACTTTGCTTTGTAAGCATCAATCCTTCTGATATTATTTCATTTGTGAGATTGTCGCTACCACTTGATATTTCAGATAAAGTCTCTAGTGCAGAAAAAAGAAATTCTTTTAAAAGATGATTTTTGTCTTTTAAATCAATATCAATAGAACATTTAGGTGCAGTATAAAAAACATAATCCCAATCACTTAGTAGTAAATCTTTGTATTCTGATATTATCCCTTTAAAAAAAGAATGATCAATAAGATTTATAGCAAGTTGTTTCCATTGTAAAGCGGTATAATACAAAGTTGGATTCTTTTCAATTTCAGTCAATTCTCTTTTTAATTCATGAAAACACAATTCACCCTGACCTGATTGGTATAAAAACTTAATTCTTTGACTGGTATTTACTTCCAAATTATTTAAAATCATATTAGCATATTTTGCATGCTCAAAGGGATTTAAATACTCTAAAACGGTATATCTAATGATATCATGATCAAATAAATAAATATTTGATTTAAGTTCAGAACGTTTAATTATTTCTAATTCAAAACATTTTGATAACGCCTCTTCAATATATTGATTATCTAGTATATGTAATAATTTTACGGCATCAAATTCTTGTCCAAAACTGGCTGCTAGCGAAATAAAATCTTTAATTTTACTATTAGAGTACCTATTAAATATTGTCCCTAATCTTTCCTTTGTAGGTTTAATAAATTTATTTTCATCAACATAACTTTTTAGACCTAATGGGTTAACCACAGAATAATTATTACCAGTATTTTCATTAAATTTAATAAGGCCGTCTTGTAACATTAAACCCAGATACTCTTTTAAAAAAAATGGTGTACTACCACCTTGCTGGACTATTTTTTTACATAAATATTTATTTAATGAAGGAATTAACTCGTTTAAGATATTTGCAGCCTCTTCTTTATCTATTGCCTTGAGGATTATTGTTTTAATACTATCATCCTTATACAAGGCTTCTAAGCGTTGAACCCATAATGCAGTAGTCTCAACGTCTTGAGTGTTTCTACTTTCCCTGCTAGTTAAAATAAATAAAATTCTATTTGCTTTTGATTTTTTTCGAATCAATCTTTGAAGCTCTTCTAAATAAAATAACACAGAAATATCTGTTTTATGTAGATCTTCATATATGAATATTTGCTTTTTATCTGAAGGACTCAACCTTAATAATAGTTGTGATGTAACATCTGCCAGAAATTCTATAGTCAATCCTTTTTCATATAATAAATGATTGTGACTACATAGAACCTCGGAAATGTAGTTAATTATTTGGTGATCTATTTCTATATCAGAATTTGATAAGATATATTTTACATCATCTAAATCTTTATAAGAAAAACTTTCTTCTTGTATGGGAAAAAAGAAGCCTAATATCCTTTGTAATACTTCGGTAGGATATTTATGGCTTTCACCATCGAGCAATATTTCGTGGTGTCCTCTTTTAAGTATTTCATGCCGAATTTCTTTAATCAAAAAACTTTTTCCAACCCCAGCTTCTGCTTTTATAAAAATGTTTTTCACAAATGCATCATTTTCCCAGTCATTTATTTCTTTGATTATACTCACATAGGGTTTTGTAAATGAATCCACATTCAATTGAGGTAATATTGGATTATTTATTACAAAAGCGTTACTAACAGTAATTGATTCGATAACCTTATCATCAGTTGTTATTGCGACTTCCAAATCATAGTTTTTCTTTACAAAATCATTATTATTACAGAGAATAAAAAATTGTTTGGAAAAAGTTCCTACTGCATTTTTTGGTATAGAAAATTCTTTAGGGAAGATATTTATTTCACTACCACCAACTTTACACCTTATATATGAATTAACACACTTTAATTGGCTTCTATCAATATTAATATTTACTATGATATAAGCTATATCTTTGCTTGATAGTTTTAAATTTGAAGAATAGTTTTTTAGAGAGTTTGGGAAAAGACTCGTAATGACCTCTATAGAATTAACACTACTATTCTTTTTTTCCTTTATATTAAAATTAATAGGCATTTTAACATTTGCCTTTTCAGCAAGTTTTTTTAATTCACTGCCATCAACAAGAAAAATATTTTTACTCGATTTATAAGAAAAATTCCTAGATTCTCTAATCGTTTGAGGTGCAAAATAACCATTAGTTACAATATATAAATGATGGACACCTTCATTGTAAACAAGAATAAGGGTTTTACTTATGTCTTCTAATTTGAGGTTTTTGTTAGTTCTTAATTTTGCCTCAATCCAGTATTTTTGATTATCATTATAATTTCCAATATTGATTCCACTTTCACCTATAGCATCTTTTCCTCCGTCAGAATGATATGTGGTTTGGATTATTTTCACATTATGTTCACTAAACAGTTTAGTAAAAACTTCTACTGCAAAATCTTCAAATTGCTTTCCTGCTTCACTTGGGTTACTCATAATAAATAGTTATCCGTTAT
>JACABB010000067.1 GCA_013376985.1 Bacteroidales bacterium
CAGGAAGCGATATCAATAATTTATTCGATACACATCCACATAGTATTTTCCTTGTTAAGTTTTCGTATAGGTTTAATTAGTTGAAAGTGGAAAGTTAAAAGTGGAAAGTTGAAAGTTGAAAGTTGAAAGGTTCAAGAGTCAATGGGGTTAGAATTGACTCTTGAATCTTTTTTTTTTGATGTTTGACTTAATTCTTCAGTTAATTCGGGATTAGCATCACTGTTCTTAAAAAGCAGGCTCAGATACAAACAACCAAAGAGAATTCAGCAAGGCTACTTCTAACACTTTATGATAAGATTTCCAATCTTTTTAAAAAGTTCGGAAATCTACCTAGTCTATTTTTATTTTATCTACCAAACGAATGGTATTAATTTACTACGAGTTTTCTTGGTGTATTCAACGTATCCATCTAGCTCGTTTATTAAGGTTTTGTCTTCAAGCGATGTTCGTATCAACAAAAGAATAATCGCAATCAATGTAGGAATAATGCTCCAAACAGAAATTGTTATCAATGGCAATCCAATTAATGAAATTATCATCCCTAAATATCCTGGATGTCGAACTATCTTATATAAACCTGTATCGCAAACAACATGTCCCCTATCTTTTTGAATTCTCACAACGCTTGAAAAGAAATTATTCTGACTCCTAGCTGTCAGGAAAAGAGTCTGCCCAACTAAAGTTAATATAACTCCCGAGATACTTACGTTCCAATTAAAATTTAACGTCCAATGGAATCGACCAGAATCTAATCCTGCTAGAACAATGATTATCACATAAATCAAAGCGGACAAACCTAATAGTAGTTTATCCCAAGATTTTATCCCTTCGCTCGGCTTGGAACGCTCATTTATTAACTCGCTATTTTTATGGATTGTAAAATAATTCATCAAAGTTGCCAAGATATTTATCGATAAAAATATCCAACCCTGAGTATAATCCATACGTCCTGCACAAATAAATAGAATAGATGAAAAGGCTATATTCGTTACAAATCCTTTAATTAATAATTTAACTTTTTCCATAGTATAATTTTTAATTACGATTCAAATATTACATCAAAATGGCAAATAACCCATTTATAACCTAAACTTTATTTGTATTCACATACTCTTTAAGTAAAACAGGAATATCAGGCAAAGCGTGAAAGAATAAATTCAACTTAGGAAAAGCCTAAACTGAACGGGGGGCATTGGGTTTATCTTTGTCAAAAAGAACAATTCCAACTCTACGAATATGTTCTAACAAGCTTTTTTCTTTTATCCTTTCAAGTATAATTAAATCAAATTTATAAGGCAAGTCTAATTCTTCTAATTCATTGGATAGGTCTAAAATATCATTTGTTTTAAGTTCACTTCCCGATATTGCTAAATCAATATCAGAGCCCATTTCATATGTTCCTTTTGCTCTTGAACCAAACAAAATGATTTTATTTATTCTTTCATTCTTTTGAAAAATCCTAAGGATATCAGCAACATCAGAATCTTGAAGTCCTATGTCATATGTTTTATGCATCAAAAAGAGTATTTTGGTTTCCAGCCATTTCTTCTTCTAGTCTAATTTGAAGGTGTTGTAATAAGATAAAATATTCATTTCTTATACTTCCAACAATTTCTGCTGCTGTTTCCTCGTCATAAGTATGGCTTGTAAGGTTTCTGCTTTTATGCATTCTCATCCACCCTTTACCATCCTTGATATATCCGTTTTGATAGCTTTGCTCAATTACTGGTTTAGGTCCAATAATATTAATATACCCTTTTTCCTTTAAAAGATCTTGTAAGGTTTTCCACCCTAATTCATAAGTATAGTCAAATGCCTTGATTAAGCCCTGTGATTCCATTTCATTAAGCTCTTGATGCATTACAAATCGATGCAATTGCTTGAATGCTTTGTTAAAGTTTGAGAACCTTTGTTGCCAGCGAATATCTTTATTTTCTTCCATGAGTATTATCCTCAATAATTTTGGATAAAGGTATAAATTTTATTGTTTTGAAGTTTTTTTAGCCTTGTGCCTAACTCGTTTACATCTCTGTATTTATAAATCCAAAAATGGATGTTAAAACACAACTTCTAGTAATCCTTACCAAAGTTAGCCAAAATTATTAACCGCCAAAAGGAATTTGATTTGAGTATGTTTCAGTAATTACCCCTCCCAATACACCTAATTATCTATAGTGCAACTCTGTCAGGGTTTTGAACCCTGACAGAGTTTGTAATGAAATACAATAAACTTTAAATAGCTTACTCAGATTTTTAAACACTACCCATTCCAAATCCATAACTAGTAGGGTAAACATTGCAGAATCTTAGGCAAAGTTTGAAAGAATAAATTCAACTTTGGCACAGCTTAAACTGAATGGGGGAACTCCAAATGCATCTTCTTCCCAAATACAATAAATATGCTGTTAGCGATAGTTATTTTAATTTGCTCCAATAATATTAATAAATTTTAATCTACCGTTTGAAAATTCAAACTGCCATTCTAACATATATTCAATTTCTGAACGATAATCTGTATAAGCATCAAAACCTTCAATTATTTCAGAATGTGACATTTGATTTAACTGTAAATCAATATTATTGCCATGAATTCTTATACTATGTTCAATAATAACAAAACCGTTATCAATAAGTACTTTATAAAGTCCTTTGTTTTTATACCAATGTATATCATCTAAATTTATTTTATTTAATACTGACCTCAAATCCTTATTTTCTTTGTCATAATTATCCTTTGTCTTAAACTCAAATTGTTTTCTTAGATAAATACTATCATTAGCTAAAACATATTTTTTGAAGTTTTTTATTTGATTTATTAATTCTTTGCGTTGAAGATCTAAATATTTTATTCTTTCTTTAAATATATTGACATTTTGATTCTCAATTTCATTGAGTTTTATCTCATTATTATTTTTAGCGGGTCTATACCAATTTTGATTTGAAAAATACTCCACAAACCTTAGATCTTTAAAGTTATAACCCTTTCGTGCATAAATTTCATTTATTAAGAGTTGAAGTTCATCTGTACTCTTTTCTTTAATTTGTTCATTTGATACTATTTGATTTGAACAATCAGAGCAGTTATCTATAACTTGTGCATTAAGTTTATAGATTAAGATATGTGCAATTAAAATTATAAAAATAATTCTCTTCATTCTTTTACTCATTTTATGTTTTTACAAATTGAATTGTTTTCTTGTCATTAAATTAATGCTAACTCTTTTATACTTGCCCAAAATTTTATTTAAACACCTTGCTAGGAATTTATTATATACCTTCTGCTAATCCTTACCAAAGTTAGCCAAAATTATTAACCACCAAAAGGAATTTGATTTTTTGAATATGTTCAATAATTACACCTCCCAACACGGCTCATTGAATAGAACCTTCAATTCTTTTCCCTTTATATTCTTAATAACTTCCTTTTTCTTTGTATCTTTTGTAACCATTTGTCCCCATTACGGTAATCAATACAGACGATAATAAAAATGTATATCTCAGATATCTCAGACGAAGCGTTGATGCTCAAAGCCCAAGGGGGTGAATTGGATGCGGTGGGGAAACTTTACGAGCGGTATAGTAAAAAGCTTTTTAACTTTTTCCTAAGGCTTACGGCTAATCGCGATACGAGTTCGGATCTTACGCAGAATGTGTTTTATAGGGTTTTGAAGTATCGGGGCAGCTATAACCCGCAGCATCAGTTCAGAACTTGGATGTACGGGATGGCTCGGAATTGCCTGTCCGATTACAGGTTGGATAGCAGCAAACATCCAAACCTACAGGATAAGGATAACGTTCTTTCAACACTATTAGATGATGAAGTTTCCAGTAATCAGGCATCGCAAGATGCGATACTTTTTAAAGCAATGGAGAATTTACCCTTTGAAGGTAAAGAGCTACTGGTAATGTGCAAGTTTCAGGATTTGAAGTACGAAGAGATTGCCAAAATTACAGGCGATTCAATACCTAACATCAAAATTAAGGTGTATAGAACTTTAAAAAAATTGAAGGAGATTTACTTTGAGATGGATGGGTAATTTGAAAATTATAGAATTTGAAAATTTGATAATTAACGAATAACCAATAACGAATAACCTAATAACCCAATAACCCAATAACCAATAACCAATAACCCAATAACCCAATAACTCAATAACTACAATATGAACTGCAAGGAAGTAATCGAACTTATACCAGACTATATCGAGGAAACGCTGGGGAAGGATGTGCACGATGAGGTAACAAACCATCTGAGCGGTTGCAATGCTTGCAAGGATGAGCTGGATAAGATGATACGTATCGAGGGGCTTCTTTCTCAGGTTAAGGAGGAGGAAACGCCAAAGCAGGTTGATTTTACTTTCCAGATGATGCTTGAGAATGAGAAGAGTGCAAGCAAGCAGAGCTTATCAGCAAAAATAAATCAGAAACATATCTCCTTATCAACCCTAATAAGAGTTGCAGCAGGGTTACTCCTACTCATCTCTGGGGGATTTATAGGTTACTATATCCGCCCTGCCGAAAAATCAACGGGCGAGGTTGCCAGTCTGAAACAGGAGATGGTTGAGATGAAAAACCTTGTGATTCTTTCGCTTATTAAGCAGGAATCGCCAAGCGAGAGGATTAAGGCGGTAAGCTATATCAAGGAGATATCAAAGCCCGATCCTAAGCTGATAGAAACGCTGTTTAGTACGCTTAACAACGATAGGAATGTTAATGTTCGGCTAGCTGCGGCTCAAGCATTATCGAAGTACAAGGATAATAAGGAGATTGCCAGGGGAATTGTTAAATCGCTCGAAAAGCAAACGGAGCCATTGGTTCAGATAATGCTTATCAACCTTGCTGTTGAAACTGGTGGCGATGATGTTGCGCCCGAGCTTAACAAAATGCTTAAGCGTTCCGATCTGATGGACGAGGTAAAAAGTTACGCAAAAAAGGGGATAAAATCCTTAACAATATAATCCCGAATCGCCGGCTTTGGGGTTAATTAAGAATGGTTCTGTTTTAATGTTGTGGAAAAAAGAAATATAGCCACTAAGACTCAAAGGCACAAAAAATAATAAAAACAAATTTGCTTGAACTTCGTGTCTTCATGACTTTGTAGCAAAAACATATTCTACAACTAAAACAAAACTTTAAAAATCAAACAAATAATAATATTAATAATAACTGCCATGAAAACTATTAAACAAGTATTGCTGATATCTTTTATTCTCACTGGTCTTTTCGCATACCCTGTAATTGCTCAGGAAGAAAAGGAACACGGTCGCCTACATAAAATAAATGAGGATGATGAGAACGATCAGGATGATGAGGATTATGTTACACAGGCCCCAGTTCAGTATAAAGTGCCTGTAAATGGGAGTCAAATTAAGAAGATTGTTATTAAGAATCTTTTAGCGGAAATCAAGATTATTGGTAGTCAGGATAACGATATCATAATTGATGCTAAAGGACTAGAGGGAATACCAAAAAGAGCAAAGGGTTTAAGACCACTTTATGGTAATGGTTGTATAGATAATACTGGTGCTGGTGTTGCTGCAAACGAATCGGGTGGGATTCTAACCATTTGCGGTGCATCAAAGGGTAGCGAGGATGCTAAGTACGTTTTTACAGTACCCAAAGGGGTTTCCATAAGCCTCGATTACAACTCCCCTTTCGCCAATGAGGATATTGAGATAAAGGATATGGAGGGTGAAGTTGAAGTATCAACATTAAACGCCAGTATCAAGTGTTCAAACGTAACTGGCCCCTTGGTTTTAAATAGCATCAGCGGTAATGTGGATATTAATATCTCGAAGCTAAATCAGAATAGCCCTACTTCAATATCATTGATTAGCGGAGATTTAGATATTACTCTGCCCGCTACTTCCAACGCCAACCTTGAAATGAATTCGCTTTCGGGCGGAGTTTATACTGATTTTGATATAAAAATCGATTCAAAGGAAGGAAACTTAAAACGTATTGGGGGTAATAATATCGAAACTAAGCTGAATGGTGGCGGTGTTGAGCTGAACTTGAGCTGTACGAGTGGGAATATATACCTAAGAAAAAAGTGACAAGTGGGAAGACGGAAGTCCGAAGATAGAAGTCCGAAGACAGAAGACAGAAGTCCGAAGACGGAAGTGGGAAGTGGGAAGTGGAAAGCCCAATAACCTATTAACCAAATAACCCAATAACGAATTATCGCAATTTGCGATTAAGTTTAAGAGGAAGTGGGAAGTAGGGAGACGGAGGTCCGAAGACAGAAGTGGCAAGTGAAAAGTGAAAAGTGAAAAGCGGGAAGCAACTAGCAACTAGCAACAAGTAACAAGTAACAAGTAACACAAAAAAGATAACGATGAAAAAGTATATAATAGGTTTTATAGTATCGATGATTGCTTATACGGTGAATGGACAAAGGATTGTAGAGAAGCAAATAACTGTTAAGTCAACATCGAGCGTTGATCTTAAGCTTGATTTTGCCGATACAATTCAGGTAAAACAATCGAAAGATAATATTCTACGGATTAAAGCCATCGTAAGCATAAACGATAATCAGCATAACGATAAGTACGAGATAATTATAAGAGATGATGGCGATTTTTTAAGGGTAAAGGCAAATGTAAACGATATGAAATCGATTCGAGTTCCTTGTAAAAGTCACAAAGGTTCAAACTATGAATCGCACGGTGGAGAGTGTGTTAATATCGATATTTACTACGTAATTGAAGTACCCACCGTTGCCAATCTTCATATCGAAACAATAAACGGTAACATTACCATTGATAATGCGCTATGCCCAATGAGTATTGAATCGATTAGCGGCTTTATTGATTTAAGAATTCCTGCCAACGCAAACCTAGATCTTAATCTAAAAACCATTACTGGTGGTGTTTACACCAATCATGAGTTTAATATAAGCACCGATAATTTTAAAGGAAATCCGGGAGGAACAAATGCATGGTTCAAACTAGGATCGGGTGGAAACAAGGTTAAGCTATCGACCATTAGCAGCGATATTTTTATAAGAAAGATTTAGGTTTAGGTTAAGTTTCAATATATAAAATCAAATAAGCCTGCTGAGTTTTATGCTTGGCAGGCTTTAATGTGTTAGGTAAAAGGGGGATATTTATCTACACCTCAATCCCGATGAGTTTTGGCATGTTGGCAACAATAATAATACGCATCTTTAAAATAATTTATTCATCCATATTGACTCAACTAATCTGTCTTTATGCTATATTGGCAGGTAATCGTATGATTCTTTTGAAAAAAAGTATGCTAACCTGTAAAGTTTGGTATAATGGACATTTTTAATGGTTTTTTTTGGACCATGCTCCCTAATGGAC
>JACABB010000068.1 GCA_013376985.1 Bacteroidales bacterium
GCTCAGGATGACACCTTACATCGAACTCACGTTAATTATACCCAAATTGAACCCTTTTAGGGTTCTGATATTTATACTTTACCCCCCCCAGTTTCACTGGGGGCTATTCAGATTCAAGTCCTTCGGACTTTAAAGCATTCTTGGAGGTTATTGAAGGCAACCAAGTTTTTTTACTAAATCTTTTTTATACTTCGTGCTAATGGGAAGCACTGATTTACCTACTGTAACGGTCATATCATCAAGATCAAACTCCTTAACCTTGTTGAGATTAATAACTAAGTTTCTATTAACTCTTTGAAAATCTTGTGGTGGTAGAAAATCTAGTAAATCGATTAGCGATTTTCGCACTAAGAACTTTTCGGGTTCTGATATAAGAGTACAATACTTAGATTCCACTTCGATATAATTAATATCGTTTATCTCGAGGCGAATCATCTTCTTCCCCTTTTTAACAAATATGGATTCGCGATGAACAATCCCATTATCAAGGCTATTGTTGCTAAAACCATACTTGTTTCCTGCAAATTGCTGAAGAGCCAGCTCTATTGTACGTTGTAATGAATTTGGATCTACTGGTTTAATAAGGTAAGCATGTGGGTTTGTAGCCTTGGCTCGCTGAAAAATTAGGCTATCCTGAATTGACGTTAGGTAGATTATTGGTTTCTCATACTTTTGATCCGATGTAATATGGCTACCCAAATCAATCCCATCCTTATCGCCCTTTAGCTTGATATCAATTATTACAATATCAGGATCTGTGGAATAGAACAAACCCAGAGCATCTTTTACATTATCTGCAACTGGAAGCACTTTGAAGCCTAATTCCTCAAGACTTGTTTCAAGTCTAAGGGCTTCGATTATATCATCTTCAACTATTAGAACTGAAATAGTATTCATTTAAAGTTTAGAGATAAATAGTTAAGACACTTTTTTAGGCATTCAAAACTCTAAGCACTTATCACTCATCTTTTCGCATTCTAAAAGCTATTGTATAGAGGGCAAAGAGAAGAAAACTTCAGTTCCTTTACCATTCTCACTCATTATACCAATATCCCCATTATTTAGTGCTATAAAATCCCTGCAAAGGGTTAAACCTAATCCAGTTCCCTTTTCGCCATCGGTGCCAGCTGAAATTTTGGTGCTATTGATTTCAAAAATAGTGTTTAGTTTCTCAAAAGGAATTCCAATACCAGAATCTTTTACGCTTACACGCACAAACCCATTATCAGGAAATGCAGAGATATTAATAAATCCGCCACTTGGCGTGAATTTTATAGCATTGCTTATAAGATTTCTAATTACTGTGCGGAGCATATTCTGATCGGCAAATACCTTTAAATCATCATTAATATCAATATTTAGCGTTATTTTCTTTGCCTCCAAGGCCGATTTTTGAACATCTGCCGAGTAAAGAACAACATTCCTGATGTAAACAATTTCTGGGTTGACATGTAGCCCATTTATTTGACTTAATGACCAATTCAATAAATTGTCGAGCAGTGAGTTGAGTCTGTTAACGATTTTGTCGATATGAAGAGCAACTGCATCGAGTTTTTCCGTTTTGCCCGATGAAAGTAGTTGCCTGATAATGCCCGATAATCCTTCCATTGAACTCATTGGGCTGCGTAAATCGTGGGCGATAATTGAAAAAAGCCTATCCTTGGTTGAATTTACATTATTCAATTCGATATTCTTACTGCTCAAATCCAGTTTCTGTTGCTCAATCAACCTATTTTTATCCTCGAGCAGAGTGTTAACCCTTTTCTTTTCCCTATAGGCTCTAAAGATTAGCATGAATAGGATCACAAATATTATAATCCCCGTAATTAGAGTATTTCTAACAAATCTATTTTGCTTAATAACAACCTCCTTTAGCTGGTTTTCGCTTTCAAGAATTTTTATCTGCTGCTCCTTCTTCTCGGCCTCGTATTTTGTCTTAATCTCTGCAAGTTGTTCAGATTTTTGTATTGTAAACAAGCTATCCTTTAGCCGAATGTAATTACTTTGATTGATGTAGGCATCCTCAAATTTCTTTTGCTTTGAGTATATGTATGATAGGCTTTTGAAGCTGGCCATTTGGATATTTTGTAGTTTCGATAGTTTTGCATTCTCTAGTGCTAATTTCGCATACCTTTCGCCCTTAGTATAGTTGGAATTATTAAGATAGAAAACGCACATGTTATTATAGATTATGGCTAAACCTCTTTTATCATTTAAAGATTGCTTAAGCGATACCCCTTTTAGGTAGTATTTTTCCGAGTCCTTAAAGTCTGATTTATAGCTATAAATATTTGCAATTGAAATTGTGATATCGGATAGCAGACTTGTGTCCTTGAATTCAGAGGCATACTTTTCGGCTTGGAGTAAATTTTCCAACGATTTATTATAATCACCAAGCAGTGCAAGATTCCCTGCAATATTGATTATTGTTCGAGTAATATTTTGGCTATTATTCAGCTCTCGCCAAATTGCTAATGATTTCTCCAGATAGTCAATAGCCTCACGGTAATCCTTTTGATTCTTTAAAATTATGGCAATGCTACTATTCGATTTTGCAATGTTCTCCTTTTCCTTATCCCTCTCGGCAATTCTAAGCCCTTCAACATATGATTTTAGGGCATTTACATAATCTCCTTTTGATGAGTATACCTCTCCTATATCGTTATTAAGCTCCCAACTTAGCGAGGAGTTATGTGTGTTTGTGCAAAGTTTTACAGCAATATCAAGGAGTTGAATGGCTTCATTGTATTGGTTCAGATAGCTTTTGGCTTTACCTTGGGCTCTGTAGCTTTTTATTAGCAGTAAAGTATCATCTAGCAACTTGCTTTGAGTAACAGCTTCGTTTGCAAGAATAAAACTACTATCAGCATTTCGTGCAAGGGTTTGATCTGCTTTGCTTAATAGGGTGTTAATGCTACTTTTTGCTTTACCTAATTGATCTACATGATTTAATTCTTGCGAAGTGCTTTGTATTGCTGTTAAGGCAAGTAATATGGTAAACTTTGTTAATAGCATTTTATGATAAGATTATCGCAAATTGCGATTATTTAGAGCTTTAGATATCTATCATGGTTTTGTTTTTATATCGGGGAAGTAAATAATACCTTTATCTGTTTCATCTTCAAAAAATACATTCAAATTCTCTTTCCCTTGTTTTAGCTTATTAGAATTAAATCCTTGAAACTTTAAAGCCATCAGGTTTGGGTAGGGCCTTTCAGTAACAAACTGAATAAATAGTTCAAAGTTATTGTACTCGGTTGTCGGGTTCTCATCTGTAGCAAAAAAGAAATCAACGGATGGTGTTGGTAAACCCTGTATATCCCTTGGGTAATCAGTCAAAAGGATAGTATCAAAATCAATCACCTCATAATTCAACTTACCTTCTTTTGGAGAGTTGTTCTTAACAAAATAGAATCTACTACGATTATCTCTAACTACCAGATGAACAGTTACTAGCGTAAAACCAATCCCGGTTAGCTTATTTGTAGTAATTCTACTAAAAATATTAGCTGTTTCTTCCATATATACTACTGATTTAAGCGATTAAGTAATTTATGCCACAATGTAATTATGTATCAATAATAGCTAAAATATAAACGTGAAAAAAAGTATTGAAATAAAATAAGAATTTTGAGTTAATCAATTCAGAAATTTGAACAGATAAACCCAGAATTAGTATGCTCACCTGATTATTGGGTAAGATTACTTTGTAAAAGTTATACCCCAATTTCATCACCTTATACCTCCAAATATGTATCTAATGGACATTTTTCAAATGCTAATTGAACTTTGGAATAGTATTGCAGTGTAAATTATTACTAACCATTTAAAATATAAAGTATGACTGACAATTTGATTAATGAGGCCTGTGGCAAAACTCGTGTGGTATTCGGAATTGAATCTACTGATAATTGCCCACATGTATTCAGAATTGGCGAAGACAATACACTTTACCTTACCTGGCGAAATCCCAAGGGCGAATGGAGCGGGTGGATGCCCGATTGGAACAACGCTCCTAAAATGTTAAACATTTTTGGTTTTGAAAGTACCGATAACTGTCCTCACATGTTTGGTATTGGTACCGACAGTACCCTTTACCTTAGTTGGCGCAATAAAAAGGGTGAGTGGAGTGGATGGATGGCCAATTGGAGTAACGCACCTAAAATGATAGATATTTTTGGTTTTGAAAGTACTGATAACTGCCCTCACATGTTTGGGATAGGAACCGATAATACGGTTTATCTAAACTGGCGAAATCCTAAAGGCGAATGGAGTGGGTGGATGGCTAATTGGAACAATGCACCAAAAATGAAAAGTACTTTTGGCTTTGAAAGCACCGACAACTGCCCTCACATGTTCGGAATAGGTACTGACAATACTGTTTATTTAAACTGGCGAAACGCACAAGGGGCTTGGAGCGGATGGATGGCTAACTGGAGTAATGCATCCAAGATGTTGAGCGTTTTTGGTTTCGAAAGTACCGACAATTGCCCTCACATGTTTGGGATTGGAATCGATAATACTCTTTACCTAAATTGGCGCGATAAAAAAGGGCAATGGAGCGGTTGGATGTCCAACTGGAATAATGCTCCCAAAATGGTTAGCATTAACGGTTTTGAAAGTACCGATAATTGCCCCCACATGTTCGGAATTGGCATCGATAATACAGTGTATCTAAACTGGCGAAACCCTCAAGGTATTTGGAGTGGGTGGATGGCAAATTGGAACAATGCACCAAAACTTAAAAGCGTCTTTAGTATCGAAACTACAGACAACTGCCCTCATGTGTTTGCAATAGGCACCGATAATACCCTTTACCTTAACTGGAGAGATAAAAAAGGACAATGGAGCGGTTGGATAGCCAATTGGGGCGAAAGTTCCATTACTACTCAAAACGTATTTTCAGGTGGATACTATAACCTTAATATTCCAGGGTTAGGTTGGGCGCAACATACATACGTTATTGCAAATTTCAATACTCCAGGCGAGGTGAAATTTCCCTGCTACGGAGGAACGGATACCGCACGAAAGCTTGCTGGTAGTAAATACCCCGAAACATTATATAAACCTCAAATTACACCTCCTTATACTCAATATGGCAACAGGGTGGAAGGAGATCTTTGGTTGGCAAGAGCCATCGCTTGTGGCGATGTAAATGCTGCGCCCCGTAACAATTACGATAGCCATTGGGGAGGAAAATACACTTTTGGAGATTGCTGTGGATTAGCGTATGCAATTCACGGTGTATGCCATCACATGGAAGCAAGGATTTTATGGTCGTGCAATAACACACCAATACTATGGCCTCCAACAGCCACCGCAAGCTATTGGGTATGGATGGATCTTAAAATGGTAACAGGTTTTTACGGAAACACTTGGTTCATCTGGAAACCTATATTTGAAAAAATGAAAAAAACTCCGCACCTAACTACAGCTTTTGATGAGATTGATTTTACCGCTCTAATGCGGCAGAGTTTGCAGGAGAAAATAGATTATGTTGACCACCCTGATTTTAGCGCAGCATTAGGTGCAGCAATGGCAACAACTGCGGGCGACATTCAGAAAGTACAACAATTTAATGCAGTACCCGATAGAATGCTCAAATTCCATCAATTCAAAAATGAATTGGATAAACAGTTACTAAAAGGTACAGTATCAAAGCAAGAGTACGCAGATCAGCTAAACAAAATGTTCAAACAGGTAATGCTCGATTTTGCGAATGTACTCGATACGGGTAGTCATCAGAATCTTTTCGGCATTGCACCTGCCGCTGAGGTTGAACTGGGAATTAACCCAGCACTAATACCCGATAATTTCTCGGATTTTAAACTTAAGTTTTAGTAAAAAACTTGAATCTGAAATTGAATAATTAGGGAATAACAGTTCGAATCAGTTTCGTTAAAAAACGGCAATGGTTTTCCATTGCCGTTTTGATTATAATTGACTGATTATTTTACTAATAAGTATTGCTTGATTATTGAAAAAGCCTTAAATTGTGTTCTCTATTTTCAAATTTGGTAAAAATCTTTACCTATTGCTTGCTGTTTATATAACCATTAAATAACGTTTGTGGCAAAATCGTACAAAATGTCACCGCGGATACTGAAAAGCGATACGAGTAAGTAACCTAAAATGTTGAAAGTATGAGCCTATTATCTACAATTAAAAGTAAACTATCGGATCCTTTATTTACTTTTAAAGTATTCGAAAGGTTTATTGCCGCTTTCTGCGTCCTAATCCCTCTAATCTTATGGCTTAACGATGGAGGTATAAACCACCCTTTTAGGTCAAGCATCAGCCAGTATGTATATATGGCTCATAGCTATGTATTTGGGATGTTACTGAGTATAGCCGCTATGCTATTTATTTTTAACGGTGCTGTATACTTTAAAAATGTGAATTTGTTGAATATCAGCGTTCATGGACAATGGTATAATGTTGTTTTGGGTTTAAGCTTAATAGGTGTAATTTGCTTCCCTTGCGACCAGTACCCAATACCACACTATACGTTTGCTATAATTTTCTTTGTAGGTAACGCATTGGTAACAGGTATTTTTTATAAGGATCAATACAAAGTGTTTAGTATCATTCTGGCAGTACTAACTGTTATAGCGTTACCGTTTGCTTTATTAGGTTATATATCCATATTAGCGGGCGAGTGGATTTCACTAACTGTAATTGCTATCCATTTTATATTGAATACTATTAATATGGATAAACCAGTAAATGCCTCCTAAACAATTAACTTAAGTTGCTAGTTACTTGGGGTCCAAGTTACTAGTTGATGTTTTTTGGGATCTTATTCTTTATGTGTTTTACTTTATTTCAAAGATGTTAAGACTTGTATCAATTAAATTATCAGTAACTAGTATCTAGCAACTTAAGTTATTTAGATGAAAATGTATAGGACTAATTATACAATAAATTGTAAGTGGATTGATATTGATTAAATTTGTTTGAATTGATAATATTCGGTATAATGGACATTTTTAATGGTTTTTTTTGGACCATGCTCCCTAATG
>JACABB010000069.1 GCA_013376985.1 Bacteroidales bacterium
CAGCGATTATTTGCTCAGGATGCAAGGCTGCGAAGCCCGCAGTATTGGGAAATGGAACATCCCTGCCCGCCGCCAGAGAAGGAGACCTATACAACTGATCAGCGTATTCAGAAAGTTGAGAAAAAACTCAGCATGGTCTACAGGATTGCTCCACAACTCAAGGTGATTCATGAAATGGGAGCGCTCCTACCTGATGAATGCCTCTTTCTCTTCGAGAATGATCTAATAAGTGATGCTTTGATGGTAAAGTTCGATCTACCAGAATACTATAAATGGTTGAATGGGCAATCCCTGTGGCCAGTTTATGAACGCCATAAAAAGCAGCTCCAGCTGCTGCAGTACCGGAATCGTGGGGAGCGCTGGGTGTTGAAAGCACCAGGACATCTTCGCTCGCTGAGGTCTTTGATGCAGGTATACCCCGATGCCTGTATTATTCATATACACCGTGATCCAATAGAAACAATTCCATCAGCAGCTAGCCTGTTTATGACATCTTGGTCAATTTTTCATGATAAGGTTCTTCCAGAAAAGGTGGGGCAATTCACTTTGGATTTGGTTGGTTTATGGATTGATCAGGCAATGGACGACCGCAAACAGGCTGAATCTAACCCAAATTCTCATGTGCGTTTTATTGACAAGTACTATAAAGATCTGCTTGTTGACCCGATAAGCACCATGCGCGATTTATATGATCAGTGTGGGCTAACGTGGTCTCTTTCAGCTGAGCAGCAGATGAATGCATTCCTTGCGGAAAATCGCCAGCATAAACATGGCAAACATCAATATAGTTTGGAACAATTCGGGTTGAAAGAGGAACAGGTTCGGGAGCGTTTTGCCGCATATAACAAACGCTTTCTTATTTAGCCCTGTTATTTGATTAAAGGTTGTAATCTGTCGATTCACTTAAAGAGTAGGTTTGAATATTGCAGTTCAGTAAATACCATAAAATTAAATTCAACGTAATGAAAAACAAAATACAAACAATACTTATTCTATTTTGTATAGTTTTCATGAACCCAAATATATTTGCTCAAACGGATGACTGGACAATTGCAAAAACCAAAGATGGTAAAATAACAGTAAAATACAATATTTCAACTCGAATAGATGAAAATGGAGATCTTGTGCCATTAATCGAATATACTGTAACTACTACTGACATTGTCAGCATGCAAAATTGTATTTCGGTATTGAAAGATGTATCAAAACATAAAGAGTTTCATGATGATGATGTCAGTATAAAGATCAAAACCATTACTGAGAATGAATGGATTCTCTACTATTATATTAAAGGTATGGGGCCTATTCCTGATTCTGATTGTGTAGTTAAAATGACAATTTTTGAGGATGTGATGAGGAAAATGGCAGTTTTTACATTAACTGCCGCACCCTCGTTATTTGAAAAAAAAGATGTAAAGCGCTTTACCTATTACAATGAAACGATTACATTTAAGGATTTAGAAAATGGTAAAGTTGAAGTAGTTGTAACATCAAAAGTCACACCTCCTATTAAAGTTCCAGTTTGGATGATGAAAGCAGCATTTCCTGATACAGCCTATGATGTTGTTCGGAAAATTGTAAAACTTGCAAAAGAAAGTTAACAGACATTAAGGATAATGAAAACTCGTTAAGAAAAGTGTACGAGCATTCAATGAATATTGAGATTTAAAAAATGTTTTATTATGGCACCGTACTCAAGTGGTTAAGGGAAAGGTTCGCAAGACCTTATTTCAGTGGTTCGAATCCACTCGGTGCCTCTAAAAGAATCTATTAACAAATTAATTTAGTTGTTAATGAAAGTTGGTGATTTAATAATGGATAAAAATTATAAAAATTTAGATTGCAACGAGATTGTACCGCAAGTTGTTGTGCTGAAAATGTCATATCTTTTTATGATTAATTACAATTATCTCATAGTTGATCACGTTAACAATCAATCTGTTATTATAGATCCAGCATGGGAAATGGAGAAAATAGATCAGGCCTTGGCAACTACTCAAACAAGTCTGAGTGGAATTTTACTAACTCATTCTCATCCAGACCACACCCATTTGGCCAAGCCGTTGGCAGCAAAATATCACTGTCCAATATTGATGTCTAAAGAAGAAATAGAGACATCAGGATTTTATGCCCAGCAGTTGATTGGTATAGATGAAACCCCACGAAAAGTTGGTAATATACTGATTCAACCTATATTAACGCCTGGTCATACTCCTGGAAGTATTTGTTACCTAATTGGAGATAACCTGTTTACCGGCGATACCTTGTTTGCAGAAGGTTGCGGCATGTGTCCTGATGTACAAGCAGCTCACACTATGTGGGCAAGTTTGGAGCAAATAAAAATCAGGCTTAAACCAGAAACGCTTGTTTTTCCTGGTCATAATTACGGAAAATTGCCAGGTCAGAAATTTTCATTTCTATTAAAGGATAATATATATCTACAGTTTAAAAACGAAAATGATTTTGCTAAATATCGTTTGAGAAAAGGGCAAAACATATTAAGATTTTTTGATTTTTGTTAAGTATTTATATAATATTTATTACCGCAAAAAGTGATGTAAGCCATATCACTTTTTAAAAAGAAAGGCGCCGTACTCAAGTGGTTAAGGGAAAGGTTCGCAAGACCTTATTTCAGTGGTTCGAATCCACTCGGCGCCTCTAAAGTGATTTCTAAAATAGTAAACCTAGATAAGAAGAGTTTTGTGAAAAAAAGGCTGTTTATTAATCAGTTATATAATATATCATGGAGATTCTGCAAGATGCGCAGGGTTTCATAGAAAAATACAAAAGAATTACTAACAAAATCAATACAAGAAATCAAATGAAAAATATTTTATTTATTCACGGTAGTCCACGCCGGGGAGAAACTTTTAAAGTAGTTCAATTATTTATTGATGAATTAAAAAATTTTTTTGAATTCAAAGAGGAACACATTTTTTTAGTGGATGAAAAACTTGAATATTGTAGAGGTTGTCTATCATGCATTCAATTTGGAGAAGAAAAATGCCCTATAGAAGATAATTTGGCAAAAATTTATAACCAAATGTTAAATGCTGATGCGATTGTTTTTACTTCGCCTGTTCATGCGTTGCAGGTCTCAGGGTTATTCAAAAATTTTGTTGATAGGATTGCATTTGTTTTCCATAGGCCTTGCTTTTTTGGAAAACTCTCGATTTCTATTGTTACTCAGGGAATTTTAGGTTATAAAGGAGTTCTAAAATACATGGATTCCATAGCAGATTTCTGGGGATTTAATACGGTTAAAGGCATTGCCGTTACAACTCCTCCTGGCTTTAGAACGGAAAAAGAGAAAGCGCTGATAGATGAAGAAATCAAAAAAGGAGCGTTAAGATTTTTTGAAGCAATAAATCTAAATAAACCAAAGAAAGTTCGTTTATCTAGTTTGATTCAATTTAGATTCACGAGGTCAATGATATCTACTAGATCTATGATTGATGATTATTTTGTTCAGATGATGCCAAAGAAGATTATGTATTATAAAGAAAAAGGATGGATGACCTCTGATTTTTATTATGATGTAAAGCTCAGTGTTTTTCAGAAGATAATTGGAAAATACTTTGATCATCTTGGCAAGAAATATGCAGAAAAAAAACTAAAAGAAAGGTTGAAAGAAGAAAGGTAAAAATAATTTACGGCCATGACAATTCATTCTTGCCAAACCTATTTTGCATAGCAAAAACTATACTGAAGTGTTGATTCCTCAATATTTTACAAATAAAATATAGATTGATGTTGTAAGATAAGTAGGGTGATGGTAAGTACCAAAAATAAATTTGCAATGCCATTTGGAAATTTAGCAAAATAAAAAAATGCAATAACGAAATAAGAAAGAAAATTATGTCAAAAGAGTATGTTTACGGAGTCGTAAAAAATGTTATCATGGAGGTACTTCCAGATGTGAATCCAGAGATGATCAACATTGAAAAAGCTTTAAAAGACCTAGGGGCGAACTCCATTGATCGGATGGAAATTGTTACGATGTCAATGGAAGAATTAGGTCTGAAAATACCTTTAATGAGTTTTGCACAGGTTAGTAATATCGAAGGTATGGTCGATGTGTTAGTTGAAAACTATACTAATAAATGAGAAATACGATTTACCTGCAACATTAATATATAGCAGGTAAACTTAAGTTAACTTTTTGTTCATTGAGTAGTGAGGATAAATAATGCTGACGACCAATAAAGTTGGAATTATCGGATTAAAAATAGTCTTTTTGATATTTCTCGATAGTTAACAAATAAAAAGGCGTCGTACTCAAGTGGTTAAGGGAAAGGTTCGCAAGACCTTATTTCAGTGGTTCGAATCCACTCGGCGCCTCTAAAAAAATACTTTAACAATAAACCTAGAAGAAGGAGCGAATTATGTCAAAAGAGTATGTTTTTGGAATAGTTAAAAATGCTATTATGGAGGTACTTCCAGATGTGAATCCAGAGATGATTACCATTGAAAAAGCTTTAAAAGACTTAGGTGCTAATTCAATCGATCGGATGGAAGTAGTTACAATGTCAATGGAAGAGTTAGGTCTCAAGATACCATTAATGAGTTTTGCACAAGTTGGCAATATAGAGGGTTTGGTCGATGTGTTGGTAGAAAACTATATTAATAAATAAAAAATGTAGTCTACCTTCAATTGCAATATATTGAAAATGAATCCAATCTATTTTTGCTAACTAATGCAAGGTAAATGGTGTAGATGATCGGTAAAATTGAAATTACTGGGAATGATCTTCTCAATATTTCTCTTCTTTAAAAAGAAAGGCGCCGTACTCAAGTGGTTAAGGGAAAGGTCCGCAAGACCTTATTTCAGTGGTTCGAATCCACTCGGCGCCTCTAAGTACTTTAACAATAAACCTAGAAGAAGGAGCGAATTATGTCAAAAGAGTATGTTTTTGGAATAGTTAAAAATGCTATTATGGAGGTACTTCCAGATGTGAATCCAGAGATGATTACCATTGAAAAAGCTTTAAAAGACTTAGGTGCTAATTCAATCGATCGGATGGAAGTAGTTACAATGTCAATGGAAGAGTTAGGTCTGAAAATTCCATTAATGAGTTTTGCACAGGTTAGTAATATCGAGGGTTTGGTGGATGTACTAGTTGAACACTCTCTTAATACTCAAAATAATTAAAGCATGCGATTTACTCACAATTACAATAGATTGTGGGTGAACCTAATTTAATTGTTTAACTTTTTCAAGTAAAACAAAATTAAGCAATGTTGATAGCCAGTAAAGTTGGAATTACCGGAATGGGGATAGTTTCCTCGATCGGAGATAATGTTCCCGCATTTTGTAGTTCTTTAAGGAACGGGATATCTGGTATTAGGCAAGTGACAAGCATTAAAGAACCAAAGGTATCTGTTGATATTGCCGCTGAAATACAGAACTTTTCCTTTTTGGATTTACTAAATCGCTTTCAAAGTGTACCGGGTGAAACATTGAATAGCGCTAGGCGTTTAGGCCAAAGAGCACCCTTTCCTATCCGAACGTCAATAATATCCGCATTAGAAGCATGGCATAATGCTCAGTTGTTCAGTAGCAAACCTTCATCGGAAAAAATGGGATTAATTGTAGCGGGACAAAATGGCACACAGAATTACCAGTACGATTTAATTCCAAAATTTAGAAAAAACCCTGAGTACCTTTCTCCTCGATACGCACTTGAGTTTTTGGAAACAAATCAGGTGGGAGTTTTAAGTGAATTATTTGGTATTAAAGGCGAAGGATTTGTTGTGGGGGGAGCTTCTGCCACTGGGAATGTCGGTATTATTAAAGGCACCCAGTTAGTTCTTTCTGGTTTGGTCGATGTGTGTATGGTGGTCGGTATTGTTGCAGATCTATCACCTATGGATATTCAAGGTTTTATAAACATTGGAGCCATGGGTGGAAAGAAATATTCTAATCAGCCAGATAAGGCTTGTCGTCCTTTTGATACTCGGCACGAAGGTTTTATTTATGGACAAGCATGTGCCTGCGTTATCCTTGAATCTGAATCAAGTGCGGTGAGACGAGGTGTTCCATTTCAAGCCGAAATCAAAGGAAGTTCAATAAACCTTGATAGTAACAGTTCTGCAGATCCAAATGTAAATGGAGAAGAAAAAGCAATGGTTTCAGCATTAGAGCGGAGCGGTTTTTCAGTTTCAGAGGTTGATTATTTAAATACGCATGGAAGTTCATCATCCCTAGGAGATGAAATAGAGGCTGAAGCTATTAGCAATGTATTTAGCAACCATACTTCGAATTTATGGCTAAACGCTACTAAAGGTTTAACGGGTCATTGTTTATATTCAGCTGGTGTAGTGGAGATGATAGCGACAGTTCTACAAATGAAAGAAGGATTTATTCATCCGAATAAAAATTTGGATGAGCCAATCCGTAAAGATCTAAAGTTCTGCGGCGCCGAATCGATT
>JACABB010000007.1:0-70430 GCA_013376985.1 Bacteroidales bacterium
ATTATTCCAGCACTCCATTGTTTCAAATAAAACAATTTGACTGATAAACAGATTAATACATTGTTTATTACATCGAACTGACGTTAATTAGATTGCATCTGTTCCATTTCGCTGATTTGCTCCAATAATTCTTGCGCTCTATAAACCTCTTGATATCTCTCTAAAATATCTTTTGCTATCTTCAAATTGCTTTTATTCTTTTTAAATAAATCAACGCCCATAACTAATATTTGGGCATATTCAGTTTCATAGGCTTGTGGGTTTTTTTGGGCAAGTTCACTATAAATCTTCAAGGCTTCCTCGTATTTTTCTTGTGCTTGCGGGAATTCGTTTTTTTCCGAATGTAAAATCGTTAAATTGGTTAAGATTTTAGCCACAGTGGGCAAATACGTTCTTGAATTTTCCTGGGCTAGATACTTATAGATATTCAAGGCTTCCTCATATTTTTCTTGAGCCTGCAGAAATTCGTTATTATCCTTTTGTAAAATCGCCAGATTGTTTAAGGTCATTGCCACATCTGGCAGATACATCTTTGGATTCTCTTTGGCTAGTTCTCTTTGTATCTTCAGAGCCTCTTCGTATTTTTTTTGGGCTTGCGGAAATTCATTATTATCCTTTTGTAAAACAGCCAAATTGTTCAAGGTTGCTGCAACATTAGACTGATAGGTCTTAGAGTTCTCTTGGGCTAGATATCTATAAATCGTCAAGGTCTCCTCGTATTTTATTTGGGCTTGCAGGAATTCATTATTATCCTTTTGTAAAATCGCCAAATTGTTTAAAGTCATTGCTACATCTGGTAGATATGTCCTTGAGTCCTCATTGGCTAGCTCTCTTTGTATCTTAAGCACCTCTTTGTATTTTTCTTGGGCTTGTGGAAATTCATTCTTATCCGAATGTAAAATCGCCAGATTGTTAAGGGTAATCACCACATCAGGCAGATATGTCTTCGGGTTCTTCTGGGCGAAGTCCCTATAAATCTTCAAGGCCTCCTCGTATTTTTTTTGAACCTGGGTGAATTCATTATTATCTTTTTGTAAAATCGCCAAATTGTTGAGGGTCATCGCCACATCGGGTAGAAACGTTGTTGGGTTCTCTTGGGCTAGTTCTCTTCGTATCTTCAAAGCCTCTTCGTATTTTTCTTGAGCCTGAATGAATTCATTCCTATCCGCATGTAAAATCGCCAAATTGTTCAAAGTAATGGCCATATCTGGCAGATAAGTTCTTGGGTTCTTCAGGGCTAGAGTTTGATAAATTTTCAAGATTTTTTGATATAAGCTGGCAGCCTCATCAAAATAGTCGAGTTTTTTTAAAAAATATGCTGTTTGAAAATAATTTTCTGCTGTTGGTTCTAGTAAAATTAGCTCTTTGTATAAATCTGCCGTCTGAGGGAATGCATAAAGGCTTTTTGTTGCTTTTATTGATTGTTTTAGCACTAGAATATTCTTTTTCTCTTTCTTCTCCTTTCTCGAAAAATACTCTAACTTTATTTTTTCGGCATCACACCCTTGGAAATGCTTCTGAATGTTTTCTAGTACCCTAGCAAAATCTGTTTCCCCTACCGTTTTAAAATGGGTAATTTCATTAGCCAATGCTTCATTCTGCACAAAAAGCGAAGCTATTACTACCAATAGTAGCTCTTTTATCTCTAGTGATATCTTTCTAGTTTGATACCATTCATTAATTCTTGTCCTTACTTCGTCTTTGCCATTTTTTAAAGGTAGATTTTTCAGATATTGTTCAATATCATGGGAATCAATGTTTGATTTCTTTATCAACTCATCTAGTTTTTTGTGTGATTCTGCTATTGTTCCTAGATTTGAGACTTGTCCTTCAATTATTTTTTCACTGTTTTTCAGCATTTGTCCCTCTTTGTTTGAGAACAGAATGTCATATAAAATTGATGAAAACAGGTTTATAAAAATACCTGATATAAAAGCGATGATAAGAGAACCAGATAAAAACCATGCTTCCAGATTGGTTAAACTACCATTAAGGGAGTTCCATTCGAAGCTAAGTACATACTCTAAACGGTTTGTACTATACAAGTAGGCTATTACACCCAGTAGTATAAGAGCGGGTATAAATAATCCTAGTAACCATTTGTGTTTTTCAATAAATTTTTTCATACAATTTTAGTTTATTAAGAATCTTATTTATAATGATAACAGCTGCTAATTAAACTTTTATCAAACGGTATATTAATACGAATATTTTTATTTATAGTATTGATCTTTGTAATCCTAGAGTTTCGAACTTTTTAAAAGTCCGGAACTCTTATCACATATCAAAACGAAAGTATGTAAAAACATGCTTGCTTGCGCATCAACCCGAATATTTTTTATTTATAGTATTGGTCTTTGTGGGTGGAGTTTAATATAACGACACCTCTAAAAATTACTTTTGTCTGTCATTCCTGCGAATGCAGGAATCTAACATTAAGTAATTTAGGGATTCCTGCATTCGCAGGAATGACAGGTTAACGTGATGCTCTTGAATTTTTAGAGGTAACTATAACGGTGTGATGTAGTTCCTTTACCAAAATTATGTAATTGGGCAACAAATATTATGCGGCTCTGCCGCTACGAGGGCATTTAACAATATGGATTCACGCTTTGGGTGCGTAGCACCTTGATATTTGTAGGCTATAAGGGCAATAGTTGCAGGGTACAGTAATCTTTTTAAATCCTAGAGTTCCAAACCTTCTAAAAAGTTCGGAACTCTTACAAAATTAAGATGTTTGCTTCCAGAGAATCTTTTTGTTTTTGTCAACCAAACGCCATTAGGTTCTTCGAACTCTACTGGGTTTTCCAAGGTGCAAGACCTTCCAGAGTCGATAGTATCTGGAAGAGTCTGTAGAATATCGCTTGCTCAACCCCTTTCCTTAATAATGATAAATTGTAATATGAACCCCTTGTCATCCTGAGCGCAGCGAAGGATCTAAGATGCTTCACTCCGTTCAGCATGACAAGAAACGGTGTGTTCAGAAAACCTCAACCCCTTTCCTTAATAATGATAAATTGTAATATGATCCCCTTGTCATCCTGAGCAAAGCGAAGGATCTTCCCCTTGTCATGCTGAGTGCAGCAAAGCATCTAATTATCCAAAAACAGCCACCATTCAATATTTAATCGGATAACAATTACTCTAATTTCCTTATTAACTTCAATAATTCTTGCGCACTATAAACCTCTTGGTATCTCTCTAAAATACCCTTTGCTATTTTCAAATTGCTTTTATCCTTTTTAAATAATTTGACACCCATAATTAACATTCTGGCATAATCAATTTCATACGCACGAGAGTTTTCTTGGGCGAGGTCTCTTTGTATTTTCAGGGCTTCCTCGTATTTTTCTTGGGCTTGCGGAAATTCATTCTTACTCCAATGTAAAACCGCTAAATTATTCAGAGTCATTGCTACATCGGGCTGATACGTTCTTGGGTTCTCTTGGGCTAGGTTTCTATAAATCTTTAAGGCCTCCTCGTATTTTTCTTGGGCCTGTGGAAATTCATTCTTTGCATTTTGTAAAATCGCCAAATTGCTCAGAGTCATCGCCAAATCAGGTAGAAACGTTCTTGGGTTCTCTTGGACTAGGTTTCTATAAATCTTTAGTGCCTCCTCGTATTTTTCTTGGGCCTGCGGAAACTCATTCTTTTCCGAATGTAGAATCGCCAAATTGTTTAGAGTCATCGCCACATCGGACTGATACGTTTTTGGGTTCTCTTTGGCTAGCTTTTTTCGTATTTCCAAAGCTTCTTCGCATTTTTCTTGGGCCTGCGAAAATTCATTCTTTACATTTTGTAAATAAGCCAAATTGTTCAAAGTTGTTGCCACATCGGGCAGATATGCTATTGGGTTCTCTTCAGCTAGATCTCTTCTTATCTTCAAGGCCTCCTCGTATTTTTCTTGAGCCTGTGGAAATTCATTCTTATCCGAATGTAAATCCGCCAAATTATTCAAGGTTTCAGCCACATTGGGTAGATATGCCCTTGGGTTCTCCTGAGCTAGATCTCTATAAATCTTCAAGGTTTTTTGATATAAGTTGGCAGCCTCATCAAAATATTTGAGTTTATGTAAAAAATATGCTGTTTGGAAATAATTTTCTGCAGTTGGTTCTACTAAAATCAGCTCTTTATATAAATCAACTGTCTGCTGGAATGCAAAAAGGGCTTCTGTTGATTTAATTGATTGCTTTAGTATTAAAATATTCTCTTTCTCTACCTTCTCTTTTCTCGAAAAATACTCCTGTTTTATTTTTTCGGCATCACCCTCCTGAAAATACTTCTGAATATTTTCTAATACTCCAGCAAAATCTGTTTTCCCTGTCGATTTTAAAAACGTAATTGTATTAGTCAAATCTTCATTTTGTTCAAAAATCACCTTTGTTACCACCAATAACAGCTCTTTTATTTCGAGAGATATTTTTCTTGCTTGGTACCACTCATCAATTCTTGCGTTTGTTTCCTCTTTGCCATCTTTTAAAGGTAGATTTTTTAGATATTGTTCAATATCACGGGGATCAATACTAGCGTCTTTTAATAGTTTATCTAATTTTTCATTTGATTCTGAAATTAATTCTATTGAGGTATCTTGTTTCTCATCTATTTTTAAAAATTCCTTATTGGAATTTGGGGATACAAGTTCATATATGACCGAAGAGACCAAATTAGTTAGGGTGCTGAACGTAAAAGTTGCAATTAAAGAACCTGCTAAAAACCATTTTTCTACTTTATTTAAAGACTTGAATAATAACTTCCGTTTAGATTTTAATAAATAGCTCAACCGCTTTGTGAAATATAGATAAACTATTATCGCTAATAGTATAAGTATAGAAATATAAACACCTATCATAATTTTAAAGTTTTAATAAATTCTTTCATACAAATTGAGTCTATTAAGAATCTTATTTATAATGATAATAGTATCCAAAAAGCCCTCTGAGGCATTCTGTGCTACTCTGTGTGATAAATTAAGGCATTGTTAAACAGAGATATACTGAGAAAACACAGAGATACACTGAGAATGAAAATGAAATAGACTTTTGGACAATTCCCTCTTATTAAACAGCATATCAATACGAAAATATATAAAAACATGCTTGCTTGCGCATCAACCCCAATATATTTTACTTATAGTATTGGTCTTTGCGGGTGGAATTTAATATTACGGTGCGATGCACCTCTTTTACCAGAATTATATAATTGGACTACAAATATTATGCGGCTCTGCCGCCAGTAGAGCATTTAACCAATGGATTCACTTTTCGGGTGCGTAGCACCTTAATATTTGTAGACATATCAAGACCATAAGGGCAATAGGTAAAGAGTACCGTAACCTTATCAAACTCAATTTAACGGTGCGATGCACCTCATTTACCAAAATTATGTATGGGCTACAAATACTATGCGGCTCTGCCGCCAGTAGAGCATTTAACCCTATGGATTCACGCTTTGGGTGCGTAGCACCTTAATATTTGTAGACATTTCAAGACCATAAAGGCAATAGGTACAGAGTACCGTAATCTTATCAAACTCAATATAATGGTGCGATGCACCTTATTTACTAGAATTATATTAACCCTAGAGTTCTGGACTGTTATGTTAATAAAACCCTTACAATATCTGTGTTAATAAAATAAGGTTGATTTCGTGGGTTGTTCAATTTTCTACTAAGGTTTTAAAACCTTATTTTCAGATATTTAACCTTCGTAGAAAATTATTGTTCATACAAGAATTTAACCTTATTACCTTATTAGAGGAACGCCGACAATAAATATTGTTTACAATCTTCTTTATACTACCGTTGCAGATCATCAAAATACCATTGCACATCATCAAAACCCCTTTGTAGACCATCAAAACCCCTTTGCAGAATAACAAAATTTATTTGAAGAATAACAAAACTTCTTTGAAGACCATCAAAACCTCTTTGAAGACCGACAAAACCCTTTTGCAGAGCAACAAAACCTCTTTGAAGACCGATAAAACCCATTTGCAGACCAACAAAACCTATTCGCGCTTCATCAATCGTGAATTGCGAAGGCACAAAACCCTATTGCGAAGCCACAATCGGAAATTGCATTACAATAAAATACCACTGCATCTCAATTATCGCATTTTGCGATAGTTTAATCGCAAAAAGTAAGTACACAATCACAAACCGCAAAGTACAAGGGGGGAGGAAATAGGATATATTATAGCCTATCTATAAGATGAAATCAAGTTGATTTTCAGTACAGTATTAAATTGTAGTATTGTCATGCTGAACGGAGTGAAGCATCTTAGATCCTTCGCTTCGCTCAGGATGACATCCTACATTGAACTTCCGTTGGTTTGTAAATTACTCCTGCATCTTCTTCCAAAGCCGAAGAGCACGTTCTTTAGAAACCTTCAGAATTTCAGCCTCATCAACAGTTTGAATTAGCCTGTTTTTCACAATCAGCTTGCCATTCGATATAACATCACAAACATGGTTTGAGTTGATACCGAAGATGAAATGTCCTAAGAAGTTATTCTGGTTAATCTCAGTAGGAGTGGCGTAATCAAGCACAACAAGGTTATTATCACCATCGCCCTTAAAGCCATTATCCTCGATGTATTTATGAACATTTCTGAAACGTTGGTAGGATGAAGGATATGTAATATTATCGAAACCTTGACCTACAAAAAAGGCTGATTTTGCGCTTTGTAGCATATCGCTGTGCATTCCATCGGTGCCAAGCATTATCCTCGAACCAAGAAACTCGCCGTTAAAATAGCCAACGTTATTATTCAGGTTACTCTCCGTGTTTTGAACCACCCAGCATGGGGAGTTTCGGATAATATCCTTCTCATCCTCATCGAGGTGAAGGCAATGACCAAGTATTGTTTTAGATGATTTTAGAGCACCATATTCGTTTAGGCGATTAACAACCCTTTTTCCATACTTCTTGATGCAAAAATCCTGATCATACAAATCCTCGGCAACGTGAATATGGATGCCAGAATTAAAACGATTCATCATCTCTACAGATTTCTCCAGAGTCTCATCGTTTACTGTGAATGAGGCGTGCAAACCAACTAGCCCTTGACGTTTGCTTAGATATTCCTCGGTTTCTTCAACTCCTTCTTTTGAAGATTTAAACCCATCACGATCAGATATTTCGTAGCATAAAAGGTGCGAAACACCAACCTTATCGAATGCTTTAGCAATTGTTTCCAACGAGCCTTTTACTGCAAAAGGGGAGGCGTGATGATCGATAACGAAGGTGGAACCAGCCTTTGCGCAAGCAATTGCTGTTACCAATGCGCTTGATTCAACCATTTCAAGATCAAGGCATTTATCCAGAGTCCACCAAATATATTTTAAAACTTCGTAGAAATTTTCTGGACTTTTCTTGGGAGCACCCATACCACGAGATAGTGCCGAATAAACATGATGATGTCCAACACCAAACGATTTGGTTACCAATTTGCCAGTGCAATCAAGCACCTCAAGGTTCGATTTATCGGCTATTTGATCGATATTTTCAACGAACTGAATCGTGGTTTTATCTTGTTCAACCAAAATATTCTTTTGACTGAATTCAAGCGTTTTCCAGTCAATATAGGTGGCATTTTTTAGTAGTATAGACATTCTTAATAGATTTTAAACGCAACGTCGCTAAGGCGCAAAGTTAATAATCTTAGCGTCTCAGCGACTTAGCGTTCGGAATTTATGAATTATTTTCTTTTCATCGGGAGTTTTGTCCTCTTTATGCCATCGAAAGCATAAAAAGCATTGGCAACTGCGGCAGCAGTGGGAACTAGACCTATTTCGCCAATTCCTTTTGCACCGTAAGGTCCAACAGGATCTTTCTCCTCAATACCAATTATCTCCATTTCAGGCATTTCATTGGCTCTGAGAATACCAATATCCTTAAACTTTAGGCTAACTGGTCTTCCATCTTTATAGGGTAAATCCTCTGTAAGTGCATATCCAAGACCCATGTGCAGAGCACCTTCAATCTGACCCTCAAAAAGCATCTGGTTCATGATTTTACCTACATCGTGAGCGGCAATAATCTTGCTTATTTCGCCTTTATCATCAAGTATAACAACCTGAGTAGCATAACCATAAGCAAAGTGGATTACAGGTTCGGCAGTATCTGCACCGGGTTTGCATGTCCAATCGCACACGAATTTTCCTCTGTAGGATCTTCCTGCAAGTTGGCTTAGTGTGCAATTCTTTAAATCTTCCTTGATTCTTTTTGATGCATCAATAATTGCGTTGGCAACTAAGGCTGTAGCCCTAGATGAAGTGGTCATTCCAGTTGGGATATTCACTTCGGTCTCTACTTTCACCTCAATAATCTCTGGAGATATTCCTGTTTCCTGATGGAAGGTTTGGATTGCCATTGTATGAACCCCTTGACCCATCTCAGTCCAACCATGATGGATTATCACCTTTTTATCCGAAACTATATTGATTATCACATCACTTTCATCGGTCATTCCATTACCAACTCCTGTATTCTTGATTCCACAGGCTATTCCTGCATATTTAGCACTTTGAAATTGATCTTTTACTGCTAAAAGAGTTTGCTTTAACCCAACACCACGCAATACTTGACCTGTAGCGGTTTTCTTGCCATCTTCTAATGCGTTATTGTAACGAATCTGCCAGCGATCGAAATCACCCATTTTGCAAATCTCATCGATACAACTCTCAACTGCAAATACTGCCTGAGGAACGCCAAACCCACGCATTGCACCGCAAGGAACATTGTTGGTGTAGACTGTATCAGCCTTAATATCAACAGAAGGTACTGTGTAACCGCCAGTAGCATGACCTACAACACGTTCCATTACCTTAGTTCCTACCGATGCGTAAGCACCAGAATCGCCAATGGCACTCAGCTTAATGCCGGTAAACATTCCATTCTTATCACATGCTAGGCTAATATCCATCCAAACAGGATGACGCTTTGGGTGCATAATAATCGATTCATCCCTATTTAGGTGAACCCTAACTGGCATTTTAAGTAGATATGCATGTAGCGAAGCATGGCTCTGAACAGTAGTATCCTCCTTGCCTCCAAAACCGCCACCATTCTGAACTTGGACAACTTTTACCTTATCCTCGGTAAGTCCAAGAACTTTTGCAACAAGCCGTCTATCAACATAAGCGCCTTGGCCTTGAGAGTAGAGTCTTACACCATCATCCTCTGGAAGAGCAATGGCTGTCTCGGTTTCAAGGAAAGCGTGTTCAATGCGTTGAGTTTCATAATGTCCGCTTGATACGAAAGCAGCCTCTTCGAATGCTTTATCAACATCGCCAAAGCGAATGCTGCATGTTTCTAAGATATTTGAATGATCGGCATGAACACGAGTGCAATTAGGCTTTACAGCCTCATGAACATCGGTAATTGCCTCAAGAACTTCATAATCTACCTTAATAAGTTTTACCGCTTTGCGGGCAATTGCTTCGGTTTTAGCAACAACGCTGGCAACAACATCACCAATATAGTTGGTTATCTCGCCCTCGCCAATCATCATTGGCCAATCGTGGTAAACAATACCAATTACCTTATTTCCAGGAATATCTTTTGATGTAAATACTCTAATAACACCTTCAACTTTAAGTGCTTCTGTGAAATCAATCTTAAGAACCTTTGCCCTAGGATGATCGGAGAACTTTAAGACACCATGCACCATACCATCGAAGTGCATATCATCTACGAAATCTCTATCACCTAAAGCCGTTTCAACTGCCTGATATTTGGGATATGGTTTACCTATTAAAGCTGATTTTGCTTTGTTTTCTAAGCCATTGCCGTTTAACTCCTTAAAGGTCTCGTAAATTGCATCAACTATTTTGACATAGCCGGTACACCTACATATATTGGGGGTGATAGCCTTTACAATTTCGGGTCGGGTAGGGGTTTTGTTAACATTATACAGCCCTTTTGCACGCATTATCATACCTGGAGAGCAGAATCCGCACTGAACAGCACCTTTATTAGCAAAGTTTTTGCCGATTGTGGAACGGAATTCATTGGGAAGCCCTTCTGTTGTATTGATTTCAGCACCCTCAAGGTCTTTCATCTTGGTTCTACAAGCCAATTTCGGTTTTCCATCAATTTCAACGGTACAAGCACCGCAAACTCCTTGACCAGAACAACCATCTTTTGCCGATGTAATCTTATGTTCGAGCCTTAAATGATCGAGAAGAGTTTCTTCCAGATTACCAGAAAAGGTTCGTTTTATGCCGTTAAGGGTATATGAAATCATGATATAAGTTTTTTCAGGTTATCAATCGATGGGTGAATTGATTCAGGAATTTTTAGCATGCTACTTACTGATTTTAAATCTTTTAACCCACTACCAGTTAACAGAACAACATTGTTTGAACCATCTATAATTTTACCGCTTTTTTGGTAAGATAGCATTCCTGCAAAGGCAGTTGTAGCAGCAGGTTCCGAGAATATTCCTGTATTCCTTGATAGAACAGCAGAAGCATTCATAATCTCCTCATCAGTAACGATGAGTATTTCACCATTATACTTTTGAATAAACTGCTGAGCCATGTAGAAATTCCGAGGTATGTCAACAGAAATGGAGTCTGCCATTGTTGTACTTGGCACAATTTTAAACTCCTTTTGGTTGATATTTCTAACTAAATTATCGCTGCCCTTAGATTGAACAGCAACGATTGTAGGCATTCTATCAATTAAATTCAATAATAGTAAGTCCTCAAAACCTTTATAAACGCCCGAAATAATTACGCCATCGCCAACTGGGACGAAAATTCTATGTGGAGTTTTAAACTTTAGCTGTTCAATAAGTTCAAATGAAACCGTCTTTTTCCCCTCAATTGTAAATGGGTTAAAGGCTGTATTGCGATTGTACCATCCAAACTCCTCGGTTGCCTTAACGCTAAGGTCAAAAGCCTCATCATAAGTGCCTTTAACAGGAACTATGGTGGCTCCGTACATTATTATCTGAGTTAGCTTTGCTAGCGGAGCCGTTTCAGGTACCATAATTATAGCTTTTTGAGCTTGCGCAGCGCACATACCTGCTAGCGAAGAACCCGCATTCCCAGTTGAAGCGGCTACTATCGTATTTAACCTATTTTCTTTGGCATAAGCTGATACTAAGGCAGATGCTCTATCTTTAAAGGAGAAAGTTGGGTTTTGAGAATCATCTTTCAGATGAAGTTGGAAAGGCAAAGGTTTACCCTCCAATTTATCGAATGAGTAAAGAGGAGTTTTTCCGACTCTTAAAACAGGCAAACTATCAGTATTTTCAATAGGCAGAAGGCTAATAAAGTCATTTTGGCGTAACTCGTAAAAACCAGAAAGTTTTTTTCCTAAAGAATGATAATCATACACCACTTTTAAAACACCTTTTGGTGGATTTGTAGATGTATTTTCTTTACTACATGTTGGACAAAGGTACATAACGCCATTTGGCGTATATTCTTTACCACAATCGGTACATCGATATATAAACTTGGATGAATTCATGACTTTTGAGCAGAGCTAAATTACTGTTTTTTAGGTATAACTATTAAAAAAAACTCTGTGATTCTCGATGTCCTATAGTTACTCTATGTTAGAATTCTAATCAGAGAGGCACTGCGAATACACCGAGATACACAGAGGGAAAAGTAAGTCTCTATTTCTTATAAACCTTTTAAAAGGCCAGTACGTTCGTTGAATTCGTTTATCAGTTTATCCCACTGATTTACTTGATGGAAAAGGGTATCCCAGATCTCTCTATCGTACCAAAGTTGGTTCAAATCTTCAACTTCTTTTCCTTGCTGTTCGCACCAAGTAAAATACTTTAGGTTATGAATTGCTTTCCTATCATTATAGGTAAGTTCTTTCATAGTATCAGCTCTTGTTCCTAAAATACATTTTTCGAAATCGCGAACTGCTTGAATATCATTATATTTTCCTTTTTCAACGCTTAGTTCTTCAACTCTCGATTTGTACATATCAGCGGAATCGGTAGCGATGGTGAAAATAACATCTTCACCAGTCATTTCGAAATGCTTAGCGGTTTTAATTGCTGAAAGCATATTGCCAATACCTGATATCCCTATTAAGTGAAGGTCGTTGATTAAATTTTGATCGATACCAATCGATTTTAGGTAAGCATGACCTTCTTTCTCATTAAATAAACGAAGAATTCTCATGCAATCCTCATCATCAATGGCAGTTACAACATCTGTATTCTTAACATTGTGTACCCAAGGAACGTGCTTATCGCCAATACCTTCGATTCTGTGTCCACCAAATCCATTGTTAAGTAGGGTTGGGCATTGTAATGCTTCAGAAGCAACAACTTTAATATGAGGAGCGATGGTGCGGAGGTAATCACCAGCAGCAATTGTACCAGCAGAACCAGTAGCTGAAACGTAAGCAGCCAACTTGCTATTCTTGCCTTTAACTAGGTTGTATACATCTTCTATTGCTCTTCCAGTAGTATTGTAGTGCCATGCTGAGTTTCCAAACTCATCGAATTGGTTGAAAATGATGCAATCCTTACGGGTTCTCTTTATCTCCCAGCATTTATCGTAAATTTCTTTTACGTTCGATTCACAACCATGAGTGGCAATCACCTCAGATCCAATTACATCACGTAACCAAGCAAATCGTTCTTTGCTCATTTCTTCGGGTAGGATAGCAACAGATTCTGTTCCCATTACCTTTGAGTCAAAAGCACCGCCTCTGCAATAGTTTCCTGTTGATGGCCATACTGCTTTATGAAAGGTTGGATCGAATTCTCCTGTGGTTATTCTTGGTGCAAGGCAACCATAGGCAGCGCCAACTTTATGTGCTCCTGTAGGAAACCATTTGCCAATAAGTAGTACAATTCTAGCATCTACTCCAGTTATTGCTTTTGGTAGCTCTACATAATTCGGATTACCATATAAGCCGCCTTTTTCCTTTGGCTCATTTTTCCAAGTTATGCGGAAAAGGTTAAGGGGGTTAATATCCCATAGACCTATATTTTTAAGTTGGTCTTTTATTTTTTGTGGAATTAGCTCAGGATTTCTTTGTTGCTCAAATGTAGGTAATATAATACCTCTTTCTTTGAAGCGTTTAACTGCATTTTCTAAGGCTTTCTCGTTTGTTACCTTATCAATTGGCTGAATCATAGTTGTTATTTTATTGGATAAATTTCTCTGCAATTTAAGTATAATATAGATATATTCTTAAATTACTATTAATAATAGGATATATTGCTGTCATTGGTAATTATCATAGAATTATATTATCTTTGCAGAGATATTCTCATTATTTAAAAGAAAATCGGACTATCATGAAAACATTAGATGAAATTGACAGGAAACTATTGAATATCCTTCAACTTAACAGTCGAATTACCATTCGTGAGCTTTCAGATAAACTTCATTTATCAACAACCCCTATTCATGAAAGGATAAAGAAACTGGAAAAGAGTGGATATGTTAAGCAGTACCTAACTCTATTGGATCCAAAGTTACTTGGTAAAAAACTAATTGTTTATGTTTCGGTTTCCTTAAATAATCACACAAAGGAGGCAGTTGATGAGTTTGAGAGAGAGATGGAGAAATTGGAAGAAGTAATGGAGTGTTATTATATCTCAGGAAACTCAGATTTTCTTTTGAAGGTTCATTGTAACGATATGGACGATTTCCATAATTTCATTACTTATAAATTTTCCGTTATTAAGAACATTACCCAATTCTATAGCTCATTTGTAATGGCAGAAACAAAGGTTAAGCGACATTTTAAATTGTAAATATTTTTGAAAGAATTTAAAAACCCCTTAGGATGTAAAAATCAAAAGGGGTTTTTCCTTTGTATAATATTAGATGCTAGGCAAATATCAAACTCTTTGCTCCTTTAAGAATTATGCTCATTATAGCTGCATTCTCAAAATATAACTCTTTAGCGCAGTTAGTTTTACATTTAACCTCAAGTATGCTAAAATCATTCATGTTCAAACGGGCAAATACATAATCCGTCTCGTAAACATATTCACCTTTAACTTCTGTAAGAGTTTTGAAACCAGGACCTTCTTTCGCAATTAGAATACGTTTATCATCTTTAATCGATAGGTAATAACCATCCTCAGCCTCTTTAAATGCGCTAAGGGTTAAGTAGATTTTTGGTTTCTCCTTGTATGGTGCACTATTAGTAGGGCAGAAGGTATTGCAATTTCCGCACTCGTTGCAGAAGTTAGCAATGTTGAGAATTTGATACTTTTGGTTTACCTCAAATGCCTTATCAGTTTGAATATCAAACTTTCCTTTTTCAATTTGAATGGCCTTTTGTAGGTTATACTTAACAGGCTCTATTTCATAGGAGAAGTTTGCAAAGTTTGGACAAACAGTTGTGCAGATATTACAAATCTCATCGCAGTAAAGGCAACGGCTGGATTCTTCAATAATTGTCTGTTTTGAAAGTGTTTCGCTAACAAGCTTGAAATTTCTTCTATCGTTTAATGGCAATTCCTTTAGTTCTGTTCCAAATACTCGTTTGGAGCGTTTAATCATCAAGTCTTTCTTTGAGAAATTCTTGCTATTTGGCTTTTGAATGCTAAAATCAACTTTTGATTCTTTCATTATTTGCTCAGCAGCCTTTCGCCCGTCACCAATTGCATTGATTGCCGTTGATGCACCGCGTAAAGCATCCCCACCAATGTAAACGTTGCCAAGTTTGGTTTTGTAGGTCTTTGTATCAGCAGATAATAGGTCATTGGTAGCAAAATCAATATCTAGGTTCTGTCCAATTGCTGGGATTATAGTATCGCAAACTATTTCGAATTCAGAACCTTCAACTTTTTGAGGTTGTAATCTCCCTTTGGCATCAACACCCTTTAGCTCCATTTTACTGCAAAGAAGGGCTTTCACATTTCCATCTTTCTGTACAATCTTTTCGGGTGCAACAAGTTCAATGATATCAACGCCTTCCTCAAGAACTGCCTTTATTTCACCTTGATCTGCTGGCATCTCGTTGATTGTTCGACGATAAACAATAGTCACCTTACCATCTTTACCAACCAAGCGATAGGCCGTACGTGCCGCATCCATAGCAGTGTTTCCACCACCAATGATTACAATATTCTTTCCCAGCCCTGTCTCTTTCCCTTGTTTTACATTGAAAAGGAAAGTCAAAGGATCAATAACGCCTTTTGTTTCTGAACCTTCAATCTTTAGTTCAGCAGATAATTGAGCTCCTGCACCAATATATATATGGTTGTATTCTTTCTTAAGTGATTGAAATTTATTGCTATCAACCTTTGTGTTGAAGTTAATATTTACTCCAAGGTCAGTTACCCTTTTGAAATCCTTTGCAATTGCCTCATCGGTTAGTCTAAATCCAGGGATTGCAAACTGCACCATTCCTCCTGATTTTGATTTGGCTTCAAATACATCCACCGAGAATCCTGCCAATGCCAAGTAGTATGCGCTCGATAAACCCGAAGGTCCAGCTCCAATAATGGCAACCTTAATGCCGTTTTTAGCCGCTGGCTTGAGTTTTACCTCATCCTGTTCCGATATAAACCGCTTAACCTCTCTTATTTGCAATGAATTATCGTAGTTAATCCGAGTACACTTGTTCTGGCAAAGGTGATCACAAACCATACCCGTAATTGAAGGGAAAGGGTTTGTTCTCAGAATTACTTCGTAAGCCTTATCGAACTGATTTGTTGATGTATAATATAGGTAATCGGGTATATCTTGATTCGTAGAGCAAGTGTCTCGACAAGGTGCAGAGATACAATCAAAGTATCCAAGTTCTTTCTTCCCTTTAATATCTGGAGTTTTAATATACTCACGCTTATAATCTTCTGATTCTAAAACTTTATCAGCATATTTATTTAGATTTGATAATGAGGCATCCTTCAAATTCTGCTTATCTGATGATTTAACAACAAATTCATCAATTCTCAATGAACCCTTTGCCTTGAAATTCTCATCTAACTTTTCAAAGTACTGATTCAACCTCATATATCCGCCCGGTCTCAAAATATCTGAACAAACAGTAACGGTCTTGAATCCACATGATAGGATATCTGAGATGTTGAACGCATTTGCGCCAGCCGAGAAGGATAGCTGCAATTCACCGTTGAATTCGTTTTGCAACTTCTTTGCAACATTTATCGATATTGGATGTAGGGCACGACCGCTCATATACATCATATCTACACCACTTCCAAAGATATCTTTGCTATTAATAGATTCAAGAGTGTTTGTTAGTTTAAGTCCAAATTGCAGGTTTTTCTCTTTAGCCGTTTTTTGCAATGATTTGATAATTCTTAATGCATCCGGATATTTAAGATCGTGTTCAAAAGCGATATCTGGCACATTGGTTTTAAAATTCAACTTGTTGTTAAGAATATCCCTTAACATTTCTGGGCCAAGTAGAGTTGGGTTTAACTTAACGTATGTATGAAGGTTTTTCTTTTCGAGTAGATATTTGGCGATGTCCTCTATTTCATTTGCAGGACATCCGTGCATTGTAGATAAGGTGATATTATTTGATAGTGTAGATGGAATCTCAATCTCATTAACCTGTGGATATGTGCCTTCAATATCTTCAATGACCTCGATTAGTTCGTTCTTACAGTTGTTCATTTTTTCGAAGAACCATTGAACATTATCGTTCATAATGCCTTGTAGATTATAACCGACGCTCATGTTGAAGATTGTTCCAATCTCTTTCCCCCAACCAAATTTGTGATTCAGTATATGAATTACAATCCAAGCGTTTAAGTACTCATTAAAACTCTCCTGAATTTTCAATTCTTGTGACCACTCACAGTTATAACCCTCGTCCTGCATATCGATACAAGGTTTTGAAACCTCAAGTTCATCGAGTGTTTGAACAGTTTTTAGTTCAATATATCGAGCTCCCATAAGCCATGCACCAATTATATTCTGTGCCATTTGGGAGTGAGGGCCTGCTGCAACACCTAGTGGAGTGTGAATCTTCTGATTGAAAATCTCAATTGATAATTGGTTGTTATGCTTTGGGTTAAAGAATAGTTCTTTGGGAATACCTAAAATGCTGCCATTATTATCATATTCATTGAGGATAAGTTTAAGTAGCTGCTTTAAAGATATTGGTTGGAATTTGTCGGACATAATATAAGGTTACTTATTGTGAAATATTAATAGTTAAAAATTTATTTTAGTATACTCCGTTTAAATGCTATTGTTCTTTTACCAATTTTATTTATCCGTAACAGATATGATGAATCTGAATGCTGTCATTTCTTTCTTGTCATCATAAGCATTTATTCTTAAAACCACATCACCCACTTCTACTGGATTTCCTGTCAAAGTTTTTGTTTTTGCGTCAAATGTCAACCAGGTTGGCAATGGGCTTCCATTTAATAGTAAAACTTCAAAAGTTATTCCTGTTCCATCATCATCGCAAACTGCATCCTCTGGAATTGTATAAGTAAATTTTTTGGCAATAGTAGCCTTTTGAGGTTTAGGTTTATTTCTTACATAAGGTGGAAGATTTGTGTGTTTCATACTATCAACAATGTTACCCATACTCACCCAATAGATGTGGGTATCGGAATAATCCATTTTAGTTCCTGTAGTAAAAAACATATATTTATTATCAGCCGTAACATAAGCACCCCAACCGCCAATGCCAAAATTAATTTTCTCATTTAAATACCTAGGGTTTGACCACTTTCCTTTACCATTTGGATAGCTTATGCATACAGGCCCTGTGGGGCAAGTGATCATATAACTCTCGTCTTTTGCGATATAAAAATCTAAATCATCAACCATTCTATTAATAGGGAATCCAAGGCTTACAGTAGTTGTGTCTTTACCCTTTATTTGAATTTTACTCCAATCAGCTAATCCAACAGAACTTTTTGAACGTGCTGAAACATAATAGTTTCCTTTGCTAGTAATTTGTAAGTAATGCGCTGAATCAACCGCAGAAAAGCAAACTTTAGGTTTACTCCATTCCGAATTTTTTCTAACAGAATAGTACATTTTGAAATCGCCTTCAAAAAAGAGGGTATCGCCTGAGACAGATAATGCAGGGGCATTGAAATCCTCGAATAGAACGAAAGGGCCTGTCCATTTATTTTTTTGATACTTATAAAATTTTACTTTTGCACCGACAACTGGATAGTAACTCTTAATTTCAGAATAGTAAATTTCAGATCCATCATTTGATATTGCAATGCGTTCTGCAGCAAATGTTCCAGGTGTTACAGCAAGTTTAAATATTTTAGGTTCGTTCTCTGGAGGTGTCTGGCCTAAATACAAACTATCTTTAGGAACAGTTTGTGAATTAGTTAGTTTTAATAAAACTAAGCAAATAAATAAAATGCTTATTTTTTTCATAATAAAATTGTTTTGAGAATAAATAGTAAAAATTGTGATATTACATTTTCTATCTATTTATGAACCTTAATTTATCTTTTACCCTTTGTATACACTAGGTTAATTTACGAAAACAAAACTAAGGAAAAGGGTGGACATAATCATAAAAATCTTAGTTTTATAGATATTTTAGGAAAACCATATAGAAAATATGAATAACAGCAAAAAATATTCTGCTATAATCCTTTCAGCTGGAAAATCATCGAGGATGGGAGTGCATAAGTTTTCGTTAAAGTATAATGCAACTACAACATTCCTCGAAAATCTAATTAACCAGTTTAACAATTTTGGTTGTGAGGAGATTATTGTTGTGCTAAATCCAGATGGTAAAGTGTTTCTTGAAAATCTAAAGTTAAACCTCTTGTCAAAAATAAAGATTGTTATCAATGAACACCCTGAGTGGGAGCGGTTTTACTCTCTGAAATTGGCAGCAAATGAGTTTTCTAAATATAACCCAACGTTTGTAAGTAATATTGATAATCCATTTGTTGACCTAAAAGTTCTTGAATTGCTCGCAAAATCTGACACTGATTATTCCTATCCAGTCTTTAATGGAAGGGGTGGACATCCATTTCTAATTTCCGAAAGAGTAATTGCAGACCTTAACTCTGAACCAAAAGACGAAATCCACCTTAAAGAATTTTTAGGTAGATATTCCAAAAGCGCAATTACTGTTAATGATGAAAAGGTTCTTTTGAATGTTAATACTGAAGAGGAATACAGAAGGCTTTTTAAGATTTAATTGGAACAGCATAAAAAAAGGAACACCTTAGTGCTCCTTCGTGAAATATCCTTTGTGCCCTTAGTGGTTAAGCCTTTGAATACAACCTCATTAATACCTTCTCCGGTGTAAGTGGTGCATCAAAATCAATCTTGTAGTTTGGATTAAATGCTTTGATTGCATTTTGAATTGCAAAGAATGCCCCTATACCATACATGAATGGTGGCTCACCAACCGCTTTAGATTTTAATATAGCAAAATCAGGACCTTCCGTTTCCAATGGTTGGCAATCTAAAACTTTTGGTGCAGAGTATATATCAGGAACTTTATATGTAGATAAACTATTTGATAGTAGTTTCCCGGACTTATTGAATGCTATCTCTTCCATGGTAACCCATCCAATTCCTTGCACCACAGCACCTTCAACCTGCCCCTTATCAATAGTAGGGTTAATGCTATTCCCAAAATCATGAACGATTAGAACATCATCAATCTCATAAGTTCCTCTTAAACAATCAAGTGTAATAGTTACAATAGCTGTACCATACACATGGTATGCGAAAGGATGTCCCTTCTCCTTAGTTTTATCAAAGAAAATAGTAGGAGTGGAGTAGTGGCCATTTTCGGTTAAGCTAATTCTGCTTAAATGGGTTGTCATTATCAGTTTTTCCCAACCAATATCGGTTGCTTGACCATTCTTTAGTACTAATTCATTCTTCAAACTAATCTCATCAGCATTGCAATTAAGCATTTTTGCTGCAGATGATTTAAGTCTCTTAAGTAGTTCGTTGCAGGCAATAAGAACTGCATTACCGTTTAAATCGGCTCCAGAACTTGCTGCTGTGGGTGACGTATTTGCAACCCTAGACGTATTGGTCGATTCCAACTTTACCCTTTTGATATCAACAGAGAAAACCTTGGACGCAATTTGAGCCATTTTAGTGTTCACACCTTGACCCATTTCAATAGCACCAGTGCTAACCCCAATGCTGCCATCCTGATAAATATGAACCAACGCTCTAGCCTGATTCATTGAAGTATTCGTGAACGAAATTCCAAAACAGATAGGCATTAAGGCCATCCCTTTTTTGAATTGCTCGTTCTTGCTATTAAATTCAGCGACTTCTTTTTCTGTTTTTTCAATCTCAAACAACTTGTTGGCAGAATTTAAACAATTGCCAATATTTACGCTTTTGGCTATCTGTCCGTAGGGGAATTCATCATTATCCTTCAAAAAATTGCGTTCCTGAATTTTTTTTGCTGGAATATTGAGTTCATTAGCCGCTTTAGCAATAGCCGATTCAATTACAAACATTCCTTGTGGGCCACCAAATCCTCTAAATGCTGTATTTGGTGGTAGATTTGTCTTGCAGCTATATGTTGTAACCTCTGTATTTGGAATAAAATAGCAGTTTGTAGAGTGAAAAAGTGTCCGCTCCATGATTGCAGGCGATAAATCGGCTGCAGCACCGCCATTCTGGTAAAGTGTTGTCTGGTATGCCAGTATTTTTAAGTCTTTCGAAAGACCTATTTTGAAATCAGAACTATAAGGGTGACGCTTACCTGTCATCCGCATATCGTCTAACCTATGAAGCGACAATTTTACTGGTTTTTGCAGCACGAACGATGCAAGTGCCACCATTGCCGCAAATCCTGATGCTTGATCCTCTTTTCCGCCGAATCCACCACCTAAACGGGCAACATCGACTTCAATTCGGTTCATTGGAATACCTAAAACCTTTGAGATTGTCTTCTGCACCGCAGTTGGTCCTTGGGTCGAGGAGTGAATCTTTATGCTTCCATTGTCGACAGGGTAGGCGTATGCTCCCTGTGTTTCGATATATAGATGCTCTTGTCCACCGCTTTCTGCCTTACCTTCGAATATGTAATCACATTTTGACCATGCAGATGCGACATCACCTAATCTGAAAGTTCTAGGAGGAATCAGTAGTAATCCTTTCTCTTTAGCAGTGCGAGGATCAATAACTGCTTCGTGTTCCTCTATTTTTAAATCAATAAGTTTCAGTGCCTTTCGAGCAGTATGCTCATCCTTTGCAACAACCAGAGCAACTGCTTGTCCGTTGAAATGTACCTCGCCATCTGCAAAAAGTGGTTCATCCTCAATTATTCCACCAATTTGGTTTATACCGGTAATATCTTTAGGTGTAAATACCTTCACAACGCCTTGCAAAGCCTCGGCTTTAGAAATATTTAGGTGAAGAATCTTTCCATGGGCAACTGGTGAACCTAAAATAACCGCATGCAGGGTTCCTTTCTGAACTGGGATGTCATCAAGGTAAACCGATTTGCCTCTTACATGATTGATGGAATCTATATTATTCATAATGTCATTTTTCTCTGTGTAACTCTGTGTTTAGAATTTTTTAGATTAAATCTTTCAAATTCACCTTACTTGGAAATAGTTTAATAAAATGCCCAAAGAATAGTTGTCTGGCCAAAAGCCTTTTATAATCAACACTTCCACGTACATCGCTGATAGGAGATATCTCTTCCTGTAGTATCTTATTAGCCTCAAGTATAGTTTCCTTTGACACAGTCTTTCCTTTAAGATATTCGCTGGTTTTTGCAAGATGTAGTGGGATAGGACTAACTCCTCCTGCTGATACATTGCATTCTACAATCTTTTCTCCATCCATTTTAAGGATGATAGCGCTATTTACACTGGCTATATCTAGATGAGTCCTTTTGCTTACCTTCTCAAAATTGAAAAGACTTGGTTTTGAAGATATTGCAAAATTGATGCCCTTAACATGCTCACCCTCATTGATATTCAGTTTCTTATATCCAACGAAGAAATCTTTTAAAGGAACAATTCTATCGCCTAAACTAACCTCAGCATTTAATGCAAGGAAAATAATCGATAAATCGCCAATTGGCGAGGCATTCACAATATTACCTGCTATAGTCCCCATATTTCTTATAGGTTCCGATGATACCAGTTTGAAATATGATGCTAAATCAGGAATAACTTTCTGTATTATTGATGATTGCATTATCTCACTAGCTGTAGTTGCGGCTCCTATAATGCACTTCCCATTTTCAACCTTAATACCTTTAAGTTCAGCTCTATTCTGAAATAGTTCAACCTCTGATTCTACAAGTTCTTCAGACCTTTGAACCATCAAATCGGTTCCTCCGGCTATTATTGTATTATTTGGGTTGATAGTCGATTTTGAAGTATCAATCTTCTCAAGACGATTTTCAATGCTCAAAAAGTAAGCGGGCAAATGATTGTTCTCAACAAGCCATCCGATAGGATCTTTGATATCTTTATCCTTTAGAATTATGGTAATTTCTTCTGCAGCTTTTTCAATCGATTTATAGCCTGTACACCTACATATATTTCCACTAACCGATGCAATTGCGCTTTGTTTAGTTGATTTTTCCTTCGATAGGCTATGCGCAGTGAGCGACATCACAAAGCCAGGAGTACAAAACCCGCATTGTGTGGCTGCATTATCAACAAAGGCTTTCTGAACGGGCGATAGATGCCCCATGTTTATCCCTTCAATTGTCACAATGTGCTTACCATGGGCATTTCCAAGAGGAGTGAGGCACGAAACAATGCTCTTATACTGCATCTTGCCATCGACCAAAGTACCCTCAAGTACAGTGCAAGCGCCACAATCGCCTTCGCGACATCCAATCTTGGTTCCTGGAAGATCCTCATCATACCTGATAAAATCGAGTAGCGACACTCCAAAAGCCCTATCGGTTGTGATTAGTTGGTTATTTAGAATAAATGATATCATAGACTGATTAGTAATTCATTTTCAAAGTATCGCAAATTTATAAATTAGTGAATCAAATTTACGTTAACATTGTTATTTAGGTTTTTAAAAAACATCTATTTCTTCTTATTTTAAAAATTCTTTATGGTGATTTTAGAATAAAAACCTAACTGTAGTAACCAATTATTTTCACATAGGTTGAATAAAAGCTATTTTTAGCAAAAATTTAGGAGAATGGATTATGAAAGCAAAGAATGTAAAGAGCACTAGAACACCTATTTATAGAGATGCTGGTTTTCTACTTGAGGATATTCCAACAATGAAAAAAGCCTTTGTAGATGAGATAAACCACCCCCATAATCCTGATCTCTACATTTATTCACGATACCGTAACCCAAATGTTGTAGAAGCAGAAGAACACCTCTCGAAGATTGAAGGAGCAAAGTGGGCTTTACTCACACAATCGGGTCAAGCCGCCTTAGATGTTGCCCTTTCTATTTTTCAAAAAAGCAATAAACCCAATAAATGGCTTTTCTTCACTGAAATTTATGGAGGCACAAACTCCTTTATCGATAAAGTTTTAGTTGCAAGAAGAGGAATCGAAGCAATACGTTTTGCCCCCAACGGGGATTCATATTCATTGGATGCTTTTGAAAAGGCTCTAATTGAGACGAAACCTGAAATAGTTTTTTTTGAAGCACTCTCAAACCCGATGCTTATTGCCCTTGATGGTGATGCCGTGATTCGAATTGCAAAGAAGCATGGTGCAATAGCTATTGTAGATAACACCTTTGCTACCCCTCTGCTTTGGAAACCCCTTGCATCGGGTGCTGATTTGGTTTTTCAAAGCGTAACCAAATATCTGTCAGGACATGGCAACCTCTCAGCAGGGGCTGTTATGGGGAATGACCCTGAATTATTGAAACTCGCTATTGAGTATCGTAAATGGGTTGGTCATATGTTATCACCTGACGATGCTTACCGCCTAATTGACATGCTTAAAACTTTTGAGTTACGGTTCTCAAGGCATTGCCAAAATGCGTTTGCTATTGCCAATTACCTTAATAATCACCCAATTATCGAAAAGGTTTTATATCCTGGGCTGGAATCTCATCCGACACATAATGAAGCCAATAGACTTTTTAATGGAAAAGGATTTGGAGGTATGGTTACATTCGATATAAAAGGTTCAAATCCAAAGGAAAAGGCTCAACGTTGTGATCTGTTCATTCATCAAGTGGCCAATTCTATTGCCTTAGTTCCAACTTTAGGAGATGCCGATACTATTCTAATGCCTGTAGAGCCTGTTTGGGGCGATAAATACCCATTCCCAGGAATGATAAGGCTTTCGGTAGGTATCGAGGATCAAAAAGAGCTAATAAAGGTGATTGGAAACGCTTTAGATACACTAAAATAAAGAAGTTAATTGCTATTTTTTGTTTTTTGATTTTTGAAATTTGTCTTTTGACTTTTCATTAGGTTTCTGGTACCAGAAAAAATAACTCCTCTGTTTTACCTTCTGTTCCTGCGTTTTAGCAACAAATACCTTCTTCTTTGTATATGGGTCAAATCCTGTGTAGTATATTGTCGATGCCAATGTCATTGGGGTTGGCGTAAAATCTTGAATTTGCTCTAGCTTAAAGTTTAACTTTTTGGTTTCATTGGCCAGCTCCTTCATATCAGCCTCAGTTGAACCCGGATGACTCGAAATAAAATAGGGGATAAGTTGTTGATTTAGTGAATACATACTATTGATATCGTTAAACTTTTGGTTAAACTTTTTAAACGACTCAAAAGGTGGTTTTCGCATATTCCTAAGCACCTCATCTGAGGTATGCTCTGGAGCTACCTTCAACCTTCCAGAGACGTGATGACGGATGAGTTCTGTGATATACTCGTCATTCTCATTCATCGATAAATCGTAGCGAACACCGCTGCCCACAAACGCTTTCTTAACTCCAGGTCTTTTCCCTACTGCTCGATACAGCGATAGAAGGTTCTCGTGACTAGTATTCAGGTTGTTACAGATGTTAGGAAATATGCACGATGGCCGTTTACAAGCATCACACTTTTTCTGATCTAGCCCTTTCATTGTAAACATATTTGCCGATGGACCGCCCAAATCGCTCAGATATCCTTTGAATCCTTCCATAGCAACCACTTTATCCACCTCATCGAGTATCGATTTTTGCGATCGCGAAGCGATAAACTTTCCCTGATGTGCCGAAATAGTGCAGAAACTGCAGCCTCCAAAGCATCCACGGTGGATATTCACCGAGAATTTAATCATCTCCCATGCAGGTAGAAACTTCCCTTTATACCTAGGGTGTGGCATTCTTGAGTACGGTAAATCATACCAGCTATCAATTTCATCAGTTGTAGGCAGAGGATAGGGTGAATTAACCACAACGAACTTACTATTTGTAGGCTCTACAAGCCTTTTAGGGCTAACTCTATTCGACTCAGTCTCAATTATCTTGAAATTTTCCCCAAACACCTCCTTCGAACTCAAGCAGTTCTCAAATGAGGAAAGTATAATCGTATCTTTATCAGATATATATCTATTTGCATCTGAATCGATAAATGAGATTTGGGGGATATCATAAAGCTCATAGACCGATTGGCCATCAGCCAACTTTTTGGCTATTTCAACAATAGGCTTTTCACCCATTCCGTAAACAAGTATGTCGGCACCAGAATCAATAAGTACGCTGGGTTTAAGTGTATCGCTCCAGTAGTCGTAGTGGGTTAAGCGCCGTAGCGAGGCTTCAATACCACCTATTATTAAAGGGGTTCCTGGATATAGCTTCTTAAGTATTTTGGAGTAGACAGTAACAGCATAATCTGGACGGTAACCCGATTTATCATCGGGAGTATAGGCATCATCGCTTCTAAGCCGCTTGTTTGCTGTATAGTGGTTCACCATTGAATCCATTGATCCAGCAGTAACCCCAAAGAATAGTCGAGGTGCACCTAGTTTCTTAAAATCACGTAGATCGTCACGCCAGTTGGGCTGGGGGACTATGGCAACCCGCAAACCAATATTCTCAAGCACTCTTCCAATTACCGCAGCCCCAAACGATGGATGATCAATGTACGCATCGCCAGTAAAAAGGATGACATCAGCCTGTTCCCAGCCTAACGCCTCCATCTCTTTCTTCGAGGTGGGTAGAAATTTGCTATTAATATCCTTGTTTTCTGGCATATGTTAAACAGTATAGCTATAACGCAAAGGTACGCTAAGAACCGCTAAGTCTCGCCAAGTTAACCTTTGCGAATCTTCTTACCTTTGCGAAACTTTGCGTAATAATTAATTGATTGATATATAATTAACCACTATCAATTCTTCATTCTTCATTCTTCATTTTTGATTAACAAAGAACTATCCCCATAGCTCAAAAATCTAAACCCGCTATCCATGGCGTATTTATACACTTTCTTCCAATCCTCCCCAATAAAAGCCGCTACAAGCAACAGCAGTGTTGATTTTGGTTGATGGTAGTTGGTGATCAGAGCATCTGCCATTCTTACCTTGTAACCAGGCACAATTAGAATTTGGGTTGATGCCGCTAAATAGTCTGTATTCTTGTTGCTCATTAAATTTTCCAAAGCATTTAATGCATCAACAATACCTACATTGTTTGGTAGTTCATAGGGCTCCCATTGTGAAACAGCTAGAGTCTCATTAAGTTTACCGGCAAAAGCCTTAACTCCAAGCCAATAAATGCTCTCAAGTGTTCTTAGCGAAGTGGTTCCAACAACAACTCGTTTCCCTTTATGATTCAGTAAGTTATGTATTGTGCTTTTCTTTACAACGAAATGCTCGGTATGCATCTCATGGTCACGGATATTCTCAGCCTTAACAGGTTTAAATGTACCTGCACCTACATGAAGTGTAACGTATTCAGTATCAATATTTTTAATCTTTAGCGATTCGAAAACCCAATCGGTAAAATGCAAACCCGCTGTTGGCGCCGCGACTGAACCTTCTGGTTTGGCATATATAGTCTGATACCTATCCTTATCATCTGAATCAGCATCCCTATTTAAGTATGGAGGAATTGGAATATTCCCACACAGTTCAACAATTCTAGCAAAGCTAAGCGATGTATCATTCCAAGATAATTCAACCTCAATACCTTCGGATAGGTTACGTATTTTTCTTGCGCAAAGCGTTGATTTACTGTTAGGAATAGGCATCATAAGCTCATCTTCTTTCCACTTCTTGAGATTGCCCACGATGCACTTCCAAACAACTTTAGTATTACTTGCAAACGAAAGGACGTAGTCGAAAGGGGCAATGGGCTCTAGCAGAAACACCTCAATCTGAGCACCTGTGCTGCGTCTGAAGAGCAAACGAGCTTGAACCACCTTTGTATTATTGAAAAGCACAAGGCTGTTTTCGGGGAGATGATCGGCTAAGTTTAAAAAAATATCCTCCTTTATCGATGAATCTTTATAAAGCAACAACTTAGACTTATCACGCTCATCCAGAGGATGTTTAGCGATCCTATCATCTGGTAAAGGGTAGTCAAAATCTGATATATTGATGTTGCCAATTAGCTGATTTGCCACGTGATTATTATTAAATCAATAAAACTCCGCAAAATTAGCTATTTTTGCAATAATATTCTATTTGTTTATTTAATTGATATTCAATATAATAATACTATGAAGTGTGGGATAGGAGATAAGGTAAGATTCCTTAATGATGTGGGTGGAGGAACTGTAATTAAGATTATCAACAAAACGACAGTAGCTGTCCTAACCGATGACGGTTTTGAAGTTCCATCGCTTGATAATGAACTAGTTATAATTGGTCAAGGTGACGAAAAGTTGCTATCGATCATACCCGATAAGGAGACTAGCGGAACAAAGACGGTTGGCAAAAAGCCTATAAGCGCGGCTAGCTCTGAGATTAAGAAACATTCTGAGCCAGTAATCGTTCGTAAAGAGGTTAACGATCCCCAAGGCAACACTGTTGGATTATATTTGGCTTTTGTACCAGAGGATTCATCGAAGTTGACTGGTAGTAACCAGATTCTACATATTATTAATGATAGCGATTATAGGGTTTTCTATTCGCTATCAGTGTGGACTCAGCAGAATGTAACGCCACTTAAGAGTGGAATATTACTACCTGATTCAAAGGAATTTATAAAAACCTATGCGAACAGTGAGTTGAATAACAATTTTATTATCAATGTACAGGCTGTTTTCTTTAAGAACACCCAGTACGTGATTCAGCAACCTGAGTACATGGATATTAGCATCAACCCGCTAAAACTGTGTAAGGATAGTTCGTTCACCGAGAACGACTTCTTCGATGAGAAGGCGTACATCATCTCAATTGCCGATTCTCGTAAGGAGGAACTTTTGAAGTCGGTTACTGATGAAGCTATTAAAGAGTCTATTAGCCAAAAGGATACCGTGGTTAAACCAAAACCTCCTAAAGAGATAAAATCTGATATCGAGGAGGTTGATTTGCATATCCACGAGCTGATCGAAAACTATCAGAGCCTTTCGGCCTCGGAGATAATACAAACCCAACTAGCGCGCTTTGAGACCGCGTTAGAGGGCGGAATTCGAAGCAGCAGCACCAAAAAGATGGTTTTTATTCATGGCCTTGGTAATGGCAAGTTAAAGCTCGAAATTCGCAAGATCCTAGAAACAAAGTATACAAAGTTTAAGTATCAGGATGCATCGTTCAAAGAGTACGGATTTGGTGCAACAATGGTATATATTCATTAGTCCTGTCCACGTTATTTGAAATAAACAGTAAACCGCTCTATCGCTCCTTGAAATATAGGGGAGGAAAGTCCGGGCAACTCAGGGCACCATTCTTCCTAACAGGAAGATATTCGTGAGGGTATAGTAGCGTAACAGAAAATAACCGTCCCAATTTATTGGGATAAGGGTGAAAAGGTGGGGTAAGAGCCCACCGGGTTCTGTAGCAATACGGAATGCCGTACGCCTAATGGGTTGTAAGACCATGTATATTACGATTCTTTCTGCTTTGCAGAAGGAGCAGAGCTGCTCGCATTGTTTTAGGGTAACCTAAAGTCGTAAGGGGTAGGTCGCTCGAGGTTATAGGTGACTATAATCCTAGATAAATGATAGAGGCCTTAATTTATTTATCGCACAGAACCCGGCTTACAGGTTTACTGTTTTATTTCTTCTTTTTTCTACCCCAGCATTCTACTTTAATTATGTTAAATAAGATTTTGACTAAAAACTAGTCAATTCTACATTAATAAACACCTATTTTCATACAAAATTACATATGTAAACCATTGAAATATGACACTATTACAGAAATATGTTTACATATGTATAATAAATACTTATCATATAATTGATATATCAGCATAGTCGAATTGAATATTTTATCATACTATATACCAGCTTTTTATGATGATTAATTGATTTTATTATTCAATGTTTTAAGGGCTTCTTATCAATTTTAACGTGCAAAATGCTGTTTTTAATAACTTATTTAATAGATAACCAGCAATATATGCAATTCATTATAATAACTTGTTTAAAGTATATGCATACTACATACTTCAAAAGTGAATAACTGGCTTATATTTGACCTATAAAGCATGTTATTCGAAGCTATTAATGCATAGGTAATGATATTTGACCCTATCAAATCTAAGTAAAGGTGATTTAATACTTAAGCACCATTTCATAGGCTATTAGCAGATAAATTCAATAGAAGGATGTGAACTAATATGCTGAAAAATACATTTTGTTTACATATAACACACTGTTTTAATGGTGATTATCGTTAATTCACGTTTATTATCTCTTCTAAACGCTAATACGCGTAATCTCATTAAACATCTGTTCTTTATTCACTTACGATTTATAAACTAATTAGCCATTCTTCAATGGCCAGACATAGTTTTATTCAAACAGAGAGCATTCAAAAGCATTTCAAGAGTAGAATCCGCGTATTCTTCCCCCCAATCTTACAGAAAATCAAAATTTCGCTAAGAGCAATCGTTAGTTTAAGGCATAATAATTTTCTTTTAGCTGACCTAAAGCGCTTTGCACGATAAACAATCGAAAAACGGTTTTACTTCCTTATTATATCTGAAAATATTATATATATACCTAAATATTAACGCAATATACAACTTAGGGACTATCACAATTCATAGGTGCATTTAGTTTGAAGTGAGCCCAGAATAAAATGGTTACATAAGACGCAATAATTACACATGTAATCACAACTAGTTTACGCATGGAACATGAAATGATTACATATGTATTGATAATTTTATTACATTTGTAAAAAAATACATTTATGGAGGCACGTATTCAGAAGTTAATAAGCTATGAAAACCTTACGCCTACTAAGTTTGCTGATATTATAGGGGTGCAACGTAGTGCTATTTCCCATATACTGTCTGGTAGAAATAAGCCGAGTTTCGATTTGATTCAGAAAATTCTAAACAAATTTCCTAGGCTTAGCTCTGAATGGTTGCTTATGGGAAGAGGCGAAATGTATAAAACTATGGTACAACAGCGTTTATTCGATGTTGATCAAAAACCTAATGATATTAAAACTGAGGTTAAACCCCCTGTAATTCAAGAAAATGCACCTATTATTTCGATTCCTAAAGAGGCTGAGAGTCGCGTAAACGACAGCAGCATTGAGCGTATCATAATATTTTACAGCGATAAAAGCTTTAAAGAGTACACCCCCGGCGAGTAATTTTTTGTTTGGTAAATTTTTGAGATTATAGTAGTTTTGCAAAAATTCTTTATGTACGAGAAACTACTTCGACCAATCCTTTTTTTACTCTCCCCCGAAAAAATTCATTCACTTGTAGTTGTTTTCATTAAAGTCGGATTTCGGATTCCTGGAATCAAATGGATTATTCGCAGAGTAACCAAAGTTGAACATCCATTGCTTCATAGAACTGTTCTTGGATTTGAATTCAAAAACCCTGTAGGTTTTGCGGCTGGATTCGATAAGAACGCCGAAGTTTACCAAGATTTCGAAGCATTTGGCTTTTCTTTTATAGAAATAGGTACCGTTACACCTAAACCACAACCTGGTAATCCAAAACCACGATCATTTCGACTTAAAGCCGATAAAGCTCTTATAAATAGGATGGGCTTTAACAATAAAGGGGTAGTATACGCAAAGGAGAGACTTCAAAACCGGCAGGGTAGTATTATAGTTGGTGGCAATATTGGGAAAAACACAGCAACACCTAACGAGCAAGCCATTGACGACTATGTGTTCTGTTTTAAGGAGTTATACGACCATGTCGATTATCTTGTTGTCAATATTAGTTGTCCTAATGTTGCAAACCTTCGTCATCTGCAGGATGGTGAGCATCTGGGACAAATTCTCGATGTGTTGATGACTGAGCGTAAGCTGAGAAGCAAATACAAACCAATACTACTTAAGGTTTCACCTGATCTTACAGTAGAACAGCTTGATGAGACAATTACAACTGCCGTAGCTTCTGGTATTGATGGGTTTATTGCGACCAACACAACTACTTCACGCGATAACCTATCAACAAGTAAAGCAAAGGTAGCTGCAATAGGCAATGGCGGCCTAAGTGGAGCTCCAATTACCAAGCGTTCAACCGAGGTTATACGTTACATCTCACAAAAAACGTCTGGCAAAATACCTATTATTGGTGTAGGAGGCATAATGACTGCTGACGATGCTATTGAAAAATTGAATGCAGGCGCATCTCTAATTCAGTTATATACTGGGTTTATCTATTCAGGACCAATGTTCGTGAAGAGGATAAATAAAGCATTATTAAAAAAACAAAATAATATATAAATCAAATAGTTATGAGAGTTATTGATTGTAAGGGACTTATCTGTCCGATGCCACTTATCGAGACCAAAAAAGTTATTCGTGAGAGTAAGATTGGAGATGAGCTGTTGGTGGAGGTTGATAATGAGACATCCTTTAACAACCTATCTCACTTTCTGAATGATAATGGATTGACGTTTGAACACTCCAAGGAAGGAATTATATATCGGATTAAATTCATTGTTAAAGAGTTACAGATAAAACCTCAAGAGAATAAAGTTGACTCTAAGCCACTTGCAAATCACGGTAACTATATAATTGTTTTTAGCTCCAATTCCATGGGCTCAGGCGATGATGATCTCGGAAAACTACTTATGAAAGGCTATATAAACACTATAGATCAACTCGAAACGTTGCCTCAGGAGATAATTTGCTACAATAGTGGTGTAACTCTTGCAACAAAGGGTTCTGACTCGGGTAAATCGTTAAAAAGGATTGAAGGGCTAGGAGTAAAGATTTCGGTCTGTGGAACCTGTGTCGATTTCTTTGGCCTAAAGGATAACCTCGAGGTTGGAACCATTACAAATATGCTTTATATCGCTGGCAAACTTGCTGGAGATAGCAGAATTGTAAAGCCATAATAGTCATACATATACAATGAACCTTTACTTTGATAACGCTAGCACTAGTTTTCCTAAACCTCCTGAGGTTGGTGAACTAATTACTAAATATTTGAGTGAAGGAGGAACCTATGGAAGGGCTGCCTACCAGCGTGTTTTTAATGCCTCACGATTGGTTGAAGAGACGCGTGAACTAGTTGCATCGGTTATTGGTACATCGTTGATTTCGAACGTGTTATTTACCTACAACTCAACATACGCTTTAAATACTGTAATCCAAGGTTTTACTTACAAACACAGGAAGATTCTAATCTCGCCATTGGAGCATAATGCAGTTGGTAGACCTGTTGAGCATTTAAAGCAGGAATTTGGTATCGACTATGACATATTACCCCATTTTTCTGACGGTCTAGTAGATACTGAAAAACTTAAGTCGATTGATTTTTCGCAAGTTGATTTGGTTATAATAAACCATGTAAGCAATGTAAATGGGCTTATCCAGCCCATAAAAGAGATTAAACAGGCTATCGGAATTGTACCGTTGCTTGTAGATGCTAGCCAATCACTAGGCAAACTGCCTGTAATGGTTGATGAATGGGGAATTGACATGCTTGCCTTTACTGGTCATAAGGGTTTACTAGGTCCAACGGGCATTGGCGGCTTTTTTATCAGAAAGCCTGAGCTAGTAAAGCCTTTAGTTTATGGTGGAACTGGTTCAAATTCGGATAAACTTGAAATGCCTAAATTTTATCCAGATCGTTTTGAAGCAGGAACCATGAATATTCTGGGCATATACGGTCTTTACGGGGCGTTAGAAAACCAACCTAATGTAATCTATACAATTGCTGTTTTTAGGGAAATTATAGATCGCCTTAAAACAAATAGTTCGATCAAACTGCTAATTGCTAACAATATAGAGAATCAATCCGATGTTTTTTCGATTGTTCCGCTCAAAACATCAGTCTCGAATTTTACAAAACTACTCTATGATATCCATAAAATTGAAGTTAGAGGAGGGTTGCACTGTTCACCGATTGCGTATCAGACATTGGGCGAGTATCCTCAAGGTGCTGTAAGGGTATCACTTTCGAATTACCATACCGATAGCGAGTTAAAACACCTATATAGTTGTATTTCAGATATAATTGATAAGACCTGCAATGGATGATCGATGCCTAATACTGTTCCAAAACGTTCATATTGTGATTAAATCTGAACAGCTAATTAGAAGTAAAGGGTTTGAATATCAGATTATTCCTGTACCATCAAACATTAGCTCTGAGTGTGGAATGTGCATTGAGATTAGCACAATCAATTCAAGTGAGGTATGCTTACTGCTTGATTTAAAACAAATTAACTATCATCTTTACACAAAATAGTATATGTCATTCGATCTGCTTACTACTGTTGAAAACGGAGGATGTTCCGCAAAAATACCAGCTGCAATCCTTGAGAAAACCTTGCTAAACCTAGTAAGAGTAAAGGATCCAAATATTTTGGTTGATATTGATACGCACGATGATGCTGGAGTATATCGGATTAATGATGACTTAGCCCTAATATTCACCACCGATTTTTTTCCACCTATATGCTCAGATCCCTACGAATTTGGTGAGATTGCTGCTGCCAACTCCTTAAGTGATGTTTATGCTATGGGTGGCGAACCGTTCTTGGCATTAAATATTGCCATGTTTCCTGCTGCAATTATCCCAATGGAAGCCTATGTTCAGATTCTTGAGGGGGCTGCAAGTGTTTCGGCCAAAGCAAACACCATTGTAATTGGTGGCCATACCATTGATGATAACCCACCAAAATTCGGATTGGCAGTTATCGGGAGAGTTCATCCTACAAAGGTGATTACTAATTCAGGGCTTAGACCGGGTGATAGACTTATCCTCACAAAACCCTTAGGAATAGGCATAATCATTGCTGGAAAGAAGTTAAATATGGTCAGCCAAAATGCTTATAATGAGGCTTTAATGTGGATGAAAACCCTAAATAAAGAGGGTGCTACCATAATGCAAGAAAATTATGTTACCGGAGCAACCGATATTACTGGGTTTGGACTCCTTGGTCATGCTTTAAAAATGGCCAGGGCTAGCAAGGTTGATATTCGAATAAATACAAACGATGTTCCAATAATTCAAGAATCTTACCAACTAGTTGATAATGGATGCATTCCTTGTGCTGCATTTAAGAACCTTGAGTATATTGAGAGTTCTGTAAACTTTGGTAAGTGTGACTATAATCTAAAGATGATGCTCACCGATGCCCAAACATCTGGTGGATTATTAATGGGAGTTCAACCTGACAAGGTTGATAGTGTGCTTAATTCTTTGATTAAAAGTGGTTTTTCATACTCAAAGGTGATTGGTGAAGTAATTGGGGCGGGAGAGGGCAACATAGTCTTAAATTGAAGCTTTTCGATGAAATTTGAAGAGGGGATATGGTATTCGTTTTCCATTTCAGGAATTGTAGACATTCCTGATAAGGGAGAACACTTTATACTTTTACATGATTCGGGTCGAAAAATGCTCCTACGAACTGATTATTATGTTAAATACAATTATGCTTTAGGCCAAATCATTGAATGTCGTGTTGATAAAGTGAATTGCACAGGGCAAGTATTCTTAGAGCCTAAACATCCACACTACAACGATGGTCAGGTTTATTCATTTGATATAATAAGGATATTTTTAGATGAGGAATCTCTCTATAATGCTAAAGTGAAAGATGTTTTTAGCAACGAAATAGATGTCTATTTATATCAGACGGATGGTTTGCAAACCAAAAAAAATATTATGTTACAAGTGGTTCAGGTTAAAAAAGGCTTACCAATATTGTGTGATATCCAAAAAGGGAAAAGTGAAATAATTGAATTCGATTATGGTAAAGAGATTAAATTAAAGGTTAAATCAGTTAAGAAATATAACTCAGAAGATTTCTATATTCTTTATGATGGTGACACTATAAAAACTAAAATTAAGGTTAAGTATTATAAAAATTATGGTTTTGATATTGGTGATGAAGTTATATGTGAAATAATTGGTATCGAATCAAATAACTATTTTATAGTTGTTGAACCGAAAAATCCTTGGTATAAAATTGGAAATGTTTACACTTTTACTAAGATTGGCATAGAGAAGTATGCTGGTTTAGAAGAAGATAAAGCAAAAGTAATGATAGTGCTTGATAATAATGGAAATAAATGCGGCGTACCTATAAATAAAACAATAGCAACGAGCCTACAAGAAAGAGATAAAATCGAATGTAGGGTGATTGGTTTCAGAAAAGGTCGACCTCAATTAGAGATCGACCAAAATCCATAACAAACTAATCTTCTCCATACTCTTCTGATGGTTCTTCACTTTCTTCTGGGAACGAATCTCCATCGGTTCCAATATCGTCGCTTTCAGAAAAGAAGTCTTTTTCTTCGTCCTCATCCTTGGGCTTGGTATCTATCTTAACATTTACTTTGATTAAATAACTTGTATCATCAGTATCTAATGTGATAGCGTAAAAGAAATCATTATTTGGTTTAGTAACTTTTATAACGCTATTTAAGTATCCATAAGGGTACTTTTTCTTGACTAGCTCCAATACTTCTGGGGATAAGTTGTTATAACTGATAACCAGCCTTTTCTTTTCCATATATTCCCTTTAAATTTTTTTGCAATAATACATTAAAAATTGAAATTTCATAGATGACATATAGATTTTTTATTTCTATTTTTTAACTTGAATATTAGGATTTTTAATATTATCATTTGTCTTATAATTAATATTATGTTAAATAGGTATTGGTTTAATAAACCTCAGCAATTATCCACTGAGGTTTATCGACACTACTTCAATACTACTTCAATTGCTCTGATTTATCTTTAAATTCTAAATATTTCTTATTCATTTCATCGCTTTCGGTTCTATATCGAAAATAAATATTTTTTAATGTCTCAACAGTAGATTTATCTGTGGGTTTGATTTCATTGGCCTTAAGAATGTATGGTAAAGCATTTTTGAATTCAATATTAGCTTTTGCTATTAAAGCATCATACTTTTCAAGTTCCTTTGCCGGCACTTTATTGGCTTCTTCCAAATACTTCACACCTTTATTATAAATTATAGCACCTAGGTTGAAATACGCATCAAAAAAGTTAGGATCACAATCTATAGATTTTTGATATATTTCTGCAGCTTTATCAAAATCACTTAACTTATCATATATTGCGGCTTTATTAAAGTATAATGAAGCATTTTTTGGATCATCTTGAATAGCCTTATCAATATAAGTTAGCACTTTGTTAGGATCCTCGTTTTTATTTATGTAGTAGTTAATTAAGGCAATAAGAACATTCTGATTCTTTGGGTATTTAATAAACCCTTGTTCAAGATAAGGTAAACCTGATTCATTGTCACCTATTGCTCTGTATGCTTGTTCTAAATATGAATAGGCATTACCTTCTGAGGTATATCCTAATTCTATAGCTTTTTTATATAAATCAACAGCTTCTTTGTTTTTACCATCTAATTGTGCAGAAAGAGCTGAATAATAATAAATTGCAGTGTCTTTTTGATTTAACTGAGGAAGTAATCCAATGTTAATAACAGTGCTAAAACTATTGTAAGCACAGGTGTATTTTTTAAAACTATAACAATTGGAGCCTTCTGAAATTAACAGTTCTTTTAACCTAATATAGTTTGCACTTATAGATTTAGTCTTCTTTCCATTTACATCAATTTCTCTTGCTTTGTTAAGACTTTCCATAGCGAGAGCAAGGGGGTTTTCAATTACAGGGTTAAGTACTTCCCATTTTTCAAGTGTACCATTCACGAAATAGAAAACGGCACGATCCATAATGTATTTATCAACTAAATTACCATCTTGCTCCTCTTGAACCTTGTTTTTTGGTTGACCAACTAATATTGTGAATTCTTTTACAGGCATTCCCGATCTGGTATTTAAAAGTTGTGATTCATAAACCTCCATCATCAATTCTGCTCTATCGATCCATGTGCTTTCTTTGATGTTTTTCTTAGGGTTTTGAATATCGGCATCGCTTTTATCAACTTTTTTCTTTAGTTGTTCGAAGTTGATCGGAACTCCGGTTTGTGAATATGAAAGGTTAAAACCGAAGATTAATAAGAAAATGATTGACAGTTTTTTCATTTTTTTTAAAAATTTAAGTTCTAGTTTAATTTTTTGCAAAAATATTGATAATTAATTTATTATTCAAGCTCTGAAATAATATTTTCAGATACATTATCAAACTCATCATCAGTTTTTTCATCAGATGATTCTACATTTGCTACTGCAGCAATTGCGTCGTTATTCTTGAGATTTATTAATCGGACTCCTTGAGTAGCTCTTCCTGTAATTCTCATTTTAGATACGGAAAGTCTAATAGTTATACCACTCCGATTGATAATCATCAAATCGTTATTATCTGTAACGCCCTTAATTGCTATTAAGTTGCCTGTTTTTGGGGTAATATTTAAAGTTTTTACTCCTTTTCCACCCCTGTTTGTAATCCGATAGTCATCTAACTTAGAACGTTTACCATAGCCCATTTCTGATACAACAAGTATATCTTTTTGCTCAGTATCAGTAACACAAACCATACCAATTACTTCATCTGTTTGTTTTATAGAAATAGCTCTTACTCCACTTCCTGTTCTTCCTATAGGTCGTACAAGTTTTTCGGGGAATCTAATTGCTTTCCCATCTTTTGCTGCTATTAAAACGTGACAAGTGCCATTTGTTAAACATGCTTCAAGCAATTGGTCTCCATCTTTAATCGTAATAGCATTTACTCCATTCTGTCTTGGTCTGCTATATGCCTCTAATGAAGTCTTTTTAATTATACCTTTCTTTGTACAAAGAATGATATAATTATTTTGAATATATTCATTATCAGTTAGTTTTTTAACATTCAGATATGCTTTTACATTATCATCACTTTCTATATTCAGCATATTCTGAATAGCCCTTCCTTTAGATGTTTTACTTCCTTCGGGAATATCGTAGACTTTAAGCCAAAAACACTTTCCTTTTTCCGTAAAGAAAAGCATAGTATTATGCATACTAGCGGTATAAAGATGTTCAATAAAATCCTCGTCTCTAGTATTGCTTCCTTTGGTGCCTACTCCTCCTCTAGCCTGAGTTCTATATTCAGTTAAAGGTGTTCTTTTTATGTAACCTAGCCTAGATATTGTAATTACAACTTCTTCATCAGCATAAAAATCTTCTGGGTTGAACTCTTCAGCATTTGGAATTATTTCGGTTCTACGATCATCTCCGTACTTTTCTTTAATATAGAGCATTTCGTCCTTAATAATCTTCATTTGCAAAGCAGTATCAGTAAGAATATTCTTTAAAAAAGCAATCTGATTGAGCAATTCATTATACTCTTCTTTTACCTTATCGCGTTCTAGTCCAGTTAAGCTTCGTAAACGCATGTCGATTATTGCACGAGACTGAATATCAGAGAGTCCGAAACGAGTCATTAAACTCTCACGAGCCATATCAGGTGTTTCAGCTGCACGAATTAGTGCTATAACCTCATCTATATGATCGATAGCTATGAGTAAACCCTCGAGGATGTGAGCTCTTTTTTCAGCTTGATCTAATTCGAATTGAGTTCTCCTAATAATGACATTGTGGCGATGTTTAATGAAAAGAACGATTAGATCCTTAAGATTCAATACTTTTGGTCGTCCATCAACTAGGGCAATATTATTAATAGCGAAAGAGGATTGTAATTGAGAATGTTTATAAAGGTTATTCAAAACTACATTTGCAACGGCCTCTTTTTTAAGAATCATGACAACTCGAGTTCCTTGACGATCCGATTCATCGTTTATATAGCTAATACCTTCAAGTTTCTTTTCGTTAATCAAGTCAGCGATCTTACGTATCATCTCTGATTTGTTAACCATATAGGGTATTTCAGTTACAATAATCTTTGATCTACCCGATTCAGTTTGTTCAATTTCAGTTTTAGATCTGATTACTACTCTGCCCTTACCTGTATGGTATGATTCTTTAACACCTTGATAGCCATAAATAATAGCTCCTGTTGGAAAATCGGGCCCTTTGACATACTTCAGTAGTTCATCAATGGTTATTTCGGGATTATCAATAGTTGCGCAAATGGCATCGACAACCTCCTTTAAATTGTGAGGTGCCATGTTTGTTGCCATACCAACTGCAATCCCTGATGAACCATTTACCAAAAGGGTTGGAATTTTAGTTGGTAAAACAGTTGGTTCTTCGAGAGAGTCATCAAAATTCAATCTAAAATCAACCGTATTCTTTTCAAGATCTGCTAGAGTTTCCTCTGCAATCTTAGTTAATCGAGCTTCAGTATAACGCATGGCTGCTGGGCTATCCCCATCAACAGAGCCAAAGTTACCCTGCCCATCAACAAAAGGGTATCTTAGTGACCATTCCTGAGCCATCCTAACCATAGCATCATACACCGAGGTATCACCGTGGGGATGATACTTTCCTAAAACCTCACCTACTATACGAGCCGATTTTTTAAAGGGTTTACCTGATAAAACTCCTAGCTCAGACATACCAAAAAGTACCCTTCTGTGTACTGGTTTTAACCCATCCCTCACATCGGGTAGCGCTCTTGAAACAATTACCGACATTGAGTAGTCAATGTAGGCCGATTTCATCTCCTCTTCGATGTTGATCTGAATAATTCTTTCTCCTTCAGCCATATTATTAATTAAAGAATCGAAATTATTGTTAATAAATACTTTTTTAAGAACCCGCTAAAGTACTCAATTATCATTAATAATAAACCATTTTTTTTCAATGAATTATTAACATTAATCATCATATTTACCAAGTGATCTTAATCATTAAAAGTATATTAAACTTTATGCTTGTATTTACGTTATTCTATATTACTTTAGTATTCGAATTTTAATATCAATGTTTTGTATTATGGACTCCAAATTTTCTCAAAAAATAAAAGATATACTTACCTATAGTCGCGAAGAAGCGATTAGGCTAGGTAATAGTTCCATTAGCCCTGAGCATTTATTTCTCGGTATGCTGCGTGATGGAGAAAGCATTGCCATTGATGTATTAAACTCATTAGGATTAGATCTAGCGGAGATAAAAAAATTAATTGAAAAAAAACTTTTAAAGAGTAAAGATGTATCGAATGTTAGTGAGCCAGATGAACTTAATCTTTATAAATCCTCTGAAAGGGCTTTAAAGCTCGTTTTTTTGGAGGCAAGATCCCTCAAGACGGATGTAGTAAATCCGGCTCATCTCCTATTGGCGATACTAAAAGACGAGAATAATTATATTACGCAAATTTTAGCAGAGAGAAAGGTTAACTATCTATCTGTTAGAGCTGAACTTGAAATGGGTGAAATCAAATCTCAGGGTGATTTTTCTGATGAGGATGATGAACGCAGCCAATTTGGAGCTCCCCGCGGAGGCTCTCAGCAAACACCAGGCAAGCCTGCGTCCGACACGCCTGTACTTGATAATTTCGGAATTGATTTAACCAAGGCAGCAGAAGAAGGACGTTTGGATCCTATAATTGGTAGAGAACGGGAGATTGAACGTATAGCTCAAATTTTAAGTAGAAGAAAGAAAAATAACCCTATACTTATTGGAGAACCAGGAGTTGGAAAGTCAGCAATTGCGGAGGGATTGGCACTTAGGATAATAAAAAAGAAAGTATCTAGAGTTCTTTTTAACAAAAGGGTTGTTACGTTAGACTTAGCATCTATTGTTGCTGGAACTAAGTATAGAGGACAATTTGAAGAAAGGATGAAAGCTATTCTTAACGAATTAGCTAAGACCAATGATGTAATTTTATTCATAGATGAGATTCACACCATTGTTGGTGCCGGAGGTGCAACAGGCTCATTGGATGCTGCAAATATGCTAAAGCCTTCTTTGGCTCGAGGAGAACTTCAATGTATTGGTGCAACAACTCTTGATGAATATCGTGAGCATATAGAAAAAGATGGTGCTTTAGAGCGTAGATTCCAAAAGGTAATGGTCGATCCCACATCACCCGAAGAAACCGTTGAAATTTTAAACAATATTAAGGAACGATATGAGGAGCACCATAATGTTACCTATACTCCCGAAGCCATTAATGCTTGTGTTAAATTAACTATGCGTTACATTTCTGATCGGCATTTACCCGATAAAGCTATTGATGCCTTGGACGAATCGGGATCTAGGGTTCATATCTCTAATATCAAAGTTCCTGAGAAAATGATTATGCTTGAAAAGCAGGTTGAAGAAGCTAAAAAAGACAAAATTAAATCGGTTAAAAATCAGGATTTTGAATCTGCTGCTAGTTTTAGGGACAAGGAAAAGCAATTTATAGATCTATTAGATCAAGAACAGAAGCGCTGGGAGTGTGAACTTACTAAACATCGCGAGATAGTAAGTGAAGATAAGGTTGCAGAGGTTGTTGCTATGATGACTGGTGTTCCGGTTCAAAGAATTGCCCAAGCTGAGGGTGCAAGGCTAGTAAAAATGGCTGATGAACTTAGAGGTTCTATTATTGGACAAGATGATGCCATAGGTAAGGTTGTTAAAGCAATTCAGAGAAATAGAGCAGGATTGAAAGATCCTAATAAACCTATTGGCACCTTCATTTTCCTTGGACCTACTGGGGTTGGTAAAACACAGCTAGCTAAAGTTCTCGCTAGGTATCTTTTTGATTCATACGATAACCTCATTCGTATTGATATGAGTGAATATATGGAGAAATTTTCAGTATCAAGGCTTGTTGGAGCACCTCCAGGTTACATCGGATACGAAGAAGGGGGGCAATTAACAGAGAAAGTACGTCGTAAACCATATTCAGTTGTGTTGTTGGATGAAGTTGAAAAAGCGCACCCTGATGTTTTTCATATATTACTTCAGGTCTTGGATGAAGGTCTTCTTACTGATAGCTTAGGCAGAAGAGTTGATTTTAAAAATACTATTGTTATTATGACGTCCAACATTGGAACTAGAGAACTTAAGGAGTTTGGACGTGGTGTTGGTTTTAATACTGCTGCTAAAGAAGCAACAGCAAATGATTACTCTAAAAATGTACTTCAAAAGGCATTGAAAAAAGCGTTCGCCCCTGAATTCTTAAATCGTATTGATGATATAGTGATATTCAATACTTTATCAAGACCTGATATTCACAAAATTATTGATATCGAGTTAAAAGGTCTCTATGATAGGATCTTAAGCCTTGGCTATTTGATTAAAATATCACCAGCAGCCAAAGATTATATTACTGAAAAAGGTTTTGATATTCAGTATGGTGCTAGGCCGTTGAAGAGAGCTATTCAGAAATATCTTGAAGATCCTATGGCCGAAGTAATTATAAAAAGCACTATGAAAGCAGGTGATGTTATTTCTGTAGGCTTTAATAAGAAGAAAGAAGAGATTGTAATTAAAATAATCACTAAAGAGGAAGAGTCCACAGAGATTACTTCGGATGAAGAATAAATATTCTTTAAAAAATTTAGATCTTTAAAATAAAACGTTGAACAATTTACCAATGTTCAGCGTTTATTTTAAAAAATAAATCATAAAAACTATGAATAATCGAAAAGTTATATTTGGTGGTAATCCGCTAGAACTTGCAGGAAATGAATTGAAAATAGGTGCCAAAGCACCAGAATTTAATCTATTAGACATTGGCCTAAAACCAGTAAAACTATCTGATTTTAAAGACAAAGTAAAACTTATTTCTGTATTTCCTTCTATTGATACAAGTGTTTGTTCTATTCAAAACCACAAATTCAATAGCGAAGCAGCATCATATGGTGAAAAAGTTGCTTTTCTAGCCATCTCAATGGATTTACCCTTTGCATTAAAAAGATTTTGTGGTGCAGAAGGCATTAATAACCTTAAAACCCTTTCTGATCATAGGGATGCTGATTTTGGTAATAAATACGGGTTTCTTATCAAAGATTTACGATTACTTGCCAGAGGTGTTGTTATAATTGATAAAGATGATAATATACAATACGTTGAAGTTTTACCAGAAATCGGAAAAGAACCAAACTATGATGCCGCCTTAAAGGCATTAAAAACATTACTATAAAACAAAGGGCTGCAAAATTTCGCAGCCCTTTGTTTTTTATATCACCTCTCCCATTAAATCATAGTCATCGCATGATGATATTTTAACATTTACAAAATCTCCAATGGCTATCATTTTATCAGGCTTTATTATAACCTCTTGATCAACTTCGGGTGAGTCGTATTCTGTTCTCCCTACAAAATATTCATCTTCGATTCGATCAATAATAACTTTATAGACCTTTCCTACTCTCTTTGAATTATTGTTTAAAGATATCTCACGCTGGATTTCCATTATTTTATTAAAACGACGATTTTTTACAGAGTTGGATATTTTATCGGGATAGTTATTCGCAGAATAAGTTCCCTCTTCCTCAGAATAAGTGAAAACCCCTACTCTATCAAACTTTGATTCGGTAACAAAATCAACCAATTCCTTAAAATCCTGTTCAGTTTCGCCCGGATGACCAACTAAAAATGTAGTACGTATGGCAATGTCAGGCACACTTTTTCTAAGTTTATCAACTAACTTAATTGTCTCATCTTTAGTCAAACCTCTACGCATTAACTTTAGCATGTTATCGCTAATATGCTGAAAAGGTATGTCTATATACTTACAAACTTTTGGATTATTCTTAATTACATTAATTAGCGGCATTGGAAAATTGCTTGGGTATGCATAATGAATCCTTATCCACTCAATACCCTTAATTTCACTAAGTTTTTCAATAAGTTCAGCCAGCATTCTCTTTCCATAAAGGTCAAGCCCGTAGTATGTGGAATCCTGAGCAATAATAAGAAGTTCTTTTACACCATCATGGGCTATTTTAGTTGCCTCATCAACAAGTGATTCAATGCTTCTAGAAATATGTTTACCTCTAATTAAAGGTATGGCACAATAACCACAGCCCCAGTTACATCCTTCTGATATTTTAAGGTAAGCATAGTGTTTAGGGGTAAGTAGCATTCGAGCATTAGCAATCTCATCTCTATACTTAGATTTTAGATCTTTGAGAATTTCAGGAAGATCCGTTACTCCATAAAATCCATCAACCTCAGGGATTTCTTTGGATAGATCATCTTTATACCTTTGAGATAGACAACCCATAACATAGACTCTATCGATAACCCCTTGATTTTTGGCATTTACAAAACGAAGAATAGTATCAGTTGACTCCTCTTTTGCATCGGCAATGAAACCACAAGTGTTAATCACTACAACTTTTGCCGAAGTATCATTAGAGTCGTGAATAACCTCCCATCCATCAAAATCCAGTTGTTTCATTAAGAATTCCGAATCAACGATATTCTTAGAACAACCCAAGGTTACAACGTTTATTTTTCTTTTGTTTCTCTTCATATTATGGAAAAACCCGGAAGTTATCCCCGGGTTGATTGTATTGATAAAATTGGATTAACTAAATAACGAGTCAACAAACTCAACTCTATTAAATATTTGAAGATCAGTCATTTTTTCACCAACTCCAATGAATTTTACAGGAATTTTAAACTGATCGGAGATTCCAATTACAACACCGCCTTTTGCTGTACCATCAAGTTTTGTGAGTGCTAGAGCGGTAACCTCTGTTGATTTAGTAAACTGTTTTGCTTGTTCAAAGGCGTTTTGTCCTACCGAACCATCTAAGACCAATAAAACCTCATGAGGTGCATCAGGAATAACCTTCTGCATAACCTTTTTGATTTTCGATAGTTCATTCATTAAGTTAATTTTATTGTGGAGTCTCCCTGCCGTATCAATTATAACTATGTCAAAATTATTGGCTTTTGCAGATGTAAGGGTATCAAAAGCCACTGAGGCGGGGTCTGCTCCCATTTGCTGCTTAACAATTGGAACTCCAACCCTATCGGCCCAAATGGTTATTTGATCAACAGCAGCAGCTCTAAAAGTATCTGCAGCACCAATTAATACGGATTTTCCACTACTTTTAAAAAGGTAGGCAAGTTTTCCAATGGTAGTGGTTTTACCAACACCATTAACCCCAACCACCATTATGACATATGGATTGCCACCATTCCTCGTTGGAAGTAATTCTGATTCAACTGATTTATTCTCAGCAAGTAAATTAACAATTTCAGATTTTAAAATTTGATTTAATTCATTAGTATTCAAATATTTATCACTGGCTGCTCTTTTTTGAATCCTTTCAATAATCCTAAGCGTTGTTTCTACGCCAACATCCGAAGATACTAATATCTCTTCAAGGTTGTCAAGCACCTCATCATCAACACGAGATTTGCCAATAACTGCCTTGGATATCTTTGTGAGTAAACTCTCCTTTGTTTTTTCAAGACCTTTATTCAGAGAATCCTTGTTCTCCTTTGAAAAGAAACCTAAAATACCCATATAGATTTAAATAAATAAACGCCAATATACAAAAAAAGAAAAGCTTTCCGATGAAGAAAGCTTTATCAAATATGTCTCAAGCTAAGAAAACAAAACAAATTATTTTGCTTTAAAAAAATCTTGAATCTCAGCGTTGTTAACCATTTCCTCTTTAAACATGTAAGCACCTGTTTTAGGTGATCTTACCATTTTTATGCATTTTGTACGTACCCTTCCGGTACCTTTCTGCATTGAAGCAACTACTTTCTTTGCCATGTTTTAAATATTATTTTGTTTCACGATGAAGGGTAACCCTTTTTAATACAGGGTTGTACTTACGGAACTCAAGTCTTTCTGGGGTGTTCTTTTTATTTTTTGTGGTTATATATCTTGATGTACCGGGCATACCACTCTCTTTATGCTCTGTACACTCCATAATAACCTGCACCCTGTTACCTTTCTTAGCCATTTGTTAACTCTTTAGTAAATGTTAATCAACCCTTTTTCTTGTGATTCTTTAAGAACTGCTTTCAGCCCTTTTTTGTTGATGTTACGTACACCAGCTGCGGTAACTTTAAGAGTAACCCAGCGGTTTTCTTCTTCTAAAAAAAATCTTTTTGTTAGAAGATTAGGATAAAACCTTCTTTTGGTTCTCCTCTTTGAATGGGAAACGTTATTCCCAACCATCATTTTTTTCCCGGTAATCTGACAAATTCTTGACATCTTGTATAATCTTTTTCAAACAGGTTTTTCAAAACAGGACGCAAAATACGCTATAAATATTTAAATATTCAAATTTTTATCGAAAAATATTTCCATTAAATCAAAGATTTTCATCAATTAGCATCAAACGTAACATATTCAGAGCAGTAACGGATGTTCTTAAAATATTCCTTTGGCGATCCGAAGTAAATATTAACTCCTTGCTAAATAACGACTTATTCGATGCAATGGCAAAACATACAGTCCCAACAGGCTTTTCTAAGGTACCACCATCTGGTCCAGCAATTCCAGAAACAGCGATTGAGTAATCAGTTTTAAGTTTTTCTTTAACTGAAATTGCTATTGCTTCAACAACAGTTATACTTACAGCACCAAATTTTTTTATTAACTCAGCATCAACACCAAGAATCTCCTCTTTAACCTGATTTGAGTATGCCACTACACTACCCTTAAAATACGAGGATGAACCTGGAATTTGTGTTAATAAATGAGCAATTGTTCCACCCGTACAACTCTCTGCTGTAGAAATAGTTGCACTTCTCAATCTCAACATTTGTCCAAGTACACTCTGCAAGGTGTCATCTCCTTCTCCAAAAATAATTCTTGGAATAATTTGATATAACTTCTTCACTTCAACATCTATCAAACCTTTAAGGTTCATGCTTACATCACCATATGCCGATAATCGTAAACGAATTGATATAGGGCTAGGCAGATAAGCTAGTTTAAGGTTATGTGGTAATTGACCTTCCCATTCTGATAATTTTTCCGCTAAGAATGATTCTGGTAAGCCAAAGGTCTGAATGGTTCTATGAGTAATTACTTGGTTAGTAGTCAATTTTGACAATCTAGGTATTACCTCGTTTTCCATTAAATTAATCATTTCAAAGGGCACTCCAGGTAGTGAGATTAAAATTTTGCCCATTTTCTCAAACCACATTCCTGGTGCTGTTCCTAATTGATTATTCAGAACTATGCAACAATCAGGAATCTCAGCCTGTTTTCGATTTAATTCAGTAAGTTCCATTCCTCGTCTGCTAAAAAACGAGGTAATTTGAGCAAGTGATGGTTCGTGAACGATAAAACTACCTTTAAAATATTCATTAAGAGTTGATTTGGTAATATCATCATTTGTGGGGCCAAGCCCTCCTGTCATAATAATAAGATCAGAATTCACAAACGATTCGTCTATAGATGTTTTAATCGCCTCCCTTGTATCTGAAATTGAAAGTATTCTACTTACTTTTATCCCTATTGAATTAAGGTTTTCAGCAATCCAAGCTGAGTTTGTATCAACTATTTGGCCTATGAGTATTTCATCGCCAATCGTTATGAGTATTGCATTCATTTTGGTGATAATAAAAAGAGTAGCTTTAAATAGCTACCCTTATTGAGCCTCTCACGGGACTTGAACCCGCGACCTGCGGTTTACGAAACCGCTGCTCTACCAGCTGAGCTAAAGAGGCAATTCGAGGCGCAAAAGTAACTATTTAATCAACGTTTTCCAACGAGTAAATAAAAATTACTTTAAATTGATTTTTGCAGTTCATTTGTAAAATTTAGTGCCTTAAGTCTTTCATAAAGCGGCGGATGTGAATAGTTTATGATAACATATAAAGAGTGAGGTGTTAAATTTGAATAGTTTAAAGAGGATATCTTTTTTAGAGCGGTACCTAAATCTTGACCCAAACCGTATTTATTTGCAAAACTATCAGCTGAATACTCCATTTTCCTGCTAATCAAATTTAATAGTATACCAAGAATAGTTTCAACTGGGTTAATAAGCAACACAAAACAAATAATATTAAGATAAAATACAGGTGTATTTGTAGTTCCTCCCATCACCTGAGTAAAAATAGCGCTTTGAGAGATCAAATTAAAAAAGTATAGAAAAATTGATGATTGGATAATTCCGATAATAAGGTTTACCCAAATATGATGTCTTTTATAATGACCAAGTTCATGTGCCAGTACAGCAACAATTTCTTCATTATTAAGACTATTAGTAAGTGTATCGTATAAAAAAATCTTTTTCTTTTTACCGAAACCAGTAAAAAAAGCGTTTGCCTTTGAAGATCTTTTTGAACCATCAAGAAGGTATATATTATTGATTGAAAATCCTTGTGATTCGGCAAATGAAAGTACTTTATGCTTTAAATCTCCCTCTTTTAGAGGTGTTTTTTTGTTAAAAAGCGGCAGAATTATTGAAGAGTAAAGTGCATTCATCAAAAGTGAAAATATTAATACCACCCCTAATGCCATAAGCCAGAATAAATGTGGATTTTTAGTATATAGCCATGTTAAAAATCCGATTAAAATTCCACCAATTATTGTTGAGAGTAAAAGGGTTTTTATATTATCAATAAAAAAGAGTTTTTTTGAAGATTTATTAAATCCGAACTTCTCCTCTATCACAAAGTTGTCATAATAGCTAAAAGGTATTGATATTAGAAATGAAACAAGTCCTAGAATACCGAAAAAAAGTAATGTTTGAACAATAATACTATTACTGTAATTTGATACAAACAATTGTAAATGGCCAAAACCTTTAAGTGAAAAGAAAAAGATAATCAATATAGAGCCAAAGATTGTTTCAATTTGAGAAAACCTAACTTTTTCTCTTTCATATTCTTGTTGTTTCAAATAATTATCAGAATCGTAAACGTCTGAAATTAGATCTGGTAATTTTATAGATCTTACTGCCAAATTTATTTGTTCAAGTATTATTGAAAACAGAAGATTAAAAACCAGAATAGCGATAATAAAGAAATAGAGGGTATTTACCATGATTTTAAATGTTATATTTTTCTACTTTATTTTGTTAGCAATTCGTTCTTTAACAGTGCTTTGATAATCTTCAATCTCGGATAAAGGATAATATTTTTTGGCCTTAATTAGCCATTCCAAGGAAAGATCAAATTTTCCAAGCATCTCGTTTGCAAGTGCAAGATTAAATGCGGCCTTAGCATTAAGTATTCTATTTTTTAAAGTAAAAACTTTTTGCCATTCTATAGCCGCCTCTATCCATTGTTCTTTTACCACATATTCGCTTGCTTTTTCCATTTCTTTTGATCCCTTATGGAAAAAAATTCTTTTATCATCGGACCATACTGGAGCAATTTTTTGAGCATATTTCTCTCCGCAATCACTTCCAGCATAAGCTGAAGCATTGAAGAACCCTGGGAGCTGATTTCCCACAGTAACTGGAGTCCAATCTGTAGTATCCCATATTAGAGTGTCGCGGTAAAGAAATCCATTTAAAATCTGTTTTTTTTGGGTATCATAAACTCTCCAATAACAGTATAATGGAACTTTTAAATACCCATAAAAACATTCAACTTGATTCTCTATAATTTTATAGGAATCCGTTAATTCCATGATTTTAATGTATTCTAACGAGATAATTAAATCTACACTATCTTTATTAGCAATGCTATTTACAGTACTCCATGCTAGTGGTTTAATGTATCTAGAACTATCCATACGTTGATATCTTTGAATTGAGATATCAAAACCCTCAAATAAAGGTGATTTCTGAAGATTCTCTTTTAATGATATAGCAGCTTCCTCTGAAGCTAAACTATCTATTGCATATTCAAACCTATCCTTTTTATTATTTCTTTTATTTTGATAAGAATTAATCAGAATTAGTGGCTTATTGAAATTGGGTGATATTTTAATTACAGGTTCTTTAATATATTGTATATCAATTTTTTTATATGGAATACATGAAGTAAATCCTAATATAAAAATGTATACTAAATTTTTAAAATTTCTCATTTACTGATGCTTAGTTAAAACAAAAACCATCCAAGTGGATGGTTTGTTGTTTATTTATTACATAATTTTTTAAGTATTCATTGCTCCACATACATTTAGAACTTGCCCGCTAACATATGATGAAAGATCTGATCCTAAGAAAATACATGCGTTTGCAACATCTTCTGGAGTACCTCCACGTTGAAGCGGAATCTTTTTAATCCATTCATTGCGAACATCATCGGGCAATTGATGTGTCATTTCAGTGATAATAAAGCCAGGAGCAATTGCATTACTACGAATATTTCTTGAACCTAATTCTCTAGCAATTGATTTAGTAAATCCAATAATTCCAGCTTTCGAAGCAGAATAATTTGATTGTCCAGCATTTCCAGAAACTCCAACAACTGAGCTCATGTTAATAATCGAACCATTCTTCTGTTTTAGCATATATTTTTGTACGGCTTTGGTAAGATTGAAAACAGACTTTAGATTAACTCTTATTACCAGATCCCACTGCTCTTCTGTCATTCTCATTATCAGATTATCGCGAGTAATTCCAGCATTATTTACAAGTATATCAATCCTTCCGAAATCAGCAATAATATCATCAATCATTTTCTGTGAAGACTCAAAATTGCTAGCATCAGAAACATACCCTTTTGCTTTAACTCCTAATGCCAATAGTTCTTTTTCTAAATTCGTAAAATTATCATCATTAGCAATGTCAGTAAATGCAACATTTGCTCCCTCCCTTGCATAAGCGATGGCTATTGCTCTACCTATTCCTCGAGCAGCACCAGTAATAAGTCCAGTTTTTCCTTCAAGTAATTTCATAGTTTATTGTTTGATGATTTTAATGCAAAAGTAAGAAAAACTACAGAAAACAAAACATCAGTATATTTATTGGAATCATAATCGGTTAAGGTTTTTTAATCTAAAAGACTACTTTTTTAAAATGATCTCTATAATTTTTGTATTACACAAAATATAGCTTATTTTCACCTATTCATACCAATACCAGAACTTAATCATATTCAATAAGCACAAGGCAATGAAAATCAGGATGAAAATTAGAAGTAAAATGCTTCTATCAGTTGTAATAATTGCATCAATGGTATTTTTATTATCCATTGGTTATCTTACTAATAAATTGAAATCCATTTCTTTAAAAGAATCATCTAGCCTTGCCGATGCCATTGCGGCCGAGAATGCAAATATGATAAAATCAACTTTAACCGCAGAGATGGGGATGGCAAGAACTATGGCTAATAGTTTAGCCGATTTTAGAGAACACCCAGATGTAAAACGAGTTGAATATACTAATCAGATATTAAAGAATGTTGCAACTCAAAACCCTGATTTTCTTTCAGTATGGTGTATTTGGGAGTTAAGTTCAGTGGATGCAAACTGGAATAAACCTTATGGGAGATTATCTCTAACTTATTTTAGAGAAAATGGGAAATTAATTTTTACTTCAGAACGAGAAAGACTTGATGGAGATTTGCTTACGGGTAGTTATTATTCTTTGAAAACACATAAAAAGGAGGCTGTTTTTGATCCTTATCGATATACATATAAGGGTTCAAATATCACTATTCTTGAAACGAGTGTTTGTGTTCCGCTCTTAGAGGGAGAAAAGTTTGCTGGAGTATTTGGATTCGACTTCTCTTTGTCTCATCATCAGGTTTTAATTAATAAAATAAAGCCATTTGATGGGAGTATTGCAATGCTTCTATCTCAAAATGCTTCTATCGTAGCCCATTCAAATGAAAAGTTGATTGGACTTACATTCGATAGTATTTACCCTAAAGAGAATAAATTATTTGAAGTAACTAAAAATGTAAATAGTGGTAAAAAATTTTCGGGTACATTCACTGACTCAAAAACAAACATTGAATACTACGCCACTTTTGCCAGTTTTGCAATTGAAAAATCAGAAAATCCTTGGACTCTTGCTCTTTTCGTTCCAACAAAGGTTTTAATGAAAGAGGCCAATGCTGTTTCTAAAACCTCTTTCATGGTTATTCTTGTTGGATTGTTTGTTCTAATAATTGTTATTTGGATAATTGCCTTCAGTATTACCAACCCATTGGTGCGAACAACACAAATACTTGGAAAACTCGCTCAAGGTAATATTGATGCTAATAGTAAGTTGAACGTAAAATCTGGTGATGAAATAGAAGATATTGCTAACTCAGTTAACACTTTAATTGATGGGTTAGCTAAAACAGTAAATTTTGCCAATGAAATTGGCAAGGGAAATCTCAATGTATCTTATACTAAACTTAGTGATAGAGATTTGCTAGGTGAGGCTCTTTTAAACATGCGCAAAAGTATAGAACAAGCAAAAATACAAGAAGATAAGAGAAAAATTGATGATGAAAAAATGAATTGGGCTACGCAAGGTGTCGCAAAATTTGCAGAAATATTACGTTTGAATACTGATGATATGAATGAATTTTCATACCAGATTATTAGCAATTTAGTTAAATATGTGGATGCAAATGTTGGCGGACTTTTCTTGATCAATAATGATAATAAAAATGATATCTTCTTTGAATTAGCATCTTGTTATGCATATAGTAGACGTAAGTATTTACAAAAAAAGATAAACCTTGGTGAAGGATTGGTTGGGAGATGTGCAAAAGAAGGTGAAACCATTTATTTAACTGATATTCCTAAAGATTATATTCATATTGTTTCTGGTTTAGGCGATGAAAAACCATCAAGTTTACTTATTGTTCCCCTTAAGCTTAATGATGAAGTATACGGAGTTGTTGAAATTGCTTCTTTTGAAATAATTGAAAAATATATTATCGATTTTATCGAAAAAATAGGTGAAAGCATAGCAGCTACAGTTTCAAATGTGAAAATAAATGTAAGGACTATAAAACTTTTAGAGGAATCTAGGATTAAATCAGAAGAATTAGCATCACAAGAGGAGGAAATGCGCCAAAATATGGAAGAACTTCAGGCAACACAAGAAGAATCAGCAAGAAAGTCTAGTGAAACTGAAAGTTTAGTTAATGCATTAAATATCTCTAGTTATGTAATTGAATATGATATCAATGGAAGAGTTATTTCTGTTAATGATGCTTATTTAGATTTAACAGGTCAAAAAGCAAAAGAGATAATTGGTACGCATCATAGCGATAATCTGCTGATGACCGAAAAACAAAAACATGATTATCGAAATTTTTGGAGAGATTTAAAAAATGGAGCAATTCGTAAGGAAACAAATAAAGTCATTCTTTCTGATAAAACATACACTTTCATTGAAACCTATTCGCCAATTTTTAATGAGAATCATGAAGTAACAAAAGTATTAAAGATTGCACATGATATTGCTGATTTTATTATTGATAAAAAAGAAAGTGAAATATAAAAAAAGAGTCCAGATTTTTCTGGACTCTTTTTTTATTATTGAAGGAAATTTATTTATCTAAAATTAATTCCAACACCAGCATTATATAGTTTATATTTTCCAACAGTATAATCAAAATGGAAAGCTATAACTGCTAATTTGATTCTTAATCCAATATTAGCGTTTACACCACTATTTTTAAACTCTAAAGAAAAAGGATTTGATATATCAACACCTACGCCTGGAATATTGTATTTACCTTTTAAATCAACATTTGTTTTTGATTTATTAATTCCAACACCAGCATAAACTGTTAGAACAGGGATAGATTTACTTATTAATAATTTCCCAGTATATCCTGTGGCACTAAAATCAAGTGTTTGTTTTGAATTTCCAGCTTGGGGAGCATTTAAGTCAAAATTTGAAGTGAATTTTGTATAACCAAGTAAAGCGGAAACGTTAAAAGGCAATGCCTTAAATCCTGGAATAAATTCTTTGAACTCGTTCTTAATCCCAAGGCCAAACATACTAAAATTACCAACATCAGGAACATCAATTTTAGGTAAATATCTTACTATAAGTTCTGTATGTAAAGGAAGTCCTATGCCAACCTGAATCATAGGTAATGGTATAAACTTTAAGTTGGCCCCTTGTGGAAGAGTGATTGAAGCTGGTTGCCCGGGAAGTACTCCCGATGGAATCAAAATAGGACCATTTAATTTATCGCCAGTAACAGTTGGTGATAATTTGTTCGCAGGGTTTTGGAGTGTCCAAGCTGTTAAGCCAAGTTTTGAAACATCAAAAGTTTTTGAACTTGATGGAGGAATTGCTGTTGCAACAGATAATGTGATATCGAAACCTCCAAGTTTATGAGGCTTTGCCGAATTATACCAACCATGATTTAAAGCATTTCCAAACCCATTTGCAAATGGATCAATATAGGCTTTACTTAACTTTGTAGCATCACTAACACTCCCAGCTAAAAAATTGATAATATTTTCCTGCGCTTTAAGAGTTATTGAACTAAAGAAAAGGATGGCTAGGAAGAATAGAACATGTTTATTTATTTTCATAGTACTAAGTTTTAGGTTTATTTTAGTTTTTGAATAAGCGAATATAATTTAATTGTTAAACAATCGATATTAAAAAATGTTGTTTGTTGGTATCTTCTACAAAAATATCAAATACCTTTAATTAAAAGTGCATATTTTTGCAAAAAAATGAATGATGACTAGTGTCCCTCTTGCGGAACGTATGCGGCCAAAAACTCTTGATGAGTATATTGGACAAAAACATCTTGTTGGTGAAAGGAGCATACTTAGGGAGATGATAAATTCAGGAAATATATCATCATTTATACTTTGGGGGCCACCAGGTGTTGGGAAAACAACACTTGCCAAAATAGTTGCCAATCATCTTAAAAGACCATTTCATATTCTAAGCGCAATAAATTCCGGAGTTAAGGATATTAGAGAGGTTATTGATAAATCCAAATCTCAAAAATTCTTTGATTCACCAGCACCTATCCTATTTATTGACGAAATACATCGCTTTAGCAAGTCACAACAAGATTCATTGCTTGGTGCTGTAGAACAGGGTGTTGTTGTTCTAATCGGTGCAACGACAGAGAATCCTTCATTTGAGGTTATCTCTCCCCTTCTATCCAGATGTCAGGTGTATATTCTTAGAAATTTGGAGGAGGCAGAACTTCAAGAATTAATCAAGAGAGCAATTGAAAATGATATTGTACTTAAAAAATATCAATTCAATATTGAGGAAACGGATGCTATTTTTCGCTTTTCAGGTGGAGATGCAAGGAAACTACTTAACATCCTTGAGTTAGCATTTAATTCCCAAATGCAGAATCAATTTGTTTCAATTAACAATAAGTTAATCATCGAAATACTTCAAGAAAATATAGCCTTATATGATAAAAGTGGAGAACAGCATTATGATATTATCTCAGCATTTATAAAATCAATCAGAGGAAGCGATCCAAATGCAGCTGTATATTGGCTCGCTAGGATGATTGAGGGTGGTGAAGAGCCTAAGTTTATTGCACGTAGGTTGGTGATACTAGCATCAGAGGATATTGGATTAGCTAATCCAAATGCCTTGCTTCTTGCCACTAGTTGTTTTCAAGCAGTATCGTTAATTGGAATGCCCGAATCAAGAATTATTTTATCGCAAACAGCCATTTACCTTGCAACTTCGCCTAAAAGCAATTCTTCAATAGAAGCAATAAACTCCGCGCAAGAACTTGTAAGAAGAACAGGAGATCAACCTGTCCCACTTCATTTACGCAACGCACCTACGAAACTTATGAAAGAGATTGGTTATGGTGCCGATTATAAATACGCCCATAGCTATAAGAATAATTTTGTGGTACAAGATTTTCTTCCTGAATCCATTACGGGAACTATTCTTTATAACCCTCAGGAAAATAGTAAAGAGATTGAAATTGCAACTAGATTGGCATCACTTTGGAAATCAAAGTATAACTATAAATAGTCAAATAAAATCATTTAAATATGAGCATTTTAAGTAGAATAGAATATCTTCATAATCTCGATTCTGGAAACTTTTTTTTAATGGCTGGCCCATGTGTAGTTGAGAATGAGGAGATAACTTTCCAGATTGCTAATGAGATAAGGCAGATTACTGAAAAGTATAAAGTGCCTTTTATCTTCAAAGCATCCTACAAGAAAGCAAATCGTTCGAAATTAGATTCTTTTTCAGGAATTGGGGATCAAAAAGCTTTAAAAATTCTTTCAGAGATCAGGTCTAAGTATCAAATACCAGTTGTTACAGATATTCATACTATAGATGAGGCCTATCTTGCAGCCGAGTTTGTTGATGTATTGCAAATTCCAGCGTTTTTGTGTAGGCAAACTGAACTTTTAATTGCGGCTGCCAAGACTGGAAAAGTTATAAATATTAAGAAGGGTCAATTTGTTTCCCCCGAATCAATGAGATTTGCTGCTCAAAAAGTTGTTGAATCTGGTAATAATCAGGTTTTCCTTACGGAACGTGGAACAACTTTTGGGTATCAAGATCTTGTGGTTGATTTTAGGGGTATTCCAATTATGAAAAATTTTGGTTTTCCAGTTGTTATGGATGTTACTCATTCTCTTCAGCAGCCCAATCAAGCAGTTGGAGTTACAGGAGGTCATCCGGAATTAATTGAAACAATTGCACGGGCTGCAATTTCAGTAGGTGCTGATGGACTTTTTATTGAAACTCATCCCAACCCTTCTAAAGCTTTATCGGATGGAGCAAATATGCTTAACTTAAGTTTACTTGAAGGGTTAATTGATAGATTAGTTAAGATTAGGCAAGTAATTAATAATCTTTAAGCTATATCTTGTTGAATAACAACAAAAAGCCGCTCCATATTTGGAGCGGCTTTTTTATGATAGCATCAATTTTTAGAAGAAAATTCCTAGGCTAAATATCCATTGAGAATTTCTCTGGTCAAATTTGTAGGAAGAATTGTTAAGTGTTATTCCACTACCAAGTTTACTAAGATTACCCTCGTATTTAACATCGATAGCAATTTTCTTTAGGATATCCAACCCAACACCAACTTGATAACCAAAAGTAGCATTCTTAAAGTTGCTCTTTGTTGTTTGATTTGCTAAATTGGATAGTTTATCCTTTAAACCATCTTTTTCATTTAGCATAATTGTAGCAACTGGCCCTAAACCTATTCGAGCGGGGCCCAACTTCCAACCAACTAATACGGGAATATCAACTTTATTGAACTTCTGTGTTTCGTTATACACCTTGCTTGCTGTTACATCTGTTAATTTAGCCTCACTTTGTGAATGAGAGAAAAGTAGTTCAGGTTGAATAAATAATCCTAATAGTTGAATTCTTCCAAAAAAGCCGAATTGCATACCAAATTTTGAGTTTCCTTGTTCTGCAATAAACTGATTTGTGCCAAAAGTTGTTTTATCAAATTTAACATTTGATGAGGTTAATCCTCCTTTAACACCAAAGCGGAGGAACTGTGCGTTAGCAGTACCTATTATGGCAAATAATGCTAAAACTATAACTACGATATTCTTTTTCATAAAAATCAGTTTTTGATTAACAGTTAAAATTACATTTTTACTTTAAATATTACGATGAGTAAGACAATTTTAATGCCAAAAAATTAGAATAGAGGACTAAAAAGCCTCGCTACAGACTCTTTAAGATTGTATTTATGTGAACGTAAGTTCCATTCATCTGAAATAATCATTTTGCTTCTTGAAAGATCATTCAAAAAAGATTTTTCTAAAAGATCTGTTATTTGCTCATCATAAATTATGGCTGCAATCTCAAAATTATCTTCAAAACTTCTGATGTCCATGTTAGCAGATCCAACAGATGCAAACGAACGATCTATCATTAGAATTTTTGAATGATTAAAGCCATTCTGATAGAGGTATACTTTTATACCAGCATCTAAAAGTTCAGATACGTATGATAATGAACTCCAATATACTACAGTGGAATCTGATTTGCCAGGAAGCATTATCCTAACATCCACACCGCTTAAAGATGCTGTTTTTAAAGCCGTAAGGATGCTTTCATTTGGAACAAAATATGGTGAAGCAATGTAGATATGATGTCTTGCTTTGGTAATAGCCAGAAAAAAGGCTTGCATAATGCTAGCCCAATCAGAATCGGGACCACATGCAGTAATCTGTATAGGATGATGCGAACTAACATTTTGTTCAGGAAAATATTTTTTTCGATCACTAATAATTTGATTACTTACAAAATACCAATCAACAAGGAAAATAGCTTGTAATGAGTGAACGGCCTCCCCTACAAGTTTAATCATTGTATCTCGCCAAGGTCCTAACTCTTTACTTCCTTCTAAATATCTGTCCGCAATATTCATTCCCCCAACAAAACCAACCTTACCATCAACAATAATTATTTTTCGGTGATTTCTATAGTTAACTTTGCTAGTTAATAATGGGAATTTTACTTCCATAAATGGGTGCACAAAAACTCCCGCATCCCTCATAGACCTAATATACTTTTTTGACAAACTCCAACTTCCTACATCATCGAACACCAGCCGAACTTCAATTCCTAACTTTGCTTTCTCAATAAGGATATCTTTAATCTTATTTCCAATTTTGTCATCGCTAACTATATAAAATTCGATGTGAATTGTGCTTTTGGCAGAACTTAGAACATCAATAATAGAGTTGAAAGCCCCATCACCATCCTGGAAAATCTCAACTTCGTTGAATTCTGTTAATAGTGATTTGCTGTTATTTAATAGTAAGGTAATAATGTTAAGGTTGTCGATAATCTTAGAACTTCGATTGAAGTTTTCTTTATGCAATTTTAAAATTTGAAGATGACTTAAATTCTCAATTTGCTCTAAATCCCTAAGCCCTTTTCTATTGAATATTTTTTCTTTACGATGATACTGTCCAAAAAAAATATAAAAGATTAGCCCTGCTATAGGTAATAAAATGAGAATGAGAACCCAAGAGGTGGTTTTAACTGGATCACGTTTTTCTCTAACAACCATAATAGCAGTAGAAAAAACAGTTATTGCATATATTATTATGAGAATCAATGAAATATTTGCAGCAGAAATGTTTTTCCAAATAGAAAGAAGTACCATACAACCCTATTTTTATTAATTGCATCTAATATAAATAAAATGACTTTCTATAGCAATAGATAATTTAAATGGAATGAAATATTCTTATGTATAACATAGGAAAGAATATAAAGTTAGAAAAATATTTTTTTAATATTAATTAATAAGACTTAATGTTGAAATCTATCGAGATTTGTTATCGCAATTACATTTTCAGGTTTTACTAAGTTTACAACCTTTTTGGGTTGAATTTTACCTATAAAACTGATACAGTATATTGCATCATTATTAGATACTAGTACAACTAGTTCATCAAAGTGGTTTTTTTCTTTTTCAACTTTTACCCTAATTATTTCTTTACCATTATTAATTTGAGCAAGGTCATAGAATTTTAGGCTATCAAGTTGTATGTTTAACATATTTAAATACTGATGCTTACAATTATCAGTATTCTTTTTATTGATTATAAGGAATGATAATTCTTTTACATCAACAAGAAGATCTTTAAGTTCAGAATTTCCTTTTTTAGAATCATCTAGGAATATAGATACTATACCAGGGGGAACATTAAAGTAGTTTGCATTGTGATTAATACAATAACTTTTATATATATCAGCCGATGTTCTAGTCTTCATTTTCGCCCTTTCACAGGATATTAGACTAAAAACTATTAACAAAACAAAAATATATTTAGTTTTATTAAGCATTATACAAAACCTCTGAGGGCAAAGATAGAAATTAATGTCTTCTGTTGTTTTCTTGAAAATAAAAAGACCCAAAACCCATTTCCTTATAAGTGGGTTTTGGGTTATTGCCTTGAATATTACTTAATTTTTTCAAGATTTTCTAATCCATTTATTTTCATTGATTTAGAAAGTTTTGCAATGTTTTTAAGGTTTATATTCTCACCTTGAATACATATTAAGACATTTTCGAATTTTCCACCAACAACCAGCAATAGTTCAACAATTACCCCATTTACATCTTTTACTAAAAACTTAATGTCTTGATTCTTTTCCTTTACAACCATTAATTCCTTGTAATCTTTTGAAGGAAGTTCTTTCATAATTTCATTATAAAAATTTACTCCAACATTATTGGAACTACTATCACTTGCAAGAATTTTAATGCTGTTTAATTTACTTACTAAATCATTAAAATCTTTGTTTTCAGGGTTAACATCAGAAAACATGCTAAACATGTATTTTGATATTAAAATTGATGTATACCCCTCTTTACCAGAATATTTATCGAAAAGTTTATCAACTGCGGAGTTCTGGCCTTTGGCTACGATAAGAACCATTGCAAAGAAGATTAAAACACAAACCCTTTTCATAATCTATAATTTTATGTTATTTATACCTAATTTTTATCTACGATGACTATATCAGAAATAATAGAAAAACGTTTCAATTCATGAGCCGAACCTTCTAATATACGGAATTGTTGTAAACGTTTGACGTTTTTATCAATGGCTGAAAATGACTGCATTGCCTCGACTGGAATTGCCAATTTTCCAATGGGTCTAATTTCAGTATATGCGTATGCAAGTTTTGTTGAAACTAAACCTAGGTATTTTTGCACTGCTTTGTAAGCTTCATGAGGATTAGAGTAAGTATCAGTTAAAGTTTCAACGTGCTTTGTAGGATAGGAATACCAAATACTGAATGAAAATACAATAAGAATTGAGGCAGCAACTGATGATAGGATCTGAATAGTTTTCCTTTGATTACGTTTTTTCTTCTCTGTTACTAATATTTTGCTCCAAATTTCATTTTCGGGGAATATAGGTAACTCCTCATCGTTGACAAATGAAAGCAAAGCTTTATCTGAGAGATTAGAATCGGGAATTTGATTTTGAACAAAATATTTTTTAAGCAATCGCTCCTCTTCTATCGTTGTACGACCATTGTAGTACTTAGATAAAATACTTTTAATTTCCTCTGGCAAAATTTGATCTTTATTATTCATATCAACAATTATCTGGAAGTTTCTATCAACTCACGAATTTTTTTTCTTGCTCTTGAAAGCATAACCCTCAAATTTTCTTCAGATATGCCTAATTCGTTGGAAATAGTATCATATTCTTTTTCTTCAAAATCTCTCATTAAAAAAATTTTTTGTTGCAATTCGGGAAGTTTTTTAATAACTCTCCTTACCAAATCAATCTTAACATCTACTTCTTCTAAATCATCTTCATTGTTGTTGCTTTCAGTAACAACAGATAATTTAACAAGACAACCCGAATCTAAAACAGTACTTTTTATTTTCTTTAAACGATCAATGCAAAGATTTCTAACTATTGTTGTTGCAAAAGCTTCAATATTACTAATACTATTCAAATTTTTTCTAATCGTCCATAACTTTACATACAAATCTTGAACCGTATCGTGAGCATCATCTTTATTGCCTAGTATTTTATAGCTATATCTGTAAAATTTACTGCTATAAACCATTACCTTTTGGCTAAATTCTTGCTCGTTCATCGTCTTTCTTTCAAGGCAATCAATATATAAAGAAATGCCTAAATATTATCAGGTTTTGGTTTGTTAAGTTTGTTTATTGAATTAACAATATTTTTAGGATTTATTTTTCCTGTCATCGATATTGCTGTTAGAGCATCTTCATCATAAATTATTATTACAACCTCTCGAATATATTCGTTATCAAACAAAGCTTTAATGGAGATATTTGATTTTGCATCTACAACACTAATTAGATTTTGGTAATTGGATAAATCTAAATTATTACATATTTTATTATATATCAATTTATTATCTTTATCACCATTATTGCTGGTAGCAAATTTTATGGAATGAGTTCCTTGTAAAAGAGGAATTATTTCCCTTGTATCGCTAAAACTTAATGCATATCTAACTAGAAATGTGGGTATTTTGTAAGATTCAATACCTTCATTCTCTAAGAGTTTTGAAAAAACAGGTTCTGCTTTATAAGTTTTAAGAGAGTTTTTGCTTAAACCTACGGATGTTATTGTAAAGCAAGTTATTGCTATAATGAGATACTTTTTCATACCGGTGTTTTTTTATGGATTTTAAATAATCTTGATGAAATTAAAGTTATTTGCTAAGTCATTTAATTATTTAGACCGTTTAGCATCCGATTTATTATTCATCAAGATGTGTTAAGTATGAGAGAGGATGAAAACTTCCTTGGTGATTCGAATCTTTTCCCATCTCAATCAATTCCTTCATAGTAAATTGACCTTTTAGTGAGAGCAGAACTTCTTCGTTATTTTCTGATGCAATAAGGACAAGGTGTATTATTTTATCGTTATCCTTTTTTACATAAAAATTGACCTTATTCTTACCATCTAATATTTCAATCAAGTTCTGATAGTCGTTTTTAGTAATGCTATTCTTAATCTCATCTTTAAAAGTTGAGATATCTCCCTGTTGGTGTTTATCGGAAATAAGAATCCTCAGATCTGATATTTTTCCTTTTAACTTATCAATATCCTTGTCATTATTGCTTGTAAATGCAAAATCTAGTAGGTTTTTGTTTATTACGATTGTTGTAAAACCATCATTTCCAGAATATTTACGAAATAAGTCGTCAATAAAATCCTGTGCCCCGGCCAAAATGGGAAGCATTGCAAAAGACAGAATGATAATAATTCGTTTCATAGCAGTATGATTTTTAAGTTTTAATAAAATGTTTTATGGTTAACCTTTACTACCAAGACGATTGTAACCTGATAATGTAACACATTTTCATTACAATTTTAAAATACATAATGCATTTTGCTGTAAATGAACATTTAGCAACACTAAAAAATAGTAACGTTTATGTAATACTGAATGTATGTTCTACAGGAAGTAGGCTAGCCTAAAGTACCTCTTAAAAAGAGGTCAATTTTTTATATAAAATTATTTGGTGACATGAATTTTATTCGTACTTTTGCCGCACCTTTAAAAAAAGGAAATTGATCTGAAAACGATCATTGGGACGCAAGGATAGTCCTTTTTTTTTGTTGATAAATTGATTCAGTAGCTCAGTTGGTAGAGCACATCCCTTTTAAGGATGGGGTCCTGGGTTCGAATCCCAGCTGGATCACAAAAAGCAGCCGAGGCTGCTTTTTGTATTTTATAGAATGTATAATCTAATCTACTTTAACCTTGCACGTATAGGGTAATTTAACGCCAGAAAAATCAAAAAGTTCAACTCCCGCCTCTTTCATATCAACATCTTCGGGTTCGTAGTACCAAATTACTTCTACTGGTACTCCCATATGGGTAAATCCTTCAACAAGTTGAAGAAATGTAAGTAAATATTTATATGAAGCAGAGTTTATATACTTAAAAAAAAGTGAGAGTTGAATTGGTTTGGTTGATTTAGTTTCCTTAAGTTCTACTTTATACCCTTCAATCCAGTCAATAATTGGATCATAAAATTTAGTAACATTTTCAGGGTGACATACACCTGAAATACTAAAAATATTGGTTTTAGTGTCGAATTGAACAAAAGGAGAATCCTTAGTTTCAGTAATTATTAATTTTTCCATACTCAAAATTATAAAAACTAAACTATAAATTTAATAATAATTGTAAATTTATTTTAAAATTTAACCTTTTGAAACAAATTGAAACGGAATATTAAGTAATTCGGCAAACTCCTCTCCCGACTCTTCAATTTCAATATCATGAGGAGGATATGACCAAGTGACAAGTACTTGGTTTCCATTTTTTTGGATATCTCGTATTTTATTAAGTATAATGAGTAGCATTTTTGATGAAGAGGTATTGAAGTATTCTAGATCAATGTAAAGATTTGTTGTTGGATTTGGATCCAATTTATATTGATCAAGCCATTGAATAAGAGGAGAATAAAAATTCTTCACATCTTCTGGGAGTGATTTTCCTTCGATTCTAAAAATATTTTCATGCTTGTTGAACTCAACACGAGGAGTTATACTTGTTGCGTCAACAAATAAATTATTCATTGGTAATAAATATGAGATAAGGTAAAAATATATTTATAGTAGTAAAAAACTATCTATTTAACAGGTTGATAGCTTATAAGCTTGAACGGCATTTCAATTAAATCAGAATAATCTTGACCTGCATCCTGCATATCCTCATCATCTTCCTGATAGTACCATTCAATAACTGTTTCTTTTCCAGTAGAATGAACTTTTTTCACTACTTCAAAAAGTTCTAGTATCATTTTTGAGGATGCTGTATTGAAATAATCCATCTTGATCTTAAGAACCGTCTGATTATTAGGGTTTTTTGAGTATTCATCAAACCATCTCAAAATGGGATTATAGAACTCCTTTACATCCTCAGGTAATGATTTACCTGATATATCAAAAATACCTTTACTGCTATCTAGCAGTACTTCAGGTGTCTCCTGTGTTCCCTTAATACTAATTACTTCCATGTTTATCTTGATTTTTTACTTTTGAAATTAATCAAAATCTAAAAGAACAAATTTATAAATATTGAATTGATAATCAAATATCATTTACAATCCTTTTGGTGAGTGATTCAAAAATTGATGTTAATTTCAAATAAAAGTCAATTAAGGTATTGGATGGTTTGAATTAGTAAACAATTCATTACCATTGGGTTTGTTCTAAATATTCTTATAGTTGGCGTTTGTATTCGTTTCTAAAAAAAATCCGAGTATTAATAAGAATTCGGAATATGATCTATATCATTTCATTATTGTGTTTTTAAATAATTGTTCGAAATTTTTTGAGGGTGAATCTATGTAAATATCATTATAGAACTCATATCTATCTATAATCTCACCAATAAGTAAGGGAAAAAGTAGGAAGAGTGAACCATTGTCACTGGCAAAGCTAATAACTCCTATTGGAAATATCAGACCGAATAAAACCCGAATAAATATAAATACCATGGTTAAAGGCTCTAGGTAAGGCTGTGAATTTCCTTTACGAACAATGTAAAGTAAGGCTTTTATTGTAATTACTGCTACAAGTAACTTCAATAACCCGCTATATAAAAATCCAAACATTAACGCGGTTAAAACAGTATTAGAACTATGTAAGGGCGTTTTATAGTTTTTTTTAGGAATTGAATACACCATTTCAATAGATATCAAAAGCGATAGGCTTATTACTGCTGTGATTATCAATATATATATATTATGAAATATAAACAAGTAGAGAACAGTCGATGAAAAGAAGAGGACACAAAATAGTATTTCACGACTAAGCCAACTTGTTTTTAAATTTGCTATTGAATGTGATGCTCTAAAAGGTTTTCCAAGGTGAAATGTGCTTAGCAGAATAGCCAAAATACTAGTAGCTACGAATAGGCTTTTCAACATTATACTAGTTGCTGATTCAAAGGCATATATCCAACCTGAAAGAAATGCAAATATTAGTGTGAAAAACACCAAAGGCCATTCATGTTTAGCATGGATTTTTGTAATTGGTGTAATCATTAGATTTTCATATTCAATCCTTTCGAATCCAGCAATGCTGATGTCCAATTGTGGAATTGCTTCTATAACATTGACTCTTAACGTTTTTATTCTAGGTTGATGAGTAGTAGTTGGAATTCCTATTGTATCAGAATGTTGAATTTGATCTAAGAGACTAAATGATAATGCACCCGTTGGACATTGTTTTGCACATGCGGGTTTTAAATTATTGGTAATAAGATGATTGCATAAATTACACTTTTCAACAATTCCAATGCTTTTATTATATTTAGGTGCATCAAATGGGCAAGCCCAAGTACAATACCTACACCCAATGCATTTTTCTGGTTGGTGAATTATTGCACCTGTATGTTCTTCTTTTATATATGCTTTAGCAGGACAGGCTTTTAGACAAGGTGCTTCAATACAGTGGTTACAAGCTAATGAGAGGTTAAGAAACCCTGCTAAAGGTATTCGCTTAGAATTGAAGGTATTAACTTGACGCCAAGCAATTGGAGGTTCTACTTTACTTTCGACATAACATGCTACTATGCAGGCATGGCAACCAACACATTTAGCATAATCAAAAATAAATCCTTCGATTGTCATGATTAAAATCTATAACTTAAACTTCTCTATTTGAACTTTGTTATCATGAAAAGCAGAGCCAAAACCCATATCGGTTTCTCGTCCTTTTGACAATATATTTACAGCCCCTCCTTGGCTTCTCCACCAACCATTAGGAATAACAACACATCCTATTCTTACCTGAAATGTTAATTCGGCTTTAATTACCAACTCTCCCCTTTCGTTAAAAACCTTGACTAAATCTCCGTCTAAAATACCTCTTCCTTTCGCATCCTTAAAATTAATCTGGATAACGGGTTCACCGCTAATCATCTTAATAATTTTTAGGTTATTAAATTGTGAATGAATACGATTCTTAGTGTTTGGGCTCATCAAATAGAACGGATACTTTTTATTGAAATTGATATCGGCTTCTCTTGCTTTTTCAAAAGTTGGTAGTGGATTAACCCCCCACCGATCTTGAGCCTCAATTGATTTAATTTCAATTTTACCTGATGGTGTCCTAAAGTTGTAATCTGAAAAGGCTATATCCTGAAGATTTGGTGCAAGAATCGGTTCTGTTTTTAATTTCTCTATGCTTAAAGCTGGAAAAGACTCCATCTTTTTGCTAAGAAATTTGTTAATAGCTTCATCACCTAGTGGCAAAAGAATATTATCAATCTGCTCCCTTGTAAAGCCCAATTTAAGTGCCAATAGGTAGTATATTTCAGTCTCGGGCTTTACTTCACCTGCTGGCTCAACAACTTTTTGACGAAGTTGAACATATGGATTCCAGTATGAACCAATTATATCTGTTTGTTCAAACATGTTTTTTGCAGGTAAAACTATATCTGCTTCAAGTGCAGTGTCAGTAAAAAATTGTTCAACTACAACTCTAAAATCTAGAGCCTTAAAGGCTTTTAAAACTTTATTAGTATCTGGGTTTTGAGAAATTGGGTTACCTCTTTCCACCCAAATCATTTTCAATGGAGGGTTGGATTGTGAAAGCATATCCTCCCCTAATTTTGCAGTTGAAATTGAACGACGAATTATACCATCAGGCTTTTGAGGAGGATAATAGCATAATGGCTCAAGAAGATCATCAAATACATAACTTTGTAGGTTGGCATAATGCCAACAAGCACCTGGTTTTCCAATATTTCCTGTTAAAATAGACAATGTAAGTAGGCATCTAATAGTTTGTCCGCTATTGGTATAACGCTGCATACCATAGCCTGGAATCAATGTCATGGGTTTAATATTTCCTATCATCCAAGCCATCTTATCAATAAAATCTTTTGGAACACCTGTTATTGCTGATGCCCATTCAGTAGTGCAATGTTGAATACTATTCTTAAAATCCTCAAAACCATATACATGTTTAGATATAAAATCGTGATCAATCCAATCATTAGCAATAAGAAGATTTGCAATTGATAATGCCAAAGCGCCATCGGTAGCAGGTAATGGTTGGACGAGTAACTCGGCCCTTTGAGTTGATTCAGTTCTTCGTGGATCAATAACAATCAACTTACCCCCGTTGTCAAGCGATTTCCCAAGAGGTATCATTTCCTGAATATTACTTTCGGCAGAATTTTTACCCCAAAGAACAATTAGTTTTGCATTTTCGAGATCCCATGGAACGTTATGTTTATTTTCGCCAAGAGTTAACCGGGTTGCTTCGAGACCAGCTGGCCAGCAAAGGTTTCCATAAACTGTTGTAGCCCCACCATATATTTCTCTCCAAAATTTTATACTTAAATCATTTAGTAATCCAGACATTCCGCTTGCGGCATAGAATAGAACGCTTTGTTGCCCGAATTCTTTTTTGAAATATTGCAATTTGTCTGCAATAGTGTTCAAGGCTTCATCCCATGTGATGCGGGAGAAAGTTCCATCAGAATTTTTTTTGTGTGGGTAAATGATTCTATCAGGGGAATTGGCTCTTTCAACGTAACTTAACCCTTTTAAACAGATGCCTTCTGGTGTTGCCTTAAAATTAGGATTAGGTTCTACATTGATAACTTTCCCATTTTCAGTATAAACATAAAAACTACAAGTACTATAGCAATTTCGAGGGCATGCTGTTACATATCGTTCCATAAAATATTAAGAGATAAATGGCTATTTCGTTTCACTATTATATTGCCATTCAGAAATATCAACGGCATCTTTGAAATAGTAAACTCCGCCATAAACGTGCTCTACCCTAGTATAGAAAGTAAGAACATTATTTCGATTAAAGACAGTTCTTATTATTGTAAGCCTTTTCAACTTTGTTGTTTCATCTGTTCTCTCGTTGGAATACTTTTTTGCAATTTCTTCAGCGGGAATCTCCTTAACAACCTCTTTTACTTCCTCATATTTCTTTTTATCATTAAGGATTTTCTCATTTATTAACTTCATTTTTCTTTCTTCATCCTCTTTTAATCTCTTTTCTTTTTCCAACTTCTCAGCGTCTTCAATCGCTTTTAAACGAGTATCTTCTGCAATTTTTCTTTCTTCTTTTTCCTTTTGTAATCGTTCTTGTTCTAATTTCTTTTGTTCGGCAATTTTATTGGCTTCTTCTTCGGCTTTAATTTTCGCTAATTCTTCAGTTTTTTTTCTACTTTCTTCTAACTGTTTTTGAGTTTCTTCCTTAAGTTTTTGCTCTGCAATTAAGCGCTCTTCTGCTTCTTTCTTTAACCTTTCTTGTTCTTTAATTTTGTTCTCTTCCTCGAGTTTTTTCTTTTCTTCTTGCGCTTGTTTAATCTTAATATTTTCTGCGTTTATTCGTTCCTCTTCAATTCTCTTCTTTTCAGCAATTTGTTTTAATTCCTCTGCGGCTTTCAATTTTGCATCTTCTTCGGCTTTTTTTCTCAACTCGTTTTCTTTTTTAAGAATTTCCTCTTTGAGTTTAGCCTCATTTTCAGCTTTAATTCGAGCATCTTCCTCTGCTTTTTTCTTAAGCTCAAGATCTTTCTTCAATGCTTCTTCTTTTTGTTTGGCTTCGAGGGCTAAGCGTTCTTCAAGTTCCTTTTTGAGTTTTTCCTGCTCTTTAATTTTGTTTTCTTCCTCAAGTTTTTTCTTTTCTTCTTGTGCTTGTTTAATCTTAATGTTTTCTGCATTTACTCGTTCTTCATCAATTCTCTTCTTTTCAGCAATTTGTTTTAATTCTTCCTCGGCTTTCAATTTTGCATCCTCTTCAGCCTTTTTTCTTAACTCATTTTCTTTTTTAAGAATCTCTTCTTTGAGTTTAGCCTCATTTTCAGCTTTAATTCGAGCGTCATCTTCGGCTTTTTTCTTTAGTTCAAGCTCCTTTTGCTTAGCTTCTTCCTTTTGCTTGGTTTCGAGAGCTAACCGTTCTTCAAGTTCCTTTTTAAGTTTTTCCTGCTCTTTTTGTTTTTGTTCCTCTTCAATTTTCTTTTTTTCCTGCTCAGCAAGTAATCTCTTTTCGTTTTCTTCTTTTATCCTTAATTCTTCTTTTTTTCTTAATTCTTCCTTAATTCGGGCATCATCATCGGCTTTCTTTTTTGCATCATCCAAAGCTTTCTGCTTTAATTCAAGCTCTTTCTTTTTTTGTTCTTCTTTTTGCTTTGATTCTGCTAATAATTTTGCATCCGCTTCTGCTTTTTGACGTGCTAATTCTTTAGCTAAAACCTCTTTATCAGCTTTAATTTTGGTATCTAATTCAGTTTGTCTCTTTTCCGCTTCTTCACGAAGTTTTTGCTTTTGCTCCTCGTCAGTTTTTTTCTGAGCTTCTTTGGCCTTATCTCTTTTCTGTTGTTCAAACTGTTTCTCTGCTTCTTCAATTTGTTTTTTTATTGTGGCTGAGTAATCAACGTCATAACCAAAATCATTCATTGATTCATCGAATCTTATTTTACCAACAGGATTATTGTAAATCATAAGATTCATGCCATCTTTCTGTGGGAAAAGTTCAACGTCAAATCCCGTTTTGTTTACTTGATCTCTAGAATAAGTTTTAGGGGCTACTGTATTGAAATCTATTTTTTTTGTCACATAACCATCTTTTTCGAATGAAAACATATAATCGCTATCATAGTCGAGCATAATTTCTATCCTACCATCGCTGTTTATGAGATTTTCACTTACCTGAGTTCCATTTTTGGATAAAACTATTTTGGAACCATTTATATCACCTTTTTTTATAACAAGTTTAACTTTACATATTAGATTATTCTGAGCAAAAGAATATTCATTTTGGAGTAATAAAAATGTGAATAGTATAGAAATCAACACAATATTAGCACAACACCATCTATTCTTATTAAAAATAATATTACTCATACCTCTTAAAAATAC
>JACABB010000007.1:70440-112317 GCA_013376985.1 Bacteroidales bacterium
TCAATAATAAATTTAAACCGATCTAATCTCAAAAATAGATTTATACATTTTTTCAACTTTCAATTATACGGCAAACTTAACAAATGTGACAAATTTTCAAGTAATTATTTATGAATAACGTAATACAATTGCTTTTAGTGGGATTATTTTCTATTAAATAACGGTTTCAATAGATGACATGACCCACAAAATAAAAAGAACCTATGTGTCAGATAGATTCTTTGATAAATAAAATGAATACGATTATGTAGTTTTTCGGTATCTGCGGATTGCAAAAGTAAGTATAGTAATGGCAAGTATTGATATTGATATAAAACTATCACTGACATCTGAAAACCTCGCACCTTTTAGCAAGATCATTCGATTAACCTTCATAAAGTAGCATAATGGATTAATATGGTTAAATGTTTTTGCCCAGTTTGGCATACTCTCAGTAGGTGTAAAAATACCGCTCATAAGAATAAAGATGATCATAAAAAAGAAAGCGACAAACATAACCTGTTGCTGAGATGATGAACTTGAAGATATAAGCAATCCTCCTCCCAATGCAACTACGAGAAATATACCAGCAAAACTGAAAAGAAGTAATAGACTTCCATTAATTGGTATATTGAAAAGGAGTTTACCTATCAATAAGCCAAACCCAAGTTCGAACATGGCAATAATCCAGAATGGTATAAGCTTTCCGATAATAAATTGGTAACGTTTTATAGGGGTTACGTTGATTTGTTCAATTGTGCCTATCTCCTTCTCTCTCACTAGATTTAACGCCGTTAAAAACATACCTATAATAGTTACCAGTATAACCAAGATACCTGGTACCATAAAGTGTGAGTATTTTAACTCTGGGTTGTACCAATAGCTAGTTTGAGTTGATATTGATGATGGTTTAACGATATTCGTTCCAATTTTTTCCAGCATTATATTTTGGGAATAGCTAATGAGAATTGATGAAGTATAAGCATTAGTTAAAGCTGCTGATGTTCCATTAATTGCATTTACTAAAAGTTGAACTCTAGGCTGAATTGAGTTATCAAAATCTTTCTCGAAATTTTGGGGAATTATAAGTACAGCGTCTGTTTTATTAGCATGAACCAACTCCACTGCTTTCTCAACCGACTGTTCCGTTGGAACAATTGAATAAAAAGGGGATGCATCGAAACGACGGATTATCTCTCTAGATCTTAAGGAGTTGTCAAAATCAACCACTGAAAGGTTGATATTTTTCATCTCAAATGTAGCCGCATTAGCAAGGATAAGGAGTTGAACTATAGGTACCATGAAAATAATAGGTAGCATGGTTTTATTCCTAAATATTTGTAAAAACTCCTTTTGAATTATGTACAGTATTATTCTCATAGTTAGTTAAGTCTAACTTTAAATTTTTTAATGCTTAAGGTCAAAAAGAATACTATCATACCCAGCATAATTAGTATTTCTTTCCATACATAAAGTATACCCTCACCTTTAATCATAATGGTTTTGAGTGCAGAAATAAACCATCGAGGAGGCATAATTAGGCTGAGCCATTGAAGGATTACTGGCATATTTTCTATAGGAAAGATAAACCCCGATAGTAGTATGGTTGGAAGCATCAAACCAATCATCGATAAAAACATAGCAACCTGTTGAGTTTTGCTAACTGTAGAAATTAGTATACCCAACTAGAGAGCTAGAATAATAAAAATGAAGTTTACTATAAGTAATAGTAAAAGACTACCTCTCATTGGTAAACTAAAAACGGTATAACCTAAGAGTAATATTACTAAAGCATTAGTAAAAGCGAGTCCAACATAAGGAAACACCTTGCCAATTATAATTTGTGATGGTTTGAGAGGAGATACCAGTAGGATTTCCATTGTGCCTAACTCCTTCTCTCTTGCTATTGAGATTGATGTCATCATAGCAGTTATAAGCATTAGTATTAAAGCCATTGTACCGGGTACAAACATAAAAACTGCCTTTAATTCAGGGTTATATAGCATCCTTAGTCTGATATCAATTGGTGAAGAAGAGAATTCCTTTGAACCGTTTTCGATTGCAAAACTGTTGATTATAGCCCAAGCATAATTTGATAAAAGGCTAGCTGTATTGGGTTCTGAGGCATCAGTGATTATTTGAATCGAAGATTTTCCTTCTTTATAAAACTTTTGTGCAAAGTTGGGTTCATAAACCAATACCATCTTAGCTTTTCCTGAGCGAAGAACAGGCTCAATTTCAGTTTCAGAGTGAATGAATGTTGTTGGTATGAAATACCCAGATGAACCTAATTTTGATGTTAACTTTTGAGAAAGATAATCGCCTGATTTATCGAAAATTGCGATATTAGCATCTTTTATTTCATTGGTTACAACATACCCGAAGATAAGTAATTCTGCAATGGGCATACCAAAAATAATCAGCAATGTACGTTTATCCCTAAAAATATGCCTGAACTCTTTTTTGGCAAACCCCCAAAATTTATTCTTTTTACCTAACATACTACTCCTTGTGTTTGATTAAGCAACACTTTTACCATTGCGGGCAAGCATTACAAATACTTCATCCATACTATTAGCATTATATTTTTTCTTCAGGTTTGATGGTGAATCTAATGCCTCAATTCTTCCATCGACCATGATTGAAAGTCTATCACAGTATTCTGCTTCATCCATATAATGTGTTGTGACGAAAACTGTAGTTCCTTGGCTAGTAACGTTATAAATCATTTCCCAAAAACTTCTTCTTGTAATTGGGTCGACGCCGCCTGTTGGTTCATCGAGAAAAACAATAATTGGATTATGAATCATTGCGATGGAAAAGGCCAAACGCTGTTTCCATCCTAAAGGAAGCGAAGAAATTAAATCATCTTTAAAATCAACCATCTTTAGACTCGAAAGCAACTCTTCAATCCTAACTTTTAACACTTTACTGCTTAGCCCGTAAATACCACCAAAAAACCTGATATTCTCTCTTACAGTTAAATCATCGTAAAGAGAAAACTTTTGACTCATATAACCAATGTTTGCTTTTATTAAATCGCGCTGAGTATAAGCGTTATATCCAGCCACATTTATTTTACCCGATGTGGGTTCAAGCAAACCGCTCATTATCCTTATAGCAGTTGTTTTTCCAGCACCATTTGCACCCAAAAAACCGAATATTTCACCTTTGTAAACCTTAAAAGTCAGGTTATCGTTGGCAACAAACTGACCAAACTTCTTCACAAGGTCTTGAACATCAATTACTATCTCGTTAGAATTCATATTGAAACTATTCGTTATTTCCCATTAGCTGCATAAAACAGTCCTCCACGGATGGTTCAATCTGTTTTACTGTTGTATTTTCAAAACCAGCATTAATAATACTTTCCTGTAATTCTTTGCAGGTTAGATCCTTATTATCGGTTGCAAAATGAATATCCTGCCCAAAAAGGAATGCACCTTTACACATTGGAAAAGATCGAAGGTTTTTTAAAAGTTTGAAAGAATTAGGTGTGTTCACTCCCAGTAACTTATATGGAAATAAATCAACTACTCCTTTAGGTGTATTGATACTTAAAATCTGCCCCTTATCAATTAAGGCTATTCGATCGCACTGTGAAGCCTCATCCATATATGGGGTTGATACAAGTATTGTGATTCCTTCATCTTTCAATTTGCGAAGCATTACCCAAAATTCTTTCCTTGATACTGCATCTACCCCTGTTGTTGGCTCGTCGAGTAGAAGGATTTCGGGTTTATGAATGAGTGCGCATGAAAGAGCTAATTTCTGCTTCATACCACCCGATAATTTGCCAGCAAGCCTGTTTTTAAAGGGTTCCAGCATGTGGTAGATATCTTTGATAAGGTAATGGTTTTCCTCTATTGTAGTACCAAAAACACCCGCAAAAAACTCAAGATTTTCCAATACCGTTAAATCAGAATAAAGCGAAAAACGACCGGGCATATAGCCAACAATTTTTCTGATCTCTCGGAAATCTTTTACTACATCATTCCCTGAAAGGGAGGCTTTGCCTGAATCAGGAATAATCAATGATGTAAGTATTCGAATGAGAGTTGTTTTACCGGCACCATCGGGTCCTATTAGCCCAAACAGTTCGCCCTTTTCAACTTCAAAGGAGACATCCTTTAAAGCAACAACCTTCTCATAAGATTTTGAGATATTATTAACTAAAATGGGGTTCATACTATTTGTTGCTAATTAGCCTAACCTCTGCTGGCATACCTATTCTGAAACTTCCATCGTTTTTAACCTTAACTTTAATAGGATACACAAGTTTAACTCTCTCTTCACGGGTTTGGATTATTTTGGGAGTAAATTCAGCTTCCGATGACACCCATGTTATTATTCCTTCTGATTCAATAAGTTGACCACTTTCATTATCAATAAAGACTTTTACCTTGCTACCGGGTTGAAAACTGTGTAGTTGATTTCCTGAGATATAAGCACGTAGATACATAAAATCCATATTTGCCACTTTGTAAAGTGCTTTACCTTGTATAACACTTTCGAACTGGTTAACATAGGTAACTAGCACTTTTCCATCAGCAGGATTTACAATTTTACAACGGCGAAGTTGATCTTTTATTTGTTCAACCTGTGCAGTAAGTGCAGGTATTTCAGCAAAAGTCGAAGTCTTTTGGACATCAATTGCATCCTTCTGTTTCTTAGCAAGGCTAATCCTACCTTCAATATCATCAATCTGTTTTTGGGTGGCAGAACCATCTGCAAACATCTTTTTAATTCTATTATATTCTATATTTAGAACATTTAATTGTTCTGCTTGAACTTCGGATTGAGCATTAATATTGGGTATTCTCGCCTTTATAGCCTCTATTTGGCTATTTAATTGCTTGCACTTTAGATAGAGTTGGATACTATCAATAACACCAACAATTTGCCCTGCTTTAACCAGTTCCCCCTCATCAATACTGAAAGTCAATAATTTGCCCGAGGCTTCAGCAGAAATGGTAGTCTCATCGGTTTCAAATGTACCATAGGCATCGGCTTTATCACCATTTCTGTTGCATGATGATAATGAAGTAGTTAAAGTGCTAGTAACTAATGCGAGTATTATTAGTCTGATTTGCATATCATTATGATTTAATTATTATTTAATATCGTTGCCTGTTAGGTTATAAAGCGTTACGATTTGGAGTGATAGCATAATTTTTCTTGTCTCCATATCGAGTCGAGCTCTGGATTCCGCATTAAAATCGGATATATAATTGGCTGATGTAATTGTTCCGTTTTTAAGCGATGATGAGCTTCGTTCTGTTACACCATGAAGTAGGTTGATTATTTCGTTATCCTTTTCGAGTTGATTTCTTAACTTACTTATTTCAGACTTAATACTTTCTATTTGAGCATTATAACCATTAAGATATACATCCTTACGACGATCTATCATACCCTGTTGGACTTTAAACTGCTGTTTTTCCCTACTTGCTGAATTCCAATCCCATATATTCCATGAAAGTTTTGCACCGAGTAGATAAAAGGTATCCCAATTGTTGCTGAGCATGTTTAGTCCTGGTTTACCATAGCCTCCTTGAACGAATCCCGCAAGGATTGGATAGTGCTTACGAGATACTAGATTTGATGAGGCATTCATTACATCTTTCTGGAATCCAAAACCCGATAATTCAGGTCTAAGGCATGAAAAATCACTTAATTCGATTGGAATTGGCAGTATATACTTATCATTTTCGTTGATTACAATTCCTGTAATTGCTCTAATTGATGATATCAAAGAGTTTTTCTGAGCTGGGATAGCATCCAAATTTTGTAATAGCTTTAGCTGCTCTGCTTTTATGGCATCAATTGTAGAACTGAGTACCATTCCTGCTCTTACCCCTGATTCTAGTTCAAAAACCCTTCTTGCTAAATCCTTTTGCATCAGTTCAAGTTGATTTTTGGTAACATCTAGCAATACAAGGTTGAAGTAAAGGTTTGTTAGCCTTTCCTTGAGCCCATACATCTCAACATCAATCTTATTTCGCTCAAGGATTCTATTTCTCTCTTCCAATTCAATTCTTGATTCTGTGGAACCCCCGTCCCATATCAATTGAGAAACGTCAAGTGTAACTTTATACTGATCATGATCGGGTTTAGGTATTGAAAATCCGGGGATTGGAAGACTTATATTCAAAGCAGTAACATCCGATTGCCATGTGGCAGAACCGTTAATATCCAATTTTGGAAGATAGTTCACCTTTAAATTACTTTGTTTTAGTTGATAAACAGAGTCGATAGATGAAGGAATCTTAGATATTGGATTTGAGGAGTTTAATGCTTTAAACAAATCGGTTAATCTGATTGTATCCTGTCCAATGGAATACAATGGATTAAAGTTTATTACTAAAGTTAGAATGGAAATAATTATTGTTTTCATCTTGCATTTATTTACTGTTTATTTTTAATGTACTTATAATATAGTCAGCAACAACCGTTTTTCTTTCTTCTAAGAATTTGTTGTATTCTGATTTATCCTCAGAAAAGAGGATTTTTTCAATGAGGGGTCGTCCTGCAAAAGGAAAAATGCAGAGGCTTATCATATTAATCATAAAATGCCTTGTTTCCTCAAAACTCATATTTAACTGTTTAGCAAGATTTGTAATTACAAGCCTTATCATATTTAAATCAAGCCCTGATTTAACAAAGAAAGATTTAAGGTTATCAGGATCACGATGAACCTCTTTAATAATGAAAGAGGGAAGAAATGGGTTTGAAATAAAGATTGAAATATAATTGCTGACAAAAGCTCTAATCTTATCTTCGAGGCTAATATCTCCAGAGGACATTAACGTTACCATTTTTGGAAAAAATTTACCCAATTCCTCTTGAAAAATCATCTCAAATAGTTTATACTTACTCCTAAAATAGTAGTGAAGTAACGCTTTATTGATACCCGCTTCATCTGCTATCTCCTGCATGCGAGCACCATCTAATCCTTTTTCAATGAACACTTTACGAGCGGCTTTTAATATTTGCTGTTCCGTATCCTTTTGTTGTTCCGTCATAATTATTAACTATTTAATTTAACTATATGGTTAAACCACGTGGCAAATATATTTCGACTTTTATAATTATCCAAATATTTTAACTAATTTATTTAACCATTTGGTTAAATAAATATTGAAATAATACCATCAAGATTATAACATTCAATAAATGAGAGATTTTTAGTGAAAAATATTATATCTAAACTTCCATAATGGTCTTAAATACTTTAACAGCATCACCCTTAAGTTGAATCAGAGATATTTCGCCATTATCTAAAGTAACCTTAACGCCTATAGTTCCAAGCCTACCCATTGCTTCCCCTTGCCTTCCGTTGAATTCAAAGGTATCTCCTGTAATTTCAATTATTTTATTTTGTAATAAATAACCTCCTAAAGGGCCATTGGCATTGCCCGTTACAGGATCCTCGTTTATGCCATTAATGGGAGCAAACATTCTGGCATAAGTCAATATATTCTTATTGTTAGAATCTAAAGTAAAAACAAAATATCCATTACACTTTATTTGCTTGCTTATATCTATTAGGCTTTGAAAATCAGGAGTTAAAGAATTAAGTTTTTCTCTACTCTTAATTCCAATCATAACTTTAGAATAACCTGTAGAGGCAATCTGTATTGGGCATCGTTCATCTAAATCAGATTTTATAAGTCCCAATGCATCAATTATTTTATGTGATGTTATACTGTCAAGCGGTGGATTTAACTCAAATTTCCCCTGAGTTATTGTTACTTGATAATCATTATCAACCTTGGTTATCTCAAAGGGTAATAGGCCATTGCGCGTTTTAAATCGAAGAATACAAGATTCTAAATTTTCCTCAAGGGCTTTTGCATACATCGCAGCTATTGTAGCGTGTCCACATGCTGGAATTTCAATTTTTGGTGTGAAATACCTTATTATGCCATCGCAATTATTATCATCGGGGGAAAATAGAAAGGCAGTATCCGAATTGTTTAACTCACTTGCAATCATCAGCATTTGCTCATCGGATAACCCGTCGGCATTGATAACAACACCTGCGGGATTTCCTTTAAAGCACTCCTTTGTGAAAGAATCAATTTGATATATTATTAATTTAATCATAAGGCTTTTAAATGAATTGTTGGATGCAGTTATTCAAGAATATTAACTGTTGCTCCAAAACCAGTTTTTATTTTATTTTGTTTTGGTGCGCCAGAATATATTAGTGTTCCACCAGTTCTAACATTTGCATCCAATAATTGAGTCACATTCACTTTAGCAGTACCTGCACTACCTACTCGAATGTATGTGCTGTCGGATTGGGCATCAAGGGCTGAAAGTATTCCTCCCGTGGAAATTTTAGCCTCCATTGATCCTGTTTTGCCGCTTAATCTCATGCTAGCCCCTTGTCCCACCTTAATATCTACTGTTTTTAAACTTAGTTCAGCCTGAAGTTGTCCGTTGGTGTTTGCGTTAAGCACAACTTTATCGCCAATTAAAGGGTTCTGAAGGCTAACTGATCCCGATGCTCCTACATTAATCTCCCTAACCTCCTTATAAGTAATGTATAACTCCACGCTTGCATCAATATGAATTCCACGAGAAAGTCCAACCTCCAACGTTTTTCCATTCACTGTAATTTCAATATCAGATAGCTCTATACCAGAAGCAACAATTTTCACCTTTTCTTCGTTACCCTTAATAAGAAAAACCCTAACCTCGCTCTCAACCTTAAGCTTATCAAAGGCTGAAAGGTTTCTTTCTTGTGTTGTTTGACAATATGAATTGGTAAAATTCACAATCATTAATATAAATATCACCACTGTATTTTTCATCGCTTAATCTTTTAGAAGTTATAAAAGAATTCTTTTACAAATTTGATATAAAATCTACTATATATTTAAAAAAAGTGAACTTTTTAAAGAGTTTAACGTTTTTAAACCAATCAATAATATTGCACATTAAATGTTTAACAAATAAAATGAAAAGATTTTTACTCTTTATAATTATTGTTATAACTCAATATAGCGTTATGAGTCAAAATAAAGATTCTATTAAGCAAAGTGAGTATTGGAAGAAAAAGTTAACTAAAATGCAATACTTTGTAACTCGTGAGAAAGGAACAGAGCAGCCTTTTACTGGAGAGTATTGGAATTTTTTTGAAAAAGGAACCTATTCCTGTATTTGTTGTGGAACAAAACTTTTTGAATCCGACTCTAAATTTGAATCGAGTTGTGGTTGGCCTAGTTTCTTTGATACTAAATATAAGGATAATGTTGTATTTCATCAGGATAATAGCCATGGAATGATAAGAATAGAGGTGCTTTGTAAAGTTTGTGGTGCTCATCTTGGTCATATATTTGATGATGGACCAAAGCCAACGGGCAAAAGGTTTTGTATAAATTCGGCCTCAATAAAATTTACTCCAAACAAATAGTGCATAGGATGAAACCTGGTGAAAATAGATTGGCGATGTTTCCTTTAAGAACATTTCTTCTACCTGGAGATGAGATTCCATTAAAAGTATTTGAACCACGTTATATTCAGCTAATTAATGAATGCAAGGCAGATGGAAGAAAATTTGGTATTCCTTATGTTAATGATGATGAGATAACAGTGTATGGCAGTGAAGTGGAACTTCTTAGCATTGTGGCTAAAAATAGTTTAAATGAGATGGTTGTTCTGGTTAAATGTACTAGGAATTTTCATTTACTGGATTTTTTTGATGAACTACCCGATAAACTTTATGGTGCTGGAGTTATTGAATATGTTGATGATAATTTCGAAACAACAAATCCTGAATTAATCGTCCTAGTTAAACAGTTAAAACTTGCTATAGATCCAATTCTTGGATCGATCACTAGCAATAGTTCTTTCAACCTTTTTGATATAGCTAAATCGCTCCTTCTTAAATCGGAGGATAAGTATAAACTTTATTCTCTCAGAAATCAAAAGAGAATGGAACATTTTCTGTTTAAACAGCTTAAATTTTATGAGTTGATTAAGAAGAACGAGGATGTGCTACAAAAAAATTTCTCTCTTAATTAAAAGAATCATTATACTCTAAAGAATCATTATATCATCTAGTTGGTTTCTCCGGCTGATAGAAAAGGTTTATATCTGGCCATATTCCAATCTGATTTATGTTACGAGTCATCAAGCGATCAATTTCGTATGGAAATTTGGCTCCTGGCCAAGGACTTGTGTTGGTTAGGAAAACATAGGCAAATCCATCTTCTCTAACTACCGCAAGGGCTGATGTTCCGGGTAAAGAACCTGATCTCCACCATTTCCCATTGGAGAAAATAGCCTTCCAACCTAATGGCTGAAACTCACCTTCTCGTTCAACTAACCTCAAAATCGATTTATGAGAGAGGATATCAGGAAAATTACTATTCCCATCAATAGCTAATAAGAATTTCAGAAGACTTACTGATGAGATAATCCAACCACCAGCTGCACCCAATGTTCTAAGATCGTCGCCCCCACGGCATTTTAGAATTGATTCTTTTGAGCCATCAAATGCTTTCACCTTCTCTGCTTCGGGTATCTCATAATATCTTGCTTCATTCGGATATCTGAGACTATCGAAGTTATAGGCTATATTGGCATCATGGATATTTAAAGGGTAAAAGATGGTTTCTTTCACATAAGTCTCGTAAGGCATTCCGGATGCCTTCTCGATTACAAGTTGTAGGATTGAGAAGCCAAGGTTGCAATAAGAACTGTATGTTCCAGGCGAAAAGTGCAGTCTTTTAGATAGAGCAAATACAATGATATCCTGAAGAGAGATTGGAAGTTCTTTCTTTAAGGATTTTGCAATAACCTCGTGGATAAACATATGATCGCCCCAATAGCTTGTCCAACCAGCGGAATGATTAAGAAGATTCTTAACTGTAATATCTTCTACCCTTTTATCGACATAATGTGAATACACGGAATCGTTAAGGATGCCCTGTTTACCAAAGATCTTAGTATCAAGTGATAGTTTGTTATCCTCAATAAGTTTCATTACAGCTGCGGCTGTTATCAACTTGGAAACGCTAGCTATTCTGTACATACTGTAAGGTTCCGCTTTTATGCTATCCTCTTTATTGGCAAACCCAAATCCTTTTGCGTATAGCAATTTCCCATCTTTAGCTATTGCAACGGATGCGCTAGCTAAATTCCACTTTTTAATAAAATAGTTAAATGATTGATCTATATTACTATAGATTGGTAAGTCCGATATTTCATTTGTAAGATCAACACTTTTAGGATAAATAGAGGTTGGAGCTTTGGGTTTAGATTCTATTTCCTTGGAAGAATACCCTAATAATGAATATATTAACAAAAGAAGGCAGAAAAATGATAGTGCAATTAATACCTTGGTTAGTCTCTTTTTAGTTGTTCTTTGTAACATAGTATGCTTTAAGGTGGTTGGCAAATCTATAAACTTAACATTTTAGTTCCCAACATTAATTAAAAAATTTGACTAAAATAAAAGCATGTCATTATATATATTTAATTCATATACAATGATATAATATTGATTATATAAATAATATATTTATATAAGCTCCTTAAGTCTTTTTGTGAAATTTTCGATATCATCTTCCGTAGTATCCCATGAAGTCATCCATCTAACTTCGGACTTATCTTCATCCCAGACATAGAAAAAATATTCATTTTGAAGAGTTTGAATTACATTACGTGGAATAATAGCAAATACCCCATTTGCTTCTACTTTTTGGGTTATTGTAATGCCTGATATATCTTTAACCTTATTGGCAAGTATTTGAGCCATTCTGTTTGAATGACTTGCCGTTTCGTACCATTGGTTATTAGAGAGGTATGCATTGAATTGAGCAGCAATATATCGCATTTTAGAGGCTAGTTGTAGGCTTTGTTTACGGGTGTACATAAAGTCTTTTGAGAATTCGGTATTAAAGAAAATAACGGCTTCTCCGTACATCATACCGTTTTTGGTACCACCAAAGGAGAGTATATCAACGCCAACATCGTTTGTAAATTTTCTAAAATCGAGATCTAAGGCAACGGCGGCATTGGCTAATCGCGCGCCGTCCATGTGGAGTAGTAAACCATTTTCATGGGCATAATCTGCAATTACTTTGATTTCATGGGGTTGGTATAAGGTTCCAAGTTCGGTTGTTTGGGATATTGAGATTACTTTAGGTTGTGCATGATGCTGAAATCCAAAGCCATGCATGTGTTTTTTTATTAGATCGACTGTTAATTTACCATCTGGTGTTGAAACTGTAAGTAGCTTACATCCAGTAAATCGTTCGGGAGCACCACATTCATCAACATTTATATGGGCTGTATCCGAGCATATAATGGCATTATATTGCTCGGTGACAGCCTTTAAGCCAAGGACATTTGCTGCAGATCCTATGAAAACAAAGAATACATCGATATTATTGCCAAAAATTTGTTTAAATTTTGATACTGCTTGGGCTGTGTAGGGATCATCGCCATATGCGATAGTATGACCATTGTTTGCATCTATTATGGCATTCAGTATATTAGGGTGAACACCAGAGTTGTTATCGCTCGCAAATCCTCTTTTGTTTATAATATTCATACGAATTAGAATTTTTGAAATATTGCTGTAAATTTACCAATCATACTTTGAAATCACTGTTTATTGCCATGGATTTAATAGAAATTAAGAAAAAGGTTTACGATAAATGTGTTGAGAAGCAAAATGAGATCCTTGAAAATGCTAAGGCTGCAATGGATGATGCTCAAAAAGCGGCTAATGAGTATGGCCCCCCTAAGGATAGGTATGATTCATTTAGAACGCAGCTACTGAGAAAAAGGGATCTTCATGCTGAGCAGTACGAAAAGGCGATTAAGGAGATGGATTTTTTGCTAAATCTTAAACCTGATAATCAAAATAAAGAGTTAATTATAAATACGTTAGTTGTTACGAATAAGCAAAGATTTTATGTGTCCATTGGTTTAGGGAAAATTACCATTCCTGATGGTGAGTACTATGCTATTTCACCTCAAGCACCTATTTATCAATCGTTAAAAGAGAAAACCAAAGGAGATTCTGTGGTTTTTAATGGACAAAAAATTACTATCCTGGAATTAGTATAATTCTTTACCTTTTTTTCTTAGCATTTGATAGTCGATGTAGTAAAGTAGTTTAAAGGAAAAACTATTGATTTGAGGCGAATTCCATGTATTATCAATATTTCTAAAATATCTATAATCAATATCATTTTTATCAAGGGTAATTGAGTTTTTCCAAACAAACGATAGTACGCTGCCTGGAGCAAAGTTCCATTGATATACCAAGTCGATATTAAAATAGTTGGTGTTATTATTATCAGCAGAAACAGTTGATGTCGGGGTTAATGAACCATCAATATTTAGCAGGTAAAACTTATCGAATTTGTAGTAACGCCAGTAATGACGAAATTTTAAATTGACAAAAGTTTTGCTATTTATACTGTACTGGGTATTAATGGAGTTTATAACTGTTGAGATATCTCTTTTTCCCATGAATATGTCAGAGTTTATTTTATCAACATACCCGATGTTATTATACTCAAATTCTTGAGAAAACTGATAGATTATGAAGAGTCTATCGCTAAATCTTATTCGGGGCGATACCATAAATGAAAATCCTTTTTGGCCATACCCATCGGAAGTCCAAAATCCAATGCGATGATCAATTGCGATGGCTTTTCGATAGTCTGGAGAGCCAAAATAGCTGAATGTAGCACGCTTAGGAAGTACTAGTTTTCTTTCTGAAACCCTTGATTCATAATAGTCATTAATGTCAGTAGGAAGGATTTCGAGATTAAAAAACATTGTATAGTTCTTTAAAGTAGTTGCTCGAACAGAGGATGCTATTTTGGATAAATAGTAAACTCGTGGACTAAAGAGGTATTCATTAGTGTAGGATAAAGTTGAATACATGCTTAGAAATTTTCCGAAAGGTTCAAATATATTGTATTCTAGTTCAGCTCCGTAGGAGAATTCATTTGGACTTTGAAGATAACCCATATCATTTGGGTTATAGTTTTTACTTTCTACATTATGCCAAAGATTAAATAGAAAATTTCCCCTAGTTTTATCAAATCGAACATTATAGTTGTACCCACGGGTTGTTGAATCGTTAAAAATTTGGCTAACGCCACCGTTTCCACTTAAAGAATAGCTGTTTGCCTTATTTCGGAATGAAAACTCAGATGCAGTGACGTTTGCAGTATACTTGCCATCAGGGCGATAAAGATTTGTGTTAGCCAAACTCATGTATGAATTATTTGGTAATGTTTGATCTAAAACTAGCATATTGTAGTTTGTAAATCCTTGAGTTAATATCTTTCTTTTGGCTCCTGTAATTGTATCAACAACTTGAGCATAAGTGTTCTCAGTCATTGCATTAAAGAAGCCAATTCCTAATCCCCCAGAAGTTCTTCCAGAGATTTTTGTTGCATTAATCATTTTTGTTTCTGGAGGATTGTCTTGTATTTTTTCGGATGAGCTGATTTTATCCTTTACATCTTCGTATCCAAAAGGTTTAGAACCAACTCTCCGTGAATAGAATATTTTGCCTTTACTAAATAGTTCTGTTCCCTCAGTAAAAAATGGTCGTTGTTCGGTGTATTGAACCTCAAATGGGGTAAGATTAAGAATTCGATCATCAGATTTTACTTGCCCAAAATCTGGTATTAAGGTCATGTCCAGAGTAAAACTCTCGCTAATACCATACTTAAGATCCAAACCTCCACTAAGTCTATACTCCATTGATTTTGAAGCAGGAAACTTTTCGGCATAAGTAGAAACATATGGGCTTAGTGATAGCCTAATAGGAGGTTTGATATTATTTATTCCTGTTAACTCACCCGATTGATTAACAAAACCTGAAATTGCTTTATCGATAAAATTCCAAGAACTCCATTCATTGTAGCGTTTTATCAATCTAGCAAAATTGATTCCCCAATTTTGTATGTTATTCTGCGAAAACCTCAGCGCAGAGAAAGGTATTTTCATCTCTACAATCCATCCTTTATCATCAAAACTTACTTCGCTCATCCAAACTGCATCCCAGCTACTCTCCTCGTCTTCTCCTGTGGCTTTTACATCGGTTTGCACTCCCGATGCTGAGACAATAAACTCCAAATAATTAATACCATCATTGTAGGGGCTAATAAAAATAGCAAAAACATCAGATTTAAGGTTATTATTATCCCTTTGACCTAACTCGTGGTAAATTTTGCTTGGATTGGAGTCGAACATTCTTGCACCAATGTAAATGGCATCATTATCAAATAATACTTTTACAACAGTTTGTTCAGATGATTTTACCCCATTGTAAGGCTCGTACTGAATGAAATTATTTGCATCGGGTGCTTTTACCCATTCAGGTTCATCCAACTTACCATCAATTTTTATTGAAGTATTTATACGATAAGCTTCTATACTCTTTTTAATAGCTAATGAATCACTATTGTTTTTTGCATACAAATTTGCTGATAATGAAACGAATAAGGCAGATAATAAGTAAAATATATTTTTCATTACAATACTATTTTAATGATTTTTTCTTACATAAGAGTTTAAAATTAAGATACGGTTTAATTTATAAAAATAAAATAAGGGTGAATTTAATCACCCTATTTTTGTAATATTATCAGATTATATCTTTAGAATTCGGAAGTAAAGTAGAATTTAATGTCGGGAAATTTTTCTTGCGCCATCTGGAGAGAATATGGTGAATCGGCCAGAAAGACTTCTCTCCCATGCTTATCCTCTGCAAGGTTGTTGTACTTGCGTTTTCTAAAATCATCGATTTGCGCCTTATTATCGCTTTCAATCCAACATGCTTTGTGAAGATTTACAGGCTCGTACCTACATGTTGCGCTATATTCATGCTCAAGACGATGCTGGATTACCTCAAACTGAAGGGCTCCAACTGTTCCAATAATCTTTCGTCCATTATGTTTCTGAATAAATAGCTGTGCAACGCCTTCGTCCATAAGCTGATCGATTCCCTTTGCAAGTTGTTTTGATTTCATAGGATCGGCATTCTCGATATACCTAAATAATTCGGGCGAGAAGTTTGGAATACCCTTAAAGCTGAGTATTTCGCCTTCTGTAAGGGTATCTCCGATTCTAAAACTTCCTGTATCGTGCAAACCAATGATATCGCCTGGGTATGCAAAATCAACAATCGATTTTTTATCGGCCATAAAGGCGTTGGGGCTTGAGAATTTAAAGTTCTTATCGAGTCTTACGTGATGAAAGAATTTATTCCTTTCAAATGTGCCTGAGCAAATCTTTAGAAAAGCCAAACGATCCCTATGGTTTGGGTCCATGTTGGCAAATATCTTGAAAACAAAGCCGGTTAGTTTCTCCTCGAATGGTGATATCTCTCTAACATCAGTAATAGTTGGCCTTGGATGTGGTGCAATTTGGATAAAACAATCTAAAAGTTCACGAACTCCAAAATTATTCAATGCGCTACCAAAGAATACGGGAGCAAGTTCACCACTTAAATATCTATCAACTTCAAAATCGTGGTAAACGCCATTAACTAGTGTTAGTTCCTCTCTAAACTTATCGGTGAAAGGTTTAATATATTTATCCAGTTCTGGACTATCAACATCATCTATTTGGATTACATCGTTGGAAAGGGTTTGCTTATCCTCCGAGAAGAACAGACAAAGTTTCTGCTCAAACAAGTTGTAAACTCCCTTAAATGTAGGGCCTGAACTAATAGGCCAGCTTAGAGGACGTACCTTTATCTTTAGCTCACTCTCAATCTCATCCAATAATTCGAATGGATCTTTTCCGTTGCGATCCATCTTATTTATAAAGACGATTACCGGGGTGTTACGCATCCGACAAACGTTCATCAATTTGCGGGTTTGGGTCTCTACCCCTTTTGCTTGGTCGATAACAATGATTACACTATCAACAGCGGTTAATGTTCTATAGGTATCCTCGGCAAAGTCCTCGTGACCGGGGGTATCAAGAATGTTTATCTTAACATCCTTATACTCAAAACCCATAACGGCAGTTGATACCGAAATACCACGCTGACGCTCAATCTCCATGAAGTCGGAGGTTGCGGTTTTCTTAATCTTATTGCTTTTTACAGCACCTGCCACATGGATAGCACCTCCAAATAGCAGTAGTTTTTCGGTTAGGGTTGTTTTACCAGCATCGGGGTGGCTAATAATGGCAAAGGTTCTACGCCTTTTTATCTCTTTTTCTAAGCTCATTTTTCAAATCTCTATCGGGGCGCAAAGATAGGAAAGATTGTGGGAAAGTGTTTTATTGTGATATTGTTTTACGGTTTTGCGGCGATGCCGTGATATTGTTTTGATGTGGAAGACCGAAGAGAGCTAAAACACTCATTATCTTTAATATATTCAACTAAAAGATCGAGGCTTTTTAATTTAAACAATCAGGAATAGAATACACAAAACAGTAATTATCAAAAGGGTTATGTTTAGTTCACTAAATCGCAGTTTGATTAACTTAAGCAGGGTATAAGAGATAAAACCAAGCGCAAGTCCAGTGCTGATACTGAAGCTAAAGGCAATCATCAATATAGTAATGAATGCAGGAAATCCTTCTTCGAGGTTGGTGAAATCAATATTCACAATTTCCCGGGTCATAAATAGGCCTACTATGATTAATGCTGGGGCGGTGGCATAAGGGGGCACAATCCCAATTACGGGGATGAATAATAAGCCTGATAAAAATAGCAGCCCTGTTACAATGGCAGTTTTTCCTGTCCTCCCTCCTGCTTCAATCCCAGTAGCACTTTCGATGTAAGCAGTGGTTGTTGATGTGCCCATTAAAGCTCCAAACATACTACCAAAAGCATCTAAAGCAAGTATTCTGTTAATGCCAGATGTTCCAGATTTATCGTCCATTTTGCCCATTTTGTTGTAGCAGCCAACCAGAGTGCCAATGCCATCGAACATGGCAATAAACATTAAACTGAAAATTGGGCCAATCAAACTCCATTTTAGAGCAGAAATAATATCGAGTTTAAAGGCAATTGGTAGAAGATCAATGTTTGTACTGATAATTTTTTCGGGTAGCGGTGTATACCCAAATATTAAAGCAATTATAGTTGATGTAACAATTGATATCAGCAATGCTCCTTTGATTCTAAACGCCTCCAATGAAACGGCAAGTATCAAGCCTCCAATGCCTATAAGGACTGTTGGGTTAAATTTCCCAAGGCTAACAATGGTTGCTTCGTTACTAACGACCAACCCCAAATTTTTTAATCCAATAAAGGAGATAAATATCCCGATACCAACAGTAATTGCATAGATCATTGATTTTGGAAGGGCTTCGAGTAATTTTTTTCTTAACCCTACTATTGTTAGGATAAAGAAAAAAAAGCCCGATAGGAAAACTATACCTAGTGCGGTTTGCCACGGTATTTTTTGTCCTAGAACCAGCGTATATGTGAAAAACGAGTTTAATCCCAACCCTGGAGCCATGGCAATGGGAACTTTACCTATTATTCCTACAAAAATTGTAATAATGCCTGAAACAAGGCAGGTTACTGCAATAAGTGCCTTTTTATCCATTCCGGTAAGAGCAAGCATATCGGGTTGAATAAAGATTATATAGGCCATTGTGAAGAAGGTTGTAAAACCGGCAATTATTTCGGTTTTAGTGCTGAGGTGATTGTAGGTAGCCATTATTATAATTGATATTTATTAATCTCGTTTTTTCAATCGGCTAGCGCAGTTTTGCAAATCCACGCTGGCGGGTGCGATATTTCAAACATACAAATTAGTTTTTGCATTTCACATACCTGCTTTTTCTTTTATATGCTTTAATCTTTTTTATACTTTTCCCTTGATGGAAAAGTACCAAAAGATCAAGAAGATATGATGCTCCTGCCCACGGGCTTTCTCAGGCTCGCCATATCTTCAGGCCGCCCGCTGACAAAACAATGGCAGTTGAAAGTTCCTTTCTTTTTAAGAAATTGGTGTTCTTTGTATTTAATCCCGAAGGGATTGAAGGTGAATAGCCCCGTATGCAATGCGGGGGTGTGATATCTGATAAAAAACAACCACGGTGTGGTTGAATATTATTGGTCAAAACCAAGTAATAAATTCATAATTTTTAAATCATCCTTTTCTAGAGCAACTGGAATATTTTCAAATTCTAAAAAATATGATACTTTAACTCTATGCCGTCCATCGCTATACATAACTTTGTGGTTAATATTTTCAGCATATATCGTCGGAGGATCTAAATAAATTCCATTATCCCAACAATATAAAATCTGAGATATTCTATTATCGTTTGTATCATCCCCTGTATATAATAATCTAATATCGACCTCCTTAAAATCAGAACATTCTATTAGTCTTTTAGTTTTAACTATTTTAAAAACAAATCTATCATTATTTGGATGAAGTGCTTTGTCTAATAAAAATCCGACATTCTCATCAATAGCCCAAAGAGGTTTAATTTTCATAATTTCACTCATCTCACAATTAATGTATCGATTAGTATTAAATTTCCCCATTAATGTAGATTTTAGGAGATTGCGGAAAACAAGATGATTACGTAAACATCAAACATCCTAAATCGTTGCTTCTTGCTAATTGTTAAGAGTTCCGAACTCTTGGAGAGTTCGGAACTCTTTATAAAAATCTTGTAAAAACCTTAACCCACCGGAGGCATTGGCCTATCGATATAGCTTTTCTGCATTGCTGGTGGTAGGGTGACGTAAGGCATTTGAAATCCACCTACCCGAACGCTTACATGTTCGTATTTCTTTAGCTCCTTTTTGGCTTCTGGGTCACCATTCCTGTTTTTCTCGCATAAATCGTAGATTAGTCCTAATAATTTTTTATCAGAAATGGTAATGGTCATCATATTACCTTCGTTAAGCATGAAATTTTGGATAACGGATTTAATGATTTCAGGGCCATTCTTCTCTAAATCCCTTTCTTCGAGGCATAGGTCGGTGATTACCCCTCCAGCAAATCTATTAAGTCCTAATGTTTTAAATGATGATAGTAGATGTCCAATACTAAACTTTGTAGTACCTACCATAGGCGCAAAATTTCGGGCTATTGGATCGCCAGCTTTGTTGCGGTCGGCAGAGGCAGCATTTCCACCACCGAATATGTCGAACAGCTCAAATGTGCCCATTCCAGCGGTAATATGTATCATAAAGTTATCTCCGAACTCTTCTTTCAACGATTTTCCGGCATAACCAGCCAAAGCTCTTAGTGACTTGATTCTCTCCTCATCCCCTTTCTTGGGAGGATACAAAAATACCTCTTGGGCCAATGCTTGCGAAGTTTTAACACAATCATAGAATGTGTTTAGCAACCATTGCATCATATCTACCGATTCTTTGTCGTTATTACCAAATTTGGGAGAATCGGTTTGGAATTTGAGTTTTATCCTATTGAACTTTTCTTGTTGAACTTTATTAGATGAGATATAGCTACTTCTGAAGGCATCCAAAACATCAGCTAATTCAAATTCCTTTTTATCGTACACCCATTTCTTTATCGCTGTTAACGTGTTTACTGTATCGGGTACTGCTGCAGGAATAATTCCAGCAAGTTTATAATCGGCTCCACCCCAGGTTTTATCTCTCCCAGTTTTCATACAACCTTTAAGTAAAGCGGAATAGAGCGGATCTGGATTAACTGCCTGATCGACTAAATACAGCATGTGAATACTCAGCGCAGAGTTATCGGTAAAGAACTTAATATGCTTTTTAAAGATATTCTTAAACTCCTCAAAGTCAATACTTGTATCCACTGCTGGCAAAGGAGTTTCGTAGGTTAGTTTCTGCCCTCTTAACAATATTGGATTTGAACTCAGCGTAGCACCTCCGTTTAAAGCACATTCCAGCGCAGTAAGCATATTGAACATTCTAAAAGTCCAGTCGCATGAGCCATTGAGTAGTGGTTCCCAGCAACCATCAATTACATAATCCCTTGCCTCTTCCAATGGGATACCAGAGAATTTATGCATTGCAGGAACAAGTACCTCATCATTCCCAATTACGGGCATTCCATTTTTTGTTTCGTACAAGCACTCAGCAATTGCATTCAAATATTTATTGGACTCTTTGCTCCCATCCATCTGCTCTTTATAAATCCTTGCATTCAGGGTTGGAGTGTAAAGTTTTGTTTTCTGGAATGCTTTTAGGATAAGGTAAGTACAGTCGTTAACTGCGTTTTTACCATCGCGGGTTTGCCCTCCAATAATGATGTTTTGCAGAAATTCATTCGATTCTGACCACTGATCGAGTGCTACTGGTATGGTAAGCAGGTTTGAACCAAAATCGACATGATCTTGCTTTATAAACGTATTAGAATCGAGGATTAGGCGCTCGGCACATTTAATTAAAAAGCATTCGAAGAGTTCTTGCTGCTTTTCATGCTCCTCTTTTTTGTAGTAGGGTTGCAATACCTGATCAAGCCGTCCTAATGATAATTGGCTCATGCTGCTGTGCAATGCAAGATGAAAGAAATAGATGGATTGAAGCGCTTCGTAGAATGTGCTTGCGGGTTTTGCAGGGACTTTACTGCAAATTCCACTTATTTCTATCAATTCGGCTTTACGGATAGGGTCTTTTTCAACCAAACTCATCTCCTTGGCTAATTTTGAAAATTGACCTGCATAATCAATAACAGCCTGACAGCTAATTTTTACAGAATTGTAAAAATCTCGCCTGTTATGTAGGATATTAGTGTTTTCAGCAATTATTTCTCTAATCTGTTTTAGATGTGGAAGACTGGTTTTTTCTTGCTTACTCTTACGTGCTTTGGAAATATCGTTGAAATTGGTGTGAATATGGGTTTCTAAAATTTCAAACAGATCCTTCAGATTTGAATCATAAGCTTTGGTTCTATTGCCTTTGTTTTCATCATGTTCCTCAAAAATCTCCTTTAAACTTTCAATGGTTGCGGTTGCTTTGCCGTTTGATTTAAGTTGGTGTATTTCTTTTAAAAATGTATCATCGCTTTCAACTTTGCTGCAATAGTTTAAGAGATTATCATAATGATTGATTTTGTGTTCGGTTGCGCTAAGCTCCTTATTACAATCTGCGATAATCCCATCAAGGCCTAGGGCAAGCATTACATCGTAGTTTACCGAATCGTGCCCAAATAAACCCATTTCGGACTTAGTGGATACGGAGGTAATATCCAATTCGCTTGGGGTAAGATAGATTGGAAAAGATTTTCCCAAACCCAATGACCCTAGGGTAATAACACCAACAATTAGCTCGCCATCTCGGATTTGATAGTGGGGATTATTGCCTTTAAATAGATTCTTATTCGTCATGGCTTTAAGTATCTCATCAATAGCCAATGCTCGGCGAACAATTACTGGTTTATCGGGGTGTTCAATGCCAATTTTTTTAAACATATCCTTGGTAAACCATTCCGATGAACGATCAGCCCAAGCACGTTTTTCCATAGCCTTGATCAATTCAGTAATCCTGTAGGTTGATCCAACAATTGTTTCTTCTTCAATTAATTTAGTCATAGTAATGTCTCCTAACTTTTAGTTTTATATTTCAATATCGTTTAGTTAATAACCAAAAATGATTATCTGTAATAATACCTAATGAAGAATAAATAATCCAAATTGTCATTCCTGCGAATGCAGGAATCTATCTCTTTTAAGGGATTCCGGGACTTTGCCCGGAATGACAATGGATTGAGGTTTGCTTATAGGCATAATAAAGTAAATGCATATTTTATTTTTATCGTTTTAAGCAATAATTTTTGCGTTGATTCCTGCTGAGGTAAAAACACCTTTAATCCCAATTAACTCCTCATTGCTTGGTAATTGAATGCCTTCCAAAGGATACTTTAGACCCATCGCTTTGTAATAATTTTCGGAATAGGGATTGTACGGGAGAATTTCTATTGATTTTATTCCATTCGCACGCATCACCTCTATTATCATATCATAACCAATTTGTGTATCAGTATATCCAGGAATTATAGGCGTTCGAATGGTTATTTGATTGGGATTATGTGCGGCTAATAGCTGAATATTCGATAGAAGTTGCTTCCAATCTTCTACTTTATCGGTGCGAGAAGGACGTAAACCAATTAGCCAATGATTTACATAAGGCAGCAACTCTTCAATGTGCTTTTTATTCAGGGTTGCTGATGTTTCAACGGTAGTGTGAATACCATCTGCCGTGCAAATTTTCAGCAATTCCGCCAAGGCTTTGGATTGTACCAGCGGATCGCCTCCTGATACTGTTAAACCTCCTATATGTTTTAGTAAATCCAGTTGAGGTTTTAGTAGCTGATATAGCTCACTTACCTCTATATCTTTACCAGCAAATCCTAAAGCGCTAGTGTTCCACTTGTTAATATCGGATGATGGGCAAATTTCAATACATGCACCACAATGATTACATTGGCTATGATTAACTAGATGAACTCCATTTGAGACTTCATGTACCCCATTAGGGCAAATATCCACGCATTCACCGCATTTTGTACACCGACTTTCGAAGTATAACAAAGGTGATGATGATTCCCATGAATGCGGGGAATGACACCAAGGACATCTTAAATTGCATCCTAACAGGTACAATACAACTCTTGTTCCGGGGCCATCAACCGATGAGAACCATGAAATATCGAAATACTTTAAAATTTTCATTACACTTATTTTCTAACCGAGGTTATATGAATGCTATTTCAAAGTTAAACAAATTAGTAAATCATCAAATGGCTGTTTGTTGATTTGGGCGAGTACGGATATAATTTTTTATAAACGAACTTGAAAAATTATTAGTTATTTACACACTTTTCTATACACTTCGGAGTAAAAAGCATCGGGACAAGTTTTGCGAATTCGCAACAAGTAATCTAAGATGGGCGGTAGTTTATTAGAACTTTGTAGTTCGTTTATTGTAATCCGCAGTTCGTTATATGTAAACCGCAGTTGATATATTTATATCCGCAGTTAATATATTTATTTTTGCAGTTAATATATTTATTTTTGCAGTTTACATTCTTATACTCGCAGTTGATTATTTGTATAATGAAGTTCGGATATATAAAAGCGCAGCTGCCTTTTCGATAGCTGCGCTTTACCTATTTATAAACGGAGTAGGTTATTCAAAAAACGGAGTAGCCTATTTGTAATTATACCTTAACAGCTCTGAACTCTAACTTGGATACTTGCTTGTATTGGGGGCTTGTTGCACCGTATAGCGACTTAATATAAGTTTTTACGGCCAGAGCTGTATCAACCAACCCTGTTTCTGGTTTGTAGAGGATTTCATTTCGGGCAATGCGCGCGTTGCTTAGTATTGTGGCTGCGTTTACTACTGCTGAGTTTTTAGCCTTTAAATCATCGCAGAGGGTTGTTAGGGCTACCACCTTTAAATCAGCTTCATTTGGGGCATAAAGGGTAATGCTGATTAAAAGCTTTATAAGCTTATCGAAGTTATCCAAACGGCTATCGTAGCTCATCTGCGATGCAGATATTTCAACTACCTCTTTACCCTCATCTGCCAGAGCTTTCTTTTCCTCTTCTGTTTTCTTTGGCGTAGCTCTTGCGCCCTGTATCTTGCGAACCAATGTTTTTGCGCTATTATCAACCGCTTCCGTGGTATCGGTTGCTTTAAGGGCATTCATTACTCTTGTAATCAGCTTGCTCAATGGGGCAAATGCTGTTTCTCTTGCAGCTACAGCGTTCTTGTAAGTAGGTTCAGCGATGCTTACCGCACTAACAACATTCTTAGCATTGGTTGAAAGGGTTTGCAAAGCAGATAGCTGAATGGAAGCTTTTGAAGGGTTATAATGTCTTCCGTAACCCGTAGCGAAAGATGTTAATTCATCGAATTTTGCCGCATTTTTGGCATGACCTGTTTCTGATGTATTTGCCATAATAATTTAATTTGTGTTTAATAATAAAACTAAATTGTAGATTGAAATAAATTGTCTTAATAACAATAGTTCGGTAAATTTTTAACCGATATTTTTAAGTTACTGCTTTGGTGCAATTTGGTGTTTTTGAGTTTTGGTGGCTAAAAAATATTAAAAGCCACTAAATCACCAAGTCACAAAAATTCACCAAAAAGATCACCGAATCATTGTTAACAATAAAATTAGCTAAACATTCACAATACCATTATGTATAACTTACCGTAAACTATTTTATTTGGTTAAGAATTTCGCGAGCGGAATTCTGATAGATTCCATCGGATCTGGATAATTCCTCAAAGCAGCTGGTGGCTTTCGATATTTCTTCGGTTTTCAGGTATGCTAAGCCCAAGTACCACTGTGCTTCCCTTTTAAAGCCGCGATTTTGCTCCACCACCCACGAAAGGTGTTCAATGGCTAAGGGGTAATTCTCTAGCTCCATCTCCGAGATTCCTGCGTAAAAACGGGGGGAGACCCATCGGGGTTTATCCTTGGATAAGTTAAGGAATTTGGTAGATGAAGCCCGATAGTCCCGATCATTATACGATTCAATAGCATTTATGAATTCAAGGTTAATACTCCTGTACTCATCATTTACGGGCGAAATTAAGTCAACGGTTTTGTAATACTGGTTGTAAATAGAATCGGAGCGGGATTCGGAGGGGACAAGGGTGTAAATAATTAGTAATGTGGCAATCATTGCCGCTGCAAGGTAAACGTATAGATGCCGCCTTTTAGGATCATTCTCCATTAAGTGGTTTAAATTGTGGGTGAAGGTGTCTCGAAATGAGCTGGATGGGTCAGGTATTTCCATATCATCAAGAGGTTTGAAAATTGAATCCTCTTCAGGAATCAACTTTTCAGCTTGGTCTTTGCTCTTTTCCATGATTTTTATCTGTTTAAAATGTGTAACAATTTGATATTCATAAGATATTTAATCAGCTGATTGAGCTCGTGAGCTCTCCCCTCTGCCATAAGCATCGTTTAATAATGCAAGTAATGCATGGGATTGCATATTAAGGCTTTCCAACTTTTTATACTCCGCTCTAAGCTTTTCAAGCGCCCTAAATGCCTTTTGTTTTACGGCTTTCTCGTTTAGTTTTAGGGATTCTCCAATCTGCTTATAGGTTAGCCCATGATACCTATTCAGTACTAGGAGCTCTCGGTATTCTGGTGATAGCTTTTCAAATGCTTTATGGAATAGATCCAGCGTATCTTCAACATTTTCATTCTCTGATTCAGCCGATGCAACCCGATTATAGATAGTTAGCTGATGCCGCTCTTTGGATTTACATTTGCAGTGATCGATATAAGCATGGTGCGCAATGCTGAAAACCCAGGGTAAAAACTGATGATCTGGTTTATATGATCCTCTAAGCCTAATCAATCTTACGAAAACATTCTGCGTTAGATCCTCTGATTCCTCTCTGCTTCTGGTTAGCCTAAAAAAGTATGTGTAGATGTTTTTGCTGTGCCTATCGAAGAGTATCGAGGCTTTTTCGATCTCTCCGCCCTTGATACAGCTGATCAAATACTCGTCTGATGGTTCATAAACACTCATTTCAATTCAAATTAGCGAATTAGTAAAATAAATTTAAAGATACGAGCTTAAAATTTCATCTGGTTGGTATATTTGGCTGCAATGCTGAATTTGCATCTGGCAATTATTAAGCGCATTGTAGGGTTTCTTTTTACTCAAAGGAGTTTCTTTTATTGCAAAATTAAGGGTTTGTATGTTGCACTCCTGCAATAGTACCCAGGGGAAAGGCGTAAAAACGGAGCGGTAGGCATTCTGTAGGATTAGTGAGTAGTAGCCAATACGGCTAGCGCAAATTTCGGGTAGGTTATGCATAGCCCCTTGGTTAAAAGCACCCAGAAATACCCTAAAATCGTATAAAACCTTGTAGAGGGATGTTTGGCTATTTACTCTTTCGTAGAATATGCGCCCTGTTTTCCCTGTCTTAAGGCAGAATTCAACGGCGGCGATTGACAGGATAGAAGCGCTTTCATCAGTTGCCGTTTCGATGTCAATCATGATGTGGCCTAAGTGGTTCTTTGTGTCCATGCTCATAAGGGTTTATTTTTAGAATTAAATTTCATTATTTGGTCTGTAAGGGTTACTAGTTGTTTAAAACATTTGGCTTAACATTAGAATCTAATGGCTGATAAACAGTCGTTACATTTCAGATAAATGTTATAGGTTAAAAACAAAATTCAAGCATAATACTGCGGGTTAGCTTAAAAGCTACGCATAGGGGTAATATTTATTTTTCTGTATTACCAAAGCACTGAAATATTAATTCATCGATCTTGTTCGAAAAAAGATATTACGATGCTCTGAATTGTAACCATGTCAGGGTTTAAAACCCTGACATGGTTAATCGAAAATTATAGGATGGGAAATAGTTCTACAAATATTGAGGTGCTCTGCACCTTTTCTGCTGCAGAGCAGCCAAATATTTGTAGAAAGAGAGGTGAGGAAATAGTTGTAGGTGCAGAGCACCGAAATATTAATTTCCCAATAATAAGAGTTCCGAACTTTTAAAAAGTTCGGAACTCTAGCGTTTCATCGGCTTGATGGATGTGAAGTTCTACAAGCAAAATGCCGATAGGTCTTTCAGACTCTATCAGGTTTTTCCCCTAGGCAAGACCTTCCAGAGTCGGTAGATATGAAAGAATCAGGGAGCGTTAACCCGTCATCGCGAGCCTCGTTCTTTGAGGCGAAGCGATCTTTCTACACGCATGGGGATTGGCTTCGTAGGATTCACACATTCGGATTGCTTCGCAAAAAACGCTTACAATGACGACAGTTCACAGCAGCTGGCTTCCAATTCTACCCACCAATCTTCTTATCGCCCTCCTTTTCCAGAAAACAAGGGTTAGTGCTACAATTATGGTAACGGCAAGGATTATTTTTTTTAGGTACCAGTAATGGTAAAGCGCATGCTGATTTCCATTCACCACCAGACCAGCCCAAAAGTGCGGGTAGACGAAGAACGATTGTGTATTTTTGAGGTACTCCAGCTTGGCAAGTCGTAGGGCTTCATCCTTCCGCATCCCCTTGAACAGGTTCAGGTAGAAGCCGTTCAGTATGTCGTCCATCGAATTGTCGTAGGCAATCCAGAGCGATGCCACCACCGATTGGCTGCCTGCGTACATGAAGCTCCGGCTCATACTCATCACCCCTTCCCCCTTCGAGAGTTTTCCCGACCCCGAGTAGCACGATGCCAGCACCACCATCCTCGCGTTCAGCTGCATGTTGTAAACCTCCCATGCGTGTAGGCGATAAGCGTCGGTTGGACCTTTCGATTTTGCCATTACAAGCCTGGAGTTGGCAGGGTTAAGGGTATCCTCGAATCCGTGCGTGTAAATATGTATAATATCGTACCTGCTACATTGCCGAATGAAGTTCTCTTTTGTGGCGCTACTTCCCGTTAGCGATCTACCAAAGGTTAGCCAAGCGAGGCGTTTTACGCTCCTCTCCCCGAAGGGGAGCCACCCCAGCGAGTCCCTCATCACCCTAAACTCTGGGGCAATCCCGAAGAAGCTGGGGTTACCCTTACCATCATCACCCAATGAGTAGCTGTAGAGGGTGGCGGAGCTGGCGTAGCCTATGGGGTACTTTTTTATAAGGTAGGGTTCATTGGCGTAGTTGCAGCCGTTCCTCCCGCTGTTGGGCTTATCGGTGAGCGCATCGAAAGCAATGAGATTCAGCTCCCCATCGGGGATAATTAGTAGATTTTTACCTTTCAGCAACGGTTCAACAGGAAGGATAAGCTTCTGGTACAGGTAGTAGGCTGCGTCCCTGAACTCCACGTAGTCCGATGATAGATCGTTGTGCAGCGCATTCGTAAAGTGGTTAAGCTTTGAGAAAAAGGCGGTATCGGCATCCTGTTTTACAAGTTGGAATGTGTCTTTAGTAATAGCAAAGGTGTATAATGCATTATCACTTAGTACGTATTCTATAATAGCCTCCTTTTCCTCCATTGCCTTCTGTAGTTGCGGTATGCTCACCACCTGATTGCTATATTTCAGCTTGTAGTACGCAGGATAATTTTTTTCAAGTAGCTGAACCATCCCCTCAAGTTTTAGGGTGAGGGTAAGCAGCTGCTTATTCCACGCCTCTATCTTAGCCCTATCCGGGTGCTCCAGTTTATTCTCCACCTCCACCTGCCTTCTAGCATTGCTAATTTGCAGCTTTATATTCCTTTCATTCTTGCGTATGCTATCGGGTATTCCAGCAACCCCCTTAGCCATCTCCTCATTCTTCAGCTCCCGCAGCACAGCATATTTGCTATACTCTGCATAGCGGAATGCGGTAGCCATATACTTGGAATCACCAGAAATTTTATACAAAGAATTGGCTATTTCTATTATTGACAGGTAGGTTTCATGCTCCGTTTCCGCCACTTGCAGCTTGAAACTCTCGTAGGGGTAGCTCGTACGTAGCCGCTCAATAAAACCAGCCGCCAGCTCAAGGGTGGCAAGCGCAGCCTTTAAATTCTCGGTTTTGCTCTGCTGCTCCGCCAGCTTGGCGAACGCCTGCGCTTTTATCTTTAGGATATCTAGTAAATCCATATCTGGGGGTATATCAGCATTTGGGTTTACGTATACCGAGGTATCGTTAAAGCTATAAACATTTGATATCAGCGATTTTTGGCAGTACTCCAATGCTTGTCTATAACTGCTCCTACGGTAGAAAAGTTCAGCATAGTTTTTTAAGCAGAGGGCTGTATGGTAGTGCTTGTCACCCAGCGAGGCGGTTAGGGTTTTATATGCCCTACGAAAAAGCTGTTCGCTTGTAGTAAATTCGCCAATCTCGGAGCAAAGCACAGCGTAGTACATGTAAGCCAAACCCGTTTTGTAGTGGTTTGTCCCGTACACTTTTGTATTACTCACAATTCCCTTCTCAAGGTTGTATTTTGCCCTCTTGAAGTAGTGATTAGCTTTTTCAAGACTATCCATCAATCGGTATGCGAATCCACAATCGAGATAGGTAGTACCAAATCCTTCTATTCGATTTTTTTCGACGGTTTGAATGCTTTTCAATAAGTATTCTTTGGCTCGATTATAGTTTCCAAGTCTGCCATAAGATAATCCTATGCTACTATAATTACGAGCTACGAGTTGGTATTTATCCACTCTATCGCATTTTTCGAATATGGGTAGGGTATTCTCGTAGTAGCAGATAGCTTTGGGATAATCGCTTTTTAGGTAGTAGCAATTGGCAATACATCTATTAATAGATGCTATACTGAAGGGATTAGATTCACCATCCAGTGCTTTTTTGCAATAATTAATCGCCTTGCTAAAGTCACACAGTTCTGTATATACTAAGCCTAGAACATTATACACCTTGGAGTATTTAGGTTCATAATCGACAGACATTTCTCTTTTAAGTTGGAGAACTTTATCCAAAGCTTTAAGAGCATCGTAGTTATTCCTCTCTGAATAGTAGATTACGCTGCTATCGTAGAGTTTTTGTATGTAAGTTGTGTCGGTAGGCTGCTGGGCACCTACCCTTGTAAAGGCAAGAAGGGTAAGGCCTAAGAATAGGGTAAGGTTTCTGATTAATGAAGAGTTGGAATAAGTTTTTAAAAAGTTCATTGTTGCCACACCGCTGTTCCGATTCTGGAACAAAAGTAACGGAATTGTTTTATTTCTAATAGGCGGGGAAAAAAAATCTTGTATGTAACTCTGTCGGGGTTCAAAACCCCGACAGGTGGGGTGTTAAAAATTCAAGTTTTTTTCATTTTTTCTATCGTACTTAAAAAGTTCCGTAGGAACGAAATATTGGTAGAAAATAAATAATGTCAAATTTTAAGCTCCGTAGGAGCGAAATATGATTCAACGTATTATATGTCGTTAAATACATAATGCGATTTTTTTCTACAAATATTACGCAACTACGTTGCTATAGAAGAACAAACATTTTTTTAATACGTTACCATTTTTAACACCCCACCCCACAGGCTTAACCAATCCAAAACCTTCTAATTCATTTAATTGTTGAATATTCCTTTGTGTGTTTTGTGACTACTTTGTGCATTTTGTGGAATAGCTATTACACAAAGGTTCACAAAGTATTACACAAAGTTGCACGAAGGCTTTTTCCCAACACCTTAAAAAAGAATTACCCTATCTTCTAGGGTTTTTAGACTCGGAAGCGTCTGGGGTAGGAAAAAGGTAGTTAAACGCATACATAATGCGATTTTTTTCTACAAATATTACGCAACTACGTTGCTATAGAAGAACAAACATTTTTTTAATACGTTACCATTTTTAACACCCCACCCCACAGGCTTAACCAATCCAAAACCTTCTAATTCATTTAATTGTTGAATATTCCTTTGTGTGTTTTGTGACTACTTTGTGCATTTTGTGGAATAGCTATTACACAAAGGTTCACAAAGTATTACACAAAGTTGCACGAAGGCTTTTTCCCAACACCTTAAAAAAAGAATTACTCGATCTTCTAGGGTTTTTAGACTCGGAAGCGTTTGGGGTAGGAAAAAGGTAGTTAAACGCAGTTAGGTTCTCCTAACGCTAGTAGGTTTATTTTATAGAATATCTATATATTTAAAACAAACCCCCATGTACATAAACTAAAAATCTGCTTTTTTGTACATTTAAGGTTTAGCAAACATGGAAAAAACTTACTATGGAGTAAGCCGAAAATCCCAAATAGAGTAGGCAACAATTTAATTTTTACCATTATGAAAACTAAAAAATTCATTAAAATTTCTAAGGTAAAGAAACTTAAAGATTCTGACCTTAAGAACATTAAAGGTGGTGCATATGTTCTATATGGAGTACATAATTTATTATATGGAGTAGAACCACCTATTGAAGAACTTATCTAGTTAGTATTCTGCAGGTGTCTACCTAATTTATTAGTAAACACCTGCTAATATTAAAACGTGTCATAATGGAATATTAGCCATTAACAGCAAAACACCATGGCTATAAGCTAAAAACCTATTTTTTTATACATTTAAAATTCACAAACTATCATTAGTGTCCGATAAAAACAACAGCAATCTTCTATGAACAATAAATAACAAGGTTTTAGATATATTACGCCCCTACAGGGCTTATTTTTCCTTGGATATCATTTTTTCTACAAATATTGTCGCGGTGCTACCGCTTGAAAAGCTGCAGAGCAGCAAAATATTTGTAGTAAGTAATTTACAAGTAGAGGTCAAAGCTGCAGAGCAGCGTAATATTAATAAACATTCTAAAACAGATGCCATTCAAAATTTCATCGGATAACAATGATAAACTATAAAAAAAGCCAAATATTGGAGTAAGCCGAAAATCCTAAATAGAGTAGGCAAAAAAAATAATTTATATCATTATGAAAACTAAAAAATTTATTAAAGTTTCTAAGGTAAAGAAACTAAATGAAACCGAACTTAAGAACATTAAGGGTGGTAAACCACTATATGCAATTGGCCCATTATATGGAATGCAGGTATAATAAGCCAAGCAGGTGCCCTGCTGATATTAGGTTTTAATTTATCTAGTAGTAGGCACCTGCTACTCATATTTAATAACCCTAAAAACTTGTGATAATGGAATACCAACCTTATGCAGCCGTTTGGGAGATCACGTTTGCGTGCAACATGCGCTGCAAGCATTGCGGATCGAGCTGCAATACAACCAAACCCGATGAGCTAACCACCGAAGAAGGTCTGAAACTATGCGATCAGATAGGCGAGCTAAAACTTCACCACATTACCCTATCAGGCGGAGAACCACTTATGCGAAAGGATTGGCACATTCTCGCCAAAAGGATACGCGAGAATGGGGTTACTCCGAATATGATTACCAATGGGTGGCTTTTAACCGAGGATGACGTTAGAAAGGCTAAGGATGCTGGCATCTCGAATATCGCCATTAGCTTGGATGGGGTAAAGGAGACACACGATTTCATGAGGATGCAAGGATCATACGACAGAATTATGTCGGCTTTACAACTCCTGAAAAAGGGTGGAGTTCCATCATCTACTATTACTACCGTTAACAAAAAGAACCTACACGAGCTACCAAAGATATACGAGATTCTAAAGGCTAACGGAGTGGGCAACTGGCAGCTACAATACGCTATGCCTATGGGGAATCTCCTGCAAAATAACGATTTGGTGATTGACCCCGAGGAGATTGAGGTAATGCTCGACTATCTCCTTGAATTCTCTCAAGAAAATATTATAAGAATTGACCTTGCAGATTGTGTAGGGTATTATAACGAGAAGGAATTGGAGATAAAATCGCAAAGAATTGGAAAACCCGAAGATTATTTTTGGACGGGCTGTTTAGCAGGCAAAAATATTTTGGGAATCAGATACAATGGTGACGTAGTGGGCTGCTCATCTCTAAGGGATGACGAATTTATTGAGGATAATGTTAGGAATCGGTCGCTTTTAGAGATTTGGAATGATCCTAAATCGTTCGCATGGAACAGGGAGCTTAAGAAAAAGGATCTGACAGGATTTTGCGCTACATGCCAGTACGGAAACTATTGCTTGGCAGGTTGCTCGGTTCTAAAATTTACCATGGGAAAGAAATTGAAGGAGAATCGATATTGTACTTATAGGGTGGCTGCCGAAAGCGATTATAATGAGGTTAGGAAAATTAAGGATAATAAAAAACTAATGGAGCTTTCAGCCGAAGCTATTTCCGATGAAAACTATCAATTTGCGGATGCTTGCTTAAACTCCTTACATGAGCAGGATACAAAAAATATCTCCATATTAAACCAGCTTGGGTTTGTTAACTATAAGCTCGAAAATTACGAGAAGTCCCTAAAATTCAACGATGAGGTTTTAAGCCTCGATCCAAAGAATGCATATGCTCATAAGGGCAAAGGTATTTGCCTGAGCAGCATGGGTGAAACCCAGGAGGGGATTAGCTACCTTGAGAAATCAATCGAACTCGCCGATGAGAATTTTCTCGATCCCTACTTCGACCTATCCTTGGTCTATTATAATTGCAAAGATTATAAAAAGGCTAAAGAGGTGTTAATGGAAGGACGAAAAAAATCTGAAGAGTTTAAGAATAGTTCAGATGAGCTATATCAGCTAATTGAAGAGGAACTTGGTAATTCTTGATTTAGAAAAAGTGCTATTTTTTAATACGTTGCCTATTTTTAAGTTAAACGCTGTCAGGGTTCAAAACCCTGACAGCGTTTTTTAGCTGGGTTTACTAATCCGGCTTAGTTTTTATATTTTATATCCAACAAAAAACTAGTTTGCAGTGGTAAATATATAACCAGCAACTCCTTCGTATTTGTATCCACCTTTTCCATTTCCTAATTCATCCCAGTTGGTGGTGTAAAAATGGTCGCCCGATTTGCCATTATAGTATCTGTATAGTTTGGCTGTTTTAGCAATATTCTCAACGCTGTAAATTTTGCAGGCCACTCCTTCGTACTTGTAGTCACCTTTTCCACCACCTAATTCATTCCAATTTGTAGTATAGAAATGGTCGCCCGATTTGCCATTGTAATATCTATGTAGAGGCACTGAGTTTGCTGCAGGTGAGTTTGCTGGTAAAACAAAGCCGGCAACGCCCTCGTATTTATAATCACCTTTTCCTCCACCTAATTCGCTCCAATTTGTGGTATAGAAATGGTCACCAGATTTGCCGTTGTAATATCTGTGCAATTGAAGCTTTTCCATCTCTAGGGTAATTCCTCTTGAAGCAATGTATTTTTGAACTGCTTTTATGAGTAAGTCCTTTTTTACAGGATCACTCACAAATTCATAAATCGGAACAATTGATCCATTCGCAACATCAATCAGCTGCATCGATTTTTCGGTTACAGTTTGACTCCATGTATTTATATTAATTTTAAAAGGTGAGCCAATTACATATTCACCACTAATATCACAACCTGGATTTCCGCCAACGGTTGCGTAATTCATACTTTGCTCGCTATTTTGCTTAGCCAATTCAGTTGCATTAGTTACGGTTGATGAAAAACTGCAAAGGCCTTGAAGGCCAAGGCTAAGTCCTGCACTAACGGATTCGCTTTTCGTAGAACTATTAACAACTGCCCTATAATTTACATGCAACTTGCCACCTAAAAAGATATCGGTATAAACATGGGTTCCATATTTTAAAACAATATCATCCATACTCAAAGAGGAAAGATCCTTTTTGAAAGACGAAGTCAAATGATCACATAGCATTTGAGGTTGAGGCTGTATTTTTAGATGTTTAATTGTAACATATTTCTCACAAGTTGCATAGGAATATTTTGAAGAAACTGTTCTTGATGAGCTATAATCTGACGTAACCTCAGCTGAAAATAATCCTGCCTCAGTTGGTATGGAGGCTGAAGCTTTAACGGATACTCCAAATTTAGAAGTATAACTTATGGCATCTTCCCCAACAAAATATTTGGTGGTACTTTCAGACATTTTTACATTGAAAATATTGGTTGGATCAAGTTTCTGTAGACCTTCAACATCAATTACCTGCATCAAAGTAGATTTGCTATCCAAATATTTAGCAGTAACATCACAGCCATAGCCTAACTTATCTAATTTATTGTCACCTTGAGTTCCTTGTACTGGAGTAATAGCGGTTTGCGCCTTTGATGTAAGGCAAAAACACATAGAAATAGCAACGAGTGATAAAAAAAATCTTTTCATTTTTACAATTTTTAATTTATTACTTAATAGTTAAATAATTGAGAATACATTTGAATCATTAGATGTTTTTCGCTTCGATTTTACAAATAGATCAAATTAAGACTTCACCCGTGCAATTCAGCATCAGGTTTTATCTTTCAAATACTCTTTAAGATGGATATAATCGGAGATACTTGTATTCTCAGGCTAAGGGTTGTGGGTTTTTTACTTCCTGCCTAGGTTTAATTTAAAAGTTTATGTTTACTGCAATTGCTAATGAATAAGGTTTCGTTGCAAAATAAAAGAAAGGCTAATATTAAATGTATTTAATTGGGTGGGCAACTCCCTTAAACAAAGCATAAAACATTGAATTCGGAAAACCGTAATGTGTTTAATTTGCTATCATTAAATATTGTAATCCTTAATTTGGCCTAAAATTGGTTATTATTTGCATTTAATCAAAGCAAATCTAGCAAATAGTAACAATAAATATTTTAGCACCCAATATCACCTTGGTTTGTACATATTTAAATGGATTAAAATACTAATAGCAGCAAAGAGCCGAATTAACGTTGGTTTTTTCTAAAAACCAATTTAACAGACAAATTAGTAATTGTATCTAACCTACCATTTTCTTTTTTATAAAAGAAATTCAACAGCAGGACTTCCTACTAGAGTTTTAAGTTCCTCAATAGCTAGCTCATCTTCATAATAAAAAACTGTTCCAGCACCTGATTTAATTTGCTCATTATCCATATCTCCATCGTCCCACTCATTTTTTGCCATAAATTTAGTATTCCCACCGTTACGTTGAGCTTGTGCTGATTCCAAGTTACTGTCAACGCTGAGTCTTTCATCTAATTCAGCATCTAATCTATCAGTATAATAATCTGGCTCAAAATGAATAGCATCGCTATCATAATCCTCATATTCCTTAAATTCTAATTCTTCCATTCCGGTTTGATTAGAATTTGACTTTTGTAAAACGGCAACGGCTTCCATAGTATAATTTTTTAGAGGTTAGGGTTTTATTATATACTAATTATCATTTATAAAAAACATGAATTTTAGAATTATCGACGTTCAAAGGACTTGTGACTATTTTATATTCAGCCCCCCTTATGTTGTACCACAAAATTCAGACGTATAACAACAATTATTATGGTGCTGTATCTGCAATTTAACCAAAAACAAATCATCAGAAGATTATATTACCAAAAGATTGTAAATTATAGAACAATCCTTTAGTCTTTTTTATAATGCATATAACACAGCGATTATTATGTTTGATTATTATACATATAAATTCTTACCGAAATGAATTTGAAACCGAATTCGGCAGATTAAATTTAAGGGGATTCTATGTTTGGCCTTTTTTTATTTGCGATTTGAAGGGGAAAATCTTCAATTTCGAAATAAATATTTATTTGTAATTAATCAGGTATATACTATAGTTACATTTATTCTAATTTATAAACCTTTTGTACTTCTTTAAGGGTTTTCTTAAAGTCAACATTCATATCAGCTAATTCTCCAGTTTTGGTTTTATATATCCAGCCGTGAACGGTTGGAAACCCCTTCTGTAAGTAGCTTTTCTGAACATATGATGTCTTAATAATATTTTTGCATTGCTCAATTACGTTCAGCTCCACAAGTCTATCTATTTTATTTTCAAATGGAGTAATCAATTCTAGCTCTTTGTAGTAAATACGGTATATATCCCTAATATTTCGTAACCAATTATCTAGCAACCCGAACGATTCCTGTTTAAGAGCGGCTTTAATACCGCCACAGCCATAATGACCGCAAACAATAATGTGTTTAACCTCAAGGTACTCAACAGCAAATTGAATAACGGATTGTACATTTAAATCGTTGTTTGAAACAATGTTAGCCACATTTCTATGCACAAACAAATCGCCTACCTCAATACCTGTAATTGTATTTGCAGGCACTCTACTATCGGAGCATCCGATGTATAAAAAATCGGGCGATTGCGATTCGCCAAATTGAGTAAAATAGTTCTTATCATTCTTGCTTTTGCTTTCAACCCATTGGCGGTTGTATTCAAAAATCTTATCATACCTCTCTGATTTCATAAGAGCAATTATTAGTTGTATAAGAAATCGAACTATCTTTTATAGGCATTTATCAGACCATAGCATGCGAATTGCATGGGTTTAATGATTGATATCGCTATATTCAAATATAATGATATTAGTAAGCCTAACGGGGTTATACGGGTGTAGAATATTGAATTATAGAATACTCCTTTAGCCTATTTTATAATATAACGTCAGTTCGATTTAAGAAATGATGCATTAATATGTATATCAATTGGTTTATTTTATTTGAATCAATGGAAAATTGGAAAATTGGAAAAATGGAGGGTACAAGCAAGAATCTAATCTCGTGTTCTCCATCATTCCAATCTTCCATCATCACACAAAATAATTATATATACCTGCAAATAAACACATTATTACATTGCTTATATCGAACTCATGTTAATTTATGGTGATATGATTTGAACAAGTTTTGTGATAGGGAGTTTCCAATTAGGCTATCGCAAATTGCGATAGCTGAGATGTAGTGGTATTTTGTTGTAACGCAAATCACGTTATAGATAGTAAAGAGTCGGATTTTTGATCGGGTTTAACGTTTGGGTGCGGATTATGGAGTTACGATTCAATGTTGTTTAGCTAAACCCGAAGGGTTTGAATATGAATAGCCTCCTATAACATCGGGGGTAATAAGTTTGTTCGTTATTAACCCTGAAATGGGTTGAATATTAAAACGTAGAACTGCATTCAACCCTTTTCAGGGCTGGGTTGTTACCCTATATCATCTCCCCCAATTTCATTGGGGGCTATTCAAATTCAAGTCCTATCGGACTTGTGGCTTAGCTAAGCGATTTTGGCTTAGTTTTCCCAATTAGGCTATCGCAAATTGCGATAGTTGGGATGCAGTGGTGTTTGGTTGTAACGCAACTCACGGTATAGGTAGCAAAGAGTCAGGTTTTTATTTGGGTTTAACGTTTGGATGCGGTTTATGGAGTTGCTATTCAATACTGTTCTACTAAGCCCAAAGGGCTTGAATATGAATAGCTTCCGATAACATCGGAGGTAATAAGTTTGTTGGTTACCAACCCTAAAATGGGTTGAATATTAAAACTTAGAGCCACATTCAACCCTTTTCAGGGTTGGGTTGTTACTCTTTATCATCTCCCCCAATTTCATTGGGGGCTATTCGAATTCAAGTCCTATCGGACTTGTGGCTTAGCTAAGCGATTTTGACTTAGTTTTCCCAATTAAGCTATCGCAAATTGCGATAGTTGGGATGCAGTGGTATTTTGTTGTAACGCAATTCACGCTTGATAGCGTGCAATACCCTCCGTGGAAACAAAATTTTGAAACCGAGTTTAGCAGGTTAAGTTTAAATGGGTTAAAAATTCGAATAGTAGCAAAAAGCCGGGGGTTTATTCCGGCTTGAGGTTGGGGTTTTATTTATGTGATTTTTGGAGATGAATACTCAAAATTGCAAATCCGCGCTAGCTGAGGGATGCTGAGCTTGGCAAACCACTTAAACCCTTATTAGCTATACCGTGTGTTGGGCAACGTTTATTATTCATCCATTATTCTAGATTTTTGTATTATCAGGTTCTTTGTTGGAAATCTATCCTTTACCATTTTCCTCACCAAATCAATAAACCAATCCTCACAAAAGGGCGACATCACAACCCTTTCAATCAAATTCTCTAAATCAATCTTTATGCTTAATCCTGTTTTATTAAAAGGTTCCCAAAATTGTTTTCCATTTTCATCGGTTTTAATATTAAATTGATTTTTAATGAATATTCTAAATTCTTTTTCATACTCATAATAGGGTTTCTTTGTCCCATTTATTGAATCTTGATTGACTTCTTCAACTTTATTTGAATACTCAACTTGTCCAATCACACAATCTAAATCATTACTTAAGAAACTTTTCCGTATGTTTCCAACCGTTGTTTTTATTGCAATCCCTTGTTTACTATTATTTAGATATATTTTCCAAAGTGCAAAGGACTCTTCTTTATTCATTGACCACGAACTAACATACGTAAATTTCTTAAATTTCCTTACGTTTTTTATTTCATTTAATCCTCTTTCTATTCTCTCATTTAGCGGCATATATGGATCAACGTTTCTAAGATTCTCCACAAATTCATCTGCATTTTCGTGTGGCAGCTCTCCTTCATACTTATCTGTTAAATAATCAACTCTGCTAAACCACAATGCCTCTTCGTATATTAAACTTGCAAATTTCGGAAAGTCATAATACCGCCAAATCACTTGGTCATCAGTCGGTATTTTAAGGTGTTTACTATTGTTAACTTTCATAAAAGATTATTTAATCAATGCAATTAGAACATTTATAGCTTTTGTCTCAATCGTCGCCCCAAATGTTGCCCAACTCGTTTATACATACCACCCAATGGTATATATACAACATTATATAGTATATATTAGCATAACTTTTCTATATCAAAAATAATTTAAATTACCAGATCTTCAAATGGGAATAAGGTTTTCTATTTTTTTATGGGCATAATCCATTGCTTATTTTTATAAACCTTTCAAATTTACCATATCTAGGTTCTATAGATTTACTCTTTTTGGAATAACTAATTTTAATCCCCTAAACCATAATCCAATACGCTAAGCCATCAACAAAAAAAGGGTAAAAACATTTTTATCATTCATATTTAAATTAATTTTGGTACTCTTTTTTAGAAAAAACTGGTTGCAGGTTATTAGTTATAAGTTGGCAACCGTAGTTGAAAAACCCTGTAAAAAAAGTTTCGTTATATTAGAACTTTTCTATATTTTTGACATGATTAAAAATCTGTAAATGAAACAGAAATTTGAGGTCATCATACTTGAAGAAGTTTGGGAGTTTTTAGACACGCTTGATGAAAAGTCAAGAGAAAAAATATTCTACAAAATTGATAAATCAAAATATGTTAATGATCCTGAATTGTTTAAAAAACTGGACGATGATATTTGGGAATTCAGAACCTTATACAAGAAGACCTTTTACAGACTTTTATCATTTTGGGATAAGACGGATAAAACGGAAACATTGGTAGTTGCTGCACACGGAATCATAAAGAAAACAGATAAAGTTAATAAGGGCGAGATTGAAAAGGGAAGAGCAATAATGAAGCTTTATTTCGAACAGAAGACCAAAAAATGAAAGCCATGGGAAATACAAAAAAAATGAAAATATACACGTTAGAACAAGCTAAGGATAAACACCTTGGGAAAATTGGTACTGAGAAACGAGACAAGTATGAATATGAACTCAGACTTGACCTTTTAGGTGAAATGATCAAGCAAACCAGGAAAGAGAGGCACTTGACACAATCAGAGCTTGGAGAAATGATTGGGGTTCAAAAGTCCCAAATTTCTCGAATAGAAAGAAATGCTAAGAATGTAACCATTGATACCATATTGAGAGTTTTTAAAGCTTTGAAAGCAAAAGTTAACTTCAACGTTGAACTTTTAGATGGCGACTTTAGAATTGCATAGACAGAAGAAACTACGGCTGCTAACAGCCTCTAAACCCAATCAGGGTTGATTTGCAGACTGGTAATTAGTATCTAGCAACTCGGATTAATTTATTCTGCGCTTGAATTGACTTAAAGTGATTTAGTGAAGTTGTTCCTTAAGATTCGACCTTTTTATGGATTATAATAGTAGCTGTATAGAGCTGACAATATTTGTTTTAATTGCAGGAATAGCAGGTTTGATGCTATCCCCACAGAAGTATAAGCCCTACGTTGCATTTTTTGTTGTTATACTAAACTCAATACTTTCCTCGTTACCATCGGTATTCGCATTAACGCATCAGCCAATAATTGATTCGTACCATCTTACAGGAATCATGGGGAATGTAAATGTTCGGTTGGATTCCCTTTCGGCATGGTTTATCCTTATAATTAACCTTACGGTTATTAACGGAACCCTTTTTGGAATTGGCTACCTAAAGGCGTATCAGAATCTACAAACAAACAAATCTATCCATTGGGTTTTCTTTATCCTATTCCACTTCTCAATGCTTTGGGTTTGCCTGCTGGAGAACGGGTTTGCTTTCCTTGTTGCATGGGAAATAATGTCTATTTCATCGTTAATGCTGGTTATTTTTGAGTATCAGAATAAGGATACGCTTAAGGCTGGCGTAAACTATATGATACAGATGCACATCAGCGTTGCGCTGCTCACAATTGGATTTATATGGCTTTACTTCCAAACCGGGTCATTCGATTTCTCGGCATTAGGTGATTTTCTGAGTAATAG
>JACABB010000007.1:112327-156278 GCA_013376985.1 Bacteroidales bacterium
GCATTTGGGTATTTATACTGCTGCTTGCGGGCTTTGCTATAAAAGCGGGCTTTATCCCTTTTCATACTTGGTTACCACATGCCCACCCTGCTGCGCCATCGCATGTTTCGGGGATAATGTCGGGGGTAATCGTTAAGCTTGGCGTTTACGGTATATTCCGGGTTATCTCAAATCTGCACTCTGATTTTACGCTGATTGGGGAGATAATCCTAATCCTATCCGTTGTTACCGCAATATACGGCATTGCAAATGCTGCTGTTAAGTTCGATTTTAAAAAGATGCTGGCCTACTGCACCATCGAGAATATAGGTATTATTGGTATTGGAATTGGGGTTGGTTTAATGGGAATGGGATCAGGCAATAGCATGTTGATGATTCTTGGGTTTAGCGGGGCATTACTTCATACACTGAATCACTCGCTGTTTAAATCTTTGCTGTTCTTTTCGGCTGGAAGTATTTACCAGCAAACGCATACACGGAATATAGAGAAGTTGGGCGGATTAATTAAGAAGATGCCACAAACAGCCCTGTTCTTCCTAATTGGGGCATTAGCCATCGGCGGGTTGCCCCCATTTAATGGGTTTATATCGGAGTTTGTTATATATACGGGATTGGTTAAGAGCTTGGCTCTGGGGAATATCTCTCAGCTAATTCTTATTGTACTATCAATTGCAGGGTTGGCAATTGTTGGAGGGATGTCGTTGCTAACCTTTACCAAAAACTTTGGCGTAATCTTTACTGGTAGCCCAAGGCATAAGTTTGAGCACGAGCCCAAGGAGGTTAGTTTTATAATGAGATTGCCACAGTATATCGCAATAGTTGTTATGCTTTCGGTAGCGGTTATTCCGGCATTCTATTTCTACTACGCATCTAAAGTTGTTATTCTGAGTTTCCATATGAACGTTGATAATTTGGCTACAACATCCATGTTTAATACGATAAGCATTGTTGGGAAGGTTAATCTTATGTTTTTATGTCTACTTGGAATTGCTTTTAATTCGAAATGGTTAGTAAGCCAGCATAAAACTACTGAAATTCAACCAACTTGGGGTTGTGGATACCAATCGCCAATACCCAAGGCACAATATACAAGTAAGTCCTTCACAAGAAGTTTTGCTGAATTGTTTAGTTTCCTAGCAATTGAGAAGAAGAAATACACCAAAATTGAGAAGACGGATATATTCCCAAGGAATAGGGCTTTTTCATCGTTTTATGTTGATATTTTTGAGAATTACATTATAAATCCTATTACTAATCGACTTCGTTTTGCTACAAACTACTTCCAGTTTATCCAGAACGGAAAAATTCAGTCGTATGTGCTTTATGGTATTCTCTTTATTGTATTGGTTTTTGTAGGTACTTTATTCGGTTTGATATGAGATTATTGATCGAACTATTCAATCTAGTAGCAGTTGTTTCCATCGTTGCGCTACCTTTCTTAAAGGTTAGGGGGAAAGGAATCTTGACTTTGGTTACAATTTGCCTACAGGTTGTATTAGCTTCAATCTTATCTTTTCAAGTTCTTTCGGGCAGCCCAGTAGATTATAGCTACGCAGGATCTTTTATCACTGGCGCTATTCCAATACGTATCGATTACCTATCAGCGTGGTTTATTTTAATAATCAGCTTTACATTTTTTACTGGAGCGGTTTATGGCATTCAGTACATGAAAAAGTATATCGATCAAGCCGCAAATATTACCCTTCATGCTTCTGCATATATTTTAGCTTTTACCACTCTTATTGATATATGTATTGTTCAAAATAGCCTTGTACTCCTCGTTATTTGGGAGATGATGGCTATATCGTCATTTATACTTATAATTTTTGAGCATTATAAAACGGAAACACTACGGGCGGGTATCAATTTCCTAATCCAATCGCATGTGTGTATACTATTTCTGACTCTAGCATTTATGTGGGTTAGAATTAAAACTGGTACTTATGATTTTAATGGAATTACAGCGTTTACTGGCTCTCAGCCTTCAATTATAGGTGTTGGACTATTTATCTTTTTCTTCCTAGGATTTGCAATTAAAGCCGGATTTGTTCCATTTCACACATGGCTACCTTTGGCTCACCCAGCAGCACCCGCACATATATCGGGTGTAATGAGCGGTGTGATTATCAAAATAGGCATTTTTGGCATTCTAAGGGTACTCCTGTTAATCAAAACCAATTTCGTTACCATTGGATACTTAATACTTGTTATATCTGTATTAACAGGTATTTATGGGGTTATGCTAGCAATTATCCAGCATAATCTTAAAAAATTACTTGCATACCATAGCATTGAGAATATTGGAATCATTGGGATTGGAATTGGATTAGGATGTCTTGGAGTTGGTTACAGTAACCAAATTCTAATAGTTCTTGGTTTTAGCGGTGCGCTGCTCCATACGCTCAACCATTCGCTTTTTAAGTCGCTTCTTTTCTACAGCACAGGAAATGTTTATCAATTGGCACACACCATAAATATTGAATCCCTAGGAGGATTAATAAGGAAGATGCCACAAACAGCCTTCCTATTCCTTATCGGATCACTTGCTATTTGTGGACTTCCACCATTCAATGGGTTTGTTTCGGAATTCTTGATCTACCTAGGAATGTTTAAATCCATTAGCAGTGTAGACTTTTCACTTACTGCATTGATGCTATTCTCAATCCTTGGATTGGTTCTAATTGGTGGCTTGGCAATGATATGTTTTACCAAAGCGTTTAGCATTGTTTTCCTAGGAACACCACGTCAAATTTCAATTGATAAGGTTGAGCAGGAAAAGAGAGCCTCTACCCTGCCCCTTTATGCTATTGTGTCTGTAATTATGGCTATTGGTATTGTACCAATTATGTTTCTGAAAGTGATATCATTACCTGTTGGCCAATATGCAAATGTAATTAGCGTTGATACGGTAAGTCAATTTAGCGAGATAACCCATACCGCCGCTATGATTGGTGTTTATTCGGCTGTGTTTATAATGTTGATAGGATTAACCATTTTTATCCGTAGGATGGTTACTAAAAATAGGTTAGTTTCCGTAGCCAGCACATGGGGTTGCGGTTATAATGGCTCTAGTAATAAGATGCAGTATACAGCTAGCTCTTTTATTAGATCATACCGTAAACTTGCCAGCCCATTTTTGCATGTTGATAAGGTTAAAAGGGAGGCTACTGGGATTTTTCCTGATTCTGTTCATCAGGAGACGCATCCGCACGATAAGGTTGAAAAATGGCTTATAGATAAACCAATTTATGCTTTCCGTCAGTTGCTGTCGCGATTTACATTTCTGCAAAATGGGAATGTGCAAGCATACATTTTTTACGGTTTTATTTTTATATCACTAGTAATTCTAATTCCAGAAATTATTGAGAAGGTAAAATTTCTGATAAACTTTTTAAACCAGATATAACATGGTTAGTTTAATTCTGATACTTGTAGCAAGTCTATTTTTTACAGGGATAGTTATTCGAACAAAGAGTTTAGCCTCTGGACGAAAAGGACCGGGCATTTTCCAGCCAATGAAAGATATTTTCAGGTTGCTCAAAAAAGGATCGGTTTATAGTAGCACTACCAGCATTATATTCCAGATTGCACCTAGTTTTTACATCGCTTCGGTACTAATGGCAATTCTAATAGTTCCACTTGGCGATTATCCAGGAGTAATATCATTTCAGGGAGATTTTATACTGTTTGCTTATTTACTAGCATTCGGAAAGTTCTTTATGATTATCTCGGCATTGGATACTGGTAGCAGCTTTGAGGGAATGGGTGCCAGCCGTGAATCGTTGTTCTCCATGCTTGTTGAACCGGCATTCTTTATTCTAATGGGCTCTTTTGCTTTGCTTACAGGTCATACATCTTTTCATGATATTTTCGCAACCTTACATTACGGTTCTAATATCTCGTACCTATTAGGCTTACTAGCAACCTTTGTGTTTATAATGATTGCAATGATTGAGAACAGCCGTATGCCTGTTGATGATCCTAAAACCCACCTTGAGCTTACCATGATTCATGAGGTAATGGTTCTCGATAACAGCGGCTTTGATCTAGGGTTAATACTTCATACCACAAATCTTAAGTTTGCGATGTATGGGGCGATTATCTCTAACTTTTTTATAGGCGATCTTTCTTTGATATATACTATTCCAATATTTTTTGCTGTGCAAATTGGTTTTGCTATTGTAGCAGGATTGCTTGAATCGTTTATGGCACGCTTTAGGATGAGCCATAACCCACAGTTTATCTTTATTTTAACATCGGTATCGCTACTAATATTCTTTGGCGTGCTGCTGCTATTGGAAAGATTTGTTTAATGTGAGTTCAATGTAAGAAGTCACATTAATAATATAATAAACAATTATTTACAAATACAGTAATTATGAATGGAATGGTGGAACAATGGAATGATGGAAAACAAGAGGCTAGATTCTTGCTTAAATCTCCAGTATTCCATTATTCCAGTTTTCCATTGATTCAAACAACTTAAATTGGTTGATATTAAGGTTAATACATTGTTTCTTAAATCGAACTGACTTCAAATTAGTGTAATATGACCGATATACTACTTATAATGTTTGCCATTACGCTGCTCTACATGAGTATTGCAAACAGATTGCTAACATATATCCGATTACTTGTTCTACAGGGCTTTTTATTATTCGGGGTAACATTTTTAGCCTTAAACCAAATCAATGTGGCGAACCTAGTACTTATATTACTCGAAACAGTGATATTTAAAGCGTTAATAGTGCCAATATTTTTAAATCATGTTATAAAGAAGAATAATATTACCCGAGTGGCTGAACCTTTCGTGCCAAATTTCATATCGTTAATAATTACCACGTTAATTCTTGTTATTACTATAGTTCTATCAAACTCAATTAAGGACACAAATCTCGATAAAACCTTTTTTGTAGTTGCACTATCAACCCTTTTTACTGGTCTTTACATTATAACAACACGCCGAAAGATTATTACCCACGTAATGGGTTATCTGGTTATTGAAAACGGGGTTTTTATACTCTCCCTTGCGGTTGGAAACGAAATGCCAATGCTGGTTAACCTTGGTATTATGCTCGATATTTTTGCCAGCGTGTTTATCCTTGGAATCTTTTTCAATAAAATTGGAGATGTTCTTCAAGATCCTGATGTAAACCAGCTTAGAAACCTTAAAGATTAATTATTAGAGCAATGATAAGTATATTTCTTCCCGGAGCAATTTTAATTAGCGCACTGCTTTATTTCAACCGAAATAAAATTGTAAATTACTCTTTAGTAATTTTTTATGCCCTTTTCCTTGCTACGTTTGCAATCTATCAAGCATTTCATCAAAACAGCACTGAACTTGGCTTTTTCAAAAGCGATGCTTTAGGAGTACTGCTACTTTTAACCCTTGCAATTGTGGCTATTTTCGCCCTTTTCCACGGGTATCGGTATATTGCAACCCATGATGAATCGAGGAAATCAAGAAGCCTCTTCTTTTCAGCAATGACTATGCTAATTACGGCAACTGGCGTTGCATACCTATCCAATCATATTGCCGTAACATGGATTTTTGTTGAGATTACAACATTAAGCGCTTCAGTACTAATATATCATCATAGGAATACACAAGCACTCGAAGGTGTTTGGAAATACGTATTTATCTGCGCAATAAGCATCACCTTTGTTTTCATTGGCATTTTGTTCCTTAGCCTTTCGCTAAAGCAAACTGGTGTTGAAGATTTATCGTTTGATTCGCTTCGTGACAACTACGCCCAACTCAATCCATTCTGGCTGAGATTGGCTTTCCTTTTCATTTTCACTGGTTTTACTGCAAAATTGGGCTTAGTTCCCATGTACACTGCTGGTATCGATGCCAAGGATAAAGCCCCTGCTCCTGCTGGTGCCCTTTTCTCTTCCGTTCTTATGAACCTTGGTTTTGTTGGTATTTATAGATTCTATGCAATTGTTGCTCGCACGGAGATATTACCTTGGGCAAACACAATAATTCTTATAGCCGCATTCCTATCGGTTTTTGTAGCAACTGTCTACATGACCCGAATTAAGAATATTAAACGAATGTTTGCCTATTCTGGGATTGAGCACATGGGGCTCGTAATGTTGGGCTTAGCTGCTGGGGGAATTGGGGTTTATGCTGCAATTCTGCATATTGTACTTCATGCTTTTGTTAAACCCAGCTTATTCTTCCAATTCAATCAGGTTTATAGGGTCTACCATAGTAAAAGTATTTACGATGTTGGAAACTATTTTAAGTATAACAGGGCTGGAGCCATTGTTTTACTCCTCGGTTTTATCTCTTCAACTGCAATGCCACCTTCGGGGCTATTTGTTAGTGAATTTTTAATATTCCAATCGCTATTTGTATCACATCATCTAATTATTCTTTTTGCAGTACTAATACTTCTAACGATGATAATATGGGGATTTGGTTCAAATATGTTTAAACTCCTATTTACACCACCTATGATTATTAACGAGGCAAAGATTCCAAAGATTAGCCCATGGGAATCATTATCACAATATCTATTGCTCGCATTTGCTGTTTACTTGGCCTATAATCCACCTATGTATTTTGTAAATCTAATACAAGATGCAGTTAAATTATTACCACAATAGTTATGGACTACATAGTATCAATAAATAATAATCAAAGCCTGCCGATAAAGGATATCCCAGAGCAAGCGTACCATACCTTCCTTGAAAACAACATTGGTATGTTAAAGGATAATGATAATAGGCATTGTGTTAATTATTTTGGACTCCAACAGGAAAGTAGTGTTAAGTTATTCTGCTGTATTGCTGATGATTCGATTCATCAAATTTACATATCATCCTGCGTGGTTAATAAAGGAACAACGCTAAACTCATTTGCAAAACACAATTTAAACTTCGAAAAGTTTGAGCGCGAAATCCACGAAAATTTTAATATTAAATATACCGACCACCCTTGGTTTAAACCTGTTAGATATTCAGAGAATAGGGTAAATAAAGCCGAAACAATAGCCAACTACCCTTTCTATAGCTTTGATAGCGAGGAGTTACACGAGGTTGGTGTTGGACCAGTTCACGCAGGGATTATTGAGCCTGGTCACTTCCGATTTATATGCAATGGCGAGCAGATAATGCATCTTGAGATTCAACTTGGTTATCAGCATCGGGGGATTGAGCAACTCTTCTTAAAAAAGAAAAGTTTATTAGAACGCACAATTCTTGCTGAGAGCATTGCTGGTGATACTACAGTTGGACATACAACCGCTTTTGTGAACCTTTGGGAGAATCTCTGTGGGTATCAACCTGATTTAGGGTTACAATTCACAAGAACACTTGCCTTAGAACTGGAGCGAATGGCCATGCATACCGCTGATTTAAGCGCTATGTGTACCGATATCGCCTACCAATTGGGTAGTTCAGTTTATGGAAGATTAAGAACACCTATTATAAACTATTTTCAGGAATGGTGTGGAAATAGATTGGCAAAGAGCCTTATAAAACCCGGGACTACTAATTTTCCTTATACTAATGACTTAGCAAATCGTTTAAATCAGGTATTTGCAGCATACGAGCCAGATTTTATTGAGATGAGTACAAAACTCTTCAAACTCCCAAGCGCTCTATCACGTTTCGAGAGAACTGGGGTTGTAACTTTAGATGAGGTAAAATCCATTGGAACAGTGGGAATGGCTGCACGTATGAGCGGTTTAAATAGAGATATCAGATTATCACACCCCCATGATTTGTATACAACTATCAATCATCAACCGATTATTAAGCGACATGGAGATGTTTATTCTCGCGCTCAAATCAGAAGGGATGAAGTTAAGCAATCCATGGGTTATATAAGAAGTATGATTGGAAATATCCCCGATTTCAAAAAGCATGATAACCCAGAATTTAAACCAATGCCCGATACATTCTCAATATCCTTAGTTGAAGGTTGGCGGGGCGAAATTTGCCATTGTGCTATTACAGACTCAAAGGGTGAATTGATTCTTTATAAAATTAAAGATTCTTCGTTCCATAACTGGCTTGCTTTAGCGCAATCGGTTAGAAATAACGAAATCTCCGATTTTCCAATTTGCAATAAGAGTTTTAACCTCTCCTATTGCGGACACGATCTTTAGACAATTTGAAAATTTGAGAATGAAATAATTTGAGAATGTGGCAATTTGACAATGAGACAATTTGATAATTTGGTAATTTGAAAATATGGCAATGGGAAAGTGTAAATTTATAAACAGAACTTACGTGTTACCAAATTTTCAAATTACCATATTATCAAATTACCAGATTTTCAAATTTTGTAATTATCAACAGTGTAAATTTAAACTCGGAATATGCTAGACAATCTTAAAATAATTTTCCATCAGGGTAAACAGTTCATACCTAATGTAAAAACTGTCGAAGTACCCGGAATATTCAGAGGAAGACCCGTTATTTCTACATCTAAAATTGATGATCAAGCCCTGAAATCAACTTGTCCATTAGGTGCAATTGATATTAATCCAGTGAGCATTAATCTAGGAAAATGTAATTTTTGTGGAGAATGCGCCTTTAAATTTCCTGAGAAGATAAAATTCACAAAGGATTATAAACTAGCATCAAACACGCCCGAAGGATTAATAGTAAAAGAAGGTATTGATAAACCTATTCAACTGGATGAATCGCTTATAAGACCTGAGATAAGAAAATTTTTCAGCGGTTCACTAAAACTACGTCAGGTTTCAGCAGCTGGAGATAATAGTTGTGAGCTAGAGCTAAACGCAAGTGGTAATGTTCAATTTGATGTTGGTCGCTTTGGGATTGATTTTGTTGCCTCTCCCCGCCATGCGGATGGAGTAGTAATAACTGGTCCAATTAGTAAGAATATGGCTACCGCCCTACAGCTAACCTATGATGCAATACCTGAACCGAAAATTATTATCCTAGTGGGAGTTGACGCTATTAGTGGTGGTATCTTTGCCAATTCATCGGCACTTGATAGAACGTTTTTAGATCGATACAAGCCCGATCTTTACATCCCGGGTAATCCTACACACCCATTGACCTTTATTAATGGAGTTTTAAATCTACTTGGCAAATAGATAATAGTCTGAATTAATAATCACTCTTTCTCTTTATGGCAAGAGCAGTATTTGTTTCTAGTAGACCAGAGAAAGAGCCTTTAATTTGCTTGTTACTATTGGTGTAAAAATTGAAATCTAGGATATAAAAATTTCCACTACTTTCAACTTGGATTACACCTGTCTTGATTGTGTATTTTGTAGTATCAGTGCCAGAATCTAAATCATAATTAGCACCAACTACACCACGATTAAATGTCAATGAATCCTTCGAAGAAAATCCATCGAAAGTGTATAATCCGGATGATAAATAATCAGGATCTAATGAATACATAGTTAATCCAATAAAATTTCCTTTACCTGTTGAATTAGTTATTGAATTATTAAAGGTAATTCCAGTACTAATTATTGTTAAATCAAACTTATAAGTTGTAGGAGCATGGATTGTTGGTCCATAGTATGTAAGATATCCAGATTTTAGAAAATAATCTTTTGATTCAAAAGTGAACTTGTTATTATCAACGGCATCCTTCTTACATCCAATAAATACTACTGAAAGGGATATAATACCCAATATCAATAATTTAGTACCAAGATTCTTCATTTCAAACATTTTTACAATGCAAAAGTAATAAATCATTTACATTCTTGTTTACGAAGTAAAAACCAAAACGTGATTAATAATTGACTAAATATAATAAAAAAAGGGTTAATTGTAATTTAACCCTTATCGAAATCAATATAAATGTGTTAGTTGCACCCACAACCACATCCGCAATCTTGGTTCCCTTTTTCTTCTTCATTATCGCAACATCCTGCCTCGCATCCTGAAGCATTATCGTGATGATGATGACCATGAATATGTCCATGCGCAAGTTCTTCGGCTGATGCATCACGAATAGCCTCAACTTTACCATTAAAATAAAGATCCTGACCTGCCAATGGGTGATTAAAATCCATAACAACTAGATCATCCTTAATGTCAACGATTATACCATTCAAAGCATTTCCTTCATTATCTCTCATCGGTAAACTACGGCCAATCTCAAGAAGATCTTCGGGAATTTGACCATCTATAATAAAAATATCTTTGGGTAATTCAACCACAGCCATTTCGTTTATTTGACCATAGCCCTCATCGCATGGAACCATGAAATTAAAAGTATCACCTATCTTTAATCCCTTGATTTTCTCTTCAAAAAGAGGTAATAGTTGACGATGACCGTAGAGAAATTCTAAAGGGTGTTCTGCAACTGCATTGTCAACAATTTCATCATTTACCTTAAGCTCATAGCTTAATGATACAACTTTATCGTTTGTAATAATCATGTATTATGTTTTATTGATTCCAAAAAAATTTCGTCAAAGGAACGGGTTTATTTTATTATAACAAAACAATTACTTTATTGTTTTTGTTAGCGATCAATTTTATATAAGCCTGTTTATCAAATAAATAATTTTTTTGACTAAAAATATTTTTTTATATTTAAAAAAATTGACTTGGAAGTGCTTGCAAAATCAAGTATTATGCGCACCTTTGCAACGATAATTTTTTATTTACAATTTTTACATCTATTAACATGAAAGGAAAAGTAAAATGGTTTGATGCAGCTAAAGGTTTTGGCTTTATTCAAACTGAAGAAGGCAATGATGTTTTTGTACACTACACAGGCATTGCAAAAGAAGGTTTCAAACGTCTTGATGAAGGTCAGGCTGTTTCATTTGAAATCACACAAGGCAAACGTGGCCCACAAGCTACTAATGTTAATGTGTTAGAATAAACGAGTTATTCTATACATAATGGGAAAGGCTTTGGAATTACCAAAGCCTTTTTCGCATTTATATTATTCAGGTTTAGGACTTTTACTAAAAATTAATATTTAGCCTAAGTAAAGGATTTGTGGTGTAAGGAGAATATTTACTATTTGTTAAATCCCACATTACCAATAAATTTAGACCGGCTCTTTCACCTAAAGGGAATCGATAACCAGCTCCAACCAAAATTATATGCACCCATCCTTTATTACCAGGGTTATAAGCAGTGGGATCAATAGTTCCTTTATCCATATATAGCCCCTCCCACTCACCTTGAAATATCGGGCCTCCGTGTATTCCGATTTTAAACGCCTTATCTAAATCTGGAATAGGCAAAATTTGAGTAAACCCAGATACACCCCAAATATGTGCCTTATAGGAGTTAGACTCGCCATTAATAAAATTATAACGATCTTTCCTAAATGTGTAACGCCCTCCAAAACCAATAGACCATTGGGGGATAACCCACATACCAACCTCTGGAAGAATATCAATTCTTGTTACCGTTCCAAATACCATTCCAACACTACCGCCAAAGAAGATTTTATCGCGAAATGTTTTTTCTTCCTTGATTTTCTCTTGGGCTACAGTAATAATATTTGATGTTAATAATACAATAAAGAATAAACTTGTACCTAATTTCTGTTTCATGAAAGTAAACGTTAAACAACGCTATAAAGATCACAAAAAATATACCTTTAGCAAAAATTTGATTTAGATTATTTAATAACGGTTTTGAAGTTATCTTTGTTTTATATTAATGAATTATTATCATGAATATAATTATTACTGGCGCATCCAGAGGAATCGGATACGAAACAGCGAAGCGTTTTGCAGCAATAGGCGATAATAATATCATAGTTATTGCCCGTAATGAGCCAAAACTAAATGAACTAAAAAATGAATGTACTCACGAGAATACCAAGACTCAGCTATTCCCAATCGTTTTTGATCTTGAAAATTCAAATTCTTATAAAGATGATTTAGTTGTTGAGATTAAGAAATATATCAGCACTATTGATATTGTTATTAATAATGCAGGATTACTAATTAATAAACCTTTTGATAAACTTACAGATAGCGATATTGATAGGATGATTCAACTTAATCTTACATCGCCTGTTAAACTTATTAAATCCTTATTCCCATTAATGAATCGTCCTGCTCATATTGTCAATATTAGTAGTATGGGAGGATTTCAGGGAAGTCAAAAATTTCAGGGATTAGCAGTTTATTCAGCTGCAAAGGCAGGTTTAGCATCATTGACAGAGTGTTTAGCCGAAGAGTATAAAAACACGGGGTTAGTTTTCAATTGCTTAGCTATTGGCTCAACGGATACCGAAATGCTAAGAGAAGCATTTCCCGGTTATCAAGCAACGTTTAAAACCGCAGAAATGGCTGATTTTATTGTCGATTTTGCGATTAATAAATCTAAATTCTTTAATGGAAAAATAATTCCTGTATCAATATCAAACCCATAAAAAAACCGCCCTAGGCGGTTTTTTTTATATTAACTATATTTTTTTGGTTGAACTTCTTCATTTAAGACCATTAGTCCATTCATCGCTAACGCCTGCATTTCATCCTCACCCGGATACACCACTATAGGAGCAATAAATCCAACCATCTCCTTTATATAGTCAACTAAATCAGGATTATGTGCAATTCCTCCAGTAATCAAAATTGCATCGACTTTACCTTTTAAAACAGCCATTAGAGCTCCAATTGATTTTCCAATATTGTAAGCCATCGCTTCCTGTAATAACATTGCCTTGGGATCGCCTGTTTTAGCCTTCATTTCTATCTCATAAGCATCATTTGTTCCTGCGTGTGCAACCAATCCACCCTGCCCAGTTATCATTTTTTTTACTTGATCGTAGGTAAATTCACCACTAAAACAGAGTTTTGCTAGTTGACCTGAAGGCAAAGTGCCTGAGCGTTCTGGTGAGAATGGACCTTCACCATCAAGCCCGTTATTAACATCGATTACCTTTCCTAATTTATGAGCACCAACAGTAATCCCCCCCCCAAGATGAGCAACAATTAGATTTAACTCCTCGTATTTTTTGTCCAGTGATTTTGCATGAATTCTTGAAATTGCTTTTTGGTTTAGAGCATGGAAAATTGACATTCTTTTAAAAAGTGGATGTCCCGCTATTCGTGCAACATCTTCCATTTCATCAACAACAACAGGATCTGCAATAAAGGCTCGAGCATTGGGTATCGTTTTAGCAATATTATCGGCAATTAATGCGCCCAAATTACACGCATGCTCGCCCATAATACAGTTTTTGATATCTTCTTTCATCTGCTCATTTACTTCATAAACGCCAGATTCTATAGGTTTAATTAGCCCTCCTCTACCAACAACTGCTGAGATTTCATCAATTTTAATGTCCGCATCTTTGAGTTCTTTGAGGATAATCTCCTTTCTGAATTCAAATTGATCGGCAATTTTTGGAAATACTTTAAGTTCTTCGGAGGAATGCTTTATATTCTTAAGAAAAACTGATTTGTTATTCCTGTAAACTGCAATTTTAGTCGATGTTGACCCTGGATTTATTGCAAGAATCCTAAATTCTTCCATTATAGATATTAAGAATTTTAGTTATTAGTACTACTTTGCAGCATTAGCAGCTAATGCAATAGAGTACATTTTTGATTGTGCGCTATCACCTCTTGATGTAAGAACGCAAGGTACTTTAGCACCCATAACCATTGCACCAACTAATCCACCTGCTAATTTTGTACAAGTTTTAAAAAATACATTTCCTGATTCGATATTGTGGAATACCAAACAATCAGCATCGCCAGCAACACCACCGGTCATCTTTTTAATTTCTGCCGATTCTTTATCAATAGCAACATCAAGTGATAATGGGCCATCAATAGTTGCACCTTTAATTTGACCGCGCTCACACATCTTAGCAATGATTGCAGCGTCAACACATGCTGGCATTCCTGCCGTCATTTGTTCAGTTGCGGCTACCAAAGCAACCTTAGGATTCTCAATGCCCAAAGAGTGTGCAATTTTTATTAAATATTCAGTGAGGGCAATTTTTTGTGATAAGTCAGGAGCAGGAAGAATTGCTGCGTCTCCGAATACAAGCAATTTATGATAAGTAGGTAATTCTAGAACTGTAACATGTGTTAAAATTGCTTTTGGAGGCATTAGTCCCGTTTCCTTGTTAAGTATTGCACGCATGTATTTATCTGAACTAACAAGACCTTTCATTAGAACTTCTCCCTCTCCTTTGTTAATGAGTTCAACAGCTTTAGTTGCTGCTTTCATCTCGTCTGCTTCTTGTACAATTCTAAATTTTGAAGGATCTATTTTAAGATCTGAGCATACTTTTTTTATGGTTGCCTCATCACCTACTAAAGTACCCTCAATTATACCCATATCAATTGCGTTACTTACAGCCTCAATTGTATGAGAATCGTTAGCATAAGCAGCTACGATACGTTTTTTTTGTTTACTTTTTAGAACATCAAATAGTTGATCCAGTTTATTAATTTTCATACTCTTGCGTGTTTTATTATTATTACTTTATTTATTTTGATTATTATTTAAGTGCTTAGAGTTCAGTGTTTCCTATACTCTAAAATACGCTCTAATATAACTCATTCTAAGCTCTTACTTAACAAGCAAATTATTTTTTAAGTTTTGAAACAATGTTTGCTGTATCAGTTGCAATTACAAGTTCTTCATTAGTTGTAATTGACATAACTTTTACCCTTGAGTTTGGTTTAGTCAAAAGTTTATCTTTACCACGTACTCCTTTGTTTGCCGCTGCATCAAAATCAACACCCATAAAGTCAATGGCTTCAGATACGTGGGCTCTGATATTATCATCATTTTCCCCAATTCCTCCGGTGAAAATTATTAAATCAACTCCATCCATAACAGCAGCATAAGCTCCAACATACTTCTTTACACGATAGTAGTACATATCAATTGCAAGTTGAGCTCTCTCATTACCTTCAGCAGATGCATTCTCAAGATCTCTCATATCGGATGATAAGCCTGAAATGCCCTGAACCCCACTCTTTTTATTAATAACATCGTTAACCTGCTTTATGCTAAGATTTTCTTTTTCGGCTAAGAATAAAAGTACGCCTGGATCAACATCTCCGCTTCTGGTACCCATTATTAAGCCTTCAACTGGAGTGAAGCCCATGGAAGTATCAACGGATTTACCATTTTTAATAGCAGCAATCGATGCGCCATTCCCAAGGTGGCAGGTAATAATCTTACAACTGTTAAAATCCATTCCAAGGATTCTACAAGCCTTTTGTGCTACAAACTTATGGCTTGTTCCATGGAAACCATATCGACGAATTTTATATTTATCGTAGTACTCGTATGGTATTGCATACAGGTACGAGAAATTTGGCATTGTTTGATGAAACGATGTATCGAACACCGCAACCTGTGGTACGCCAGGTAATAATTTCTCCATTGAAAGAATTCCCTTAAGGTTTGCTGGGTTATGAAGCGGAGCTAATTCTATACATTTTTCAATTTCTGATTTTACCCTCTCATTGATTAAACTACTTTCAGTAAAAAACTCACCGCCATGAGCAACTCTATGACCAACTGCTACAATATCATTAATGCTTGATATTACACCATGTTGCTTGTCAACCAATGTATCTAAAATTAGGTTTATCCCAACATTATGATCGGGAATTGGTTCAAATACTTCGTATTTTTCCTTTCCTTCTGGTTTATGAGTAAGTATACCATCTGCAAGCCCCACTCGCTCAACAATACCCTTTGCCAGTAATTTACTGTCATTAGCCATATCGATAACCTGATATTTTATCGATGAGCTACCACAATTTAGAACAAGAACTATCATTTGTTAATATTTTAACTGATTATCAATTAGTTATATCTGGAAATATTTTTTGATAAAATTAGATAAAAAAAACTTCATTATTTAATGGAAAGCTTTAAAAAATAAAATGTTTTATAATATTTTCTTTCGATTTTAATGTTTTTCTCAAAAAAAAGGAATAATTTAATATGCAAAGCGTTTTTTAATAAATTAAACAAGCGCATAAAACAGTATGCAAGCCATTATCTAACTACTTTTCCTATTGTAATTTATTGCCTCTGCATACAAATTTACTATTTGGCATGCTATATTTTTAAGGCTAAAATCATGTTTTACTAAGCCTTGTATTTCTTTAGCTTCTGTACAATATTTTTCTTTTTCATTAAAAAAATCATTTAAAATAGTGTAGATTTCATCGGCATTTGGAGGTTCATTTCCAATAGCAACAAAATTATTCTCTTTATAATCCGCATAATTTGCGGTGGAAATTATTGAACCCAATCTTTTTTGATTAATGGAAAGAACAGGAACACCACATGCTAATGCTTCAAGGGAAACTCTTCCAACTCCTAAAATGAGGCTTGAATTTAAAAAAAACTCTTTAACATCTGTTTGATAACCGAAAACTTTACATATCTCTTTACCATACTCATTATTAATCCTTAAGGACTCTTTCCTGATCAAATTTAAACAATTACCTTCCCCTATGAGGTTAAAGGTTATGTCCGGAAATTTTTTGATCAACATAGGTATTACCTTCTGAATGATCACTAGAATTACTTTCGAATGATTTCTATCTATTCTGCTAACATATGTAATTGAGTATGGTCTTTCTCCTTTAACAAGTGATATAACCTCTACTCCATTGGGAATTACGGTTGATTTTTCTTTAATTTCATGGTAACATGCCGAAACATTGAGAACATGGTTACTAACAAATATTATCTTATCAGATGTGCTTTGGGTAAATTTCGATTTTAAATCGAGTCGGGTTCTCCCATGAACGGTCACTACAACAGGAATGTCAACGAATTTTCTGAGGATACAAGATGCTAAAATTGAGAGCCTTTGGTGTGCATGAATTATATCAATATTATACTTTTTTACAATCCAATATAATTGTATTACGTTGAATGGCAGTATAATGTCTCTAAACCGACAAGGAATAAACTTTACATTTAAATTTAATCGAGAGACCTGTCTCCCATTAGCTGTTACCAAAAAAACATCATGATTTAATTCACTGAGAGCATTTGCCAGATCACATACATGATTTTCCGCACCACCAAATTCAAAACGTTTTAAAACAAGAAGTATTCTCATAAATAATCGCTGCTTGTAAAACTATTATTTTTCGTTTAGAAATAAAAAAACTATCCTATTTATTATGATTAAGTACTTTGAATCTTACATATAATGCCATTTTTACTTGACGCAGGTATTAGTTATTTTCGTTCAAAAGTTAAAAATCTATACCTTTATCCTTTTAAATTTTCGATGAAATGGGAATAGAACATCTGCATAATAGTTTTACAGAACTTAAAAATCAGCTTGATGGGGACTTATCATGGGATAATTCTACCCTTTTACAATATGCTACAGATGCATCGGCTTATCGCGAAATTCCAGATGCTGTTGCTTTACCAAAAACAAAGGACGATTTAGTTAAACTAATTGCTTTTGCTAAAAAATATAAAATGCCTCTGATTCCACGCGCCGCAGGCACCTCATTGGCAGGTCAGGTTGTTGGCAAAGGGATTATTGTAGATATCTCAAGATATTGGGGCAAAATCATTGAAGTTAACGCTCATGAACATTGGGTAAGAGTTGAACCCGGTGTAATTCTCGATGAACTTAATCAGTTTCTTAAGCCATCAGGTTTATTTTTTGGCCCCGAAACATCTACTTCAAATCGTTGCATGATTGCAGGAATGGTGAGCAATAATAGCTGTGGCTCACATTCTATACTCTATGGAAGTACACGTGATCATACCATTTTAGTAAAAATGATTCTTGATGATGGTTTAGAGTACGAGTTTTCTCCATTGTCAAAGGAAGAGTTTAGCAAAAAACTTAAGATAGAGGGTAAGGAAGGTGAAATATATCGCTTTATCCATTCAATGCTATCGGATAGTAGTATTAGCAATGAAATAATTGAGCAATACCCTGAACCAGCAGTTAAACGCCGAAATAGCGGTTATGCGCTTGATAAACTTGTTGATAATTGCGTATTTGCCAATAACGATAATCTTTTTAATTTTTCGAATCTAATAGCAGGTAGCGAGGGAACGCTGGGTTTAATAACTGAAATTAAACTTAATTTGGTTCCTCTACCACCCAAAGAGAAGGCTGTAATAGCAGTTCACCTCGAAGAGCGAAATCATGCCTTTAAAGCAAATCTTATTGCTCTAAAATATAAACCAGGAGCAGTAGAGATGATGGATAATATCATTCTTGGTTGTACTAAAGGAAATATTGAGCAGCAGAAAAACAGGTACTTTGTTCAGGGTGATCCTGGAGCAATTCTAATTGTTGAGTTTGCTAGAGAAACAAGGAATGAAATTGAGCAGATTGCTGCTCAAATGGAAGTGGATATGCGAGCCGCAGGGTATGGCTACCATTTCCCGTCTATTTGGGGTGACGATATCAATAAAGTTTGGGCTTTACGTAAAGCAGGACTTGGTGTTCTATCAAATATTGAGGGTGATGCAAAACCAGTATCGCTTGTAGAGGATACGGCAATTAATGTTGAAAAGCTTCCAGATTATATGGAAGAGTTTGCTGCTATAATGACAAGCCATAATCTCGACTGTGTTTACCATGCCCATATTGGAAGTGGAGAGCTTCATCTAAGGCCTGTTCTGAACCTAAAAGATCCTAAAGATGTAGAACTTTTTAGGGAAATTGCTTACGAAGTTGCTCATCTTGTTAAAAAATATCGAGGTTCGCTAAGCGGTGAGCATGGCGATGGCAGATTAAGGGGCGAACTTATCCCAATTATGGTGGGTGAAAAGGTGTATAAATTAATGCAGGATGTTAAGCATGTTTTTGATTCCAATAATATTTTTAATCCCGAGAAAATTGTAAACACTCCGCAATTAAATACTTTCCTGCGATATACACCGGGCAGAAAAGAAAAGGAGATATCAACTATATTCGATTTTTCAAATACAAAAGGAATACTTCGTGCCGCCGAAAAATGCAATGGATCAGGTGATTGCCGTAAATTTGTACTTGCAGGAGGCACAATGTGTCCAAGCTATATGGCAACAAAGCACGAAGGGAATTCAACCCGTGCAAGAGCCAATGTTCTGCGTGAGTTTTTAACCCAAAATGATAAAAAAAATCCATTCGATCACAAAGAGATATACGAAGTACTCGATCTCTGCTTATCCTGCAAGGGTTGTAAGAATGAATGCCCGTCGAGTGTGGATATGGCTAAGCTCAAAGCGGAATTTTTACAGCATTGGTACGATGCCAATGGCATTCCACTTCGGAGTAGAATGGTAGCATATATCACAAGAATAAACTCTTTGGGTAGCATTGCTCCTCGAATTACTAATTTCTTCCTTTCAAATAAGGTGATATCACCAATCATTATGAAAGGATTGGGATTTGAGCCCAAACGGAAGATGCCTACTCTTAACAAAATCACTTTCAAAAAATGGTTTAAAAGGCATAAAGCCGAACCGAATAAGAATGGCAAAAGAGTTTTCCTTTTCCCCGATGAGTTCACAAATTACAACGATACACACATTGGCATTAAAGCGGTTGAATTGCTTGAGATTCTTGGTTACGAAGTAATTATTCCAGATGTTTTTGAAAGCGGGAGAACCTATATTTCAAAAGGACTTATAAGAACTGCTAAAAAAATTGCCAACAAAAACATTGATTTGCTTAGCAAATTAATTTCCAACGACTCTCCTATTATTGGAATTGAACCATCAGCAATTCTAAGCTTTAGGGACGAATATTTGGATTTATCCGATTCCGATAATTTGTGCAGCGCATCCTACCTTTCTAGAAATTCATTTCTATTCGATGAGTTTTTTATGATGGAGGTTGAAAAGGGTAATATTCGTAAGGAGCAGTTTAATTCACATGCAAAAGTGATGAAACTGCACGGGCATTGCCAGCAAAAAGCCGTAGCATCAACCAAAGCAACCAAAGCAATGCTTTCGTTCCCCAATGGGTATTCTGTATCTGAAATACCTAGCGGATGCTGCGGCATGGCAGGATCATTCGGGTATGAAAAGGAGCACTATGAGCTATCGATGCAGGTTGGTGAACTTGTGCTTTTCCCTGAGATTCGAAAAACACCAGAGGAGGTTACAATAGTTGCTCTTGGAACTAGCTGTAGGCACCAAATAAAGGATGGTACAGGTCGAAAGGCATTACACCCAATAGAAGTGATGTGGGAGGCTGTTATAAAAGGGTAAGGACATTTACCCCCCTTTAATTTCTCTTTTACACAGTGACCCTTTGAAACACGTATCAAGTTAAATATTTCCTAGGCAATTCATTATTGTTTTCTAGCCTTTTTCTCCATTGGTAGAATGCAACTATAAACAAACCTATTGATTGGTACATCAATACCGTATTTTTGTGCAAGTTTAACCACAGTACCATTCTGATACTCGATCTCGGATGGTTTTCCTGCCCAAACATCTCTTGTTAACGAGGAAGTATTATTATAAGGAACTTTATCAATTGATTCTACTGTTCTTTCTACGAAATCGGAATCAATTTTAATCCCAACTTTTTGCGAAAGCAAATAAATCTCACGAAACAGATCAATCATTAGTTGTCTTGTCTCCTTGAGTTCCCTTAATTCGCCATAAGTTGTTTTTGTAATGGCTAATAATCCACTAACACAAATAGCAATGAATTTTTCCCATAAATCAGCATCTATATCCTTAGATATTATTGATCTTATCCCAGCTTCACTGAATATCTCATTTATCATTTGAATTCTTTCTGTTACTGAATTATCCAACTCCCCGAATATAATTACAGGTTCGAGTCCAAGATGATTGATCACTCCAGGAGATTCAATTTTACTGATTATGCGACATAGCCCGCCAACAACATTCTCTCGATTGATAAACTCCCTCAGCTCTTCGGTGGCAAGAATGCCATTCTGGAGCGGTAAAATAGTGGTATTTGAATTTATCACATCTTTTAATTCTCTAGCAATCTCTTTAATTTGCCATGCTTTAACTGATGTAATAATCAGATCAGCCGTTCCGATAGATTTTATACTATCCGTTGCTTTAACCGATTCCACTTTAAAATCACCAAGGATGCTTTTAACTACCAATCCATTCTGCTGAATTGCCTTTAGATGCTCACCCCTAGCAACAAAGGTTACATCGTAACCAGCGTGGGCAAGCTTACCGCCAAAGTATCCACCTACCCCACCTACTCCTATTATGGCTATATTCATTTTATGGTGATTAAGTCATTTATAAAGTATAGTGTCCAAAACTAAATGTAGTAGCTGATTTTCGGTCATTATCCTGTCATCAAAACACAAACGTTTGTAAAGAAAACCGCTAATAGCAAATTAGTACACTTGCAATTGTCATATAGTTTTTATTAACGCCCAGTTTTATATTTTCATATTTAATACTCCATTAATTTTTTTTGACAAATTTTTAGAGTTTATCTCATATTCAATATCAAAATCTTTATCTGATTTGTAAAATATAAATGAAGGTAATGCAATTGATTCATTTGCAGATAGTTCATTAACCTCACATTCTAAAACAGTATAATCTGGATTATCATAAAAAATATCGTAATCAAAAAGATATTTTAAAATGTTAAAATACTGTTCAACTCTTTTAGAGTTACCTTTAAAGAATGGATTCATTGCTAGATTCGAATATGTATATTCAAAATTTTGAATGTATTCTAAGTGTTTTTTTGAATAGAATTCATTTACCTTACTATCCTTTTGGTGTTTAGCACAATACACTAAAAGATTATCTAAACTGTTGAATTCTTTAAGAATATCAATTCTTTTGGGATATGGAAATTCTTTAGGTGTGATAATTTTAATTTCTTTAGGCAAAAATAACTTTATTCGCAGTCCTTTTTCATAAGATTTACTTTCATTCCTAAGTACAATTGGTAAAAAAAATAGCTCTCTAACCTCTGACCAAAATTGAAGAAGATCACATAAGTTTTCTAGATTTATTTCAAATTCATCATATGCTTCTTTTTTTGCTTTCTCATTATCTGTTCCTGTTAGAATAATTTCGTAATTTCCAGAAATTATTGTAATTGAATTTTTAGATTCTTTTAATTCCCCAAATTCGAAAAACTCATAAGGAAGTTTAATCTTTAATATTTTTAATGCTTTCTCTGAAATATCCTTTTTTTCATAATCTGAAATAATAACAGGTTCATTCTTATATTGGATTAATGATCTTCTAGGTAAAATCATCCTTGTAAATTCCAGATCTCCAAAAAGTGAAATAACTTCTTCTTTTTCAGGTTCAATCTTAATATCATATTTTAAGATACGTTCATATAAATTAATTAGTTCCTTCTTTTTTTCTTCAATGTAATTCTGTCCTTCAATCTCAGGAAGGCTTAAAGTAGATAAAGAATTTGTAAATTCTATTTTCCCTGTTAAATAAAAGGAAAGTAATAATTCACTATTCGATTTCGATAAATGTTTAGAGTAATTGTGCTTGAACCAACTTAATAATTCATTTTCAAATTGAGATTTTGATACTTTTTTACCACTGGTTGAAAAAAACATGAATTGACTTATTAACCCTCCATAAATTAGCTCTTTAGTAAAATAATCAACATTTATTTTATTTATAGAAAGGAATCTATCAATATTGGAAATAATAGCGCCTTTAATTGTGAGTAAATCTAAGTTGTAGAAATCTACTTTTATTTTATCCTTTATCTTATAAAGTTTTTTAAACTTTTCGTCAAAAGCCTCTAATTCTAGATCTTCAATATTTTTAAAATATTGTTTTGTAGACGTTGTAGAATTACCAACTAGAATTACACAAAATGAAACGGCAGAAGAATTAGAATCATACAAATTCAGAAGATAGTTTAGAATTTCTGTTTTTCCAAAATCATTAATTGAGGACTTTACTTGATATATTCTTTCATCTGAATTTTCATCTGTCCAAGCAATATCAACTTTGTCATTATCAGTATCAGGTTCAATACAGATATATTTCCATTCATTTTGCAAAGATTCTAATACTGCAATTATTGTTTGACAGATATAACCTCTTATACTTTCTTTACCACTCATTTTATGTCATTTTCAAGTTGGCATTAACTTACCATTTTTTGGTATATATAAATCCATGTTAGAATATACTGTAGGTTAAAACTATCCTCCATACAAATATACCTTTTGTTCCTCAAACATCATAAAGTTATTATGTGCAATAAAAAAACCGCCATCCTAAAGGTAGCGGTTCTTATAGTTGGGTTATATTTCTCTATGGAACAAGTTTATAGCAAACCAGTTGCTGCATATAACGAAGGTATAACTTTCCGTTGGCAACTACTGGAACAGTCCATGATGGATTTTTTACATCTGCAATGGCAGATTTAATTTCACCTATCTTTTTAAAGCCAGAGGTTTCGGGTTTTATAAGGAATATGTTCCCTTTTAAGTCCTGGCAAATAAGATACCCATCGGCAAAGGTTGTTGTTCCCTGCCCTATTTGATCTGTACTCCACATCTCTTGGCCTGTCAGCAGTTCAATACATTTAAACTGACCAGAATTTCGAAAACTTTCGCCTGAATATCCATATATATATCCATCAATAAGAATTGGATCGGAGTGATGTGCCTCAACTATATCGCTTTTCCATAAAACAGAATACCCATCTTTGGTAACTTTTATAGCCTCACAACCCATACCATAACCAGAAGTATGGTAAACAATATCACTGCAAACTATTGGCGTAGTTGCATTAATACTGTATTGGGTTGGCCAAGGAACAGTCCATCGAACTTTACCGTCCGCAGGATTAAGGCATGATAGACCTTTTCCGTGGTATATAAGAAGTTTTACTTCATTTTCAATATTCATGGTTATTGAAGCAGAGTATCCAACTTCTCCCTCCATGGATTTCCAAAGAACCTTACCCGTTAATTTATCATAGGCTATTACTAAGGCTTTTCCTCCGCCTTGAACTATCACCATATTTTCGAATACAAGGGGAGTTGTCGAAAATCCCCATGAAGGTTCAATTCCACCCTCATCCTTTACATTTTTTCTCCAAAGAAGTTTTCCATCCTCAAGCTGCCAGCAAACTAAATCGCCGCTACGTCCAAATGTGTATACTTTATCATCATTGATAAATGGGGTTGCACGTGAGCCTGGACCATGAGCTGTTTCGGCTTTAGCCTCGTAGGATCCTTTCCAAATCAATTGTCCATTATCAGCATTTAAACAGAAAACTAAGTCGTTTCTTTCATCCCTACCAGGAACAATCAGCCTATTACCCTGAATTACAACGGATGACCACGAGGCGGTGGCTTTATCCTGACACAGGTAATTAACTGACCAAAGTTTTTCGAGTCCATTAGACCAATCAGTTTTAATACCCGTTGTTGCGCTCTTCCCTTCAAAATTAACTCCCCTCCAATTTAACCAATCTGCAACTCCTTTAGTAATTGGAGGTATTGAGGTTGTATTTGTTGGTATATTTTCTTGCTTACCCGTTAATGGTTCGCTTCCCATTACTAATTTATAAATCTTATACCCAAAAAAACCTGCAAAAAGCAATAGAATTCCAGCGATTATAAGAATAATCTTAAGATATTTTTTCATAAAGTTCAATTGATGTTTTGGTAACTTATTATTAAATATTTAATTAATTATTAAAAGGGTTGAATAATAGAATGTTGGAAGAGATCGCAACTTTTCCATTGCTTCATTATTCAAAAAAGTGCTTTAAATTTTTACTTTACAAGTGCCTTTTTCATAGTTTCTCCAATCATCGCCGGTGATTCCACTACATGAATACCGCATTCACGCATAATTTTCATTTTTGCAGCAGCAGTATCCTCTTCACCTCCAATAATTGCGCCAGCATGACCCATTCTCCTTCCTTTAGGAGCCGTTTGTCCTGCAATAAAACCAACTACAGGTTTAGTTCTATGTTCACTATACCAGCGTGCTGCTTCTATCTCCATTTCTCCCCCTATCTCACCGATAATTACAATGCCCTCTGTTTCAGGATCAGCCATTAAAAGTTTAAGTGCATCAAGGGTTGTGGTGCCAATTATAGGATCTCCTCCAATACCAATACCTGTAGATTGACCTAGTCCTTGCTTTGTAACCTGATCTACAGCCTCGTAGGCTAGCGTACCAGAGCGAGATATAATCCCAATGCTTCCCTTTTTATGAATAAATCCAGGCATTATACCAACTTTGGCTTCACCCGGAGTAATAACGCCAGGGCAATTTGGGCCAATTAGACGAACATCTTTTAATTCAGATAAGATGTGTTTTACTTTTACCATATCAGCAACGGGAATTCCCTCAGTAATACAAATTATTAGTTTAATTCCAGACTTTGCTGCTTCAATAATTGAATCTGCGCCATAAGCTGGCGGAACAAAAATTATTGATACATTTGCGCCAACTTTTAATACTGCTTCTTCCACAGTATTAAAAACAGGTAAACCTAAATGAAGCTGTCCTCCTTTGCCTGGTGTAATACCACCAACAACATTTGTTCCGTATTCTATCATCTGGGTTGCATGGAATGTCCCTTCGCTACCTGTAAACCCTTGAACGATAACTCTTGAATCTTTATTTACTAGTACGCTCATCGATTAGGTTTTTTAATAAATAATTAATGCGAAATTTTGCTCTAATATAAACAATTTGTAGCTTTAAAACACTCGTATTAATTTACACTTTGAAATTTCTTTGTAAATTGCTTTTGAATAAAATAGGAAAAGTAATCACTTTATCTATCAAATTATGAGTAAAATTAGTGTAAAACTTGAAAATCTTGGATCAATTTTCCCATCGAATTGGAATGAGGAGCAAAAGTCAAAAGGGAAAACAATATTTTTAAAACGCCTTTCCGAAAAAGCTCATAAATTCTACGGAGGAAAAACCCAAGTTGCACCAAAAGTTCCATTACCTGGATTCAATTGGTTTAATGTATGGTACACCCCCGGTGTATCAAAGGTTTCAACGAATATTAGAGAAAATAATGATGCTTCATTTGAGCTCTCTAATAGAGGTAATCTTGTTGCCGTTGTTAGTGATTCAACACGTGTTCTTGGTGATGGTGATTGTTCTCCTGCTGGAGGGTTAGGCGTTATGGAGGGAAAAGCATTCCTTATGAAGTACCTTGGAGGTGTTGATGCTATTGCACTTTGTGTCGATAGTCGAGATAATGGTTGTCATAACGATCCTCAAAAAATTATTGATTTTGTTAAAATGTGTCAGTATAGTTTTGGGGCTATTAACCTAGAGGATATCTCTCAACCTAACTGCTACAAAGTATTAGATGTTCTTAGAGAAGAATGTAATATTCCTGTTTGGCATGATGATGCCCAAGGTACAGCATGTGTTACTCTCGCAGGGCTTATCAATGCGCTTAAACTTGTTGATAAAAAGATTGGTGATGCTAAGATAATTCTTTTTGGTGCAGGTGCTGCAAACACAACTATAGCAAGGCTTATTATTGCCGATGGCGGCGATCCAAAAAAAATAATCCTTTTTGATACAAAAGGTGCTTTGCATAAAAATAGAGCCGATGTTAAAGCGGATGAAAGGTTTTACAGGAAATGGGAACTTTGTGAAAGCACAAATCCGAATTGCATTTCGACCTTTGAGGAGGCTATAAAAAATGCTGATGTTCTAATCTCTGCGTCAACTCCTGGTCCCGATACTATTAAAAAAGAGTGGGTTAGATCAATGAATCAAAAAGCAATAGTTTTTGCATGTGCAAATCCAGTACCCGAGATTTACCCTTATGCTGCAAAGGAAGCGGGGGCTTATATTGTTGCAACGGGAAGAGGAGATTTTCCTAATCAAGTCAATAACTCCATTGGATTCCCTGGAATTTTAAAGGGTGCTTTAATTGTAAGAGCATCAAAAATAACCGATAAAATGGCTATTACAGCAGCCCATTCATTAGCAAACTTTGCCGAAAAACGTGGAATTAATCCAGATAATATTGTTCCTAAAATGGATGAACCTGATGTGTTTGCAGTTGAAGCTGCTGATGTTGCCATGCAGGCTATTAAAGATGGGGTTGCACGTAAAACTTTAACATGGGATGAAGTTTATCAAATTGCTAAAAGAGATATTGATTACTCAAGATCTATGGCAGCCCTCTTAAGCAAAGAAGGTTTTGTTGCAGATCCCCCGACAGAGATGCTTGAAGAAGCACTAGATTATACCGTTAATCTGATTGAAGGAAAGTGAAAAATAGAACCCGGGCAACCGGGTTTTTGTATAAATCTTCGATTTGATTTCAATTAACATCTAATTGATGTTTAGCTCTTCTTTTATCGATTTAATAATATCCGGTGCATTAAATGCCAAATCGCTAAGGAGTTCATTAATTTTAAGGGATTTATAGCGATGATTTATCAATGTTCGGGCTGAGCTGATAATGATATCCTTAAATTTTTCAAGAGAAATCTCACCCTCCATATACTCAGAAATAGTTGTATACCATAGTATTACAGGTAGATAAATGGCTTTACCTGCATGTTCTTTTTCTTTATTTACCAGTTTATACCTTCGTGAGAGGCTTATAATTCTTGAATATTTCTCGTTTCGCAATAAAGCTAGTAAATATGCACTAAAGAATAGATGCCAACGATACTCAAAAATCTCCTTTTTGTACCCCTCAAAGAATGTTGTTGCATAGCTAACCGATTTTTCTAGCTGATTATTAGCTAAAAGCGTTCTGATATAGAACGATACAAATCCAATTTTGCAATAATAACTGCTTGTATTTTTAAGTTCAGGAATTGAACTTGTCATTAAACCAAGTGCATCCTGATGTTTCCCGCATTTTAAAAGAACCGCACTATGGTTAACAAGGTAAAAGAGATAATCGTTATTCTTCTGTCTGATTGATAGATATCCAAACTTCTCGGCTAAATCGAGTTCGTTGAGCTTTGAGTGCATCATTGCTCTATTTGCATAGTAGTTTGCTAGAACTCGTTTTGAGTAGAATATATTAGTTTTAAGAGCAATGTCAAGATTATCGTAGATTGAACGCAGTTTATCGAATTCGCGGTTAGTGTAGTAGAAAATGGTTAACCGAACAGCAGCCCGATAGCGTGTGTAACCATCGAGATTAGTATCAAAATAAATAGTTTTGAATAGTTCCTCAAATCGATTAAATTCTTCGTCAGTGGATGCCAACTTACTTACAACTCGCTCAGCAGCACTGTTTAGATCGTTATTTAGTAGAATAGATTTTTCGAACGGTTCCTTATACTTCTCAAGGTATGCTGATATTTGAGAATAGTATCTAATTCTATTCCTTACCATCAAGTAATCGCGGTAGTGTTGAAGAACTTGGTAGAATCGGATAAAGTAGTAAAAAGTAGGCCCTAAATGGTTTGTTTGATCTAGTAGATATTTTTCCTCCTCTGGAACGATAGAATCGTTCATTACATTTCTTTCAATAGAAATGAGCCAATCGTAAAATAGATCTACATCATGCTTATTAAGCACTTCAACAATCCATGTTTTTAGGTAGGAATATGTTCTTTTATTGATTTGTTGATTATAGGGAATAAGATTTAAAGGGTTCTTAGTGTTATAATTAACTAAATTAAGGATTGTAAGATTATCGGATTTTGAGAATTGTTGCTGCGATAATAAGAAATCCGATTCATGTGGGTACAATGAATTAGCAAAATCAGTGAATGTATCTAATTTGTTACGCATTATTAAAGCTTTTTATATAATAAAACCGGGCAAAACCCGGTTCTAATTTACAACATATACTCATTTATCAAAACAATAAAATAGTTCTTGCATAAGAATTAGTGACTGCTATTTGATAAAAAACCCAACACCTCTTGATTAAATACCTCGGGTTTTTCAAACATCATAAAATGGCCACATTTTGGAACCATTACTAACTTGCTCCCTTTAATTTTTGATGCACCATATTTAGCAATATCAACGGTTTTACCGGGATTAAGGTATCGATTAGGAATAAGATTATCATTTGCGCCAAAGAGGATTAGGGTAGGTTGTGTAATTTGATCTAAACGATCTATCACTGGCTCATCAATCATACCATTTACCGACTGAACAACAGTATAACAATAAGCTTCAAAATCGGCAGCAGTGCGCATGCTAATCCTATCGTTGATCATGAATTCTGCATCTTTGGGAACTCTGTAGAAATTGGTTGCCAAATTATTTTGAATCGTTTCAACAGGAGTTTTTCGAACTCCTTCTGCTGTCATAACATCTCGAAACCACTGCTTTTGACCTTCGTGGAATCGCTCAAATCCGGCAGGATCAACTAGTACAAGCGCTTTAACCATATCGGGATAAAGCAATGCAGTAGTAATTGATATCTGGCCACCCATTGAATGTCCAGCAAGAACTACTTCACCAAGTTTCAGTTCAGTAACAAACTCTTTGATAATACTAGCATAGAAGGTCATCATTCCACTATGTGGTTTCTTACTCGATTTACCGTATCCCGGAAGATCGATAGCAATACACCGAAAATTGCTCTTTAAACTTTTAGTATTTTTACTCCAAGCAGGAAGATAACTACCCAATCCGTGGATAAATATTATGGTTTTGCTTCCCTCGCCCTCATCGGTATAAGCAATTTCGTAGCCACTTGTAGGAAGTAAAACCTTCTTTACTGGACTTGAATAAACCATTTCGTCCATAGTGGCATATTTTGTCAATTTTTTATAGGGTGTACTGCAGTTATTCATAGCCAAGAGGATAACTACTAAACTAATTATACTAATCTTTTTCATCTCATTAATTTTTATAGTTAAACCCTAAAACATAAGCCATTTAAAAACAAGGAATGCAGTCCAAGGATTATATGGTCGTTTGGTAAAACTTCCATTGATATCGCTTCCATGTGAACTCTCGTTGCTATCGTAGAAGTTGCCAAGCGATAGGTAGGCTGCGTGCAATTCCAAACTCATAAATGGGCCAAATTGATAGCCCAATGAACCATTTACCTCAGTTCCCATGTAGTAACCGCCACCTTTGGGAGCAACATTACTCATTGCAAATGCGCCACCAATCTTTGCATTCAGTTTATTAGGTATAATTCCATATGAAATGTTAGTTGTAGCTGCTGTTACCCCATACCCCATATTCGATAAATCACCAATTGCAGGTGTAAAACGGTTGACAACATTGGGTTGACCGAACAGCAAATACGCACCAGAGCTTACAAAAATAGCACCTGGGGATCCCCAAGTATTGCCTGTAACTACACCAGAGTATTTACCGTTTTTTAACCCGTCACTATCGCCGGATGAATAGATTAAGTCTAAACTCACAGCATCGCTAGTAGTTTGACCGTATCGATATGATGTACGTAGATTTGCTGCAAAACCAAATATGTCAACAGCTCTGGACCACTTACTTTTCGAAACTAGTTGGTTAGTCAGAGTATCAACATTTCCAACGTTTAAGTTGAAAAAGCCAGTTATCATCCAAGGATCTAAGGCGTGTTCGGTGTTGCGACCGAAAAAAGTTCCTAGCCATGCCACGTTTGACTTATATGGTACATTGCCTAAATGGAAGAAATAAGCACCATTATACTGAGTTAGTAGGCTGTTCATGCCCTGACTAAGTATTGAAACCCCACCAGCACCAGATGCTCTATCGTTGATAAAGTAAGCAGAAGCACCCCATTTCCATGCACGTGAAATATCTTTTTCGCCGGTTAGCTCGTAAAGGGTAACATCATCATCCTTCTCAATACTGTTCTCATATAGCTTGTAATAACCCATTTTTACTCGAGAAAAATCCCAATCCTTTCTTACTGATATTCCAACAGCATCTGAACCCCAGTATGCAAGGCGATAACCAGTTGTGGTCATCTTATCAAATACTGTTTTATATGGATTATAAGGTGTATCAAAGAGTCGTTGCAATCCAAGGTTAATATACCATCCTTTAAAAGGATTTAGTTCAAGTTCAACATTCTGTGTTTGAATATCAACCTGATCTGCGCTGAAGGCAGAACCTGTATTACCGCCAACACCATAAGCTGCATCTCCCCATGTCCAATCTATCTCAAATGAAGTCCTCAAAATAGCCTTACCGTTGAATAGTTTTGGTTGATAAATTAGATAAGGCAATAGCCGTTGTTCAGCATATTTGCTTACTAGTGAATTTGAGGTCACGGTTGAATTTTGACCAAAGAGCCGCCCAATTACCTGCCCTTTCATAAAATCACTTTCGGCATAAACGTTAGTTCTTACCGCTTGATTTATGTAAAAAGCAAGAAACTGAAACTCTTTGTTGGCCTTACGAGGGACTTCATTCTTTAGGTAAGGCATTGTGATAACATTCTGCGAATGCAGCGTGCTTAGGCAGATGGTTAGAATTACCAAAATGGTTATCAGTTTTTTCACGACACGATAATTTTAAATTGAATTTACAAAGGTGACTAACAAAAAAGCTGCTACAAAACTAAAGTTAATTTTTGTAACAGCTTTTTATGTAAATGCCTATAGATTAAAGATCTGTTCTTTTATATTTCTGAATGTAGTAAGCCAATGCAACGTTATTGTACTTTGTACTTCCAAAGCCACCTTCAACAGTTGGAGCTGAAAAACCAGTAATTACAGGTTGTACCTGAATTACTTCGTATTTCATTGAGAAAGGAGTTGTAGTTGCATCAATCTCAAAAATACCAGTACTTGTAAGTGTAGTAGGTGTTGATTGGTTTACTGTAATCGCCCAAATTGTACCAGTGGTTGGTTTTACTTGAGAAAATGTTCCAGTCATGGTAGTTAGTGAGCCAGTTTTATATGATTTAACCGTATAAGTAAAATCGGATTTAAACTCGGCATAAATTGAATCGCAATAGTTAGCTAAACCTGGAGCAATATTGGTTCTTGATGAGTACCATTTACCTACAATACCATCCTTTGAAGGATTGTAAGTTGTATCGTCATCACTTTTTTTGCAACCAGCAATAGCAAGTGCAAGAAGTAAAAATAAAGCTAGATTTCTTTTCATAGTTGTAAGTGTTAAGTTATTTAAAATTGAGTTTTCTAATCTTTTCAGCAAGTAACAAAACTGTTGTAACGAGTTCAACCTCATTAATAAATACTATGGGTTGACTTAAGTTATTTTTTCTCATCACAGCAATTTATTTATCTATATATCAATTTATTAACTATATTCATTGAAGGTGCGACATTGGATAATCTTACTATCCCCACCTTACAACATTTGCACCCCAAGCATACCCAATTCCAGCAGCAATCATAGAGATAATTGTTCCCTTCTGGATTTTGTTTTGCTGTAATGCCAGATGCAGCGATAAAATTTGGTCAATCTGCCCCATGTGTCCATAGTTCTCAAGGTAAATGCTTTGTTCGTGGTTTAACCCCAAACTTTCAAGCATTGAGTTGAACATTGAACGCTTAAAATGTAGCGATGCCAAATAACCGATCTTATCTAAATCTACATTCGATTTCTCGAAAGCCTTGTGTATGCAATGCATCCAGTTACTCATTGATACTTCGTTTAGACGATCTTTCATATGTTTCTCGTCGAAAACACGCAATGATTTTAGGGCTGTATCAGCATTATCCTTTGTAATTGGTTTGGAAATGCCACCATACTCAACACCTGCATCACGAGCCATTGTTCCATCGGTCATTATATGAGTGCCAAGAAGCGAGTTCCGTCCAAAGTTCTTTTTCATAATCAACGCACCTGCACCGGCTGAAAGGTTGAACATGAATGAAATTGAACTATCCGTATAATCAATAAAATCACCATTGCGATAACCGCCAACAATCATCACCGTGTTTATATCATGATCGGCAATCATCATATCCTTTGCAATTTTCATAGCCGCAACGGCAGTTCCGCAACGTTGTTGAACATCAATAGCCCAAGCGTTGGTTGCTCCAATTTTTTCTTGAATATAGATTCCTGAAGTTGTTAGTGGATATTCCTTCCACTCCTCTCCTATACAAATCAATAAATCAATCTCTTTGGGATCGATACTTGTATTTTTCAAGGCATCAAGACCAGCTTTAACGCCCATTTCCTGAGTACCATCGTCAATACCCGGTATTGGTTTCTCAATAATACCGAGCTTTTCGATAACCGCCTGCTCCGACCAAACTCCCTTTGTCTCCTCGGAAATTTGCTTAGCGGTCATCCTTGTTTTTGGGATATATATACCTGTACCTACTATTCCTACTTGTGTATTCATTGTTTGTTTATAAAGAGTGAAATATAAAGGTGCTAGTAAACAAATAGATTACTTCCAACCGCTAAACCTGCACCTGATGCCATGAACAGAACTAAATCGCCTCGTTTTATCTTCTTTTCTTGTACAGCATGGTGAAAAGCAATTGGAATACAACCAGAACCAGTGTATCCATAGCGATCCATTACAAAAGATGTCTTTTCAATTGGCTGTTTTAGTTCATCCATTACCTTAATAATTACCGATTTGTTGATTTGAGTGAAGATAAAGTGGTCGACTTCGTTGATGTTTTTACCTGCTTTATTAAGTAATTTTTCAATCACCATAGGCCAAAGACGAACATTACGATCACCCGGTAGTGGTTGAAGACTGAGCAACCCATGCTGTTTGCGGTCAATTAAATCGGGGGTAATAGGGTTACGTGAACCGCCAGCATAGATTCCAATGAAATTCCATTGGGTACCATCTGTAAGCAGCTGACCATCAACATAACCTGTTGCCTCACTAAACCTTTTCTCAATAACTACCGCTCCTGCACCATCAGCAAATATTGAGTAACCAAAAGTATCATCGGGTCTAATAAATGCTGGCATATTGTAAACCCCAATAACCACAGCATATTTTATGCTACTATCAGTAGCCATTATGCGTACCGCATTATCGAAAGCAATTGCAAAACTTGCACACGATGCACTAACATCAAAGGTAGATGCCCATGTTTCACCGCCCTGAATGCGTCCTTGCACAAGGATAGATGTTGCAGGTGTAATAAACTCAGGAGTATCGGTACCTACAATGAACAGACCAATATCATTTGCTGAAATACCAGCGTTTTCGATGGCATTCTGGGCGGCCTTAGTTGCAAAATCTGCTGTTGTTTCGTCTATTCCACGGAGTTTAGCGTTATGTCTTTTGTATATACCAAGCTTCTCCTCGGTTTTCAAATGATCAAATTCAATTGATGCTAACGCTTTTAGTTCAGTATTATCGATTGCTTCGCCCGGCACATACATTCCGGTTCCGATTATTTTTACTGGGATCATTGGTTTAACTCTTATGTACAATTTGAATTACTTTATTGCTCTTATGATTTACTACGACTTAATAAATTGACAATTTGATAATTTGAAAAATTGCTAATGGTTTTATTTTGACATTAATTTTAAATAATTCATTTTCAAATCTTCAAATTGCACTAATTACCTCATTGTCATCTTTGTCGCATTAGTTTATATGTACCCCATCCTCTCTGCCTGAGCCGTTAATTCATCTCTGAATTTTGGATGTGCAATACCAATCAAAGCCTTAGTGCGCTCCCTAACAGTTAACCCTGTCAATCGGGCACTTCCATGCTCTGTAACCACCCAATCGGTATGACTTCGATGAAGGGTAACCGCTGATCCTTCGGCTAGAGTTGGTACTATGGTTGAAACTGTTCCATTACGAGCGGTTGAGCGACATGCAATAATCGATTTACCTAAACCATCAAATCCTTCAATTGCACCCTCGGCAGTATCTGTTTGACCTCCGGTTCCAGAATATTGGTTAATTCCAATCGATTCGCTTGCTACCTGACCAGTAAAATCAACAGTTATACAGGTATTTATCGAGACCATTTTGGAGTTTTGGCGGATAAAAGCAGGATCGTTTACAATTTTTCCACGCAGGAATTCAACTGCGGGATTATTATCGAGCCATTTGTACATCTTCTCCGAACCCATTGCAAAGGTGCAAACAAACTTATCTTTATATAAACTTTTCTTTTTATTTGTTACAACGCCCATTTCGTAGAGTTCCATCATTGAATCCACCATCATCTCGGTATGAACGCCTAAATCCTTTTTATCCGTTAATGCAAGTGCAACCGCATTAGGAATTTCACCAATACCAAGCTGAATGGTTGATCCATCATCAACTAGTTTTGCGATGTTTGCACCAATTTTCTTTGCATCATCATCAAGAACTGGCGAAGGAAGTGTTGGCGGAACCTGCGAATACTCAGCAAAATATGTTACATCGTTAATATGCAAATGTGTATCGCCAAAAGTGCGTGGAAGATGATCATTAACCTCAAGCACAACGATATCAGCATTTTCAATGATATCCTTCTCGTAGGTTATACCTAATGATAGCGAAACAAAGCCTTTTTCATCGGGAGGAGTGCAAGTTCCAACAAACATGTGAGGTTTGCGAACTTTCAACCTATCGGTTGCCGCTCTATGCAGCATGTTTGGTACATAAGTTACAGTCCCTGCCCCTTCCTTAATTGCTTGTCGTGATCCAGGTGCATGAAACCAACTGCAAAGTTCAAAATGACCTTTCATCTCAGGTTTCATATAAAAATCGTAGGGTTTAAGGGTTAAAACGGAGAATATCTTCACATCTCTCACCCTATCTTTTGCCAAATGAAACTTCGACATACAACCCTGTGGCTCCGATGCACATTGAGCAACAATGATATCGGAATCGCTTTTAATTAGATCGGCAACCTGTTCAATGGTAATCAGTTTGCTTTTATAGATTGAACTGTAGTCTTTCATTGAGCCTATAGGTTTCAATTATGTTAAACTCACTTTTTTCTTCGACATCAAATGAACTGAAATACCAACAATAAACGAGAATATTATAGCTGTTGATGCTGCAATTGCTGGATTACGAACTGTTCCTTCAAGATAACGGTTGATAAAACCAAAATCTGCAATATGATTATTTACAAGATAAGGAAATCCGTAGTAAACTAGGAAGTAAACAACCAACGCTGTGATTGAACCCGCTAGCGATGACTTTAATTTTGAATCCTTTACAAAGATTCCAAAAACTATTGGTATAAATGTAACAGAAAAGAATGCATATACGCCGTTTTGTGCAAAAATTGCAACGCTAAGGTTTGGCGATAGAATCTGATTCCTAGCAAGAATAAACGAAATAATTCCCATTACAATAATGGTTACCCTATTAATCAATACGTATGATTTATCGCCATTTATCTTTGATCCAAATAGTGGTTTTGCAATATCCTCGGTGAAAGTGGTTGATACGCTTTGAATTAACCCTTCGAGTGTAGATAGGCCTGCACTCAAAAGCCCCATAATTACAAGTATTCCAACCGAAACAGCCAACCAACCGCTAGAAAACACCTTAACTACGAATGCGGGTATCATACCATCAACTCCCAGTGGTTTGCCGTTCGATGTCATATCGGGGAATGATAGACGTGCCCAAAGACCTGCAATAACAACTAAATAGAACAAACCTTGAACAATTACAGATGTTACTAGGTATCGGTTAACGTCACTCTCCTTCTTAAGCATTAACGATTTGGTCATGATATGGGGTTGGCAAACTACCGCAGCCCCAACAATTAGCTGCACAAATATTATCTCGTAGAAATCACGAAAAAGGCTGCTTCCTGGGTTTGTAGGTTTTACTAAGGCAGGATCAATTGCAGCAAGTTTTGAGAAGAAAGCACCAATACCATCTTTTAGATGCTCATATCCAGCAGTTATTAGTATTACAGCAACAACAAGCATAATACCTGCTTGAATTGTATTAGTGTAAACCATTGAATTTGCTCCACCAAACATCATATAGATGAAAACAAACACAACCATTATAGCCAGCGTGTAAATGGGGTCGGTATTTAATGCCTGTGATAAAACTTTGGCTAATGCAACAAGAATCAACACAATAAAGGTTATCAGAAGTACCGAAAGGATTGCAATAAACAACGAGTAACCAGTACTATTGTATCGCTTGCCTATCCAACTTGCCAGCGAAACAGCACTAACCGATGTACCATACTTCCTAAAGCTTTTTGTGAGTACAACCAATGATACTAATGATGCAATTGGGAAAAATACCCCAAAGGACAAAAACCCACTTATTCCGTACACTGCAATTAACCCGGGATTAATAACAAAGGTTGCAGCGCTGGTCATTGCAGCAGCAAGCGATAACCCCACAAATACTGGCGAAAAGGTTACACTTCCAACAGCATAATCCTTCATGCTTTTGATTTTCCTTGCCCCCTTTGCCACGAGGTAGATAATTGCCGCAGAGTACAGCAAAATCAGTATCCATGTACCAATTATTTGTTGTGTTGTTGCCATCCGTTCAAAGTATTAGTTTGGTTTAATGAGTTTTTGTGTGGTTTTAAGTATTTGAGTATTTCGAGAGCCTAAAGTACTTAGAGTGATAAATCACTCTAGGCACTTTAAGTACTCAAGGCATTTTAGATACTTCTTAAAGAGTTATCCCTCCATCCACGCTCAACGTAGTGCCATTAATATAGGCAGCTTCATCGCTTGCTAGGAATAGGTACGCCGATGCAATCTCCTCTGGTAGACCTAATCTGCCAACAGGAACCTTCTCTTCCATTGATTTTAGAACATTCTCAGGCATTTTCTTCACCATCTCGGTAGCAATAAAACCAGGAGCAACTGCGTTTACGGTAATCCCTTTGCGACCAAGTTCTCTAGCTAAAGTCTTAGTCAAACCAATTAACCCAGCCTTTGTAGCAACATAGTTGGATTGACCAAAATTTCCATAAAGTGCTACAACAGAAGAGGTATTGATGATTCTACCATACCCTTTATCAACCATATATGAGCTAACGCATTTTGTGCAATAGAAAACCCCAGATAAATTTACATCAATTACCTGCTGCCATTGCTCAACGGTCATCTTTTTTAGCGTAGAATCGCGAGTAATACCTGCATTATTTACAAGTATATCAATTTTACTGTATTTATCGAATGCCTGTTTCGAAGCAGCTTCAACCTCAGCATAGTTTGCTGTGTTCACCTTTACGAATTCTGCTTCACCGCCTGTTGACTTAATTTGGGCAACGGTTTCGTTCCCTTTTTCGGGATTCATATCCCAAATAACAACCTTTGCACCCTCTTGGGCAAATTTTAATGCACCTGCACGGCCAATACCATCAGCACCGCCTGTTATAATTGCTACTTTATTTTCGAGTCTTTTCATTGTATGTGAGTTATTGATTTACTGATTACTAATTTCTTGTTGCTGAAAAAAGAATACATATATCTTTAAATTTTCACTTTTCATTATTCATTATAAATTTTCAACTATAAGTGCCGTACCCTGTCCTCCCCCAATGCAAAGGGTTGCAAGTCCTGTAGATAGTTTTCGGCGTTTCATCTCGTAGATTAGTGTTGTTAGAATTCTTGCTCCCGAAGCACCAACTGGGTGACCAAGTGCAATTGCACCACCATTTACATTCACCTTGGCTGGATCGAGGTTTAAATCCCTCATTACGGCTATTGATTGTGCAGCAAAAGCTTCATTTGCTTCAATAAGATCGATATCCTCAATCTTCATCTTTGCTTTTAGGAGCGCAGCACGTGTTGCAGGAACTGGGCCGTAACCCATAATCTTAGGATCGAGCGCAGCATTGCCATATGATACAATTCTAACTAGCGGCTTCAAGCCAAGATAATCGGCTTTTTCTCTCGACATAACAACAAGCATTGCAGCACCATCGTTAATGCCTGATGCATTACCTGCTGTAACTGTGCCATCCTTCTTAAATGCTGGACGAAGCTTCACCAATTGCTCAATGGTTAATCCATGTTTTGGGAACTCATCGTTGCTGAATATAATTGGATCGCCCTTTTTCTGAGGAATTTCAACAGGGATTATTTCATTGGTAAAATAACCCGCTTTCTGAGCAATCTCAACTTTCTTCTGGCTATTTAAAGCGAATTGATCCTGCTCTTCCCTCGAAATATTCCACTGTTCTGCAATATTTTCAGCAGTAATACCCATGTGAATATCGTTAAAAGCATCGGTAAGGCCATCATTTATAATACTATCGATTAGCTGTCCGTTGCCCATTCTGTAACCGTATCGTGCATTAGGAAGCAGGTATGGTGCATTGGTCATACTTTCGGTACCACCAGCAAGGATAACATCAGCATCGCCAAGCATAATAAACTGGGCAGCCATTGAAACTGAGCGTAATCCTGAACCACAGAGTTTATTGATTGCCATTGCTGGACTTGTCTCTGGAATACCCGATTTTATTGATATTTGGCGAGCAATATTCTGCCCAAGACCTGCTGATAGTATATTGCCGATAATCGCTTCGTTAACATCAGTTGGCTGTATACCAGCCCTTTTTATAGTTTCGCGGGCTGCGATAATACCTAAATCTACTGCGGAGAAATTTGATAGAGCACCACCAAAATTGCCAATGGGGGTTCTTACTGCGGATATTATAACAACTTCTTTCATGATTTTAATTTTCGTTTATGCGAAGTAACAGAATCATAAAAAGTAATATCCAACCAATTCATAATTACATAGGGTTGACCTAACCAATTTTTAGAAGATGAATAATCACTATAATATTGATATTTAGTTTATTAACTTATACTAACGAAGTATTGACATGAGGGAGAATGAGGCAATTTGATAATTTGATAATTTGACAATGAGATAATTTGACAATGAGACAATAGTACAATACTTAATAACTAATAACCTAATAACCAATAACTCATTAACCTAACAACCTAATAACTAATAACCCAAACTAGTATTCTCCCCACTTTTTTACTAGCTTTGCATAAACACTTACAGGATGATTTTAGACGATACTACAATTGTAGCAATAGCAACCTCCCCCGGCACAGGAGCCATTGCCATAATTCGACTCAGCGGTAAAGATGCTATCGCAATTTGCGATAGTTTGTTTAAACCATCCTCAAAAAACAAAAAACTAACGGCTCAAAAGCCGTACACAATTCATCATGGCACCATTTACGATGGCAATAGGCCTGTTGATGAAGTTCTGGTTAGCCTTTTTAAAGCCCCTCGCTCCTACACCAGCGAGGATGTTGTAGAAATATCATGCCATGGTTCACAAATCATCCAGCAGCAAATCCTTGAATTATTAGTAAGGAATGGTGCAAGACTTGCCCAACCGGGGGAATTCACCCTACGAGCATTCCTAAACGGCAAAATGGACCTATCTCAAGCCGAAGCAGTAGCCGATTTAATATCATCATCTAGCGAAGCAGCACGCAGGGTAGCACTTCAGCAGATGCGAGGGGGATTTTCCGATCAGCTAAAAAACCTTCGCGATCAGCTACTCCATTTCATAGCACTTATTGAGCTTGAGCTCGATTTTAGCGAGGAAGATGTTGAATTTGCTGATAGAACCCAGCTCAAAAATCTTATTTCCGAGATTTTATCTGTTATTGAAAAGATGATTGCCTCATTCCAACTCGGCAACGTAATTAAAATGGGAATCCCAGTAACAATTGCGGGTAAGCCCAACGTTGGAAAATCAACACTGCTAAACCGACTACTTAACGAGGAGCGTGCAATAGTATCGGAAATTGCTGGTACAACAAGGGATACCATTGAGGATACCATCAACCTTGGCGGAATATCGTTCAGATTTATCGATACTGCTGGGCTGCGACATACCAAGGATACCGTTGAATCCATTGGCATTGAGCGTGCTTACGCAAAAATATCGCAGGCAAAAGTTATCCTTTTAATAGTTGATGCACAAATCACAGTAGATGAGGTAATCCATTCCGTTGAAGAGGTTAAAACAAAGCTCACCGATGACCAAAGGTTGATAATCCTGCTAAATAAAGAGGATAAAGCGGATAAAGATCGGCTCAACAGCATCCTTTCGATGCTTAAAAAGGACTACCCAACCATATACGCGCTAACCATATCGGCTAAAAGCGGACATAATATCGAGCAGCTAACCAATACCCTAATAAACATTGGTCTCCACGGACAAACCGATAGCGATGAGGTAATTGTTACCAATGTCCGCCACTATGAATCCCTATTGAAAACAAAAGAAAACCTCGATCAGGCAATTACTGGCCTTACCACCAACCTCCCTAGCGATCTCCTTGCAATCGATATCCGGCAAGCCATTTATTACCTTGGCGAGATAACCGGCGAAATAACCACCGATGATATTCTGGGACATATCTTTTCGAAGTTTTGCATCGGGAAGTAAGATTGACAATTAACTTATTAAACCTAAATTTATTTTTTAAATATTGACAAGTCGATCATAAATTTTTAATTTTGTAAAATTATAACGTTTAATTGCTAAAAAGACTTCTTTCAGCCTTATTTTCTAGTTTTCTCCTTCATTTCTCCTTTTTCAGACGACTTTTGTTTTAAGCAAATTGAAGCATTTTCTCTTACACAATTTTACCATAGATTTTTTTACATTTATTATTCTCAATTTAATAACCAAAAAAGGAGGTAATTATGTTACAGAGAGCTCTTTGTGTTGGGATCAATAAATTTAAGTATTTTCCCAACAATGCATTACAGGGATGTGTAAACGATGCAAATGCTATGGAGGCATTGCTAATGAAATGGCTAGGTTTTGAAGCAACAGATATTACTAAATTAACTGACGAGCAAGCTACTAAAAGTAATATCATGAATAACCTGAAAGAGATGGTGAATGGTGCTAAAAAAGGTAAATACAATTATCTTGTTTTCAGCATCTCAAGTCATGGTACTCAAGTTCCTGATAGAAACAGAGACGAAGATGATGGTGCAGATGAAGCTTATTGCCCATATGATCTTAGGTCATCTGGAGATGTTTGGGATCCTGCACACATCATTATTGATGATGAATTACATGATCTTTTTGCTAGCCTACCCAATAATGTTTTGCTTGAAGTATTTGCTGATACTTGTCATAGTGGTACAAGCCTTAAATCAATTGATCTCTTGCATGATCGTAGGCCAAGGTGGATGCCCCCTCCTTCGTATACCGCATTTGAAAAAATTAATGGGCATCAATCAAGAGGGTTAAACTATACTTTCCTAGAAAAGGGAATTGTTCATCATATACTTTGGGCAGGTTGTAGAGCAGATCAAACTAGTGCTGATGCTAATATTGATAATAATTGGCACGGAGCATTTACTTATTACTTTTGCCAAGCAATAAATGAAACCAAAAACCAACTTTCTAGAAAAGAGGTGCTTACAATTGTAAGAAACAAACTCAAGGCTGCTCATTACAGTCAAACCCCTCAATTAGAATGCGAGGCTACTAAAAGAAATACTTCTATTTTATCATCAAAATCATTTAAAGCTGTAAATAATTGATTGGAATTCGATGTAAGAGAAAATGTATTATTCAATGTATCAATTAATTTAGTTTTATTTGAATAATAAGAACCTAACTATTGAACCAAACATCTTGAATTCACTAGAGAGGTTATGAGCAATGCTCTAACCTCTTTTTTAATTATTTCATCATTACATTCGTTGAGTTCCTCTTCACTCCAATTTCAACCTCCAATCATTACACTAGAAAATTATACATCACTGCAAATAAATACATTATCACGTTCCTTATTTTCAACTCTCACTAGATTTACTACTTGACAACATTTTTGTAACCCATTGGTAAGCAATTATTATCTAATTTCTACGCCGAAAGGTAATTCTAACATCGACTAATTTTTATAACTTTATAAGATATAATACAAACCTTGCTCATCTTTAAATATTAGGTTATGAAGAAATTGCTTTCCTTATAGCAATAGAGGAAGCGCAAAAGTTAATCTTACTGATTATAGGGGAGCAATTCTAGATTTTACAAAGGTCATTGAGATTGACCCAAAAAATGCACACGCATATTGCAAGAGAGGTCTTGTGAAAATCACATTAGGTCAGAAGGATAGCGGTTGCCTAGATTTAAGCAAAGCTGGTGAGCTAGGCTTAGACTTTGCGTATGATGCAATACAGGAATATTGTAAATAAAATTTACGTGGTATTTATCTGATATCTTCTAAAACAACCTTTAGATTTTTCTACTCAGTATTTATGTTTTAAGATGCTTTAATTTAGTAGACTCATGACTTCATATTTTAAACTGTTGCTCTATAAGCCCTTCTCCATTCAAAATACCCCATTGTTGCCATTACGAGGAAAACGGCATAAAGCCCTGTGGTGATGTAAAGACCCTTAACAAAATATACACCAACAGCCACAATATCTACAACTATCCAGAACCACCATGATTCTACAATTTTTCGAGCCATTAACCATTGGGCTATAAGGCTTGCTGCCGTAATAAATGAATCAAAATAGGGCAATGCAGCATTGGTATAGGTGGCCATAACGTATCCCCATGCCAAAGTTCCTAGAAAGCACACTACCAGCCACATCCAAATCCATTTTCCAACCAAACTCACCTTCAACTCCTCTTTCTCTTTATTGCCATATAACCAATGATACCACCCGTAAACATTAATAATAACGTAGATAATATGGAGAATCATATCTGAGTACAAGCGAGCATCGTAAAAAACGAAAATGTAAAGGGTAACTTGTGCAATCCCTGTAGGCCAACACCAGATGTTCTGTTTCACAGTAAGCCAAACACAGATTAAACCGAAAAACGTAGCAATTGCTTCAACTAAAGTCATTTAATTCAAATATTAGGTTAATCAACACCCTATAAAAGTAGCATTTATCTTATAAGTTTACCCAAATCAACCCTACAACAACAAACTAAAAGAATCTGTCTTTCAAACCACATCGCTGAGGGAGTAATGGAGGATTGGAAGGTTGGAATGATGGAATAATGGAAAGTTGGAGTGTTGGAAGATTGGGAGTCTCAAAACCAACCATCGCACTTTGCGATATAAAACCACTTAAACCCTCATCTTCTTATTAAATTATCTCTTTATCAACTCATTATCCCCAAAACCAATCCATCGCATTTTGCGATTTTTCGCTCCTAAACACCTAAATCAC
>JACABB010000070.1 GCA_013376985.1 Bacteroidales bacterium
AATAATATCAAGGATTTCAAAGAACTTATAATCAAGTTAACGCAACGCTAGTGAATCTATATGAATAATAGATCTTTATCACATGTCTGTGTTTATTAATTTGAATGAAATAATAAATTAAACATCTCACAATCAATAATTTAATGTTAATTTTTTATTAAAAACTGAATATCAGGATGTTTGTGTATTAAATTAATACACAGATTGTTATTATGTTGACAATTATGTTTTTATGTTGATATTTTCAACCCAACCACATAGCTCTAAAACGAAAAGAGCACTCTAACTTTGTAAAAAAGAAAAAGGTCAGCATCCGCCAGCTCAAGGACATGCCTCATTATTGTTTCAATAAAACAAAAATAGGATACTCGTTTGGCGATTGCAATTGCATCGCTATTTTCTTTTCAACACTTTATTAAACATTCTAACCGATGTATTGCACAATAAATAGGTATTTTAGAAATATGTTGTTACTAATTGTAAAAAACACGAAAAAGAACTTACAAAAGCATTCTATTTTACAATTTCGCACCTTAACAACATTTATTGCAAATATAAATTTGCTTTTTATATTTTTATTTTGTATATTTGCGTATTATTTACATATAAACTAAAGTAAGATGATACTCGAATTTAAAATACGAAATTTCTTATCCTTTAAAGATGAAACAACTTTCAGCTTTGAAGCAACTTCTGATTCTACTTTAGAGGATTACTATGTGACTGAAGTTGTGCCCGGAGTAAGAATATTAAAGATGGCTATGGTTTATGGTGCAAATGCTTCTGGAAAGAGTAATTTACTTGAAGCGTTTGGTTTTATTGATCATTTTATTGGAGACATACCTAGAGACAAGGATGAAGAAACTGGTTTTGTTCCGTTCAAATTTGATGACACTAAAGATAAACCTGGTGGTTTCGAGTTGACTTTCTATATTGAAAGTCTAAAACATAAATACTACTTAGAACTTGATTCAAATATTATACATAGAGAAAAACTAGTTTTTTATCCTGGCACTCAACCTGCTGTAATCTTTGATCGTCGTTTCAATAGTGAAGATCAAACTTCAGTAATTGAATATGGTTCGAAATTAAAAATTTCTGATCAAGCAAAGGAAGCTGTTCAATTAAAAACACTTAAAAACACATCGGTATTTGCAGCATACAAACAAGTAAACTTATCTATTAAAGAAATTGATGTAACTCTTCGTTGGTTTAACGATCAGTTTTTTGAACCAATCGATCCTTATATTTCTCTGACAGAATATTCTGACAAGCAAATAAAAACAAATGATAAAATAAGGCAGTTGGCACTGGAGTTTATTAAGAAAGCGGATTTTAATATTTCAAACATTCTCTTTGAGGAAGAAGTTAAACCTGTTCCAGAAGATATGATTAAATTCTTAGAGGTTTCAACAAGCATACCTGAGAAGGAGAAAGTTGAACTTTTAAAAGATAGACAACTTCGTTTTGACAACACAATTTTTGAACACAAAGTTATTAGAAATGAAAAGGTTGAATACTTCAGACTCCATGAAAATTTTCAATCAAAAGGAACAATGAGATTCTATGGGTTATCAGCTCCATTTTTTAAGACTATAGAGAATAATGCTTTTCTATCAATTGATGAAATAGGATCTGCATTACACCCATTGTTGGTTATGCATTTTCTTAGAGAGTTTTTAAATAGGTCTACCCAAGCACAACTGCTTTTTACAACTCATAACATTTCTTTACTCATGGAAAAGGAGTTATTAAGAAAGGATGCTATTTGGTTTACTGAAAAGGGTGCTGATGGTGCAACTTCTCTGTTTTCTCTTTCAGATTTTAATATTAGAAAAGAGTTATCATTTTACAATGCATACAAGCAGGGAAAGTTTGGTGCAATACCAAAATTGGAGGATTAATGAGAAGAAATCAAGGAAATAGGTTGTTGCACTCAAACTTTGTAGTTCTAGGGGATGGACTTACAGAGCAATTTTATCTTAAGCATTTAAAAAGACTTAAAAATTATAAGTATTCTATAAGACCTTCATTATTTACAAGTATCACAATAGAGACAGCAGAAAGCATCATAGATGAACTTCTTTCTGGTGATTGCAATCAGGTTGTTTATTTTACTGACTATGATACAATAGTAAGTCAAGGCAAGAAGAGTAAGTTTGATGCTCTGGTTGAAAAGTATTCTAACAGAGATGAAGTATTAATTTGTGAAACTATGCCAAGTATCGAATTCTGGTTTTTGCTTCATTTTAAGAAGACTACAAGAGAGTTTTGTGATGCAACCCAAGCCACTAATGAGTTGATTAAATTTATTAGAGGCTATTCAAAGAATAAGGGTTTTCTAGAAAATGAAAAATGGGTAACAGACCTTTGTGATAATGGAAAACTTGAAAAAGCCATCCAAAATTCAGTATCTATTTTAAAACAAAAAGATTCACATGAACAAGGAAAGCACTTTCCATATTCAAAGATTCATCTTGCTATAAATAAATTCGAAGAACAAAAAAGAAAGGAGACATAACGAACGAGAAGAAAAGAAGATAATATAAGAGTTAAAAACAAAAAGTGAATGCTTTCGTCCTGCCAGACATCTTGAGCATCCACTTTTTGGAGAAGGATATATACGATTTTCAGAAAATCGACAAGCCTAACTCGACTTGTTTATATACCCTTAATTTTAGTTCGCAAAACTATAATTATTTTTTAAAAGTAATTCAATTTTGACGGAAAAGCAATTGCAGTATTAACTTTTTTAAAGAATTAAACATGAACAATTTTACGAATAAAATATCCTTAAACCAAATGGTAATATTTGATAAGTTAACAGAGTCGGGGAAAAAAAGAATCATTGCGCAGCAATTAAAGCCAGATCAATTTAGAGTACAATGGTATCAATTAACTAGGGGGCGTATCAAAAAAAGTATTGAGAAAAATGGAGACTTGAAGCCCATTTACGAGGGAATCAATAGACTTATGCAGAGAGTGCCGGAAAACAAGAGACAAGAAACAGATAAAAATGTTTCTGTCGAAGCACTTGAGCGATATCTTAGATTTCAACTACCAAAATATTTTAAAGAAATAAATTTCACAATTATTCGACCAGAAGAAAGAACTATTACGATTTCCGATGTATCAGTAATTGTAGCTCCTGATTTAATTGTAAAAGGCTTTTCAAATGGGCAAACTGTGGTTGGTGCTGTTAAATTTCATATTTGCAAAAGCAAACCTTTCGATTTACAAGAATCCAAAAGGGCAGCATCAACAATATACCGATATCTCAAAAATATATTTGAGGAACAAGATGTTACTATTCTTCCCGAAATTTGCTGCTGTTTTGATATTTTCAGCGAAAGAATAATTTCAGCAAAACAAACTGATAAATCAACAATTAAGGAGGTAAATAAAATTTGCAGAGAAATAAAGAAGTTTTATGATGCAGCCTGATATAACTTTGAATATTATCGACGACATCCTTTAATAGAAAAAAGGCCAGACTAAAAAAGGTAAGTTAGTCTGACCAGAGTTTTGTTACTTAATTTCTTTGGAACTGTAAATATAAGTCAACATTACTGAAAACAAAAATAAAACTTACCTGCTTTGAGTAAGCCACTCACATGTTTTAAGTTCTAACTTAGAAAATGGGAAAAACAGAAAAAGGGAAAAAAATCGTTCCTGTAAAACCTTACAAAAGGGAACAGGACGGTAAAATAGTGAAAGTGCCTGGTCATAGGAGATCAACACCTAACTAAACCTTAAAAGGAGAGTAAATCTCTCCTTTTTTTCTTTTATTTAGATTTTTTTATTTGCCCAGACAAACTGCGCAATTAGAAAAACCCTTAGGAAGTGTTATCAAGAGTAGAAATAGAAGGCAAATTTTACACTTGATTTTTATTTTCATTCTGTACCACAAAATTAATCTCCGCTCTGCTTTTGTAAAGGGTATACAGAGCGATGATGTATTGAACTTTATTTTTTAGTATCCAACCCTTGACAAACTCTCCTCTTTCAATGTCAAGCGACTTATGAGTTTGAAAGTAGTTAATTATAAAAGGGATAAAAAGTAATCCCATAATAATTCAATAATTTGTTCTTTGTAAGAATCTAACTATCTTCTTTTTGGGTAATATTTAACAATCCTAAAACTCCTCATAACCTTAACAGAGAAAGAACAACTAACCACCTCCCAATACCCCCCACCTCTTCCCATTATCGCAAATTGCGATTATTTGGTTTTGGTTTGAAATAAATGCTCAGCTGTAACACATCCAACCTAAACAGCTAAAACTCTAAACACCTAAAATCCTAAACGTCCAAACACCTAATTTTCATTAAAATATCATTAAAAATACAAACGCGCCCAATGGCTCTTGGTTAAGCCAAAAAGCTTTCCTACTTTTAATGTTTAAATGGAAATGGTTATAACAAAAACTTATTTGTATGAAGCCTGAAATTCTTATCCCCATTGGTATTGGAATAGTTATGGTAATAGTAATTATAGTAAGCCTTTACTTTAGCAAAAAGGCGGTTGTGAGGCGGAAGCTAAAAAAGGCGGTTGGCAAAAAAATCTCCGATTTTATTAGCGGCGATATTGCCAAGGTTGTTGGCAAGGTTGAGTTTGCTGGCGAACCGCTAATTGCCCCTCTGTCGGGCAGGCGATGCGCCCATTACTTCGTGCTGGTTGAGGAAAAGGTGTCGAGCGGGAAAAGTTCGCACTGGAAAACTATTATTGAGGAGGAGGTTGCAGGCAAATTTGTAATTCGCGATGGTCGTTACTGCGCGCATATTAATAACCAAAACGTTAAAAGTTACCTTGTGGAGGATAGGCAGTATTCCTCTGGTCATGGGAACGATGCCCTTCCAGAGTTGGAGCGATACCTTAATGCCCACGGCTACAAAAGCGAGGGTGTATTTGGGTGGAACAAAAGTATTCGCTATAAAGAGGGTGTTCTTGAGGAGGGCGAACTGATTGCTGCCGTGGGTCGTGGCGAATGGAAAACCGCCGATCAGGCTCAGCTACCAGATACCTACGATCGGGTTCTTGAGATTTCAGCTACAGAAAATGAACCCGTTTACCTAAGCGATGATCCTGAAACGGTGAAAACTACTTACTCGGATTCCTATGTTTAGCCTCAATATCAAAGTATTAATGTAAACGAAACTCTTTAAAATTATGAAGACAAGCCCTCTTTCGCCCCTAGCCGGAAAGAACAAACCCGTAAATTGGTTTTTTGCATTTAAATTTAATAGCGAATCCTACCCTGGTTGTACCGATGACGGGAAAACTCCGCCAGTAGGATCAAAAGGAATTTTTGGAGGAACTGTCCAAGAGTATAAAAATGGACATAGCCAACAATATGTTTTCGCAACCGATCAAAACCCAACACTTGTAAAAGGCGAGGGTTGTATTGGTGCAACGCTGAACGATCCACTGGGAGCAACTTTTGCTCAGGTTTATTTAACGGATGATTATAACTACCTGATTTGGAATGATCAGTTTTATAACGATCCTCCTCAATTCCCTAAATACCTTACAGCTCCATGGGGTCACTCCAAAGGAATGCTAGCATGGGATGATGATGGGAATGGTTTTGTACTCCAAGTTTCTACCCCATCATGGCCTGCCTCTGGGAATAAAAATCATAAGAGACAAACGGATGGCAATACCCTTGGATGCATTAAAGATGATGATATTGAGGTTAGTCAGCATTTTTTCTGCTTAAAAATAAACAAGAATGATTTAGTAATTTTACTAAATGCATTAATAAACGCAAGCGTTGTTACAAATCCTACCATCCCTCAAATTGTGAAAAATGGTGGCCCAGCAGATGTACAAACCATAGTAAAGAAGGTTGGTAAGGTGTCAAAAAGCACAACGTTTACGAAGGCAATATTATCCAGTGGTGTTCAGATCTTATCAAAACCATCAGCAATTGCAGGTCCCGTATGGCAATTGGTTTCATCGGAATTAGGAAGCATCCCACTGAGAGTTGCCAGCTGGTGGGAAGAGCCTGCTATCTACTCCACAAATAAGGATACCCAAATAACATGCTGGCCTAAAGGTGTTAACAAACCTGGGGCTGTTGAGATTGCTACAAGTGGAACTTGGGATGGAAAAAGCATAGGCTTCCTAGGAGGGGCTAAACCTTCATGTAATCATGCAAAAGTTGGCGTTTCAACCGATCCATCTTTGCCATATTC
>JACABB010000071.1 GCA_013376985.1 Bacteroidales bacterium
GTGCTGTTAGGCACAGGCTTATTATTCTATTGTTTATTATTTTTTATTTTCCTGATCCTGAATCTTTTATTGCTTTCTTATTGTCCTTTAATAATCTTAAACCAATTTTCCGAGAATAAATCTTGGGCTAAGATTCTTTTGATTCAAAATTATTAAGATTTTTATTTACAGCCCTTTAACAGAAATTATTTTATTAATCTTTAGTCTTGCGCAAACCTATTGTATTATTTTTTAAATAAATGAATCCGAACCTTTATTGTTAACTGATTGATTTTCTTTTCATTTTTAGTTTTATTCATTCTCTTTATTGCTCAGAGACTTTGTTATTCTTTTATTCTTAGCAAATTCTTAAAAAAAAATTTGAAAGCATTTGCGCTTGTGCCTAACGGTCAGGGCTAGGCGCCGGGGCTTTGTGTGGTGAGCCTTGTGCGGTGGGACAAAGCTCTGGCAGCTTAGCCCAGGTTATGCACAGCCTGATTTCTCATTCAAATATATTCTTTTTATTTTCTTGATTCATTAAAGATATAATCGTTACCAATCATTGATATTTCAATTCTAGTTTCTTAGAGAAAGCCAAGAGAGCATTATTTAAAAATTCATTGACAATTTCAAATATCTAAGCAGGGGGAATCGACGCCTTATTCTTGTTAGAGAGCACCATAAACGCGTTAGCAGATGTCTAAATCTTATTAGAGGATATCATACCCGCATTAGAACACGACATACACGCGTTAGAACGTGACATACTTGCGTTAGAACGTGACATACATGCGTTAGAACGTGACATACATGCGTTAGAATGTGACATACATGCGTTAGAATGTGACATACATGCGTTAGAACGTGACATACATGCGTTAGACAATATCATTACTTCGTTAGAGTGAATCATACGCTCGTTAGAATGAAACATTCACACGTTAGCATGAATCTTAACTACGATAGTGAGCATCATAACCATGATAGTGAGCATCATAGCCATGATAGTGAGCATCATAGCCATGATAACATGAAACATAGCCCTGATAATCTCAAACTTGGAACCATTCAATGAACTGTGTTAAAAGGCAAATTTATTAATAGATTTAAATAAATGATTCGATTCAAAGTGGTTGTGCATAACGTTCCCGGGCTAGGCGAGGTGGGGTTTATGGTGGGCCTTGCGGGTTTGGAAACCCCACCTTGCTTAGCCCGTGTTATGGCGTGTTATGTTTTTTCCTGTTGTCAGTCAACATATTTATTTTTTTATTTGTCTAATTAGTAATTATAAGTTTTACTCGTGAAATCTTGCTTTCTGATAAAACAGTAACAATATAGATTCCAGGTTTTTCTATTTGAATATTAAGTTGTTCGGAGTATGGAGATTCCATAAGAATATTATTCCCAACTAAATCATCAATTCTTATGAATTCAATTGGTTTATCACATTCAAGTCGTGCTTTCCCGTGACTCGGATTTGGAAACAAAGATATACCGAGAGATTGAGATGCAATTTCAGGAGTTGATGTTGTTGCAGCTTTTATATTTACAATGTAATCTTCTGACTCTCCAGCTCTATAAAGGGAACAGGGATCTAAAGGCACATTGACAAAACTAGAGCGAACCCTCATCCTTCTTAAGCCTACAAAACTCGAATCATAGGGAATCAATATTGATCCATTAATATGGAGGACGTAATTAGTGGAACTTGTTTGAAAAAGTCTCTCAGAATTAGAAAAGACACCATCATTATCGAGATCAATCCAAATGGCAAATCCTCCTGGCACTCCCGCAATAGGCGACCAAGTGCAGATATAAAAAGAATTTGAAGTGCCCATTATAAGGTCTGTAGTAAAAGATTCCTGACTATAAAGCATGTATCCAGTGTAATTAGTTCCTGAATTCAAGTTTTGAATTGTTCCAAGTTTAAAATCATTTATTACAAATTGATCTGCTCCTTCAGGGTTAAAAGGAACACAGTAAGTTAAAGTATCTGGAGCAGATGCCGCGATCTCAATCATATAATCTTCTGCTTCACCATCTTCATAACTATCACAGGGAAGTAAGGTTCCACCTAATGACCAAACACACATAACCCGCATTCTCCTTTCTCCTATATAGCTGGAGTCTTGAGGTATACTTACAATTCCCGATAAGCTAGGTGATTGAACTGTATCTGATAGAACACACTCTGAAGGATCGAATTGATTATCATTATTGTAATCGATCCAGACTGCACATCTATCTCCATTCCAGTAATCATCATCTGAAACATTTAAAGGGTATTTCTTGCCAATTGCGACTTTGGTTGTAAAAAGTGCAGATGGGAATGTAGTATAACCAGATTGATTTACACCTGAATATATATTCGCCATAGTGTGGAAAGCTACATTATTGACATAACTATCTGTATAGTTAAAAAGTGGAATGCAAGGTGATTGGCTATACATCTTAAGGTTTTGGCCAAAAATGATAATAAACAGGAATACAAATACTTTAGTTGTCTTTTTCATTTTCTTGATATTATAGAAATTGTTGTTAATAATACGCCATAACGTTCCCAGGCTAGGCGAGGTTGGGTTTATTTTGTGGGCCAAGTGCGGCTGGAAACCCAACCTTGCTTAGCCTGTGTTAGCGCGTGGGTTGGTAATCGTTCTTTTATAGATTATTAAAATTATTAAATCTTATTTTACTTGTGAGTCTTATGAGAAAAAATTATTAGAAGAGTTGAGAAAGAGTATTTTAGTATTCATAAATCTGAGGAAACAAAGAAGAAGAACATCATTTTAAAATCATTTGAAAGCATTACTTTTATTATCTGACGCAGCGTTTTTGAAATCATTTTTTGAAAAAATTTAAAAATCGTCCTCTCATTTTACTCAGAAACTATCTCTAGAATGACGGAAAGGGTTGATAGTAAGTTCAATCTTCTAAAAAAACTCATTGACTTGGAGAAACCCAATTCCATAGCTTTGTCTGACAGCCTTTGATTATTTATTATTTTTTTAAACGTTGTTTGAACGATAAACGAACATAACCCCTGCGCTAACGTTCCCAGGCTATGCGCTGCCAGGCTTTACTCAACAAACGTTCTTAGTATTAGCAATTTCGAATTTAGAAAAAATTATGATTCGGAGTGAAAACGGAAGCCTGGTAGCGCGTAGCCTGTGTTAGGGCCAGTTTTATTATTTCATTATTTCATTTATTATTTTTTCTAATTTATCAATTACTAAATCACATCTTTCTTCATCACTTTCTATTTCTTCAACAGAACATTTAAAGTATTCATGATATATACCTTTTGGGTCAATTCTAGTTTTTGAGCGAACAATTATACTACTGACGTGGTCTTCTGTATCATACCAATCAGCATGAATATATTTATTCCTGCGTTCATTGATTTCGTAGATTTCTTTAAATAAATTATTAATTCTTATTCTTACTTGTTCACCAGGTTGAATTTGAAGAATTTTATTCAGTGTAAGATTCTCTAAATCTTGTAGTCGCTGAGCGAAATGTTTTTTAGAAATGATTAGATATAATTGTTCCTCTTGCTCATTAGAAAGAGGGCCTAACAAGTGAACAATAGAAACTGTGATTAACTGGTCAAGACAATTAAATGTTATTACAAAAGATCCTAGTGCTGACGATATTTCTTCAATAAAATTGCCCCACTTTTCTTCTGATAAGTCATTATTATTTAATCCGTATAATCTTTTTCTAATTTTCATTTCTGGTATTATTAATTGGCCCTAACGTTCCCGGGCTAGGCGAGGTGGGTTTTGTGGTGGGCCAAGTGCTGCTGGAAAACCCACCTAGCTTAGCCCGTGTTGTGGGCAGTTATATTTTTATCCATGCTCTTCTATTACAATCTAGTCTGTAAACCTTCAATTCTGGTTGGAATCTTGTATTTGTCCTGATAGAATCTAAATTAACCTGGTAAATTCTATTATTTTTTTGATCCCAATTTGCATTATAGTGGAAACAATTAGGGGCTATTCTGATATTTTTTAGAACTACATTTATTATCTTTGTTTTGCGAGTATCATAAATACTGTCATTCTCTCCTAAATCAATATTTGAATTTGTTATTTCTGACATAATATCAGCACTATCTGATTCATGTATCAGTCTTGAATCAAGTATGGTATTAAACAAATCAAATAGACATTTGCTAGCTATTTGAATTGAATCTATTAAGCCTAACCTCTGAAGCATTCTTGAAAATTCTTCCTGAAAAGTCTTATTAATTCTTGAAGTATCGGTTTGATTATCATCGAATTGAAAATTCCAAAATTTCTTATAAATATTTGGTAATATTGGTATTGCATATCCTGTTTTATTATTTATAAAAACAACAACATTTTTGTCCTCATCATCATTTGGAATTTTCCATAATTGGATTTCAACTTTATATTTATTTATCAATCTCTCAGAAATCTCAAATTTGTCAATATTATTAAGGAATCCTGTACTCTGGTAATTCCTTGAGATATTAATAATGGCTTGTTTACCAATTGATTGGCTATCTTGTCTGCAAGCAGCAAACAATACTATTAAAGAAAGAAAGATTATAATCTTCATTGTGTTTTAGTTTGTTTAATTGCCCACAACGGTTGAGGCTAGGCGAGGTTGGGTTTATGGTGGGCCAAGTGCGGCTGGAAACCCAACCTTGCTTAGCCTTTGTTAGCCCCAGATTGTTTCTACGTCAAGGTTTTTATGAATAAATATATATATTTTTTTCTTATTCATGAAAGAGAAGTTGAAAGTAATAAATCTTTTTAAACTAATCTATAGAGAAGAGAATGAGTGAAATACCTTTTATTCAGTCTCTTGATTTTTTTCTTTTAGTCCTGGCGGACTTTATAATTTTTAGATTTCTTATTGTTTTCATATTTTAATTCGTAGCAACAGTTATAAAAGAAATTCTTTGCGTGTTGTTAGACAAAGTTATTCTTACTGAAATCCAAAAAAAATCAAAAGGAGAAGGCCGGAATTGAGTTGTTTATATTGTTTTTCTATTGTTTTCTTGATCTTATACTCTCATTCTTATTCTCGCAGCTTTGTTATAATCTTCTTTAGAACGATTAATTTGACGGTTAGCAAGATCCCTACAATTTGGGGCTAACGGTTCGCAGCTACCCGCTGCCAGGCTTTATTCTGAAAAGGTTCTAAGATAGAAAAATATTCGAGTCAAAGTAAGACGTGTTACGGAGTGAAAGATTAAGCCTGGTAGCGGGTAGGTGCTGTTAGGCACAGGCTTATTATTCTATTGTTTATTATTTTTTATTTTACTGATCAGGAATCTTTTATTTCTTTCTTATTGTCTTTTAGTAATCTTAAACCAATTTGCCGAGAATAGATATTGGACTAAAATGCTTTGGATTCAAAATTATTAAGATTTTTATTTACAGCCCTTTAACAGAATCTATTTTATTAATCTTTATTCAAGCGCCAGCCTATTCTATTATTTTTTAAATAAATGAATCCGAGCCTTTATTCTTAACTGATTGATTTTCTATTCATTTTTAGTTTTCTTCATTCTCTTTATTGTTCCGAGACTTTGTTATTCTTTTATTCTCTGCATATTATTAATAAAAAGATTTTGAATGCATTTGAGCTTGTGCCTAACGTTCCCAGGCTAGGCGCTGGGGCTTTTTATAGTTGGCCTTGCGCGTCAGGAAAAAGCCCTGGCAGCTTAGCCTGTGTTAGCCCCAGATTGTTTCTCCGTCTAGGTTTTTATGAATAAATATATTTTCTTTTTTCTTATCCATAAAAGAAAAGTTGAAAGTAATAAATCTTTTAAAACTAATCTATAGAGAAGAGAATGAGTGAAATAAGTATTATTCAGTCTTTTGATTTTTGCTTTTAGTTGTGAAAGCCTTTATTATTCTTAGCTTTCTTATTATTTTCCATTTGATTTCTTATTGTTTATCGAAGCAACAGTTTTATAAATAAGTTCTTGTTGGTGTTGTCTGATAACGTTATTCTTACTGAAATCCAAAAAAAATCAAAAGGAGTTTGCAGTAATTGAGTTGTTAATAATGTTTTTCTAATGTTTTCTTAATCTCTTATTCTTATTCTCGCAGCTTTGTTATAATCTTCTTTAGAACGGTTTACATGAAGGTTAGCAAGATCCCGACAATTTGGGGCTAACG
>JACABB010000072.1 GCA_013376985.1 Bacteroidales bacterium
ACAGCTCCGCAACCGCCCCCCCCCCCACCCAGCTCTGCCCCGAATACCCTACATCTCGGGGCTAACCGGGGATTGGTTTAGCATGGATCAGGGAGCGGAACCCACCCACTGGGAACGATTGGCGGGTGGGTCACCCAAAATCGGTGCCGTACTTGATAAGCTGGGCGGGCAGGAGCTCATCATTGTAGATTTCGGGTTTCTGCGAGGGAGGGAGCGTTCAACCAGCAACCATACCGTACTTCAGCTCCTTGACGGCAATGAAAAGACAGCGTCCGGCATCGTTGGCCTCCACCGGGCCATCGGGGAGCTTTGGAGCAGGGGGTCTGCGATCAACTGGAATTCGTACCATAATGGTTTACCCGGGCGAAGAATACCGCTGCCAACCTACCCCTTCGAGCGGAAGAGGTACTGGGTAGACCCCCCCGGGCAACCGTTGCTGGGCGGGAGCCCGGTGGGCGGCTCTGACGCGACGGGGGACTCCAAGTACTCCAGGGAGGGCCTGACCAGCACATTCGCAGCGCCCATGGGTGAAGTGGAGAAGAGCCTGGCCGCCATGTGGGAGACCCTCTTCGGCATCGATGGGATTGGCCGGGATGATGACTTCCAAGAGCTCGGGGGGAACTCCTTGCATGCCACCATGCTGCTGAATAAGATAAATAGCTCCTATCAGGTAAATGGCATCACTCTGCGTGACATCTTCGATAACCCCACCATCGCCATGGTTGCGGCCTTAATCGGGGGTAGAAAGGGCAGAAACGGGAAGGATAGCGCGATCGATGTCGACGAGCTCAGGCGCCTCCCTGCCGACATGCAGGCAATAGCGGTGGCCGACTACCTGAAGGCGAAGATCTCTGGCTACGCTCAGCGCCCCCTGGGGGGCATTGATGCTGGGGGCGACCTAAAAGGGTACGATATGGCCCCCCATCTCACGGAGCTGATATGGGACATAAAGATGGACTTCAAGGTGCTGCTCTACCCCCATGAGCTCCAGGGCCTCTCGGATATTCGAGCCCTTGGCCAGCTCATCGCGGATGAGCTATTCCGCACGGGCGAAAAGTCCAGCAAGAAGAGCATTTCCGTATCCGATTTCTCGTACTACGACTGGGTGCCGGAGGTTTTACCCGATACGCGGAGCGGGGGTAGAAATGGAAGGGCTGTATTCATCCTCTCGGCCGGTAGAACGGGGTCTACCATCCTGAGAGTGATGCTGGCCGGCCATTCACGCTTGTTCTGCCCGCCAGAATTGGGCCTTCTGCTATTCAACAGCATGAGAGAGTGGGATGGCTTGTACCAGAAAATATCGAACATCGCCAAGGATGGGCTTGCATACGCGCTGATGGATATCTTTAGCTGCGACTACGCGGCGGCCAAGGACCTCGTGGGCGAGTACGTTCGTAAGGACCTGCCCACGAAGGAGGTCTACGGGATAATGCAGAAGCAGGCGCCCGGGAGGCTCCTTGTCGATAAAACGCCAGACTACTCGCATGTTAAGGATGTGCTGCGGAAAGCTGAGACGGTATTCGAAAGCGCACAGTATATATACCTGACGAGGCACCCCTACTCGGTTGTCGACTCCTACGTGCGCAATCGATTTGATAAGGCGATGGCGCTGGAGGAGGAGTACAACCCGTTTATGCTGGGCGAGAATATGTGGACTACGGCGAACTCGAACATCCTTGAGTTCCTGGGAAACGTGGAGGAGAAGAGGTGCTTCACCATTCGCTACGAGGAGCTGGTCAAGAGCCCGGAAAGGGTGATGACCGGGGTTTGCAAATTCCTGGGCGTACCCTTTGAGGCGGCGATGGTAAACCCGTACGACGGGAACAGGAGGAGGATGATCGCGGGCCCCGGGGACCCCAACGTATTCGTTCATAGCAGCATTAACCCGGACCTGGCAGATGTTTGGAGGGGCATAAGGTTGCCGCACCAGTTTGCGAGAGCGACCCTGGATGTCGCGGCGAGGCTGGGCTATGAGCTGCCAAATGATGCGATCCAGCAAAAAGAATCAGAGGATAGAATAGAGAAAATCAGTAGGGGCCAAGTGAATTATGATTTAGAAAATCTATCTATGAACGAGATTGATGATTTAATTAAAAATTTAAATGAGTGACAGAGCAGGGTGCTTTATTCAAAATCCTGCCTAGTTTCTCTTCCTGAAATTAAATTTTAATCAAATATTATACGAGATATGGTAAGTGATACTTCTCAGAATCATTCCTTAGAAAAAAAAAGAATTCTTGGAATGACTAAGAAAATCGAATTAGAAGAAATTGGGAAATATCTGCTTAGGAAATTAACTTATAGTCACCTTATTAAAATTAACAATTGACTTAGGCAGACTCCCAAAACCCGAATATATAGTAGCAGAGTAAGTCATTCTCATTAGGAATGCAGTTGAGGGGAAAACAGGCAAAGACTTGGTTTGATATCCTCAGAATTTCAATTAATAGTATTAGTATAAAATAAATTCTTTATATTTAAACGAACTCTCTAAAGGCTATTTTTTATGAAAAAAAATCATAAAGAGTTCAATGTCCAAATCTTGATTTCGGAATTCTTCTTCTACCCTATGGTGAGGGATCTTGGAGTTGATTCTAGCGAAGAATTGGATCGTCATGGAAAAGAAACGGGTGCATGAAGGAGGTGTTACCCACATTCATACGATTTACTCCAGTAAAATTTTCGAAATATCGATAGGGTAGCGATTTATAGGTGATAGTAAATCTATATTATTTAAAACTAACTTCATTATAAGATATTTAAGGAACTAAAAAAGAATTATTATGTTTAAGAACTTTTTAAAGATTACCCTACGAGGTATTAAGAAGAATAGGTTTTATTCATTCATTAGCGTTTTATGCCTTGTTACTGGGCTTACGACTTTCTTAGTGATGATGAATTATATCTATTTTGAGAAAAGTTACGATACTTTCAACAAGGATGCCAAGGACATTTACCGATTCATATATAAAACGTACAAGGGTGGGGAATTGTACCAGAACTGGAGTAGCACATGTGGTAGGCTGGGTCCAGCCTTCAAAGATAACTTCCCCGAAGTAATAGATTATGTGAGGATTCGCGACCCACAAATAAATGCGGGTGAGCATGTGGTTTCATATAATAACTTGAAGTATCGGGAGGATTTGATATATTTTGTTGATTCCTCATTCTTCAACATCTTCTCCTATAAGTTAAAAAGGGGTAACCCCAAAGGCATTCTTAGCAAAGTAAAATCGGTTGTTATCACCGAATCAATCGCTAGAAAATATTTTGGAGATGAAGATCCGATAGGCAAAATGTTAAATTTTAAGCATAAAAATATTACTTTCCCATGTATTGTAACTGGAGTTGTAGATATTCCCGCAAACTCGCATTTGAAGTTCGATATGCTGGTTCCGATGGAAGCTTTTTTCCTCGAAAACTCTCGAGCTTTACAAGATAACTGGTCTGCTCAGAATTTTTGCACATATGTTAAATTTAAGCCAGGAACCTCTGTTCGTTCCCTTAAGGAAAGTCTGGGTAAATTGGTTGACCAGAATACTCCAGAATGGAAAAAGAAAACTTGTAAAGTTACTTTCGAACTTCAACCGTTGCTTGATATCTACTTAAAATCGGATAGTTTTTGGGAGATAGCCCAAACAGGGAACCGGGTGAGCCTTTACTTCATATTTATACTGGGTGTTATTACGCTCATTATTTCCTGGGTAAATTATATCAACTTCTCAACATCTAGGGTTATAGAAAAAGCAAAGGAGGTGGCCATTCGCAAAATACTGGGAAGTTCTAGGGTTTTGCAAATTATACAGTTTTTTATTGAATCGTGCTTCTTTAACCTTGCTACAATTATATTATCCCTGCTCTTAAGCGTAGTTCTGCTTCCGTTCATAAATGGGATTATCGGCAAGGATATCAATTTTTGCTTATTTAGCAATGCTAGTTTTTTCCTCGTATTTCTAGGGATAATTGTGGTGGGAACATTTCTTACCAGCCTATATCCCATTCTTATGATATCTTCATTTGCCCCTTTATCGGCGCTTAAAGGGAGGGAGAGTTTCGGTCATTCCAAAGTAGGAGGATTTTTCAGAAAGATGTTGGTAGGCTTTCAATTCATAGTCTCGCTTTGCATAATAATAGGTACGTTTACCATCATCCTGCAAATCCGGTATATGAAAAGCCAAAATCTGGGATTCAATAAGGAGGGGCTCATTGTGATCAGGGGTCCAATTATGCGAGTAGATTCTACCTATCTGAGAAGACTAAAGACTTTTAAGTCCGAATGTGAGAGACTTGCGAACATCGAGAAAGTAACAGTATCCAGTGAAACTCCTGGAAAGCAGCTTACAATGAATACGTATTTTTTGCCAGCGAAGAGCAATGACGCTAATTCTGGCGAATCGTTGATGCAAGTGCTCATTGATGACGACTTCTTTAAAACGTACGGGATTGAACTGCTAGCGGGAAGGAATTTTTCTAAAGAATTGGAGAAAGAGTCTAATTCTGTAATAATCAACGAGGCGGCTCTAAGTCGACTTAGATTGCAAAAACCCGAAGACGCATTTGGTCAACTATTTATAAATGGCAATGGGGAGGTAAAGATAATAGGAGTAGTAAAAAACTACCGACAGGAGTCCTTGAAGGTTGACTATTCGCCGACGGCCTTTTATGCAAATATTGGGTATGTAAGACCTTATTTCATCTCAGTAAGGCTAAGTGCTGGTAGCAATGCTGAGGAGACTATATCCTCTGTTAAACAGAAGTGGGATACCTATTTCCCAGAAACTCCCATCGATTACTATTTTATGGATACTTTCTTCAATACCCAGTACGCCGATGATACCATTTTTATTAAAGTATTCACGATACTGGCAGTTATTTCCATCCTGTTATCGTGCTTGGGGATATTTGGACTTACATACTTGGACACGTCTAAACTCACCAAGGAGATAGGTATTCGGAAAGTAATGGGTGCTAGTGTTGAGAATATACTTTTTCTGCTTATCAAAAATGTTTTAAAACTTATTGCAGCAGCAGTTGTAATTGGGTTGCCAATCGCCTATTTTGTTATGGATGGTTGGCTTCAAAACTACATTAATCGCATAACAATGCCTTGGTTTGCCTTTTTTATGGGAAGTTTTGCGCTCCTGATGATAACAATACTTACTGTTGGCTATCACACCGTTAAAGCGGCCTTACAAAATCCTGTTAACTCTTTGAAAGAGGAATAAGGAGTTGAAAATTTATTGTAAGTAAAAAAAGATTAGTTTTAAAAGTTATTTAATAGTTTAATCACTTTAAGGAGGATTTTATATAATGTCTACTAAGTATCATTACAAAACTCTGTTAGAGTTCAAAATCCTGATGGAGTTAAACTTAGCAATATTTATTATTTGATTTTAGACTTTATCTAAATTATTATAATATTCAAAAACTGATTGCAAGGCTAGGTTTTAAAAATGCAAACTTTTGACTTTCTTGTAATTTTGTACCAAGGAATATTTAAATATACAATATAATAACGTTAAATAGTTTGATAAAATGATGTATATGAAAATGATTAACATTAAACTTCCTTTCAGGGATTACATATAGGAACTAAGGATTTAGAATATCTAGGCTCTAGTTTTAAGAGATTTACTAAAAAAAATGAAACCCAATAAATACATACGATTATGGATCGAGCGCTAAAGAAGAAGCG
>JACABB010000073.1 GCA_013376985.1 Bacteroidales bacterium
AGCTGATAATCAGAGGAGCGTTTTCAGTGCGTTCACGTCGCGCACAAAACAGGAAATGATGACAACTTTTAAGTTGAAAAATGATTTATTTGCACAAATAATCAAAACATCAACCTCAAAAATCATACTCATCCGGATATTTTTTTATGCAAAAGTGCTTATCACACTATGCCATTTGAAATTTTTAGAAAGATTGGCACTAAATCTTGGACGATGCGACAAATTGGCTAATCTTTTTATCAAAATTTATAACAAAAATTTCAACTTAAATTTATGATCCCTTTAAAGATGCTGTCTTCTCGAATCTTTATTTAGTGAAAAGAAAAAACCAATTTTGTGAGGTGATCCTATAAATGACATCTCGCAAGTTTCAATTTTTACTCTTACTATACAATGCGTTCTCAACGGTACTTGAATTAGATATAAATTCAACGGTACCCATATCTAGTTTAAGAATTTTATCTGCTATATCAAAATAGTGGTCATCATGAGTAATTGCAATTATTATTTTCCCATCTTTTTTCATTTTTGGCAAAAGGTTTCGATAAAAGAAATTCTTATATTCGGGATCCTGATCGGCAGCCCATTCATCGAATAGATATATAGGCCGATCTTCGAGATAGCATTGCAATAATGCTAATCTTTTTCTTTGCCCACCCGACAGATCTGTTGTGCTGAACTTATTATCACTCACCTCTACTTTTTTGTCCAAATCTAAAATTTTCAGGTATTTATTTAATTCATTTGATTTTTCTTTCAAATCAACATTATACATTTTATCGAATAAATGAAATGGATTTAAAACTGTTGAGTAATACTCACCCAAAATTCCACTGTCAATTTCTATATCATTGATTAATATTCTCCCATTATCTGGCTTGTATAAACCAGTAATTAGTTTTGCTAAGGTAGTTTTACCACTTCCATTACCTCCAATGATAAACAATACATTTCCTTTATTGAGTTCAAAATTGATAGGCCCTACCTTGAAATTATTTAATGTTTTCTCGTTTTTATATTCAAAATTAACATTTTCCACTACAATGTTTTTCACATTACTCACATGGGTATCTGGCCAATTCTCTCCTTCTTTACTGACAATATTTGCTGGAATATCATTAAAAAATTGATGTATCCGTTTCCATGCAACCTTTAATTGTATAAGTACCGGAATGGAATTAAGAATTCCATTTACTGGGCCAATTAGATAAAGTAGAACTATTACAAAACTCATTGACTCATAATTTTTAATTTGAGGAAAAAGTTTTGGAATGCCAAAAACAACAAGTCCCAAGATTAAAATCAACAGCGACTCACCAACAAGAAATGCATTAATTAATTTAATGTTTGCAAAAACATTATTATTTCTATAAGTATCTGAAACTGATATAAGTTCTTTTTCATATTCGCTTTTCTTTTTATTTTGCAAACTTAATTCCTTAAATCCATCAATTATTCCATTAACCATTTTCATGTAAACATTTTGCGTATCACGAGCTATTTCAAAATATTTCTCTGCTTTTCCTATTACATTATTATATATCACAACAATAATAGTAACAGATGCAAGAGTGATAATTGTAGCCCAGAACGCAATTGTTGCTAAAAAGATAAAGCCGCCTAAAACTGTTATAATACTTGTAATTAAATTGACAGCAACATTGGCAGAATTGCCAATTGTTGCTGTATCATTGTTTAACGTTGTATATATTCGTCCTCTATCAAGTTTTTCAAAATATTGATAAGAAGTGGCAAAAATCTTATTCGCTAGTTTTACTCTTAAATCAAAAACAATACTCATTGTTATTTTGAACAACTTTGTTTGAACCAATTTTCTACCTATTATGTATAGCCCAAATGCAAGTATGAAATAGAATAAATTGTAATTGATATCTTTTTTCCCTATAGAACCAGTTATAATTAAAATAACAGCCATGTTTGATAAGCCTGAAAGTAAGCTTATTGCCACTAAAGAAGGTGCTGATTTCCAATAAGGGTTTGGGTGTTGAAAAAGAGTGTCAATGATATATGTTAATAAACAAAAACCTATTGTTGATATTAAAAAACCTATAAATACAGCAAAACTAATGGGAGACCATACTATTATTGATTCCCAGGAAAAGCCTATCATGGCTTTTGGGATCAGATATATTCCGTATGAAACAGGTATAAGAAAAAGGACTATTAATCCAATTCTGCCAATTTCTTTCTTTTTTATTGGTGAATATTTTCTAATTCCTTTTATGACAGCAAATAATAGATAAGATAAATAGGTAATTACTAATATTAAGAATAATCCCAAGATAACCGCTAATACCGAGAATGAATTATCAACGATTGCATTAGGATTATGATCCAACTTATACTTTTCTCCTTTTAGTGTTTCAAATAAATAATTCCCAATTATTTCTGTATAGTCACTGTTTGAATTGGCTAGCACTACGATACCTAAATTGGATGTTTTACTAAATGCAACATATGCAGTGTAATTTGGATTTAAACCCCCATGATAAATTTTACCATCTCCTTTTAAAGAGACAAACCATCCTACTGCATATGAGGCCAATTCGCTTCTTGAGGGAGCAACTGATTCGTCTTTTATGTGCGTTTCTGTAATAAGTGATTCAAAATTTGAATTTACTAAGCCGATCTGAAGCTTTAACCAACGCGACATATCTTCTGCATTTGAAATTACATATCCTGCAGGGCCATTTCCTCTGTATATTGGTGCATCATATTTTCGCGGAGCATAAAAACCAATCTTATATCCTGTAGCCACGGTTAAGTTACTCGGAGAAATCTTTACTGAAGTATTTTTCAATCCTAATGCTTTGAAAACATCTTCATCCATATAATTCTCGTATGTTTTGCCAGTAACCTTTTCAATAATACCACCTAAAATATCATAGTTTATCGTAGAATATTCGTATTCTTTTCCAGGAGAATTTTTTAATTCAACCCCAATTACTTGTTTTATTGTATTTGCTATGGCAGTACTTGAATTATCTTGGGGTATATCTGAAATTGTTTCCCATGGAATACCACTTGTATGGTGTATTAATTGTCGGATAGTTATTTCCTTTTTCTCTTTCTTGTAAGTTACATGAAACCATGGTAGATATTTCGAAACTGGATCATCTAATTTCAATAAACCTTTTTTTTCAAGCATGAAAATTCCTAGACCTGTAAAAGCTTTACTACAAGATCCTATCTCAAATAATGTTTCGGACGATACCTTAATCTTTTTTTCTAAATCTGCATATCCAAATCCCTTTATTAATTGCGTTGAATCACCAGATACAATAACTATACTAAGTCCTGGTATATCCCCAACTTTCATGTAATAGTTAATCTGATCTTCAACTGTTTTATTATATATAGACTGTGCATTAAGAAATTGTATTCCGAAGAAATAAAAGCACGCTATTAGTGAAATTATATTCTTTAAAATCATATGGATAAATATTTAAGCATTCAAAATCAGTGTTTTAGTCCCAAATAACTGAATCTTTTTTGTTAATTTTTTGGCTCTTTTCTAAATATCGAATGATTTTGCAAAAAAAATATATTATATATCTGAATAACTGTTACATACATTCGAAAATTTACATTCTTCGAATTGCTTAGAACCAAAAGAGGATTAAATCTGATATTATCTCTTTTGTATGCCTTGATAATATTGATGTTCATATAAATCAATCTATATTTAGAATAGAGCCTTTTTTTCTTATTTTTTGGCTAAACTTATATCCTCTATTTTTTTCACTGTGCTCATTTCAAAATTATCTATTAGTTCGAAATAGTTCGAAAAAATATGCTCTATGGTATTTTTTGCAAAAATTTCTGTTTTATAGCAACATCGAATTCCAACCATATTGCTATTAATAACAATATGACAATCTATGTTAAAATATGGAAATACAATTTCCTCTCTATGATTTGATTCTAAACCATCCTCATTTCCTTCAACATTTTCATCGTTCACTATATTTAGAAAAAATGTCCCTAAACTATTAAGCGAAATATCCGAATCATACAAGGCTTTTTCGAATGGATATATCTTGTGTTGCAATGCTTCAACATAATTTCTATTCGCATTTCGGAAATATTCGCAAAGCGTTAACGAATCATCTTTTTTATCCCGAAATAAAATTGTGTTAATAAAAAATCCTATTATTTTATATAAATCACCTCGATCCCTTAAATTTTGATTAATCCCAATTATTGTGTCCTTTTCGCCTGTTAATTTATAAATCAGGAGATGAAATGTTGAAGTTATTAAAACTGATAAAAGAACATTTGATTCTTTAGCAACCCCTTTTAAAATATTTAGTCTTCGGGAATCAATAGAGAGGTAATATGTAGTTCCTTGGGAAGGTATTATATAAGATAATGTTCCCATGAAAGCAGAGACAATTTGTGGCGGCAATTCGCCAAAGTACTCATCAATTTCCTGCAGAATTGTTGCTTTATAAGATTTGTACTTATTGTTTTTTGCAATAGAGTATATTGATGTTAGATTACTACTCGGGATTTCTTTTAATATATTCTGCCAATACATGTAATGTTTTTCCCCAACTTTACTTTCTAAAATATTATTAATTTCCGCAATATAATCTTTATACTGAAAAGTATTTGAAGGTCTTATGATTTCTCCTGCAAGTAGAGATTTATAGATCAACTGCAACTCATTTATAATGATTGGTAGGGATTCATAATCAGAAATCATATGCGGAATCGAAATCAATAATTTATGCTCATTTTTCTCCAATTGAACAAGCTTTACATCTAACCAAGGATGTTGTTCGGCTTTAAAGGCCGTTTGATTCGAATCTTTTTCCAATTTCAATAGTGCTTCTTTCTTATTTGAAGAAGTTTTTAAATCAATGATATTAATTTTAAATTCTGAATACTCGTGAGGAGACCAAATTTTTTGTTTTATTACCCCATCTATCATTAACAGGGTTGTTCTGAATATTTCGTGCCGCTGAATTAAGATGTCAAAAGATTTTCGGAGCGCATTATAATCAACTGCTTCAATACTTATGGAAAAAGAAACATTGAAATTATTCGATTTCTCTTTCGAACAAAGACAACGCAAGAACGTGGATTTCTGACTTTGTGATGCATCATAATAAACTTCATTATTAATTAAGTTTTTATTCATATTACTAGTATTTAAGTTATTTATCCATGTGTCTTTTATCTCGATTGCTTAGATACTTTTTTGTTTAATCAGATTGTTAATCTCGATTGCAATTTGCTCAAGAGTGCTATGATAATACATTGAAATTGGTATCTCCACGTTAAATAATTCTTTTATTTTTTGATTATTTACGATTATTAATAGTGAGTGCCCTCCTAAATCAAAGAAGTTACTATGTATACCTACTTTATCTACACTTAATAATTCTTGCCATGTATTTGCAAGTTGTTTCTCTATCTCGGTATTCGGGGCTATGTACTCATGTGTAGTTTCAATATTACCTTCGGGGTCAGGTAAGGCTTTTTTATCTA
>JACABB010000074.1 GCA_013376985.1 Bacteroidales bacterium
CCAGCCGCACTTGGCCCACAAAATAAACCCAACCTCGCCTAGCCTGGGAACGTTGTGTGCTATTACTGATGACTAAAAATCATGAAAAATACAATTATTAAAATATTAATAGCCGTTGCATGTTTATACATAATCATTTGTATAACAGCTTACTTCTTTCAAGAAACCTTCATCTTTTTCCCTGAAAAACTAGACAAAGAATGCAAATTTACTTTCAGTCAACCTTTTGAAGAATTGACAACTACAACTGAAGATAATGTCAAGCTCAATGGAGTCTTATTCAAAGCAAACAATTCAAAAGGACTAATATTCTATTTGCACGGCAACGCAGGGTCTGTCAATTCTTGGGGACAAGTAGCTAAAACTTATACAGATTTAAATTATGATGTATTAATCCTGGATTACAGGGGATTTGGTAAAAGTCAAGGAGTAATAAAGAATGAGAATCAACTATATGCAGATATTCAGGCTGTTTATAACCAGTTAAAGTCAAAATACCCTGAAAGTTCAATTATTATTTTAGGCTACTCCATTGGGACAGGTCTAGCAACAGAATTGGCTTCAACTAACAAGCCGAAACTTCTAATTTTACAAGCTCCTTATTATAGTCTTAAAGACATCATGAAAGAGCATTACTCATATTTACCAACGTTTTTATTAAAATATAAGTTGGAATCATTTAGATATCTTCAAAAATGTGAAATGCCAGTTTATATTTTTCATGGAAATGATGATAAGGTTATAAGTTATTCTGAATCCATAAAACTTCATAATCTAGGGAAACCAAATGTTAAATTAATAACTTTGAATGGACAAGGGCATAATGGAATTACTTACAATCAACAATATATAAGGGAAATAAAGAATATATTAAGTAACTAAAAAACTAAACAGCACACAACACTGGCTAAGCAAGGTGGGGTTTCCCACCGCACTTGGCCCACAATAAACCCCACCTCGCCTAGCCAGGGAACGTTGGCCACAAATTGTCGGGATCTTGCTAACCGTCATATAAATAGGTCTTAAGGAGATTATAACAAAGCTGTAAGAATAAGAATGATAAAATTACGATTAAGAAAACAATAGAAAACTAATATTAACTACTCATTCGCGGCTTTCACTCTTTCTCACTTTGATTTTTTTAGGATTTCAGTAACAATAACTTTGTCAATCAATATCAAAAGGAATTTCTTTTATAACTGTTGAGACGAAATCAAAAAGAAAACAATAAGAAAGCTAAAAACAGTAAACACTTTCAAAACCAATAGAATAAAACAAAAAACTGAATCTAATAATTTCTTTCATTGTCCTTCCCTTGGATAAGATTTAAAAAGATTTATTACTTTCAACTTCTCTTTCAAGAATAAAAAAATAAATTTATTCAAAAACCTTGACGTAGAAACAATCTGTGGCCAACACGGGCTAAGCTGCCAGGGCTTTTTCCTGACGCGCAAGGCCAACTATAAAAAGCCCCAGCGCCTAGCCCGAGACCGTTAGCGGTAATTTTACACAAGCTTTAACAACTAATGACTATTAATAAATGGCAATAACAGACACATATTTACAATATGGGGTACCTAGCGATAAAGCTGAAAAATATGACATGCTAGGGATACCAGTTACTACATTTCGCAATACTTCAAATAAAAATCTTATCGACAAATACGGACTTGATAAGCATGAGGTGGCATTTGTAAAAAACTGTATACAACGAAAGCCAATTGATGAACTGACCATTCTAAGATTATTAGAAAAGAATAATTATACGTGTTGTATTTGCAAAGGAGTGAAAAGTGATGCATATATAATTCATCATATTGAAGAATATTCGGTTTCACAGGATAATGAATATTATAATCTAGCAGTTCTTTGCCCAAATGATCATGACTTGGTTCATCGTGAAGGTGTTAGATTAACAAACACAATTTCCAAAGAGCAATTGATAAAAGCCAAAGAAAAATGGGAAAAACAGGTTCAAGAATTAAATGTTGAACGAGCATCTAAAAATGGAGAACTTTATGATATTGATTTCGTAAATATTCCAAGAATTCTTGAACTGTGTCTTGAGTGTTATGGGAAAATTCCAGATAACAGATATACTAATTTACTTAAAGGGAATCAAGTAATTACCGATTCAGGATTTATCAATGACGAATTCTTAAACATCAAATTTCCAGAACGAAAATCACCTTTTGATTTCTATTTAGGGTTGGAAGGAGCTGTCGCATTAAGAGCTTATATTTTTGAAATCTTTAAGGATATTCTGAAACAAGTTGATTTTGTCGACTTAGATAGCTTATTGCAGAAGTCAGTGATAAAAACTAATAATATCGCTGGTAAATTTTGTTATTATGTTGGGGGAGTCTATGGGAAATCACCTAAATTTCCAGTTACAGCATCTTCCCCTCTAACTCACATCTATTTTAGACGAAAACCATTTTTCGTTGAATGGACTTTACATCCACAATACCTAACATCATCAACCGCAAAACTTAGACTTTCTAAAAGAACACAATACATTATTTATGGTAGAATTAAAGGTATTGGCGAAAAAGAAATTAAAGGGCAAAAATTCATTTACTTAGACATTCGACCTTATGTGTTTGGATCACCAATTGAATTAAAAAACAGAACTCCTATTATTCATTATATTAAAGATCCCACAAATTATGATAGTTATTTTGAAGATGATGAAAATTAATAATAAACAAAACTACCGCTAACAAAGGCTAAGCAAGGTTGGGTTTCCAACCGCACTTGGCCCACCATAAACCCAACCTCGCCTAGCCTCGACCGTTACCGCCTACCTTATCGAATGTTATTGCTAGCTAGGGAAATAAATAATAAGGCTTACAAGTAAATCAGTAAACAAGGGTGTTTTGAGTTGTTCATTACGAGTTAATTACACTTAAGATCAAGCTCTCTGCAGGATCAAGGATCGGGAAATCGAAAATTAAAATTTCATTTTTTTAAAAGAATAATAAGAGAGAAAAATAATAGAAGAGTTCTTAGGATAACAAGAAGACTCTTAGATGTTCATTACGAGCAATTTTTAAAACCTTTATAATTCCTGCTTAATCAAGATTAAAAAATTCATTTATTCAACAAAGCTCGGATTTCAGTCATTCAAAAAAGAATAATAGACAAGCAATTAAGCAAACAAGGAGGTTTTTAGTTGTTCATTACGAGCCAATTTACTCAAATCTAAAATTTTTTATACTTTTATCAATAGAAAATAAATCATTCAGAAAAAACAAGGCAGGCGGTAACACAGGCTAAGCTCCAGGGCTTTTTCCTGACGCACAAGGCCAACTATAAAAAGCCCCGTCGCCTAGCCTGAGACCGTTGGCGGTAATTTTACTCACGAGATAACATTTATGAATATGACAACAATTTTAATATTGGGAATTTTTGTAGTTATTATTTTGATAGTTTATTTTCTAAATAATAAAAGATCAGATAGAAATAATCAGAATAAAACAAACAAAACTTTAGACGACTTTCCACCTAAACCAAAATGGAAGCCTAATTTGCCTGTTGATATAGATTTAATTTATCAAACAGCAAAATATTACTTAGATGGCAAATTACAATTTGCAATTTTTCAAAATGGGACAGTTACATTTTTTCCAAAATATGTTGACAATATAGAAGAAAGTGCAAAAGCATCGCTTGACAAGATTTATAATTTTCATCCGGACTTTAACCCAAAGACAATGGATGACGGAAACTACATTATTGAATATAGCCAACCGGCTTTTACAATTGTTTTCAAGGACGAGATTGAGAAAAACTGGGACTATATTGAGAAAAATCATTTAGATGGTGTTTGCAGAGCAGAAGTGCTAACTGATGGACAAGGACGACATAATGTATTTGATGAAATTGGAAAAATTAGTTTGTTTGGACGAGCAAAAATGTTTCTTGACGCTCAAACACCAGTAGTAGTTAAAATATACAATATAACATAAAAAACTACCGCCAACACGGGCTAAGCAAGGTGGGTTTTCCCGCCGCACTTGGCCCACAAAATAAAACCCACCTCGCCTAGCCCGGGAACGTTA
>JACABB010000075.1 GCA_013376985.1 Bacteroidales bacterium
ACCATCCACATCATACTAAGCAATTATATATCTCTGTAAATAAACACATTATCACATTTCTTATATCGAACTCACGTTAATTAAATATTGATTCGAATGATTCGCTGAAAGCAACCATTTTGGATTTGTTAGAGTTCCGAACTTTTAAAAAGATCGGAACTCTTTGTTTTGAAGTATATACATATCAAAAATTTGTTCATCTCTTTTTTATTGGATTATCATTATTTTTGTCGGACAGAGTTACATTCAACCCTTTTCAGGGTTGGATTGTTATCTTTTACCTTCCCCCAATTTCATTGGGGGCTATTCAAATTCAAGTCCTATCGGACTTGTAACTATTAAATTAAGAAGATTAAGGGTTAAAATCAAACTAACAACAATATAGATATGAATTCAGAATTATTGCAGTGGGTGGGCTATGCAGCATCGGCAGTGATTGCTATTTCGCTTGCAATTAGCTCAATAGTTAAGTTCAGGTGGCTTAACTTAGCGGGGGCGTTGGTTTTTTCAATCTATGGGTTCTTAATTGGTGCTATTCCAGTGGGGATTCTTAATGGAATTATTGCAATTGTAGATGTTTACTATTTGGTGATTATTTATGGTAAGAAAGAGATTTTTGAAATACTCGAAATTCGCCCTGAAAACAAGTATTTAATAAGGTTTATTGAATTTCATAATGAGGAGATTCAGCGATTTTTTCCAGGGTTTACCTATAAACCCGATATGAATACGGTCAGCTTCTTTATTCTAAGAAATATGTCGGTTGCGGGGCTTTACCTTGCTCATCGTGAGGATAGTAATGTGCTTAAGGTTGGACTGGATTATGTGATTCCTGAGTATCGTGATTTTAAAAATGGTAAATATGTTTACCTGAGACTTAAGCATAAATTCATTGAGGCGGGATTTACTAGCGTAATGGCCGAAGGAGGTAGCGTAAAGTACATTAAATATCTTAAAAAGTTAGGGTTTAACGAGGATAGTAATGGTATGTTTGTAAGAGTGCTGGAGAAATAGTGTTTTAACGTCGTTTAGTTAAGGAGATTCCGCATCAAGTGCGGAATAACAAGGGGTGTGTACTCCATTCTTACTGTCATTCCTGCGAATGCAGGAATCCATCTCTTTAACTAGATTCCGGGTCTTCGCCCGGAATGACAATGGATTCAGTTTTTCATATAGTTATATTTGCTGACACTCATATGGTATTTTATATTCCTTTATAGCTAAATTTACTCTCTAATTAAGGAAAAGATCATGAAGATTCTTATCAAAGGCGGAACAATAGTAACATCTACGGAACAGTTCAATTCGGATGTTCTTATTGAGGATGAAAAAATTATCAGAATAGATAAGCATATTTCAGAAAATCATGCAGAGAGGGTTATTCATGCTGAAAACCAATACGTTTTTCCAGGAGGAATTGATCCTCATGTTCACCTCTACCTTCCTACCCCGGCAGGTTATTCATCGGATGATTTTTTAAGTGGCGGAATTGCCGCATTATATGGAGGAACAACAACAATTATCGATTTTGTTACCCCTAAAAAGAATCAACCACTACCAGAAGCGTTGAATATTAGAATTGATGAGGCTAAGAACTGCCCTATTGACTATTCATTTCATGTAAGTCCTGTTGATTGGAGGCCAAATTCAGAGAAAGAAATTGAGCAGTGTATTGATATGGGATTTCCATCTTTCAAAATCTACCTTGCCTACAAGGAGTCCATTGGACTTGATGATGAATCCACGTACCACGTTATGAAGGCTGTTGGCAAATTAAGCGGTATGGTTACTGCCCATTGCGAGCTTGGCGATGAGGTTAGCACCTTTAGGGATTTCTACTACAATCAAAAGATGGTTTCGCCTCTATATCACATGCTTTCACGCTCTTCTCAACTAGAATCAATTGCAGTAAAACGTATTATTGATATTGCAGATCAAACGAACTGTTCTCTATATATTGTCCATGTTTCAGCAGGTGATTCGCTTAAGCATATACATTTGGCTCAACAAAGCGGTCAACCGATTTTTGCTGAGACATGCCCACAGTATTTGCTTCTCGATGAATCAAAGTATTATGGAGAGTTTGAACAGACTGCTAAGTATGTTATCAGCCCCCCATTGCGTAAACCAGAGGATTCGGCGCATCTATGGGAGGGTATTAAAGCCAATATGATTCAAACAGTTGGAACGGATCATTGCCCATTCTCGTTTGAGCAAAAATCGGCTGGAAAGGATGATTTCCGCAAGATTCCCAATGGTGCAGGTGGAATTGAGCATCGCCTTGAATTACTTTATACCTATGGAGTTTTAAAAGATATTATCAGCCTAAATAGAATGGTTGATATATTCTCGACCCAACCAGCAAAAATCTTCGGGCTATATCCTCAAAAAGGTGAGATTGCTGTAGGTTCCGATGCAGATATTGTTGTTTGGAATCCTAATACAGAATCAGTTATATCAGCAAAAACGCATCATTCAAAGGTTGATATGAGCATTTATGAAGGTTTTAGCGTAAAGGGGAAGGCTCAATATGTTATCTCAAAAGGAATTATTGGTATTGATAATGGTAAGATAATATCTAATTTACCAACAGGTAAACTCCTTCGCAGAAAGGTGCAAAAAACCTCTAGCCCATATTATAGCAAATCAAATGATGTGGATAATAATAATTGTGGAAGGGTATAGAATTTCCTGAACATACTGTTGGAAGATCCTTCGCTTCGCTCAGGATGACAATGGCTTCTTATTACAATTCATCAATTATTTCAGGAATTTTCGAACGAGCAAGGGTTGAAATTTCCTAAATATACCGTTGCTTGTCATGCTGAACGGAGTGAAGCATCTGTAATGTTTCAAAATTCAGAAGATCCTTCGCTGCGCTCAGGATGACAATGGTTTCAGATTACAATTTATCATCATTAAGGAATCTCCGAACGAGCAAGGGTTGAAGTTTTATGAATATACCGTTGCTTGTCATGCTGAACGGAGTGAAGCATCTATATGTAGAAGTTCCTTCGCTTCGCTCAGGATGACAATGGTTTCATATTGCCATTAGTCATTATTTAAGGAATCCCCGAATAAGAAGAGCGTTTAAATTTTCTGAAAATACAGTTTCTTGTCATGCTAAACGAAATGAAGCACCTGTTAGATCCTTCGTTTCACTCAGGATGACAATGGTTTCAGATTACAATTTATCATCATTAAGGAATCTCCGAACGAGCAAGGGTTGAAGTTTTATGAATATACTGTTACTTGTCATGCTGAACGAAGTGAAGCATCTGTAATGCTTCAATATGCAGAAGATCCTTCGCTGCGCTCAGGATGACAATGGCTTCTTATTACAATTCATCATCATTAAGAAATCTCCACTCTGGGTTAAATTCAGAAATCAAATAATCTTTTTTGCTTCGCTTCCAACCTTTAATTTCTTTCTCCCTTCTTATAGCATCTTGTACGAACTGAAATCGTTCATAATAAACTAGATGATAACAATTATATTTACCTGCAAAGAATAGTTTTTGTCCATGAGAATCCTCTTCGTGCTCAAATAATCTTCTTTTCAAATCATTTGTAACACCTGTATATATAACCGTTTTGTTCTGATTAGTTGTAATATAAACGAAATAATTATGTTGTTTCATAATTATTGGTTCTTAATTTCTTCGATGTATTAAGAAATAAAAAATTGTGGCTTAATGGACAAATTTAATGGTAATATCTTCTGAAATGTTTGTTGCTATT
>JACABB010000076.1 GCA_013376985.1 Bacteroidales bacterium
AAGGCAAAATTAAAAAAAGTTCTTAAATAATTTGGAATTTAACACAGTACCTCCTAACCGCACTAATTCAAAATAACAATAAACTCTGTTACGCTGATACTGTAAATAAAAAGTAAAAACCATTGAGTTCGGCGCAGGTGCCAAAGCGTACCTGCGCCGTTCTATTGCGGCAGGTTGCACCTGAGATCAAAACCAGCAAGATTATTAGCCATTATAAAAGCAATTAGTAATAGTAACCCACACCAGCATGTGGATTAAACTATTCAATGAACGAAAGCAAATCCTTAATATCTTTATCGGAGATGTCCCGCTGTTCTGATTTGTCGTAAATGGCAAGAAGAAAAACAGTATTATCAATTAGCTGAACATGGGTAATAATCCTTGAACCACCTGATTTACCTTTTCCTTTGCTGGCAATAGCAAGACGGATTTTGTAACAGCTATTAGTCAATGCAGTACCCTGTGTAGGTTTATTTTCAAGGGTCTTTATCAATTTGGAGAACTCTTCTTTGAGCGAAGGATACTTCTTACACAACCGTTTAAGCTGTTTATCAAAGGGTGGTATGGTAAATACTTTATAGCTCATCCAACAAATCTTTTGCAGGACGTGCCTTAAGTTTACCTTGCTTTACAAGGTTAAGGTTTTCCACGGCATCTTTAATTTCTTCAATCAGCTGGGCTTTGGCTGGAGAAATTGTTTTAGCCTTTACAAACGAGAAATTATTCAGCAGTTCAAGTATGAAATTTGCTTTGCTATCCTTTACTTCAACTAAAACTTTCATTGTTTAACGAGTTAAATATGTGTATTGTGCAAAGATATAAAATCACCTACCTATTTGCCAAAGACTGATAAAGAAATAGCAAAAAATAGCTATTATTTATCTCCCCCCGCTCGGCATAGATTAGCGAAGCGTATCTACGTCGTAATTAACCAGCGGTCTCCTAACCGCACTAATTCAAAATAACAATAAACTCTGTTACGCTGATACTGTAAATAAAAAGTAAAAACCATTGAGTTCGGCGCAGGTACCAAAGCGTACCTGCGCCGTTCTATTGCGGCAGGTTGCACCTGAGATCAAAATCAGCAAGATTATTAGCCATTATAAAAGCAATTAGTATTTGTAAAATATTAACAAATAGATTTATATTTTTACCTTTAAACTATCACAAAAAACTATACCCTATGAAATTATCAAATCAATCAAAAATTCAATCTGCGCTTCTTGCCATTCAGGACTTCTTGCTACTCCTTTCCAAATGCTGGTTAAGTATTGTAATGCTTTTGGTTGGGGCATATGCATTCCTCCTCAACGATCAGGGTCAGGATGTTGTAACAGCATTCAACGAGAAAACCAATTTCTTTATGTCGCTTACTACCGCATTATGTATGCTATTCTGGGGTATACAAAGCTGGTTTGGTGCTCGTTTAGCCCTCAACCTATCCGATATTGGTGCAATAAACTATAAACGCGATGACATATTGCCCGTTTGGCTACCCATAATCCTTGGGTTCTTATCCACAACAATTTTTTACATCTCCTACTGGTGCTTTAGCGAAACCCAATGGTGGGTCGATAAAATTATCCTTCTCCTGCCTATAATTCTTTATTGCTATATTATTCTCAACGGCAAAAATCTAGCGAATGTATGGAACAAAACAAGCATATCGGGAATGCTCGACTTTCAAATTGATACAAGCACAATATCAGACCAAGCCCTTAAATATGCAGAAGTTACAAAAGTAGAAAAATGGTTTTTTGTACTATCGCTTATACTCTTTCCATTGTTAGTTATAGCAATATGGTTATTCCCAGTTTCATTCCCAACAAGCTGCACACCAACAATTGTAATATTGTTAGGCATTGCTGTTTGGACAGCCCTGGGTACTGGCTTTATGGTTTGTGAGAAAAAGGTGAAAAGCCCTTTGGTCCTGATGTTAGTAGTAGTTATTTTAATCTTTGCCTTTAGCTTTATAAATAATAATCATACCCTAAGAACAATAGACACACCCTCAAAAACCGAAACCATTACAAGTTCTGTTAAGAAATGGGTTAACCAGCTACCCGCCGATTCAGGTAAAATAAAAACGCTCTATATAGCTTGTGGCGAAGGGGGTGGCATTAGAGCTGCGTACTGGACCGCTTCCATTTTAGCATCCTTAACCGATTCAATGCCTAAATTTTCAAAACATCTTTTTGCTTTAAGCACTGTTTCAGGTGGCAGCCTTGGAGCTACAGCATACAACTCCATTTTGAAATTTAATGATAAGAAAAATAACCTAACAGCACAGGTGCGGAAATTCATAGGGGAGGATTACCTTTCGCCCGTTACTGCTGCATTTCTCTTCCCCGATGCATTTCAACGCTTTTTGTTTTTCCCCTTTGGCCCTTTCGATAGAGCTAGGTACTTGGAACAATCATGGGAGATAGGTTGGGCAAAGAATTTCCCCGGTACAATGAATCCTTTCTCCAGTGGCATGCAAAAATTATATGCAAATAACAGTATGCTGCCAAACCTTTTTATTAACAGCGCACACACTGAAAGCGGTCGCAGATCAGTAGTATCAAACCTTTCATGGGATGAAAACGAATGGCGATCAAACAATATAAACAAGCTAATTGGCAAAGACATGCCACTAAGTACCGCCACGCTTTTAAGCGCACGTTTCCCCATTTTAACCCCCGGAGCAAAAATCATTGACTCACTTAATAACTATTGGGGTACCCTTGTAGATGGCGGATATTACGATAATTACGGAACAGTAACCGCTGCCAATTTATACTACGACATTAGAAAAGTATACAAACCCTCACAGCTAAAAATTGTAGTACTAATGATTTTAAATGGCGATAGCGTTCCCGAAAATCCAAAGCCAATAAAATGTGCTTACGAACTACTTACTGTGCCTACTACATTCTTAAACGCAAGAACCGTGAGACCTGAAAACTCGTTGAACATGCTAAGCGCAATACTTACAGCGAGTAAAGACACGGTTATTACCATTCAGCTTGCACGTAACAAGGGTGAAAACTTACCATTAGGCTGGTGCTTATCCAATAAAGCCATGGATATTATGGACAAACAGCTAGAAAGTAATCGTTGGAAAACACAGAAAAAGCAAATTCTTGAGCTAATGCATTAAGTACATTCTGCCAATAACAAACAAAAAACCTAGCCATAACAAGCTAGGTTTTTTATTCAATAACGTCAGTTCGATGTAAGAAACAATGTATTAATCTAAATATCAATCGGTTT
>JACABB010000077.1 GCA_013376985.1 Bacteroidales bacterium
TACGGGTTCCTCACGAACCTCTCGGCCGTTAGCTCGGGGCGTTTCAAGTAGCCCCTACCAATCTGGTTACCACCAAAATATAACTCCCCTTTAACATTTATCGGAGCTAAATTCATATTCTTGTCTAAAATAAAGACAGAAGTATTTGAAATTGGTCTGCCTATTGATGGATATTTTCTATGTTTCTCATCAGGTTTTATTGTTAATGTTGTTACCACATGTGTTTCTGAAGGGCCATAATGATTATGAAGAAAAACAATGTTTTTCTTTAAATATTTGCTGAAATTATCATTAATAACTAGTTGTTCCCCTGCGGTGACAATATGACTGAGGCATCTTGGAATTAATTTATTTTCCTGCTCAAATATTATTTTTGTTAAAGAAACGGGCCAATAAACTGTTTTAATGTTGTTTTTAGAAATTTCTTTGAATAATTCAGTGGGGTTAAACCGAATATCATCATCTATTAACAAAAGTTTTCCTCCATAGAGTAGGGTACCAAAAATTTCCTGTGCCGAAACATCAAAACTCAAAGAAACAAACTGTAAAACACTTGATAAATCAATATTGGTCTTGTAACGGATGAAACTAATTAAATTTGTCAAATTACTATGCTCAAGCATTACTCCCTTGGGCTTCCCAGTTGATCCAGAAGTGTAAATTATGTAGAATAAATCTGATTGCTTATTGATAATTGGAAGGTTGCTTTCTTGTTCGGCTTTTAATTGCTCTTGTAACTCATCAATTTGTATTACGTTTTTAAGGTTTTGGGATTTCGTTTCTTTATCTATATAAGCAAGGCTTTTAATTTTTTCTAATTCATTATAATCAGGAATTTTATTGCCGTTTTCCAGAATTTTCCTTATTAAATCTGCTAACACCAATTCCCCTTCACCTCGCACTACCATCTCAACGTTTTTATCTTGCAATAGATACTTGTAATCACTAGTTGCATATGGTCCTCCCGCAATTATTGGGATATGAGGAAACCAATGTTTCATCTTAGAAACGGCTACATGAAAAAAGTCTTTATAGATTGATAATGTCCGTATGGCAATTAGATTAGGGTTAAAATCAGCTATATGCTTTTTTAAATCTCCAAAAGTGTCAAAATCAATTCTAGATTTTAATATTTTACCATTGATATTTTCTCCAAACTCCTGATTTAAATAACTCAATAAATACATTAATCCAAGTGGAGCTTCATACATATCGTATAAAGTATTCTCACTTTCAGAAGTAAACAACAGCGACAAATCAATAAAAAGTATTTTGTAAGCATCTGATCGTTTCTGTTTCTCAGGAAAATACTTCTTAATTTTCAGGTTAAAATCTGGAGCAACTCTATAATTTTCAGGTAAGTAATTTATTTGATTGATAAAATCCTCTTTAATATTTGCAAGTTTTAACAGATCCTCTATAGATTTAATACTGGCAGGAAGATAACTATCGTACTTCTCTATTATTTCACTTCTTGTAAAATTATTAAATTGATGCACTAGGACATGATTCAAGCGTTCTTTTGACAAAAAATAATTGTTGATGAAGTTTGCTTGAAATTCTCTTACAAATGACTTGCTAAATGGCAATGTATTTGGTAATTCGTGATAAGCAAGAGTTGTGGAACTATTTATTTGTTCATCGGTAATTCCATTTTCAATTGCTATTTTATACATATCCGTACCTGAAAAAATTTTTAAGATATTTAGATTCGGGAAATGAAGCCATTTAATATCGTTAATGAAATCCATTGTCATCATTGCTTCTTCCTCGGTTTCCGTGGGGAAACCAATCATCATTTCAAGTTCTAAAACAACATGAGGGTATTTTCTAGCGATGTAATTAATACTATTTTTTAGGTTTTTTAGGTTTAGATTCTTTTTTATTAATTTTTGAATCCGAGGGGATGCAGATTCTAAAGCTAAATCAATATTAACAGTTCCAGCCCTAACCATTAAATCAATAAATTCTTCTGTTAATATATCACCTCGTAAACCATTTGGAAAAAATAATTGTATATCAATACCACTATTTATAATTTTTTCTAAAAGTAATCCACTATTTTCCTTATTTAAATTAAAAATATCATCAATAAAAACAAAACGGCTAACACCAGCTTCATAACAGTTGAGGATTTCGCTAAAAACATCATCAGCATCCCTGAAAATATGTTTTTTAGGCCATATCTTATGACAAAAAGCGCAATTATATGGGCATCCCCTTGATGTTTGAATTGAAATTGTATGTTTTGCTGCACCAATACCAATATGTTTATGGTACTTTGAATAATCAATTAAAGTTCTATCAGGGTGGGGCAGAATGTTCAAATTATCAATTTGTTTGCACTTTGGGGTAACAATAGGTTCTTCATAGTTAGAGTCATTGCTTATTAGGTTCGTGAGTGTTATTTTATCTACTGTTTTACTATTTATTATAATATTTTTTGTTTTGCTATCTTCAAGTATGTATCTAATTCTTTCTTCAGGATACTTAATATCTATTGGTACATAAGCACCTCCTGCTTTTAATATGCCAAGCAAACCAATTATCATATCCAAAGACCGCTCTATACAAATCCCTACAAAAGTTTCTGCTTTCACTCCCTTTTTCTGTAAATAATGACCTAACTTATTGGCCTTTTCATTTAACTGCTTGTAGGTTAATTCCTCTTTTTCAAATACAATAGCTACATTATCTGGTGTTTTTTCTACCTGCTCCTCGAATAGCTGGTGGATGCATTTATCTTTTGGATAGTCGGC
>JACABB010000078.1 GCA_013376985.1 Bacteroidales bacterium
GTCGGACTGCTGGGCATACTCAAAGCCGGGGGCGCATACGTGCCCATTGACCCGACCTACCCTAGGGACAGGATATCGTACATGCTCGAGGACACCGATTGCGGGATAGTTCTGGCTCAGGGGCGCTTGGAATTGCCAAAAACAAACTCGGAGACAATCTACCTTGATGTGGATTGGGGTAGGATAGAAAGCGAGCCTGCGGAGAATGTAAGATCAGAGGTTGATATCAATAACTTGGCTTACGTAATATACACTTCGGGTTCAACCGGAAAACCGAAGGGGTCGCTAATTGAACATGGAAATGTTGTTCGTTTATTTTTTAATGACAAATTCCAATTTTGCTTTTCTGTTAGAGATGTTTGGTCCTTATTTCATTCGTTTTGTTTTGACTTTTCGGTATGGGAAATGTACGGAGCTCTGCTTTATGGGGGTAAATTAGTTATAATCCCAAATGAATCGACAAAAGACACTTTGCTATTTTTTGATATAATAGAAAAACACAAGGTTACTGTTTTAAATCAGACGCCATCGGTATTTTACAATTTGTCGGATGTGGTGGAGCGAAATAAAGCCGTTCTTTCCATACGCTATGTAATATTTGGTGGTGAAGCTTTAACGCCTTCAAAGTTAAAATTCTGGCACGATAATTACCCTGCGTGCAAGTTGATAAACATGTATGGAATTACTGAAACCACAGTACATGTTACTTACAAAGAAATAACAGGATTAGAAATCAACAGTAATATTTGTAATATTGGCAAACCAATACCCACATTATCAACTTATATTTTAGATGAAAACCAAAAATTTCTACCTGTAGGTGTGCCGGGAGAATTGTGTGTATCTGGTGCAGGGTTGAGTAGAGGCTATTTAAATAACGAAAAACTTACCGCGGTTAAATTCCGGAAGAACCCATTTATCCAGGGGGAGAGAATTTATCTGTCCGGTGATTTAGCGTACGTGAATGAATCAGGTGAACTAGTATATTGTGGCCGCATCGACCACCAGGTGAAGATAAGGGGGTTCAGGGTGGAGCTCGGGGAGATAGAAAATACTTTATTACAGATAGTAGGAATAAAGCAATGTTGTGTTTTGGTCAAAGATAAAAAAACAGAAAATGGTATTAATAAATACTTGGTAGCTTATTATGTTTTGGACAATAGTGACAGTGTATTCACCCAAACTACCATTTTGAACAAATTAGCCCAAGTACTACCAGAATATATGATACCAAGTGCTTTGGTGGCAATGGAATCATTTCCATTAACAATCAATGGCAAGTTAGATATACGTGCATTGCCAGAGCCAGAATTTATTTCGTTAGGGAAGTATGTTGCACCAACCACTGAATTGGAAATGAAAATGTGTATAATCTGGCAAGAATTGCTGGGTTTGGATAAGGTAGGTATTACAGATGAATTCTTCAGTTTAGGGGGTAACTCAGTTTTGTCTGTACAAGTATCGCATAGGATGAGCAAGGCATTAGGTTATGAAATTAGGGTTGCCGATGTATTTAGGCTTAAATCCATCGATAAAATACTGGCAGCCCAAGAACAATATTTAGGCTTAGTTAAGCCATACCATTTTAATTACTCTTCTGACTTAACCGATATGCTTTTTATTTCTCCTGGACGTGCTGGCTCTGAGATGTATCAGGGTTTAGCAGAAATACTCCAAACAAAATATAATTGTATTGGAATAGATAATTATAACATTCATAACAAAAAGAAGATAGGTTCTCTGAATAAACTAGCAAACTATTATCTGTCTGAATATGAACAAAGATACACACTTAAAGAGCCTTTTAATTTACTAGGTTGGTCTTTGGGTGGTAAGATTGCTTTGGAGATGGCAGGAATCCTTGAAGAGAGGGGTTATAAAAATATCAATGTTATTTTATTGGATACTTTTATTAAAGATGAAATTTTACAAAGTTTTATTAGTATTCAAGAAAATGATGAGGATTATATAAATCGAGAGAAAAATATGTTGGTAGAAAAATATGGCTCTGAATATGTTGAAAAAATAATTTCCATTTTGGATGCTGAGGAAGAAATATCAGGTTCATCAATAAGTAACTATTTAAAGCACTCAAATGTAACTTTGTTTAAAGCTATTCAGGATAATTCCGACAAGAATATCAAAAATTCTAAATTAATCTATGAACATTATATGTCACTCAAATCAAATAACATTGATTTAGTTGCTGATAAGGTGGATGTAATTAAATTGGATTGTAATCATTTTGATATTCTTGAATCAAATAGTAAAGCAATAAGTAACTTTCTTTTATCTAAACTGGTATAGATAAAATTAATTGAAACCTTTATGAATTAGCAATTTACAGAAAATAGGTTAAAAAAGAATTGCTCTAACTTAGATAAATGCAAACTTATTGTCCACAATAAGGCTACATTTTTTTGTTTTTAATTGCCTAAAAAGCGAGTTTTCTTAAAATGAACCTTACATCTGATGATGTTGAAATTGAAAAAATTAAAATTTAAAAAACAATGAAAAATGAATACCATTTTAGATTTTATTTCAAAATGTAATGAAAAGGGGATTGATTTTAAAATCAATAATGAAGAGTTATTAATAGAAGCAAAAAAGGGAGTATTAACGGATGATATCATATTTAAATTAAAGCAAAATAAACAAGAAATCATTTTTTTACTTAAAAAAAAATATGCCAAATTATCCTTCGCCCAGGAGCGGCTCTGGTTCATGGATCAGTACGAGCACAATGCCAGCT
>JACABB010000079.1 GCA_013376985.1 Bacteroidales bacterium
CAGATATCCAATCCCGAAGGGATTAAATGTGAATAGCCCCGTATGCAATGCGGGGTAAGGTATAAGATAAAAAACAACCACAACGTGGTTGAATATTGTGAGCATAATGAACCCTGCGAAAGCAGGGTTTTTGTTGTTTGAATATTATATAGGCAAAGCCTAAAAGAATAGATGGAACTTTTTGTACTTTTTTCTTGATAAAAAAGTACCCAAAAATCAAGAAGATATGATGCTCCCGCCCACGGGCTTTCTCAGGCTCGCCATATCTTCAGGCCGCCCGCTGATAAAACAATCGTTATTAAGAATTCGGCTCTCTTTACGAGATTGGAACTCTTTATATTTAATTCCAAAGGGATTGAAGGTGAATAGCCCCGTATGCAATGCGGGGAAAGGTATGAGAAAAAAACAACCACGGAGTGGTTGAATATTATTGGTACAATGGGTTTTGCGAAAGCAGGTATTTTGTTATTTGAATAATATACAGGCAAAACCTAGAAGTATAAATGGACGGCGGCACAGCCGACCGCCCAACCCAAGCATTTTTGGTTTTTATAGCCTCGGTTTAACGGGGGCCGAGCAAGAGTTTTGTATTATGACTTTATCTCTATTCCAGTTCTTTTAATCTCAATAACAAACGGACTATTAGAATTAAAATCTTCTTTGGATATTGGATGTGGTTCAATGCGTGAGTCGATTTGAGATGCAAGTAGCATTAGTTGAACTTGTAAATCAAACTTATCGCTATCATTTAGTTTATCAAAAATTAAAGCTATATCAATATCACTATCTAGCCTCTCATTATTCTTAGCATACGAACCAAAAAGGAAAGCTCTTTTAATCCCTTTGTGTGTTTTTTTGATTAATGAAATGTATTGGTTTATTGTAATATTAATTCCTTTATCCATAATCGTTGAGTTTTAAGTTCATTAATCCATTTCGTTGTGTATTCTAAAGTGCACTTCTTCTGAAAACTCAATTTGTAGTCGTCATATCTTGCATTAATATTGAATGCTGTAACTGTTACAAAAAACACTTTTTGTTCTTCATTCACTCCTAATTCGGCTAGTTCGGCTAGTCTAAGAAGGTTGTGAATAAAAGGGGGAAAGTCTTGTTTGGATTTAACGTAGTATGCTTTCAAAAGCTTCTCAATCATAAGATGTCCAACAAATAATGACCAGCTAAATCGTTTGGTTTCATACATAGCCATCATTGTTTCAAAATCATCATCTGAGGTTTCGATCCAATATTTGATTAACTTTTCAATATCAATTTCTTTCTTTCCCATAGATACAAAATTAAAGAAAATTTCTTGCTTGACAATATTCGGTCTAGCGAGGGTTTTTATTGTTTGATTATTATATAGGCAAAGCCTGAAAGAATAAATGGACGGCGGCACAGCCGACCGCCCAACCGAATCATTTTTGTTTCTTATTAATAGCCTCAGTTGAACGGGGGCTGACCGCCCAACCCAATCATTTTTGGTTCTTATAGCCTCGGCTTAACGGAAGCTTTGTTGTCCGCATCCAAACCCTAATTGACATATAATTTTTGTTGTGTGTATGTGCTTTATTCTTTATTTAAATTTGTCATGCATTTATTTAGTTTTGAAATACTTAAATTTCTACTAAGTTTATATTTATCTTCAAGTATCTCCATTATTATCTCTTTAGGCATTCGATTATTTATCATTTTCGTTATTTCGATTTCTAAATCGTCATCTGTTATTACACCATCCCGAGTAAAATATGCTCGACGTTTGTCGTCAAACGATTTGTAATTATCATTATCCTCAATTCGTCTCATCCTTCTATCCATTGACCTAATTGAAGATAAGACTTCTAACAATATGTCATTTTCACTACGTGTTTCAACCTCCTCATTCTCTGGTGTGTTTTTTAATATCTCTTTGAATCTCACATCAAACTGTTCCCAATAGGTGTTAAAAACTTTTTCTAGAATATTTTCTTTTAATGATTCTTCTTTTAATGATAAGTTAATTGTTCGAACTAATTCCCATATTCCATTTTTATTTGGTTTTGAATGGTTAAACTGTGCGAGAGGATTTTTTACTTCTTCAGGTTTTAAATCTATTAAAAGAGTACAAACTCTGTTTGATGATATTCCCTTTGCTAATGCACCTGCTTCAAATAATATCCAAGGTTTTATTTTATTCTCTTTTGTCAAACAGATTACTCCAATGCCAGTATTAGCTAATTGATCTGTTATTTCAGAAAACCATAAGGCTCCTCTATCAATGTCTTTGCTAGACATCCATGGAGTTACTGCTTGTATTACACATTGTAACCATTCATCAAGTAACTCGGCGACTTGTCTGCTTCTTTCTCCAGACCAACTTAAAAAAACTTTCATTTTAATTATTTTATTAGTTTATACGCTTGAAGCTTATAGCATTATTTATATGTTTCCAAAACCATATTTATAAGCCTAATAATGGGATGTATTGTATACCTTTTGGTAATTATTATCGTGAAAATTAAATGAAATAACTTAATGTTTTGGGGTTTTATTCTGCTTTTATCTTCTCTATCTCCCTTTTCGTTAAACCCGTAAGTTTAATAATCAGCTCCACAGGAAGTCCTTCTTTTATACTGTTCTTGGCAATCTCAATCTTTTCTT
>JACABB010000008.1:0-144584 GCA_013376985.1 Bacteroidales bacterium
ATACAACATTAATAGCTAACTGGTCCATAATAAATGCAAACATACGAGACCGCTGGTTAATTACGACGTAGATACGCTTCGCGTTAACCGAACGTTATTTGTTAGTTCGCTGAAAGCAATCTACGCCCAGCGGGGGGGATGGTTTTTCGTTCATTACGTATTTTATAGCAGCAACGGCATCTACTACATTTCTAATTTTATAGTTTTTATACTCCATTTCCCTGCTGGTGGAGATAAGTATTTTCTTTATTTCGGATGGTGATAGGTTTTTGTCTTTTTCGAGCATCATGGAGGCTATGCTGGCTAAAACTATTGGCATTGATGAGTAAGAGAAGTATGGCATACCTCCATAATCTTTGATTATCCTTCCTTCTTTTAAATAGTTTTTGTAGTCTTCAGCTAAAAATGTGTTGTAATCAAAATGGAATACGCTAACATCGAATGGTCTGCCATAGATTTCTTGGACGGTATATGGGAGAAGGCTGTACGGGAGAAGGTTATCGTTGGAGCCATAATGGAGAAAGATGATTAAAATATTGTTGGCAACAGCTTTCTGAACGGCTTTGTCTATTTCAGCCCTATCTTCATTTCTGAATATTTCTGATGAGTATGTTAGTATGTTTAGCTTTTTATCTATCGCCCAGTCCACGGCTTTTACTAAAGCGTTTTTTTCTTTGGTTCGATTGTTATTTGTAACATTCATTGCGTAGATTTCAACATCTGGGGCAAGTTCTCGTAGCGTGGTGGACAGCCATAGACCATGCTCTCCGACGTTGTCCATCCTATCCCTTTCGTTAAGAAAGTCTACGCCATCCTTGTACAGCTCTTTGTTGTTCTGGTAGCCGAAGTAGTGATCGAGTATTCCTACTTTAATCCCCTTGCCCGTTGCGTAGGTTTGGGCTTCCTTAATATGATGGTAGGTATCGTAAGTTGGGCGGGTGTTGGCATTTTTAAAATCGAAATGCCAAAAGTTGGCCGCATGTTTAATATATACTACCTGTATTACATTGTAAAGGGCTGAAGCTAGTAGTAGGATACTTAGGGCTACTACTATGATTTTTGTTTTTTTCATGTAATATGTTTAGTTTATTTATGAGTAGTTTATTGTGCTTATTGTTTTGGTAGAACATTCATATTTTGTTTATTGGGATGGATATAATTTACGCTTAGCTGAGGGCTATTTTTATTTAACATCTATAGTCTTTGTTGGAGCAATTATACCCCAATCATCCACCTGTACATTTGTCTGAAAACTATAAGGATTAATATCTTTAACTTGCGAAAAAGTTACAGCTTGTCCAGATGCAATAAATTGTTCTTCACTAAACTCGACTGTATTTCCCTGTGATGAAAGTTTTGCATAAAACTTAAATACTCCTCCATAATCACTTGTATTTGTAATTGTAGTGTATACTTTAAGTTTAGGATTTACCCCAAGTAATGTTGCTCCACTTTCTCTGTCGTAAAAGAGTTTATTATCTTTTATTAAATATGTTAAGGGAACTTCTTTGGTTTTTGGACCGCAGGATTGAATGAAAATTGAAACGAAAAGGATTAAGGTTCCAAGTGACAGATTCCTAAAGAAGGAAAAGTTGCAGTTTCTGGTTAAGCTAAGTTGTTTGTTTTTCATGATCATTGTATTTAATATTTAGAAGTTATTAATTCATTTGTTTTACTTTGAATTCAGTGGTGTCTTCGTTAGGTTTAGGCTGTGTCTAAGTCTAATTTATTCTTTAAGGTTCCCGCTTTTAACGGAGTTTAATGTTATTTTGAATTAGTGCGGTCAGAGACCGCTATTTAATTACGACGTAGATACGCTTCGCTAACCGAGCGTTCTTTGCGAGTTCGCTGAAAGCAATCTACGCCGAGCGGGGGGATGTTTAATATTTTATAATGTAATTTACATAAACATTATTTGGTCTAGTTTCGGAGCCTCCAAAATTATTGATATTTACTGGTGTATCATATTTATTTATCGAACTACTACTGGCAGTCCAGTCATATTGTCCATTTCCAGAACGAGACCAGAATGTGCCGGATACAGTGTGACTGTGGCTTATAATTTCATTAGATTGAAAACTTCCAACATTATTTCCAATACTACCACCACTATATTTCGCTGTTCTGCCTGTTTTATCAGGGTCAACATTTGCTGTACCGTCCATACCACGAAGGAATTGACCTCGTAAATCAGGCAAATTAAATGTAGTCGTTAAATTTCCTGCACCCCAATTAACACTAATCGTATTAAATAAATCCACATATTGGGTTCTGCTAATTTCTGAACCATCACATAGCAACCAACCAGAGGGAATTTTATCAACTGCACCGCCAAAAGGCATTATTAGACCTGCGGGAAATGTCGCTCCTCCAGCTTTTGTAGCATAGTTTGCAACAGGAACCGAAAGAATTGGAGACGTTCCGAGTAGTGTGTATGTTGTGCCACCATTTAGGTCAATATCGAGTTGCAATTGATTATTGGTTTTGCTCCAATCAATTGTTAGAAAATTGCCGCTCAATACCGAACCTGTTCCAATTTCGAGATTGATAATACCAAACTGATCAGATGTTTTATTGTATTCCTCTTTATAAACTACTGTTGGCGTTGTTCCCTGCAAAATTGAAACTCGCAATCCCACATTTTTATTGGTTAATATGCTTCCATTATTATCTCTAATGATAGCCTGATATTTAAAAGTTTGAGCATAGGTGTTAATCGTTGAAACGACTATGAATGCTATAAGCAAAAGGGCATAAATCTTTTTCATTGTTCTTATGTTTATAAAGTTTATTAATTTGTCTTTTGAATTTTAATAGATGAAATTGTGCTACCAGACAACGAAGAAATCTTAATCAAATAATAACCATTAACGAAGCCTGACAAATCAAAAAGTGCATTTTTGTTATTGGTAGTTATTTTGCTAAGCAATTTACCTGTACTATCAAATATTTCAATAATTTTAGTTTCTCCATTATCTGAACCCCAAGAAACATTCATGATATCCTTTGTTGGATTTGGATATGCCTTAACAATCAACTTATCGGTAAAATCATTTTCGATAAAAGTCTCAACCGTACTATCCTGAACAATTGTAAATATTTGTGAAGTTACACCAGTGCCTGCAAATGTAACTTTACCTGTTCTTTTATTAGTAGTAGTATTTTCTGTCCAGTTAAAAGTAACGGCTTGGTTTCCTGTACCACTTGTATTAGATAATGTTAACCAAGGTTTATCACTTGTTGCAGTCCAAGCAATGTTGGACGATACATTTACCGAAGTATTGCCAGCTTTGTTATTAGCATTATACGAATTAAAAGAAATCGTTAGTACTGAAGCTACTTCTGTTGTCCACTTTTGTTGGAATCCTTGTGAAGCAATAACAGAGTTGTTTGAAATATTTCCACTAACAGGTTCTCCAATCGTATATGTCAAAATAGTATTAGCATTACTTATTAGCCCACCGCCAGAAAAAACTCCCGATGGTTTTATTTGCTGAGAAATTGCCCCATGGGATATTAGAAAAATCCCTGTAAACATAATAATCAACTTTTTCATTTTAATAGGATTTTAAATTAATTGTAAAATCAACATCTATTTTAGTGAAACTATCAACGAAGCGCACGAATCATATTTGCCCATAACGCATTTATATATTCATCTCTTCCTGCGCCAGCACCCATCATAGAACGCACGCTAAGATGGATTGGGTCTATTCACCCTATCGTCCTAAGCTGTAGTCTCTGCCGTCTCCTCACCATTCTTGCTGCTGCGTGAGCCATGGTCTATGAGCTTGCGGGCATTTTTGTAGTCGCTATAGAAGGTGGGGTGGAGGAATTCCATGGGTTTCATTAGGGGATCGATGGTGTGGGTGAGGAGTTCCATTATGCTATCGATAGTGTCCTGCAGGTTGGCGGTTGATGTTGCTCCTTGGCTGGTGAGGGTGCGGTTGAGGGGTAGCAGGGTAAAGAATTCGTCGGCAAGGGTTTTTATCTGTGCTATGTCATCGGGGGTGGCGAATGGGGCAATTTTATCGGCTTGTGGGAGTGCGTTGTTATATATGTTGATGGCGTTGGTGTATAGGTCCTGATCGCGCATTCTGGGGAAGTCGCTCTTTTTGAAGCTGAATTTGGATTTGAGCCGGATGTCGTTTTTGTTGGTGGCGATGGCAATCATTGCGGCGCAAATTTTTAGAATGATGAGGATTAGCTTATCCCGCACAATATTTTTTTCGGCGGTAACGCCAGAGGTGTTTGTTGCTTGGCTCTGGGAGTGGGTTTGTACATCGTTTTGTAGGCGTTTAAGCCTTAGTAATGCATCGCTTAGCCCGGGGATGGTTGCTACGATGGTGATGTTGTTGTCGAGTGTATTCGTTGTGGTTCTCGACATGTTGGTGTAACTTAGCTGGATTTTGTTCATTGATATAAATATTTATGTTTTATGATTCTATGTTTTTTATAGGATGAAATTAGCCATAGTGTTTAATTATGCAAAGATTTGTGCGAACAAAAATTTGGATGTATTTGGAATATTTTCCTAGAGGTTTTGACAGGCGACTTTTGGTAAGTGATGATTGACTTTTTATTGTTGACAGGTGTTGGTTGATAGGTGATTGTGAAAAGTGAGATGATGGATGTTGCTATTGATGGTTTGGTATTTTATGTTATTTTAGGGGTTTTGGATGGTGTTTAGTTTCCTGTTGCTGCTATTTCTTCCCCATAGAGGCTGTCAAAAAAATCAATTAACCGCAAAGTATTATAAGGTTTCGCTAAGTTCGCAAAGTGGTAATGTGTTGTTTAGTAAATATCTGCGTTCTTTGCGTTTTCTCCTTTGTGATCTCTGCGGTTAATAATTAATCTTTAGGGGCGACCTCATTTCGCATTAGAGGGTAAGTTTATTGTTTTATCATCGGGATGGTATTTACCTCATCTGCTTCTCCTTAAAAAATGAGGGGAGTCGCTTTGTACGATCATTATATGGTGATGTATTATCCTCAGATGATGTTTCGGAATGGTTAGATGGCGTTGTACCATGTTTGGATGGCGTTGTGATGGAAAAATATCGCAAAATGCGATAAATATATCACATTTTGCGATTATTGGTGGGCATTGTTATACCCTTTGATGGCATTTTAGAGGAGTTTTATGACATTGTTTCAGGCTCAGATGGCGTTGTAAGGCAAATATATCGCATATTGCGATAAATATATCACATTTTGCGATTATTGGTGGGCATTGTAAGGATCGTTTCTGACATTGTGGCATCAACAGAGGGCATTTTTTTATCTACGGATGGCGTTTGCTTTTCCTGATTGCAAATTTGCGCTAGCGGGGGGGTGTACTATTGGTTGTTTGTTTTTATTTCTTTGACAATTTTTTTGGCTTCTTTTATTGATATGTTATATTTTTCGCTTACGAATCCAAATGCTTCTTCCATGTACATTCCTTTGATTGTTTCTTTTGTCGCATCATCGAGTGTGGTTGATAATGTGGTTGTATCAGTAGTTTTTGGGGTTGCGTTTGTTTTGATTTCGACTCCTTTATTTATGTTTTCAGCGGTTAATTCTTTTTCAAATTCATCTTCTTTTTTCCGCACAATTAGTACAATTCCATAAATAATAAGTATAATTCCAATTGCTACAACAAGAAAGCTATTGTGAGTTCCACGATATACAAGTCTTCCAGATAATCCACCAATTATTAGGATAATTCCAATAATAAAGTTTAGAATAATTCTTATCATTTAGCTATATTCTAATTTTTACCTGCTTTTTCTCGCTTTTCGGTTTCTGCGTGCGCTTTATTTTGGCTCATAACGTTTGTGCGCTTGCTTTTGCATTCTCCTTCTTATCTCTCGATAAGTAAAGCTAGCAAAAATCGATGAGTTAAGCAAGTAGGTTACCTGCTTGAATGCCAGTGATTCGTAATTAGGCATTGAGGTTTTACGCCTCCTGTACAAGCAGGATTTGTTTCTAAGCCTGATAGGATGTATCCGATTTAGGTGTATGGCTTAAGCTGAACGGGCAATTTTTTATTTAAAGGACTTTCCTTTTAAGCTATTTGTCGTTGAATTCCTTTTGTAAATTATCAAGGACTTCAAGGCTAACTTCGTCTGATTTTACAACGTCGCTTTCATCGTATTCAAACGGGTCGTCCATATCTTTAATCAAGAATAGTATAGAGAAGATTATAAAGGTGAAAATGCTTACAAGTATAAGTCCTACCCACCATGGTTCAACATTAAGCAAACAATAAACAGCTAGAAATAATATGGCAATTGTTTTTATAGAAACAAAAACAGAGGGTACGAAATCGGTATTTTTAATGACTGATATTCGGTTGATTGTTTTTCTTAGCGTAGTAACTTCAGTTTTCATTCTGACAATAAAATTGGGGGGAACGCCCTCTTTACCCATGTCTACAATATCAGATGAAAACGAATCTAGCAGCTTTTCGAGGTTATCATTTCGTAATATAAAAAAATCTTTCTTTAGGATTGGGATAAAGTTTTTAATCTTAGATTTCAAATTTTCAGCGTACTTGGAATTTGAAACTTGTTTTACATATTCAACTTCATGCCAAAGGGTGTATAGAGAAGCGGCTAACTCATTTGGTATTTTCTCGCTTTCCTTATAGTCAGTAACTACACCTGCTAATAGAAAGCCAAGTAAAAAGATGATTCCTGTTAAAATGCTTGGGAAAAAAGATGTCATTTCCTTGGGAATAACTTCCCAACCAAGCAAGTGTGCTCCAAATTTAAGGCCACCAAAGATTATTACAATTGGCAGAACGGAGAAAATAAGGTGATATTTACTTTTAGCAAAGATTTTCATACTGGTTGTTTTAGAAATAATTTTAAGAATTTGATTCCGCAAATATAAATAATTGTGTTAATAATAGAAATAGCTAGCTAAATGCAATGGGATTACGCTGTGCTAACCGAGCGTGATCCTGATAAAAAGCATTGGGATAAGTTTTGTGAAAACTATTTACGCCGAGCGGGATATGCTTTTGGCTAAATATATGTGCCGCACAGCTACGGCAAACCAGCATAATAGTATAGATTTACCCCCGTAGATCTGCAACACTCCTCCATAGAGTAAAGATTATATCCCGTAGCTCTGCAACACTCCTCCATAGAGTAATACTTATTCCCCGTAATACTGCAACACTCCTCCATAGAGTAATACTTATTCCCTGCAGAGCTACGGCTTATAAGTATAAGAGCTCGGCAGTTTGCTGAACCCCTGCGACAACTTTTTTTACTGAATTTATGCGCTTGCTGTTTGACTTTTCTGGGAGTTTCAATGGTTATAAGTCAGAGGTTTTTCCCGGTTGACATTTTTGTGGTTTCTATTGCGAATTTTCAAATTATTGATTGCTTTTACAATGGTTAGTAGTCTTGCTGATTTTGCTCTCAGGCGCAGCCTGCTGCAATAGAACAACGCAGGTACGCTTCGTTAACCTGCGCTGAACCCAATCATTTTTGCTTTTTACTTACAGCATTAGCTGAACGGGGTGATTATTAATCTTGATGACCATATTTAAGTTCTTCATTTTTATCCCAAAATGCACGATACAGGTCATAGTAACTTCCTTTAGTTGTTATCCAATTTGCAACAATTTTAATTGCAAGTTCCAAATCTTCAATATACGCCATTCTACCGTCACTTCCTCTAATTCCTTTGTCATCCTTTTTAGCTCCACGATTAATTAAGACATTCTTTTCATCGTAAATTATTCGCCTAGCTTCTTCATTTTTTTTTCCTTTTGGTAGAAAATCTTTAAGCATTTTATGCAGACCTTTATAGTAGAGTTGAAACTTTACTACTGGATCATCAATTTTTTGTGAGATTAGTTTTTCAGCTTCGTTCTCTACTACTAATTCAGATTTCCAATTAAGCGATAATTGTTCACCTTTTACTTCTTCAGCCTTTTGAAGAATTTCCAATCTCTCTAATTCCTCAATTGAGAGTTCGTTTATTTTAATGCTTTCCTTTTGATTCATATTAAACAGTTAATAGTTCTTTTACTTTTAAAGCAGCAACTTCTAAGGACTCTACATCCCAATTTGAAATATTCAAGTATCTTTTAGATAATTCAACAGAAGGAAAATATTCTTTAAAAGCTGCCCAATAATTATTTCCAAGTTCAGCTTGTCTATATTGGAATTGAGAGTATATTATAGATGGATGTATTTGTAGTTCTTTTGAGAATTTTGTAACCATCAAATGATTATGGATAAGAGGTTCAATATAGCGCATTTTTTCATCGGAAATTAGATAATCTGACGCAAATTGATTAGCCTTATCTTCCTGCATTAAAAAAAGATCGGGTTCTCCTGTTAAATGATAAGTGCTTTGTGAAAGTTGCTCTAGATCAAATAGAACATGATGTAATTCATGAAGTAGGGAGAACCAAATAGTTGGGTAGCTTTTATTAAGATCAGTAACCACTATGTATGGCTTATTTTTAATCAAAAATGTAGCACCACGAATCTGAGTTTTAGGTAGCATTAATTGGAAAACAACTGTAACACCCACATTATATAGGGCTCTAAAAACTGTAAGTAATCCACTTTCAACATTTTGAGTGTATGGTTTAATTTTAGGAATTAACTCTTTTAAGTCGTCTCTAGAGTATTCATTTGGATTGTTTATAAGTTCAAAGTATTTATATGATGATTTTATCCAAAAATCTTTCATTTTATCACTGAACTTTCTTTTTGTTCTGCTGTAAAGAACTTCATTTAACTCACTATCATATTGGTAAATGGATTCTATTTGAAAGAAATTGCATATTCTTCGTTTCAATTCATCTACTGTAGATTCCTTATCGATAAAACCCAAAGAAGACAGAGTTTTTAGATCAAACGATTTATTAATAAAAGTAACATCCATCGAAGTTTGAAGTTCTTTAATTTCTTCAACAGGTCTGTCCTTGAAATGGTAAATTAATAGATCTTCAAATGATAACTCAAGAAATTCACCAATTTTGAGTAGGTTTATAATATCAGTTTGTTTTGATGTTTTGTCCAATATTCCATCAAGGCTGCGTCGTTGAATGTTTGCTAGATTCTCAAACTGAGTTTTGCTTAAGCCAGACAATTTCAATTTTTCAAAAAACGAATTTTTTAAAGATGCCGTTTCAGGCAAATGCATACTCTTACTTAATATTGAATTTATCATATTGAGGTAAATTTACCGTAAAGGTATATTATTATTTTAATAAAAGCATTTTTTCGAGGTAAATTTACCTTTTTATATTAACTATTTATATGTTACAATATGAAAGACATACATTTTGTATTGATTATACAATAAAACCATCCCTTAATATAAATATAGCCTTTATAATTCATCAAATGAAGCCTCTGCTTAACATCTTAACAACATAATTCCTATATTTGAGCATATCTCAATGCTTTCAACTATTAAATTTTTAAGGTATGACAAGGATTTTGAGTTTTATTGTAACTATTTCGGTTGTGCTACTTGGGTGCAATTCTACAGAATCAGCTAAAAATAAGGAGAAGGTAAGACAAATGAAGGATACTGTTGGTTTTGCGCATCTTGGCTGGCAGGTTGATTCGGTGATGAGTAGGATTAATCGGTTACAGACAGCCGAATTGGCAAATGCAAAGGTTAATCAGGATAACCCATGGAGGGTTGCTATTTGCCCTCACGATGATCATACCTACGTTGGATGGCAATACCCTGCCCTGCTTGGGAATATAAAGGCCAAAACGGTAATTATTTTTGGTGTGGCGCATAAGGCTAGGGTGATGAATGTATCGGATCAGATTGTGTTCGATTCCTACACGCAATGGCATGGACCATACAAGAATATTAAAGTGTCATCGATAAGGGAGGAGATAATTAAAGGGTTACCAAGTGGTTGCTATCAGGTAAACGATAGTTTGCAAAAGGTTGAGCATTCGGTTGAGAGTATGCTGCCTTTCCTACAGTACTTTAACAGGGATGTTGAGATAGTATCAATCCTAGTTCCTTCCATGTCAATGGAAAGGATGGAGGCTATTGCGCAGCCCCTTTCTAAATCGATAGCTGAGGTGATAAAAAATCGCAAAATGCGATGGGGTGATGATATTGCTCTACTCATTACTACAGATGCTGTTCATTATGGCGATGATGATTGGGGCGGCAAGAACATGGCTCCTTACGGTGTGGATAGTGCTGGGTATAAAAAGGCTGTTAATCACGAGCATGCAATTATCGATAGCTGTTTGAAGGGTGTTCCAAGTAAGGAAAAGGTTGGTTGGTTTGTGGATTATACGGTTCAGAAGAATGATTATAAGGAGTATAAATGGACATGGTGCGGTAGGTATAGTATCCCCTTTGGGCTTATTACTGCGTTAGATTTGCAGGAGCAGCTGGGTTCTGAGCCATTACAGGGGCAATTTGTTGGTTATTCCACCAGCATCGATCATAAACCGATTCCCGTTGAGGATTTGCGAATGGGGAAAACGGCAAAAGCGACTTTGAGGCATTGGGTTGGTTATGCTTCGGTGGGGTATAGGTAATAACTGGTTGCTGGTTGCTAGTTGCTGGTTACTTGTTACTAGCAACTAGTAACCAGCAACTAAACATGGGTTTAAATCTTCCTAATATCACTAATTAACCATCCTGAGTTGTTTGATGTTCTGTTGAATTCTTCAACGGTGATTTGCCATCCCGGAAAGTTGATATAGTAGGTAACGCTTTGGGTGTTTTGAATGGTTATCCGTTTTTGCTCTACCTCTTTCAAAAAAAGGATGGTTTTGGTCAACGATGGCGATGTAAAGTAATATGGATTGTTTGTGCTATTCAGCTTTCGGATGTTAATGAAATTGGTTTCGTGGCTGTTGGGTGCAATAAAGTACTTCTGTAGGCTATCGGGGCTAAATCTGAATATATCTGTATCAATATTAGATATTACCCATTTGGCTGATTTGTCTGATAGTACCTCGGGGATCAGCTCCATATTAACCTGATTATCTTTCCCGTTGTAGGTAATGTTAACCTTAGCCAACGCTTTAACCTGCCCGCTGTAAAGGTTGATTGTTTTGGGAATTGTAGAATCTGTAATGTATGCAATGAATTCGCTGCAAATTTTCCTGTATGAAGAATCGGTAGGATTGCTAAGCCTTGGATCTTCGGCATTTAGAAGGTATGCAAGGTAGCTGGTTCGGGATATCTTCTTTTTGAACTCATCGCCAATTAGGTTTCCTTTCCAATCGGATTTGTAGTTGAACCTATCGATAAACTCACCAAACTGCTTTACCTGAAGGTAATACTCCTTTGGGGTGCTGAGGGATGAACCCTGCATTTGCTGCCCAAAGGAGATAATATTACTCCCAATGAGTAATGTAAATAGCGCAATTAGCCTTATTCTACTCATTACAATGACTTCTTGGTTTCTGTTGCTTTGATGTTACCAAGGAATACCTTCCATTTTTTCTCGTTAAAGAATTTATCTTCAACTAGATCTATTACAATTTCAATCTCCTTTTTGGTTACATCCTTGTAAACAAGATTATCGCCAGTGAAACCAGTGAATTCTTGGATAACCGTTGCCGATGAGTAGTAACGACCATCGGGACCCTTAGTAAAGCTTGATATATAGACCAAATCGTAGAATTTGATAACAACTGATGTAAATGGCAGCGATTTTAGCCGGGCAAGATATTTTTCCATTGGGCGCGATTGGATGGTTACTGTGCCATCGGGCATAATTACGGATGTTTGCATCTCTGCTCCTTTGAAGAAGAGCTTTAGCGCCTCCCTTTCGGCCATGTTTCGTTTTTCTGCTGGTTGATCCTTGCTACCAATTGTAACAATATGCTGCTGAAACTCATCAACCTTCTGCTTTGTTTGCTCTTTGAAAACCTCGATATCGGCATCGGAAAGGTTAATTTCATCAACAATCTTTGCCTCCTTGCTACTTGCAGCAGTTTTTGTGGGTTCCTGAGAGTAGGAATTGGTAAGTATTCCACAAAAAACAATAATCAATACGTATCTCATATTCATTGCTTTATATTTGTTTTACTAGAATTTGTATGATAATCCAAACTTAATACCATATTTTGAACTTACAACCTTTTTTGCCGAGGTGGCATTCCCAAAGGCATCGGTATAATCGCTTGCCTTTGAGAGGTTATTCAAACCCCAAATAATTTCTGGACCAACATAAACCGTTGTAAAATAGTTAATAGGATAGGTAAAGCCTACAGAAGTTTTAAATGATAAATTAAAACCCGCAACATCGCTTTTCCCTTTACTATCGATATTGGTGCGGCTAACAAAGCCAAATTCAGGTGCAGTGATAATCTGAATGGCATGTTGCTCGTAGTAGCCTGATGTTGCAAAATTACCTGTTGTGTGGAAATTGGATTTAAGGTTGAACGAAGCAACCAAACCCGTTTCGGCATAAATACCCCATTTTTCGGGATTGCTATTGCTATGGAATATCAATGTTATGGGGATAGATATGCAGTTAACGGTTAGGAGGGAATCGTACTTTGCAGAAACATTTTTTAGGTAGGATTCATTATTCAAATCTGTGGAGTATGCTGTGTTCCTAAAATCTCCGCTAAGATTAGCGTTAGCACTGAATTTAGTGTAGCCAAGACCCATTGAAACCCCCAATCTCTCGTGAAAATACCAAGTGGCTATTGCATGAAGGTTGATTGTGCTTTTTCCCTTAACCGACCACGAAAGTATTTTATTATCGGTTAAATTAGGATCTTTAAGAGTTGCTATCCCACCGCCCACAGAAAAACCTACATATAAACCGCTTCTTTTAAGCGTTGAAATAGGTTTGCTAGGTAATTCCTGCGTTGCATTAGTTGCAGTTTGGCTATAGAGGTTAACCCCAAATTTATCGATACTTGTAAGCTTGAAATTTTTAAAGGTATTTTCATCACGCTCAAACGATACCTTAAAGTCGTACTTTGCGTTATCGCGGAACACCGTTTTTGCCATGTATTTCCCCGAGAAAAACTTATCGATATACCCGTTAATGTAATACTTCTCGTTCCCTTCGGGTATTACTTTCCCATACTGAGCCGAATCGATATTCAGACCAAGATTACGAATACCCTCTGGGTACGATGACACGATGTTTTTCTTATAATCGCTTAATGGCACCCACCTTTTTTGTGGATCTGGTTCAATATCGTTTGCTACATTTTGGGTTGAATCCTTGAATAGCCCCATAAATGAGATGCTGTAATAGGTTTTGTCCTCACGGCTCTCCTTTGGATCGGTTAGTAGATTTAGGAAATTGATGTAGTCATTCAGTAAGAATTTTGTCTGCTCCTTAATCATCTGCATATCCTTTTCGGAAAAAGTTATGCTTTTAACCTCTGCTAGTAGTCTTGAATCGTCGGCAAGCGTTTTTGTTTTATTGCTCCTAATGCCGGCAATCCTATAGTTTTCGAACGAGTTACTCTTCTGAAAGAATGCAATACGGTAAAGCAATTCCTCTGTAAGGTTATTTCTTTGTTGATTTAGGTAGTTGCCATCAATTCGCTTTGAAGTCATAATATCAACAGTATAGATATCGTTCCCATGCGAAATGATATTTCCAGCTTTGAGATTATCAAAATCCAAGGAGATCTTCATCCCATCGGGATACCAAAGCAGTAGGTTTGCAACATAGGTTTCCAACTCATAAACATCACTTAATTTGTGGGCAGGATCGAGATCGTTGTAAACAATAGCCTTGCGGCTAACGAATAGATCAATCAGTTTTTGGCTTGTCTTGTTAAGTTCAACCAAGTCCACAACTTGATCAGCTAATTGGTTGGTGTATAGCTGATAGTTTTTAAGGGCTTTAATTGCTTCGTTATAAATAATAGCCTTTTGCTTATCGGTAAAATCGGCCGAAATTGCATATCCTCCAATTAGCACTAAACATATTGTGAGAATTACTCTTCTTTTCAACAATTGCACGTATCTCATAATCATCTGAATAAAGGCCTACTGTTTAATAATTTTCTTTACAACTAAACTGTTCTTATAATGTAACTTACAGAAGTATATTCCTTTAGGTGCTCCAGTAAGATCAATAGAAAATCCATTTGAATTATGATATTGATTTTGGATAATAACTTTACCTAAATCGTCCACAAATTCAACATTCAAATCGCCAGAGAGCGTATTGCCCAATAGTACTGTAATTAGCCCATCTGTTGGGTTTGGAAATAAGGTTATAACACCATCAATAAGATCATCAATTCCATTAATAACATTGCCAGTTGGGATATTTATTATATCGCTCATGGCGTAGCACTCTCCCCCATCGCTGATCTCTACGTAGTAATTACCAAAGTTTTGTCGGGCAACGTATTGATTTGTCTTTGCACCCACAATGAGCTGATCGTTATAATACCAGCGGTAATCTTTAGCCGAATTATTATCACACGCAAGAATCCAAACGTTGGGGCCCCATGCATATAAATTAGGCTTAGTAGGTGCAGGCTTGGTGGTTAGGGTGATAATATCGGATTCTGTGGCGCAGTTACCCTGACTTGCTTCAACTCGGTAATCGCCTGCTGCTAGACGACCTTTATAGTTTGATTGGGTTGCTCCATCAACAACTACGCCCGATCGTTTCCATTGATAGTTTAGTGTTGATGAGGAGTTTGTAACCTTAAGCTCAACCTCTGTTCCTAAACAGTACAGCGTGGTGTTAGTTGCCTCGGCAATAATAGGTTTGGCGGGTAATGTATTAGCTGTAACATTTACCACAGGGGTTATCACCGAGCATCCTTGAGTATTGGATATCTCGAGTTGATATTTTCCTGATGTTGATGCTATCAGCGAACTTGTATTTGCTCCGCTAATTACACCGAGTTCGTTCTTCCAGCTATAGGTGTACTCCGAATTCGATGTTGCGCTAAGTGTAACATTTCCCCCTGAGCAGAAACTAGTTGGCCCACTTAGGTTCAAAATAGGAAGGGTTGGTTTAGGGAGTACATCTACATCTAAGGAATTGATTGAGTTCACAGAGCAGCCATTCGAATTAGCTACAGTTAAGGAGTATTTCCCTTTATCCTTTGCGATATACTGGTTCGAATTCTCTCCAACCGCACCACCATTCAAATTCCATTGATAGTTGTAACCATCAACTTTTGTTGCGCTAAGGGTAACAGATTCATCCTGACAAAATTGCAATGCTCCATTAGCAGTGATTAATGGAGCTACAGGTGCATTCTGTGCTATGATATTTACTTGAGATGATAACGTTGTACAATTTCCAATTGAGTTAACAACTTCCACAACGTAATTACCTGTTAGTTTGGCGATGTATTTACTTGAATCAGAGTTTGTAAGATTAGTTCCATCAACCTTCCAAGTGTAAATAAATTTATTATTATATGGAACAGATAGGGTTACGCTATCTCCTTTGCAGAATGATAATGGTGCATTTGCTGTAATTGCTGCTATTGGATAGCCTGCCACCGTTACATTCTTAGATATTGAATCGGTACAGCCATTGCTTGAGATAGCCTTAAGTTTAACCAAATAATCGCCAGTATTAAGATATCCGTGTGGTGTGGGCTGCTGAATGGTTGATGATTGACCATCGCCAAAGTCCCAACTCCATGAATTAATGGTTAAACCATTTACATCGGTTGTATTTGTAATTGTAGTTGAGATACCTTGGCAAGCAGTAGTTGCTGTAAATCCTGTAATTGGTTTAGGTTTTACTGTAACGCTTTTTTCGAGCGAATCCTTTGCACCTCCAGTACTAGTAATTACAAGTTTAACATTGTAAATTCCGCCTACGGCGAAGGTATGAGTAGGGTTTTGTACTGTTGAAATTGAACCATCCTTGAAATCCCATTTCCACGAAGCGATTCCATCGGTTGAAACCGATTGATCGGTAAATTTTGTTGATAGTCCCTGACAAACAATTTCTGCCGAGAAGAAGGTTTGAAGGTCCCTAACCTCAAAATTCCCATTTGCAGACCAATCGCTACCCAAATATCCTTGGTCGATGGTCTGAACATTCCATTCATACTGACCAACAGGAAGATAAGCCAAATCGATCCGTTTGTTCATTTGAACATTTCCTAATGAGCTAAAAAGCCTAACAGTGCCATTTGTATTTGGCGCATAGCTCCAATTTGTTGCTCCAACAATTCTATAGCGTAAATTATAGCTCATAGATATTGATGGGGTTTCATCATTTAGTGCTGATGACCAGCTAAGTGTAACCTTATTTGGTGTTACAACATTTTCTAAATTGATAGGCGCATTGGGCTTTTTGTTTATAGCATATTTCCCTGCAATTGAAGTAGTAGTATTTTGGTATATTTTTAAATTATTATTTCCTGCAAACAGAATGTCAAGATCCCCATCGTTATCGTAATCACACCATTTTGCAGAACCGTAGTAACAACCTGTAATGAAAAAATCTGTATCTTCAGTGAATGTGCCATTTTTATTGTTCCGATAGACTTTCGTGTACAAGCCACCATTCTGTCCGCCAACAATAAGATCTAAATAACCATCGTTATTGTAATCGCCCCAATCGGCATTAGAATCCATAAAACTTCCAATACCAGTATTTTGAATAGATGTGAAATTCCCATTCCCATCATTGTGGTATAACATTGTTAATGGGGGATCGCTAAAACGCTGGCTTCCAGTTAGAAAAATATCGAGAAGACCATCATTGTCATAATCTACCCACTGACCAACACCATAGCATATTCCCGCCAATGTAACATCTGTTTTTTCAGCAAAATCAAAATTCCCTTTGTTTTGGTATATTTTAGATGCGCCAGCAAAGTTATATTCACCTAACTTATGATACCCGGTTAGTAATATATCAGATAGTCCATCGTTGTTAAAATCGCCACATGAAAGGGATGAGTTATAGGTCATAAAAGGGATGGTGGTTTGAAGGGTAAATGTAAAATCCTTATTATTCTTATAGATTCTAGTATCATTTGCCCCTGTAAGAACAACATCCAAATAGCCATCGTTATCCAAATCCTCGCAAGTTCCAGTGCTGAAATCATTCCCAAAATCAAATTGCTGAGTAAATGTTGTTCCGCTTATATCGGTATTGTTACGTAATATTTTGGCATTACCGTAATTATGAGCATCAACCAGCATTATATCTAAGTAGCCATCGTTATCAAAATCAGCCCATTTTCCTAAGAATCTATCATTATAGCGGGTAATTGCATTATCGGGAAGTAAGAGATTAAAAGAGGCAAGGGGGGTAAATGTATTATCACCATTATTGTGGTAAACCCTAGCATAAAACTGATTACTAACAAGGACGCCAGTTGCTAGGATATCAAGGTATCCATCTTTATCATAATCACCCCATTCCACAGATCCATATACAATACCTACAGAGGCTAGGGTTTGAATATCTGTATAAAGTGATGGGCTAAAGTACCCAATATTATTATCTACTGCCTTTCGGAAATACTTATCGCTATTGCTAAGGGTAGAGTACTCCATTACATGAACGGTATACGTTAAACCTGTGTTTAAGCCCGAAACTGTAACAGAATCGGCTTGCCCGTTGTAAACACAAAACCAATCGGTACCTGCAATTCGGCTACCCTCACCAAAACGGGAGCTGTGTTTGTATATTACTCCATTTACAGGGTAAGATGCTGCTGATTTATTTGCCTTACAGAAAACAATACACCCGTCGCCATTTCCACGTTTCCACTTTAGTTTGATTGTTGTACTATTCACATTGGAGGCTACCAAATTGGATGATTGAATAGTATCAACTGAAAAGGTTTGCTCTGGAGCAAAAGAGCTTGCTTTTCCATTTACATCAACTGCCTGAACAGACCAGAAATAGTTCCCTACTTTTAAAGGATTAAGGGTAAATGAGGTATCCCTGATAAGTGTTGAGTTATTGAATAATAATCGAGTGCCACTAACTAACGACTGTGCTGTTAATATATTTGAAGATCCAGAAGTTGTTCCAACCCTTAAATTGAACTTTGCTTGTTTTGCTAGCTTTGGATATTCCCACTTAAATGTACCTGTTCGAATCTGCTTGGAAACACTCAAATTACTTGGTGTTGGTGGTGCTGTATTGAATTTTTTTATGTTGTTGTGGTACAAACCAGTGAATGAATTTCCATATCCACCTAATAGAAAATCTATTCTATTATCATTATCGAAATCAGCCCAAAAAGTTTGACCAATAATGGTAGGCCAGCACTGAGGAGTAACCTCACTAAATGTATTGCCATCGGTATTTCTATATAGTTTTACGTTAACAGTACCATAACCACTTGAATAACCTGCTACGAAAATATCAAGGAAACCATCATTATCATAGTCAATCCATGATGCAGAGCCATCTTCTTGAGCAGCAGCCAATGATGCTTGTTCGGTAAATGAATTATTACCCATATTTTTATAAACCTTGCTGCCATCATAATTGCCAAGGAATAAATCAAGTAGCCCATCGTTATTATAATCACCCCATGCAACAGGTCCTAAGAAATTGGGTAATCCTGTATTGGTTTGTAACGAAAATGTATTATCACCATTGTTCCTATACAATTTTGTAGTTCTATTACCCTCACTACCAATTCCAGAATAAACAATATCTAAATGCCCGTCATTATCATAATCGCCCCAAGTAGCGGCTCCGTAAGTTACTCCAATCAACGAAATTAAATCGGTAAATGAATTATCGCCATTATTTCTGTAAACTTTTGCCACACCACTTCCAGCTAAAAGGATATCCAAATCGCCATCATTATCAAAATCACCCCAAACTGCTGAACCATTATTTATTGGGAAAATATCTATTTGAGATTGCTCAGTAAATGTTCCATTTTTATTGTTTTTATAAATTCTAGAGTATGTGTTTAGAGGCCAACCTGAAGTTGTAGAACCTGTTAAAATAATATCCAGATACCCATCGTTGTTATAATCACCCCATGCAACGGAGCTGGTTTCCACTCCCTGCATTTTTATTTGATATTGTGGTGTAAATCCACCAAGTCCGTTACCTTTAAATATTCGTGTTATTGGAACCGAAGACGAGTCGCCTGTTATAATTAAATCCAAGTTACCATCATTATCGTAATCACCCCAAGCAGAAGCGTTATATGTAAGAGATGGGAAAGCTATTCCATCTTGTATTGAAAATTGCCCTGCTGAAGTCACCTGAACTTGAGGTATAGTTGCTACGGTATTGTACAAAATATTTACACCTGAATTTGTGTATGGGTAAATCCTAAAATAATAAGTTATGTTGAGTTCATCGTTAATCCACGCATTGTAGGTTTGAATACCTTGAAGCACCTTTACAACGCCAGTTCCATCGGTGAGATCGTTGTCAATTGAAGGCTCTACACCGTTAACGGGATCAATAAATGAGTTAGTTTTTGATGCAAAAATATAGTACCCATCGGGAGAATTACCGTTTATGACATCAGTCCATTTTAATGTCATTTTGCTGCTAACCACAGAACCACTAAAGTTGGTTACATTGCTACTAGGTTTATCTTTTAATCCAGTTACCCAGTTTGATGTTGTACCACTTAGCGCAAAGTTGGTTAAAGTACCATGGTTTGTTCCAATTCCATTATTTAAAGATGTTATACCTGTGTTTGTTCCAGAGGCATTTCCCTCGTTGAAATTAAAATAGGCAATTAACCCTGATTCTGTTCCATTGAAAGATTTGTACATGTTAGTACTGATATCGGTTGCGGTTCGCTCTGTATTCCAAATCCTATACTCGTCCAACTTCCCAGCAAAGTAGCGTGATGCGCCAAAAGCACCAATTTCTGCGGCTGTGAAATTTGCATTTAAAGCGGTAGCTAAGGTTACATTCTGAACTAAAGTTCCATTTACATAAACATTTACTTTTTTAGTAGATGAATTGTATGTTGCAGCAAGATGATACCAGGTGTTTGGCGAAAAGGAATAGTTTACAGTTGCAATAGTTGAGCCACAAACAGCAAGTTGAACCGTTGCGTTAGTTAGCTGGAAATGAACATCACCATTAACCCAACTGTTTGTATTAAAAATTCCACTGAAAGGAGTTGATATAAAATTATTTGCGTTAAACCACGTTTCAATGGTAAACTGTGTGAGACCACTGCCTAATGCGGGTACAGCCACAAAATCATTAGCTCCATCAAAAGAGAGTGCATTGTTTTGTGTTGATGCAGGAGCTCCGCTTGGAATCCAATTCGAAGTAATGCCGGACAATGACATATTTGTAAGTGTTCCATTTTTCCCATTAGCTGTTGCATCAAATAGGGTTGATAATCCCGTATTCGTTCCATTTGCCGAGGCCTGATTAAATCGGTAATATGCATAAAGACCTGTTTCCCCTCCTGTAAGAGAGGAGTTCATATTAGTATTAATCTCATCTGCGGTAAGAGCCCTAGTCCAAAAACTCACCTCATCCATGCTTGCATTCAAATAGGCATCAGCAATCCAGTTACTCTTGCCTAAGTAACATAGGTTTCGTGCTATATTAACTGGTGCTGAAACATTTCCCGATGCGGCTACAACTCCATTAACATATATTTTTGCTGCTCCAGTATTTGAAACGGTTGCCGCCACATGAACCCATTGATTCAGACTTAAAATATTTCCAGTGGTGAGTTGATAAGGGGTTGTGTTTAAATAATTTGATAGCGTTAGAGAGTTCGTTGTTGAATTATTTGCCAACATAATATTGTTATAGCCAGCACCTGTTCCAAAGTCGAATAGCCGTGCCCAAGAGTTAAATGCACCCCATTTAACCCAGCCCATATAGGAAAAACCTGTTGAGAAATTTCCTGTTGGAGATACTGTTCCTAAATTTACATAATCGTTTGTACCATCAAATGCTAGAGCATTATTATCGATTGTCACTGAAATATCGCTGGAGAGCCAATTAGATGATGTGCCAGTTAATGCAAAATTTGCAAGCGTACCATTCTTTGTATTAACTCCTGCATCCAATAGAGTTGTACAACCCATATTTGTTCCGCTCGGTGCAGCCTGATTGAAACGGTAATAAGCATATAATCCACTTTCATTGCCAGCCAACGAAGCGTTCATTTTGTTTTGAATCTCAGTAACGGTAAGTGCACGAGACCATATGCTGATTTCATCTAAACTTCCATTAAACTTGTTGTAATAACTGCCTACTGTTCCCAGAGTGCAAGAAGTTCGAACAACATTTGAAATAGGATTAACATTATACCATGAAACTTCTGAACCATTGACGTAGACAGTCATACGACCCGTCTCTGTAACTGTTGCAGCAATATGCACCCATTGGTTTAATGTTGTACAATTTTGAACTGTCAGGCTGGTATTGGAGCAGCGTACGCTTATACCATTGAGTGTAGCGTAGCCTGAAATTGAGATTTGATTGGCATTATCGCTATTATTAACACCATCACCCAAAAGGAAGACTGGTGCATAAAAGTTAAAAGCATTCCATTTCACCCAACCCATAAAAGTAAAACCTGTTGAAAAGTTACCCGTTGGCGAAAGTGTTCCCAGATTTACATAGTCATCAGTACCATCAAAGGAAAGGCAGTTGTTCTGAGCATTACTAATCATTGGAAGAAGTAGAAACAACACCCCAAGCGCAGTTACTTTAAATGCTTTTGAAACCCAAGCAGTAAGGGTAATTAATGATTTGGTTTGTGGCTGTATCATAATATGTTAAGTCTTTTTCTTAAATAATGGATTTTAGGCCTGTAAAGATAGATTCTCATTAACAGGACTATTTATCAATTCATACAAAGTGGTGTACGAATTGACAAAAACGATTTTATTTGAGGAATGAAAAATATTTACGAAGCCGCTGACTTCTTGCGCCAAACTAAAGGCGATTCGCCAGTAATCAATTTAAACTGCCGGCTAAAGTTGGCTTGCTCGGTATAACCTACCATTTCGGAAATTATGGCAATAGAGTAATCTGGATTATCAATAAGAATTTGCTTTGCATCTTCAATGCGTAGTGTATTAATCCATGTATTAAAATTCACCCCCTCTTCGCGATTAATATAGGTTGAAAGGGTTGTTCTTCCAATATTTAACTTACTGGCCATTTCTTCAATATTGGTGCCAATTTCACAATAGTAGCGATGAGTTATTATCTGTTGCTTGTAGAATTTCCAATCGGCTTTTGTACGAACAGGAGGTTGTAATGGAGTAGGTTCCGTTGTTTCAACAAGTATTGCAGGCTCAATGAGGTTGAAAATTTTATTGTATTTGATATATTCCTGTGCAAATCCAAAATAGAAAATGGCAAATGACAATGTTATAATCCAATCGTACTGTTTAGGAAAAAAATTAGCAACCATAGAAATAATACCCACAGCAAGTGCAGAAAAAAATGCAATTCTAACCCATTTCATCTTTAGTTTAACAACCTCCGAGAAGTAATTAAGCAATTCTTCATCGTATTTCTTTGCCTCCCTGATAAATAGAAAGGTATAATAAATTAACTGAAAAATCAGGTATGCTAAAAACAGTATTCTAATCCATATTGTGGGGTTATTCAGATTTTCAACTACAGATTTTAATACGATTATTTTGGGATCAGCATATATCGAATTCGAAATAAGGTAAAGGCTAAGAAATAAGGTGTATGGGACTAAATAGATGAATACATTTTTGAGTTTAACGAAATTCGGATTGATTAATGAGATCAGCGTAAAAGTGAATAGTAACGCCTGTGAAGAAGATATAAAAATACTGATAAATGTAAAATGCTCTCTGGAATTGTCGGCAAGATTAAAGACTAGAACAGCAATTGTTAATAAACTCATTGCGAAATATGCTCCAGACAAAACTTTAAGGGATATTCGATAACTTTTCAAACCCTCTTTTTTTGGTATGGGTATCGAAAGAAATGACGACCCCATTACCAAACATACAACAACTAAAAGTGAATTGGTTAAAAAATGAAAATTAGAACTCATAAAAGTCAATATTATACCCGCCTCGTAATTATCCAATGCTGCTAAAATAGTCATCTTTACTATTACCTCCTATGAAAATTTATTCAATTTGATTGTCGGTTTTAATAGTTTTTTGTTTGTTATATTGCTGATACATAGTGTGAAAATGATTACAAAATAAATTTATTGATTATTATCATCTCAGAAAACGAAAAAATTAATCGAATTGAATGTCGTTTTTTATCAATTTGTACGCCACTTTGTACGAATTGATAAATGCGATTAAGAAAAACATGACGTTATTTGCCATGCTGAAAAGTGTCTTCTTTTTTGAATAATTTTAATCTTAACTATGAAACCATTTACTTTTTGTCAAATCATTTTAACTGTATTTGTCGGATTTACTAGTTTTAGTAAAGTACAAGGTCAAGTTGCTGTTAATCCAGAGATTTATAATGCCTATTCTCCTGATCAGAAAGTTGCCCTATTTACCGATGACTTTACTGATAACAAGAACAATTGGTATTTGGGAATAAAAGAGAATGTATGGTTTCAGAATCTTCAGGATGGAACTCTTTTTTTCCAATCGTATGAGAATGTTCCAAAGGAAGATTTCAAAGAGGTTTTTATCGATCAAAGTAAAGATTTTGAAATTGAGCTAAAAATACGCCTCGATAAAGGAATACAGAACAAGTTTAATGGTTTACAATGGGGGAAATTGGCTGCTGAATCTAAGCAGTTCGATTTCTTTTTTAATGGGCAAGGTCAATTCACTATCGATAAGTTTACTGGTGGATCTTTTACTGATTTTGTTCCCGTTACTGCCACAAAACTCATTAATAATTATACCTATAACACCCTAACTGTACGTAAAATTGGAGCAAAATACTATTTCTTCTTAAACCAGCAACTTGTTCACTCAATGCCTTTTGAACCATTTTTTGGTAATGGTGTTGGTTTTCAGGTGGCTGAAAAATCATCAACCCAAATTGACTATCTAAAGGTTTGGCAATTATCCACAGGGAATGAAGCGAAATTACCTACCCTTGCAATTTCGAATGAAAGCTATTCGTCAACATCAGGTACAATTGCATCTGGACAAACGGTTAAAATGAAATTCACAATCAGCAATAAGTCAACAGAGGATGCCAATAACATAAAATTACTCTACACGCTACCTTCAAACATAATGCTTCTGGAGAGCGAAACCAATATGCAGCTTAAAGCAGGAACCCAAAAGGATGTGGAACTTGTGTTTTATGTAAACAAGGGCGTTGATCTGAAAAGTATTGATATAAAACTCAGGACTGAGGGTGCTCAAATGGAAGGGATTTCGGAGAAAGTATTCAAGGTTGCCTTAAATCAACCCGTTCAAACAGGTGATGTGCAAAATGTACAGGACTTTGCATTGATGCGTGGCAGTAACGATCCATTAAAAGGGCTTAAAGCGGCAAAAGCTATTCAGGAAGTTTCTATTGGACGTTACTTTGCCCTAATCATTGGGATTGATAACTATTCTGGAGAATGGAAACCTCTAAAAAATGCCGTTAACGATGCAAAAGCGGTTAATGAAAAGTTAACTGAAAATTATGAATTTCAATCAATACGTACTCTATTCAACGAGCAAGCCACTAGAACTAATATCCTTAAGGAATATGAATGGTTGATGGCGAATGTGCGCGAGAATGATAACTTATTGATATTCTACTCGGGTCATGGTGATTATAATGAAACTTTGCAGCGGGGTTTTTGGGTACCCGTTGATGCTACCAATAGCTCCGTTTCAGGATTAATCTCAAATACTGATATTCAAGCATTCCTTAGTGGAATAAAGTCAAAGCACACATTTTTAATTGCTGATGCTTGTTTTAGCGGTGATATTTTTAGAGGCAAAACGCTTACTATTCCTTACGAGAATTCATTTAAATATTATAATCAGATATACTCAAAACCTTCACGTACTGCATTAACCTCGGGTGGTGTTGAACCTGTGATGGATGGAGGTAAGGATGGACACTCAGTATTTACTTACTATCTGCTTAAATCGTTGAGCAATAATCAGAATCAATTCTTCGATGCTAGCCAACTCTACAACGATCTTAAAGTTGCAGTAATCAATAACTCAAATCAAACTCCTGGCTTTAGCCCTATTGTCAACACTGGTGATGAAGGAGGCCAGTTTATTTTTATAAAGAAGCAAAACCCATAAAGAATGGTGAAGCGATATCTCGTTCTAGCAACACTTTTTATCGGGTTGACTCTAACCTTCAAAGGCTACAGTCAGCTCTATAATTTCACTAACTATAGCCTTGAAAACGGGCTGCCTCAATCAACTATCTTTACTGTTTTTCAGGATGTGCGGGGCTACTTATGGGTAGGAACTGAAAGTGGTGTGGCTCGATTTAATGGTTCACAATTTACCGTATTCGATCGTAGTTCGGGTTTACCCGGAAATATTGTTCGCAGTATTGTTGAGGGACCCGATGGAAACATCTGGGTTGGAACCGATATGGGTATTGGTATCTTTAACGGTACTACTTGGAAAAAAATCACATCCAAAGATGGATTGCTTGGCTCAGCAGTTATAAAACTTGTACCCGATAACAAGGGTCGTGTTTGGGTTGCCACAAATGATGCTGGGATTGATATTGTTTCCTTTAAAAATGATAGCCTTTCTATTGAAAATATCAATAAAAAGAAAGGTCTTTCATCCGATTTTGTGTTCGATATCCTACATGATTCCAATGGAAAATCTTGGATTGCCATGATTGGAGGGATAAATATGGTTACTAGTAACCTTAAGGTTTACAATCTGGAGGATTCAGTGGCAATACCAAGCAATCAGATTACCTGCATCGATAAGGATATTAAAGGAAATCTTTGGTTTGGAACTCTTGATGCAGGGGCATTTAAACTTGTCAAAAAGAAGAGCGACTATAATGTAATTCCCTTTGGAACGAAGGAGGGTATAGCGGATCGGAGCATTTGGGATATCTTTTGCGAGGGAACTGATCAGGTTTGGTTTGGTTCAAAGGAGAATGGCCTATATCGTTGGAATAATGGGCTGATGCTGAATATTACGAGTAAGAATGGCTTGCCCGGAAATCAAATACTTAGCATTTATCGCGATAGAAATCGTAACCTATGGTTGGGTTCTATGAATGGGCTTTCCATGTTCAAAGGGTTTCATCTAGTGCATTATACATCAGAGGATGGGCTACCCGGAACGCAAGTGCTTGCTATTAAAGCAGATTCTCATGGCTCATTATGGGTTGGAGGGGATGGCAAAGGTCTTGCAAAAGTTTCATTCGTCAACAATAAACTTAACGCTCAGTTCTTTAGTAAGAGCAGCGGTTTTAATAGCAATGAGGTAAAATCCATCGATTTTGATGATTCTGGAAACCTGATAATAGGAACCCGAAGCGAAGGGTTGGCGATAATGCAAAATGGACGGTTTAAATATCTCACCACCTATGATGGAATGGCGGATAATAATATCAACTGTGTTTATTGGAATAAATTTGGGTCAATCTATGCCGGAACAGATGTTGGATACAACGAGATTAAAACAAATAAAATTTACACAATAAACGAAGAGAATGGCCTAATCCACCCCGAAGTGCAAACGGTTATCTCCGATCTAAATGGCAATATTTGGATGGGTACCATGGGAGGATTGGCAAAATTTCATCCAGTAACTGGAAACTATCGCGATTTTAATGAGAAAGAGGGGCTATTCGATTTGCAGATACATGCTTTGGCAGTTGATAAATTAAACCAGCTTTACATTGGCACAAGTAATGGAATTTACAGATATGATGCTAAGAAAGATACTATTGTTCCATTTCTTAGTAACTCTCTCAATGCAAAAACCATAAACTCGCTACTCTTTTATAACGATACTATTCTAATCGCAGGGACTACACTTGGCTTTAATAAGATTTATTTTGATAGAACCCTAACCAGGCCCATTAAAATTGCTTCGTATGATAAAACTAACGGGTTTAAGCTGAGTGAAACTGCCCAAAACGCAATTTGTAAAGATATTAAGAATCAGGTTTGGTTTGGAACAGTAAATGGGCTAACTCGCTATCAACCAGAACTGGAAGACACAATCACGGAAACCCCTGTAATTCACATTACAGGTATTCGGCTTTCATTCGAGTCGGTGGATTGGAAATCAAAAGGAAAAAAACTCTTGGAATGGTTTAGCGTACCCCAGAAGCTTTTACTTAAGTACTACCAAAACCACATTACCTTCGATTTCGACGGACTTTTCCTTCGGAATCCCGAAAAGGTTCGGTATCGTTATAAACTTGAACCAAATGAAACCAGCTGGTCGCCTTCTGTTAGCAGCAGTAGTGTAACCTATGCAGGTTTAAATAATGGGAATTACATTTTCAATGTTTGCGCCACCTCAGATGGTGTGCATTGGTCTAAACCAGTAGTATATAGTTTGACTATTTCTCCCCCCTTCTGGAAAACTATTTGGTTTTATATTCTTTGTATAATTGGAATTGTAACATCTCTTGTTTTTTATATTCGTTGGCGCGAGCAGAAACTCAAAAAGGAGAAAGAACATCTTGAGCAGGTTGTAAAAGAACGTACAGCCGAGGTGGTTGCGCAAAAAGAGCATATTGAAGGTCAGCATCAAATTGTTTTGGCTCAGAAACACGAGATAACAGCCAGTATTACCTATGCTCGTAGGATACAGCAAGCAGTTTTACCGGGTATTGAGATCTTGGCTGAAAACACTTCAGATAGTTTTGTGCTTTACAAACCTCGTGATATTGTAAGTGGCGATTTTTACTGGATTGGTAAGAGTAACAATCGGCTAATTGTTACTGCGGCAGACTGTACTGGTCATGGTGTTCCGGGAGCTTTTATGAGCATGTTGGGTATTAGCTTTATGAATAAGATTATTAAGGAGCAAAAGATTGATCTACCTGATGAAATTTTAGGGCAAATGCGCAGCAATGTAATTACATCATTAAAGCAGGGGAACTACGAGGGAACCACCAAGGATGGTATGGATATGGCTCTTTGTGTAATCGATCTTGATACGCTAATGTTAACATTTGCTGGAGCTTACAATCCTGCGGTTGTAATATCAAACAATGAGGTAGAAGAAATTAAGGCAGATCGCATGCCTGTTGGGCTGCACATAATAATGAATAATTTTACTCCTGAAACCCGCCAGCTAAAAAAAGGCGATTGCATTTACCTATTTTCCGATGGTTATCAGGATCAGATGGGAGGCCCTGATGGTCGGAAATTTATGCGAAAAAATCTTCGAGAATTACTGCTATCAATACACCAAAAACCATTCTGCGAACAAAGGGATATTTTGGAAAGCAATATTGAGAATTGGCGTAAAGATCCTTCGCTACCAAATGGGGAGCTAGATCAGATGGATGATATTCTTGTACTAGGTTTTTCAATATAAAAGAGAGGTATAAAACCACAAAAATTTGAATAATAGTTCTCCTCTCTCTGGCTTTATACCTCCATATTATACACATGAAGTTTAATTGGAATGATGGAATAATGGAATTTTGGAAGAAAAAAGTTACAAGAAATTCCATTATTGACTTCGTCGAACTCGCAAGCTCGGTTCCAATCTTCCATCATTACACTAAATAATCATATCTCTCTGCAAATAAATACATTATCATATTCTTAAATCGAACTCACGTTAATTAAGGCACAGCAATCTTTGCACCAGCTCCATAGGCGTTGAATAGGCCTTGATTATCAAAGATAAAGTACATCATTATATCTCCCATTAAAACAAAATATGCTTTCCCTTGATAGGTAGGAAAATCAGGATCAAAATGGTTTGCATATAGAACATTTGATAGGTGTGGGCATTGAGTAATTCCTGTAAAATATTCATTATCAGAAAGTGTCCCATTGGTTTCAATGGCACAAGTACCTGTGCCATCAGTTTTAATGTATGCATTTCCAGCCAGTTTCTTCCCATCGGCTACAACACCAACAAATTTATACGTGCCTGCTAATTGGCTAATGGTTACAGGTGTAGAGGGAATCTTTAATCCAAGAATATAGCCATTTCCAATACCCATATCAAGCAAAAATACTGCTGATGTAGATGTTGCATAAGAAAATCCAGTATATTGAGTTCCATTGATTCCTACATTAAGTTTAACCTTATCGTTCCCATTTACGCTCCAAGATCCTTGAAGATCTCCAGTAGATAATGGAAGTGTTAGATTAAAGTTTTCGGGTGCTAGTGTTGTTAATCCTGAAATACCTGAAGTACCTCCTGTAGCATAAGGTTTTATATAAAGAGTCCCACTTTGAAGAACGGATACAATTCCCCACTCCTTATTTCGAACATTACCATTTATTGCGGTATTGCTGAAATGAATGTAGACGTAATCTCCAGCAATTTGTGCTTCTCGCCCAACATTATTAATACTAGCAGAAATTCCAAATGTTATCTTATTCTCACTATTCCCCGATGGAAAGTTGGCTGCAATAACTTGATTATCCAATTCAACTGCATAAAAATTATTACCTCCAGTGGTAACTTTGTAAACACCGCTTAATTGACCATCCATTATGGAATAGGTTCCACCTTCTACATTCCCTGTAGTTTCATTGTTAATCAGATATGATTTATCTGTCTTATTAATCTCAAAGGTTACCAAATCGCCCTTTGATGCTGAACCCTTATAATAACTTTTATTGGATGCGTCATCGCTTTTTTTACAGCTGCTTGTAGTAAAAACTAAAATACCCATTATGAATAATGGATAGCACCAAAATTTAATTATACTTTTCATGACTAATACTTTTTTTAAGATAGATTTTAACAGAACATAAACTCTTAATTGACTAAATATAAAAAGCCTTTCAATTCACAAACAAGAGTATTTAGGATTATAGTTTTCCTCCTCCATTCCTTTTGGAAAAACCTATTCAAATATAGCCACAACCCTAGCAGGAGCCCCTGATGCTCCTACAATTTTCAATGGGAATACGGCAACTTTAAACCCAGTATATGGCAATTGATCAAGATTAACAAGTTGCTCCATGTGGCAATACTCTTTGTCGATACCGACTAGATGTGCTTCCCAAAACAAATTAGGGTTTGATGTTTTTTTTGCTTGCTCTATTTGATATTTTAGGGGTATATCCCATCCCCATGAATCAATGCCCATTACTTTTATCCCTTGGTCAATTAACCATCTTGTAGCATCAGCGCTCATGCCTGTTCCAAGATCAGGATATTTTTTTGTTCCAACTAGCTTATCTCTTCCAGTTCTTATTAAAACAATCATTCCCTCTTTTAGCACAAGTTGCTCTCTTGTTAGGAATTCTTCGATATCTTTTACAGTAATTGTATCAAAATCGGGTTTATGCGCCATATCTATGACAATACCATCACTATAGCACCATTCTAAAGGAATTTGATCGATAGTTTTTGATGGTTCACCATTACAAACTGGGGAATAATGCCAAGGAGCATCGATATGCGTGGAAGAGTGAGTCCCCATTTTAATATCATCCACAGCCATTCCTTCAAAGCCTTTAGGGAAAAGCTTAAGCGGCAATCCTAAAAATCGTACAAACCATCTCGATTTGCGATGAGTAGTATGCTTTACCTTGATTTTCATAAACCAAGGATCATTCTGATTATACTGAATTGGTTTAGATAGGTCGATAATTTTCATTGTTGTATTGGTTTAATGGTAATTTTAGATATCTCTTGGATTAAGTGTTTAGATTACGTTTGAGAGCAAGTACAATGCGGGAGTTTGATGCACATCTTGCTCAAAAAACAATAAAGTATTTAGAAAGCAAAATCTTCCAAAACCTTCTATTGTATAGCCTTTGTTAATTGCTGGCGTTATGTTCTCTGGAAGAATAACTATCGAGATTAAGCAATACTTTTACTTTGTCGAACTGCTTTAGTTCTTCGATTTGGTTTCTTAGTCCTGAGCAATTTCTGAACTTTTATAAATTCGCTGATAGCTTTTTCTTCTTCCTTTGTCATAGGATCTTGACCCCCAATAAAATCCACATCTAGTTCTGTTGATTTACGTTTCATTTTGGAAAATATTTATTGATGAGTTTTAATGCTGCATTAATGGTCAGTCTGTCAACCTGAAAATCAAGTCCTATTTTCTCTGGTTTTTTCATTAAACAAAGATACAAAATAAGCACTTATGAAATTATTTTCGTCTTGTAAGTTTCAAGTTGATTTCGTTGTTCTACGCTCGCTACTAACCGCTTATAAATACACCTTACTTCAAAATTTCCCCTAAAACTCCAACCGTTAAATCTAGCATCTCATCCGTAAAATCCAGATGCGTAACCATCCTGATTACTTGAGGGCCAAGCATAGCACAATGGATATTTCTTTCCCTAAGAGATTCAATAAAGGCTTTATCACTTAGGATAGGTTTCAATTTAAAAGCAATTATGTTGGTTTGTGCAGGATACACCTCCTCTACATATGATTGTTTTGCTAAAACATCCGCAATTGCTTTGGCTCGTTGGTGATCCTCTTTTAACCTATTGATATTATTGTTTAACGCATAAAGTCCAGCAGCAGCCATGAATCCTGCCTGGCGCATAGCACCACCAAAAGCTTTGCGTGTTCTGCGAGCCTCTTTAATGAACTCACTGGTTCCTAAAAGCACAGAACCAACAGGTGCGCCTAATCCTTTGGATAAGCATATTGAGATTGAATCAAATAAATCTCCATACTCCTTTGGTTTCTCGCCCGTTTCAACAATTGCATTAAAAAGCCTTGCCCCATCGAGATGAAGCTTTAACCCGAATTTATCTACCACCTCTCTAATCTTCTTAATCTCGTTGATATCCCAATAGCTGCCTCCAGCCTTATTAACGGTATTTTCTATTTCAACCAGCCTTGTTCTAGCAGTATGAATATTATCGGGGTTAATATTTGCCTGAACATCTTCGGCAGTATATCTGCCCCTATCGCCTTGAAGTAAACGCACAGATGCAGATGAATTGCGAGCAATGCCACCTCCCTCAAAATTATAAATATGGGCAGTTTGATCGCAGATAACCTCATCACCAGGTCTTACATGAACATTTATAGCAATTTGGTTTGTCATTGTTCCCGATGGGCAATAAACTGCGGCTTGTTTGCCAAACATCTCTGCCATTTTTTCCTCAAGTGCATTAACCGAGGGATCTTCACCCAAAACATCATCGCCTACCTTGGCGGTCATCATTGCTTCAAGCATTCCAGGAGTTGGGCGGGTAACGGTATCGCTACGCAAATCGATAAATAAATTATTATTCATATTTTAAATTTTATTACAATTATAGGTTTATAATTAATCTTATTACATCATATTGCTTTTACGCAAAAATCGCAAAGATTATAACATATTAAATTAATACTTTGCGTCCATTGCGTGAATATTTTTTATTAATCCAAAGATATACCAAATGGTTTTATAAAGCATAGCACCCATTATACTCTTTTTATTACTTTTGCACAAAATCAGAAAGAATGGTGACAATTGAACAGATCAAAGAACTTGTAAAGCGCGAAGGTGCGCTGAGGAGGCATCTTTGACATCGATAACAAACTTATTAAATTAGAGGAGGAGGAGGAGAAAACTCACTCACCAAATTTCTGGGATAACCCCACAGAAGCAGAAAAACAGCTAAAATTGGTTGCATCTATAAAAGGCTGGACACAATCTTATAACAATGTTAAACAGAGTATAGACGATTTACAGGTTCTATTCGATTTTGCTAAAGAGGGTGAGGCAACCGAAGATGAGGTTGCTAAGCAATACTCTTTAACACTATCTAAAATTGAGGATCTTGAGCTTAAGAACATGCTTCGTAAGGAGGAGGATCGTCTTGGGGCAATTATGAAGATTAACTCTGGTGCCGGTGGAACCGAGAGTTTGGATTGGGTGGAGATGCTCATGCGCATGTATTTACGATGGGGTGAGCGAAATAGCTACAATACTAAAATAGTTGATATACAGAATGGCGAAGAGGCTGGAGTTAAATCTGTAACCATTGAGTTTATTGGCGAAATGGCCTATGGCTATTTAAAGAGCGAGAATGGTGTACACCGCCTTGTTCGAATTTCACCATTCGATTCAAATGCAAAACGACATACCACTTTCGCTTCAGTTTTTGTTTCCCCTGCAATTGACGATACCATAGAGATTCAGGTAAATCCTGCTGATATTAAATGGGATACTTACCGTTCGGGAGGTGCTGGGGGGCAAAATGTAAACAAAGTTGAAACTGGTGTAAGATTATACCATAACCCATCGGGAATAGTAGTTGAAAATACCGAAACACGCTCTCAGATTCAGAATAAGGAGAATGCAATGCGAATCCTTAAGGCACATCTTTACGAGTTGGAACTCAGAAAAAGAAGGGAAGTTCAGGATGAGATTGAGGGCAAAAAGAAGAAAATTGAATGGGGTTCACAGATCCGAAACTACGTTCTTCATCCCTATAAATTAGTAAAAGATCTTCGGACAGGTTATGAAACCTCAAATGTTCAGGATATTTTGGATGGCGACTTAAACGATTTCCTAAAGGCTTACCTGATGCAGTATGGAGAGGAGTAGTTCAAAATAACAAAACCCAGCCAGGGTTTAAAACCCTGACTGGGTTAATACTCCAAATATCCTACTTATTCTTCAATGCTTCTCTAATCTTCTTTTCCAACTCATCCGAAAGTTCAATATTATCAATTAGAAGTTGGCGTACAGCATCGCGACCTTGTCCTAAGCGGGTTTCACCATAGCTAAACCATGAACCGCTCTTTTTAACGATGTTTAATTCTACACCTAAATCGATAATCTCACCAGTTTTGGAGATACCTTCTCCGTAAACAAGATCAAACTCAGCTTTTTTGAATGGTGGTGCAAGTTTATTCTTTACAATTTTTACACGTACACGATTACCCGTTGATTCATCACCATCTTTTAGCTGATTGAGTTTACGAATGTCAACACGAACAGTAGCGTAGAATTTAAGTGCATTCCCACCCGTAGTGGTTTCGGGATTGCCAAACATCACACCAATTTTGTCGCGCAGCTGGTTAATGAAGACGCAACACGTATTGGTTTTGCTGATTGTTCCTGTAAGCTTACGAAGAGCCTGTGACATAAGTCGAGCCTGTAATCCCATTTTGCTATCACCCATCTCGCCTTCAATTTCAGCTTTTGGTGTAAGGGCAGCAACAGAGTCAATCACAATAATATCAATTGCACCTGAGCGAATAAGATTATCGGCTATCTCAAGAGCTTGCTCACCGTTATCGGGTTGAGAGATAAGTAGAGTCTCAACATCAACACCTAGCTTCTCAGCATATGTGCGGTCGAAAGCATGTTCTGCATCGATAATTGCAGCAATACCACCAAGTTTCTGAGCTTCTGCAATTGCATGTATTGCAAGAGTTGTTTTTCCTGATGATTCTGGACCAAAAATCTCAACAACACGTCCTCTTGGGTAACCCCCAATTCCAAGGGCAACATCCAAGGCAATAGAGCCAGATGAAATGCTAGGTATATCAGAAATGGCCTTATCGCCCATCTTCATAATAGAACCTTTTCCAAAATCCTTTTCGATTTTATCGAGAGTAAGCTGAAGGGCTTTTAATTTATCCTTACTAATTTCCTTCTTCGCTGCAGCTTCTTTTGTTTCTTTACTTTCTGCCATTATATGAATATTTTTAGGGTTTTTCAATTATTTCGAGAATTTGATTTACGTGATCGCTAGTGTTAACTTTAGATATTATGTGGGTTATAACACCCTTTTCATCAATCAGAAATGTTGTTCTTAGAATACCCATGTAGCTTCGACCGTACATCTTCTTTTCAGCCCAAACGCCGTAAAGATTTGCAACAGTTTGATCGCTATCGGCAATTAATCGGAATGGTAATTCGTACTTCTTAATAAAATTCTGATGCGATTTCTCGCTATCAGGACTAACCCCAACCACCTCGTATCCAAGGTTACCAAGTTGCTCGTAGCCATCGCGGAGACTACATGCCTCGGCAGTACAGCCAGATGTATTATCCTTCGGGTAGAAGTAAAGAATAAGTTTCTTCCCCTTGTAATCCGATAGCTTAATCGGCTTACCATTCTGGTCAACCGAGGTAAACTCGGGAGCCTTATCCCCTGATTTTAAATTTATTGTCGTCATAGCTAAATATTTGTAAAGGTAAAAAGTTTGCTCAATAATTCTTTGCCTAAATGCATTTGGGTTAAAAGCATTTATTAACAATCATTGTTTACCCTACAAACAAAGGTGTTGATAAAATAGTTCAGGCACGGTGATTCCCCATTTCAGCAACATTACGTTTACAAGATTGAATTGGTTAATGATTATCTTATTTTCAAATAAGTAATTGGGTGAATAAAGATTTTATATTTTTACAATATTGTACGTTAGAAATAAATGCAATCCAACAAAACATATAAACAACAAGACTTTGAAATATATTTCGCCCCTACAGGGCTTATTTTTCTAACGATATTCTTCTTACTACAAATATTATCGCGGTGCTACCGCTTGAAAAGCTGCAGAGCAGCAAAATATTTGTAGTAAGTAATTTACAAACAAAAGTCAAAGCTGCAGAGCAGCGTAATATTAATGAAAACTATAAAACAGTTGCAATTCAAAATTTCATCAACTGCTGTAACTGATAAAGATTTAATACGGAGAACAAATGGAAAATCTATTGATTTCAATTCGAGGGCTTAGGAAGACCTACTCTCAAGGAAGATCTAGTAATGAGGTGTTGAAGGGAATCGATTTGGATATTAAGGCGGGACAGATTATAGGGTATATTGGCCCTAATGGAGCGGGCAAGAGCACTACGGTGAAGATACTTTGCGGTATTATAACAGATTTCGAGGGTGATATTCAGGTATTCGGCATGAATTTAAAGGATCAAGGCCTCGAGATTAAAAAACGAATTGGTTATGTTCCCGAGAATGGTGCGCTATACGATCTCCTAACACCCCGTGAATACTTAAGTTTCATTGGTACACTTTACGGAATTGCAAAGAATAATCTAGAATCGAGAATTAACCACCTTATCTCCTTCTTTGGGATGGAGAAGAATGTCGATCAACGCATGGATACATTCTCCAAAGGGATGAAGCAGAAAATCCTAATCATGGCTGGCATAATAAACAACCCCGATATCATATTTCTCGATGAACCGCTTTCGGGACTGGATGCCAATTCGGTCATCCTTGTTAAGGAGATGCTTACTAGGATGGCTGCCGAGGGCAAAACCATCTTCTTCTGCTCCCATTTAATGGATGTTGTTGAGAAGATATCGGATAGAATAATCCTTATTAACGATGGCAAAGTGCTTGCCGATGGAACTTTCGATGAGCTAAAAACCGAGAAGGCCGAAACCCTCGAAAAACTATTTGCTAACCTTACTGGAAATCAGGATAGCGGGTTTAATTCCGATATTTTCAGCAAAGCATTTGAGGAGAAGTAGCCATGGAAAGAATTGCAATGTTCATAATCAGGCTGCTAAAACACCCAATCCAATGGTGGGGTGCTGATTACAATCAGGTAGAGATAATCCTTAGAACAAAACTTTCAATGGACTTTCGCCGCAGCCCCTCGATGTTTCACGCATCGGGACGATCGGAAAAAACCTTTAAATTCCAACTGATTGTTCTCCTAATCCTTGGGATATTTATTGCCTTTGGGTTCTCAACCATCAGCAGCTTTCTACTTAACCTTACAATATGCTTTGGGATTATCATGACAATGCTCGGTTCATCCATTATCACCGAATTTTCCAGCGTTCTTCTGGATCATCGAGATAATCAGATTTTACTCGTTCGCCCAATAAGCAATAGAACCTTACTCCTAGCCCGATTACTTCACATACAATTTTACATAGGATTCATGGCATTATCGCTTTCTGCGATATCATCCATCGTAATAGCATACAAACACGGCGCAATAGCATTTCTTGCCTTTCTGATTGCAGTTGGGCTATGTGCATGGATAACCCTACTTATCACCACGTTCTTCTACATGGCATTATCAAGGGTAATCTCCGGCGAGCGATTCAAAGATATGGTCTCGTACCTCCAAATATTCATGGCGGTGATAATATTTGGGGGTTATCAATTCCTCCCAAGGATAATGGAGAGCGATGCGCTTCGTAACTCAACCATGCAAATCCATTGGTGGACATACCTTATCCCCCCCGCTTGGCTTGCAGGCTTTGTTGACGTTTTCAATCTCAAAGAGATAAATTCGGAGATAATTCTACTTGCATCAATAGCCCTTTTAGTCTGCATTGCAGGAGCAATATTCCTTGTACGATTCCTTTCGGGTGGCTATAGCAGAGTGCTAAGCGAGGGAGCAGCCGAAAGCATTGAAAGTGAGAAAACAGTTGAAAGAGGTAAAACCAAATTTAGCCCCCTTCGTCTCTTCTGCATCTCCGAAATGGAGCAAATAGGATGGAAGCTAGCCATGTCAATCACCAAGCGTGATAGGAAATTCAAACAAGCGGTTTACCCATCATTCGGAATTATTATAGTGATGGCTGTACTAATGATTAAACCCGATTTCTCAAGCTTTGCCAACACCATCCAAAGGCTTAGCGAGAATAAAAACTTTTACTTCTTCCTCTTCTTTGGGTTCTTTGGAACAACCGCTATCACGCAATTACCATACACCGATACCCCCGAAGGGGCTTGGATTTACAAAGCACTCCCAATCAAAAATCATGGGCATATCCTAACAGGTGCGGTAAAAGCCCTACTCCTTAAATTCTTTCTCCCTTTGGTGATGATACTTTTAGCCATAACATTAATGGTTTGGGGAGTTTCAAAAGTGCCTGGGCTGGTTATGGGAAGCATGCTAATTATTTTGATAAACCTCTACTCAATCATCCTAACAAAAATGCCGCTCCCATTTACCCAAGCCCGTGATATGCAACAAAAAAGCACCAACATGGCTAAGATGTTCTTCCTGATGGTTTTATTGGGCATATCGATATTTTTGGTTTCCCTTATCCTAAACCTGAGTATCTGGATTGTTGCAGCCTTTTGCGTACTGATTATATTGATGATTATAAATGCGTATAGCATAATAAGGAAAAGGAGTTATGTGATTAATGCTAGCTCAACGTAGGATGTCATCCTGAGCGGAGCGAAGGATCTAATAATTTATAAAACAGATACTTCACTCCGTTCAGCATGACAAAGCAACAATATATTTCTATACTAAAAATCAAGATATGATACTTAGATTGAATTTACGCCAATTAATTTGCTAGATACTAGTTACTGGTTTCTGATTATTACTTGATTGATACAAAACTTACCTCTTCGAAACAGAGTAAAACATATAAAGAGTAAGATACTGCAAAGCAACAAACTAGCAACCAGTATCTAGCAACTAGTAACCCGATTTACCATGGAAAAACCAAAATCATACTGCGAAGCAATACTAAACTACAACGAAACCAATGTTCACCGTATCTATCACGATACAGCCTACGGTTTCCCAATTGAGGATGATAATGAGCTATTCGAGCGATTGGTACTAGAGATTAATCAGGCAGGATTAAGCTGGACAACCATTCTAAACAAGCAGCAGAACTTCAAAAAAGCATACCATCAGTTCAATATCAAAAAAGTTGCTTCCTACAATGAGGTGGATAGACAACGCTTGCTAAACGATGAAGGCATTATTCGTAACCGTTTAAAGGTTGATGCTGCAATTCACAACGCTAACATCATCATGCAGCTGCAAAAGGAACATGGATCATTCAAAAATTGGTTGGATCATCATCATCCAAAAACCAAGGAAGAATGGACGAAACTATTCAAGAAAACATTTAGATTCACAGGAGGCGAAATTGTCAATGAATTCCTAATGAGCACAGGATACCTCCCTGGTGCGCATATCGAGAATTGCCCAGTATACAAAAAGGTTGTTAAATTAAAACCTGCTTGGGTAAGGAAGTAGATCACTTCCATTGTATTTCATACAATTACACATACAAAACAGAGAGTGTAAAGTAGGTAATGTAAAGCAGATTGTGTAAACTAATTGAGAGTGCAAGAAAGTCCTATCCTTGGTTAATCACGTTCTTCAAGCAATCTAAGGCCTAATACTGTTATATCATCACGTTGAAATGTATTGCCTTTAAATTCTTCAAACATCTTAATAATTTCCATACCCATTTCATTCATTGGTTTATCGATATGAGCGAGTATTGATGCGTGAAATCCGCTTGCTTTGTATTTTTTTCTACCTTCATCGTTCTGATCCACAATTCCATCGGTATTTAAGAAGATAATATCTCCTGGACTCAAGTAGATTCGATTGTTTACAAACTCTTGATCAACATCAGGCATTATGCCACCTATGGTTTTTCGATTTCCTTTAAGGGTTTGAATTTTATGTGTACCCTTTTGGTAATAGTAGAGCATGCGGTTTGCTCCTGCAAAAGTTATTATATATTGGTTTGATAGCTTAGGTTCAATTAGGCATAAACAGGCATCCATGCCATCAAAGCTATCGCTAACATCTTGCCTTAGCGCCTGGTTTACAGAGTAATTGAGTTCAGTCAGAATTTCTGCTGGGCTATGGATTTTATGCTCGTTAACAATTTCGCTTAAAATACGGCTACCAATCATTGACATGAATGCTCCAGGAACCCCATGTCCAGTACAATCTACAACAGCAATTATTATTTTCTCGGAATGTTTTGTTTTGGACGGAATCCTTGATATCCAATAGAAATCTCCTGATACAACATCTTTTGGCTTATAAATAATAAAATGCTCAATTCTATCTTTCAAAATACTTAAATCAGGAAGAATTGCTTGCTGAATAGTTTTGGCATATTCTAAACTCGCTGTTGTTTGTCGATTTTGTTCATGAAGCTCATCGCGTTGTACCTGCATCTCTTCTTTTTGCTGCATAAGCTCCTCATTCTTTTCTACAATTTCATTATGGTACTCCAAAATTTCTTTTGTTCTTTCTACAACAAGAGCCTGTAATCTAATGTTTGCTCTCTTTAATAGTTTGGTTTTAACGGTTACATAAAGCCAAATAATGCTGATTAAAATAATTAGGAAAAGGGAGTACGAAAAAGCAGTTTTGTACCATGGGCGTTTTATAGAAAATGAGTAGGAAGCAATTGGACTTTCGGAGTCAAAAATATTACGGGCTTTAACTATGAACTTAAAATTACCAAAAGGTAGGTTTGTGTATTCTTTTTTCTGATCTGTTGACCATTCGCTCCACCGTTTATCATAACCCTCAAGGATATAGCTGTACTTCATGCTTTGGGTTTGCCCAAAAAAGGGTGATGAAAAGTAGAAAATGATTGAATTCTCATTGCTCTGGAATTTCTCAACAGTGTTATTGGTTTGAGAAAAATTTGTACTTCTGAATATTGAACTATTGTTAGGCGAAGATAATGCTCCGTTAAAAATAAGCTTAGACTGATTTGCGATTACCTTTCTGATCTGTGTTTTAATTATAGATTGTTTGTCGACCCTGGTATTGCCATCAAAACGATAAAGTCCTTCTGATGAAGCTATCCAGTTTATGTCGCCATCTTCGCTAAAAACACTATTAAATACCATGTCCGAAATTGCCCTAAACTGTGATGGCTCCCGACGATAGGTGTTATCTGAATGCTTGATGGCTCTTTCTATCCATCTGTCCGGATCTTTCCTATATACTTCAAACCATAAATTACCTTTTGCATCCTGATTAAGAATTTTGATTCCAGTACTCCCTTCGGTGAACTCCATGCCAAGGCTTGGATCTGGTACAAAACAATCTTTTGTATAATCGAAGCGGCAAAGTCCCTTTTCGGTGGAAACTTTTAAGGATCCATCAATTAATGATATGCTTATTACATCGTATTTAGGAGAGAATGGGAGTTGATTGTAGAACTTGAGATGCTCAGAAACAAGTTGATAGGGATTTACAACATTGCACATATGAATCCCTTTATAGCGCTCGGTATACCATAGGAATCCATTTTGATCTTCAATTAAAGAATAAACGGGATTTTTAGTGTCCTCAATTTTGCCAAGAAATATCCATTTATCGTTTTTATACATTAAAACACCAACACCATTAATTAAACCAGCATAAACAATATTTGGAAATATTTTTGATTGGTATAATTTATATGCAGTATATTTTTCATTCTCAATTTTAGTTGCTGTATTCCCCTCCACTTGATAAATTCCCTCAGCAGTTCCTGCTATTAAATGTGTTCTGTTATTGCTAGATTTGACGTTTAGTAAACAGTAGGAGAATTTTGTAACCCCTTTTACCTCCTGAAATTCATTGTTGATTAGCCTAAATATACCAATATTCGTTGATAGGTAAAGGATGTCCTTATAGCGTGCAATAGATAGCAAGGTGCCTCTTAGCCCCCAATCATCATTCCAATTTGTTAGCTGCGAGTTGATTGAGGTGTAAGATATCCCATTATTCAAAGCCATCCAAAGATTTTCCTGATTGTCTAAAAATAAACCCCAAACCGCCTCATCTTGCAAACCTGATGATTGATTTATTCTTCGGAAAATTTCACCCTTTTTATCCATAAGCACAACGCCTTTTCTAGCCGTGTTTACTACAAAGGTGCTATTAGATAAACTTATACCATTATAAACTAAACCTTCTTTGAAAAAAGTATCATCAGATGTTCTAAATTTACAGATTATAGAATCATTTTGAACAGTTGTATCGGCTCTAAGTGCATTGATATTGTATGTGTAAAATCCTTTTGATTGAGTACCAATAAGAAACTTATGATTATTATAGGGAAGTAACAAATAGATCATGTTTTTTGAAATTTCGGATGTTTGTGGCGCCAACTTTAAAGAATCGTTTCGTAGGTATGTTAAACCATATTCGGGCTGATTAACAAAAAAAATTCCAGAAGCAAAATACGCTCTATGAAAGAAAGTTTTGGGCTTCCAAACTTTAATGTCATCCTCTTTTACTCGAACAAGATATTGATTTGAACTAAAGAATACGCCATCCTTTGTAGCAAAAACTTGCCTTACAAAGCCAAGAGGCAAGCAATATGGAGGGAGTTTGCCAATTAAAGAGTAATATTTCATTGAACCTGTTGAGTCCGCAGCCAAGTAACCAAACTCATCTTGCCCCCCAACCCAAATACGCCCTTCGGTATCAATATCTAGGCATCTAGTAGTTGCTTCATTAATGGAGATGTGCCGCCAATCGCTACCATCGTATTCTAAAACACCATCATTATTGGCAACGTAAATTAGACCCCGAAAATCTTGTACAATAGCCCAGTTTTGTAAGTTTCCTTTGTATTCTCGGTGATTAAAATTATGAATGGGGTAGCGACCCAATTCCTGAGCCAAACAACCCACGGATAGAGAGATTGAAGCAACACAAATAAAAAAACGAAATGTTTTACAAAATCTCATATATCAGTAAAAATCAGCAAACAATATATTGCTTTTAAAATCAAAAAATTATAGTTCAGGAATAATTTTTACTAAAATTTACTAACCTCCAATTGGTATACGATATATTAGAGTGCAAAGTTTTTTACAATTAAAATAAGTGCAGTATGTTAAATAGTTACATCTTTATTATAATTAGTTTAGTGATGCAATGAAATATTAATTACTCCTTACTTTAGTAGGAATAAATTTTACTACAAACTTATTTTATGAACCTTTGCTTTACTTTATCCCAAGTTGGTGTAATTAGAAAAGACTCCTCCATATAGCCAACAATTTTAATGAATTTTTTAATTGGAATAGCGAATGACAGCGTATTAACAGGAACACAGGGTCTGGCTGATGGATCAAACATACCAAGAAAACATTTAGGATCTTCTTTGTCTTTTTCAAGGTAAGGATAGTGAATAATTGAACCACAACCTGCGCTAAAATGTGTGAGTACTCCCTGTGGATCAACCTGATCATAATTGGCAAGTGTGAAAAGACCCGAAAGTATCTCGGGTTGAGCAAAGAAAATAACTACATCTGGTTCATCAGTCTCGGTTAGTTTATCCCATCGCTTAAAGATTAGATTCTTCCCTTGCACTGGAAGTGCAACTAATTTTTTTTGAGTTTCATCAACTACTTCGGGTGAAATTTTATACCTCTCCCCTTTTACCTTCCCTTCAATTCCACAAGAAAGAAAGTAGCGGAATGTTGGAGCCACCTCTGCATTATAGCCAGTATAGCGTTTTGCACCACCACAAATTACAGAATCAGCATTATAGGCCAATGAGTGTCCATTTCTTACTTTGGCAAGTTCGCAAATTAAACAATTCCAACCCTTTGGCGGTGTCACCTGTTCCGCACCCCCATTCCCATCAGAAAAGTAAAAGGCTATTGGTAAATCGGCATCACCAAAATACTTAGCCCAAAGATTAATGAAATTTTCACGCAGAGTAATATCCATAAAGCATTCTGAATTTAAGGTTTGTGTCAACAAGTTATCAATTTTAAAGAACTATTATAAATGATAGAGTTGGTTCTTTGTCCGTACTCATCGAGTTAAGATAATTCTTTGCGATCTAACTTTAAAATAACAAAAGATAATGAGATAAAATAAATATAAAAATTTAGCGAGATTAATCGCTGCCAAAGACCCTTATACGCTGAAATAAAAATATTGGGATCATCATACATTTTTGCAACACTAAACAGGATAATGAAAAATAATCCCATAAATATCGCAAAATACGATAGCCAGTAAAATTTTGGGTATAAACTTTTCGGGAAAACCTTTTGAAGTATAATTGGTAAAAGAAAAACGGCTAGAACACCAATACCACTTAAAACAATATGTAATTCGCTAAAAAGGTTAAACTCATTACTAGAATAGTCAACTGGAAAAAGCCCAGAACAAATCCCTTCACCAACACCGTATGAAATTATAAGCCATGTTGATAGTTTATAATATTTGGTATCTTTGATAACTTGACCAAATAGTACTCCAAATACTACAAAAAGAGAACCCAGAATTATCCACCAAATTGACATAATAGAGGCCACCGGGCTTATGGATGCTCCTAATTGGCTAAGAGTATTTCTCAGGTGACTATAGCCAGGATAGAAAAGACCAATGACTGAGGAGATTAAAACATCACCGATACATGCTGCTATACAAATAGCAAAGGTTGTTTTTTGAAGATTTTTTGACATTTACTTATATATTGTAGTTACAAAATTTGAAATTTGCTTTACTTATATTTTGAAAGAGCAATGATAAATGATTTTCATTTACTAACAAATAAGGCAAATCAAATGTTTTACTTTAGAGTAATTGAAATTTTTGAATAACGGATGCAAAAGGATCAATATTTAAATTTGTTAAAAAATGTTTTATCCCTTTGCTATTGCCTAACTTAGGATTAATTTAGCGTATTGATTTTATTAAGTTGAATGATATAATTAGGTTTTGATAATTTAAGCTAAAAGTATTTATGGTCACTAAAATGTTCCTTGTTTTAAAAAAGTTTCCTCAAGTTATGAAAGAAAAAAGCATACCCTTTCTTCGGGAAAATGGAAACTTAATAGGTCAATTCATTCTCACACTTTTTTTTATTGCACTAGGTATTTGGTTCTTGAAACATGAGCGTGCTGAACTTTTTGAAGTAAAAACAGTACTTGTATCATCACGTTGGCTTCTGATTCTTTTGGGTATAACCATAACTGTTCTCTACCTATTATTGCAAGGATTGATGTATGTAACATCATTCGCCTCGGTTCACAGCAAAGTATCCCTGCTTTCAGCAACTATTCTCTTCCTAAAGCGAAATTTTATTAGTATCTTTCTCCCTGCAGGAGGCGTTTCATCGCTTGCTTTTTTTACAGGAGAAATTGAAAAAAAGGGTATAACAAAAACTCAAATTCACTTTGCATCATCGGTTTATGGATTTGTAGGCATTTTGTCCGTGGTGGTAGTTGCCATTCCTGCATTTTCCTACGCTCTGTTTGCTGGAAGTATTGGCTCAAGTGAATGGTTTGCTCTTATTGCTGTAATTCTATTAATCACAATAGCCTTCCTGATTTATCGACTAGTAATAAGTAAAGGAGCTATCTACCGTTGGATTGTAAAAATTTCGCCATCATTGGAAGTTTTTATTGAGGATTTAAGGAATAAAAAGATCGACAGAAAGCAATTCTATTTCACAATTCTTGTTTCAATAATAATTGATATTGTAGGAATTCTCCATCTTTACGTAGCCATGATGGCTTTGCAGCTATCGCCCTCGTTTTTTGCAGCATTAATGGCTTATCTAATCGCAGTTATCTTTTTAATCATATCGCCATTCCTACGTGGTTTGGGTGCCATAGAGGTTAGTATGTCGTACGTACTTGTTAAATTTGGCTACACCAACGTTGAGGCCATAGCAGTAACATTCCTTTACCGATTTTTTGAGTTTTGGCTTCCTTTAATTGCAGGTATTTTGAGTTTCTTGATTAAGATCAATAAGTTATTAATGAGAATTATACCAGCATTATTGATTTTTCTTCTAAGTATAATAAATATTATTTCCGTTTTAACGCCAGCCGTAGCCGAACGATTAAATACTATTCAAAACATTGTTCCTATTGATGCAATTACAGCATCGAACTATTTTGTGATGATAGCAGGCTTGTTTATGCTTGTAACATCAGCCTTTTTGCTTAAAGGCCTTCGAACGGCATGGTGGTTTGCTGTTTTACTCAGCACCGTATCAATTGTTGGCCACCTAATTAAAGCAATTGATTATGAGGAGGCAATAGTCGCTTTCATTGTATTACTTGTTTTGATTAGAACTCGAAAGGATTATTATGTTAAGAATAACCCAAAACTTCGCTACATTGGAGTCCAAACAGCTTTGTTGAGCTTTCTTGCAGTACTTTTATATGGCATAATTGGTTTCTACTTCCTCGATAAAAAGCATTTTAATATAGATTTTAGCTGGTGGCAATCAATACAGTATACATTGCAATATTACTTTTTAGTCGGTAGCACAGATCTTTCTCCAATTGGGTCGTTCGCAAAATATTTTCTACTCTCAATAAATGTTAGTGGTTTTGCATCCCTATCGTTCCTGATTTATACCCTCATTCGTCCATTTGTTATTAAGGATTCTGCCTCGGAGCACGAAATGCTAAGAGCCAAGGAGTTGATTTCAAAAAACGGTAATTCTGGAGTGGATTATTTTAAAACATATTTTGATAAACTTTTTTTCTTTTCCAGCGATGAGGAGGCATTTATATCATACCGTGTTTCTGGAAATTATGCTGTTGTACTTGAGAATCCGGTTGGAACCAGCAATGAATCGATTAAAAAGTGTATCAAATCATTCGATTCCTATTGCTATGAAAATGGCTTAAAAAGCATTTTCTATCGAGTTCCCGAAGAGAACCTCGAAATTTACAAAGAGCTTGGGAAGAAATCACTTTTTCTTGGGCAAGAAGGCATCGTAGATCTTCAATCATTTACTCTTGAAGGCGGAAGTCGCAAATCATTGAGAAATGCTGTTAATAAAGTTATCGAAAGAGGCTATAAGGCCAAAATTTATAATGCCCCCGTAAAGGATGGCGAACTTCAGAAAATCAAATCGGTTTCCGATGAGTGGTTAGCTTTAACTGAACGAAAGGAGATTATATTTTCTCAAGGGATGTTCTTATGGGACGAACTAAAGCAACAAACAATTATTACTGTTGAAAGTCCAGAAGAAAAAGTGGTTGCTTTTCTAAATCTAATACCAGATTATGCTAAGGATGAAGCAACCTATGACTTGATGAGAAAAACCGCTGATGCCCCCAATGGAATTCTAGATTTTATAATGATCGAAATGTTTAATCACCTTAAATCTAAAAATTTCAGATATGTAAACCTTGGTTTTGCCCCCATGTCGGGCTTAAACGATCCACATACTTTCACTGAAAAATCAATGAAGTTTGCTTATGAAAAAATTCGTTCATTTTCGCATTATAAAGGAATGCGCGACTTTAAGGAGAAATACTCTCCAATTTGGTACAATAAATATTTGATTTACGAGAACGACTATGACCTGATCCAAGTTCCAAGGGTATTATCAGCAATAATAAAACCATAAGAGATATTATTTATGAATAGATGTTTTGTTTTGATTCTTTTATCAATATCACTCCATAATACACTAATTGCAGTTAATCCTGAATATATTAACTACGGTGCTTTTGGTAAATTGACAATCTATAAACCAGAGAGTGATCCAAAATCAGTAGTACTTTTTGTTTCAGGCGATGGTGGCTGGCAGAAAATTACTGATAAAATGGCAAATAGCATTGTTAATTTGCAAACTCTGGTTGTTGGCGTAAACATTGATCATTATATAAAGAGTACAGCCGTTTCTAAAACTAAATGTCTATATCCAGCCAGTGATTTTGAACAGTTAAGTTTGTTTATACAGAAAAAATATAAAGTTTCAAGCTACATCAAACCAATTCTTATAGGTTATTCTTCTGGGGCAACATTGGTATATGGCATTCTTGCTCAAGCGCCCGATAATACTTTCAAAGGAGTTATTTCGCTTGGATTTAGTCCAGATATACTTATTAGTAAACCGCTTTGTAAAGGTAAATCTCTCAAACAACATAAACTCAAAGAAGGGAATTCGTATTTTTTGGAACCCTGTGAAAAATTGTCCACACCATTTATTGTAATGCAAGGAGTTAACGATAAAGTATGTAACTACACCGTGGCAAAAGATTTTATGAATCAATTGCAATGGGGTGAGTTCATTACACTTCCTAATGTTGGGCATGATTTTTCTCCTACAAATGGTTGGCTGCCTCAATTTATTAGCGTTTATGAAAGACTAAACGGAATGCCTTCGTATTCTAAACAAAAAGAAGCTCAAAATAAACTACTGCAGGCACAGCAGCTAAACCCGCTTCCGGGCGATTATCCCATAACCCTAATTCCCTCTGCAAAAGTAGACTCCCTACCTTTAGCGTTCTTGATTTCTGGCGATGGAGGCTGGACAAGTTTTGATCAATCCTTAGCGGAATCTTTAGCAGAGAAGGGATTACCCGTAGTTGGCTTAGATTCTCAAAAGTACTTTTGGAATGTTAAAACTCCCGAAGAAACAACTTTAGATATTGCAAAGGCTATAGAACATTATATGATTCAGTGGGAAAAAAAATCTTTTATCCTTGTCGGTTACTCATTTGGAGCATGCGTGTTACCTTTCGTAGCCAATCGTTTGCCTGAAAATTTAAAAGATAAGCTAACCTCTCTTTATGCATTATCGCCTGACGAAGTGGGAGATTTTGAAATACATGTTGCTGACATGTTGGATCTTGGAACTTCACCAGATAGTTATAATGTGCTTGAAGAGATGAAGAAGGTAAAATCTCAACAACCAATCTGCATATTTGGGAGTGAGGAGGATGAAACATTACGAAATCATTTTTCCGATATTGGCATAAAAATCATCACATTGCCTGGTAGTCATCATTATAAGGATGATTTCAGCCGGATTACAGACACCATTTACAATAACCTACAATTAAACAACAACTTATAGATGCTTAATTTTCTCTCTAAAATTGATTCTAAAGGACATAAGCCCCGCATGGGGGCTGAGGATATTTTTAAATATATAGGCCCAGGTTTACTGGTTACCGTTGGTTTTATTGATCCTGGCAATTGGGCATCAAATCTTGCAGCTGGAGCCGATTATGGGTATACACTATTATGGATGGTTACCCTATCAACTTTTATGCTGATCATCCTTCAGCATAACGTAGCACATCTTGGAATTGCAACAGGATTATGTCTTTCCGAGGCTACAAGTATCTATTTACAACCCAAGTATGCAAGAATTGTACTGGGAACGGCTATGTTGGCCTCAATATCTACTTCACTAGCCGAAATTCTTGGAGGTGCTATTGCTCTTAATATGCTCTTTGATATTCCTATAAGAGCAGGATCCTTACTAGTAATGATTTTTGTTGTTATCATGCTTTTCACCAACTCTTACAAAATGATAGAAAAGTGGATAATTGCGTTTGTTTCTGTCATAGGATTGTCATTTATCTACGAACTCTCATTGGTAAATATTGATTGGAATCATGCCATCCAATCATGGATTACCCCTTCATTTCCGCAAGGCTCAATGATTGTCATTATGAGCGTACTTGGTGCTGTTGTAATGCCCCATAATCTTTTCCTTCACTCTGAGATAATACAGAGTAGGCAATGGAATCTTTATGATGATAAAGTTATTAAAAAACAACTCAAGTTCGAATTCTTTGATACCCTTTTCTCGATGCTAATTGGTTGGGCCATAAATAGTGCAATGATACTTCTTGCTGCTGCAACATTTCACAAAAGTCAGATTCATGTTGCTGAACTTCAGCAGGCCAATCAATTACTATATCCTTTATTAGGATCAAATGCTGTTGTTGTATTTGCAGTTGCTCTTTTATTCGCTGGAGTTGCATCAACAATTACCTCGGGAATGGCTGCAGGAACAATATTTGCTGGGATTTTTAAAGAACCTTATGATATTAAGGATAACCATTCAAGGTTGGGTATTGCTATATCGCTTATTTTAGCATTTCTTATCATTCTCTTTATATCAAATCCTCTCAATGGTTTAATAATATCTCAGATGGTATTAAGCATACAACTACCAATAACAATTTTTTTACAAGTAAAACTTACATCTTCAGAAAAAGTGATGGGGAAATATAAAAACACTCCCTTCATGCGAATCCTTATATATTTAATAGGAATTGTTGTTACAATTCTAAATATAATGTTATTCATTAGTCTCTTAACTTAACTAATAAACTATATTAAGATATGGAGTACGTAATGTCCTTATTTTTTCTTACTTTTATAAGATAATAAACCAATAAACTTTTAGTTATGTACACACCATTTATTTTTATCGCAGCTGGCGTAATTATTCTGCTATCAGGATTTGTAACGGTTCGACAGGGTTATGTTGCTGTAGTTACAGTGTTTGGCAAATATCGCCGCGTAATGAGCCCAGGCTTAAATTTTAAGATTCCCCTAATCGAAGTGATTTACAGAAGGATCTCAATTCAAAATCGTTCAGTGGAACTCGAATTTCAAGCTGTAACGCAAGATCAAGCGAATGTGTACTTTAAAGCGATGGTTCTATATAGCGTTATTAACCAAACCGAAGAAACCATCAAAAACGTAGCGTTTAAGTTTATCGATGAGAGAAACTTAATGCAAGCACTTATAAGAACTATTGAGGGAACTATTCGTAGCTATGTTGCCACAAAGAAACAAGCCGAAATTCTAGGTCTTCGTACGGAAATAGTTCTTGAAGTAAAGAAACATCTTGATCAAACTCTCGAACAATGGGGTTATCATTTAATCGATTTACAACTAAACGACATCACTTTTGATAAGGAAATTTTAACTTCAATGGCAAAGGTTGTAGCATCGAACAATCTTAAAGCTGCGGCCGAAAATGAAGGTCAAGCATTGCTTATTACAAAAACTAAGGCGGCTGAGGCTGAAGGAAATGCTATCAAAATTTCTGCTTCTGCTGAACGTGATGCTGCAACTATGAGAGGTCAGGGTATCGCTTTGTTCCGTGAAGAGATGGCTAAAGGTATGGCAAATGCAGCGAAAGAGATGAGTGATGCAAACCTTGACTCATCATTTTTACTTTTCTCCATGTGGACAGAAGCTATTAAACACTTTGCAGAAACAGGAAAAGGGAATGTTATTTTCTTGGACGGTTCTACAGACGGGATGCAAAAAACTGTTCAACAACTCATGGGTGTAATGAAAGTTAGCGAAGACGTTAAAAAGTAGTTTTGAATATTACCAAAGGGATTTTGTGAATTTCCAGTAATTTAAGATCTCATATTGTCATCATATGGTGGTACTATCGCTACAATTTGTAGAATTTTACCACTATATAAGTTTGAATAGAATTGTTAATTGTTAGTCAATTTTTGTACAAGCATTTTTTTTGAACCTTATTGAAAAACCGTATTTAATTGAAATACAGAGATTATTACAAGACTTTCAGACTAGTTTTTTTAGCGCAATGTTTAATTATACTAAAAAAAGTTATTGTTATTTCTTTTAATATTTATACATTTGCGCCGTATTTATCTCAACAGAGATTTTAAAATTCAATCCATAGTAGAAAACAAACCTAAGTATTAAAAAATTAGAAAATGAAGAACAAAGTTTTAATGGGATTAGCAGCTATTGTAATGGTTGCTTTCCTTTCAAGTTGTGGAAAAGTTCCACAAGAACAAATTAATGCTGTAAATGCAGCTATTGACAGTGCAGCAAAAGTTGAAGCTGGTATTTATTTACCAACAGAATATGCAGCTGTTCAAGATTCAATGAAGACTATCATGGCTGATGTTGAAGTTCAAAAATCAAAACTTTTCAAGAAATTTGGTCCTGCAAAAATTAAACTTGAGGCTTTATTAGGTCAAACTAAACAACTTGTAGCCAACACAGCTACCAAGAAAGAAGAAGTTAAGAAAGAAGTTGAAACTACAATGACTGACATTAAAGCTATCATTGAAGAAAACGGAAAACTTTTCAAGAAAGCTCCTAGAGGTAAAGAAGGTGCTGCTGTTCTAGAGCAAATTAAAACCGAGATGACTACTATTGATGCTTCTGTTGTTGAAGCTCAAGGTATCTATGATAAAGGTGCTTATATGGATGCTTTAAACAAAATTAAAGCTGCTAAAGAAAGAGCTACTGGTATCAATACCGAATTAAAAGATGCTATTGCTAAAGTTAAAGGTAAAAGAAAATAAATAAGTAATTAATTACTTGTGTAATATAAAAATCCCCGGGTAATTGCTCGGGGATTTTTGTAAAGAAGCGAATTTGATTGAGATGAGAAAAATTTATGTTAAACTGTTGGTCTTATTTGCTGCAGTTGGTCTTATTGCGTTAATCGTTTATTTACTTATTATTAATATTCCAACGCCCCCTATAAAGGAAATTAACAAAGCCAGAATAGCATTATCAAAGGCATTTAAAAATAGAGCCGATACCTATTCAAACGATTTGTATGGAGAAGCAAGGTCGAGTTATGATTCTGCAATGGCAAATTGGCAAAAAGAAAATTATAAATTTATATATTTTAGGAATTATGATAAAGTTACAAACTTTGCCAAGCTGACAATTAAAAAGGCAGAACGGGCAATTGAGACTTCAACACTAAACTTAAACTCATATAAGGTAAAACTCAAAGATAAAATAGAAACTTTAAATAAACTTGTTGAAGATATTAACTCATACTTTAATCGTTACCCTTTACCCGCAGAGGTTAGAAACTCTATATCAAATGGAAGATTTCAACTAAAAGAAGGAGAGATTGATTTTGAAAAAGGACAATTCTTGCTCGCTAGTAAAAATTTAAATAATGCCGAAGATCTGCTATCCTCTGCTTATGACAAAGCATACTCTGATCTTGAACAATACTTAAAGTCCTACCCCCGATGGAAAAAATGGGCAGAATCTGCAATCAAAGAATCGAAAAAAAATCAAAATTATTCCATCATTGTTGATAAACTCTCTAGAAAGTGTTTTGTTTACTATAATGGTATCAAGAAGTATGAATTTGATGTAGAACTTGGGAGAAATTGGATTGGTGATAAGAAGAAGATGGGAGATAAGGCCACTCCAGAAGGGATGTATAAGATAATTAACAAATTTTCGGGTACAAAGTATAATAATGCGCTCCTAATCAATTATCCGAACGATGAGGATAAGCAGCGTTTCAATCTTGAAAAATCTAAAGGAATAATACCTAAAACAGCTAAAATAGGTGGTGGGATTGAAATACATGGAAGCGGAGGAAAGGGAGTTGACTGGACTGAGGGATGTATTGCATTAGAAGATTCGGAAATGGAGGTTATATACAGAATTGCAAATGTAGGAACCCCCGTCACAATAGTTGGTTCAATTAAAAATCTTCAACAGATTCTTACCAGATAATTTAATAAAATGGAAGATAAGAGTAGTAATTTGAAATTAGCACCTGAAGAAAAAGTGGAAGAGGTTAATTCTGTGGAACTTAAGGAAGGTGTTGATAAGAAGCAAAGAAGTAGATTTAAAAGATTTATTAGAGCTTTTTTAATTACTATTCTTGTTATTTTCATGATACCCTTAATGATTTTGTTTATTCTTTATGTGGTTCCAGGAATACAAGAACTGGGTAAAGGTAGAAATCGGGTTGAACTTAACGATAAAGAATTTAAAAATGAAATATCATACAAAAAGCAAATCAGCTTATTAGAAAAAGACCTTTTAAAAGTATCAAATAAATTAAATGCTTTTACACCAAATCAACCGTATATTGTTATTAGTACTACGAATAACAGATTTTACCTTTATAAAAATAAGAAGATGGTTCGTGAGGGGTTTTGTAGTTCGGGGAGTTATATATTGCTGCTAACCGAAGGATCCCAAAAATGGATTTTTAAAACGCCTAGGGGTAAATTTAGAATAAATAGTAAAATGATAGATCCTGTTTGGAAAAAACCAGATTGGGCTTTTGTTGAAGAAGGTTTACCTATCCCCTCTGCAAATGATGATTCAAGATTCGAATATGGCGTTTTGGGTGATTATGCTCTAGATATTGGAAATGGTTATATGATACATGGAACTATTTATAAAAGATTTCTAGGAATGCCTGTTACCCATGGATGTATTCGTTTGAATGATGATGATCTGGCCGTTATTTATAAAACTCTTGATTTTGGGTCTAAAGTCTATATATACTGATAGAAAAGTATGGAAAAAAACAGGAAACGAGTTTCATCTGCAAAAAAAATCATCCTACTCGGGTTGAGTTTTATTTTTATTGCATCTATGCTTTACTACACAGTAATGTCATTGATTAGCACATCCAGAAAAATCTCTGAAATCAATAATAACTATAGCTTTAAGCAAATTGAAAAGACCACTATTGATGAAAGGTTTTTTACGGATTCATCATTTGTGGAAATTCAAAAGCAGAGAGCCTACATTCAATCAAGAGTAGCTATGGCTGAATCCGATTCCATTGGATTAACAATTAACCTTAAAGACAGTTTAGCCTTTTTGGAAATAAACGGAGTAGTGGTTCACAAAACAAAAATAAGTTTTCAGCGAATTTGCAAAGCCTTTAATAAAGCAAATTCTTATGCAGTATCATCAATGCTATCGTCACCATTGAATATTGTTAAGGATACTGCAACTATCAAAAAAATCCCTTTAATGGTAAAAATGGCACCAAAGGATACTTCTGAATATAAACCCAATGAAATACCAGATACATCTGCTTTTGAACCTGTAAACTATATCTTGGAGTTGAACGATGGGATTAGGCTATTCGTATACCAGGAGGAGAATTACAAGTTTAAAGATATTTATAGCCAAACATTATTTGATTTAACGGATAGGGTGAAAAATACCTTGGAGGCATTAAGGAGAATTATTGACTTTGAAGTTCCTGAGTATCGTTTATATATCAAAATTCGAATGCCGAAAAAAGATGCGAAGATTATTTACAGGGCAATTCCGAAAAAAGGATTAATAACAGTTTTCTGGTAAGTAAAAGACATACTATCTATAAATTTCCACACTCATTTTCTGCGTTATCTCTTAACCTAAACTATTCTTCCTCTTTTATCGCAAGCGAAACTAAAACTGATATTACAATTAGCGAAAGAATGACAAGAAGGGATGGAATTGTCGGTATTTTATAGTACCCAGATATGCACATTTTAGTACCCACAAAGATAAGGATTGCCGATAGACCAAATTTTAAATATCGGAAATAACCAACCATTACAGAAAGGGCAAAGTATAGTGAACGAAGGCCTAATACTGCGAAAACATTAGATGTATAAACTATAAAAGTATCATTTGATATAGCAAGTACTGCTGGGATTGAATCAACAGCAAATACTAGATCAGAAAATGCAATCATTATAATAGCAATAAAGAGAGGTGTTGCATAGGTTTTATAATTTTCCCTAATGAATAATGTCCCTTTTTCAGTATTATTACTTACTGGCATAATTTTTTTGAAAAGTCTTACCATTATGTTCTTATCGGGTTCTAACTCTTTATCCTTTTCAAAAGGAATTTTTGCACCAGTAAAAATTAGAAAAACACCAAATATGTAGATAATCCAATGGAACATACCAATTAGTGCAATTCCTGTAACAATAAAAATAGCTCTTAAAACAATCGCACCAATAATTCCACAGGTAAGAATTCTATGCTGATGCTGTGGCTTTACATCAAAGAAACCGATAATCAATATAAAAACAAACAAATTATCAATACTCAGCGATTCTTCTACTACATATGCTGTTAGAAACTCTATTGCTTTTTCTTTTCCAAACCAGATGAAAACACCATAATTGAAAAGTAAGGCTAGTGCAATCCAAAAACCACTCCATAAAAGGGCTTCTTTTATTTTAATTTCGTGTGGTTTGCGATTGAATACAAAAAGATCCAAGGATAGCATCAATAATACAAAAATTATAAAGCCAATCCAAACTGTAGTATTTTCAACCATATTGCAATAATTTATCTGTATTATAATTCGACCGAATAAAATATGTTTTATATTATCTAAATAACACCTAATATAATCCGTATCGTTTTCTTAAATGAAAACGAAGCAAATATACTAGAAAAAATAAAACAATGATGTAAATATCGAGAGTTAAAGAAACTAAAGAGATTTGTTGATAGGTATGCTAAAGTAAAAATTAGATCCTTTACCGATTTCGCTCTCAACCCAAATTCTACCTTTATGCTGATCTATAAACTCTTTACATAGTATTAATCCAAGTCCAGTTCCTCTTTCCTTTTCAGTTCCTGTGGATGAAATATTAGAATCTATTTTGAATAGATTTTTAATATCATCTTTAATTATACCTGTGCCGGTATCAGAAATGGCGACTATCATATCTTTATCAACGGCCAAGGCTTTAATCTCTATCTTGCCTTTCCTAAATGAGAATTTAATAGCATTTGAAAGTAGATTTCTGATTATTGTGCTAAACATGTTCTTGTCGGCAAAAATTGTTAAGGATGGTTGGATGTACTTATTTATTGTTATCTCTTTACCATCAGCGGAACTAATCAACTGTGATATAATATTATCAATAGATTCTTCTACTTTAAATCGTTCAGGTCTAAGTTGAAATTTTCCTAACTGAAGCCTTGACCAGTCAAGCAAATTGATTAGTAATGCATATACACTTTCAGTTGACATATTGATAAGATTACTACACTCCTCTATCTTTTCATAGTCCTTTTCTTCACAACCCGTAATTAAAATATTACTTAGACCCAATAGCGCATTAAATGGGTTTATTAAATCATGTGCAATAATTGAGAAAAATTTATCCTTAGTTAATATTAATTCTTTGAGGTTCTTTTCTGATTCTCTTAGCTTTTTCTGAATTTGTTTTCTAATTCGTATTTCTTCTTGCGCTTGGCGATATAAGGTGTTTTGTTCTTCAAGTTTTCTTGTGATATCCGTTACATCAGTTACGGTAATAATAGCATTATAGCTCTCGCTACCAGTGATTTGAATAGGAACAATGGTTAAATCTTGAAACCTATCTTTATTTTCTTGTTTTTTAAAGACAAAAAAGGGAGAATGTAATCTTGAAGAAAGCATTACTGGAGGCCACCCAATAAAAACATTATCAATCAGATCGTGATATTTCTCATTTTCAAATGCAGGGAAAAATTCATAAAGAGGTTTGTTAATAATTTCGTTACTACTGTAACCAGTATATGCTTCCATATACTCGTTCCAAAATTGAACCCTATACTCCTTATTGATAATGCATACTCCAACAGAGATATAATTAAAAAGAGAATATGACAAACTAGTTGAATCCATAAAAACTAAAAATTCATTGATTTGTTGAGAAGTTCAATGAAGTGCTCATGAGATTGAGGTTCTAAGAATAAAGTAAAACGACCATCAATGTTGATGCTATTAACAAGAAAATGAGTTTCGGCATAAATAAAATAATCTGAAGAACAATTAACTCTAGCAACATCACTTATGGTGCATTCTTTAAATCGAGGAATCGAAAATCTAAATCTAATTTTTAAAAGATTCCCAAGAGTGCCTATCAACGAATTTAGAACAATGTTGCCCACTTCATTCAAAGTACTGGAGCGAAGCTGATCCATTTCTAAATCATTGTATACCTTATTAGTAAGAATATCTACAATTTTCACAGCACTCGGAGATGGAAATACCAATTCTACCTTGCCAGAAAGCTCTCCTACAAAATCCATAGAGACAATTGAAAGGAGATTATCAGTTGAAGGTCCGAGTTTACTATTAAATTCTTGAAAAGTTATTATTTGTAAAATAGGAGCTTTAAGGGTTACTTTGTTCTTTACTATCTTATTAAGAGTATTTGCACTCCTTCCAATACCTATGTTTATTATCTCTTTAAGGTAATCAATCTGATCTTCTGATAGTTTCATATAAGTCTATTTTACAACTCTTAGAAGGGTATCAATAAGGTCTTCTTTTTTAAAAGGTTTACTTAAAAAAGCTTTTGCACCATATTCATAACATTCGTTTTTAACCACTTCTTGAATATCGGCAGAAAGAACAATTACAGGAATATCAGATTTTAACTCTTTTAACTTTTTAAGTACCTCAAATCCATCCATTCCGGGCATCAGCAAATCGAGGAAAATACAACCCGGTTTGTATTCTTCTGATTTATCAATCGCCTCAAGTCCATTTTCTGCTTGAATAGTTTTATAACCAGCACTTTCCAGAAAAGAACAAATAAAAAGTCGTGAAGTACGTGAGTCATCTGCAACTAATATCAAATTTTTATTTTCCATATTAGATCTTTATTGTGATAAATATTGTGTACGAAGAACTACAAAACTATGATTTATTCAAAAATTTCTCCATAGTATTTGTTTATAATTTCAATAACTCTACCATATTCAAACCCTCTTGAAACACCAAATCTTATTAGTTTTGCTTTTAAATCAGAGGGCGATTTTGCTTTAATGCTACTGGCTTTTTTATTTAAAATATAGATTAAAGCGCAGTCATCCTCCTTTAATTCTAACCCCCCTATTGATTCTTTGATAATAATTTCTGGAATACGTTTTGCCCTTAATGCTTGAGCGATCTTTATTGGACCCCATTTATTGAATCTACTTTTATCGCGTGCAAACATATTCGCATAACGCTCATTATTAATGAAATTATTCTCCAAAAGATTTGCAATAATTTTTTCAATATCCTTGGTGGGTATTTGCCATTGCTGCAATTTAACCATTATGTCGTATGAACATCTCTCCTGCCGAGCACATAGAAACTGCGCTCTTTGGATTGCTTTCTCTAATGTTAATGCTCTATTTAGTATCATTTCGTGATTGCTTTTAGCATGCGATCCTTTCCATTCAAATCTTTTCGAATCTCAACTTCTTTAAATCCATTGTGGCTGAATAGTTGAAACAGTTCTTTACCAAAGGCCTCATTTATTTCGCAATAGATTGCCCCCCCAGATTTAAGTAATTCATTCGCCCTTTTTGCAATAGTGCTATAAAAGATAAGTGGATTATTATCATGAACAAATAATGCTGTATTAGGTTCATGATCAAGTACGTTAGCCTTCATTAGAAATTTCTCTGATTCACGAATGTATGGAGGATTACTTACAATTATATCGAATGGGGTGTTGGGAATAGAACTACTAAAATTAAGAATATCTCTGGCATGAAAATCAACAAGTACGCCATTCTTACAGGCATTTTTTTGGGCTACTGCAAGCGCCGATGGTGAAATATCTATTGCAGTAAATTGAGATTTTTCAAGATTAACTGCAAGGCTAATTGCAATACATCCACTTCCTGTACCAATATCAAGGATTGAATTAGGATTCTGTCCAGTAGATTTAATAATCCAGTCAACTAATTCCTCTGTTTCCTGGCGAGGAATTAGCACATCAGGTGTTACTGTAAAGATTAATCCAAAAAAATCGGCTTCGCCGAGTATATATTGAATAGGCTTTTGTAATTTTAGCTGTGAAACGATGTCAATAATTATCTCAGCATCTTGAGGGTTTATTATAACAGAAGGATTTAGGTAAATTTTATGAAGAGGTAAACCCAACTTTTTTTCGAAAATGATTTTTTGAAGTGATTGAATTTCTTGAGATGGGAATTCATCCCTGAGCAAAAAGGCAACTTCGTGAAAAAGACTTAATGCCGAGTGTTTTTTCATCTTTCATTTTGATGATTTGCTTTTACAAAAATACGAATAAAATATGGATGCCCAGAACATAGATAGAATGTATATGGCACGTTGCCTTGAACTTGCTCTTAATGGTCAAGGAAATGTTGCACCCAACCCAATGGTTGGTGCAGTAATAGTCCATAACAATACAATCATTGGCGAAGGTTATCATATAAGACATGGTGATTCACACGCAGAAGTTAATGCAATTAATTCTGTTAAGGATAAATCTTTACTAAGCAAGTCAACACTGTATTTATCACTTGAACCGTGCTCTCATTTTGGAAAAACACCTCCTTGTACCGATACAATACTTGCAATGCAGATTCCTCGTATTGTTATAGCAGCAATGGATTTAAACCCAAAAGTTTCGGGAAGAGGAATTGAAATTCTTAGAAAGGCTGGATGTGATGTAGTTGTTGGTGTTTTGGAAGACGAAGCAGTGGATTTAAATCGTAGATTTTTTACATATCATACTAAAAAACGCCCTTATGTTATACTAAAATGGGCTCAAACTATCGATGGGTTTATTGATGCTATTAGGAGTCCAAACGATCCAATTGCACCAATTTGGATAACCAATGAGTTATCTCGTTCAATTGTTCATCGCTGGAGAAGCGAAGAACAAGCTATTCTGATTGGAACTAAAACTGTAGAGAAGGACAATCCAAAATTAAATGTTCGTGATTGGAGTGGACGCACACCAACACGTGTAATAATTGATCGTAAACTTCGCTTGCCCATTGAGGCGAATGTATTTGATGGCTCAATACCCACTTTACTATTTATTGGTAATAATGCTGCTGCATCTGTTAGGAAGACTCAATTTGCAGCCATTCCAAACCTTGAAATAATTACAATTGATTTTGCTAAGGGTATGGAGATGCAACTCTTAAAGGAGTTGTATGATAGAAATATATACTCAGTAATGATTGAAGGAGGAGCTGTTATTATAGATAGTTTTGTCCAGAAAAATTTATGGGATGAAGCAAGAGTGTTTGTTGGAAATCAATTTTTCTATGATGGGGTTAAAGCACCTTCTTTTGCTCGAGAATTATACTCCTATGATGAATTGGGAAGTAGTAAACTTTTCACATACAGGAATAAACAGGCTTTACCTTCAATTTTATAATTCGTTACCTTTCTTTCGCATTTCAAGAAAGAGAACTCTAAAATAGCGAATGCTTGAAAGGATTAACGCTAACCCAATTCCAATATACAATACTGATAAATACTGCTTGGGTATTGAGGAGTGACGAAGAGTTATTCCCATAGATACCATAATCACTACTATTATATAGCTTTTCCACGACATAAATGAGAATACGCAGGGATTATCCTTCATATAAGATATTCTTCCAAGGTTTTTATCAGCGAGTTTAAGAAATCCAAAATGGTGAATTACCAATGCAGCAATAAAACCAATGCTTGCAAATAGATATGCATTATGACTTCTATAAGCAATGAGCCAATGATATGCATACATATTCAGCATTACACCTACTGCAAACCACATCGCCCCTGATAGTAATAATAGAAGTGGTTTTTTGACAGCAGGTTTAAATTTATTCGATGCTAAATTCAATTTTTAGATTTTATTTAGATGGTTAAACTGATTAAAACAATGATTTACAGGGTTATATCCAATTCAAGTTTTATACTTGGTATTATCAAAATAAAAAAGGGAACACCTTGCGATGTTCCCTCCATTTTGTCGGGGTGGTGTGATTCGAACACACGACCCTCTGGTCCCAAACCAGATGCGCTAACCGGGCTGCGCTACACCCCGAAATATCTAATGGCGGAGAGAGGGGGATTCGAACCCCCGGTACCAGTTACCCAGTACGACAGTTTAGCAAACTGTTGGTTTCAGCCACTCACCCACCTCTCCAAATGGGTTCTGAAATTATTATTCTATCAACTCAAAAAACAGTTGAATGCTTACGCTATTTTTCAAATAGAAAAAAGAACTTTTCTTCTTTATCTAATTTTTCTTCGAATCAAATATTCTCTGTCCGTTTTCAAAAGAAGTGGCACAAAAGTATAAAATCAATTCAATTTACCAAAGAAATAAACCTTTTTTAGATCTTTAATTTCAAAAAAAAAGGAGATATACTCATCTCCCTTATTTATACGAGTAATAAATAAAACAATTCATACTAGTTCTTACATATAATAGTACTCAATCCCTTTTGGTCAAAAGCCCTCTTCATCTCTTCAAGAAGTGGCCAAGAACCATTTTTAATATCACATTTACCCTTATGATGAGCAATCAATGTGCATTGTTCGGCTTGAATTGGATCGTGCCTACAGATATCGATAAGGCAATCAACTACGAACTCATACTTATTGATTTCATCGTTAAAAAGAACCAAATAGTATTCGTTCATCAATTTGTATTTCTCTTGAACATTCTCTGATGGAACATTTTCAGGTTCAGACCTCATAATCAATAGATTTATGAACAAATATAATTACTTTTTTTCGATTTCAATACAAATTACAGTTGCACTTGATATCCCACTTGCAATAAGATTATCTTTTATTCTGGTTGCCTCTTCTAAAGTAGAGTAATTTCCAATAGAATAAATCATTTGCCCCTGTTCATTGGGCTTACGAACAATATCCTTCCCTGAAGTCATTGCCTTTACTGTTTGGTAGATATCATCAGGTAATTTATTGGAATATTTACCTATCTGAACAATATAGATTTTTCCTATATTTGATGTTGAATCAGAAACACTTTGATTCTTAGTTTTGAGTTTTACCTCTTCTGCTTGATTGTTCTCCATTGTTTGGGCTCTTGTTAATGGAAGCGGTTTTCCATTAAGCCAAGCAACAATAAATGCATCTTTAAACCCTTTTGAGCGAACAACTGGAAGCGATTTTTCTGCATCAGTAAGTTTAAAGAATTTTCCAACAAAATACTTTGAAACCTTCGTAATGCTTAATCGCTCTATAGATACTGGAATCATCCCTTTAAACGAACTTATTTCCAATAGTTTGCTATAAGCGCCAAGTTGGATTTTGTAAATCACGCCTGTTGGGTAGGGTTCATTTACAGGTATTGGATTTTGAGCATCATACGGGGTTTGATCCACCACTTGAAAAGCAATCGGTTCGTCTTTCTTGATAAGAATTGGTTCACCATCGGTTTTGGTTGGTTCAACTTTAGTGATCCCAACATCTTGCTTTACCTCAACGATTACCTCCTTCGCCTCCTTATTGGTTTTAATAACCACTGGCGCAAGCGGGTTCCCAAAAGCTATTTTTTCAAGCCTAATGGCTTTACTTGTTGCTTGTTGCTCAAAAAGATTCATCCCCCAAGTTCGAGCAAAAGCAATCTCAAGTCTTAAAATCCCTAACTCGTTTAAAAGTGATGCTTCGTATAGACTTTCGGTTCTTCCTTCGTCGCTAAGGTTATTCTTTATTGCCAATGCCGCCCTAAAATGAGTGTTTGCTCTATCGATTTCTGCCTTTGCCTCGTCGCTATTGTTATTCCCACTTTTAACTATTGCAACCAATACACAATCGGAATAGATTTTATATTTTACATCAACCCATTTGGCAATTAAACCATTATAGGCACTCATTTTTTTAGACATCTCATCATTCAATGCCTTACAATTTTTAGTTGAATCAACTGAAGAGATGCATCCATCATATTTTGCTTTAGCGGAAATCACCTCTTCTCTAGTAGCATTTATTTGATTTTGTATTTTCTCAATTTGGGCGAGTTTAATAATCTCATCGCTACGAAATACGGTTGGAGCAAATTGTGCTTGATAAAGGTAGTCAGGATTATCTGTTGTAAAAGAGGTGTTAGTTTTTCCTTCTGGTTTCCTCTTTCCTGTAAGATATTCCTGTTCGATTTCGCTGGCACGGGCAAACATCTTATCAGCCTCTCCTTGAGATATAAGTAAAGCATTCTCAACCTTTACTACTTTCGATTCAAGGGATTTTCGCTCTTCAGCAGTAGTAACATAATCAAATCTTCCTCGTAATTTCTCCAACTTAACCCTTAGTGAATCTGTTTCCTTCTGCTTACTAAATCCATTTGTAATCACACGAATATATTCTGGATCATTTTCTACAGCATTAAATGAGGCTGACTTTGATTTAGATTTGTTGGCGAGTATCGGCTGTTTCTCCTTATCCTGATGTTCATTTTCAATATTAATGCTTTTAACCAATTTATCTTTTTTGATTTTCAGCATTGCGATACCCTGAACCTCGTCAAGAGAAGTAAAAGATCTGCGAATAGGATTATTATCGACTTTATACATTACAACATCAACGCTATCGCCTTCACAGTTTCGATTTGTTGAGAAACAAGCCAAACTATCATTGGTATCAGAAAGGTAAAGATAGTCGTCATAAGGAGAGCTGAACGGAAATCCAATGTTTTCAGGGGTACTCCATTTTTTTGAGTTTACATCAAAAACGCTACGGTAAATATCATATCCACCCATGCTATAATGTCCCTTTGAGGCAAAGTATAACGTTACACCATCGGAAGACATATACGGATAATCCTCATCCTCGGAGGTGTTAATAACTTCGCCAAGATTTTCGGGCTTACTCCAATACCCATCCTCTAATCGCTTTATTCGGTAGATATCCCTCCCATAGGTTGTACTTTTTCCATAACTTGAGTAATAAATGTAGTCCCCCGATTTGGGGTTTTTGGGATAAAATATTATAGAGTTATCGTTTTGCTTTTGATCTACAGAGGTTTTTAGATCATCGGGTTTATTAATAAAAGAACCAGAAGTAGAACCTAATGAGTAGTAGGTGTAGAAATCTTTTATTGAAACTCTTTTTTTATCGGCAATTTGGGGTGAATAGATGTATTTTAGGAGCGAATTACCATTCTCGCAAAGATTTACAGATCTTTCAATTTCGTTTGTTTTAATATCCTTGGCTCCTCCATTTATGGTAAATCGTCGGTAATAATCTATAGCTTGATCAAAACGGTACGTTTTACGATATGCCTCAGCAAGATAATAGTAAACTTTATTGGAAATCTCTCCCTCAGAGGCTTTTGAAAGATACGGAATTGCAGTTTCTGCCTTATGTGTCGAGTTTAGGATGCAAATACCAAGTGCATAATTATAGTAGGTGTCCTGAGAATATTTATCACGTAACTCCTGAAAAACAGACATCGCTTGTTGATAATTACCCGTGTTAAAAAGCGAATCGGCCAATTTACGAGTATCTGATTTCACCTCAGTTTGATATACTTCCTGAGCAATACATACTGAAGTTGAAACTAAAAAGGGCAGAACAGAAAACCAACGACAAATATTCATGAATAATGGCTTGGTTAAATGATTTATGCTGTAAAAATAACACATTATTTGGGGTTATCCGATAGTTACGAATAAATCAATAAGTTGAGTAAATAGAACCCAACCATTAATACCCTTGCAAAAATCTCAATAGAAGTATTATATTTGAATAACTGTAATTTGTAAGAAGTTTTTCAATTAACATAATACTCAGCACGTTTAAATAATGTAATTAACTAAGAGTTTATCTTGTACCTTTTTATATCATTATTTTTTTGTAATCAATTTCTCTTAAAATCAACTAAAAAGCATGAAGTATTTAGATCTTGAAGATGTTATCGAAAAAAGTAAGTCTCGCCTATTGAAGCGGCTCCCTAAGTTTATCGTTAAGTTGATTATTAAAATAGTAAAGCAAGAGGAAATAAATCTAATTCTTACAAATCATTCCAGTGATATTGGAGTTGATTTTCTTAATAGTATGATAAAGGAATTCAACCTTACGCTTGAGATTGAGGGTAAAGAAAATTTACCAGAAAACGGAAGATGTTTTTTTGTATCCAACCACCCTTTTGGTATTATCGATGGGTTAGTTCTTACACATACAATCGCAGAAAAATATGGCACGCTAAAAGCTATTGGTAATGATGCCTTTATGTATATTCCTCACTTGAGACCTTTAATTGCTGCGGTTAACTCTTTCGGAAAGAGTTCTAAAGAATATATTAATGCCTTAGAAGATGTGTTTGATTCCGATACCCCAATTACCCATTTCCCTGCCGGAGAGGTATCTAGGGTATATAGCTGGAGGGTACAGGATTGCAAGTGGCAAAAGAGTATGATTACGAAAGCCATTTCAAAGAAACGAGATATCGTTCCAATTCATTTCTATGGAAAAAATTCTCGCCTCTTTTACTCTATTGGGATAATTAGGATGATGTTCTGGGTTAAACTCAACCTTGAACTTATGCTTCTCCCCAGCGAAATGCTAAAAAAGCAGAATCAAACCATTAGAGTCAGAATTGGGAAGCCTATTCCCTATCAGAAATTTGATTCAACCTTATCGCACTGGGATTGGGCGCAGAAAGTAAGAAAGCATGTTTATAATATTGGAAAAGGGAAGGACACCAATTCTGTGTTTTAACTCAAAGTTACAAGTACTAACCTTTTTCGAACATACAGTGCTAATGTCCGTTTTGCAATTGTTCTAAGCGATAAATTGTAAACAAATTAATGCTATTATCAGGCTCAAAGCAATTGCTTTTAGAATAAATACCTCGTTATCGGAAGCATTCGTTTTTCGGTAAGTGATGTAATTAATCATGGCTATATTTTTTAAGTTATTATAATCGGTTTATTGTGCTTTGATTATAATACAAATAGGCATGAAAATACCCTACTACAAATTTTAAGAAATTTAATGTTGGTTTTATAACAAATTAATAATAAGAATATTATTTCAAAAATCGTTAACCGAGCGTTTTTTGCGAGTTCACCGAAGGTAATCCTTGTTCTGAAATTAAATTGAATATTGAACAAGAATTAGCAGTTTTAGATTTTGTTCTTATATAAGTCGCATCTTAAAAAAGGGGAAATTACAAATAACTGTTTGTAGATATAATGTGCAAAACATTATCCAATTCTTGAATTGATAAAAGTAGGGAGTGAAATTAATCAGCAAACAAACCTATAGGTTCAAACTCATCAATTGAAACAGCCTCTGGGGTGTATCTTCTTTTTACTGGCTTTACATTGCGTTCATCCAAATCTTTGACGATTTCACTTAATAACCTTCTTATTTCCTGTAACTTTTCATCATAATCTTTGTCACTGGATAATATTTTTTGTACTTGTTCTTTCATTATTGTTAACTTAAATTTCTACATAAACTTAACAAAAAACCACTTCGATTGAAAATAATCAACTGTAAAAACTTGATTATTTTCAAAAAATAGCATTGATATATTGGAAAGGGCGCAAATTTACTTATTATTTTTACATTAACAACTCCTAAAAATAGACAAAAACGATAATAAATGAATAAGAAGAAACTAACTTGGCTCTACATTTACTCTAATTATTTGCAAATTGTCATGTTTTACAATATTACTGATTTTCTGTGAAATAACAATATTTGATTCGTTATTTTTTTTAATAATGATTAAAATCATCTTTTTATCATCAAGTTTTTTCTTTTGAAAAATAAATGGCAATTTTTCAATAAAAATCAAGTTTTTTGAATCAATACACTTTAAAAGTATTTTTTTATCATATACGAAAAACCTTTCATCTAAGTTACTAACTTCTTCCTCTTTACTGACTCTGATACCTAATAATTTATAAATTAACTCTGCGTTTTGAGTTTCCATATCATCTTTAAAATTAATTTTAACTTTAAAAAGTTCTCTTTTACCATCTTCTCCGTACCATTTATCAAAATCTCTTTTAAAGACTCTATTTTTTAATCGTATATTTTCTCTTTCTAAATTCTTAGAATTCAAAAATTTATTATGTAAAGAATTCAGAGGGTTTATTGGCATACTATCACATTCATCATATTTCCATGCAGTTTCTGGTTTACCATTGTTTAAATAAGTAAAAGCCATCCTTTTAAATGCTCGATTTTTCTCGTCTATCTGAATTATAGAAAAATTATTACAATAGAAACTTTTACCATCATCAGGCTCAGTATAGGTTGCACCACCAGAGACAATATGAGTTGTACAATTCAAAAAATCAGGATTCAATTTTACATTATGCTCGTGACCAGATAATATTAAATTGGAAAAATAAACAATTTCGTTATGAATAGATAATTCATTTGTCCTAAGCAACTTAGCTTCCTCAATAAACCAAGAAGGATTATGATGCAAAATTGAGATTACAATTTTAGACCTGTCTTTATTTATTAATTCTAAATACTCCTTAACTTTAATAATAAAATCATTATCCAGCTCAAGTTTGCCATAATCTTTTTTCCCGCTTATACTGTAAAATGCAGAGTTTATAGTAACAAAAATGATATTGTTTTTTATAAAAACACCTTGCGTTCTATCATTACCTGAGCTCCATTTAGGAATTTTTTCCGATCTTGGAAGTTGATTTAAATCCGAAACAAAAGAATTATAGCCTCCAAACAACAAGTCTCTTTTAGAATTATTGGATAAAAAATCCTTCACCCTTTTGCGGTTGTTAATAAATTGTTCTTCTAAAGTTTTTGACCAATTAAATTCTTTGTGCTCTTCATACAATCTTTTATCAAAACACCACCGAAGTTTATCATGGTTTCCGACAGCAAGGAACATATTTATATAATCAATCCTTAGTTCTTTTTCTATTTTTCCCAAAAACTTTTTAGCCTCTATATAATCTGCTTTAGAACCGCTAAAAGTAATATCACCTGAAATAACAAGACAATCAGGTTGCCATTCTCTATTTTTTTTCAAAAAACTCTTTACTCCTACAAGTAAACCAGATAAAACCTCTTCTCTCCTAATATTATGTTGGCTTGATAAATGTAAATCTGATAAATGAAGTATGTTAATCATAAATAATTCCCATTTTAATTTTTTATAGCCTTATTTTTCTTATCCATCTTTACTTGTAAAAAAACATCTGATTTAAACTTATAATTAAAGTGCCACAAGGTTTTTAGAAATACCACTCTACACTTAAAAATCTCTTTTCGCTTTTCATGGGAGGGGATAAAAATTCCACCAAGAGGATCAGCTAAAATTGGGCTTATAGTGTTAGAGGCATTCTTTCTACTTTCTTTTCGATAATATAAACTACAGAACTCCTTACCTAAAATTGATTCATTGTATAAGAAGACAAAAGAATAGCAAAGATTTATTATAAAAACATCATACGGCTGTTTTGGGAAGTCTTGTATGCTAATTCCTTCTTTAAGAATACTGCGGTAAGAATCAACATTAAAAGTAATACGATCAATCATTTCAATTACACTATCTAATTTGCCTTCTAATTTAAATCTTTTTTTTGAAGAGTCTTTTCTACTTTTATCCGATCTATCAACTACTTTACCTAAAAGTCCTGGCGCTTTCTGTAGAATATCTTGAACTGTCTTTTCAATATCTGAATCTGGAGGCAAACCTTTATTGATAACTTCTAAAGTAACTAATTTAGCCTTTAATCTAACAGAATCATAAAACGTTTCAAAATTCTTTATCTTAAATAGTGCCTTTACTAACTCCAATGCTAATACAAAATCTTCAAGCCAAGATTTAAGAAAAATATTTGAGGGGGGGGTAATTTTCATAAAATTTATGAAATCCTTGTCATCTTCATAAAATAGAACTATAAGGCGAACCAATTGTTTAATAAGGTTAATTCGAGAATATTTTTTCTCTTTTTTACTGTAATATTTAGTCTGCTGGATATAATTGAAAAAAAGCCACCTGAAAAAAAGTTCTTTATTGCCTTTAAAACCTAAATGAAAGTAAACCCTGTCAACAAAAAAATATCTAAAATGGTTGTAATCTAAAATGCTAATTAGAAATTCCTCCGTACTAAAAAAATCTTCATTTCTTTTTGATAATATCAGGTTGATTATACTATCAGAAAGATCTATCTTATTCCTGATATTTAACCTTGCTGCATGTCCTTTTATTCCTTTTTTTAAATATATATCAAAATTATTACTAGACCACTCGTCTTCAACTCTATATGGGTAATAATTCGCCGCCTCTTTTACAATTAATGTGGCAAAAAGTTCAGGCAAAAAAACATGGAGATAGTTTAACCGTAAACAAAACTTATCGGAAACCACTCCTTCGGAGTCTGATACTTCAATTACGCTTGTTGGGGTTTTCTCTCCTAATCCAGATAATACAACTTTATAGGCTGTATCATATAATGATATTAACTGCTGAATGCCCCCATTAAATTCCAAATTAAAATCTGTTGAGTTCAGCATCCTATAACTCTGATGATAACGATTGTTATAGGCTTTATCAAAAGTATCAACAAGAATTTTTAATCGACCATGAAAATCTACAATATTCCTGTCTTTTTTTTTAACCTCATTTTTGATTGTTTCTAAAATATTTTTCAAATACCCATGCAATTCAATAAATGATGCAAATAGCAAAGGATCCTGAATTCCGTCATTATAATTTCTGAAAATTCTTAAAATACGATTTCTTATTACGTTAGATATCCCATAATCAATCAAATTCTTTTCAAGTTTCACTAAAGCCTCATCAAATCTAAATATTGATAATAATTCAGTAATATGCAAATGTTCTTTTGAGACTCTAGTACCGGGTAATTTACCATCATTTTTTTTTACATTAATAAACGTCCTAAAGCGATTAAAGTGGCTATCAAATTCGCTCAAGTCATTAATTGAAGGCAATTTATCCGAACGATACTTATATTTTGTAGTTAGATCGGCTCTCCCATTTGTGATTAGAGCATTTTCACTTGCCTTATCAGTGGTATTTGACGAATTATAAAATAAAAACTCATTCCTCTTTTTGATTAGTTTTATCAAATGCTTCATGTGTCCAGGCTTAATCTCCCATTGATTAAACATTTGAACATCCTTTTCAAAATTATCATCAATGGGTATGAAATTTTTACCATCAGAAAAATCCAAATCATACCCAAATATTGTTTGAGTGTTTGTAAACAAATGAGAATAATAAATATTTTTCAATTTATGTTCATCATTAACTCCTTTTGAAAGGTTAAACAACAAACTATTTATAGCAATGTCTGAATGGTTATCCAACTGCTTTAAACTACTTTCCCTAATGCTTAAAACAATATCCGTTATCTTTTTGAATGAATTAGATAAAAAAACTACGCATATCTCATTATTACAAAATGTTTCAAGCAGAATACAATCCAATGATTCTTTTTTCTTGATTACCAAATTTTGAATAAAATTATTAATCTCAATTATCAATTTGAGCCCATTCCCAATGAGCAAACCATCATTTACTTTAAACTTTGATATTGCAATTAAAGGAAGTAGGGATTCCTTTTTTTTTAAAAACATCTCTTTAAACTTAGATTCAAGTCCACCATATAAATACGATGGGCAAATACCTGTTAATACTTGGTAGTAGTAATTATCAGGTAAATCTGGATTGTTTTTATTTTGATAACTGGGATGGAAGGCACTGTTACCAAACTCTAAATCATCTATTAATGTAATTAAAGCTAGGTCAAAATCACCGAAAAGATTGTACGCTTTTACCTTATAAAAATCTTCGGAAAAATTCTTGCCATACTCTTGAAATTTTTCCCTATGTCTAAAGTATTTTGTTTTTGAATCACCATAGAAGAGCGATTCATCTTTACAAAACTCTTTTGTATTTGTTTTTGGAGGAACAGTTACTAAACCAATAAAAACACCTGAATCTTCGTATTTACAAGAAATGTTTTGAGCGTTGATATTTTCAGTCATTAATCTTAAAATTTTTGTGACTAAAAATAGCAAAATTTATTAAACAATAATACTAACTTTTAATAATATTTAAGCTTTTATAGTTTCACTCCTCCCTCAAGCCCCTAATTATATTTCCCTTTATTGCGTTTCTTGCTGGAAAGTAAATCCAGACCAAACCGCTAACAAACACAACAACTACAAGCATAAATACAAATCCTCCTGGCATTGTGAATGAAGGTGAAAGAATTGATGGCAGGATTCCTAGAAATGCTGATGCTATTCCACAAATAAGCCCTGTAACTAGAAGGAATAGATTCTCGATAAATATCAACCTAAATATTTGGCTCTTTCTATAGCCAATAGCCATCATCAGGGCAATTTCGGAGCGGCGTTCAAGGGTATTGCGGAGTAAAACTACCCCAAGTCCAAAAGTGCCAATGATTACACCAAGTCCACCCAATACCATAAAAACAGTTAGATAAGTGTTTTCAACGGAGTTGAATTCGGCTAAAAGTGCTGTAGTTGGAGTAATTTCAATACCATAATCAGTAAATGTTGTGTTTAATAGCTGCGATAGCTGAACTTGCTTTACAGAGGGCGCATCAATCAGCATAATCCTTGAGCCGCTTGAGGATGGGAAATTCTTAATAAAGAGGCTATCTGCAATAAGCAAATTGCCTTGAAATACAGAGTTATCGAGGGTGGCAATCAGTAGCAGTTTAATCTTTTTTCCCGATTCGTTTAGGTAAACCAAAGTATCACCAACCGCTTTTTTAAGCCCCCATGTAATAACCGTTTGGTCGGCAATTGCAGGAACAACACCATCTCCAAAATTCTTCTTTAACTCAAACCATGTGTTTTTTGTGTTAATTCCTTTATGATATCCAACAAACGAGAAAGAATGCCTACTATCAAATGTCTGTGGGTTTACACCCAAAATTCTAGGTCGCTGAACCTGATTAAGGTTTAAACAGCTGGCATCATCACCTGATAGGCTATGAATTTGAATAAAATCAACCCCTTTAAGAATATCCTCATTATCTAACCCTAATCTAACCTTACCATTCGGAGTATTTAAGTTGTACTGAATTGGCAATGTGGTTTCAGTCCAAAAAAGAAATCCTCCGGTACCTGATTGGCGAAGGTTTTCGACTCCATAAAAAGTCTTTCGGTTTGCCCCTGTAATAATAATGCTAAAGGTTCCAAGAGCCAGAAGGGCTATGGTTGTAAGGCTTCTATTCTTATTCCTTCCAGCATTTTTCAGTGCAAATTGAATTAAACTTAAAGGGTTTGTGTGCACACGATCTCTTACAACCCTCAGATACCAGCTAAACAAAGCAATACATCCAACAAGGAATAATCCACCTGCTGAAAGAAACATCTCGGCATTTATATCTCCCGCTAAAAGCAATGAATAGATTGATAGTACAATTGCACCTACTATGGAAACGATAGCAATAATTTTATCTAAACTAAAATATCTTTTAGTAATTCTTAAAGGATTTTCGAACCCGCTCTTAATCAATGTAGCAATTGGTTGCTTTAACTTTCGTCGGGTTACAATATAGATAGATATCAATGCAACAATAATTCCGCTAACTGCACCAATTAAAACAGTTGTAGGTTGAATAAATACTTTCAAATTATTGGTTCGGACAGCACCCTGCCAAACGGAGTTTAATCCCCATAGGAGTCCATAGTTATAAAGAATACCTGATAAAGAACCTACAATACCGCCCAACAAAGTAACAAGGATTGACTCGCCAAAACGGATTCTTACTATCAATTTTCGTTCAAATCCCAAACCTGAAAAAATTCCAATTTCCTCCCTGCGTGATTCTGTATTTAGAGAATATATTAACACAGTAAGCAGTATTCCTGCGGCAATCACAAAGAAGCTAAGGCTGAGAAATAAGCTTCCAAAATCTACTGAATTATTGGCGGAATTAAGCCCTTGAATATAAACTGGCGTAAAAGTCAAACCGATATCTTCGGGTTTTACGCTTTTGAGAATATCCTGACTTAATTTTTCAAGTTGAATTTTTTCCTTATCGAAACGGATAGATGTATAGCCACCAAATTTATTACCCCATAGGTTCAACCCAGTTTGCATTGATACTAACGCTTTTGGGGTACCCTTATATTCGTTCCAATACTTTTCATCCTTATCCCTTATCCTATCCAAATCGATAGGGACACCAGTATTCCAATCGTGGCAACTACCCGCATCAGCCAACCCGGGAAAAAGGGGCATCAATGAATTATTAATAAGACTAGAGTGAGTGGGAACAACACCCTTAACAATAAAAGATTTTTCAACCTCTTTAATGGTTCGTAAAGAGCCAATTACAAAGTATTTCAGAGAGATTGAATCACCAACATGAATTCCTAAATCCTTTACCAACCAATCATTCACAACAATCTCATCATCTTTGAGATTTTCATCAACTATGGGTGCTGATGCAGCAGATACAAAGGAGTAAGGCGTTTCTTTGCCTTTAAAACTGATGGTATTTACAAGATAGGTCAGTGTCGTTTCGTGAGGAATATTAAGATTAAGAATAGATTTTGCAATCGGCTCATCAATAAAAATCCTCTCAGAAAGGATCTCGTACCTATTTGATTCACTTAACTCACGAATCTTGATACTTGCGTCCTCCAGTTGAAAAGTCTCCTTAAAAGTGTTGTTTACATCTTCTACCGCTAAAACTTTATTGGGATTATCGGCAACTAGGATTACGTTTGCCTTACCTGCTAAATCAAGTTTTTTTGATAAAATCTCTCTTGAGATAAAAACATTGTATGGTGCTGCCTGATTGCTCTTTAGGCTGAATCGTCCCATACTGCTATCATCAGCAATTGATTTGACCTTAAGCCGTATAGCTACAGATGGATCAACATCCTGTGAGAAAGGCGCATTGAGAGGGATTACGCTTGTTTTTTCAACCCTTAGCAGGAATTCATCGCCAACCTTAATATTTAATTTTTGTGAGATGTTAGTGCTAATTATGGCTTCATCATTTGATAAGTCATCTATTTTAATATCTGAAAGTTTCCAAAAACTACTATCAATACCAACTACCTGAATTTTGTTTATCCTAGACTCTGATTCAGGATTTATAGCAATTCCCTGAACCATCAGAAGTGGAGTTGTTGCGGTGTTTAACTTCGCTCCTATCTCCGATGCAAGTTTAGCACGAACAAAACGGTCGCCTGCTTGAAGTGCAAAACGGGTTTTACCTAAACGGACATCAACAAGTTTGTTAAGGCTCATCCTAACCGAATCGCCAATAATTAAAGCACCTGTTAGAACAGCAGTACTAATAACAGTTCCAAGGAATACGGCAAGATGTTGACGCCAGTAAAATCGGATGCTTTGTATGATGAATTTTATTACTGTCATATTTCTTTTCTTTGCGTCTTCGTGTCTTAGCGTTTAAATACTTTAACGCAAAGGCGCTAAGACGCTAAGTTTATAATGCTACTCCAATTTCCCATGCGATAACCGATAAATACTTTTCATCTTCTCGGCAAGTGTCAACGAATGGGTTACTACCACAATTGCTACATTATGCTTTTTATTGATATCTAACAGCAAGTCGCCGAGTTGACCCGCAGAATCTTGATCGAGAGAACCCGTTGGTTCATCGGCAAGGATAAGCTCTGGTTGATTAATTAAAGCCCTTACCAATGCTGCTCGCTGACATTCTCCTCCTGATAGCTGTCCGGGGCGTTGATGAATTCTATCCGCAAGACCAACGCTATCGAGCAGTTCCATTGCTCTTGCAGATATGGCTTTACCATTGACCTTTCCATTAGGGATAATAGGAACTAACACATTCTCAATCAAACTAAGCTGTGGAAGAAGGTGGTGAGATTGAAATACAAATCCAATGTTCCTATTCCTAACTTGTGCTAACCGCTTCTCATCAAACGAAACTACATCATCTCCTTTAAATTTAACAATTCCAGATGATGGGGTATCGAGTGTTCCAATAATATTCAACAGTGTACTTTTCCCAGAGCCAGAAGGGCCAATAATCGCAATTGAATCGCCAGAGTTAACCTGAAAATTTATATCCGCTAAAACATCACGATGGATATTTGTTCCTGGATTAATATAAGATTTGCCAACCTTGCTGAGTTCGATTATCATATTTATATATTTTAAACGCTAAGGCACAACGACGCTAAGAGAACTTTGCGTCTTCGTGACTTTGCGTTTAGTTTTTACTAACTACAGACTTATAAACCTCTATCATCTTTTTTATAAGAATTTTTGTGTTGAATTCATCTTCAACCGATTTTCGACCATTGATGCTCATTAACTTTATCTGATCTGGGTTTGAAAGTACCTCGGCAAGTTTTTGAGCCAAAACTTCTGGTGTATTAGGATGATAGATAACACCACCCCCAGATGCCTCAATAATCTCAGGAAATGCACCAAATTTGGGCTGTACAAGAGGTATTCCTGATGCTAATGATTCAATCTGGTAAAGCCCAAACGCTTCGCCTTCAAGAACAGGTACTGATAAAAGGGTTAATCCTTCAAAGAAGATACCCAGAGCCTCGGTTCTAAAATCTTCAATAAATTCAATGTCATTCTGAAACCCTTTCCTTTTTAACTTATCAACTTGTCGACTTATAAACTTATCATCATCGCCAGTTTTACCACCAGTGATCTTCAGTTTAGCATTGCTAAACTTTGGATTCTCTTTTAACCTGATAAACGCATCGACAAGAATCTCAAAGCCATTCTCCTTGTTAAGCCTTGAAAGGTATCCAATTGTAGGCACATCGAGGTTTGGAGTTTTAATTGAATATTTTGATGGATCAACACCAATGTGAACTACATGGAGCATTTCATCTGGAATCGACATTTTTTGTTTCATCTGTTTTGCGAAGAAATCGCTAACGGCAATTAAGGCATCGGTGTCGAGTGCCTTTTCTCCCATCAACTTCCATATTCTACTCCTGTAAGGTTCATCCATTGCATCAACCCAAACATCCTCATCCTGAAGGGAGCAAACTACTGGGATTTGTAATTCATCTTTAATCTTTCTGGCTAAGCCTAATAGCAAAGCATTCGAAAGGTGAACAACATCGGGTTTTTCATGGTGTTTTAAGAAATAGATCAGCTCATCAAGTTCATCTTTTTGAAAGCCATCTGCGCCTTTTAGCATCGATATGGTCATTTCCTCGAGTCCAGTGGCACGGGTTGAACCCGATTTTTTGGCTGCATACCTTAGGATAAATGGGGAGTTAAAAAAGTTGTGTAGCCATTTAGGCATACGCCTAAAAAGACGGAAATTCTGACCTAGATATATGTTCACCGCACCATAGAAAACGGGAATATCATTTTCGGGCGTATAATCCTTTGAAGTTAATGGAAGATATAAAGGCAATGTTATTGCCTCGTGACCCTCTGCTTTCAATGATTTTACATAGGCACTATCGCGAAGACAATTCCCGCAATAGAATGTTCCGCCAAAACCGGGGACTATGTTGACAACTTTCATAATATGAAGGTTTAAACGCTAAGACGGGAAGACGCTAAGAGATTCTTTGCGACTTGGCGGCTTTGCGTTTATTTAATACCAAAAGCATAAACACTCCCATCCTCCGAGCCAATAACTACCATGTTTTTGATAACGGCAGGTGAACTGGTAATGGGTTTTCCTATCTCGTAAGACCAAATTTTCTCGCCTTTGTTCAAATCTATCATGTAAATTCGCCCATCACCTGAACCTACAATAACTACATTTTTTGCAATTACTGGTGAACTGTCCACTTTACCCAGAGTTTTAAATTTCCATAGCAGTTTGCCTGTTGACTTCTCGAAACAGTAAACGTTTTTATCCTGTGATCCTATAACAATCTTATCGCTTCCAACCGCTGGGGATGATATGGATGGGGCAGTTCCATCGTATTTCCATATAATTTTTTTTGAAGATAAATCTACACTATAAACTTTACCATCGTAATTACCAAAATAGGCTCTACCCCCTTCAATTGCGGTGGATGCAGCCATGTATGTTCCAATTTCAATTTTACTATCAAGTTTCCCCGTGTTAATATTTAATAGATATAAATTCCCATCGCAACCACCAAAGACAGAGAGCACTCCATTGGTTGATGGTGTTCCATTAATATAGTTTTCGGTTTCGAATTTAAAGATTGGTTTGCCAGTAGCTGCATCAATACAATGAAAGTTAAAATCATAGCTTCCAACAAAAAGTCTCTTGCTCTTTTTATCTGGAGATATCACCCAGTTTACGGAGCCTGAAATTTGACCTTCAGTCTTATACTCCCACTTCAATTTACCTGATTTTGCATCTAAGGCATAGACTACACCCTCGAGTGAACCTGCATATATAGTATTATCTAGGTAAAGAGGAGGGGATTCAATGGATGTGGCTGATTTGTATTTCCAATTCAGTACTCCTTTATCAGAGATTGAGTAGATATAGCCATCGTTTGAGCCAATGTAGATATTGCCATTTTGAATTATTGGTGATGATTTAATTGCATCCTCGGTTTTGAATGTCCAAAGCAATTTTAGTGTTTTTGGTAACTGCACGTTCGAATAACCTGTAAGTGATGGATTGCCTCTAAAGCATGGCCAATTGGAATTATCCTGAGCAAAAGAAATATTTGTGATTAGTAATAATATGATTATTAACTTTTTCATAATCTTTTTTTAATTAAACGCAATGACGCTAAGTCGCAAAGTTTTTCCTAGCGTCTTTCTGTCTTAGCGTTTGATTCTTTTAATGAAATTGCACCCGTTGGACAAGCATCAACACAATCTTTTGCAGTTTGAGTCAAAGCTTCACTTAACTCTCTGTTAAATGGAATATCAACCCTAACATCAAAGCCTCGTCCAATGTATGTAAGACCTGTCAATTCCCTGTTTTTTGATGTTATTTCGATACAAAGACCACAACGTATGCACTTTTCAGGCTCGTAAACAACAGTCTCGTGCTGAAAGTGCTTTTTCAGAGTTTTACGCTCACCTAAGGAATACTTTTTTCTGTCAATTTTATATTCATCAGCATATAACCTGAGTTTACAGGTATCGGGTTTGCGGCAATCGCAATGCATGCAACGTTTAGCCTCAAGCATCGCTTCTTCGGCTGTAAAACCTATCAATCTTCCACCTTTGGGGGTAATTACATCATCAGCAACTGATTCTTTTAAATATTCGTCAATCTCCGATGGTTGAAGAAGTCCAAACTTGGAGTTGAACCTATCGTACCGATTAGAAACTGGCATCCCTCCTAAAAATTTATTAACCGAAAATGCTGCTTCCTTTCCCTGAGCAACAGCCTTAACAGCCATTTTAAGAGGATGCAAAGCACTTCCACACGCAAATAAACCTGTTCCATCTAGTGCATAAGTATCTGAATCGGCGACTAATCCTGTTTTACTAACACTATAACCAAAATCATTTAGATTTGATTTGGTGATATCACCCGTTGCAAACACAATTGCATTAAATGAGTTTTTAATCTCATTCTTAATAATTTCTGGGTTTATAGTTGTATTAAGTCGGAACTCAGCACCGTAGGCTTTAATTAAATCTACCTCAACTTTCAAAACCTCTTTAGGCAACTCATTTTCGGATAATTGAAGCAAAGTCCCTCCTGCCTCACTGTTTGAATCAAAAATCACACAATTATGACCAAGTTTTAAAAGATAGAATGCACAAGCAAGTCCAGATAGTCCTGCCCCAATAATTGCAATTTTCTTATTAGTTGCTTGATTTTTTTCTGGTAGAAATGCTAATTGATTTTTAGAATCGTTAAAAGCCGTGAATCTTTTCAGAAGACAAATAGATACTGGATTATCAACCTGTTTTCTCCTACAAACCTTCTCACATGGGGCTGAGCAGATATGTCCTAAAATAAATGGCAGTGCTATCTCCTCTTTCACAACTCTTAACGCATCAAGATGTTTACCTTGAGCAATGAGTCTATTCATTTGTGGGATATCCATAAATGCAGGGCAGGCTGTTCGGCATGGTGCCTCACAATCGCCAACATGGTCGCTGAGCAGCAGTTCAAGGGCATCCTTGCGAGCATTCCTAACATCATCATCATTGGTAATGATATCCATCTCTTGTTCAACAGGCATGGCACAGGATGGGAAAAGCACTCCTGACTTTGCATTTTTTACAATGCAAACCATGCACGATGGATGATTGCTATTCCCTTGGAGATAACACATCGTAGGAATATCAATCCCTATTGACTTAGCAGCATTCAGGACGCTTGTTCCAGCAGGAACTGTAATTGCTTGGTTATTTATTTTTAGATGAATCATGCTAATATTTTGAAAACATTAAACGCTAAGACGGAAAGACGCTAAAAAAAACTTTGCGACTTCGTGTCTTTGCGTTTAGACACCATTTATTTAGTTACTACCGCATTTACTGGACATATCTGTTTACAGATATCACACTTAATACATTTCTCAACATCTATATGGTGCAATTCGTAAGGCTTTGCCTTGATAGCATCCGATGGGCATCGCTGTGCACATTTTGTGCAGCCAATGCATTCATCGGTGATATCATAAGTAATCATCTCCTTACACTTGCCCGTTGGGCAATGCCCATTGATATGCGCCTCGTACTCATCCCGAAAATACTTCAATGTTGTGAGTACTGGATTCGGCGCGCTTTTGCCTAACCCACAGATACTTCCTCTTTTGGTACTCGCTGCAAGTTTCTCTAGTGTATCTAAATCAGCTAAAGTTCCTTTTCCACTGGTTATCTTATTGAGAATCTCAAGCATTCTTCTTGTACCTATGCGACAGAATGTGCATCTTCCGCATGATTGGTCTTGGGTAAAGGTTAAGAAATATCTTGCGATATCAACCATACAATCGGTCTCATCCAACACAATAAGACCACCAGAGCCCATCATTGCCCCAACCTGTATTAATGAGTGATAGTCAATTGGCGTATCAGCCATTGATGCAGGAATACATCCCCCTGATGGGCCACCAATCTGAACCGCCTTGAATTGTTTTCCATTAGGGATACCACCTCCAATCTCCTCAACAATTTTTCTAATTGTAATTCCCATAGGAACTTCAATAAGGCCTCCACGATTTATCTTACCTGCAAGCGCAAATACCTTAGTCCCTTTACTAAATTTTGTTCCAATATTATGAAATGATTCAGCGCTATTCCTGATAATCCACGAAACCATTGAATAGGTTTCAACATTGTTTATTAAAGTTGGTTTTCCCCTTAGTCCTTCGTTGGCAGGGTAAGGTGGACGCATTGTTGGATAACCCCGTTTACCCTCAACGGAGGCAATTAAGGCTGTCTCCTCACCACAAACAAAAGCCCCCGCCCCCTCGAAAATCTTGAGGTTGAATGAGAAATTAGTTCCAAGAATATTATTGCCAAGAAGACCCTCTTTTTCGCAAATACTTAACGCTTCACGAATTCGTATCAATGCCAATGGATACTCTGCTCTAATGTAGAACAGTCCTTCATTTGCACCAACTGCATAAGCAGCTATTATGATTCCTTCAATCACCCTAAATGGGTACGATTCAAGTAGCATTCTATCCATAAAAGCACCAGGATCGCCCTCATCACCATTACAGATAACATATTTCTTATCCGAAACGGCATTTGACACCAATTGCCACTTGGTTCCCGTAGGGAAACCGGCACCACCCCTTCCCCTCAAGCCGCTATTCTTGATAGTATCAATAACCTCTGATGGAGTTTTAACTTTTAGGCAGATACTTAATGCACTAAATCCACCCAGTTTTCTATATTCGTTGATATCACTAGGTTTGATAATCCCTCTATGCTCAGTTGCAATATTAATCTGCCCTTGAAGAAACTCGGCAACTGGAGTATCCGTGTTTTCTGATGAGTATTGTCGAAGAGACTTTGGTGCGCTATCGAATACTAAATCCTCAAAGAAACTATAAACATTGCTTTTTATCCTGCTAAATGGGTTGTGAGGTTTAAAATGACGATGGATTACCTCCCTAACCTCATCGGGTTTAATTTTAGTGTAATATGATGGTGACTCTCCCGGTTTATGAACCTCAAGCATTGGCACTTGGTTGCAAATACCAACACAACCAACGTGTTTAACGTTTACATTTATTTTACTCTTAATAAGTATTTTCTCAAGTTCCTCTTTAACACCAGAACTACCACTAGCAACACAGCATGAACCTAAGCCAATTCTTATTTCACCTTGAATTTCTTTACTATCTACATAAGGTATAGTACCGCCAGTAGGATGACCATTCTTTGCTAAAAGAAAATCTGAAATAACTTCTGGAACTGTTTCAGATGTTACATGTCCATAAGTTATGCTACCTATCTGAACAACAGGAGCAATGGTACAACAACCTAAGCAAGCTACTTTCTCGATAGTAAATTGACCATCAGCATCGGTCTCCTCATTATCTTTTAAGTTAAGATTTCGTCGGAAAGAATCATACACAAGCATTGCACCCTTAACATGACAGGCCGTTCCAACGCACACCTTGATGATATGTTTACCCACTGGCTTATGCCTGAACTGTGTATAAAATGTAGATATACCGTATATTCTAGATGGAGTGATGTCAGTAGTTTCACAAACCCTTTGTAAAGCCTCCTTTGGAAGATAGTTATAATGATTTTGGATTTCCTGTAAAATTGGAATTACCGCCTCAACCGCTTTCCCTTTCTCCAATACTATTCTATCTACAGTTTCAATAATATCATTTTCCATAAAGAATATTTAAACGCTAAGTCGCAAAGACGCAAAATTTATTTTTTAAATTATTCATTACTTTCCAATACAATAAAGGTTTTTATCTCCTCTGATATAAATTCTACCATTCGCAAACGCAGGTGTTGTCACAGTTTTCTCTCCTAATTTAGGTTCTCCCAAAGAAGCATATACTTTATCAGCCTTAAAGATGTGCATTGTACCCTGTTTGTCCATCAGATAAACCTTATCTTCGGCTATAACTGGAGATGAGTAAAAACCATTTTCAAACTCTTTTGTCCAATAACTCGTTCCAGTCTTTGCATCGTAACAAACAACTGTGCCATAACTTGTAACGACAAACAGGTACTTATCGGTTGCAACTGGGCTAGGAACATCGGATAGATAATCCGAACTCTCCCAAAGTTTTTGTGGTGTATTACCAACCTTAATTGCGGTAAGGCTTGCATATTCGTTTAGCGCAAACACTACGCCATCGGCATAAGCAAGCGATGGGCCAACCTCACCCGAGATACAATCTATACTCCATAACTGTTTGCCGGTTGTTGGATCATAGGATGAAACTGATGGTTCGGCTACAAGCATCAGTTCTGCACGAATTCCTGTATTCACAATAATTGGTGACGACCATGATATTTTAACTTTTCGAGGAGTACTCCAAACTTCATCTCCAGTTGCAGATGATAAGGCAAGCACCCTTGGATTCGTTCTTTGGTCATATTGAACTATTACCAGATTTTTATAAGCGATTAACGATGATGAATGTCCATAATGATTCTGAGGGACTCCAAGGTTTTTAGCCCAAACCCTTGTACCATTCATATCTACTGCCATGATATCGCCATTGGCGAAGATCACATAAACCCTCTTACCATCGGTAGAAATGGTTGGTGCTGATTGACCTGTATCACCCTGTACATCTGGAGCTTTTAATGGTGAACCCTGAATATTATCGGCATTTGCAATCCAAAGTAGTTTTCCAGAATTCCTTTCAAAACAATAGACCTCTCGCTTAGAGGCATTCGCTCCGGCAACAAATATCTTATCTCCCCAAATAACTGGCGAATTATAGCCTGGCAGCGGAATTGCTACTTTCCATAGAACATTTTGTCCCGATGAACCATCCCAACTAACTGGGATATTTTTTTGATATGCAATTGCGTTCCCTCCAAATCCTCTAAAATTGGGAAAATTATTCTTTAACTCATTATCTGATGGATAATTAGCCGCAGTAACTACTTGATTAGAAACTTGTGGTTGTTGAACCTGCTCTTTTTTCTCCTCTTTACTTGTTGTTACCTCTAATTTCTTTTCCTTGTTAGCATCAGTAACTTCTGCCGTTACATTTTTAGGTGTTTCAACAACTTTGGCTTGAGTTGTTTCTTGGACAACAGGAGAATTTGAAACTTGGCTCTTCTCCTCATTATTCGACGCTTGTGCTGCATTAATAAATGTAGATTTAAGCTGATTCTGTGTTAGAAATGCAAAAACCAGTGCAACAACAACGAGAGTTGCTCCTCCTATTGAAATCCACTTCCGAGCCTTATTCTGTGTGTATAATAACTTATCATCGTTTTCATTATCAACAACAGGTAAACCCTTTGTAGCCAACCGAATAAATTGTAAAGCAATAATTAGTACAAGAACTCCTATCATAAGCATGTATCCTCCATTTTTTATTTGCCATTGATTGGTAAAGTAAGCCTTACGGGCAAGAAGATCGAGTTCCCGTATTTCCTCTCTGAGTTGATTATCGTTGGGATTCTCCTTTAATCGTTCAACCAACGTGTTTAAAACCTTAGTGTTAACTGGATCAACCCTGTTTATCTGGGTAAAATTTGCAATAATTAGTACGCAGAAGATAAAAGAGTATACACCAGCAACAATGGCTACTCCTTTCCAAAGGCGAACATTTTCGATAACTTTTTTCAATTTACTCATATTTTAATTTTTTTAAACGCAAAGGTGCTAAGACGCAAAGAGTTTTTGCGCCGTTGAGTCTTAGCGTTCATCTTCTTTTACAGGACAAAAATCAATACATCTAGCACAGCTAAGGCATGTACCCTTATTCGGAGTATAATCCTCCTGATATTTAAAAATTGATAGACTTGTTAAAGTCAACCCAAAAACCAATCCTAAAAATCCTCCTAAAATCCAACCACCGATATAAAACTTATTCACTATCAAAGCGGTTTCTTTAAAGAACTCCTCAGTAGATTTTCCCGATGATTTAAATGCAGTAACCTCAAAACTATCGGGTTGAGTATTATTGGGGTTCAGTAATATCTGTGCAAGTTGAACATTATGATTAACCCTAGCCAGATTCTCATGGAATCGTGAACCCACATATCCACCAATAAGAACCAACAATGGAATAATTATAGTCAACAGCATAATTCTTCGAACAGCTTTATGGCTCTCCTCCTTCTCTTTAACCTGAACAGGTTTATCGATTGCACCAAAGGGGCATGAATTCTCACAAAGTTTACATTGAATGCACTTTGCAGGAGTTATGGTTAAGTGTTTTTTTGATACCCTGCTTACAAGGTTTAAAATAACACCGTATGGGCAAAGAAATCTACAGTATGGCCGGGCAATGAAAACTCCAAGTAAAAGAAAGATTCCACCAAGCATAAACATTGTAAAACTGGCGTTAAGTCTGAAAAATCCTACAAATGGGTCGTAGCGACAAATAATAAAATCGGTTGATGTTGCCGCATAGAGTATAGAAAGACCTAAGTAGATAAAAGGAATCAATCCAAGAACTTTCAGTAACCAAGACTTAAGTGTAACTGGGCGTAGTACAAAAATATCCTGTATTGCTCCCAGCGGGCAAACCCCTGCGCAAAACGTACGACCAAAGAATACTGTGAAGATTATAGGAATGGCAAAAAAAGCGATAACTGTTATTGGTATACTGTAAACTGGATTGAATAAAGCATATGTTACGTTCTGAACAGATCCAACAGCACATATACATCCTTCGCAAAAAAATCCAAAGTAGGCAATTGAAAAAATCGAAATCCAGAATACCCCATTGCGATTACGTTTTTTCAGAACCATCCATGTAACAACCGATAGAGTGGCAATAAGCACAACAACATCAAGAATTGCAAATGCTTCCGATCTAGGATCAGGTGTAGATGTTGGTGGCTGAATATATCCCGATTCAAATTCAGGTTTTGGAAATCGCTGAACAGCAAATGAATTATATAACTGAAGAGATATAATAAAAATGAGTACTGTATATGCTACCGTTTTTTTCATTACTTTAACCTATAAAACTCTGTCAGGGTTCAGAACCCTGACAGAGTTAAAATTATTATCCTTTCTTTTTACTATCAAATCCCGAAAATAAATAAGGACTATCTGATGACACACGGCTAAAAGCCCCAGCAGGGCAATCACGGGCAATTGCACACTCATTGCAGTTATCGCAAAGGTCATGACGTACCTGCAATTGTAACGAACCATTACCAAAAGCACCACAGCCCTTTACGCACTTCCCGCAACCAATACAAAGTTTCTCATCAATATCATACTGAAAAAAGGGATCCTCAACAAACTTGCGTCTTATGGCACTTGTAGGGCAAAGTTGATTTTCAGCAGCAGTTGTTAACTCCTTGGTTTCGGGTCTAAAATAGCCACCGCACAAATCGCAATAACCACACATGCTATATACGTGCACACACTTAACGGCGGATGGGGTTTTAACACAATTCGTAGCACATCGTCCGCACTGAATACATTTTGATGTATCTAACTGCCATACCATTTGGCGCGCATGCGAACGAGTCAGCAAGCGTCCTCCTATAGCACCAATTCCCAGAACTATCGAGAAGCGAACGCTACTATTTATAAATTCCCGACGACTTATTTTACTTTTTTTATTATCAGAACTTTCCATTTTAAAATCTTTAGGCTCGTAATACTTTAATTCTACCTAATAAGTTACTTTGCCCTATTCTCTTGCTTAACCTTAATTGCTTCATCTTTAGTACAAATTGGCAAACTCTTACACCCATTACAAATGGAGTTACATCCAGAAGTATTACCCTCCTTCTTAAATAGCAGATAACCACTAGTTGCAGTCAACCCCACAATAATTCCGCCTCTTACTAGTGCTGATATAAAATTCCGCCTATCCATAAGTCTCTTTTACTTTTTGATATATACACAAACACTTTTTTTAACAGGATCTAACACAAAAATCCTATCCTTTGAATCTACTGCAAGATCAATCCCTTTTGTTCCCTCATCAAAATTTTCTGGCGAAGCAACAACAGTTTTAAACTCTCCTGATGGAAGATGAATTTTCACCCTTTCAATTGCCTTTTCGCTGGTTACGAATGAGCCATCGGAAAGCATAGCAATATTAGAGGGGTTGCAACATCCGCAAAAACCATCAACATCCATCGAGGTTTTAGCCCATGATGAAACCAAATCACCCTTTTCATTGTAGGATTCTAATGAGTGTCGTCCTGGGTTTACAACCCATAACTCGTCTTCTCGTCCTATCAGTAAATCAAAATATGGGCTAGGAATTATAAAACCGGGGATTCCCTTGTCAACATTCTTTTTACCTATCTCCTTTATCAAATTACCAGTTTTATCATATTGATATACAATTCTATTACCAGCATCCGCTACATACACAAATTTCTCAGTTACGGCAATACTTGTGATTACTGATTTTTCGTTTACAGGATTCCATGATTTCAAAAATTTTCCGTTACTATCATAAGCCTCAAGATGATCCTGAATGCCTAAATAAACTGAACCATTATCTTCAATCGCAATGCACTTAGCCTCTTTGCCTGTTTTAAAAGATGTCTTCTCTTTCAATTCACTATTGTAAACGATTACCTTATCCTTACCCGCTATGTAGATATTGTCCGATTTATCCACTGCTATCCCGTGTAATTGCTCAATATCTGGTTTTATCAGATTATACTGTTTATAGCCAATTAAAGATGAATCGATATGCCTTAGCTTATCCATCTTATACTCATAAGGATTATCATTGGAATTTTTAGGCTGATAAAAAAAATCCTTAACCATAAAAGCCACTATGACTAGGAGAAGGGTAACGGATAGCCAGATTATAATTTTCTGTTTCATAATAATTATATTTTAACGCTAAGTCGCCAAGACGCTAAGATTAAAAAATCTACTTATAACTTTTGCACTCAATCATTACTTAGTTTTTTCGATCAATAAGATCTTTGTGTCGTTGTGCCTTTGCGTTCACTCCTCTCTTATATCAATACAAACCATCTGCTTAGAGGTTCTCATCAATAATCGACCATCGGCAATGGCAATTGGTCCCCATGAATCCTGACCTTCAATAATGTTTGCTTTATCCATTATAGCCCATCCTGATATAGTTGCCTTTGCTATTGTTAATGCACCATCATCATTAAGTATAAAGAACTTTCCATCGGCAACGGTATATGGTCCAAGGCCAAACCTATCAGTTTTACCGCTAGTCCAAAGAATTTTTTTACAATCATCAGCTTTACAACAAATAAACTGATTACGTGAACCACCTGCATCTTTAGGTTGAATTGAGAAGATATAGCCTCCCATAAAAATTGGTGTTTGCTGCTCGGATGCAAGGCCTTCTAAAGGACGATATTTCTGCAATACCTTAACATTAAAGGATTCGCCATTCTTAATCAATTGAAAAAGCATAGAACCAGCACCATAACCTGCTGTGATCAAAATTTTTCCATTATCAAGAATTAATGGTGAAGGAGCAACTACAGATGGGGCAAATTCCGTGGTTTTCCATAGTATCTGTCCTCTATCATCTCCATCAGCAGAAACACCACAAATTCCACCTACTGCTGCATAAACATACATCCTTTTACCATTAAATATCATTGGCATCACGGAGGAATGCGACATCTTCCAATTATCTGGGTTTGGAGTTTTCCATACCACCTTACCTGTTGCACAGTCTATGCCAATTAGTAATGATGTTCCACCAGGTGCAATGACCGCAATATCATTCTCAATAAATGGGCATTGACCCGTATACCAGAAAGGTACTTCGGTTTTGTACTCCTTAACTAAATCTATACCCCAAAGCAATTCTCCAGTTTGCGGGTTGGAACACATCACCTGACATCTAGGGCCGATAGTTACAATATACTTTTCGTTAATTGCAGGTATTGTGCGCGACATTCCGTGGTTGCGTTTGATATGCACCTTATACGAACGTCGCCATAATTCCTTTCCAGTCTCCAATGAAAAACATCTCAATGCATCTGATTTCTTCGCCTCATTGTAATCAAGCAGATATACTTTGCCATTAAAGACAACAGGGGCAGCATGACCTTCGCCCAAATCAACCTTCCACGCAATTTTAGGGCCTTCCTTCCCCCACTTGTCAAGGAGTTTGATATTTTCTTTGTTGATATTATCAAAATCAGCACCTCTAAAATGAGTCCACTTTCCTGCTAACCCTGAATTTACAGATGTATACTCAACGAAATTCTCTCCAATCTTTATAACCTCACTGGTATCAGAACCCTTATTGGGTCTATTGTCCTGACCGGGTACATTTACTCTAAATTCTTTTACAGGATCTTTTAAAAACCAGAATATAAAAGCTACTAACGAGACAAATACAATTGCTGAAATTATATACTTATCAATGGGTTTCATTGGTGTTTATCCTAATCTATGATTTTACAAAAAGCAAAACGGATTTGTTTATTCTTTAAGCTTTTCAGGAAATCTCCTTTCCCAAATTTAGACAATAAAAAAACAAATCCGTTTAACTCTCTAATTACTTTATTTTGTATGCCATCAGGGCATTTCCATGTCTTAAATAAAGAACACCATTGCTAATTGCTGGGTGCGACCAACAAGGGCCTTTTCCATAAGGAGCTTGAAAGGAACTAACAATTGCAAAATCTTCTGGAGTAGCCTTAACAAGAGCAATATAACCTGTTTTCTCCTCGTAGCAATAAAGCATTCCATCATTCGCTATAATTGAACCTTTGGTCTTCCAATCCTTTTCGTACATCGTTTTTCCAGTATTCCAGTCAATGCAGCACCATTTACCAATCTTATTATTAATCCAGTTTGATCCATATAAATACCCATCAACCAAAACTACGCCTCCATGATGAACATCGAGGGTTTCATCCGTCCAATTCAAAGTTAAGGTTTTGAAATCGTTGGATAGGCTATACATAGCACCAACGTGATCGTAACCTCCTGTGATATATATCTTATGATCCTTATAAATTGGGGTATTCGTATTAGTATAAGGAGCACCAGGCCATATCTTAACCGATTTCTCATTTTTAAGGCCAGCATAATTGCTGCTACTTAAAATTTCACCATTTTCAGCATCTACAACCAGCAAATATGTCCCTGTAATTGTAATAATTAACTTCTTTTCACCTTCTTTAACCAGCAAAGGAGATACATAAGCAGCCGTATCCTTCATGCTTTTGCTTTGCCAAATAGTTTCTCCAGTATTTTTATCTAATGCAACTATTGTTGTTTTCGTCCCACAAGGCGTAAATATCACCTTATTATCAACAACCAATAGTGACTCCGAATATCCCCAACTACCATACTTCCCTTCGAATTTTTTATACCCATTAATTTTCCAAATAACCTGACCATCTATAGCATTTAAACAGACCACATAGCCCATTCCGCTTGATACGTATACTCTATTCCCATCAACTGTTGGCGTTGAACGACTATCAGGAAAAGCATCAACCCATGTACGACCATAGGGTGTCTGCCATTTAATCTTTCCTGTCATATCAAGAGCAACCAAAACATCCATAGTGTCTTTAATTCCCGTTAGGTAAACAGTTTCGTTTGCGATCGATATTGATGAATACCCCTGGGGTAGATTTTCATTTGACCAGATTAGCTGAGGTCCGTTATCAGGCCAAACTTTAAGTAATCCAGATTCATTATAAACCCCAGTTCTACCTAAACCTCTCCACTCACTGATTGTTTGTGCATTGCTAATAAACGCAGTAGACAACAATACAAATACGCTAATTATTAAAAGATTTCTAGTTTTCATAGTTATTACATTATAGTTTATTCAGACTGCTAAATTATGATAAACAAACATGAATCAAAGCAAGGTTACTAGCAGATATTAAAATTAAACGAGGAAAAGCAAAGAACCCAGAATCGAAATTTACGCTATTGAACGATTCTAGGCTTTTCTCTTAATTAAGAATTTTACTTTTTAGCAATATCGTATACAAACAAGGAATTGTCATGTCTGATGTAAAGTCTTCCATCTTTAATCACCGGGTGTGAGCAATGTAATTGTTCAGTACCCCCTTTGATCTTGAATGATCCTAATTTTTCAAATCCATTTTCTTTTGGTTTCAATAGCTTAACCAATCCACCTCGTAATTGATAGCAATAAATCAACCCTTCGGCTGAAATAACATTTGCAATATCAACTTTCATTGAATCAGAGTATATCTCCTTTCCAGTATTCCACTCATAACAACCAAATTCTTTCTTATCACCACCCGCTAATCCGTAAAAGCGATCACCCAATAGTACCATATCACCTTGCTGAGTTTCAATATTAGAGTTTCGCCAAACTTCGGATATACTATATCCATTATCGTTAATCTTTAGCATAAAACTACCTGCCTTCCAATTATCAACTGCAAAAAGATACCCATTTCGATATATAGGTGTGTTTGCCAAAGGACTTCCTTTTAGCTGATATTCCCATGCTAATTTGCCAGTCTTAATATCAACAGATATTAATCTTTTGTTTGTTTGGGTTACAAAAAATCTATTTTCACCTATTTGAACTAAAATAGGAGAAGAATAAGAAGTGCTATCATTAGATCCTGTTATTTTCCAAATTAAATCTCCTGATTTTCTATCTAATGCAATAACATCAGCATCGGTACTTGCCGTGGTACAAAATAATTTTTCTCCATCTATAACTAGGTTTTCGCAAAACCCATATCCAAGAAAAACGCATTTATATTCTTTAACAATGTCTTTTGACCAGACAATATTTCCATTTTCCGCATCAAAGCAATAAAGGACACCTAAACCATTAATTACATAACCTAACCCATTATATATCGTTGGGGTTGAACGAATCCCTGGCCAATTCTTTGTCCAATCAACTCCAAGTTTTTTCTTCCATAATAGAATTCCTTCTGTATTAAAGGCAAATACATAACTAATGCTATCTATTGTTCCTATAGTATAAACTTTATTTGAAGTCACAACTGCCGCTGAATAGCCTTTTCCCAGACTATCATACTTCCAGAGTAATTGTGGTCCAGTAGCAGGCCATTGAGTCATTAGATTTTTTTCAGGATAAATGCCGTTTCTTTCTGGGCCACGCCATTGAGCAACTTCCTGTTTAGAACTACATTGTGTGAAAAATGCAATCGCAATAATTGAGGCAACAATCAGTCTCATAATAAATTTATTTTTTTAATGTTGTTTTTATAATGAAAATTTATTTAGCCGATATTGAATAAACCCATAATGTATTTGCATACCTAATGTAAAGTCGTCCCTTATCAATTACCGGAATTGCAATATGATCTCGTTTAACCCCTTCAACTTTAAATTTACTAATTATTTCGAAACCACTCTCAAGCGGTTTTACCAATGCAACCTCACCATTATAAGTATAAACATATATTAAACCATCAGCCGCAACCACAGAAGACGGCGAAATTGTTTTAACAGAATCCCTTACAACACCTGTAATCCAATCTACACATGAGAAATGTTTTGTAGTCCAATCGGCTCCATAAATATTATTTCCAATAAGCACAACGCCTCCATGTTCAAGATCAAAGAGTTTGCTTTTCCAAACTTCTGTAACCGATTTACCATCCTCTGCAAGTTTCAGCATAACACTACCCCACTCCCATCCGTTCATTGCAAATATGTACCCATCCCGATAAACAGGAGTGTTTCCATGTATTCCATTCGGATATAATAAATCATGACTCCAAACAACATCACCATTTTCAGGGTTAATCGATAAAATTGACTTTGTAGTAATGGTTAAAAGATATTTAATTCCTTTAAAATCAATCAAAAGAGGAGAGCAATATGCACTCACTTCTCCAACACCTTTGCTTTTCCAAATTAGATTACCATTTTTTCTGTTAAGTGCTATCACATTAGCATCAACTCCGCCTGGCGTGCAAAAAAGTTTATCCCCATCAATTAACAGATTCTCAGTTATCCCAAATTTCACAACCCTTCCATCATACTGCTTATAAAGATCAACTGTCCAAAGTATTTCACCATTTTCTGGGTTGAAGCAGTAAATAACTCCACGTCCACTTAAAACATATCCATGTCCATCGAAAATTAATGGAGTAGAACGAACACCAGGGAAATTAACAATCCACTCCTTTCCTAATTCTTTTTTCCAGAGCAACTCACCGTTATGGTTAAATGCAAAAAGGTAACTAGTGCTATCCGTTGTTCCGGTTATAAATACTTTATCTTTAGTAACTGCGGCAGATGTATATCCAACACCTAGTCCGTCATATTTCCAAATTAAATTCAACCCATTCTCAGGCCATTTAGTCAATAGGTTTTTTTCTGGGTAAATGCCATCTCTTTGAGGCCCTCTCCATGTTGAGTTATTCTGAGCATTAATATTTAAAACTATTAATAGTAGAATAATTGCAATAATAGGCGTGCTTTTCATATTTTTTATTTTAATTGATAAAAAAATCCCGAAAGAAGAATTAATCTTTCGGGATAGTATTTTTTGATTAGTTTGCCGCTATTGAGTAGACCATTAAAGAAGTTCCATGCCTAACATACAATTTTTTATCATTAATGACTAGATGCGCCCAATGCTGATTTGCGCCAAAAGGCACTTTAAACTTACTAATAAGATTAAAAGTATCTTCCTTGGGTTCCACAAGTGCAACCTCTCCATTCTCACTATAACAGTATAGCATTCCATCAGCATAAATAGTATTTCCTGGTTTTGGTAAGATCTCCGATGAACTCAACTCTTTTCCTGTTTTCCAATCAAGAACAAACCATTTCTTACTTTTATCTCCTGCACCATATAATTTTCCATTCAGGAGAACTACACCACCCATACGATTATCAAGAGATGGATTCCTCCACACCTCAGTCACACTTGAACCATCATCAGCAAGTTTTAATAAAACGCTACCCTTGCCATACCCGCTAACACAATAAATATACCCATCGCTGTATAAAGGAGTATTTGCATGAACTGAATATTGATTTGTTTGCTCATGACTCCATAAAAGATTCCCATTTAAAGCATCAATTCCAATTATTGAATTAGCAGTCATTGTTACAAGTATTCTCTTATTAGATAACTTAATAAGCATTGGCGAACAATACGCACTCGGTTCACCTTTTCCTTGGCTCTTCCACATTAACTTACCACTATTTCTATCTAAAGCAATTACATTGGCATCAGCACCTCCAGGAGTACAATAAAGAGTATTGCCATCAACGAGTAAATTTTCAGTTACACCCCAAACTATATTCTTTCCATCATAATCCTTCATTAAATCAACACTCCAAATAATATTACCATTCTCAGCATTTAAACATACAACCACGCCATAACCACTCATTAAGTATATATTTTCATTAACATATAGTGGCGTCGATCTAACACCCGGCCAACTTTCAGTCCACTCCTTACCATACTCCTTTTTCCAAAGAAGTTTGCCATCTAAGTCAAAAGAGAATATCACACCCATTCCATTTATGGTTCCAGCAGTAAAAATGGCCTTTGACGTGACAGTTGCTGATGAATGTCCATCGCCCAATTCATCGAAATGCCAAAGTAATTTGGGTCCATTTTCAGGCCATTGTTTAAGCAAGCCTGTTTCGTTGTAGATACCATCACGATTAGCACCCCTCCACTGTACAATTTCCTGAAAAGGAATAAAACTACAGAAAAGAGTGATGATTGGGATTAAAAATAGTTTTTTCATGAGTTTATAATTTATGAAGTAACATATTATCAATAATATCAAGATTTGTATTTTAGTATCACTAATAAGGTTGCCCTCTTGGAATGTCCGTATTATGATCATTCACTTGATCGTGCGTTTTTACATGGACAATTCATTGATTTAAAGCTATGTTTATCATTTAATGATTTGCAGGTTTTAAATTGTTCTGGTTAAGTAGATTGATTTATTTCATTTTCTGATTTTATACAAACGAATGTACACTACCATAAAATCAACAAAAACAATTCATAATATTCGATTAACAAACAGTCTAATAGTTTAATACCAATCTATATTCAGATGAAAATTCTTTTATAAAAATTAACCCTGTGATTCGCCACAGGGTTAATTGGTTGATTTCTAGGGCATATTTGTTTATTGAGAGAAAAAGAAGTCGTTCAAATCGTATATATCCTCAGGTTTAAGGTTTGTTTTTTCATCGAAATAGCTGTCAATTGCTTTTAGCAACTCCGAGAAAGAGATGTAACCATCACCATCAGTATCAACAAATTTAAACTTATCAGGTATAATTCCCGGTGTAAATGATATACTACGAGTCCAAATTTTTGCAACAGGAATTACTTTGATCTCCTTTCTCAGCACAGCATTTTTGGGATCAAACATTTCGGCTAGTTTGTCCTGAGATAATTGAACTCCATTATCATCAACCGTTGCCCCTATTGGAGTATTTGGCTCTTTATCAAGATAATCATAAACACCATCCTTATCAGTATCCAATGGACAGCCCATCGAATCAACCTGAACACCATTTGGGGTATCGGGGCACTGATCAATAATATCAAGTATATAATCGTTATCCTGATCCGAAATTAGAATAGGATCATAATCAATATCCGCAAACATTTTCTCTATTGTAATTGTCTTAGAATCAGAGAAAAGGTCGAAATTCATAGAAAAATAGGTGAATGTAAATATATCATTATATCCCTTGGATTTTAACCCTATTTTTTTTGCAACCTCAGCATCATAGTTATCAAGTAAATCCGTAAGTGTATAATTCACCGTTGTTGCAACTCTTAGATTAACTCTATAGGACAAATAAAAGTCAAAACCAAACTCAAATGGAATTGTAAAAGAGTTTTGAGAATAACTCTTGTCTTTGAAAAATTTTGCCCCAGATAAATCTGTCTCATACTTTCTATCAAAAGGTACAGGCTTTGCCCTCCAAGCATCAGGTCCATCTTGGTTAAAATCCCGAATGGTGCCGTCCGACCAAAAATGGTAGTAGTTATTCCCACTACCATAAGTTAAATCACCCTTCGGGCTATAAATAAATGGCGCAATGCCAAGAGATACAAACGGTCTAAACTGCCTTGTGTTTCCAATAAGGTGAGCAAATCCATATTCCAAATTTACTCCAAGCTGAAATATGTCCGTTGAAAAGGATGAGTTTGGGTAAATATCGTTATTTAAATCGTCTTTTGGTAAAGGGAGTGTGGTTTGCATATTACGGGAGATATTAAAATTCTGCCCATTTAAACTCCCATAGAGTACAAAAAAGTTAAGCTTGAAAAAGTTTTTTTTACCAACAAAAGTCGAAACATTTAACTTATAACCATTTTGACCAGATAAAAGATTTGTCCCAGGGTTTTTAACATCTCCAAAAAAACTCATTACACCAGCTCCCAATGAAATAACAGGCTTGTAGACTGGATTTTCCACCTCAACCTCCTCGTTCAAGAGCTTTTTCCAATATTCTTCATCCTCCTGAGCAAAACTAGCTAACCCAAGAATAGATAGTAAAACTGTTAAAAATATTCTATACCTAAAACTCTTTAAATGCATGAATGATATTGTATATTATAAACTATCTACACCACTTCTGATTAGTTATCATCAAAGCCTCTTGAACCGTAATTCGCGTTCCATTATTATATGCTGCGACAAAAGCATCATTAATAGTTGTTGTTTTCCAAAGATTAACTCTATAATCTCTTGCCTCCTTGTAAGCAGGAAATGATCCTACTGAGTACTTATACCAACCCTCATGCTCCTCGGTTCTAACTTCTTGGGGGATTTTATACCTCTTAAAATATTGTTTAATATTAACAGGCTTATGACCTGCGGCGATTTGCACCCTATAATAAACCCCTTTTTCTGGTTCGAGCATGTATGGTTTTAAGTCAAATACTCTTTTGCTAGTTACCTGTTTCTTTCCTTCTATCTTCTGGTACTTTATTTCAATTTCTTTCCCTCCATCCACACTAGGTTCAGTATAACTTTTACTAGCAACACCTCCTTGAGATACAGTTGATGAAAACGTTGGATTTGGAACTGATGCAATAATACCTTCAATGTTCTTAGGATCAAGATTCGACAAGTCAACTTCCTTCTGGACAATATCAATAACCTGTGTTGCTTCGTTAACAATAAAAGAGAATGTTCCTTTCAACGTTAACTGCTTGCCCTCATCTTTATTAATTGGAATTAATTTATAGGACACTACAAATCGTTGTTCAGCAGGTAGATTCATCCAAAGAAATTTAACCTTTTGATTTTTAAAAGTAAATATGGCATCTTTGGTATGAACAGGCTCTGCTTTAAATCCTTGCGGGATATCTTCTTCAATCTTTGCAAATTTTTCGGTACTACCTTTATTTACTAAAATATTAACAGTATACTCATTTGCAGTGCCTATAAGACTGGGAACCTGACGAATGCATCTAACGTTTTTAGCAACAAGTGAAACAGGGGGTTGGACAGGAACCATTTGTTGAAATTCCTGAATATCAACAATCAGGTTAGGATCAATGCGCAAAGATGGCTTTATGTTAATAGTGCTAGAAGTAATATTAATCGATTTTCTTTCATTTCCCTCAATATATGAAAAAAATCCTTTAAGATCAAACTGACCTTTTAAGCGTTCATCCACTCTTAATCGGTAAAGAACTTTTATATCCTTTTCAGAGGGTAATTTCAACCAAATAATTTTGATTTTTTGATTTTCGAATGTGAAGTTTGCATTCGATGGATCAACAACTTGGGCTGTAAGTCCATTAGGTAAGTCTTGCTGAAATCTTGCAAAACTTTCAATCGAACCTTTTTTTAAATTCAATTCTACGTCAAATTCAGCACCAGCATTAACTTCTGATGGAACACCTACCGAAAGAGATACATCTTCGCTTAACAGCAAATTTATGGAAAGCACCCCTACCATGTTGAAAAGAAAGATGATAGTCCTAATCATTACTGTTGCTGTACTTAGAGTTTGTTTAGTTTTAGGTTAATCAAGTACAATAATAGTAAATTATTGCAATAAATAACCTACATAATTCCCTAAATTATTGGCTTGTATTAAACCCCATCAAAGATAATAACTTACAATTGTTAATTCAATGCATTGTCAAACAATATATTATGTCGCCATAAAAACTTATAAACAGATGATTAACAATAGCCATTATTTGTAAGAAAATGTACTTCCCCCAAGGAATTCTCGAAGGATTGACGTTGGAGGGACTTCTTTATCAGCTATTGGTGTAAAATAACTTAAAAATTTTAGAAGTCTTAAAGCCTCAGAATATTCAGGTTCAGTAGATGGCAACTCATACAGAATTGGTTCGGCATAACTTTTTAGAACACTTAATTCACAGAGTAAGGCCGAGTTAAACATGACATCTGCGTGTTCCTGATATGGAAAAATGTTTTTGTCTTCGCCCTTACGTACACTATCCCAGCGTCTTATAGTGTCTAATGCACTATAGCCTCTATACTTATAATCGCGAATTATGCGTCTAATTAGCCTGTTATCTGTAGTAGGGATCCTATTCATTCTATCAAAAGAGAGAGATGTAAGTGCCGATACGTATATCTTATATTTTTTTTCAGTTGGAATAAGAGGTGTAAGCTCCGGAGTAAGAGCATGAATTCCTTCAATTACAATTATGCCATTTGACTCTATTTTCATAGATGTTCCATCGTAGAAACGTTTACCTTTCTCAAATGAATATTTTGGTAATTCAACCGTCTCACCGCTCAGCAATTTTATCAAATCTTTGTTAAACTGATCAACATCCAATGCATTTATCGTCTCGTAGTCAAAATCTCCATTTTCATCTTTTGGGGTACGTTCCCTATCAACAAAATAATTGTCGAGAGAAATAGTATATGGTTTTAGACCAGAAACTTTTAGTTGAATAGATAATCTCTTAGCAAATGTAGTTTTACCCGATGAAGATGGCCCCGAAATAAGGACAACACGAACCTTATCTTTCAAACTATAAATTTTATCAGCAATCTGGGCTACTTTTTTTTCATGAAGGGCTTCGGATATTTTAATTAACTCACTTGAATAACCCTTTTTAACTTGCTCATTAATAGTTGCTACGCTTCCAACTCCAAGAATATCAACCCAGTCTTTATATTCCTGAAAGATTTCAAACATTTTATTTTGAATTTCAATATCTTCAACCTCTTCGGGTTTATGTCTTTTAGGAATACGCAGAAGCATCCCTTTGTAGTATTTAACCAGATCGAAAACTTTTAGGTAGCCAGTTGATGGTACAAGGCTTCCAAAGAAATAATCTGCGGTATCGCCCAAATAGTAAACCGAAGTATATAACTTTTGGCGTGTTCTAAAAAGCTTCGCTTTTTCGGTATACCCCAACTCCTCAAACATTTCGACTACATTCTTAGTAAGAACTTTATCGCGTTTAAAAGGGATATCCGCAGCAATTATCTGACGCATTTTATCGCCTATATTGAAGATAAGGGGGAGTTCCAGCGATTGGTTACAATTATCAATTTCACAATAGAATCCTTTGGACACAGAATGTTCCACTCTAATACTTGAACCAGGTATAAGCTCCTTAACCGCTTTTTGAAGCACAAAAAAGAGAGATCTTTGATACATTCTCATCCCCGATGGATGTGAAATATCAATAAAGTGAATAGTCTTTGGTGAATAAACTTCATAACTCAACTCTTTAAGTGTATTATTCACCATTGCTCCCAGAATAGCACTATTAAGTTTTACATTAAACTCGTTAGCGACTTCAGCTAAATTAAGTCCGGGTAATATATTTCTTTTTTCTCCGGTATTACTACAAACAACTTCTACCTGACTTCTCATAATTCATGAATTAAAAAAACAATCTTCTATAATAAAATGATATGATATGTTACTCCAAATAAAATGTTGAATTTATAAAATATAATTATCGATATATGATACATTTTGTATTTTCCGTTCTATGTTTTTTTCTATATTTTCAACTATCTTTTTCAAAACAGAGGAACTACCACTTGAATAAAATGTACTGTAAGAATTTTTGTTTCTTATATCCTCAACCAAATTATTTTCTATTAGCACTTTGCAAGTTTGCTTTGCTACGGCAGGTGCGGGATCGATTATATCAACATTAAGTGGAAGTAGTTTATATAATAAAGGTCTAAAGAATGGGTAATGTGTACACCCTAATACAATTTGATCTATATTACAATCAAGCATGGGGTTTAAATATTTCATAAGAAGTGTTTCCGCTTCAGTAGAACTAAAATCACCCTGTTCAACAAGCTCAACTAACCCTTCTCCAACTTGATAGCATACTTTTATATCCGACGCATATCTCCTAGTAGTTTCAATGTAAAGACGACCTTTAAAAGTTCCTGCAGTTGCCAGAACGCCAATACTTTTCGTTTTGGTATTAATTGCCGCTGGTTTTACAGCGGGTTCCATACCTATAAATGGTATGCTATAATTCGCCCTCAAAAAATCAATTGCTGCCGCAGTTGCAGTATTACAAGCAACAACAATGGCTTTGCATTGCTTTGAAATTAAAAATTCGGTAATCTTGGATGATAGTTCAATAATTTTCTCTGGAGACTTTGAACCATACGGACAATTAGCAGAATCAGCAAAATATATAAACGATTCATGCGACAATTCCTTTACCAACTCACTAAACACCGATAAACCACCAGCACCAGAATCGAATATTCCAATAGGAAGCATATCTGTCATGTTGAAATTTAATGATTATTAATGTAATAAAAATATAAAACTCGGTCGCATCATGTGACCGAGTTCTATATAGAAAATAAATTTCTTATTTCTTAACAACCACGCCTAGGCCAAGTTCTTTCTTAACCATAGGTAGTATATCGATACTTTGATCTGAAAAATAGGTAACCGCACCGGAGCTAATATCAAAAACATATATGAAACCGTTTGCTTTAGCAACCTTTTGGATTGTTGCGTTAGCCTTTTCAACAATTGGCTTCATATATTCACCCTGTTGGCGTTGATAATCTTGTTGTGCAGTTTGTTCAAACTCTTTTGATCTTTGATCTAGATCATTAAGTTCTTTTTCTTTCATCTCACGAATAGCATCAGTAAAAGTTGCCTTTTTCTGTAAATAATCCTGATACTTTTTATTAAATTCAACTTGTAACGTTTCAATCTGATCCTGCAACTGTTTGGCATATTTTTTAAGTTTTGCCTCAGCACTATCCCTTTCGGGCATGGCCATCATTAATTCTTGGCTATTAATATGTCCAAACTTCAGATTTTGAGCACCTACATTAGCAGCACATAAAAAAAGTGCAACAATCATTATACTTTTTGTAATTCTGATCATAATTATAATTATTATTAATTGTTAGGCAAAAATAAATATTTATTGGTTGTATCCAAGTTTCTGTAAAACTTCTTCACTTTTATCATACCTAGGATTGGTGTAAAGCATATTTGGTGAAGCTGAAGCATCAAAAATAACAGCGTATCCTCCCTCATTTGCCAATTCCTTTATAGCATTAAAAACCTGATCTTGAATAGGTTTAATCAACTCTTCACGTTTTTTGAATAACAATCCATCTTTACCAAAATATTTTACTTGCAACTCTTTAACTGAACGCTCTTTTGCAATTACATCATCTTCGCGTTTCTTCCTCATCTCCTCTGTAAGCAATACTTTTTCTGCTTGATAATCCTGATACATTTTATCCACTTCAGCATATTTTTCCTCAATCTCTTTTTGGTATTGAGCAGATAACTTATCAATTTGTTCCTGAGCCGCTTTATAGCTTGGAATTTTTTTTAGAATATAATCGCTATCAACAAAAGCAAACTTCTGAGCCATTAATGTACCAACAAGCAAACTTAAAATCGCTGAAAGAATTACTTTTTTCATAGTTAAAAATTTAGAAGCAAGTTATTACAATTATTCTGCCAATAACAGAACCAATAAAAACATAAGTCTTAAAAAAAGCTAAAATTAAAAAGGCATTCCAATAACAAAGTGGAACTGACCTTTATTCGCACTTGGCAAACCCTGTACAGCGTCAAAACCATAAGCCCAGTCAATACCCAACATACCCAACATAGGTAAAAACATTCTGGCTCCAACACCTGCTGAGCGATGAACGTTGAAAGGGTTAACATCATCAAAATTTGACCAAGCATTACCAGCCTCTAAGAATGTCAAGACATAAATGGCTGCCTGAGGCTTCAATGATAGCGGATAACGTAATTCCATTGTATATTTATTATAGATATTTGCCTCTCTTGCACCATTAACTATTGGTGTAAGAGAACTATTTTCATAACCCCTTAATCCAATTGTTTCTCTACCATAAAGATTATAACCCGACATTCCATCACCACCCAAATCGAATCCTTCAAAAGGCGAGAAGCCTAAATTCTTACTATAAAAATTAAGCATTCCAAATTGTGCGTTTGTGTATAGCACAAGATTTTGTACTAAAGACATGTACCATTGAGCTCTACCTGTCCATTTGTTATACTCAATCCACTTATAACGTTTTGCAGACTCTCTTTCAGTAATTATTGCATCAATTTGGCTATCCGATTTTCCAACATTTGCAGGCAATGCTTTTAAACTCGCAAATTCTACCGTTCTTTCGGAAGCAGAATACTTCCAAAAGTTTTTTTCCTTAAAAGCAGAATATGGAGGTGTTAATTGCACAGATAATGAAAAATTAGAACCTGTTCTAGGATAGATTTGCTGATCGGTCGAATTTCGACCTAAAGTGATTTTATAACTAAAATTATTTGACTTTCCATTAGAAAAAATAAAATAACCTCCTGTCCAATCTCTTAGAAGATAGTTCTGAAGAGTTACTTCATGATAAATTGTAAAATAGTCATCAGGCCATTTTAATCTTGTACCAATTCCAACAGAACCACCAGTAACCTTAAAATACTGACTGCTTGAACTAAGTAGACTAGAACTAGGAGTATTCTGGATTGTATGAAATAAAGAGAATGATAGGTTTGTAGGTTTTTTCCCTCCTAGCCAAGGTTCGGAAAAGGATAAACTAAATGCCTTATAATACGTCCCGTTTGTAGATGCCCTAAGGGATAATGATTGGCTATCGCCAGAAGGAACTGGCCTCCATGCACCTTTATCGAATACTCTACGAATTGAAAAATTTGCAAAACGAATACCCACCGTTCCAACAAACATATTTGCCCCCCAACCCCCAGATATTTCAAATTGATCGTTGGCTTTTTCTTCAAGAATATATTTTAAATCAACTGTTCCTGCAGCTGGATTTGGAAAGGGCTTAACATCTAATTTCTCGGGGTCAAAATGTCCTAATTGTGCTAACTGGCGAATTGATCTTGTTATGTCGGACTTGCTGAAAAGATCACCAGGTTTTGACCAAATTTCACGACGAACCACATGCTCATTAGTCTTTGTATTGCCAACAATTGTTACCTGATTTACCGTAGCTTGATCTCCTTCAGAAATTCTCATTTCTAAATCAACGGAATCTCTTTCAATATGGCTTTCAACAGGATCCAGTTGGAAAAAAAGGTAACCATCATCCATATATAATGTGGTTATTGAATTATCCTCGGTAAAGAGTCTTTTCTCTAGTAAAGATTTATCGTAAATATCTCCCTTTTTCATTCCAAGAATAAGGCCAAGAGCCTCTGAGGGCATTTTTGTATTTCCGATCCAAGAAATATTTCTAATATGATATTGAGAACCCTCGGACAATTTAATCTTAATACCAATTCTTTTATTATTAACAGGAAATACTGAATCCTTCAATATTTCAGCATCTCTATATCCATGTTCATTATAAAATGTGATCAGATTCCTTTTATCTTCCTCATAATCTGATTCAATAAATTTTGATGCTTTAAATATGTTAAAATCTCTTCTATGTGTTTTTTTCATTGATCTTCTTAGCCTACTGGCTTTAAAAGCCTTACTCCCTTCAAAAGTTATATCGCTAATTTTAACTTTACCATTTTTCTTAATATCAAAAACAACTTTGATACCATTAGCCATCACGGTATCATTATTTTGAATTATATCTACTTTGGTATTTAGGAATCCTTTATCTCTAAAATGTTTCTTGATTATTCTTTCAGAGTTTTCTAAAATACTTTCCGTAATTTGTCCTCCAGCCCTTAACTTCAACAACTCCTTAAGATCATCCGATTCTCCTTTTCTTACTCCTTTGAAACTAATTCCTGATATCCGAGATCTTTCTTGTAGATTGATATCTAAAAAGATACTATCATTTACAATCTTGGTTGCAGAAATCTTAACATCAGAAAACAATCCCTGATTCCATAATTTCCGAATCGGTTTTGTTATATCATCGCCAGGTATCGTAACAGTATCTCCCACGGAAAGACCGCTAACAGAAATTAATACTGACGGATCAAGAAATTTAATTCCAGAAACTTTAATCCCTTTTATACAATATTTTTTGGGAGTATTATAGTTGGATGAGAAATCTTGAGCCGATAATGCAGTTACCGTGCATATAAAGGCGATAAGAAGCAGCGTTTTTCTAAACATCATTATTAAAGAATTATCGAAATTCATTTGTATTCTAGTATTCAATTTAATTGCTTTTTTTAAAAGGCTTAAAGATGGGAACTTTTTTTTAAAGTGTGGCAAATTTAGCTAAGGGACTTGTGTGAAGCAAGCTAAAGTTTGCAAAATAAGCTACAACTGTTCGCTTATTTTTCCAAATCGTCTTTCTCGTTTTTGAAAATCAACAATAGCTTTATACAATTCTTCCTTGTTAAAATCAGGCCAAAGCACAGGAGTAAAGTATAATTCAGTATAAGCTAATTGCCACATTAAAAAATTGCTTATCCTGAATTCTCCGCTTGTTCTAATCATTAATTCAGGATCGGGAATACCAGAAGTATTCAAATATTTTGAGAAAGTATCTTCATCAATATTTTCGGGTTTTATTTTTCCTTTGGAGAAATCGTTCATAATACATTTTACAGCATTCGTAATCTCCCAACGTGAACTATAACTCAATGCAAGTATAACAGTTAACCCATTACATTCTGATGTTTTTTGGATAACTTCGTTAAGCTTTTTCTGAACTGCTTTTGGGAGAGAATCGCTGTCCCCGATTGTTTTAAGAGAAATATTATTTTTGAGTAAAGTTTCTGTTTCAGTATTAATAGTATTTATCAATAAACCCATTAAAGCATCGATTTCAATCTTAGGTCTGTTCCAATTCTCCGTGGAGAAAGCATAAAGAGTTAAGAATTTCACCCCTAACTCTGCGGAGGCTTCAATTGCGGAACGAACGGAACTTACCCCATTTCTATGACCGAATATTCTTTGAGTCCCCCTTTGCTTTGCCCATCTTCCGTTACCATCCATTATAATAGCAATATGATTAGGAAGCCTATCTTTATTTATCTTATCAACTACTGACATATCACATAAGCATTACTGGTAAACGGGACAAGTATTGTTATAGTTATAAAGCCGGAAAGTTACAAATATTCCTATAAAAGAAAACCAATCGTTATTGTGTAAAGTAGCTTTTGAGTTATCATAAATATTTTGATAATTATCGATTCCATCAAACATGGTTTTGCTTAATTTCCATTCACATCCAATGGTAATTCTTGAAACTGGACAATATTTGACTCCTATACCAAACGGTAAATTAGGAATAATATCTCCCCCAATGTAAGCAATTCCCAATCCCAATATTACATAGGGCGAAAAATTATCTTTACGTAAATGTCTGGCGTTGAATGATAAAAAATTAATTTCGCATAAACCATTAGCCTCAATCAGTCTTTTAGAAAATGCTCCCGTAACTCCTGGCAAATAAAAGCCTGTTGAAGAGTAATTTCCCTTAAGACCACCATAATAAGCCGACATTCGAAGTGCATAATACTTATTCAGGTTATATCTATAAATTATCCCAATCCCTGGTGAGGGTTGATATAGTGGAGTTTCAATATTATAATCGCCCATATAGTATGTACCACCTGTCTGAATGCCTAAATCTCTTCTTTCCTGAGAATAAATAAAATTATTAAGGCAAAAGAAAAGTGGAATAATTATAATGAGTTTTCTGGTCATATAAGTTTGATTCACGGCTATTTATCAGAAAACATAACGAATCTGTTTGGCTTTTTTTAGACGATAAATTGCCTTAAGATTTAAAATGTAATAAACATCATTATGTTCAGAGTAAACTGAAGTAAATCCATCAAGATAATCGGTAAGCGTGAATCTTCGACCAAGCTCCAAGGCTAATGAAAAATCAGGGTTAAAAGTAAATTTAGCACCCAGTCCGATAGGGAATGCAACTGAAATATGTTTATTACCTACAAACCGAGGAGAGCCAGCTAAACTTGCCTTAGGCGTTACCTTACAAAAAATACCACCAACTCCAGCAAATGCATAAAAACTAAATGGTCGAATAAATCGTTCCATTCCCCGTCCAACTCGGTAGTTAAAGGCTGAATAAAAGTAATTCTTCTCATTTTCCTTAACAAAAAAATAGTACCCTTGAACTGATAACTCGTCCGTAAATGTGCTAAATGCAAAATCCCTAGCATAATTTCTCTTTGTATCTTTATCACTCTTAGCAAAAAAACCAAATGAATTGCTTGCTTGGATATAAAATCTCTCATCATATCTATAAATACCGCCAAATGAAAATCCTGGGCGATTTGATGTAAAACTTATCTGTGTTAATCCCCCAAGGTTATGCTTGTCGGCAAGAGCACCAATATCTCCATAATATTGATAGACTGAAAAAGCACCCCAAACTTCATATCTGCGGAATCTCCACGTTTGTGAATATCCCGATATGACCACAAAGCATAGTATAATTACAAGAAAAAATCGCTTCATTTCTATTGAAACTATTCTACAAATATATAAAATGCAGTTAATTAATCTATGGCATTAACAAAACAAACGGTCAAGTTGTTGACTAATTATATATATCCAAGAATAATTTATAACAAGTTTCATCGGCAAAACTAATTTCTTTTATCAACACCCCATAGAAGTTTATTACGTAAAGTTTTAAAAAAATTTGTTCCTTGCAGATTAACTAAACCAATATGAAAAGGTGCTTTTTTTACTTCAAGTATTAATGGGAGTGTCATTGTATGTGAATATGAGTCGAGTGAAACATCAACTTCGCCAGAACGTCCAGTAACCTCTAATTTCAATGTGCATGAATCGGGGATAACAAATGGGCGTACCGTCAAATGATGTGGAGCAATAGGCGAAATTAGAAATGATGGTAATGAAGGGCTTACGATAGGACCTCCTACACTTAAAGAATATGCCGTAGATCCCGTTGGAGTCGAAATTATCAAACCATCAGCCCAGTATGTACATAGAAAATCATCGTCAATATATGCATTGACGTTAATCATTGATGTTCCTTTTTTTTGTATTGTAAGATCATTTAGACCAAATGGAAAATTGAGGAATGGGTTCTTATCAGTAAAAACTTGAAGTAATGAGCGTCTCTCGATACTATACTTCTTGCTAAGAAGTAAATCAATTGCAGCCCCAATGTCCTCTGTTGAAATATTAGCAAGGAATCCCAACCGACCAAAGTTAATCCCAAGAACTGGGATACATGATTCTTCGATAAATGCAACAGACTCCAAAAAAGTACCATCTCCCCCCAGACTAAGCATGTAATCAGCTAGATGTTTAACCTCTCCTGAAGTACGAAATAATGCACGGATAGAAATTTGTAAATTGAATTCTTTTATCAAATATTCATAAAATGGTGCATATATTACAACCTCAACCTGATGCTTTTCTAGGATATCGAACAGCAACTCTAATTCATTCTTAAAAGAGGACTCCAATTGTTTACCATATATTGCAATAACAACCTTCTCGAGGTTTTTTATTTCGATTGCATTTTCCATTTTAACCCTTCTATATGTTAAGGTATCGCATCAAAAGATCATACCGTTCATCCAAAAGATCCTCCTCATCATCATATTTCATAAAAGAACCTCGAATGGTGTAATTATATCGATTAAAGGTCTGAATTATTGAAGTTAAATCAATTACATTAAGTTTTAGGGTTAGCTCCAATTTGGTTGAGTCTGGATGCGAAGAGATGTAAGAACTCAATATTTTTGCATCATTCCCCTCAACAATTTGAGAAATCTGAGACATTGAGAAGTCATTACTATTAAGTTCTATTACAATAATTCCTCCGGGGCTTCTTAATGCAGAAAATTCAGTGAAATGTTGTAACAACTCCATCGTAGTAATAACTCCCAAATAGTTTTTCTGCACATCAAGGACAGGAATAATTGAAAGCTTTAATTTTGATGCAACTTCCATGATTTCAAAGACATGCTGACCTTCAATCACATAAGGTCTCAAAAGAGAAAGTTGATGATTTCCAAGCGGCTCTTCAGGCATGTTCATATCGAAGATATCAATTTCGGAAATAAGACCCAAAAACTCCTTATCATTAACAATTGGAAGGTGAGAAACTTTAAAAACATCCATCCAATTTAAAGCAGTAATTCCCGTATCCGAAGTTTTTAGCGCTGGAATTATTTCTGATATCATTTCTTTTGCTATCATAGCTTCAAAGCGTTTGGAAAAACAACTACATTTGTACAAATGTAATTTGAAAATTTGGCATTATGACCCGGTTGAGTGTAAATATTAACAAAATTGCCACTTTAAGAAATGCTCGCGGTGGCAATATACCAAATGTTTTAAAAATCGCTATTGATTGTCAAAAATATGGTGCCGAAGGCATTACAGTTCATCCTCGCCCAGATGAACGTCATATTCGCTATCAGGATGTCCATGATATTAAACCCATAATAACCACCGAGTTCAATATAGAAGGCTATCCTTCCGATTCATTCATCCAACTCGTACTTAGTGTGCATCCTCATCAGGTAACACTGGTTCCAGATCCTCCAAATGCTTTGACATCCAGTGCTGGTTGGGATACAATCAAAAATAAGGATTACCTAAAGCAAGTTGTTTCAACTTTTAAGAAGAATGGCATTCGTACCTCTATTTTTGTTGATCCCGATCCCGAGATGGTAAAAAATGCGGCAGATACAGACACAGATCGAGTTGAACTCTATACTGAACCCTATGCTTCATCGTTTAACACTAACCAGCAATTGGCTATTGAGCCTTTTATTATTGCGGCTGAAGTAGCAAAAAAAGTTGGTTTAGGATTAAACGCAGGCCATGATTTAAACCTTGAAAATCTTAATTTTTTTGCTAAAAATATACCTAATCTACTTGAAGTATCTATTGGACATGCACTAATCGCTGATGCTTTATATTTTGGCCTTGAAAATACCATCCAGATGTATTTAAAACAAATCCGTTAAGTGAAACTGTATTACAGGGAGTTTGGACACGGGTTTCCATTAATTGTACTTCATGGACTATATGGATCATCCGATAATTGGGTTACCATAGGCAAAGAGTTAGGATTACATTTTAGAGTTATTCTTATAGATCAACGAAATCATGGACAAAGTCCACATTCCAATGAGCATAATTATAAAGTGCTATCAAATGATTTATTTGAACTATTCGACAATTTGCAGATAGAAAAAGCCAATTTATTGGGACATTCAATGGGTGGAAAAGTTGCAATGCAATTTACAATTGACCATTCTGAAAAAATTTCCTCACTAATAGTTGTTGATATTGCTCCATGGAGTTATCTCAATGAAAATAACTCATTAAGGCAATCTGATACAGACCATTATCAAATATTAAAAGGATTATTGTCTATACCTATTGATACAATCTCAACAAGAGCTGAAGCCGATGAAAAACTTTCACTCTGGGTTAAATCAGAAAAAACAAGACAATTTTTGCTTAAAAATTTAAAAAGAGAAGATAATGGTTCATTTAAATGGCGATTAAACCTTCCAATTATTGCTTCAAATATTGATTCGCTTTTGGAAGGGATAAATCCCGCAAACAATGAAATTCATTGCAAAACCAAAACACTTTTCGTTAAGGGAGGGCTATCTAACTATATCCCTTATGATAGAGTAGAGGAAATCAAGAAGATATTTTCAGAATCAAAATTAGTAACAATAGGAGAGGCTGGACATTGGGTTCATGCAGAAAAACCAACAGATTTTTTAATAGCAATCAATCATTTTCTAAACCACTAAGAAATTATTGCGCTATTCAAGGACTCTTTCTATATTCTCAGTGTCTATAATTGTTTCATTCTTGTAACGTAGAAAAAGTTGAGCAACAGCTAACGCATCCTTTTCGCAATACCTTACAATTCTTTCAATATCTTTTTGCACATAAAATACCTCAGCCACTTGGCTGCCATCAATATCGTCTTTGGGTGAAGGGATTTCAAATATATTCGCAAGAAGATCAAGGGATGTATAACTCTTATAATCACCAAATTTCCACAACTCCATAGTATCAAGAAACTTAACCTCCCATGGTTTTTTTCCAGCAACATTGAGTAGGTCGGGGAGTTCAACCTTATTTAATAGCATTCTACGAGAAATATATGGAAAATCAAACTCTTTACCATTATGAGCACATAAATTAGACTTAGGTTTAGCACCAAATCTAGTTAACATCGCAGCAAAACCAATTAAAATCTCCTTTTCATTATCTCCATAAAACGATTTAACCCTAAAGTGTTTTGTTCCATTACGTTGTACTATAAAACCTGCGGAAATACAGATTATTTTGCCAAACTCTGCATAAATTCCAGATCTACTAAATATGCTATCAGGTGTTTCATTTTCCTTCACCAAATTATTGGCTTTTTTATTCCAAAAATGCCTGATGCTTTCTGGCATTTCATCGTAAGTAGAATATTGAGGTACAGTTTCAATATCTAAAAAAAGCACATCCTCTTGTCTTATATCCTTTAACATAACATTTTAAGTTAAACCATGACTCCGCAATGTTTTTTCTATCAGAGATGCAAGAATACTTATAGCCACTGAATTATTCCCTCCCTGAGGAACTATTATATCTGCATAACGTTTTGTGGGCTCAATGAACTGAAGGTGCATTGGTTTAACGGTTTTCTCATAACGTTCAAGAACCTTGTTTACAGAACGACCACGTTCTACAATATCGCGAAGTACAACCCTAGCAAGCCTATCGTCAGGATCTGCATCAACAAAAACCTTAACATCCATTAAATCACGTAAATCAGGATTGGTAAGAACAAGAATCCCTTCAATAATAATTACATGCCGAGGGTTGATAGGTAATGTTTCTTTGGCTCGAGTACAAGTAAGGTACGAATAAATAGGTTGATTTATTGGATAACCATTTTTCAATTGCTTAACATGCTCAGTCAGCAACTCAAACTCAATTGATGAGGGGTGATCAAAATTAATCTCTTGCCTTTCCTCAATGGGCAAGTGAGAACTATCAAAATAGTATGAATCCTGAGGAATAACAACTACCTCTCCTGGAGGCAATAAGTCAACGATTCTATTCACAACTGTTGTTTTCCCAGATCCAGTTCCACCAGCAATACCTACTACGAGCATTTTTAAATACCTTTAATATTTGTAATTTTGTAAGCAATTTTAAGAATGGCTAAATTACAAATCTTTTTTAATTTTATCCATTAACTAACTTTTCAAGGAATTAATTTATTATAACTGTTAAGTAAAAACTAATGAGTATTCTGTATCCTTTAAAATTTGAACCTATATATAAGGAATATATCTGGGGAGGGGCAAAATTAAAAAACAAGCTAAACAAGAAAATACCACCTAGTATATCTCGCTGTGCTGAAAGTTGGGAAATATCTTCTATTCAAGAGAATCTATCTGTTGTGTCGAATGGTTTTCTAGCAGGAAATAACCTTCAGGAAATTATTGAGATTTACATGGGTGATATAGTTGGCGATAAAGTTTACAGCAAATTTGGAAACGAGTTCCCGCTTTTAATAAAACTTATTGATGCAACTGATACGCTCTCAATTCAAGTTCATCCGAATGATGAGGTTGCAAAAAAAAGGCATCATGCATTTGGTAAAACCGAAATGTGGTATATACTAGAAAGTGAACCGAACTCACAAATTATAACAGGCTTTAACCGTAATGTTGCAAAAAAAGAGTATCAAGAACATTTAATTAACCATACACTAAAGGATATTCTTAATGTTGAACAAGCATTCAAGGACGACATTTTCTTTCTCCCCTCCGGAAGAATTCATGCGATTGGCAAAGGTATTCTACTTGCTGAAATCCAACAAACTTCAGATATTACTTATCGCATTTTTGATTGGGATAGAGTAGATAAAAATGGTAATCCTAGAGAATTACATGCTGATTTGGCCTTAGATGTTATTGATTTCAACAAGTATGATAACTACAAACTTACGAAGCCAATAGAAAAAAACGAGTCCACGGAACTGGTAAACTCCGTTTTTTTTGATGTGAATCGTCTTAGTTTCGACAAATCTATTGAAAAAGATTACCATTTGCTGGATTCATTTGTTATATATCTGTGCATTGAAGGGGAACTTGACATAGTTTACGGGGAGAAAGCAAGTGAACATTTGGTTAAAGGAGAAACCGTTTTAATACCTGCAGATTTAAAAATAGTATCTCTTAATCCATTGAAATCAGCAACAATATTAGAGATCTTTCTAAAATAGATTTATTAACGTTAGCTAGAGAAAAAGCATGATTCAATTCAAATTAATGGCATTTTATAAAATAAACTAAGAAATTTTGATACTTGTTTGGTTTATATCTAGATTTTTTTTTAATTTCATCATTCGATGGATAACGTAATTTACTTCATAAAATCGACCCTAACTAGCGAGATGGCATCTAGTGGTTTTCCCTTGATTTATAAGGGGGAAATGAATCACCAGATCATGCGCTCATTCGCTTTTATGGCTAATCGAAAAATCGCCGAAAAAAATATTCCTACCCCTACCCGCAAGAGAGTTTTTCATGTAATGATAGAATGTTTGCAAAATATAACTAAACACTCTGACGATTATGATGAAAAAGAAAAACAGATTGGCAATGGTCTTTTTATCGTTGGCGAAAACAAAGATTCATTTTATGTAATTACTGGCAATCTGGTTAAAAATGAAAAGATGATTGTTCTTGAAAGTAGATTAGAGAAACTCAACTCATCAAGCCCAAAAGACTTAAAGCATTTATTTTTAAAACAGATGATTGAAGGGGAACTTAATGAAAAAGGGGGAGCTGGTCTTGGCCTGATTGACATTGCTCGTAAGTCAGGTAAAAAACTTTACTATCATTTTGTACCCTACGACAATCAACGCTACTTTTTTATTCTTGGTGTTACTATTCCAGTAATTGCTGAAGAAGAAACAGATGAAGATTAAAATACTTTCTATTCAAGAATTATTAAACCCATAATATATAGGCGGTACATATATTAAATTTCAATAACTTTAGCTATAATTGTGTGGTATTTAAATTATTGACTATAATATTTGACATATAAAGATGAAACAATTCGCAATAACCATTTTGTTTTTTACACTTTGTCTATCCCTTTATCCGCAAAGCAAATCTGATGATAAAGAGAGAGTTCGTATTGCAAATAGCAAAATTCTAAAATCAAATCAATGGACATATAAGTACGCTCAAGGCAAACTAAGCACTAAAGGCTACATTACGACAGAAAGCAAATTTGATGAAAGAGGGAATGTTACTGAGGTGATTAACTATAAATCGACAGGGCAAATCTCATCAAAACTTTTATACCAATACGATAAGAATAATAATCGAATTGAATATCAGAAATTTGAAAAAAGAGATAAACCCGAAATAGAATTAACCTATAAACAGAATTTCACTTACGATGATAAAGGGAATAAAAAAATTGAAACTGGTTTTGATGGGATAACTACTTATAGGATTGTTTACAATTACCTACCCGATGGAAAATCAAAGGACATTACAAAATATAATGCCGATAATTCGATAAATGAAAAATGGGAGTCAACCTATAACGATAACGTACAAACTATTAACGTTCTGAAACAAGGAAAGACTCTTGATTATACTCTTACAAGAAAGACCGACTCAAAAGATAATATTATTGAGGAGGTTAGAAAAGATTCTAAAGGTAAAGAAGTTTCACGAACGACTTTCGAGTTTGATGGAAGCAATAATATTTCCTCTTCCGCCGAATATTATTCGGGTAAAATTTCCAAAACATTTCAGTATAAATATAATAGCAAAAAACAACTCGCTGAGATTATTCAAGTTAATCCCGATGGAACAAAAACATTAAGTAGAGCTTATAAATACGACGAAAAAGGAAATGTCTTGGAGGAAAAATGGTTTGATGGTGTCCCAAGCGATTTGTCTAGTAAAAATTACAAATACAATGAGAAATTAAACCCCGCTGAGGTTGAATCGTATTACTCCGATTATAAATACAAGGTTCTTTATAAGTACACTTACGAATATTATTGATACAGAAATCTTTCCAGTTTTTTATTCCCCAATATTAATTTGATGTCAAACAAATATATATAATGGAAACACTTAAGGATTATGCTGATCTAGATCCGTATAAAATCGGCGAGAATATTTTTAATTTGCTTGACAACAAATGGATGCTAATTACCTCTGGAACAAAAGAACATTTCAATATGATGACTGCCTCATGGGGCGGTATGGGTGTTCTTTGGAACAAAGCAGTTGTAACATTATTCATTCGCCCTCAACGCTATACGTATAAATTTGTGGAAGAAAATTCTTCTTTTAATGTTTGTTTTTTCAACCAAGAGTATAAACCCGCACTTAACTTTTGCGGTACAAAATCAGGGCGTGATTTTGACAAAGTTAAAGAGACAGGGCTAACCCCAGTACTCTCGCCTAATAATAGTATCACTTTTAAGGAAGCATACTTATCAATTGATTGCATAAAACTTTACTCGGATGATTTAAAATCATCTAACTTCATTGATAAATCGTTGATTGATAGAATTTACCCCTCAAAAGATTTTCACAGATTTTATATAGGTGAAATTATTGGATGCTACCTATTATAGGGTATGCTTTGGAATATGGATCGAAATTCACACAATTTTACCTATTGTTCAATCCAATAATTCTAAATTAAACGTATTCGATTGTTCTTTGCCTTTCATCCAAAACTAATCATTAGGGTCATCATCCCAATCAAAATCCTCGAAAGACGGAGCAAGAGCATCATCCATAGAGCGTCTTTCTTTTTTTGTAGGTCTGCCTGTTCCTCTTTCACGATTACCATAGAACGCAATAAAATTAGGATCTAGTTTCTGAAGTTCTTCTTTTGAAGTAATATTATCAACGTATTCAGGAACTAGTTTAGCACCTATCCTATTCTTTGGTATTCCCTTAACACAAAATGAATATGTAATTGGAGGCTTTCTAACAACAACAATATCACCTAAATGTAATTCTTTGGATGGCTTAACAGGATTGTCTTTAACAAAAATACGTCCCCTTTTACAGTATTCAGAAGCAATGGAACGTGTTTTAAAAATTCTGACAGACCAAAGCCATTTATCAATTCGATTATTGCTCTCCTTCTCCATTCTTCTTCTTATTAAAGAAATTCATGGTTCGCTCAATTCCAATAGTGCCAAAACTCAATACTATTTCACAGGCTTTTTGAAGTCGCTCAGGGAGTAGTTTTTTCTCTTCATCATCCCATTCACCTAAAACATAGTCAACCTGATAACCTTTAGGGAAATTCCCCCCAATTCCAAATCTTAACCTTGAATAATTCTGAGTCTCAAGAATGCCATCAATGCTTTTTAGTCCATTATGTCCCCCATCGCTACCGCCAGCTCTTAAGCGTAAACTACCCAATGGCAAGGCAATATCATCAACAATAACTAATAGATTCTCAATGGGAATTTTTTCTTTCTGAAGCCAATAACTAACTGCCTTACCGCTCAGATTCATATAGGTTGAAGGCTTTAGAAGAATAAAGGTTCTTCCCTTATGCTTTAACTCTGAAGTAAAGCCATAACGGGTATCTTTAAAAGAAATATTGGACGCTCTTGCTAAGGCGTCCAATACCATAAACCCAATATTATGTCGGGTATTGGAATATTCAGAACCAATATTACCTAACCCCGCAATTAAGTATTTCAAAACCTAATTGTATTAATTTTATTTTATGCCTTATTCTCCGCAGCAGGTGCAGCAGCAGCTTCCTCAACGGTTCCCTTGGCTGCTCTTGTTAACTGTACAGATGCAACAACAGTAGATTTAAGATCAATAAGTTCTACGTTTTTAAAATTCAGATCTCCAACCATTATGGTTTTGCCAAGACCAAGGTTTGTAACATCTACCTCAAGTATTTCTGGTAATTCTTGTGGAAATCCACATGCGCGAAGTTTCCGGGTAATAAGAAGCACTTTACCCCCTTGTTTTGCACCTTCGGCTTGACCTGTTAACAAAACAGGCAATGCTACAGTAACTTTCTTATCATCAAAAACGTGAAGAAAATCGATATGAAGAATTTTATCTGAAACGGGATGAAACTGAATATCTTTTACAATAGATTCATAAATTTTCCCATCAATGTTTATATTTACGATATGAACAGTAGGAGTGTAAACAATTGGTCTTAAATCTCTTTCGTTAACAACGATCATAACATTAACATCACCACCATACAGAATTGCAGGTACCTGCTCATTCTTACGGTAAACCTTTGCCATTTTCTTACCTGTTTCGCTTCTCAACGAACCCTTAATTTCGATAGTTTTCATTTTAATTTTAATAATAAGTTAATAATAAGCATTACTCAGGGCTGCCCCTCAATTTCTAGCCAGCCCCCCATCACGCCATTATTCTTGAGGGGATAAAATTGGGCTGCAAATATAGCAACCAAAGATCAAAAAATCAAATCAGTAAGTTATTTAGACAAACTAAATAATGAATTTTGTGCTAATAGATTGATAATTGTAAACTTTGCGAATTACATCAGCAAAAAGATCGGCAACAGACAGAACCTTAATTTTACTAGTGTCCTTATCTTTACGAAGTGGTATTGTATCGGTAACAACTAGTTCTGTAATCTTTGATTCTGCAATTCGTTCATATGCAGGGCCAGAAAGCACTGCGTGAGTTGCTACAGCTCTAACACTTATTGCACCTCGAGCAATCATCATATCCGCTGCTTTTGTTATTGTTCCTGCTGTATCTATCATATCATCAAGAATAACAACATTCTTTCCTTCAACATCACCTATAGCTGTCATTTCGCCAACCTGATTTGCCCTATCTCTATTTTTATGACAAATCACCAATGATGAATCTAAGAATCGAGCGTAAGCATTTGCTCTTTTGGCACCCCCCATATCTGGTGCTGCAATTGCTATGTTATTAAGGTTAAGGTTTTTGATATATGGTACAAATATTGAAGAGGCATAAAGGTGATCAACAGGAACATCAAAAAAACCTTGAATTTGATCAGCATGAAGATCCATAGTCATTACTCTGTCAACACCGGCAGCACATAAAAGATTGGCAACGAGTTTAGCTCCAATTGCTACTCGTGGCCTATCCTTTCGATCCTGACGAGCCCAGCCAAAGTATGGTAAAACGGCCACAACTTTATAAGCAGATGCTCTATGAGCCGCATCAACCATTAAAAGTAATTCAAAAAGATTATCCGTAGGCGCAAAAGTTGATTGGATAATAAAAACCGTTGCACCTCTTACAGATTCATCATAAGCAGTACTAAATTCACCATCGCTAAAAACGGTGACAGAGGATTTCCCCATTTCAACACCAAAACTTTTTGCAATATTCTCCGAGAGATAACGAGAATTGCGACCTGTGAAGAATTTTATTGCGTGATCAGAAGTAGGCATAAAGAATGTTTGTCTAGGTTTTCTTGTCGCAAAATTAAAAAAAAATAGCAATTTTTTCTTTAATTCACCTTAAGAAAACTTTTTGACTTTGTATTAATTTCCTCTATGAATTCAATTATTTCGTCACGCCCAGTACGGGTAACCGCCGAGCATGTAAATATTTTTGGCAGTTCCTCCCAATAGTTTAACATTTCCTTTTTATATATTGCTATGTTACTTTGAAGAGTAGGTGTATTTATTTTATCTGTTTTTGTAAAAATAAGTGCAAATGGTATTTGATTCTTTCCCAACCAACTAATAAACTCCGTATCAATCTTCTGAGGTTCAAGTCTTGAATCAATAAGTACAAATAGGCAATACAAATTTTCCCTGTTTTGTATATAACTAGTAATCATTTCTGAGAAAACTTTTCTTGAGGTTTTTGATACTTTAGCATATCCATAACCCGGTAAATCTACAATATACCATTTTTCGTTAATCAAAAAATGGTTGATTATTTGTGTTTTACCTGGAGTTTGAGAAACTTTGGCAAGAGTTTTAATCCCTGTTATCATGTTGATAAGTGATGACTTACCTACATTTGATCGTCCAATAAATGCGTACTCTGGCAAAGATGGTTTTGGACATTTATCAATACTAGGGCTACTTATAACGAACTTAGCAGATCGAATCACCATGGTGTAAACTATTTATTAAAGTTTAATTTAATAATCGTCCCAGATTATCGTTACAAAGATACAGCACTTATTCTCACAAAACCAAACTCATTGTGCTAATATTCTGAATGTCTGAAATTTATTAAAACACATGTTTTATGATACAAGTACATTCCAAACTCTGTATGTAAAAATACTTAATCTCATTGTCTATGGTTTCTGATGAAACCATTTAATCCAATATTTTTATCGAGGATGTAATTGTTAAAAAAAACCGAACGGAGGGAATGTTCGGTTCAGAATCCTCTAACGGAGAGTTTAAACAACAAAGGTATGTGCTATACTAAATATAAGGAGTCCATTACAAATATAAAAGCACATTTACATTTCAGAAAGAGCCTGAACTTCTCTAAAAACTTTCAGAAAATTTTCGCCCCAAATTTTTTTGATATCATCATCGGAATAACCCCTTCGGAGTAGTTCAACAGTAATATTCATCATCTCCGAAGCATCCTTACACCCATCAACACCGCCACCACCATCAAAATCAGTCCCAATCCCAACATGATCAATACCCATTACTTTAACCATATGATCAATGTGATCAACAACATCAGAAACTGTAGCTAGTTTTTGAGGATATCTTTCCTCTATTTCATGCCATTCAATTGATACTAAACTATCCTGCTTGGGTGTTAAATCCTGAAAGTTGTCATATTTTTTCCTTAAAGCCATCCTCGCGCTATCTCTCTTAGGCGTTTTTTCGATTTTTTTAACATAATCACTAAGTATACACATCTGAACAACACCTCCTTTTGCTGCTAACTTTTGCAGCATTTCATCGCTTAAGTTACGAGGGTTGTTACAAATTGCTCTTGAGCAACTGTGGGAGGCAATAACTGGAGCAGATGAAAGTTCGAGAACATCAAAAAACGATTTGTCGGAAATATGGGAAACATCAACAATCATACCTAGTTTATTCATCTCCTTAACCACCTCACGACCAAATTCGCTAAGACCATTTTTATTTAAAGTATCACTATCGGTAGATGATGTGCATATCTGATTATTTCTGGTATGGCAAAGGGTTACATATCTTGCCCCTAGATCATAATATTTTTTCAGCAATGAAATATCTGTCCCAATCGGATAACCATTCTCAATTCCAATATATATTGCCCTCTTTCCCTCTTTTTTTAGTTTATAAATATCATCGGGATCTGTTGCAATTGCTGCTCTGTTTGGGAAACGAGCAACCTGTGTATGAATTGCATCAAGTATTTCTAAAGCACGTTTGTTAACTTTTTCATATTTGTCGGTATTACACTCGCCTTGAGAAGTAAACACAGCAAAGAATGCAGCATCAAGACTCCCTTTTTCCATTTTAAGCAAATCGACTCGACTTCCACGAGCAGTGTTCTTCTCACCACTAAAATCAAAGCCACGACGAATAAAATTCATTGGGGTATCATTATGAGTATCAATAGTTACCATTTTTTTATGCAACGCTACTGCATGCTCATACAATTCCGCTCTTGTTGGCTTTTTATGTCCATTATTGCAGGAAAAAAGAATTCCAACACAGAGAACCAAAGTAACAATTTGAATTTTTCTCATAAAACAGTTTTTCAATTTAGTTTTGGTTGATTTGTTTGACAATGGGCTGATTAATTAGTTTAATGCATATAAATTAATTTAGGGGATTGGTTGATAAAATTATTGCTCGAATATTGAAATTCGTAATCATTTAATCGAAAATGACTAGAATGAGTTTACAAAAAGCAAATAACTGTCTGATTTTTAGTTGCTATTAGTCTCTTCTTTTTCAAAGGTATAATCGGAAAGGTTAAATCGATCTAATAAAGATTTGTCGTTAATTTCCTTTGAAAGCGAGGTAATGGTATCGATTGGTACCTGAAAGAGGTCTAGGATAAGAAGGCCATCCAAAGCATCATTAAATTTGGGATCGACATTAAAACTGATTATTTTCCCATTTAGTTTGACATACTTTTTCAAAAGTACAGGCATCCTAAAGTCATCGGGTTCAATATCTTTAATTAAATTATCAAGTCTACTTATATCGCTACAATTATTGAATATTATATCGTAGTCCTCCTTATTTATGGGAACACGAAACATATTGCGTGGCTTGATATACCGAGCAAAATCCTGATTGTAATAGTTGGATTTCATGAAGGAAATTATCAGCCCCTTTGTATAACTCGAAAATCTGTTCGATATGCTTACTGGGCCAATAAGGTATCGATATTCCGGATTCTTAATCAAGAAATATAAAATCCCTTTCCAAAGTAAAAATAGGGGTAATGGTTTACGTTGATAATCTTTTACAATGAATGATCTACCAAGTTCAATGCTTTGCTCAAGGATATATGAGAATTTATCATCGATTTTAAATAAACTATTAATATAAAATCCTTTCACTCCATATCTATCAAGTATTTCTTTCCCTTTTCCTGCTCTATACGCACCAACAATCCTCTTCTCGTCATCGTCCCAAATAAATAGTTGCCAGTAGTATAAGTCAAATTCATCAATATCAATTGAACGATTTGTTCCCTCTCCAACATCACGAAAGGTCTCCTCGCGTAGGCGACCAATTTCTGTCATTAAGTTAGGCATTTCAACAGAAGGGGCGCAAATCACACTAAAATTCTTACTCTTAAAAAGAAGATAGCGATTCTGAAGTTTTTCCACTTCACATTCAATCATCTCCTTGGGTGCAGGTGCTATGATTGGTTCAGGTTTTTCTGATGGTTTTAATTTATAGTTGAAGAAATTACTAACCTCAATGGTAGATCCAAGCGCATAAGTTTTTAATCTCAGAAATCTTCCAAATCGCTCAATATCTGTATATTCACTTTGATCCTGAACTGATATAGGATTGCCGATGCGAATTTTGATAACTTTGTTCCTTTTATTAAGCATCTCCGATGGTAGTTTGGCTGTACGGAGCGACGGATGAATTAAACCAAGCAGATGAAACAATCTACTATTAGTTCCTTGAAAATAAATGGGAACAACTGGCACCTCTGCTTTTCTAATAAATTTAATCATGGAAAGCTGCCATTGACGATCAACAGCTCCTTCATCCTCATTATTATGATAGGTTGAAACTTCTCCGGCAGGGAAAATCCCTAACGCTTTGCCCTCCCTAATATGGTTTAATGCGTTTTTAATTCCACCAACGCTATTAAACTTGTTATTTTTCCCCTCAAAAGGATCGACAGGGATAATAAATTCTTGAAGTTGAGGTATTCTCTGAATAAGGTAATTTCCTAAATTTTTAAAGTCAGGTCGAACCTCAGCCATTAACTTAATGCTTAACATGCCGTCGATTCCACCATAGGGATGGTTTGATATCGCAATGAATGGTCCCGTTTTAGGGATTCTTTTAAGCTCCTCGGGATTGATTTCAAATTTTACCTGAATTGAATCTAATGCTGAATTAAGAAAATCTAATCCTTGCTTATTGGCTATTTTGGTATACAACTGATTAACTTTATTCAGCCTAAGCAGTATCATAAGTAATCTTGCGATACTATTTCCCCCAATTTTAAGATTCGCTGCTCTCTTAAGTTCTTCCCTATCGAATAGACTCATTTTCTTAACAAATAAAATTTAAAATAATCGGGATACCAAATAAATTAACAGATACAAATCCAAAAAAACATACAAATGAATAATTAAGTCGCACTACGACTAATCTATTATTCAGCCCATTAACTTTTTTTAAATCTCTGAAAATCCGAACCACACCGAGCAAAAATACAAAAAAAACAATAACTAGTTCAAATCCTTTAATCCCTAAAAAGAAACTTATAATAAAGCCCATTCAAAGTTGTTCTTTATTATCAACATTATATATAGATTATTGGATTTCATAAGCAGTAACCATAACACGTTACTAAATTATCAACAACTTTTCGTTTTAAAAGTTGTTGATGTTTTAAATGAAATCCTATTAAAAGTTTTATAATCAACCCAAACATTCTTTTAACTTTGCAATTAGAAATAACTTTAAAACCACATAAAATGAAAAAAATAGTTTTTTTAACCCTTTTGGTTAGTTTTTGTATATCCTCCTTTGCTGAGCGAAACCTTGTAAGATCCGAGGATGTTAAAGCTTTTTTGAAATCTACAACATATGTTGTATTAGAGGATAATCCTATGTCGGGCTATAATTTTAAAATTAAAGATGCCGTTGAGAAATCTTGGACAATAACACCGCACAAATTTATTACTACAAAGGAGTTTGAAACAATGCGTCAGGATATCGATAAATCATTTTTGGTTCTTGTTCAAATGAAATTTGATAAAGACAAAATTCCTGCAGTATATAATTTTCTTAGCCTATCAATGGGTGCTGCCGTAAAAAAAATTACCGATATGCCCGATGTTTGTTCTGTTCCATTGAGCTATTTTAGCGTTCCTGAAGATGATTACATCTATAAAATCGAAAGTTTGATCCGTTTCATGCAAAATCACATTAAACTTATCGATCAAAATCCCACTCTTATTAAGAATAATATCTTTGAGTATTACAATAAAAACACCAAGGACATCAAAGGGAAAGAGCTATGGGTTGTAGAGAATGATTTGGAGAAAAGTACTAGAGCTCTTGCCGAAATCAGAAAAAATTACTCGTACACCGTTAAAGTTGTGACCTCTGAGAATATTGAGAAGGCAATTGCAGAAAAAAATCCAAATGTTGTTTTCCTTCATAAAGTTGGCCCATCTGGAACAAGATTACAGGCTCGTTGCTATAAAATAGTTATGGGTGCTGGTGACGACCAAATCTACTATTTCGATTACCATACTATTACAAAATCGGAGGGTGATGGTTTGCTCAATTCAGATTTCAAAAAGATGGGAAGAAAATAAATTTTAAAGATTTTTATAGCATGCCGCTGTCTGGTGTAATATTTTTACCGACAGCGGTTATTTTTGAAACGATGGTTTATATTCATATAAGCCTAATAATTACGATGAAAATAAAATATTTAGGTATAAATAAAATCGATCAATAAAATAATATGGCCGACGAAAAGATTATTTTTTCGATGGTTGGGTTGAGTAAAACATTCCCACCTCACAAGAAAGTACTAAACAACATATACCTTTCATTCTTTTACGGAGCAAAGATTGGTATTATCGGGTTAAACGGATCAGGGAAGTCAACTCTTTTAAAGATTATTGCTGGTATTGAAAAATCGTTTCAAGGAGAAGTTGTCTTTTCTCCTGGTTACAGAGTTGGATATCTTGAGCAAGATCCTCAACTCGATGACACAAAAACTGTAAAGGAGATTGTGCAAGAGGGTGTTCAAGAAGTTGTTGACCTATTAAAGGAGTATGAAGAGATAAATGTCAAATTCGGCGAACCCATGGATGATGATCAGATGAATAAACTGATTGAACGTCAAGGTGAACTTACCGAAAAGATAGACCATGCAGATGGATGGAATCTCGATTCAAAACTCGAACGTGCAATGGATGCGCTTCGCTGTCCAGAGCCCAACGCAATGGTAAAAGTTCTTTCTGGGGGAGAACGTCGTCGAGTTGCTCTTTGCCGTCTCCTACTCCGCGAGCCAGAGATTCTTTTACTTGACGAACCCACCAACCACCTTGATGCGGAATCAGTACAGTGGCTCGAAATGCACTTACAGCAATATAAAGGAACTGTTATAGCCATAACGCACGACCGCTACTTCCTCGATAACGTTGCAGGTTGGATTCTTGAACTTGACCGTGGTGAGGGTATTCCTTGGAAAGGAAATTACTCATCTTGGCTCGACCAGAAAACCAAGAGAATGGCTCAAGAGGAAAAGACAGAAAGTAAGCGCAAGAAAACTCTGGAGAGAGAACTTGAATGGGTAAGAATGTCGCCTAAAGCAAGGCAAGCAAAATCAAAAGCTAGATTATCAGCATATGATAGGCTTTTAAATGAGGATGTAAAGCAGAAGGAAGATAAACTAGAACTTTTTATTCCTAATGGGCCTCGCTTGGGTAATGTTGTAATTGAAGTTAAGCAAGTTACTAAAGCTTATGGCGACAAATTACTATTTGAAAACCTTGAATTTAACCTCCCACCAAACGGTATTGTAGGTGTAATTGGCCCTAACGGTGCAGGTAAAACGACCCTATTCAGATTAATTATGGGATTGGACAAGGTTGATAAAGGAGAATTCAACATAGGTGAAACTGTTAAAATTTCATACGTAGATCAACAACACAAATCCATTGAACCCGATAAAACTGTGTTTGAGGTAATATCAGGTGGTGCAGACAATATAATGCTTGGCGGAAAGCAAATAAATGCTCGAGCATACGTTGCTCGATTCAACTTCTCAGGTGCGGATCAAGAAAAGAAGTGCAATATTCTATCGGGTGGCGAACGTAACAGGTTACATCTTGCACTAGCATTACAAGAAGAAGGAAATGTTATTCTTCTGGATGAGCCTACTAACGATATTGACGTAAATACACTTAGGGCGTTGGAAGAGGGAATTGAGAATTTTGCTGGCTGTGCAGTTATCATCTCGCACGACCGTTGGTTCCTCGATCGAGTTGCAACACATATACTTGCTTTTGAGGGAAACTCACAGGTATTTTTCTTTGAAGGCTCCTACTCCGATTATGTTGAAAATCGTCGCAAGCGACTAGGTGATGAGGGGCCACATAGGATAAAGTATAGGAAGTTGATGGAGTAAAAAAAGTGAAAAGTGAAAACCAAAATCAAGCAACTTAAACATTATTAATATGAGAGACATAAACTACATCAACTCCGAAGAGCAAACATTTTCAATGCTTTGTCATCTAAGCGCTTTAAGTGGTGCTATTATTCCTTTAGGACATATTCTTGGACCATTAATTTTTTGGTTAATTAAAAAGGATCAATACCCCGAAGTTGATCGACAAGGAAAGGATTCTTTAAACTTCCAAATCTCAATGACTCTCTGGATGCTTGTTTCAGGAATATTGATCCTTTTAGTCATAGGTATTTTTGCTTTAATTGCTTTAGGAGTACTTGAACTTGTTATGATTATTATTGCTTCAGTAAAATCGAATAACGGAGAAAGGTTTAAATACCCGCTTACAATTGAGTTTATTAAATAAATTTCTAGAAGGCTAAACATTTTTTAAAAGATATTTGTTAGACTAACCGCAGAGTGATTAATATCAATCTTTGCGGTTTTTCTATTTGATGTTATTGATTGATATGCCATTTTTCGATACATTTGAAAAAATAGCTTTTCTCATTTTATAATCGTTTCTCACCTATGGAAGATGAATCCAAGAACCCAAAACCGAAATCACGAAGGGAGTTTGTAAAAAACATTGGTCTTATTGGTTTAGGCGGGATTGCCTTAGGAAGTTCGCTTTACGCAGCCAAACATTTCGAAGAAAAGAAGAGAGGGCAAAATGTAAAGTTACTTACGGCTGATGGTAAACTCGTTGAAGTTGATTTGTTGGATGTAAAACAATTAGATGTTGATCGTTTAACCAATAATCAGGAACGGGGACGTAAGGGTATCCCCGGAAAGAGTTGGGTGATGGTTGTTGACCTTTCAAAATGTAGGAATGCTCGTAAATGTATTGATGCTTGCCAATCGGCTCATCATCTGAGACCTGAGCAATATCATATCAACACTCTTCAGATGAAGGACACCGACAGAACCCCTGCTTACCATATGCCTAAACCCTGTCAGCACTGCGATAATCCACCATGCGTTTCGGTTTGTCCTGTTGATGCAACTTTTAAGCGAAGTGATGGGCCTGTTCTAATAGATAATGAACGTTGCATCGGTTGTCGATTTTGTATTGCTGCCTGCCCCTACTCTGCCCGCTCGTTCAACTGGTTTGAACCAAAGGATGCCGAAAAAGACAAGGATTTGGTTTACGATGTTGAACTAAATGTACCACAGAAGAAAGGAACAATCACCAAGTGTTGTTTCAGCGCAGATAGGCTTAGAATAAACCAACTCCCCTATTGTGTTTCTGCTTGCCCTAATGGTGTTTACTATTTTGGAGATGAAAACGAAGATGCTATTACCAATGGAACAACAAAAGAAACGGTAAGATTAAGTAAACTTTTAAGTGATAATGGAGCGTATCAGCTTATGGAGGAGTTAGGTACAAAACCAAGAGTTTTTTATCTACCCCCAAAAAACAGATTATTTCCATTCTCAGATAATACTGAAAACGAAAAAAAATCATAGAATATGGCGGAATCACAAACCAATATTCAGCAAGATAGTACTGTAGATAACCTCATTAAGGATTTATTTCGAACAGTCAGACTCAACAAAGGGTTTAATATCTGGATGGGTTTTCTTTCGGTATCACTAGTCATTTGCCTTTATGCTTACTACATTCAGCTGCGCGATGGGTTGGGGGTTGCAGGAATTCGTGATTACGTTTCGTGGGGCATATATATATCGAACTTCGTTTTCTTTGTAGCAACAAGTTTAGTGGGAATGCTTGTAAGCGGGGTTGTAGGATTATCAGGACAAAAATGGGTCACCCCTTTAACAAGAATTGCTGAGATTATTGCCGTTGCCTTTGCCGCAGTTGCAGGATTAGTAATCGTTTCTGACATGGGACGCCCCGAAAGATTAGTAAATGTTTTCATTCACGGTAGAGTTCAATCCCCTATACTTTGGGATGTTACAGTTGTTACAACTTATTTCCTAATCAGCCTATTGCTTCTCTATATCACTCTAATTCCTGATTTAGCCTATGGGAAAGATCACTTGGAAGGGCGACCAAAACTTCTACAAAAATTATATGATATACTTTCACTTGGATGGAAAGGAAGAAAAGCAGAAGTTAAGATTTTAAAAAAATCGACAATTGTTATGTTGATTTTGATTATCCCTGTTGCTTTATCCATTCACACTGTAACTTCATGGCTGTTTGCAGTAACATTGCGTCCGGGCTGGGATTCATCAATCTTTGGACCTTACTTTGTTAGCGGGGCTTTTGTTTCAGGTTTATCGTGTTTAGTAATTGCAATGTACTTTTTCAGGAAAAATTACAAACTCGAAGATTATATTACCGATTTTCATTTCGATAAAGTTGCAAAACTGCTAGTATTAGTTTCATTAGTTTACCTTTACTTCAATCTAAACGAATTCTTAGTCCCTGGCTATAAGATGAAAAAGTTTGATGCTGTTCATCTTCGTGAACTGCTTGCTGGTGAACACGCCCTCCTATTTTGGAGCGTTCAAGGACTTGGTTTAATTATCCCAATTATTCTTCTTTTAATAAAGCCATTCCGAAAACCATTACCAATGTTGATAATCGGAATTTTTGTGTTAGCCGGATCTTGGTTAAAGCGATATATCATCGTAGTTCCTGTTCAGGAACACCCATTTCTCCCAATCCAGCACGAACCAAGTAACTTCATGGTATATTCACCTACACTAATTGAAATATTAATATCGATTGCACCAATAATAATGGTTTTAATGATAATCTCAGTTTTAGCAAAACTCTTTCCTATAATACCTGTTTGGGAGACGGTCGTTCATAAAGGGTTAATTAAAGACGAAACCGAAATTGAGAATAACAACCATATTTGATAAATATAATAGCATAAATCATATGCAACTAAATAGAATTCTAATTGCTTCTATCACTCTGCTTATAATATCAACAAGCAGTTTATTTTCTCAAACCACGTCCGTTCCCTCTGAGGCAAAAAATAAAACGGCTCCATTCCTATTCACCCCCGAAACGATTAAAACTGGCGAACAAATTTTTAACGCTAATTGTAAATCGTGCCACGGAGATCCGGGAAAGGCTAACTATGCAAAACTAAATCCTATACCCAAAGATCCAGCATCGCCAGAATACCAAAAGAATAGTGATGGGGAAATGTTTTATATTCTTTCAAATGGAAGAGGTTTGATGCCAAATTTCGTTAACACATTAAATGAGGCGCAACGCTGGCAAGTAATATCGTACATAAGAAGTTTTAATAAGAGTTACAAGCAACCGCCCATAAAATCTACAGGAGAGGTTGTAAAAACCGAAACAGCAAAAATGATTCTTGCATTTGATAAGAGTGAGAAAAAGGTTTTTGCAACCATTACCGATAGTGTTGCAGGTTTAAGAAAACCTTTGCCTGATATTACAATTAAACTATTTGTGAAACGGACTTTTGGAAGCCTGTTAGTTGCCGAAGCATCAACTGGTAAAGAAGGTATTGCCTACTTCAATACCCCAGCAGATATTCCCGGTGATTCCCTCGGATTTTTATCACTAATTGCAAAAACACAGGGGAATAGCAAAGAACTTATAAGCACTTTAAATGAAAAGTTAGGAGTAGTTACAAAACCAAAGAATTTACTCGACCAAAGGGCTTGGTGGAATGTAAACAAAATGGCTCCAGTGTGGTTAATTATATCTTATCTATTTGGTGTTGTAGGTATTGGAATTACAGTAGTTTATATCTTGTTGCAGCTAAGAAAAATTAAGAAAATAAATGATTCAGCAACTTAATTTTTCTCGCAAAGGTGCTAAGCAAAATCTAAAGCAATTTATCCCTTTACTTAGCGCACTTTGCATCTTTGCGAGATATAAAAACAAACATCGCTAGAAATAAAATATAAACTAACAAATCTGAATATGCAAAGCAATAATACACTTCTAACTACCACAGGGCGCATATTATTTGCATTGCCTTTTGGTATTATTGGTATTAATCACTTTATCGTAAGCGATTTTTTCAATGGTATGCTCACTTCATTTATCCCCGGTGGTGGATTTATGGTTCTTTTTACGGGAGCCTGTCTTATTGCTGCTAGCATTAGCATCATTCTAAAGAAATATATAAAACTTTCGTGCCTACTTCTAGCATTACTTCTACTAATCTTTATCCTTACCATTCATATTCCTCAACTTTTTGAACCAGATAAAGCGCAATTCGCATTCATGGAACTTTTAAAGGACACAGGATTAATGGGTGGAGCGCTTATAATTGCTGGTATTTATAAAGAAAATATTATAGAAGAAAAGAAATCTTAAATCTATTGATATGAAGAAATTACTTGCAATTACCCTACTTCTTGGATGTTCATTTTTTTCGTATAGTCAGTTTTCCAACCAAGTTGGGATAGATGAACACTTAGGAGATACAATTCCTCTAAATTTGACATTCATAAACGAACAAAATCAAAGCGTTACAATTGGTTCCCTAATCAATAAACCAACAATTCTTTCTTTTGTATACTTTGATTGTCCTGGAATCTGTAGCACTTTACAGGAAGGAATATCTGATTTAATCGATAAGTCGGACTTAGTGCTTGGTAAAGATTATGATATTATCACAATCAGCTTTAACTACAGGGACAATACTGAAAGGGCAATACAAAAAAAGGCCAACTTTATTACTAAAATAGATAAGGAAAGAGCAACCAGCTGGCATTACCTTACAGGTGATAGCATCTCAATTAATAAAATCATCAAAAGTGCAGGCTATAAGATAAAAATTGCTGGTCTCGATTTTATCCACCCATCGGCTATTATCATGCTAAGCCCAAAGGGTAAAATCACTAGGTATTTATACGGACTCACATTCTTGCCATTCGACCTTAAAATGTCAGCCATTGAAGCACAAAAGGGTATAAGCCAACCTACCATTAACAAGGTTCTTCAATTTTGCTATGCATACGAGCCAGAGGGCAAACGATATTCATTGGAGATTACCAAGTTGGCTGGAACATTCATACTAATTATCATCGTAACACTATTTTTAGTCCTTATTATTAGACGTAAGAAAAAAGAGTAAAACAAATTGAGAATATGACTTCAAAAACAACAGCATTGCCCCCCGGCAGTTTTTTCGACCAGCAAGGAAAATATAAAGGAATTCTTGGTTGGTTAACCTCAACCGACCATAAGCGAATTGGGATATTATACCTAATGTGCATAGCGGCTTTCTTTCTTGTTGGAGTCTCTCTTGGAGGGATGATGAAACTTGAGTTGCTAAGACCTGGACAGCAATATATAGATGCACAAACATACAATGGAATGTTTACCGTTCATGGTATAATTATGATTTTCATGGTGGTAATACCAGGACTCTCCGCTGTGTTTGGGAACTTCTTTCTTCCAATTATGATTGGTGCAAAAGACGTTGCATTCCCTCGCCTTAACCTTTTTTCATGGTATCTATTTCTTTTAGGCTCAACTATTGCCATTTTATCGCAGTTTGGGGGAAATGGTCCTGATACTGGTTGGACATTTTATGCTCCTTATAGTATTAACTCAAACACCAATGTTTCAACTGCGGTGCTAGCTGCATTCGTTCTTGGTTTTTCATCAATTCTTACCGGGTTGAATTTTATTGTTACCATCCACCGAATGAGAGCAAAGGGAATGACATGGTTTAAGATGCCGCTATTCCCATGGTCGTTATATGCAACCGCTTGGATACAGGTTCTTGCAACACCAATTGTTGGTATTACCCTATTAATGGTTATTGCAGAACGAACATTACGTATTGGCTTTTTCGACCCATCATTAGGTGGCGACCCAATTCTCTATCAGCATCTATTCTGGATTTACTCCCACCCTGCTGTATATATAATGATTCTCCCTGCAATGGGGGTAATCACTGAGATAATTCCAACTTTCTGTCAGCGTAAAGTTTTTGGATATCAAGCAATCGTACTATCGAGTTTGGCAATTGCGGGCGTTGGGTATCTTGTTTGGGGCCATCACATGTTCACTTCTGGGATGAGCGACTTTTCGAGAATGGCATTCTCCTTCCTCACCTTTATTGTTGCAATTCCAAGTGCTATTAAGGTCTTCAACTGGATAGCGACAATGTACAAAGGATCAATTCTAATAAAGACACCATTCCTCTACACCATATCTTTTATCTTTCAGTTTATGATTGGTGGCTTAACAGGCCTTACCCTTGGCTCACTTGCTACCGATATTCACGTACATGATACATACTATGTTGTGGCACATTTCCATTACATAGTTTTTGGAGGTATGGGGTTTGCATTTTTTGCGGCAATACACTACTGGTTCCCAAAAATGTTTGGTAGGATGTACAATGAGAAACTTGGTACAATTGCTTGGGCAATTGTATTCTCAGGATTTACAATTCTTTATTTCCCAATGTTTATCCTCGGATTACGCGGTATGCCACGCAGATATTTTGATTATCTCCCAGAGTATTCCACGGGTCATTTCATATCTTCAATTGGAGCTTTTATTTTGATCATTGGCATAATTCTAATGTTTTACAATCTTGTAAAGGCCGCCCGGAAAGGCGAACTTGCTCCTGCAAACCCTTGGAATGGTCGTACGCTGGAGTGGACGATAGCATCGCCCCCTCCTCTTGAGAATTTCGACACTGATGTTGTTGTTACCGAACATCCATACGATTACGAGTAACTCATAAGTGCTATGGAACAAAACCATTCGATAGATCACGAACATCGTGATGATACCGGCTCAAAACTGGGCATGTGGATTTTTATCTTCACGGAACTCCTCTTATTTGGAGGGCTATTTCTTGTTTATGCTGTATTTAGGGCTAAATACTTTGAAGATTTTCATGTTGCTGCTCACCAACTAAATGTATTCATTGGTGCTATAAACACACTTGTTCTTTTGGTTAGCAGTATGACGATTGCCATGTCGATAACTGCCATTCAGAAAAATCACAAGAAATTAGCCTTAATCCTGCTATCAATAACATTCTTTTTAGCATTTGTCTTCCTAATAAATAAATATTTTGAATGGGGATTAAAGATTCACCATCATCTTTACCCTGGATCTAATCTTGTTCTTACGCTTACTCATGGAGAGATAATGTTTTTTGGATTATATTTCTTTATGACTGGATTACATGCCCTTCACATTATTGTTGGGATGTCACTTATTGGGTATGTGATTTTTCAACTTAAAAATAACAAGATAACATCTGATAACTTTCAAATTCTTGAAAACTCAGGATTATACTGGCATCTTGTCGATTTAATTTGGATTTTCCTTTTCCCACTTTTATATCTTATCACCTAAAAACTGAGCCAAATGGAGCATACAAGTACTCATATAACGAGCTATCGTACTTACGGAATAATTTTAGTTATACTCCTATTCCTAACTTCAATAACTATTACTGTTACATGGTTTGATGCAGGTCGGTTTAGCGTTGGGGTTGCCATGTTTATTGCTTGTATTAAAGCATCGCTGGTGCTACTTTATTTCATGCATCTAAAGTTTGATCAGCTTATCTTTAAAGTTTTTGCTGGCATGGTAATCCTATTACTAGCAATTGTATTTGTTATAACTTTTTTTGATTATCTATTTAGGTGATTTGGTTTCAAAATAGCTTCATGCAAACTGCTTATTAAATGCATAATACATATATTTCTGAAAATGGAATACTGGAATATTGGAAGATAGGAGTCTGGATAACCCATCCTTACAACATTCCATTATTCCAAATTAGTAAAATCATAAATATATACCTTTAAAATTCTTTAGTAATAAATAGTAACTTAAAAATCAGCACATATGTTCGAAGGAGCATCAAATTTTGCAAAAGGTGTCGATAATGTATTCCTGCTTATTTTTGCCATTTCATTCTTCTTTTTAATTGGAATATCGGTAATAATGGTCTGGTTCGTAATCCGTTACAACCGAAAAAAACATCCCAAGGCTGAGCAGATGAAGGATAATATGAAGTTGGAAGTAACATGGACGGTTATTCCACTTATTTTGGTGATGTTAATGTTCTACTATGGTTATGTGGCATTCGAACCAATGAGGGTTGCTCCAAAAGATGCAATTGAGGTTAAAGTTACAGGAAGAATGTGGAACTGGTCGTTTGAGTATGGCAATGGAAAAATATCCAATGAACTTGTACTCCCTGCAAAAAAAGCGGTAAAACTAAATCTTTACTCGCCCGATGTAATACATGGTTTATATATCCCAGCATTTAGGATTAAACAGGATGTTGTTCCAGGTAAAAACAACTTTATGTGGTTTATACCTAATTACAATGGAACATACGAAATACTCTGCTCCGCATATTGTGGTTTACGGCACTCGTTTATGGAAGCCAAAATAAGAGTTGTAAGCGATGAGGAGTACCAAAAATGGCTTGCCGAGAAATCTCCTGAGATGCTTGAAAATGCTGGGCTTACAACTATGCAGAATAATGCATGTACAGGCTGCCATTCCTTAGATGGCTCTGTTTTGGTTGGCCCTAGCTTTAAAGGGTTATTTGGTTCAAAACGTGTGGTGATTGAGGATGGTAAAGAAAAAACTGTGATTGCAGATTCAACTTACATTAGAACATCAATACTTGAACCAGATAAACAGGTTGTAAAAGGTTTTAAATCAGGGATGATGCGTGCCTACAACACGGTGCTTAAGGAAGATGAAATTAAATCCATTATTGTTTACTTTGAAAAGCAATCAGGAAACCCCAAATAAAGGCTCTTGGAGCCTTTTCTTTTATCAATACATAAAAGATATTTCATCGCTATCAAAGCTGATTATTTCGGCATCAATTACATTTACTACACTAACGGGCTATGTTATATCAAAAGGGGAAATAGACTCCACCCTTTTTCTAACGCTGATAGGCGTTTTCCTGATGGCAGCAGGGGCATCAACAATCAATCATATTGTTGAACGCCGAACCGACGCTTTAATGCCCCGTACTGAGGATAGGCCAATACCTTCGGGAAGGATGACAGTTCTACACGCAAGTATATGGGCTTCAATTTTTCTGCTTTCAGGAACTTTATTCCTGTTTGCTTTTACAAATCCGGTGTGTGCAATACTTGGTTTATTCAATGCAATATGGTATAATTTGGTTTACACCTCATTGAAGAAAATAAGCGTTTGGGCAGTATTTGCAGGAACAGTAACGGGAATTATTCCATACTTTATGGGTGTATTAGCGGCAACAAATCAATTACCCAATGCAGCAGATTATTTCATTGGCTTTTATATGTTTCTGTGGCAAATCCCACATTTCCTCCTTTTGGTAAGTAAATACGGAAAAGAGTACGAGGCGGCAGGCCTAGCATCGCTTACAAAAAGCTCCAAAACCGAAAACATTGTACTCATCTCCTATATATGGATGATTGCCAGCTGTATTGCATCGCTATACCTGCCGCTATTCGGCATCCTGCATCACAGGCAAACGGGATTTATAATACTTGCCATCCTCCTATTTGTGCTTGCCGTAATAGCCAAAAGTCTTTTTAGCAAAAATAAACTTCACGATCCCAGAACCCCCTTTATAACCACCAACATCATGCAAGCAGGGTTTATGCTTACTTTAGTATTCGATAGGCTAATCGGGTAGTAAAATACCCTTTCCTGAAATCCAGACAGTAAAAGAACTACTGTTTTTCCCTTGCCCTGAACTTAGGTGGATAAAAATCACAAAACAATGGATACAATAAAATTACATGCCCAGCACCAAACCCGAATGTTAAAACTGCCCCGTAATTAGGTTATCGCAAATTGCGATAGTTGCAGTTGGGTTGGGTTTAATTGAAAAGCAACTTAGAAATATGAATCTGCAATACAAGCCACCAAAATATGTCAAACATATTAACTTCAACTAGCCAGGGTATTTAATTTCATTTCTCAATCAATATTTTTCCAAATAATTCACCCAGCTCAATTGCTCGCAAATTATCGCATGAATGTGCACTAATTTCGATTGTCATAGATGTGGCTTTATACTCGTTTAGAAAATATTCAAAAGCAAGAACTCCTTGTTTTAACAAAATTTTATGATTATATAATAAAGATTTAACGAATCTTTTAAAAAACCTTGGTTGCTCAATAAATACGATGTCAGGGATATATTGCTTTATTAAAGAAAATAGCAAGTTTGTATTCTCTGTCTTTTTTTTATGTAAAACATAATTAACTTTTGAGACTTCGTCGCCATGTACATCTATAAACAGGGAAATGTTCCTGTTTTCATTAAAAAAAAATTTTATGTAATTTAACTCTTTACTGATATTTTGATTCCATATTCTATTTAAGTCATTTCCTTGGTCATCAAATCTATGATTAAATGAATTTACACCACTAACATTCACAATAGGAAAAATAATAAATGATTTAGTATTCGTTGTCTTTAGTATTGAATTAATTAATCCCTCAACAAAATACGATGACATATATTCCCCTGGATGTTGACGAGCCAAAACAGCAATACAAGGTTTATCTCTGTTTCCAATAGTAATAATAGGTAAAGATGAATCTACAATTTCAACATTTACATCTTCAAGACTGCTCAAGCTAAATAAAAAATCATTGAGTTGTTGCACTGAATAGTCAGGATACCATGAAATTTTCATCTTTTGTGGCGGGTTTTTTATCACAAAATGAAGTTTGCCATTTACCATTTCACTCTCATCAACCTTTCGCCATTCGTTAAAATAAAAATAAGGTTTATAATCAAACCAGCCTTTGAAATAATCTGATTTTGCTGCATTTTCAACTACAAAACTAATTTTCTCAACTTTTTGGTCAATTTCCACTTCAAATAAAAAATTGTGTGAAAAACAATTAAATTCTTTTTTCAAAAAGAATTTAATTGTTAATGTTTTATAATCTATTTCTGATAAAACACCTGAATAAAACCGTGTCTTGATTTGCATTTATTTAAAATTATAATAATTCAAAAAACTAACATATTCTTGAGCAACCCTTTTTTGTTCTTTTTCCGAAATAACATGAAACCCAAATCCTGGGTTTACAGCTTCAAATTCAAGGATTCTAATATTGTCTTCATTGGATTTAATAAAATCAAATCGAAAAGTGTATATTTTTTTTCCAAGATGTTCTTGCCAAAAATCTCTTATCTTAAGAGCTAAATCAAGTTCTCTTTTATCAGGTACATAGGGTTGGAAAACTCTATATTTTTCATCTGGAATTTTCTGATTGATTTCTTTTTTAAAATATCTTTTCCTTTGACCTAATGAACAAACAGAACCAAAAAAAACAAGTCGATATTCACCATTCCACACATCATAATTAATTGGCTGAATAATCCATCCACCTACTTTGGATTCCTTTCTTCTAAGCCAATCTTCATTAATGTCGTAAAGGATACTAAGTGAATTAGCTAGTTCTCCTGTAACAGGCTTTATAACATATTCTGTTGCATCTTGATCAATACACTCAAGAAGTTCTTTATATGTAACAGTATTTGAGTAAATTTTTGTATCATCAATTATTGGAAATCCTGCGTTTTTTAATTCTAATAAATAATCTTTTCTAATAGCATATCGAATAGTATCTGGATGATTTATAATTACACCTTTGAAAAACTTTTCAATAATACTTAATTTCCTAACAATTAAATCTCGCTGGCTTTCAACCGAGCCTAAATATTTGAAAATAGTAAAATCTATAAGGTTATTAATATCTTTAAGCATTATTGTAAAATATTTTTCTTTGACAGGTTCATATATAACTATTGTACTATCAGTTTCATTAATGAAGTCAAGGCAGGTCCAAAACAAATCCCATTTACTGTACTTAAATGCATAGGAAAAAACATCAAGTTCTCTATTAAAACAAGACTGATACAATAGTTGCATGTCGTTTGACATACCATTTAATGCGTATGGATTTTTTAAATCGAAAAGAATTCCATTCATCTTTATAACCTCTGGATTTTTCGCAAACCATAATATACTTTTCTTCATTTTCTATGATTTAATATTAATAGCATCTAATTCATATATCTTTTTTGGTGTCAAGAATTTTGTGTCACAATGTGATAAGAGTATTTAATTAATCTTCATAAAAACGCCATTTTTTATAATTTTTCTTATTAATTAGATTGTTTTATAAATACACATTGAATAAGTGTTTTAACAAATACGAATTTGTGTAACTAACGTTACTATATCTTTAACTTTTTTATAAACTTTGGTTACTAATCGTGTGTGGGCAAATAGCGTCTTAACTCATCTAGCCTGGAGTTGCGGTGTTTATCAATTTCGGTTAGTAGGCTTTGCAGATTTTTTAGGCGGCTATTTATGGCTGAACGTAGGAATTGAGGGTTATCGGGCAAGCTGAAATCGGAAAGTTTGATTTTTTTTTCTTTGGCTGTTTGAATAAGCCACTCCTCAAAACGAGGGCATAAAACCAATATTCTGTGTCCACGAGTTTTATCGGTATATACTTTTATACCTTTTGCCTCATGCTCCAAAAATAAACTAGAGTAATATGGATGTTCTATTGTTTTTGGATCTTCATCAATTAGGGCAAAACGATTTTTAAATTTTCTGAGCTTGTTAAAAATATTACCGCTGCCATTGCAATGGGTTATTAGCTTACCTGAAATCTTAAGGTGTTGCAATAGCACTCCGTCGGGATTGCACTCAACATAATACTCTATCATTTCCCAAACTTATTTAGATTCAGAAACACATCGGAGTCGAGCTCCAATATTTGAGGCAACTCGGAGGATTGAACCTCCTTAAGTTTGGTAGAATAGTCTTCGTATTCGGCAATAAAAATGGCGATATCGCTCATGGGGGCTTTATCTAAGGCGGAAAGTAAAAAGAATGGGTTGTGGGTAACTACAAAGTATTGATTTGAGTCATCTAAGGCTATTTTCTCGCCCAATAACTTTGTGTAAAGCGGGAATGTATTTGCTTCGGGTTCTTCGAGCAGTATTGTACTATCCTTATTTGTGTCAATAACAGAATTATAAAAAATGATTCTTTGAATTGTATCAGAAAGCGACTGCCAAGGGTAAGTGATAAGTACGTTATTTTCCTCTTTCACAAACTCAATCTCCATATTCTGGGTTCGAAGCTGTAGCTTGTATCCCAAGCCCGAAAAGATATCCGCAACCATTCTCCTTAAATCGGGATTTGATTGTAGCAATTCGAAAAGATTTTCGCCATGAGGGGTTTTAAGCTTAAGCGGGTTTAATCGGACAAAATTGCTAACAGGGGAATATTTATAGTAAAGTACACCATCTACTCCTGTGAAATTTATATGAAAATTATTGTCAGTAACTTGTATTGAATAGCCTTTTTCTTTAAAATAAAAATTATTGTCTTCAAAAAGCAATTCCACTCTCTTAGTATCAGTAGTAACTAAAATTTTTTGCGAAACATCATTATCATAGAATAAATTGTTCAACTCACGAAAACGAATTAATCGTTTCATATCATTAACACCCGATGACAGCAGAGCTAATGCCTCCAAAATATTTGATTTCCCAGTGTTCGGTTGCCCTATTATGAGATTTACCCTTTTGCAGCCAAATGTTAGCCGCCTAATGGATTTAAAGTTTTCGATATGAACCTGATTTATCATGGCTACCTAATTTATTCAATTGTAAAAATACAAGATTATTGGGATATTGGAATAGTAGAATGGAGTATTATTGGAACAATTGGGTTATAATGCTCTTCTGCGTGGCGAAATGGGCATATTTACCCCCCCCCGCTTAATACTTGATACTCATAAAAATTTTTTGATCGGAAATCTTATTAGGACAATCAGGTTATCGCAGATTGCGATAGTTACGGTTTGTTTGGGTGCTTTTGCCTTAGAGTTCCGAACTTTTAAAAAGTTCGGAACTCTTGCTAGGATGATCAGGTTATCGCAAATTGCGATAGTTGAGCTGTGGTGATGTTTTTCGAACCCTACCAAATCTTATAAAATTTGCAGAGATGCTTCGTTCCGCTCAGCATGACAAGGCAACGTAATGCGAAATGTAAGCTAAGTTTATTATCTACTCTAAACTACTACCATCGCCGCCTCTCCTTGCCATACTTTGCGCAATAATGCTCACCACCATTAACTGTAGAGCATGATATATCATTAATGGGAGTAGGATTATTCCTGCCGCTGCGGCATTAGGGAAAAGTACTTTAGACATTGCAGTTCCGTGAACAAGGGATTTCTTAGAGCCACAGAAAACGGCGGTGATATTATCCTCACGTTTAAAATGCATGAACTTGCTAACTAAAAGTATTATCCCATAAACGAAAAAGAAGAGGGCTAACATGCACAATCCAAGTATTAAAATATCGGATATTCCATGCCCGCTAAACATATGTTCGGAGAAGGACTCGCAGAATGCCGTGTAGATAATAAGAAGGATTATACTTTGATCGAAGTAACGCATTTTTTTTCGATGCTTTTCAGCAAATGCCCCAAGTTTATAATTTAGGAGTATGCCAAGCGTTACAGGCCCTAGGATTTGTAATATCAATTTGATAATAACATCGGCTAAATCAAAACCCTGTGCGCTTGTGGTAAGTACAATTCCCATCCATAGAGGAGTAATGAAAACACCTATTAAACTTGATATACTTGCATTGAAAATGGCTGCTGGAACATTACCCCCAGCAATTGATACCATTACTACAGCAGAAGATACTGTGGAGGGTAAGGCCGCAACGTAAAAGGCTCCTAACCAGAAAAGTTCATTCCCGTTGGAACCAAAATATCTTCTTAATACCAGAATTAGTACGGGAAAAAGAATAAACGTAGATAGGTGTATTACAGTGTGTAATCTCCAATTACTAAGCCCCTCGCGAAGTTTTTTTGGGCTTAACCTTAATCCGTAAAAGAAAAATATTAGCGAAACTCCATAACCCGTAATACTCCTGAGTGATAAATATCCTTTTTGCATTCCGGGCGATGGCCATACTGAGGCAATAATAACCATACAAAATAGAGCGAGGATAAACCAATCTAAGCCAACTTTTAAAGCCAATGACCGAAAACCCTTCCAGAAAACTGTTATTCTCCTCATATTGTTAAATCTTCAAAATCAATTTTTAGTACCATTTCTAAAAAACCTTCGATAAATATTTCTAAGAAATAGATAGATATGGTTGCCTACCTTTCCTTTAAAAACACGCTGAGTCAGCTTTGCTGTATGTTTTCCTAAATCAAGAAGTAAATTCCGTTTATCAGTACTCAAAGCATGGTAAAATCCATTCTGAGTGACCAGTTCAACGGCTTTTAGCCGATCCTCAAAAGGAAATTCTGGTGTGTCAAAAACAATTCTAGGATTTATTGTATGAAACTCCCATATAGGCTTATCGGTAAGCATTCGGCCATGCGTATTTGCATATTCCCATAATTGTGTATCCTTGTATGGCAATGCTGTATAAAACTCAACCCCATTAAGGTTTGATGTTTTAGCATACTCAACCGACTCCTCAATAGTTTTTAAAGTATCGCCTGGGTTTCCAATCATAAATTGTCCCATTACATCAATTCCTGCATTACGGAAGATTTGAATGCCATCGTATATTTTCTCACGAGTATTGCTTTTTGACATCAATTTTAGAACTTCGTTATTAGCCGATTCTACTCCTATGCAAACATTATAGCAGCCAGCACGTTTCATCTTCTTTGCTATAGGTTCAGAAATTTTTTCTACCCGAACAGATGTTGACCAAATGATTCCTATCTTTTTTTCAATCAAATAATCACATATTTTCTCAACCCGATCAAGGTCAATATTGAAGCTATCATCGTTGAAGGAAAAGGATTTCATGGAATAATTAGTAGATAGATGTTCTATCTCTGCAATAATATTTTCGGCAGAACGCTTTCGGTACTTGTTTGTCCAAATAGAATGCGAGTTGCAAAAAACACACCTATGTGGGCATCCACGAGTGGTTATCATCCGATGCTGTGCGTATAGACTCATTTTGAAAAGGCTATACATTGGGAATGGGATAGTATCTAAATCTGCTATCAATTCTCTGACAGGATTTACAACAACCTCCCCTACCCCGTTACGATACATTAGCCCTTTAATCTCCGATAAATTTTTTTCGCCCTTGAAAAAGCCTATCAGCTCAGTAAAAGTCACTTCCCCCTCGCCATATACTGCATAATCAAACGGAAAACCTTGAAGCACCCCTTCTTTAACCGTTGAACCGTGCGCACCACCAATTACAATTGGTGTTTTTAGCCATATATTACGATAAGATTGAGCAAGTTCCACCGCCTCAAGAAAGGTTTGACTTGTTGCTGAAATTCCAATAAAATCGAATGGTTTATTCAGAAAATCGTTCACCTCGTGAGTTTTGGCTACACGGGTATCCAGTAATTCAAAGTTTAAATCGCTATATCTCTGCGATGCATAAGAAGCAATATATCCGAGACCAAGGTGCACCGCAGGTTCTTTAATCTCTCTATTAGGATTTATAAGTCCAATTCTCATTCTAAAAACTATCTTATCTGTGTTAGCCCCTATTTATAAATCTATAATGGAAATCTTGCCAAAGGCATGACATCATGCCCAGAAAATTCTCCCTTTAGATATTTATAATAGCCAGCAATGCCAATCATTGCAGCATTGTCTGTAGTAAATCTAAATTCGGGGATATATACACTCCACCCATTTTTCGCTCCAAGTTGCGTAAGAGCACCTCGTAACCCAGAATTTGCAGAAACTCCCCCTGCAATAGCAATCTCGGTTATTTTCGTTGCTTTGGCTGCTTTTTCAACTTTCTCCAAAAGGATGGAGATTATTGTAAACTGTAACGAGGCGCATAAATCCGCTTTTTTCTCTTCAATAAAATTGGGGTTTTCTGCAATTCTATCGCGTAAAAAATAAAGAAATGATGTTTTTAGTCCGCTAAAACTAAAATCGAGACCTTGTTGAAGCGGTTTTGCAAATTTAAATGCAGTAGGGTTGCCAATTGCCGCAAGTTTATCAATAATAGGGCCTCCGGGATAAGGCAAACCCATAATCTTAGCACATTTATCGAATGCCTCACCAGCCGCATCATCAATGGTTTGCCCAATTATCTCCATGTCTAGGAAATCACGCACAACAACCAATTGCGTATGCCCTCCAGAAACAAGCAAACAGAGGAAAGGGAAAGTAGGATGTTTTAAAATACCCTTATCCTGAATAAAGTGAGCCAAAATATGACCCTGTAAGTGATTGATACCAATTAAAGGAATATTTAGAGCAAGCGAAAAGCCCTTTGCAAAAGATGAACCAACCAAAAGTGAACCTAGAAGACCTGGTCCACGGGTAAATGCAACAGCACTAATTTCGCTTTTAGAAATATTTGCTTGCTTTATTGCCCTATCAACTACTGGAATGATATTAGCCTGATGAGCCCGAGATGCTAACTCAGGAACAACTCCCCCAAATGCCATATGAACATCCTGATTACTAATCAGATTTGAGAGCAAACATCCATCTCGAATAATGGCAGCAGAAGTATCATCGCACGAAGACTCAATCCCAAGAATTATTACACTCATCGCTATTTTTTTATACTTAACAAAAGAAATTGATAATAGCCACCGACTTATTAAGTTAAATTTACTTTTTTTTGTACTTTTCGGGCATACTTTATGTAAAAGTGGCTTTTAAACCAACAAAAGTATCAAAAAATTAGTTAGAATATTTGTTTGGGGGGTAAGCATCTTCCTCTCTTTTATAATTTTTATCTGGCTTATAATCCAAAATAGCCAGGTTCAAACCTATCTTGTATCGCAAGCAACCAGCATACTTCAGAAAAAATTGAACACCAATATTTCTATTGGCAAGGTCGATTTTCGCTTATTTAACAAAGTTTTACTCAAAGATGTTCTGATTAAAGATTTAAATAACGACACCCTCATTTCGGCAAAATCGTTAAAGGTATCGTTACAGTGGTTTGACCTAGAACAAAATTCTCTTAACATCAACAGCGTTTTACTAGACAATGCTCTAATTAATTTCAAAACCGATTCGTTAGGTGTAATGAATCTTAATGCTTTTCTTGATAAGATATCTCCGCCTGATACCACAAAGGTAACCAAGCAAGGAGGAAAACCTTTTGGTTTTGAAATCAACAATATAAGCATTGAAAACAGCAGGTTTAGACTAGCATCATATAAACCCGAAAAACTCGATTTTGGAATAAATTTCGGAGACTTGGACTTAAAAAGCCTAAACGTTGATGCCAACAGTTTTTCAATACATAGCGATACAATATCAATCTTAGTTAACAATATGAGTTTTGTTGAAAAAAGTGGTTTTTGCGCAGAAAAACTTAGAATGGAATTTAGCATGTGCAACAAACACCTTTTTTTCGATAAACTTAGGCTTAAAGCCGAGGGTTCAAATCTCCAACTTCCATACCTTCATCTGACTTTTGATGGAATGAACAAAATGAGCACTTTTGTTCAAGATGTTAAACTTGATATGCAGTTTGAAAATACTTTGATTGATTCAAAAACAATATCGTATATTATTCCATCGCTTAAGGATTATGGCTTTACAGCAGTACTAAACGGATCAATGAAAGGCCCTTTGAGTGATATAAGAGGTAAAAATATTGTGCTTACTACAGGGATTCAAACCCGATTGGCAACCAATTTTCATCTATCAGGTTTACCAAATATTGAACAAACCTTAATGATTATTGATGTTAAAGAGTTCTCAACTTCATCAAAGGATATTGAAAGTTTTAAGATTATCAGCACAAATAAGCCGATAATTGAACTTCCATCGAATTTGAATGAGCTAAAGAAAATATCTTACAAGGGCAATTTTACAGGCTTCCTAAATGATTTTGTGGCCTATGGTAGTTTAACTTCTGCCGTTGGCAAACTATCACTTGACCTCTCCATAAAACCCGATGGAACCCAAAACACAGAGTTTAATGGGAATATTTCCACAATTAACCTCGATTTAGGAAAAGTTGCAGGTACAAGCACGTTGGGAAAAATCAGTTTGAATGCAAAACTAAAAGGTACGTCAGATAAAAAAGCTCAAATTAATGCCTACATCGATGCCACAATTAGTCAGCTTGAAGCCAACAACTATAATTATTCAAATATTATAGCTAGCGGTACTATAACTAATAAAACATATATAGGATCCATTGCACTCAACGATCCAAATTGCAAATTGAACTTCCTTGGAAAAGTTGATTTTTCCGATACTATTCCCGTATTCGACTTCTCCGCTCTTGTTCCAAAAATAGATTTCGTAAAACTCAACATTAATAAGGCCGACTCAATTTCCCAAGCATCATTTCTTTTTACAGCAAAAATATCGGGCAATAGTCTTGATAATAGCAAAGGGGAAGTAAAGGTTATTAACTCATCGTACCGAAATCAAAACGGAGAATTCAAACTATCCGATATAACCATTAATGCCGACAATAATAAGGATAGTAAGGTAATATCATTCCAATCGGAGTTTGCCGAAGGTGAGCTAAGAAGTAAGTACAATTATGCCAACATTTTTGATAATCTCCAAAGTCTACTCTTTAAGTATGTTCCAGCATTAAAAGGGGATAAAAAAGAAGCAGTTACGGCAACTGTAGGTAATCCAGAATATAACGATTACATCATTAAGTTTAGACTTAAAAAAACCAAGAAACTCACCGATGTCCTTGCGCCTGATTTTCGAATAGCCGAAAACACAAGTATTTTCGGGATCTTTAACCCCGATTACAAAACACTAACACTAAAGGTTAAGATTCCCGAAATGTCAATTGGAACAAATACATTCAAAGATATTTCAATCGATGGTCAAACCAAGGATAGTGTATTCGATGCAAGCATTTCCGTCCCCTACATAAACCTCGGTGGATCAATTATTCGTAATATTAGCTTATCATCATTAACCAAGCTAAATAAACTCGATTTTACCTTTGGCTGGGACAATAAGCAAACTCCAATAAACAAAGGTTCAATTAAAGCTATTGCCGATTTCAACCAATCCGACACAGCAAAACGATCTATTGCAAAAATCAAAATCAAATCCTCGGAATTTATTATAAACGACTCGGTATGGAGCATCACACCCAGCTCAGTAAATATTGATTCATCACATATTGCAATTAATCAATTTAACATACACAACCAAAACCAATCATTCTCCATAACCGGTAATGTATCCAATAATCCATTAGATTCAGTTCAAGTAAATCTGCAAAACATTGATATTTCAAACTTTAACTTTTACACAAAGAGTATTGGTTATGATCTTGGTGGACGTATTGATGGATTTGCCAAAGTGACTGGAATATACTCAAGTCCGACCC
>JACABB010000008.1:144594-154216 GCA_013376985.1 Bacteroidales bacterium
ATATCGGCTTAAACAAATTTGTGGTTAACAAACGTTTGGTTGGTAATGTTAACTTCTCAAGCGCATGGTTTAATGATGAGAAAAAACTGTCGGTGAAACTCGAGAATTTTAAAAATGATACACTAACCTTTGAAACCAAGGGAAACATATACACTGAAACCAATAAACTAGATTTTCAAATTAATATTCCTAAGATCCTACTGGCCCATTTTCAACCAATGCTCGATGGGGTAGTTTCTGGAATATCTGGCGTGTTGAATGGGAATTTAAGGCTAACAGGCACAACCGATAAACCATTACTCAATGGAATTATGAATATTGATAAGGGAAAACTAACCGTTGATTTCATGAAAGCACCCTATTCCATTGATGATCATATAGTCCTAGAAAACAGCAACATACTATTCAAAGATTTCAAAATAGTTGATGTTAACAAGCATAAAGCAACCGTAAACGGAAGCGTAAGCACCAAGTATTTTAAGGATTTCAACCTGTACTTAAACATAAATCCATCTAATTTTCAATGCATTAACACAACAGAAAGGGATAATGCACTGTTTTACGGAACTGTTTACGCCACTGGTTTGGTTGCCATTACTGGAAAACCCGATGATATCAACATGAACATTGCTGTTCGAACCGATAATAAGACCATTCTATTCCTTCCCCTCTCAAGCAATGGGGAGGTAGCCGAAAATAATTTCATAACATTTGCCAATAATAACCCTGATGATATCTTTATTGAAGAGGCCACTCCAATCAAAACTGAAAGTGGTACAAAAATGAATCTAACCTTCGATCTTCAGGTTACCCCAGAGGCTGAGGTTCAAATTATTATCGATAAAAAACTTGGTGATATTATTAAAGCAAATGGCTCAGGAAACCTAAAAATGGACGTAAATCCGAATGAAGGTAAATTCAAAATTTATGGGGATTATATCATCGAAAAAGGGGATTATCTCTTCACTCTTAAAGGGGTAATAAATAAGAAGTTTAAAATAGATGGAGGGAGCTCCCTTTCATGGAATGGTGATCCTACAGATGCTACAATGAATATCAAGGCAATATATCAGGTCAGAACTTCTTTGAAAAACCTTCTTTTTGATGCCGATAATACTGGAAAATACGATACCAGAGTTCCCGTTAATTGCCAAATACTGCTCACTCAAAAACTAATGGCTCCTGGTATTAAATTCAACATTGATGTACCAAATGCCGACAATGAAACTAAAGGTCTTGTTGAAAGTGCTCTGAATACCGAGGATAATATTAACAGACAATTTCTATCATTGCTTGTGATTAATAGCTTTATAGCACCTTCGCAGGAGAGGAATAATAACACTAGCAATACAGGCATTGGCACGGGTGTTTCCAACACTGTTAGTGAGATGCTTTCGAATCAGTTAAGCAACTGGATTTCACAATGGAGCAAAACATTTGATATTGGTTTGAACTATAGACCAGGATCGTCCACAAACAACCTAAGCTCCGATGAGTATGAACTTGCCGTTTCCACGCAGATTCTTGATGATCGGGTTTCGATAAATGGAAACGTGAACATGGGAAATAGAAATAATACAAACCCCATTGCTGGGGACTTTAACCTCGATATCAAATTAAATAAAACAGGAAAACTTCGCTTTAAGGCCTTTGCCCGCTCAAATGATGAGTTAATAACAAATACCACGGCTCAAACCTATACCACAGGGGCTGGGATTATGTATAAGGAGGAGTTTAACAATTTAAACGATCTTCTGCATAGAATAAAAAACACATTTAAGCAGGAGCCTGTTGTTATTCCACTAAAAGAGGTTCAGCAGCCACAAGAACAAAAGGATTCAACAAAAACTGTTGATACAGTTTCAATTCAGAAAATAAAATAACATCAGTTCGATAAAGTGTATATTTTAAATTGATGTGTAACATAACAAATTTTGAAATGGAATAGTGGAATGATTCAATAATGAGTCATTTACAATCTTCTTCCAATATTAACTTCGTTGAACTCGCAAACTCGATTAAATTTGTTGATTCGCATTATGCTCCTGTTCCAGTTTTCCATTATTCCATTATTCCACCTAATTCATTAAGGCAAAAAACTGTTAAATAACTATTGGGTTGTGCCGTCATTACTATTTTGTGTTAAACCAAATAATAATAAACCTTTGGTAAACGTTTTTTTATTAATTTTCGGGAATAATTTTACAATCAATAATCTACATAAATTATTTGGCTATGAGTGAATTTTCTAATAAACTACAAGGTTTTGCAGGAACAATTATAGTACACTCTATTGCCATTGCTCTTCTAATGCTACTAACTTTTTCAGCTTCTCTTCCGGATGAAGCGAACGAAGGACTTTTAATTAATTTTGGTAATAGCGAGGATGGTTCGGGCAACGTTGAACCAATGGTTAACTACGAAAATGCGGTGATGATTTCACTTCCATCCCATACCAAACCACCTAAAATTGATGAGAAAAAAATCCTTACACAGGATTTTGAGGATGCTCCATCTATTGAAACAAAAAAGAAAACCCCTAAAAAAGAGATCAAGAAAAATACCCCACAAAAAGTAAACGAAAAAACTACCACTAAGAAACAAACCGAAGAGATTAATACTACAGAACCTGTAAAACAGCAAACTGTAAATAAGAAAGCCCTTTTCCCCGGCAAATCCTCCACTGGAGGAACAACTGGCGAAGGTATTACTGGCAAAGAGGGTAACCAAGGCTCTTTGGAGGGCTCTCCAGAATCAACAAATCGTATAGGTGGTGCTTCGGGTAATAACGGCATTGGCGATGGCAACGGAAAGGGAATTAACTATAATCTTGGAGGCAGAAGTGCCTTATTATTACCAAAACCCGATTATTTAAAGCAAAAGCAGGGAATCGTTGTAGTTCAAGTAACTGTAGACAAACAGGGAAAAGTTACAAAAGCTGTTGCGGGTGTTAAAGGATCTACAACACTTGACAACGATTTACTTAAAGCCGCAGAAAAGGCAGCACTAGTAGCCAAATTTGATGTTAACCCTAACGCTCCAGCATACCAAACAGGAAGTATTACCTATATTTTTAAACTTCAATAGGTAAGATTAAATTATTTATATCCCGAAATAAAACGAAGAGATTTAACACAGAGGAAAAAAGAGGAGGGACTCAGAGACCCACAGAGATAAAATGGCTTAAAAGCCAATTCATTACTTCAATTTTTTTATCTTTTTGGTATACTTTATTAAATCAACCTTTTGATATTCAATATTTTTAAACTCACACATCTTAATTAGCGATTCTTTTATCTCAACCACTTTACTATAGGGCAACCAATTTAGCTGAACCATCTTGCGCCTTCCCGATTTTTTATAGAATGCAACATAAGCCGGACCCAACTTGACCTTTGATACAACATCCCAAAGAATAGCACTTTTAGAGCCTTTTAGCGAGCCAAACTTATACTCAAAGCAAACGGTATCAGCCTTAACAAAAAGAGATGTTTTATAGGTTACCCATGCATAGTATAGGTACAAGACCAGGTACAGCCCTGCCACCAAAAAGAACCACTCCAACGAACTCCTAAAAAACAGAAATATTGAAAGGGAAAACAATATAAATCCCAAACAAATGGTTGCTCCAAATATCAAAAGTCTCCGGATTCGTGGTTTCTTACTTGATGCTTCGTTTAAATCCACATAAAAGGATGTCATAGGCTTAGTTTTTTTGGAAATATATTCTTTAAATATACAGATTACTAAGGGATTTCGAAATAATAGTACAAGTTCAAAGGTACACATTAGGGGGGTGGTAATTATAGCCTTTCATTATTAACAATAGCGATAATTGGGATTTGCAACTGGAAGCAAAAAGCATTGTTAAGGCACAAAATATTCTCAGTTTATTTCTATATATTAGAACTATTAAATTAATTTTTATTTAATTTTTAATTTTATTATAAATACAGTAATTTTGAATTATAATATTTCAATAAATATTGTTAAATATTATATAATATTATAAAATATGTAATTATGTTAATATACAATACAATAAAAATAAAATAATCATTATGAAAAAATAATTTAGAAAAGCGGAGTCCAGATACCGCATAAAACGGGGCGTTATCGAAAAGCCAAACGAGTAGAAAAATTAAATTTAACTAAAATGAACACTGAAAAATTGAACCTCGAAACTGAGCAAAGAATTGCAAAAATTGTTAATCAGTTTGAAAAAGGAGAAATCAAACAAGAACAACTTGAAAAAATTTTAGGAGGCTTGCAGAATAATAAGCAAGATAATAAAATTGATTTTTCAGATTTTCTAAGTGGAGCACATGTTATTTAAATTGAATTAAGAATAAGGGGTTTGTAAATCTATTTATAAACCCCTTATTCTTTTTATATTCCTAAGATTATGCCCATAAATAAAGAGAACAAAATATTAATAGTTATTCCTCCATTTACTTTGCTTGAATCCCCTAGTTTAGGTGTACATTCATTACAAAAAGTGGCAAAAGAAAATGGCTTTAATGTTAATGTATTATATTCAGATCAATTATTTGCCAAACATATTGGGGTGGATAAGTATAAAATAATTGCTAATGAATTGATGTCTCCTTATGAACAAATTCCAGAAAGACTATTTGCACATTTTGCATACGAAAATTTCCCATATATGGGAAAGAACACCAACGCTAATGGTATAAACTATCTTTCATGTAGAAGCGATAATAATTTTAAAAACCTTTCATGGCAAGATTTATTAGAATTAAAACATCTAATTAATAGTTGGTTAGACGAACTGGTCGATTCAGTGTTAAAACAAAACCCCAAGGTTGTTGGATTGTCCTCCTCCCATCAGCAGACCAATGCTTCAATAGCAATAATTAATCGGATAAAAAAAAGCAATTCAGATATTATAACAATTTTAGGGGGATCAAATTGTGATGGTAAAATGAGTTTAGGAATTGAAAGCTTAAGCAGCAATATTGATTTTATTTTTTCTGGGGAAAGCGAACAAACATTTCTTAATTTTCTAATTGATCTTGAAAATAATAAACTTCCTACTAAGAAAATTATTACAGGAATAAAACTACTGGATGTAAATCAACTTCCGTTGCCGGATTATTACGAATATTATCATCAACTAAATAATAATAATATATTACCTGCAAATGAAACTTGGATCACTTATGAATCAAGCAGAGGTTGTTGGTGGGGGCAAAATAACTTATGTACTTTTTGCGGTGTCAACGGTAATGCTACAAAATATAGAAGCAAAAAATTCTCTAAAGTATTATCAGAATTAACAGAATATGTTAGTAATTATCCAACCAAGAATATCAGAATGGTAGATGTGTTAATGCCCAGAAATTACCTTAAAACACTTTTACCCGAAGTAGCAGTTCAATTGCCAGATGTTTCATTTTTTTATGAGCAAAGAGCAGACATGTCTTTAAATGAAATGATAACCCTAAAAAAAGCTGGCGTTGAATACATGCAAATTGGGATTGAATCTTTTTCAAATTCTCAATTAATTAAGTTAAATAAGGGAACCACTGTTAAAGATAACATTGACATATTAAGATATGCTAAATCTTTAGGAATAGTAATTGGCTGGAATATGTTAACGGAAATACCCAATGATACATTTTCTGAATGGGAAAATATCGATAAAATTCTTCCTTTGATCACCCATCTTAATCCTCCTATCTTTTTCCGACCCATTGAAATAACAAGATTCAGTCCATATTTCAATAACCTTATTGAATTTGGGATTTCCAATTTAAAGCCTTTAAATGTTTACTATGATATTTTTCCCGAAAAAGCAAATGTTTATGATTTAGCATGGTTGTACACAGGAGATTACGATTGTAATTCTCGACAAAACATTGAGATTCAAGAGAGCATAAGAAGTAAAGTTAAATCGTGGATAAAATTATGGGAAGGTTCAATTGAAAATATTCCAGCATTAGAAGTTCATAGATATGGTAAAGACAAATATATATTAAGAGATACTCGATCCTTGGAAAAAAACAATCGGATTTCATTTATTAATACTAAACAAGTTTCTGTTGCGCTTCTTGGTGATTTAAGTGAATATTTAGAAGAATATAAGGATTGGGCATTACAAAATAATCTATTAATAAGTATTGATGGCAAATTCCTCGCCATCTCTACAAGTAATCAAACGATATTTAATGAATTTTTAGGTCAATAGTTTATGGATAAAATAAATAACTCAAGTAAAGTTGATATTGGTTTAAATGTCACCCGACGCTGCAACCTTCAATGTTCGTATTGTTTCTTAAAGGATTTAGTTTTGGTGGATAAAAATACCGAAAAAGATTTAATACCAAATGTTGACCTACCGATAGATGAAACCCTCAAAAAACTTTCAAACTATGAAATTGGAGGGATGTATATATGTGGAGGAGAGCCATTTGCATATCCAGAACTGCGAAGTTTATTAGATTGGTTGATTGCAAGGGCGGATAATATATATATATCAACCAATGGTTTGTTAATTAATGATGATTGGATTAATTATTTGGTTGAAAACGATATAACTCTTTTGTTAAGTTTAAAAGATTCTAGTGAAGCAACCTATAATCGTTTAATAAGGTTTAAGAATGCAGGTATTAAAATGCATCTATATCATGTATTAACCAAGAAAAGTGATGATATTTTAAAATCTTTTACAGAACGATATAGTTGGGTCGAAAAAGTTCGTCTTCTAATTGAGACCCATACCAATCCAACTGAGAACGATGTCATCTCTGTAGGTGAATGGTATAATTTGTTAAAAAAAGCAAGAGTTTATTTGCATAATATTATTGACAAGGTAGATGTAGAAATAGGCTATTTAGAAGGCGAAAATAAAATAGCGCAAATGCCAAATCGAGGTGCAGTAAACAGATTAATTATTGACGTTGATTTAAAAATGTACCCCTGCCCATTGTTGGTTGAAAGACATAATGGTAAAATTGAGGGAGATCTACCTAATTCATGTTCCAAAGAAGAGTGTCCTGTTTTTTTCAATGAAACAAGTGATAGTAGTTTTAAGCAAGTGTGCCCATTTTTATTAACTAATTTAAAGGCAGCAATTGAATATATTGAGCATGCGGAGATAAAAGTGGAAGTAAAATTAGGAGACTGACAATTGTTAATAGATTTCCTACAACACAAAGTGACGGCGCTTGGATGTTCAATTTTATCATGGAGTTATTGGCTTATTAAAAAAAGTTTTACTTAGTGGGATTCCTCGCTACTTGTTATACAAATAAAGATTAGTAATTCTCATTTACGAAATACGATTTCAAAGAAATGAAAGACCATATATCCCTTGACAAAATACAAACAAAGCATTCAGAATTAATTTATGAAAATCCAATCAACAAACTTCCATTATTAATTCTACTTTTAAATAATAAATGCAATAGCAGATGTATAACATGCAGTTATTGGATTAAGGAAGACAAGAAGGAAATTCCAATTAATAATATTGAAAACTGGATAAAAGATTGGTATGAATTAGGTGTTAAAAGGATAGTACTTACTGGGGGAGAACCCTTAATACATTCTGAAATTATAAATATATGCAAAATATTAGTTGATTCCGGTTTTGAAATTACAATTCTAACAAATGGTCTTCTTTTAGAAAAATATGCCCACCAAATAGCAAAGTTCTGTAAAAATTATATCATAAGTTTAAATGGACCCGAACTTATACATAATAATATATGTAATATTAAAAATGCTTTTAAGAAACTTAAGAGTGGAGTAGAGGCTATTAAGATACAGGACAATAATATAAAAATTACTGGGAGATGTACTGTGCAAAAAGAGAATTTCATGTACATGAGAAAAGTTGTAAACACTTCGTTAATTTTAGGTCTCAATCGAATAAGTTTTCTTGCTGCAGATATTAGTAGTACGGCTTTTAATCGAAATAACTATACTTTAAATGATGAATCCATTAGTAGCATTATTCTTAATCCTGATGAAATAAAACTACTTGAAGATGAAATTCTATCACTTGAAACTGATTATATTGATTTTTTTAAAATTGGATATATTGTAGAAACTCCAGATTTGTTGCGGAAAAAAATTTTGAACTATTATAAAGCAATTATAAATCAAGGGGAATTCTCACAAATTGAGTGTAACTGTCCTTGGGTATCTGCTGTTATTAATTTCGATTTAGATGTTCTTCCCTGCTTCTTTCAAGCAAGCATGGGTAGTCTTAATTCAGAACCAAATCTCTCTAAAATAATTAATAGTAACAACGCAGTATCATGGCGAGAATATTTTTCGGTACAAGAGAATACAATTTGTCAAAGATGTGTTTGCCCGATGACTTTTCCTTTTTACTCTGCAAAATAAGGAAATCCTGCTTATAATCAAGTGGTAACAATAGTCAAAATATATTTCTTATAACCCTTTCTCGATTATTGGACTAGCAAGCAACAACTCATAAGAACCAAAAAGGGTAAACCAAAGGTCAATTAACCTCAAAGCATGAAAAAATTTTGCGAAGTGTCAATATGTTGTTTAATAAATTATTGCACCCTTTGATGTGCTACGAGGTGTATATAATATATACCTATAAGAATGAACGAGCCTTACAAGCAATTTTGCCGTTCAGATTGAAGAGTACCTAATGTACAACTTGGAGACGAGACTTATGAAGTTTAGCGTTACAGTAAACTGCATCAGTAAGGCTTCGTTACGTAAGCGGTATCGATCAATCCGAGTTAAAGATTAAGAGCAATTCATAAAGTAATTGGCAATAAAGTTTAAGCAAGAAGAATAGAACTTTTATAGTTTTTAATTTGTTTTACATAAAGAGTTTGAAAATGTAAATCCAAATAAATCATAACGGAGCCAAACCTAATTTCACCGAACTTTTGATCAAAAACCAAAAAATTGATAAGAAATACAGAGGAGTTTATTTTCAACTCTTTGCTTGGAGATAGAAAGGCAACTATTGATTTTTTCGATTTTGAAGAGAGTCATTTATTTAGTTTTTTGAGGCAATTGGAATTGATTCGTTTAATTGAAAACTAAATCAAAAAAGGGTAACACACCCCACCCCCATCAAGTTTAGGCGATGCCTACGTTGAATTTATTTTTCCGTATAAAAACCATCGTCATTGACAGTAGTAATATAAATTAGACTTTGCTATCAACTTTGTAAATGAACAAATAAATCTATAATCATTGGTAAATTAGACAATTATTTCATGTGAATTGCCAATGCATGTATCATGTCGTTTTTTAGACGGAATGTAAAATATCAAGAAAATGAAGGATGCAAAGATGAGAATACCAGATATTCCCTCTTTTAGAGGGTTCTGACATTAAAACCACCAACTCAGCCAGCGGTGGTTTACTCTTTAAGATTGTGCCTGAAATTTTATAATATTTCCCGTTTCAAATCAATTTCTTTGCAATAACGGAAGAATTGAACCAAGCATTATAAATTAAAAAGGTTCAAAATTCAATGCTAACCCCATTGACTCTTGAACCTTTTAACTTTCCACTTTCAACTAGTTAAACCTATACGAAAACTTTACAAGGAAAATACTATGTGGATGTGTATCGAATAAATTATTGATATCGCTTCCTG
>JACABB010000080.1 GCA_013376985.1 Bacteroidales bacterium
CATCTGGTATTGTTGGGGTTTCCTTAAGAGAATCTTTAAGGTCCTCTAAAGGGGCCTTTTCTACTGCACTAATATACTTGTCGTTTTCTTTACTCTTTTTTGCTATAGAGTTTGCATGTTTTGCATACTTCGCAAACTCTGCAGAATTGTTTGTATAGGCACTTTTTATTGTGGCACATATTTCCTCTTTACCGAGGTCATATTTAGCACAAAGCAGTTCTTGAACAAGGATTTCAGGAACACCTTTTCGGTTGCATTTACAGGCAACCTGATAAATAAAATTATTCCGGTTTCCTTCTTTATAGCTGATTATTTTTTCAGTAGCCTCAATGCAGCATGCCATCACTTTAGTGTAGAATGGCCTAGTGTCATCATTATCTTCCATTTTAATTACATTGTAGTTTTCTTTTGCTAATAATTGATTTTTTGACTCTCCACTTGAAGTGAATATTGAGCTTTGACTATTCAGGTATAAATCCGGGTCCCACGACATAAAACAAAGCCTTGTAACATCTTTGCAATTCTTGTCTGCTTCTGTCCCCGTTTTTGATTGATAGTAATCTTGAAGTTGAACGTATACGGTTTTATGAGTTTCCAGAGTAGAACCTGTTAAAACCAGTACTTTCAACCCCCTGTTGCTTGGGCTAACAAAGCAAGCATAAGTAAATGGAAGTGCAATGATTATATTTCTGAAAGCCTGTAGTTTATCGGGTGTTATGGTGTCGAAATCAAAATCAACACACATTATCCCTGTATACTCACTCAGGTATTTTTCTTTTCGACCACCTTTAAATATTGCAGAGGGAGTAAAAGCGTCGAGCTTCTTTTTATCTTCGTCATACTTATCATTGTTACCCTGATCTAAGATAGCCCTCAAATATGTTACATTTTCGCTATAATACCCATTACGGATTCTATCTAGAACCTCATTTATTGGAAGGTTACCAACAACCCTGGTGAATTTTTTGAATACAGAAACCTTCATGACTTATTTATTATAGTTAGAAGATTTTATGTAATGCGCATTAAGATGTTTCTCAATGTCAGATGCCTTATAGTAGATTTTGCCGGCTATCTGGCTATAGGCAAGAATTCCATTGTCCCGGTAGGATTGCAAAGTCCTTTTGGAGATTTTCAATAGTAAACAGGTCTCCTGGATGTCCAACCAGGTTTCCTCCATTGGGCCCTTTGATATTTTACTAGATATTAGGCGCTCTAAGGCATCCAATTTCTTTATGAATTCCTTAAATGTTTCTGATTCGAAGGTGATGAGTTCCATTTTCTTTTAGGATTAAGGTTGACAAAAACGTTAATTCAGGTTTTCGTCGCGACTGAAAACGGGACAAAGTAAATTCAATAAATAGCATTTGAAGCACTACATAAGGCTTATGCAGTGTAGTGTGCAGAGTGTAGAGTTCTTTGAATTAACTAGTAGAAGCAGCTTCTAATGGGATTTGCGTATCAAAATTTGGAAGAAAGTAAATGTTTCCTATCTCTAGTCGAGTAGTTGAATTGCTTCTTCTATTAGATCAGCTCGAGAAGGATTTTTTTGTGTCCTAAATTTTGTCTTGTTAAATAAGTGACCCTTTGAATCAATGAATAATGTTGCGGTCACTATCCAAATACCTTTAGGAATTTTTTCAATATATTTCTTATGCAGCAGCTTTATAAAATATGCAAGTTCCTCAAATGTACCAATCCAAGGTATTTTGTTTTCCGGAAGGATGTTGTTGAATATATTTCTAAAATCAGTTAATTCACCTTCATCAGATATAAAATCTGCATCTTTCAAAAAATTTAATAATTTAGTTAATTGAGCATGTTTTTTTGCAATATTTATTAGTGTATAGGCTTTGGGTAGATTTTCAGCTTTTTGTTTCTTTTCCTTTGTTGATTTCTCATATGATTCCATAAAGACTTCCAAGTATTTTTTATACTTGATTATTGCGGCAGAACGCGAATATTCATTTGATTTGCGATCATACCATCCATTGGTGATAGTCCAAAATGAATTGCAATGAACATCATCCGAGGGCTTATTTCTTAATATATCTTCAAATTCAGTTGCTGTCTTTTCCCAATAAGGTTTTATAAATATTGACTTTATTTGCTTAGCAGAATCTTCATCAACAGTTCTACTAATTATCTTATTGATCAAGCCTAAATCTCTTTTAGCGATTAATAGTTTGTCCTGTGTAGATTCTATTGCTTCAAATTTCTTTTTTAGTCCTCCATCAAAGAGGTTTTGAATGTGCTCATTATATAATTGACATTGATGGATATATACTTTGTTCCGGACTTCTTTAGAGGTTAATTTACTTCTTAATTCATAGATTATATCAAAATTTACATGTTCCTTCCATTGGTCCAGTGTTACTGTACAATTAACCCAACTTTGGTAATACTCTGAAGGGTCCCATTTGTTTTCTTCACTTATTACTTTGGGCGGTTCTTTATATTGTAAAACACTTTCAAGGTTAGGGATAATATTGCGGTCGAGATTTGCTTTTTCCT
>JACABB010000081.1 GCA_013376985.1 Bacteroidales bacterium
TAATATCAAGGATTTCAAAGAACTTATAATCAAGTTAACGCAACGCTAGTGTTATATTAACTAAAATATTGATAGTGAATAAAATTTTACCATACCCCTTTTTTTTCTTAAGAAACACTCTAAAGATCACGAATAATTTTTTTATTTAAAAAATCGGTCGTATGTTTACGACATTAGAAATAACAAATATGAACAAGGCGAAAAAATTTGATAAATCGTTACAGGAACTAGCGAAATTTGCTAGGGTAATATCACATCCAGCAAGGTTAGCAATATTGCAATATTTGGCAGAAACAAAAACCTGCATCTCGGGCGATATTTCCGATTTTATACCCCTAAGCCGCACTACCGTTTCGCAGCATCTTAAAGAGTTAAGAGATTTAGGGCTTATTCACGGTGAGATTGATGGGCTGAAAATTAACTACTGCCTTTGCCAATCAACCATTACAAAATATAAATCAATGTTCGATGAATTTGCTGAAAAGTTAGAATCATCGAGTGTTCATTGTGAAATTTAAGAATGAGACGATATGAAAGTATTAATCCTTTGCACAGGCAATAGTTGCCGAAGCCAAATGGCACAAGCCTTTTTACAATCGTACGATAAGAGTTTAAAGGTTTTTTCTGCGGGAACAGAGCCTGCATACAGAATCAATCGGTATGCAATTCAGGTTATGAGCGAAATAGGAATAGACATTAGCCATCAAAACCCAAAACATGTTAACAAATTTTTGAACGAAGAGTGGGATTATGTGATTACCGTTTGCGGAGGAGCAAACGAAACCTGTCCTGCTTTTATAGGGAAGGTTAAACATCGTTGGCATCTCGGGTTTGACGATCCTGCTGAGGCAACTGGTATTGATGAAGAAATACTTTCAGTTTTTCGCAAAAGTCGTGATGAAATTAACGAAGGATTCAAAGCATTTTATGACAGCCAAATACTTGGAAAACATGGTTGTGGTTGCTGTGGATAAGAAAATCATTTTATGATTTCCAGAAGCAACACATAGTTTTTTTGAACTTATTGAAAAGGCAGAAAAAATTTGTAAAAAGAGATGATACAACAAGTAAATATTCAAAATTTAAGACCATTGTCCTATTATATTCCAACGGTTTCAACAACCTTGGAGTTTAAGGACTATCTGGGTGCTGCTAAGGTGCGATGGGATATTGGCCGAAATAATTACTCCGTAAAACCGGGGTTATACAAGGTTGGAAAACCCAATAGCGAATCGGATGTTTTTGTATCGGCCAACTATAAATTATCCTTTGATACGTTGAGGAAGAATTTAACCTCTCTCAATGCTTGGATTTTAGTTATCGATACAAAGGGAGTAAACGTTTGGTGCGCAGCTGGAAAGAAAACCTTTGGTACAGAAAATATTATCAGAAGCATTAAAGGTACATCTCTTGATCAAATAGTAAAGCACCGGAAAATTATTGTACCTCAATTAGGTGCACCAGGAGTTGCTGCTCATGAGGTGAAAGAACGGTCTGGGTTTAGGGTTATCTATGGCCCCGTTCGTGCTTGCGATATCAAACCATTTATTGAAGCAGGTTACAAAGCAACTCCCGCCATGCGGAAAGTCAATTTTCCAATTAAAGAAAGAGCAAAACTTATTCCTGTCGATTTTATGTATGGCAAGTATAAGTTAATGATTGCTATAGGTATAATTTTAATACTATCAGGGATTGACAAAACGGGCTTTTCTTTTTCCAGAATTATTGAAACAGGTGCTTTCCCAGTATGTAGTGTTTTGGGAGCCTACATTGCAGGAATTGTGATTACACCATTGATGTTGCCCTATACGCCCCCTCGTGCTTTTGCATTAAAAGGGGCTATCTGGGGTGCAATTTCAATTTTGGTTTTAAGACAATTCTTTCATCTATCAAACTTGGAATTTATCGCTACGGGACTCATAAGCATAAGCATTGCTTCGTTTACAGCAATGAATTTCACTGGTTCATCAACTTACACTTCGCTTTCAGGAGTTAAAAAGGAGATGAAATGGTCTATACCTTTTCAGATAGCTTTTGCTGCAATAGGTATTATTCTTTTTATTACTTCGAAATTGGTATAATATGAATACTATGCAATACTTAAAAGATGTTGTTACACTGCAACTCAATCGGGATAAATGCACGGGCTGCATGATGTGCATTACCGTGTGTCCGCATGAAGTTTTTCAGTTTAAAGATAAAAAGGCTTTTATTCAGAATAAAGACCAGTGCATGGAGTGCGGAGCATGTGCAAAGAACTGCCCAGAAAGAGCAATTACTGTCAAATCAGGCGTTGGCTGTGCTGCTGGAATTATAAATGGTTTACTAAGAGGTACGGAAGCATCGTGTGATTGTTCGGGTACTAAGAGTGATTGTTGCTGAAAACATATTAATTTGAGGCTTAATGGACAAATTTAATGGTAATATCTTCTGAAATGTTTGTTGCTATT
>JACABB010000082.1 GCA_013376985.1 Bacteroidales bacterium
CAACTACTTGAAATGAAAATTTAAAAATGGGTGACCCAGTGCACAAAACAGGAAATGAGTTAACTCTTAATTTTAAAGTTTAAAAATGCGAACGTTTACTGTGGTAAATATATATTTATGCTCTACATTAGTTAAACGAAATATAATTCTATGAGGGTTTTTAAAAATTGGTTTATAGAGAATTTGATTAAAAAGAATTTAAGGCAATTATAGCATCGTGTATTAGATTCTTCAATATGTTTAGCATCAGTTTTTGCGCACTAACTTTTTCGTTTATTTATTGAAAGATTATCATTTGGGTAAAGCCCATATGCAAGCGTTAATAGTATTGGTTATTCCTTCTCTTTCCCCGATTCTGACAATCCATTTGGCAATCTCCCTATGTGTAAATTCTTTTGAGCGGTTGATAAGTAGGTAAATATTTCCATGCTCCGCATTTCGTCTATGCCCTTTTGCTTATTTACATTTACGATTATGATATTACCCATTCCTTTTCCAAATTCACCCATAAAATCATAAAACCCAGCCATGATAGTTAGTTTGCCAGTTACTACAAGGTCTTTATATTTTTTATAGGCTATATTCACCTGATAATCGAGGTTTTTTTCAATTACATGTGCGTGTAGTTTTTCAAAATCTTTAACAGTTGAGTATTCTTTAATAATTGGTTGTAAAAAGTCTAATTCATGCTTAATTCCATAAGATTCCTCCTCAAAACCACGTAAATATGCTTTTATCGCCCCACAATTGGAATGACCTAGGAAAAGCAATAAAGGGGTTTTCAGGTGATAAATGCCATAATCTACGGATCCTTCTGTGGATAAAATTTGATTACCTATATTGTGTATCGAGAAAACTTTATTGGAAGTATCAGGCATCAGCGCTGTAAGTGGTACGCGAGAATCGGAACAAGTCACTAAGGTAATGTAGGGTTTTTGCTTAAATTTAAACCTTTCGAAATACTCTTTAGGGTGGGTTTCTTTGAAATAATTATTACCTAAGATGATGTGCGAAATTATTTTTTCTGGTTGAAGCCTTTTGAGTTTAGTTGGTGTTTGAAGGATATCTGGTTCGCCCTCACCAACCGCTGTTACAACTATATCATGGAGCGTATCACGTCTGCTAACATGGCCGAGTAAATGCTCAACCTTCTCAATTCTCAGAATATCACGAACTTCAGAGTGTGCTTCAGCGACCTTAAACCTTATGCCTTTAGTTTCCAAATTCTCGTATAATCGCTTGATTAATCGAGCTCCACTTGAGTCAATTGTAGCCGAAGTACTCAAATCGAAGATTACTGTTTTTAGATCTGGCTCCATTTCTAAAACTTTCGCCCAAACAGTTTGGTATACATTTGAGACATTGAAATATACTAAAGTAGATTCCACCCTGAAAAGAAGAATACCTGGAATTAGTTCATTATCAGGATGTCTTTTGAAATCAGTATACCTATTTGTACCAGGAATGCGCCCAAGGAATGCAATATGTGGGGCGGAAACGTTTCGAATAATTAGAATTAGGGAGAAAAGAGCAGCAATTAGTACACCTTGTAGAATACCAAAGACAATTACACTGACAAGTGCGGTTATTGCAATGGCAAAATCGATGCGATTAATCTTGAATAATCGCTTCATCTCTTTGATATCAACCAAACCCTTAATGGCAATAAGAACGATTGCCGCCAATATTACAGTAGGAAGATTTTTGAGCAAACCTGTAAGGAAAAGAAGGCATAAAGCAATACTCACCGATGCAACAACAAGTGAAATGTTGGTTTTCGCTCCAGCCTTTTCATTTACTGCCGATTGCGATAAGCCCCCACTTACAGGGTATCCTTGACCTAACGAATTAGCAAGGTTGGCAACACCTAGGGCAAGTAACTCCTGTCGTGGATCAATATCATAACCATTCTTCTGTGCAAGGGCTTTTGCTGCGGAAACGCTCTCAATATAAGCCAAAAGAAAACAAGCAAAAGCAAGTGGAATAATGCTGCCTATATCTGCTAATTTGAATGTTGGAAGAGTTAGTTTAGGTAAGCCTGTGGGTATAACGCCAACAGTTTTGAAACCCAATGCACCAAGCGGAGTAAATGTTATTGCTAAAACCGATAAAGCAACAACAACAATTGCAACCGGTTTTCCGGGTAAAAATTTATCGCCAAAAAAGAGTAAAAAAATTGCAACAAGTCCAAAAATTAGAACCACGCTATTTGTCTCTGGTAATTGAGAGATAAGTTTTCCTAGACGACTAAAGAAGCTCTCTCCGCCCCCAGCAACTCCAAATAGTTTAGGTAGTTGTGTAAGACCAATTGTAATAGCAGCTCCTGCTTTAAATCCAATGAGTACAGTTTCACTAATAAAGTTGATAATACTGCTCAAACGAAATATATATGCCAGTATGCTTATGCCAGCAAATATTATAGCAGA
>JACABB010000083.1 GCA_013376985.1 Bacteroidales bacterium
GTGAAAACTTCCATCTGTATCAAAGGATAAATGCTTTATTGCATCCTGGCTACCTTTTATGGAATCACCAAAAAGGCTTGTAACCGCATTCATTTCCAGGAACCTGAGCAGGGTATCCAGCGATTCTAAGTCAGTCTCGGATAAGCTGTATGTTTTAGTTTTAGCTGAATACGGTATATCTAAATGGAACTCTGTACGGATCTCCTCAATTCTACGATCAAGTGTCCGCATCGAATTCACCAGGCCTTCTTCTTCCAGACACTTAAAGAGCTCCTTTTTGGTAGGGTTATAAGGCGATCTGAGCCTTTCGATGATAAGGTAATAGGAACGGATGGTGCCTTGGGTGGACATTTAGTTAAAATTACCTAGCAAATTATTGATTCGATTTTTTTGAAGAAAATATGTTTAATTTTTTCAAAAGATTATTTCGTTTTTTGAATAGTTTTAATATGCTGGCATTCAATTCATTTGTGCTTCCATTTATAATTACAGGAGTAGGGTTGGAAGCTATTATTACAGCATCAATTGCTTTGTTTAGAACGCTGATTGCCAATTTTACATTTTCTTCATTTAACTTTTCAATACTTATATTTTCGACAATAATTGGCTCAGCTAAGTAATTTGTAATGCCGTTGCTAACGATTGCTTGTTTATACCCCAATTTAATTGATTTTTTACTCTTAAAGAAAGACTCGGTTTCACATATTTCCTTAAACGGTGTTATTTGAATTGTAAAGTTTCGCTTTTGTTCAGAATCTGTGAATCCTTTGTTGTACTGATTGATTATTTCTTTGTTAAATGTTATCAATAATTCCTCTATTTTGTTGCTGTTATTAGCTTCAATTAATTGAATATCTGAATGATGCTTTCTTTGATTGAGGTATAATATTGCAAACCAAATCAAGGAGGTAGTAACAACTGTAATTAAAATTGATAGAATCATATTACTATTGTATTATAAGATTAACTTATTATTCTCTACATTAATAACTCCCTCACACGTTGATAGCTAGTGTTGGTTTGTTCTATACTATGCATGAGAGAAAGGACTCATCGCTTTTTCATTCAACATAAATTATTTATACTTAGTTAAATTAATCAATTTTTTTGTCTGTTGCAAATGGACCTGAAACAAATATAGAATAATTAATCTTGAATCCAAAGTACGAAAAAGGGTGTCCTTGAATGACTTTATTATTTCCTTCGATTTGGCCATATGCTTTGGAATATTCATCTAAGCTCACTTTGCGTATAGAACCATACTTTGTAATTGAGTCATTAGTCCTAGTCTCCAGTCCAATATCAGTAAGTAAAAATATATGGAAGACCTGACACATAAATTTTTCTTTCTTTTTGAAGATATCTGATTGAATTTTGCTGTTACTTGAATATTTCTGTTGTAATTGATAATGCCCAACTTCTATTGCAGCAATAAATGTATTGTTTTTTAAATCTTTAATCAAGATATCAATTTTGTTTTTATTGGTATGTACCCAATAGTTTTCACCTAGTTTATCCTGAATTTTTTTACCAAGGTTTGATTGAAAGGGTAATTCATAACCTCCATTTAGTGCCATATAAGCAAATAGTTCGTTATTGAAGAAGTCTGACTGCATTTCTTCAATTGTACTCTTAATGAAATCTATATTAATTTCAATGTCCTTATTTTTCATAATTCTATTTTTCAGGTGTAGCTATTTGTTTTTTAGAGATTTTTTATTTGAAAATTGCAGCGTCATTATTAATTATTAATTACGCCGCATCCAAATCCAGCATCCGCTTTATTGTATCCTGCATGGCAACTTTGAAGGCCTCATCTTTCGAGAGCAAACGGTATAGATCCAGCTCGGTTTTGCGTTGTTTGGCCATTACATCATCAAAGATTTTCAGGAAAGCAATATTCCGGTTTTGCTCGTCAGGGTTGTCGGCATACTTTTCCTGGTAATCGGGGTGAGAGCGGACACCCTGAGCGATATTCACAAATTTGACCCTTTGCTCTTCCGGGGTGGCTTCCCAGCCCTGGAACCAGCGTTCGTTGAAACTTTTAATGATCAGGTCCAACGGGTCTTCTATAATCTCTCCGCCATGGGCTCCGCGAGGATTGGGGTTCTGTGGATCCAGCTCTGTTTCTGAATCATCCAGGCCAATGGAGGTGTTCAGTTTGACTCTTTCCAGCCCATAGGTGGATAAATCGACGGAATTTAATAATTCATCCAGCTT
>JACABB010000084.1 GCA_013376985.1 Bacteroidales bacterium
TCAGGTTGCTCCAAAACTCTTCTATGCTATCTGCCCCCGGAAATCTAAGCGCAATGCCAATAACGGCGATATCCTTTATTTCACTAACCATAGTTTATCCAGATTTTCCTGATTAAAAATTTTGATTTTGTAGAACTACCTGACTTCCCCATAAAATCATACAACTTATTCTCAAATATTAAGCAATGATAATCTTTATAACGAACACATATTTCTGTCTACAAGGCATTTTCGAACTTAATATAATCGCAGAAATGGATACAACGCACTATTTACATGATATGTAATAGTAGTTTTTTACATATACGTTTTAATTTAACCCTTCAACCAAACTTACTCGAAACAAATCAAATATTTTATCATCTACATCCTTTTGTTCAAGATGCATTATCTTCTTCTTTATATTTTCATTAAATGCTTTTGAAAAGTTAACTATTTGTCCAATTGTGAATTTACTCAACAAAATGCCAATATACTCAGCAAAAAAAGGACAATAAACTGAATTATTTACTTGCAAAATAATATTTTCCATGTAGTCCATAGCCTGTGAAGCACTCATTGTTGAATGATGCCAATCGAATCCCGTCTTAGTAAGATTATATTTTTCTTTTTCTCCCCAAATAGGGGTGGACGGAATGCAAAACCAAGGCCAAAGTAAATAAAAAGTCGGTTTTGAATTTTCAATAAAAGAAATAGTTTCATTAACTGTCTTTTCTGTCTCGCCAGGAAAACCAATTATGAACGATGCGAATGAAATTATTTTATATTCATTTAATAATTGCAGTCCCTTTTCATATTCTTCTATTGTGGACTGCTTATTCATATTGATTAAAATTTTAGGATCAGCCGATTCTATTCCCAAATGCACTGCTTCACACCCACTTTCAACCATAAGTTCAATAATCTCACGTTCAGCATATTGACATCTAAAAAAAGAATTCCATTTGAAGTTATATTTATTTCTAATCATCATTTTTAATATTTCCTTAAACCTTTTCTTGGGAATATTAAAAGTATCGTCTATGAAACGAATGGTCTTGATTTTACCAGTTTTTTTTATTGCATTAAGCTCTTTTTCAACCGAATCTACACTAATACTTTGATATTTACCGAGTCTAATATGAGAATCACAGAAAGAACATTGAAATGCACATGACTTGGAGGTTCTTACCCAGGCATGTGGCTGCAAATCGTCATAAAACAATTGCCAATTTACAGCATTCTCTTCTAGTTTATTATTTTCAAGTTTATTGCTTGTTTGAACATAATGTCCATCCTCCTTAAAGTATAAATTATTAACATTGTTTAAATTTTCATTTTCTTTAAGTCCATTAATAATATTTACAAGAGCTGCTTCACCTTCCGCCGAATGAACATAAAAGTCAGCATCTATTGATTTAAACATCGAATCTACCATTTCTTTTTTCTGGATGTTTATTTGCGTCCAGACAAATGGGCCACCAACAATAATTTTAGTTTCTTTATTATATTTACGTATAAATGAAATGATTTCTTTTATCGGAAAAGGGTTTAAATATGTTGTAGTTGTTATTACGACTGTTAAAATATCATGTTCTTTTAATTTTCTTGCAAGTTCTTCTCTTTGAAATTCGAATGATTTAATATAGTCAAAAGTTAATTTATATTTGTCCAAAAAACTACCAAGATATAAAATTGCTCCGCTAAGTATTGCCGCAGTGTTAAACGGACCAAAAGTATTATCATCCAATGGTTCAGATGCCATTTCTAACAAATCGAAAAAACTGTAAGGTTTATTGTTATAATGAAGCATTCTTAAATTGAGATCTCGATATGCAATACTATCCGTCCCATAGGTTTTTATAAGTTTTTCACGCTTAGTAAGACTCATTTCATATGGGCCAATAAGCAAACAATCTAATTGCTTCTTCGACATGATAATTTATCGTTAAGAAAATAATTTATTTTATCCGTATTTCATGCGCAATTTAATCTTTATTTTTATATAAAAATAATATTGAATTATATTTTTAATTTATAATCCCATAATTAGAACTTAATAATTGTTTTTAAATTATATTAGAATATTTTAATTTAATCGAATATT
>JACABB010000085.1 GCA_013376985.1 Bacteroidales bacterium
CACGTACGGTTCTGTGAGAGGTTTGGGGGTGAAATTCCCCCTTACCTACTCGACTATTTTATTCTCTGTCTAAAAATAGTAAATCATTCTTGATAATCAAGTTACAAAACTAAAGTCCCGGTTTAAATTCTATTTTAGTTTTGCAAAAAAGATTCCAACGAATTTTCACAGTTACTTTTCTATCTTTTTTTGATTTGCCTTGAAAATAGACAAATCTATATAATGTAATCTTATAATTGCCTGCTGGATTGAAAGGTCTTAACTGAAAAAGAGAATCTTTAAAATCCCCAGAATTAAGAAATCCTGTGCTTTTAATTTTAACAAAATCATATCCATGATTATGCAATTCCGGCAAAATAAGTTTCTTCAGAGCTTTATTAACTATTAGGTAATTAATCAATAAATTACCAAGTATTACAAATGTAATTCCTAATAAAATGAGTATAAGATTCATCGATTCGGGGTTTAATTTAAGTCAATTCATTTTTTAATCATTAATAACTAATTTACTCGTAATCTATTCTTTTTTTTCTATCTATCCGTTAGCTTAAGAATTCAATTTATTTTCCGAGATTGGGGGAATTGGCCATAACGGTCCGCAGCTACCCGCTGCCAGGCTTTATTCTGAAATGGTTCTAAGATAGTAAAATAATCGAGTCAAGTATAATGATGTTACGGAGTGAAATGGTAAGCCTGGTAGCGGGTAGGTGCTGTTAGGCACAGGCTTATTATTCTATTGTTTATTATTTTTTAAATTCCAGATCCTGAATCTTTTATTTCTTTCTTATTGTCCTTTTATAATCTTAAACCAATTTGCCGAGAATAAATCTTGGACTAAAATTCTTTTGATTCAAAATTATTAAGAATTTTATTTACAGCCCTTTAACAGAAATTATTTTATTAATCTTTAGTCTTGCGCAATTCTATTCTGATATTTTTTAAATAAATGAATCCGAGCCTTTATTCTTAACTAATTGATTTTCTATTCATTTTTAGTTTTATTCATTCTCTTTATTGTTCCGAGCCTTTGTTATTCTTTTATTCTCAGCAAATTATTAATAAAAAATTTGAAAGCATTTGCGCTTGTGCCTAACGTTCCCAGGCTAGGCGAGGTTGGGTTTATTTTGTTGGCCAAGTGCGGCTGGAAACCCAACCTTGCTTAGCCTGTGTTGGCGCGCGTGTGTGGTTATTCTGACTAAATTATTTTTTGAAATCATAAAATCTTATTATTCTTAAATTTCTCTGGATGTTAAAGTTATGAAAAGAGCGCAGAAATGAGTCTGTTGTTAAAAAAATGAAATCCGAGTATTGATTAACTTATTGCTTATCAAATAGTTTATCTTATTATTTTCTGAACAGAATGAATGATTTTTCTTTCTATTTGTAGTGTATCCTGAGCATTTTAAAAGAGTTTTCTTTCTTTTTTTATTGTTTTCCGAGTCTTTGCTGACAGAATTTAAAAATCTTGTATGCATCCAATACTAAAAAGCTATGTCTAGAAAGGCGCAAGGGTTGATATGGCGTTCAATCTTCTAAAAGATCTCTTTTACTTGGAGAAACCAATTTCCATAGCTTTGTTTGACAGCCTTTCCTTTTTTTATTTTTTATTTTTTAAAACGTGATCCTAGCAGAAACCTCACTTTCACATGTGCGCCAACGTTCCCAGGCTTGGCGCCGAGGCTTGCCCCACTCCGAGAAAGGAGCAAGCCT
>JACABB010000009.1 GCA_013376985.1 Bacteroidales bacterium
CTATAAGCTTAGTCTCGTATGACCTTTTTTCATAGGTAATCTTAGCAATGCTAGCACTGCTACTAGCCATTAGGATTACTAATACGATAATAAGTTGCTTTGCCTTCATCTTTAATTTAAATTTTAAAAGATCCCATTGTTCATTAATAATACCATCAATACTTTCAAAAGCTACATTAACAGAAGTAATTTTCCATTTGCTACTTTGTTAATAAATTTGTTTTTAGCAAGTTCCTTTCCACCACATCCTCACAAGAGACATTTATTTTTATGTTTTGTTGCATTGTATTAGAAAATAAAATTTTCATTTTGAAAAGTGAATCGTATTTAATAGATTTTTTTTTAAATAATAGCCGTTTATTCCAATGAGTAAATGGCAATCACATTATATGCCATCCCCATTAGATGAAAGATTATCAGTTAATTATTAATAATATTTAGGAAGAGTTATTGTTCAGTTCCGTATAGTTTTTGTTCGGATTCGAACAAGTAGTTTGTGATTAATACAGAATTTAACAGATTAATTAAACTTTCTATTTCAAAAGTTCTGTGTTGTTCACTTTGAGTTTAAGAGTCATTCTGAATTAAAAAACTTTATAATAATAGTTTTAGTTTATTCAATAAACGCTTTAATTCCTGGATAATTAAACTTTATAGCAGCGAGTTCTTGGGGGTACACAAAATATTGAACATCTGCTTCAGTACAAAGTTCATTATTTTCATCGAATATCTCAACGCCAATGTTTACTAAACGTTTTTTCTTACTTTTAAACTTTGCTTTAATGGTTATTGCTCCATTACTAATTATAACTGGTTTTAGGTAGCGAATCTCCATTTTTGCAGTTACTCCTGCTGTTTCAAGTAGAACATAGATAACCCAACTAGCAATCTCGTCCATAATAGTTGCTTGTACACCCCCGTGCAGAACATCTGTATATCCTTGAAGATAATCCTTTGGACTCCAATTAGCCTCAACGGCATTATCCTCCTCGTTCAACCAGAATTCAAGTTTTAATCCATGATGATTATCGGGTGAACAGCCAAAACAGTTGAAACTATCTTTTCCTATGAATGGGTTATTTATCTTTTTCATTATTTATCTTTTTTGCAAAATTGAGAAAAATAATTTCAATTTATGAAGAGAAAAAAAAGAATCTTGGAAGAGTCTTTTAACGCCAATACGAATAATAAAATAGCCCGGTTTATTAAATTAAAAAATGTTTCATTTCAGAACATACTAAACAATTTGATACCTTTGTCAAAGGTTGTTGTGGATTAGGATATTAACTCAACAAGTAATAAATATAGTATCTGTTTAAATCCTTTTCATTTTTGTCATCTGTATTCTTATAAATATGGAAATCAAGACGGGTCGAATACTAGCAATTGATGATAATCAGGAAATCCTTTTATCTCTAAGGGTAGTGCTTTCAAAGCATCTCGAGGAGATTAAACTTTACGTTGCCCCAAGCGATGATGCCATAAAAGAGATTACCTCGGGTAGTTATGATGTAGTCCTATTAGACATGAATTTTACACCAGGTTCAACAAGTGGAAAGGAAGGACTGGATTTTCTTAAAAAGATAATTTCAATTGATCCTTCAATTTCTGTAGTAATGATTACGGCCTATGGCGATGTAAATATAGCTGTAGAAGCGATGAAATATGGTGCAACCGATTTTGTACTTAAACCGTGGGAGAATAAAAAATTACTTGCAACTGTTTTATCAGCATATAACCTCAGCAAGAGCAAAAGAGAATCAGCCGATCTTAGACAAAGTAGAAGGGTTTTGGCAAATGATATCGATACACCATATGTAAAGATTATAGGCGAGTCAGAACCGATGAAAAAGGTAATGTCTGACATTGAAAAGGTTGCTAAAACTGATGCCAATGTTCTAGTTCTTGGTGAAAATGGTACAGGTAAAGAGCTAGTTGCAAGGGCAATTCATCGGATCTCTGATAGGGCATCGCAGCTATTCGTTTCTGTTGATATGGGAGCAATTCCCGATACGCTCTTTGAAAGTGAACTTTTTGGTTGTGTTAAAGGTGCTTATACCGATGCTCGTGAAAATAGACCAGGTCGGTTTGAGATGTCATCGGGGGGAACTCTATTTCTTGATGAGATTGCAAATATCCCTTTAACCTTACAAGCAAAACTGCTTGGAGTTCTTCAAACAAAGCAAGTTTCACGTTTAGGCTCAGTGGCGAGTAAAGATATTGATATTCGTTTAATATCCGCCACAAATGCATCAATAAACCAGATGATTAATGAGGGAAAATTTAGACAAGATCTTTACTATAGAATAAATACTATTGAAATAACAATACCTCCATTGCGCGAGAGGGGCGATGATATCCTACTTCTAGCGAATCATTATCTTGATATTTATAGCAGGAAGTATGGTAAACGGAATTTAAGACTATCAAAGGCAGTTCAACGCCTTATACATTCTTACAACTGGCCTGGAAATGTTAGGGAGTTGGCACATTCTATCGAACGAGCAGTTATAATGACCGATGGAGCTGCAATTGAACCAGATTCTATCCTATTCGCTCACCAAAATCCATCAATGCTTCAGCAGAGAGATACTAGCCTCCATATAGATGAGGTTGAAAAACAAACAATCATAAAAGCATTGAAAGTAAATGATGGGAATATCAGCACTGCTGCATTAGAGCTAGGAATGGGAAGAACTACACTTTATCGTAAAATGGCAAAATATGGTATTTAAGTCGTTTCGATTTAAGGTTATATTGAGATTGTTGATAATTACTTCGGTAATAGTTTTTATTATCTATTTTATAGCTAAACCTTATTACTATTTTACTGTTGGCGAGTTATTACTTCTGGTTATAGCATTAATTATAGAACTTATTCGTTTTATAGAAAAAGGTCATCGTCAAATTAATCAAATGCTCGAATCGCTTAAAGAGCGCGATTTCAGCCTTAAATTTAACCCTGTTGAAGAGGGTAAAGTTTTTCGTGGGCAAGCCAAAATTTTGACCCAGCTGGTGCAATCTTATCGGGATATAAGAATCGAGAAGGAGATGCACTACCAGTTTCTTAATTTAATTGTTAATCAGCTAAATTATGGCATTGTTTGCTTTGATGCCGATGGAAAAATTAGTTTATCAAATAAAACTATAAAAAAACTATGTGGGCTTAGCGAGATTAGTCACATATCATCACTGAATAGAATTGATAAAAATCTTAGTAATGCGATTGAGTCGCTTAAAACAGGGGAAGAAAAATTGATCTCTGTGATTAAAGATGGTGAATTCTTTAAGTATTCAATTTCTTGTAACGAAATCAGATTACTTGATAGTAGATACAAATTGGTTGCCCTACATAATCTACACTCTACCTTGCAGGAACATGAGTTAGATTCACATAAGAAGTTGATAAGAATTTTAACCCATGAGATTATGAATTCGGTTACCCCAATTCTATCTCTCAGTGAATCGATGAACGAGAACCTAAAGGATGAATCAGGGAATATAAAGGAACTGAATGATATAAGTAAAGAGGATGCTGAGGATTTGATTCTAGGATATGAAGCAATTGAGGTTAGGAGTAGAGCTCTTATGCGATTTGTAAACGATTTCCGAAGTTTAACCCGATTGCCAGATCCAAAAATAGAAGTGGTTGAGATTGATAGCTTGTTTAGGAATGTACTTTCCCTTTATCGAGCCGAAATTGATGAAAAAGGAATAAAACTCTCAGTTTATATCACTCCTGATATCGAGACTATTTCAGTTGATAGGGGAATGCTAGAACAGGTTTTGATTAACTTGATAAAGAACTCTATAGAGGCCTTAGAGGATACATTTAAATCGGAGATTGTTATAGAGTCCTTGCTCCTTGAAAATAGTATAGCCATTGTAATTACTGATAATGGTAAAGGAATTTCTCCCGAAAACCTTGAGAAGGTTTTTATTCCATTCTTTTCTACAAAAAAGGATGGATCTGGCATAGGTCTTAGCCTTTCACAACATTTAATTCATTTAATGGGCGGTACAATAGGTGTAAAATCCATTCAGGGTTTAAAAACTTCATTTAGCATTAGGTTTCCCATTTAGATATATTACCTGCTTTTTTTGTACAATATAGAATAAACGATTGTTTAATTTTAGATATTTAAAACTAATTATTAATATTTTTGCACTCCTATAGAAAAATATAAGTATGGATTCTTCAACTGGAAATACAACACGCGATAAGTTAATTGAAACAGCCAAAGAGTTATTTCTTGCAAAAGGGGTAGATAGAGTTGGTGTTAGGGAGATTGCCGCAACTGCAGGTATTAACCTTTCATTGATGAATTACTATTTTCGCAGTAAAGAAAAGTTATTAGAGACAATTTTTGAAATGGTAATAGCCGATAAAGCCACTATCCTTCGCCAAATTCTCGATTCCGATAAGCCAATTGAGGTTAAGATAAAAGATTATGTTTATAAATACATCGATTTACTTGTAGAAGATCCATTATTAGTATCTTTTGTATTATCTATTATCCACCGCAATAACGATAAAATAACCAAAATGCGGGTAATCATGAATTTGTATAATTCAGAGCATTTTATTGCACAATTAAAACGTGAAGCTGAGATGGGTAGAATTAAGTCTATAGATTCTGAACAGTTCTATATTAGCATGTTAGCACTTATACTATTCCCCTTTTCAATAAAACCTCTTATTTCCCATCGAAATAATTTCAATGATAAGGAAACATTGAATTTTCTGCTTAATAGGAAGAAATCTGTATACGAAATGTTAATTGCTACTATTAAGTTATAATAAGGAGTTATTGCTTAATTCTTCTGATACTTATTATTTTAACAGGATTTATAAGGTATTGGTCATTATCTTTTAGTTGTTGAATTTTTCGTACAACCTCCATTCCCCTCAATACTTTACCAAATGCAGCAAAACCTTGCCCATCAGGATTTCTTTTGCCATTATAATCCAATTCAGGTTGATCACCAATACATATAAAGAATTCCGAAGATGCCGATCCCGGTTCCATTCTAGCCATCGATATCACACCATCTTTATGTAGTATTCCTGTTTCTTTGGTTGTTTCGTGCTTGATAGGAGGGAATTGATACTTTTCAATTAAAGAATCTTCTTGGAAACCACCCTGAATAACTTCAATTCTTATGGGCTTATTGGGTTGGTTATCTAACCTAACAACCCTATAGAAATAAGCCCCGTTATTATACCTGCCAGCATCAACGTACTTAAGAAAATTTGCGGCAGTGGTGGGTGCTTTATTAAGATACACTTCAACATCAATATCACCCATTTTTGTGATAATCCTAACAACTGGATTTTGACCAATTCCTTCAATCGAAGCTATAATTGCTAAAGCAATTATTAATATTTTTTTCATAGTTGATTTTTTGTAAAGTGCGGACAGATTGTAAAGATATAATTTTTGATTATTTCTGAGAAATACTCGTAATCTATTAAAACAAATAGCACATCCTCATAGAGTAATTTTTTGCTATGAATTGGCAGGAATTTTCTAGCCCAATATCATCTAAAATATTGCTATTCCTTTCTCTAATTCAATTATCGTTATGCCTTGATATACATAACGATAAATTATGAAAATTTATCTTTTATGTGATTAAAATCATATGATTATTGTTAACTGATTTTCTATTTTTGCCATCGTTATGAAATATAATTCATAACGAATAAACTTATGGTCAAAGATCATCTTGAAGAGGCTTTGGAGCTATTTAAATCTGGTTATCACTGCTCGCAATCGGTTCTTGCTGCTTTTAGTGAAGAGTTAGGACTTCCTCAAGAAACAGCACTTAAAATTGCTTGCCCTTTTGGAGGAGGACTTGGTGGATACGGAAGAACCTGTGGTGCTCTTACAGGTGCCATGATGGTTGTAGGTCTAAAGTATGGAGCTACTAAAGATACAGATGTTGAAGCTAAAACGCTTTCGCGTAAAAAAACTCGGGAACTGATTGAGGCATTCGAGAAAGCGCATGGTACAAGTATTTGTAATGACCTTATTGGTGTTAACAGAAGTAATTTTGGAGGAGATGAACTACTGGCAATACGTCCAATAGTTCAGAACACTTGCCCTAAATTTCTAGAAACAGTTATTACATACCTTGAAGAAGAGTTATAAACTAGACACTAAAGACTAAAAACAAAATAACTAGGAGGAACATTCATGAAACTTAGAAAAATGTGGCTCAATATCAATGGAGCAAACCGAATGTTTATTTGCGATCCCGAAAAGGATACTCTTGCTGATGTAGTTCGTCGTATGGGCTTAACCGGAACTAAAGTAGGATGCAATAAGGGCGTCTGTGGTTCTTGCTCTGTGATTTTGAACGGAAAATTGGTACGTGCTTGTACAAAGAAAATCCGTTCAGTTGATGAGTATAGTCAATTGTTAACCATTGAAGGTATCGGTACACCAACAAACTTACACCCAATTCAAGTCGCTTGGATGCAGCTTGGCGCTGTTCAATGCGGTTTCTGTGTACCAGGTTTCATTGTGTCAACCTATGCAATGCTTCTTGAAAATATTAACCCTACACGCGAAGAAGCACGTGATTGGTTTCAGAAGCATCGTAATGTTTGTCGTTGTACTGGCTACGTACAAATAATTGATGCTGTAATGGCTGCTGCAAAGGTGATGCGCGGCGAAGCAACTATCGATGATATTTCTTTCAAGAATCCTAAGGATGGTGAATATTATGGCAAACCAGTAGTTCGTCCTACAGCACTTGCAAAAGTATGCGGTCTAGCAGACTATGGTGATGACCAAGAGCTTAAGATGCCTGCCGAAAGTCTTAAAGTTGTGATGGTACAGCCTAAGATTGCTCATCACGCTAAAATCTTAAAAATTGATACTACCGAAGCTGCAAAAATGCCAGGTGTGGTAAAAATTATCACAGCTGATGATATTAAAGCTGCCGGTGGAACAAATATTATGGCCGAAGGTCACTTCCATGAGCGTACTACAATTATGGTTCCTAGCCGTAAAGTTCTTTGTGAAGATAAAATCTATCGTTATGGTGATGTTGTAGCCCTTGTTTGTGCAGATACAAAAGATCATGCTCGTGATGCTGCTGCAAAAGTAAAGGTGGAGATTGAAAAACTTCCTGAATATCTAGGTTACCTTGACGCTGTAATGCCTGATGCTATGCGCATTCACGAAGACACTACAAATATTTTTGCTAAGCAACCTGTTCTAAAAGGTGTTGGTCTAGATCAACCTTCTAAAGTTGCTGAAGTAATTGATAGTTCAGCTTTTAGTGCAGAGGGAAGTTTCTTTGCAACCCGTGAACCCCATCTTTCCATCGAAGGCGATACTGTTCAAGCATACTTTGATGAAGATGGTTTCCTCGCTATTCAATGTAAATCTCAAGGTGTATACTCATCTATTGGTCGTATTGGAAACTCTGTAGGTGTACCAAAGGATAAGATAAGAATTATCATGAACCCAACCGGTGCTAGTTTCGGTTGGTCAACAAACGCTGGCGACCTTTGTCTTGCCGCAGCGGCCACTGCAATCACTAAAATGCCTGTTGCATTATCAATGACCTATGAAGAGCATCAGCATTTTTCTGGAAAACGTCGCCCTTGTCACTCAAACGGACGAGTTGCTTGCGATAAAAATGGTAAGATAACCGCTACTGAATTTGAATTTGGTATGGATCAAGGGTGCTATACCTTTGGAGGTGATGATATCATTTCAAAACAGGTTCGTTTTGCATTTTTTCCATACAATGTTCCTAATGTGGCTGGTATTTCTCGTATAGCAATCACCAATCACAATTTTGGTACTGCTTACAGGAGTTATGGATCACCACAGGCTTTTACATTAAGCGAAGCGCTTATGGACATGCTTGCTGAGAAAGCGGGTATCGATCCATTTGAAATACGTTGGAGAAATATTGCACGTCAAGGTGAGTTAAACATTAATAGTTGTCCATTTAGGCTTTATCCAATGGAGAAAATGATGGAAATGCTGAAACCACATTATGATAAGGCTGTTAAAGAGGCTAAAGAGAAAGATACGCCAGAAGTTCGTCGTGGTGTAGGTTTAGCATGGGGTGGTTTCAATGTAACTGAAGGTGCGACCGACCACGCAACTATTCACCTAGAACTTAACCCTGATGGTACAATCACAAAGTACGATACTTGGCAAGAACTTGGTCAGGGAGGTGATATAGGTTCTGTTATGGTAACTTTAGAGGCATTAAAGCCACTTGGTATAACACCTGAGCAAATTAAACTTGTTCAAAGCGATACAAAGCTATGTCCCGATAGCGGTATGTCAGCTGGTAGCCGTTCTCACTACATGAATGGTCATGCTACCATTATTGCTGCTGAGAAGCTAATGAAAGCTATGAAAAAAGCAGATGGTACCTATAGAACATATGACGAAATGGTTAAAGAAAACATACCTACAAAATATGAAGGTAAGTATATGACCATCGTAACCCCAGGCTTAAGCCGCCTTGATCCAAATACAGGTATTGGAGACCCAACCCCAGCATTTACCTATGCTCTTAATATGGCAGAGGTTGCTGTTGATACAAAAACTGGAAAAACTACAGTTACCCGTTTTGTCTGCGTAGCTGATGTTGGTAAAGTTGGAAACATCGATGCTGTAAACGGTCAGGCTTATGGCGGTATATCACATAGTATTGGTTTTGCACTCTCTGAAAACTATGAAGATGTAACCAAGCACACTAATATTGCATCGAGCGGTGTACCATATATCAAGGACATTCCAGATGATATTCAGCTTATCTATCATGAAAGCGACGATAAGACTGGACCATTTGGCTCATCAGGAGCATCAGAGGCGTTCCAAGCATCGGGTCACGTTGCAGTTTTAAATGCTATTAATAACGCTTGCGGTGTAAGAATTTACGAAATGCCAGCAACCAAAGAAAAGGTTAAAGAAGGACTTGATATTCTTGCAGCAGGAGGTAAAATTAATCCACCTAAAAAATATTTCCTTGGTGCTGATTTGTATGATGAGCTAGAAGATATTAAAGCTAATCCAGTTCCATACGGCGGTATCGATTTCTTTAAGCCACTTGGGGCTGCTGGAGAAAGATTCTTTTAGAAGAAGTGCCTAGAGTGCCTAAAGTACTTCGAGTGCCTAAAGTTAGTTATACTTAACTCTAATACTATTAACTTTAAGTACTCTAAGTACTTGAAGTACTCTTAACTTTATGTACTAACAAATGACTGAGCAAAACGAATTTGTTAAGGAATGTTTACAAAACGAACGGGCATTTTGCACAGCAGAGTGCCCGTTCAGTCTTGATATTCGCGATTTTGTTGGAAAAATCCAACAAGGTCGATTTAATGTAGCATACAGAACATATCAGAATGCGGTAGGATTTCCCGGTATTGTTTCGGCTTTGTGCCCTGAACCATGCAAACAGGTTTGTCCTATGAAGGATGCAGGAGGTTCTATCTCAATAAAGCGACTCGAAATCGCAGCTATGAGCTATGCTCGTAATACTGCGCCAGACCAATATAATATGCCCCCAAAAGGCAATAGAATTGCCATTATTGGTGGCGGAATTAGCGGTCTTGCTTGTGCGCTTCGTTTAACCACAAAAAAATACGATGTAACCATCTATGAGAAGTCATACTTGTTGGGTGGACATCTTCATAGTTTGCTTGAACCCGAAGTATTCCTTAATGATATAAAGCAGCAGTTCATTAATGAAAATTTCACGCTATTGCTCAACACCGAAGTTACACGTTTAGATGATTTGAGTTTTGATGCTATCTATATAGCAACGGGTAAGGGTGGTAATGATTTCGGTCTTTTTGAAAGTAATGAAGGTGCTTTTGCCACTACAAAATTTGGTATTTTTATAGGCGGATCAATCACTGGGGTAGATACTATGACTGCAATTGCACATGGTCTTAATGTTTCAGGAGCTATTGAGCGATTCTTGAAGATTGGAAAAATGAATCATCCAGTAGAAGCAACTGGAACTAAATTGCTTTATGAGGGAATACGAATAGTTAAGGCTGATGCCGTTGAGCCATTAGATGGAAAAACATTTACCAAAGAAGAATCTATAACTGAAGCAAATCGCTGTCTTAAATGTGCTTGCGATGCCTGTGTTCATCATTCTCCGTTGATGAACTATTTCAAAAAATTTCCTAAACGCATTGCCGATGAAGTTGAAGTAACCATAAGGCCTAGCACATTAGATGGTAATGGTACAGTTTGTACAAGGCTTATTTCCACTTGCAATCATTGTGGGTTGTGCAAAGAGGTTTGCCCTAAAGATATCGATACTGGTGAATTTCTGCGAGAAAGTATGCATTCAATGCATAAGAAAGGAGCAATGCCTTGGGCATTCCATGAATACTACATAAGGGATATGGAATTTTCAAATAATGAGGCTGCTCTTACAAAGTTACCACAAGGCCATAACAAAAGCCGATATCTCTTTTTTCCAGGTTGTCAACTTGGGGCTTCAGATTCTCGTTATGTAACCGAAAGCTATAAATTTTTAAGTGAGCAATTCCCCGACACGGCGTTAATGCTAAGTTGTTGTGGCGCTCCTGCCGATTGGGCTGGTGATGTAGAAAATCACACTAAAGTTATCGATAGGATAAAGGCTGACTGGATTAGTCTTGGAAAACCAATTGCCATCTTTGCATGTCCGATGTGCAAGCAGATGTTTCAGCGTTTTCTTCCAGAAATTGAAGGACAATTTCTATATAATATCATTGATGAAAAAGGAAGTGACCTTATTCAAAAAACAAAAAAGGGTATTGCATCGGTATTCGATCCTTGTGCAAGTAGGTTTGAGCCAGCATTGCAGAGTTCTATTCGTAATCTAGCAACCAAGGCAGGTTTTTGCCTTGAACCGTTGCCTATGGAAGGTAAAATGGCGGAGTGCTGTAGCTATGGCGGACATGTGGCAATTGCATATCCACCTTATGTGACTCATAATGTGCAAAAACGAATTGAGCAAAGTAATAATCCATACATAACCTATTGCTCAAACTGTCGTGATACATTTACGGCAGCAAAGAAACCAACTTGGCATATCCTCGATATAATTTTTGATTTGGATAATGAAAATCGAGTATTACCAACGATTTCAGAGCGAAGGGATAAACGACTACAGCTGAAACAACAATTGCTAAATGAGTTTTGGAAGGAGGCAAGTATTATGGAAAAACCAGCAATAGAGGTTATAATCTCACAAGAACTCAAAGAGAAATTAAATAGTAAATATATTTTAGAATCGGATATTTACACAGTAATTGATAATTGTGAGAAAAGCGGAAGCAAACTGTTTAATCCCAACTCAGAGACATTTACAGGGTATTTGCAAATTGGTAAAATGACTTATTGGGTTGAATATCGTGCTAAACAAGAGCGTGAATTTGAACTTGTAAACGCATACTGTCATCGAATGAAAATAGAGGAGGGAGAATAGAAAGATGGAAGAAAAAAAACTTATTTGCTTTAAATGCCAGAAGAAGTTAGAACTTAAAAAAACTAACTTCTCATATCTGGGGCACATTTTTTTCACCGAGGTACCAAGATGCCCTCAATGTGGTTTGGTTTTTATCTCCGAAGACTTGGTAAAGGGACGAATATCTGAAGTTGAGATGCAGATGGAGGACAAATAAGTTAAAAGAGATAAGTGAAGAGTGAAAAGTTCAAGACTTATATTGGAAAACGGATTAATGCCTGATTATCAGTTATTATATAAAACATGGAGTATTTGTCCAATCTGTATGAAACGCCTGCCCGCAGAACGTGTGCAAAGAGGTGAGCAAGTATTTCTTAAAAAAATATGTAAAGAACACGGCTCATTTGAAAGCATTATTTGGCGAGGATATTCCAGTTTTAGTGAATGGGTAAATAACTCCGATCAACCTGCTCTTGAAAACCCTAATTGCCCTGATAGTTGTGGTTTATGCTCAGATCATCTTCAGAAAACATGCTGTGTAATTCTCAATATAACAAATCGATGTAATCTCAATTGCCATTTTTGTTTTGCAGATTGTAATAACAGCAATGATGAACTAACTTTTGAAGAGATAAATAAGTCGCTTTCTAAGCTAATAGTAAAAGGTAAAACTCTTGTTCAACTTAGTGGTGGCGAGCCAACAATGCGCGATGATTTACCTGAAATCATAAAGGCCGCAAAAGATTTAGGTGCAAAATATGTGCAACTCAACTCAAATGGCATCCGTTTGAGTGAAGATAAAGAATATGTGAGAAAACTTGCCAAAGCAGGTCTATCCTTTGTATTCATGCAATTTGATGGTACTGATGATGCAATATACAAGAGTTTACGCGGTAAGTCGCTTCTGAAAGTTAAGCAGAAAGCAATTGAACGTTGCTCAGAGCATAATATTGGTGTAACGCTTGTTCCAACATTGGTTCGTGGTGTTAACACCCATAACATTGGTGATATACTTAGTTATGCAATCTCTGAGTCGCCCAAAGTTCGCGGAGTACATTTTCAACCAGCGACTTTTTTAGGTCGAGTACCCGAAAAGCCAACAAACGATGAACGTTTTACACTTGATGAACTGATATTCGAAATTCAAAAGCAGACAAATGGAATGATTAAGTCAGAGAATTTGCTTCCCTCTGCATGTGACCATCCTCTTTGTGGCTTTCATGGAGATTTTATTGTTGATCAAAACAAAGTTATTTCGCTTTTAAAGCGAGAAAAAACTGAGAAGAGTTGTTGCGGTAGCCCTGTAGCGGCCGATATAAATAGGGAGTTTGTTGCGAGACGTTGGCAAAGACCTCCAACTACAAATGCAAGTTTGGATTCATCTAATGGCAATTTACACGATATGGAGTTCTTTCTTAATCGTGTAAAAACGCATGGCTTTACAGTAACATCAATGGCATTTCAGGATGCTGGCAATATTGATTTTTCACGCCTTCGGAATTGTAGCCTCCATGTATATGATAAAGGAAGTTTTATACCATTTTGCTCATATTATCTTTCAGGATGGAAGCAATAAAGAATACATCTTGTGTTATAAACCGCCCAGGCGGTTTTATAATTACCGACACAGCATTTTCCTTCTGTTCATTTACTAAAAATGCAAAAATTCTTGATCTAGGATGCGGCTCTGGTGCAACTGTTGAATATTTGCACCATAAATATGGCTTCGATGTCTATGGACTTGATAAAAAACTAGAACTATCGGATATACCAAATAATCTATTTAAAGCAGCAGCAGAAGTAATCCCCTTTCCTGAAATATCAATGGATGGAGTTCTTATGGAATGTAGCTTTTCAATGATGACTAATCAGAAAACCGTGTTAAAAGAGTGTAATCGAGTGCTAAAAGCAGATGGTCGTTTGATTATCTCAGATATGTACGCACGTGGCGAAGCAGCACAGTTAAAAGGCTGTTTGGGACGTGTTGACTCAAAGGAAAGTATTATAAATATTATAGAGAGTAATGGTTTCACAATAGAGCTTTTCGAAGACTTCTCCCAACATCTTCAAACCATGTGGGGGCAAATGATCTTTGAAAAAGGGGCAAAGACTTTCTATTGCGACTTGGGCGTTGATCCCGAAACCATGAAACGTATTAAATGCGGCTACTATCTAATTGTTGCCAGCAAAAAGGTTGCGTTATGATTTCTCCCGTTGAAACATGGGTTGCTGAACGTACTGGCCTTCGAGATAATCTTAATCCCGAAACATTAAAGAAATGGCAACTTGGTAAGCTTAGTGCTTTGATTCAATATGCCTGTGAAAATACTAAATTTTACCATGAAAAACTTCATTCTACAAGCGATATAACTGAATTACCATTCACATCCCCTTCAGATATTGCTGCAGATCCATTTGCTTTTCTTGCTATACCGCAGAGTTTAGTTGCAAGGGTAACTACTCTTGCGAACTCAGGAACTACTCACCTAAAAAAACGCATATTCTTTTCGAAAGCTGATCTAGAAAGAACCATTGATTTTTTTGCTGTAGGCATGAGCACAATGGTGCGTAAAGGAGAAAAATCACAGATACTTATTTCAAACAGAACCGAAAATAGCCTTGGAAGTTTACTCAAGGAGAGTCTTTTGAGAATAGGTGTTACCTCAGAAATATCTGGAACAATTAAATCAGTGAATGCTGCGATTGAAGCTTCTAAAGGCGGCGATTGTCTGATTGGTATGCCTGCTGAAATGCTTTATATGAGTCATAAAGCACCTGAGTTGCGTCCTAGAAGCGTTCTTCTTGCTGCTGATTATATACCTCAAAGTTTAATTAATGGTATTAAAGAAACATGGAAATGTGATGTGTTCACGCACTATGGTCATTCAGAGTTTGGTTTTGGATGTGCTGTTGATTGCGATCAACACAATGGATATCATTTGCGAGATGCAGATCTTATTTTTGAAATTATCGATTTTAAGACAGGAAAGTCAGCCAAGATTGGTGAAAGTGGTGAAATAGTAATTACAACCCTATCTAACGAAGCGATGCCACTAATTCGTTATCGTACAGGCAATATATCTCGGTTTATAAATACTCCTTGTGGATGTGGTAGCCTACTTCCAAGATTAGGGAGTATAGAAGGGCGTATTTCTAGTTATATCCCTATTGGTGAAGGTAAGGTATTGAGCATACATCAACTTGATGAGATAATATTTGCAGACCCAAATGTTCGTAGTTTTGATGCTTCTATTAAAAATGATAAGGTAATGAAAACTTTACTTTTAACTGTAGATTCTAATGGTTCTATTGACTTGGATTCCTTTAGTGATAAGCTGCCAAAGAGCATCAACGTTGAGGTGAAGTACGATAAAGTAGATCCTTTCTCTCACAGGGCAAAAAGACGAATAAATATAGTTTCGTAATAAATAGCAATGTCTATTTTTTTAAGCATTAATAAAATTCGATATGAATTTATTTTCATATCGAAATAGATATTATGTTTGCAAAAGTTTTTAAAAAAACATTAAAGTATCGGATTTGTTACTCAGATATCAATTCCACATGAATCAGAAAATATAAACAAAACATAAATAGTATGGAAAGAGAAAGAATTAAACATGTGCTTGACAGGTTTGGTATAAAGCCAATTAATAATGGAGTATCTACTGGAGTTGTATGGTTTGAAACCAAAGGTGATATTACTGTATCTTCGTCGCCAATTGATAATAAAGAAATTGCTAAGGTTAAGAATGCAACAATAGAAGATTATGAAACAGTTGTAAAAAAAGCAGAAGAAGCATTTTTAATTTGGAGAGAAATTCCAGCACCTAAAAGGGGTGAAATTGTTCGTCAGATAGGACTTGCTTTGCGCGATGCAAAAGAAGATTTAGGCTACCTAGTTTCGCTCGAAATGGGAAAGATATATCAGGAAGGTTTGGGTGAAGTTCAGGAGATGATTGATATTTGTGACTTTGCAGTAGGTCAATCGCGCTTGTTAAATGGCTTTACGATGCGTTCTGAAAGGAGGGAACATAGGATGTACGATCAGTACCATTCATTGGGAATTGTAGGTCTTATCACATCGTTTAATTTTCCTGTAGCGGTTTGGGCATGGAACTCAATGCTTGCTGCTGTTTGTGGCGATGTTGTAATTTGGAAACCCAGTTCAAAAACGCCTATATCTGCAATTGCAACTCAAAATATTATCTCAAAAGTACTTAAGGATAATAACCTTCCCGAAGGTATCTTCAACTTGATAGTTGCTAAATCAAATGTTCTAGGTGATAATTTTGTTGCAGATAAGCGAATACCTCTATTCTCGATTACAGGTTCTACAAAAGTTGGCAAAAGGGCAAGTGCAATAATTGGTGAACGCCTTGGAAAGGCAATACTTGAATTAGGTGGAAATAATGCAGTTATTGTTTCTGATTCTGCCGATATTCAAATGGCTGTGTCTTCGACCGTTTTTGGAGCTGTTGGTACATGCGGGCAAAGATGTACAACAACTAGAAGAATAATTGTTCAAGAGAAAATTTACAATGAGGTGAAAAACAGTTTGGTAAACGCTTATGAACAGATTAAAGAAAAAATTGGGAATCCCCTTTTAGAAAATAACCTTGTTGGCCCTTTGGTTGACCAATCAGCAGTTAAGGCATTTTTACATGCTATTGATGTGGTTAAAAAGGAGGGAGGAAAGGTTTTGTGCGGTGGTTATGCCCTTGAGGGAGATAAATACCCTTCAGGAAATTACGTAGTGCCCGCTTTGGTTGAAGCAGAAAACCATTATAAAATTGTTCAGGAAGAGACATTTGCACCGATACTCTATCTCATTAAATATAAAACGATTGAAGAAGCAATTGCCTTAAATAATGGTGTTCCTCAAGGATTATCTTCATCGATTTTTACTTTAAATATGCGTGAAGCAGAAAGGTTTGTATCAGATTTAGGATCTGATTGTGGTCTTGCTAACGTGAATGGCGGTACTTCGGGAGCAGAGATTGGTGGCGCATTTGGTGGTGAAAAAGAGACTGGTAGTGGTAGAGAGTCAGGTTCTGATTCATGGAAGCAATACATGAGAAGACAAACTAACACCATTAATTATAGTAATGAACTTCCATTGGCACAAGGAATTAAATTTGAATTTTAAATATCAAAGTTCAAAAATCTAGTTGCTTTTTTTATTAACCACCTGATAGCATCAGGTGGTTAATAATACAATGCCTTTATTAAAAATTATAAGGAATATTATTAATTTAATCAGTTGAAATATAGAATCTTGAATCTCTATTTACTGATAACTTCTAATTCAATCAAAGTTACTTAGGTGAAAAATCAAAAGAATAAAGCAGGTAAAATTGATGCCGATAGTAGAATATGGCTTACCATAGACAATAAATCATTTTTAGGTCAGGGCAAAATAGAGTTGTTAGAAAAAATCAAAGAATACGGATCGTTACGTAAAGCTGCTGGAGAAATGAAGATGTCGTATAGAAAAGCATGGGGGAGCATAAATAAAATTAATGAACTTGCTGGTAAACCTTTAGTTATCCTCAAACGAGGTGGGAAAGATGGTGGCATTGCTGAAATCACTGAAGTTGGAGAAAAAGCAATTATTATATTTAATCAACTTCAAGAAGAAATTAAGAATTTACTCGAAAAACAAACAAACTCCTTAGAACTGTAATATTTAAAATTCATAACCTCTTATGATTTTACAAGAAACATACGATTTATTGCGTACTAAATACAGCGACCATTTAGAAAAAATTACAATTGAAAAAATACAGATAGGTTTATTTCTAACTGCTGTAAAACTTTCAAATGGTTATTGCGGAGTTGCCAGTAGTGATTTGGATACAACAATAAATTGTTGCCATAAGCAAAAACGTGATTTTGGCGATTTTACACCCGGAAATATTAATGGGCAAAAGGTTTTAGATCTATTTAACTGTCAAGACAATTCAAAAATATTAGATAGGGTAAAACATGCCGTGCTAAATGCTGTATCTACTGAAATTATTGCTACATCAAATTACAAAATAATAGAGGATAAAGACCCTTTTGACTTGATTGATACGAGCGGGCAAAAAACAATATGCATTGTTGGGGCATTTCAATCTTACATTAGAAAAATCTCAAACACTAGGCATAAGTTGTATGTATTAGAATTAAACGAAAATGCACTTGCTGAAGCTCAAAAGCAATACTATATTCCTGCCACCAATGCATCAGAAATATTACCTAATTCTGATATTGTAATTATTACAGGTTTAACCCTAGCAAATAATACATTAGATGATTTACTATCCCATATTCCTTCAAATAAACAAGTGATTATTGTTGGACCTACTAGCGGATTAATTCCCGATATACTTTTTAAGCACGGTATTAATATTATAGGATCAACAAAAATTACAAACCCTGAAAGAATGTTTACTGTAGTTTCAGAGGGTGGTGCAGGATTTCATTTATTTAAATATTGTGCTCGAAAAATTTGTATTCTAAATGAATAAAAGCGATAAACTAAGCGAAAAATGGATTAAAGCCTCAATTCTTGGAATCATTTGGGCTGCTTCTGAGATTGTTCTTGGTAGTTTTTGCATAATTTGAAAGTACCATTTAGCGGGAATGTATTAACTCATGCTTAAGTTCAGCGAAGCAAATTCGTACTTTTTACCCTTAATGAATCAAACTAAAAAACTACAAAATATTCTATTCTTCCTGTTTAAATTTTATTGCCAATTACTATATGTATTACTTTTAACTCTAGCACGATTAGCTTTGCTGAACTCCCTTTGGTCGGTTGCAAATCTGCGTTAGCGGGATGAATTTTAATTTGGTATTTGTGCGGTCATGAGACCGCTATTTAAAGACGACGAAGTTACGCTTCGCTAAACTTCGACGAGCTGGGGGACTACTCAAAGTATTTTTTATTTCTTGTAATGTTCTCATAGCTCCCAAATACCACTTTTATTCAACCAAAAATAATCATTATGTCGAATTTTAAATTGCTGTTGTGATAGAACTATCTTAATCCTAATGAACCGCTGCCCACTCGATTATGTGGCGTAATTTATTTTAGTTTTCTGATTTCATCTTGTGATAATCCAGTTAAATCAGAAATATCAGCTATTGCCATACCTTTAACCAATCCTTTTTTAGCAACATCAATGGCTTTTTGAAATTCTCCTTCGTCTCTTGCTGTATCAAGTGAATTTTTTAAATCTCTATAGTATTTTAAGCTATCTTCATAAGAACGCATTTGCTCTTGCGTGAATCCAGCTATTTCAGCGGTTTTAAACAATTTATCAAATATCTGTTCTCTTAATTTATCAGGTATTCTTTCAAGTTTGTTTAGGTTCTTAATCACATAAAGCCATTTATCAAAGCGTGTTTCCAATTCATCAACTGATTTATTGAATTTTGGCATCTCCAAGTATATAAAAGTCAATTTATCGTAGAATACCTTTTTTGTATCAATATCTGAAAGTTTTACATCATATCGAAATTTATTAGGCTCGGCTTTGTCTGCATCAAACACAAAATCAAGTATTGCAATAGTATAAATCGCTTTAAGTTCGTAGTCCCAATCTGCACGCTTTGCTTGCTCCCTAATAGGAAATGTTGAATAATAAACAGTTCTGTCTTTGAAAAAATTCTGTTTGGTTTTTTGTAGCTCAACAATAAATTTCTCACCTTTTTCATTCTCACAGTACAAATCAAATATTGCTTTTCTGTCTAATTCAGAAGTACCTAATTGTTCGGTTTTAAGATATGTCAAATCCTTTATTTGACCTTGTTCTTCTTTAAGTAACTCGTTGAGAAAATCCAATAATAAATCCTTGTTGAGCTCTTCGCCAAAAAGTTTCTTAAACCCGTAATCGGTAAATGGGTTAATATATTTTTCAACAAATTCTGCCATTGTACTACATTTTTTGTCAAATATACAATATTTTCAAATGGGGCGGGAGGTATAATCCTTCGAATATAGGGATAGCATTTGGCGGTATGAAGCGTAGCGGGTTTCGTGGCTGCAAACTTATCATGTCTTTCGTCACCAGTCGTTATTTGGCAATGCAAAAATAATTATTCTATTTTATTTGCTTATGTCTTAGAATGCCGAGCGGGGGGCTATGTGGTTTTATTATTTTCAATTATCGTGTCCAACCAATCATATCATCCAATAACAATAATGTATCACGCTTAGACATATATTAAATCTGAGTCAATTGATTTTAAGTATTTTTCTTTAATTCCTTTTTTTGAAACTAGATCCACCTTAAATCCAACAATTGTTTCTAACTCTTCGGCTAAATCGATAAATCTTACACCAATCTTATCAGAAAACTCTACAAGGATATCCAAATCACTGGAGTCATTTTGTTCTCTACGAGAATAAGACCCAAAAATAGCCATTGATTTAATGGGATAGTCTTGAAATAATCTGCTTTTATGACTACTCAAAGTATTTTTTATTTCTTGTAATGTTCTCATCGTGCAAAAACACCACTTTTATTCAACCAAAAATAATCATTATACCGAATTTTGAATCGCTGGGGTGGTTGTCATTAGTGTTGTAAACTGGCTTTTTATTCGTCCTTTAATAGGGTCTCAACCTGCTTTTGTAAGATTGGAAGTTGTTTTGAGATTATGCCCCAAATTATAACATCATCAATTTTATCATAACCGTGGATTACCCAATTTCGTAAATCAACTATTTTTCTTGCATCTTCAATCGGAAAATTAGAATCTATTTTCAGAATACGACTAGCTGCTTCTCCAATTATTTCAAACTCTCGTTCAATCCCTCGCTTAAGGAGTTTGTTAGTTTTATATGTGTTAAAATCTCTATTTTCCCCAAGATATTCATTAATAGAGTCTATTGAGGTTTTAATGTCGAACAAGAACTTTTGTATTTCAAGTTGCATAAATCAGCTGTTTAGTTTGTTCTATACCTTTTATGAAATATGGATTAGAAAGAGAGTTTTCAGTTAGCAAATCAATTCGACGTTTAAATAGGTCCTGTAATTTGTAATGTAAATCAAAATAGTTTTCGGTGTATTGTTCGATTGATAAATTGTCAAAAGAGATTAAAAGGTCAATGTCGCTGCTATCATTGAATTTATCAGTACATACAGAGCCAAATGCGTACATTGTCCTTACCTTGTAAATTTCACAAAGTTTCTTTAAATCAACTATCCTATCAATTAGTATCTTATTCATTTCATCGACTTGAACTTGAGTCAAATTTACAACAATTATTCTATTTTATTTGCATATGCCTTAGAATGCCGAGCGGTTTTAATTTGGTATTTGTGCGGTCATGAGACCGCTATTTAAAGACGACGTAGATACGGCTTCGCTAATCTACGTCGAGCGTGGGCGCTGCGAATTTTAATTTTCAACTTCTTTATTTTGATATTTGTTTTGTTTTAACTTCCTCTAAAAAAGCAAGAAAATTATCAAGTACAGATAAGTCAAAAAAGATAGCTGTACCAAAATCATATTTATTATTTGTTAGCCTGAAATATAATTTCCCTTTTTCGTTAAATATGCCAAACATCAATAACCCCTTTTTTGTCACATGTGAAATAGTTTGATACTCGACCAGTTCAGAAGCCTTTTCCTTCGAAAATTTAATCCACTTAATTAACGAATCAATTTCGTCCATATCAAGGATTGAATTATATGTTTTAGTATCTTTAGATAGGTAATCAGTTAAGCAAACCAATCTAATTCCATATATTATTGAGTCATTGTCCAAATCCTTATATTTCATGAATATAAAGTCTAGTCTTCTATAAGGGTTTTGAAATTGTTTTCCAGGTTTATAGATTTCAAAACTCTCGATATAGTTTCTGTTTGGCCGTGTAATAAACAATTCTGCATTTGAGAATTGTCCCAAATTATCTTGCGCGAACAACTGTCCAAAGAATAAAACTAATCCAAATGATACAATTAATCTTCTCATATTCTATATCTAAATATTTACAATTTAAAATCAACTCATAAATCTAATAAACGTATCCAATATCAATCAAATTTTACCAAAAAGCTATGGTTTCATTTCGTTGCGCCCAACGTTTTGCGTATTTGTTGTGTTTGGGAGTTTACCTTCGGTGAGTTCGCAAAAAAACGCTCGGTTGAAACCGTTTTCTTATCCCCCGTTAATAAAACTACCAAAAAGCGTTAAGAACTCCAAATGTGTCATCAGTCCAAATACAATAATACGCTGTTGTGCCCAGTTGTTTTTTCTATTCTTTCACTATTCTGTTTGCAGTTCTGCCACTACTTAAATCCAAAATCCCAATTACTTTTCCGGCAGTATCTTGTTGAAACCTAAAATTCCCTTGAACCTCTGAAATAAAAAAATCATTTTGTGCTGTGAAATAGAGTTCCCAAGGGCAGTCCTCAACAATGAATAATTTATTATTTTTCTTAAAGACAGACATTTTTTTATCGCCAAAAAGGTATTCTCCTTCGTAACGTGAAAGAACTGAATCGGGCAATGAAATAACAATCTTTATGTCAGGTTTATAAAAATCCTTCCAATGATAAACGTATGCGACACTATTAATTATCTCTGAAAGTATCTCAACATTTGCAGTGTTCATCATTACAACAACTCCGTTTCCATTCTCCATATCAGCCCAATAATCAGATGTAAAACCATAGTTTCCGCCGCTAAATTCAAAATATTTCCCATGATGATGAATATATACACCCATTGCGGAATAACCATCGAAGGGTGTTAACCGTATCTTAGTCATTTCAGGTGAGAGGACTTTTGATGATTTCCCCAGCAAAGAAAGTTGTGTTTCAACGATATATTTAGCTACATCAGTTGGTGTTGTCCATAAACCACCAGCTGCCAACTCAGGATAATTACAATATTTCCCAGAAACTTCGCTTCCATCTCTATTATAGGCGGTAGCCAACAATTCTTTTTTTTCTAAAGGAGGTGGCTGCATAAAGAAACTTTCATTCATTTCCAACGGTTTTAAAACGCTATTCTGCATATACTCGCCAAATGGTTGATTCGTAATATCTGTAATAATCACCTGTGTAATACAGATGCCTCCGCCCGAATATTGGTACCGTAATCCAGGTTCAAGCTCAGATTTAACGGCAGGTGTCTTTGATGGAGTTTTTCCATCAAGGATTTGGAGGATGGTTGGAATCGAATCGGTGAAAAAGTATCCCGGAAACCCGCTTACATTTAAACCAGCTGAATGGTTTAAAAGATTCCTAACCGTAATTTTCTTGTTTTTTGACACTGAATCATAGGGAAATTTCCATGAACGCAAATACTGATTGATATCTATATCAATATCTATTTTTTTTTCCTGCCCTAATTTCAATATTCCCATCGCACTTAACGATTTACTAATTGAAGCTGCTTGAAAAAGAGTATGCGGTGTTACGTTTCGCTTTTCAGCCACGTCTGCCCAGCCATATCCTTTAGCCCATTCAACTTTGAAATTATGGATAACTGCAATACTCACTCCATTGACCATATGGGATTTCATCCGTTCTTCAATATTCCAGCGCAGCAAACTATCAGGGGTCTGAACCCAATCCATAAGTGAGTTTTCTACCTTTTTAATATTGCTGGTAACTTCAGAAGAATAGGAATTTGATTGCCCATAAACCAATGTCGTATAACCAAACACTAAAATTAATTGACAAATAAAAAGTTTAACTTTCATAGATTGATATTTAAACAATAACAATTAGTAAGATAAATTTACTTTATGACGCTTGGTCTATGGTTTCGGTTACAATTGAGACTAACCTAATATATGTCTGAATTTGTAAGACCTATATTTAAAATTTTAAGGGATAGGTCTGATTCATGTCATGCTTTATAAAAATATAATTATTCTATTTTACTTGAGTATGTCTTTGAATGCCGAGCGGGGGTCTTGCATGTTCCACAATAGTTTAAACAGAAGTCATAATATTCTTCATCTTCTGTTTTTTTATGTCTTAGTAGTCCAAACATATATTTGATGCAATAAAATTAATTACCCATAACGTTCAAGGCTATGAAACGTAGGGGGTTGCGTGCTTGAAAATGTATCAACCGATACAAACCATGCCACCGGACTAACCTGTTGCTTAACCTCTTAAACTCCTATGTTTTATGAGCCTTTGTTTTACACCGTTATAAATTATTATTTAACCACTTGAACATATTTTTGCCATCAGGTTCATCCGAGTTTGGACCAAATCCACCCCAACCTTTTTTCTCAAACTCTAGTACTAAATTTCGAGATCCATAAATCTCTCTTACTTTATCTCGGAGTCTTAGGGAATTTATCGTGTCTTTGTAATCAATAACTATCCAGAAATTTTTTATCCAGTGCCACCAATTAAATTCATTCTCCTTTATATAATCGAGAAACAAATTATCTTGTTCCTTTGTAGATTCTTCAATCGTTACTATAAATTTTCTCATTTTACTAATTTTTCTCGTTCACAATAGTGTTTTTACTCTCTAATCTTTTATTAGCACTTACGCTGTCAATTTCGATTTTACCCATTGAACTATCACCAACGAATCCTTTTTCAATAGCTAATTTTTGTACAATAAATTTCTCAGAGCGCAAGGCGTCTTTGTCTGTAAATAGACAATAGAAATATACAATTAGATAAACAACAATTGTTAATCCAGTCAAAATACTCGAAGTATAAGAAATTCCTTTTGGCAGATTAAAGTAAAAAGCGGTTATAGTCCCACTTATCAATATAATTATCAGCCAATTGAGAGGTTTCATCACGGTAGATTTAGAACTCTCTGCCGTAGCTTGTTCTAAAAATGATTTTATTATTCCAATTCCGGGCATATTTATTATTATTTAGTTATTCTATGTTGTAATGCTTTCCGATAATGGTGTACAACAGTCGCGTATATGAAACGAAGCGGATTGTGGAGCTGCGTCTGTATCCCCCGTGCCAAACCCCGATGCAGGACGAAACGCTGCAAACCCAATGCTTCCGCTTTGTTTTATATGCGTTGTTATGGCACGTTAATTATTTCTATACATTTTTTCTTCAGTTTTTCAATCAACCGTTTTAATTCAAACTTCTCACTTTCTGTAAAATCAATTAAAATCTTATTTTCCGCATTTTCAATTATCGCCCAAAGTTTCCCTATCGTTTCAACACCAGTTTCAGTGATTATCAAATTATTTGATGTGTCAGTATTGATTAATCCTTTTGATAATAGCGGCTCAAAAAAAGGTTTTATTTCTTTATCAGGAAGTCCAAATTGCTTTTGAACTTCCAAAATGCTCATTATTGAATCACATTTTAAAACCATCATAAAAACCAGTTGAGTACTCGATAATTCGGATACCTTTTTTAATTCTTTGTCAAGTACGTCCCGTATCATCGTAGCGACAACATTAATCTCACGACCTAACGTAGATTTTATTTTTTTCTCAATCATACCTAATACTTGTTTCAATTTAAGTTCATAGATGCTAATCCCGGTGGCTACGCCAACATTTAAACTTTCCACTTGACTTTGCATTGGAATCTGAACCGTAATATCAGCCTGCTTAATAAAATCATCTGATACCCCTTCGGTTTCATTACCAACAATCAACGCAACGGGTCTTTCCGATAACGATATTAATGATTGTATTTTATCACCGTATGGACTTGTAGTTACTATTTGAAAATTATTCTTTTTTAAATACGCAATTGTGTCTAATGGATTTTGAAATGTTTTGAAATTCGTAGAAAACACTCTGCCACGAGACGAATCAACTGTTTTTCGTTGAAATAAATCAAGGTCATTTCTTGTACTTAGAACAGTATCTATCCCAAAAGCATGGCAAGTTCTGACGATTGTTCCTATATTCCCAAAATCTTTAAGGTCATCAAGAACAACTACAAAATCTGTTGATTGAGATTTTTCATTTACATTGCCAACTGCAACAATCGGTATTAGATAATTAGTGTCTGTTACCTTTTTCAATAATCCATCTGTAACGATGTAAATATCTATATTGGAATACGATTTATTAACTTCTTTTGTCTGCTTTGTTGCAAGAATATAATCAATTCTAATACTTGAGTTTATTGCCCATTCAATCGCTTCAAATCCTTCAATTAGAAATTTACCACTATCAATCCGTCCTTTCGATGAACTCAAGCTTTTCGCTAGTTGTATTTTTTCGTCTTTTAAAGATGTTATTTCTTGTATCATTCTGTCGTCTGTGTGCTGTTTTTTAATGTGCCATAACTCGTTTATATATGCACTAAAAGTACATATACACACCCATATCGGAATATATTGTGTACCTTCCATTAATCTTTACCAAAACTAACATTCTTTATTGAATATTTAAACAGAATTACGCCCTTTTGCACATTTCCACGGAATCAAAAATGTGAACCCCCGATGAAATCAAAGAAATAGCCCGTAGCTCAATTCTGCATCACATCACACCATAGCTATCGCTTCGGGAGATTTGCCTATTCATGGTGGAGTATAGCTTTTTCACCACCAACCATGTGCTAATCAAACCCAACCCCGTTTCGCTTTACGATGTGTTGGAGTAATTCCGCCCTAAACCCATCGGGTTAATGCTGGAATACTCACTATTCAGGGAGGATTGGGAATGATTCTCAGGTGGTTATGTTGCTATTTTCCTTGTATTGGTAGGGATCACCCATGTATGTATCGGAATAAAACATCCATGTATCGGAACAAAACATCCTTGTATCGGAACAAAACATGCTTGTATCGGAACAAAACATGCTTGTATCGGAACAAAACATGCTTGTATCGGAATAAAACATCCATGTATCGGAACAAAACATCCTTGTATTGGAACAAAACATGCTTGTATTGGAACAAAACATGCTTGTATTGGAACAAAACATGCTTGTTTTGGTAGAGATCATCCTTGCTTTGGAATAAAACATGCTTGCATTGGTAGGGATCATCTTTTTATTGGTAAAGATTATCTCCCGCTAGGGATGAAAATGTAGGCACTTATGTCTTCCGCCTTCTAAACTCAACCAAATACAATTTCATCCCGATGGGATTTAAAGAAGTGGAGGGATGATTTTGGAATTACCGATATATTGTCCCTACGGGACAGCACCGATAGGGATTCTGTTATTATTTTGTTCCTTCTGGAAAGTCCAGCTAGGGACGATATCTCGGTAAAAGGTAATATGAAGGTTTTTTAAAAATCCCGCTAGGGATGAAATTGTATGTACCTATATCTTCCGCTTACTAAACTCACCCAAATACTATTTCATCCCGATGGGATTTAAAGATGTGGAGGGATGATTTTGGAATTACCGATATATTGTCCCTACGGGACAGCACCGATAGGGTTGTTAGAGGTAGTAATACTTCTATTCCTATGAAAAATAACCCTAACGCCTTAAAAATAAAAACCCCAACCCCTTAAATTAAGGGGCTATAACAGGGTTTCACAGGTGGTTTCCTCTTCTTCCTTTCGGTGTAAATGGTTGTTTGCTTTGCGTTTTTTGTGATTCCTTTGTGTTTTTTTGTGGAATAGCTATTACATAAAGGGTGTTAGTCCCTATCGCAAAATGCGATATAATGGCAAACGGGTGGCATGATTGTTAGGACGAACAAACCAAATTCCTTTCTTAAAAGTTCTTTTAAGCTTCAGGAATACGAATAAAAAGAGGGTGTCTCAAAAATCCGAGACACCCTCTCATGTATAGTCGTTACAGATTGCATTCAATGGAATTAACCATTGAGAAGCATTAAATCTTCTGCTTTAGTACTTTTTTCATTGCAAAGTAAAACATAATACTCCCAAAGATAAGCATGAATACACCCATCCATAAATTGATATTGATGGATAGCGATTTTGCATACATCTCAGTGTTTGAATTTGTGAATAATCCGTAGATGCTAAGAATAAATCCAAAGATTGTAAACATTAGCCCTATTGGAAATCTGATATCAAGTCCCATAATATTTTCCTCCTACCAAAAGATTATACTTAAAATAACACAAATAATACCTACAATCGTTGCCAATACTACAGGTCGATTGTACCACTCCTTAACAATAACTTTACTGCGAGGAGTCATTGAGTATACTAAACCGATGAGCTCATCATCAGATTTAATCTTTTTAGTTATTAGCGATAAAATAACTGTTAGTGATGCGCTTGTGGTGAATGCGAATATAGCAGTCCAGAAGTTTTGAGCCATCTCAACAGGATATGTATGAACTACACCTATCCAGCCTCCTTTAACTAAAGTTGTTGCTCCTTCGGGTATTGTTAAACCGTGATGCAATAATGCAACCAAGAAACCTGCTAGTAATCCAGTAAAAGCTGCATGACCAGTGGTTCGTTTCCAGAACATTCCAAGGAATATAACAGCAAACAGCGGAGCATTAATCATTGAGAATATTGTTTGAAGGAAGTCCATGATGTTACCGAACAATCCTGCAAGGTAAGCGGCTGCAATACTAACAACAACCCCAAAAATTGTAGCCAAACGACCAACTTTTAGGTAATGTTTATCATCAGCATCTTTATTGCCAGTTGCTGGGCGAATGTAGCTTTGATAGATATCGTAGGTCCAAACCGTATTAAATGCTGAAACATTCCCTGCCATTCCCGACATAAAGGATGCAAGCAATGCAGTAATACCAAGACCTAGTACTCCAGTGGGTAGATATTGCTTTAAAAGCATAATGATTGTAAGGTCGTAGTTGGCTTTCCCGTCTACCATAATTGAGAACCCAGTTGAAGCGTCGTTCATTAGAACTAATGCCACAACACCTGGAACTATGATAAGGAAAGGGATAAACATTTTAGGAATTGCACCAATCAAAGGGGTTTTGCGGGCTGCATTGATTGATTCTGCTGCCATGGCACGTTGAACAATCAAAAAGTTGGTACACCAGTAACCAAACGAAAGAACAAAACCTAATCCAGCAGCAATGCCGTACCATTCAACACCAAGCGGATTTGATTTTGCAGCGCCTGTGTATTTCCATGTTGAAGTAAATGTATCGGCTGCATACCCTTTAGCAGAAACAATAGGAGCAAGGCTATGCTCTAAGCCTGACCAACCACCAACCTGTTTCAAACTTAAGAATACGATAGGTAGCAAGCCAATAACAATTATGAAGAATTGTAAAACCTCATTGTATATAGCCGATGAAAGTCCACCAAGATATGTATAGCCCAAAACGATTACAGCAGATAGCATAAGGCTTAAATGAAAATTCCAACCTAGAACGGTCTCCATTAATAGTGCTAAAGCGTACATGGAGATGCCTGATGCCAGAATGGTCATTACAGCAAATAAAATAGCGTTTAGTCCTCGTGTTTTCTCATCATACCTAAGCTTTAAATACTCAGGTACCGATCTTGCCTTTGAGCCGTAGTAAAAAGGCATCATAAATAGCGCGAGGAATATCATTGCAGGGATAGCCCCAATCCAATAGAAATGCGTGGTTAACATCCCGTATTTTGCACCAGAACCGGTCATTCCCATAACCTCTAATGCACCAAGGTTGGTGGATATAAATGCAAGTCCTGCAACCCATGCTGGCATGGAGCGCCCAGCTTCAAGAAAGGCTGATGCGGATTTCATATACTTTTTAAGTGCCCAGCCAATACCCAAAACGAAGATAAAGTATATCAGCATTATGGCATAATCAATCCAGCCTAGTTCAAATTTTAGTCCCATGATAATTTTTGTTTTATTTTATAATTTTGGATTGATAAATATAGCAATTAAGTTGCACGTATCACTTTCTGATTAAATATAGATGTACCCAATAATGTTGCGGGGGAGGGATGTTTAGGGGTTTAGCGATTTAGGGGTTTAGACTATTAGGTTGTAGGGTTGTTAGACTGTTTTGCTGTGGGGTTTGGAAAATATGTTCTTACTTGTCATGCTGAACGGAGTGAAGCATCTTGGATTACTGGTTTAAATAGTTCCTTCGCTTCGCTCAGGATGACAGGGAGGGGTATTTGTTGTGATGCTGTGATGTGTTATCGCAAAATGCGATGATCAATTCGAATGTTGGGTTGTGGTTTTTTTGTTTTAGGTGCAGAGCACCACAATATTTGTAGCATCAAATTGTAGTCTCAATTCTAGGTGCAGCGCACCGTAATGTCTATTTATTTAATTAGCGGATAATGTTTCGGTGCGCTGCACCTAATGTTCAATCGGTATATCGTTTTGCTACAAATATTTTGCAGCTCTGCTGCTTTACGATGCGTTACATTATTTAGGCTATTCGGCTGTTAGGCTGTAGGGTTGTGATGCTGTGATGCGGTTCATTATCGCAAAATGCGATGAGAGTGTTTAGGAGTTTAGCGTTTTAGGCTATTAGACTGTGGGGTTGTAGGGTTGTGTTGCTGTGATGCTGTTTTGCTGTGTTGTTGTTTTGCTGTGTTGTAGTGATGCAGTGACCTTGAAGGATCTAGTTTATACATTCCAGATAATCCTTTATTTATCCATACTATCGCAAAGTGCGATGATTAGTTCGAATGTTGGGTTGTGGTTTTTTTGTTTTAGGTGCAGAGCACCACAATATTTGTAGCATCAAATTGTAGTCTCAATTCTAGGTGCAGCGCACCGTAATGTCTATTTATTTAATTAGCGGATAATGTTTCGGTGCGCTGCACCTAATGTTCAATCGGTATATCGTTTTGCTACAAATATTTTGCAGCTCTGCTGCTTTACGATGCGTTACATTATTTAGGCTATTCGGCTGTTAGGCTGTAGGGTTGTGATGCTGTGATGCGGTTTTGCGGTTTTGCGGTGAGGCGATGCATTATCGCAATTTGCGATGATCAATTCGAGTGTTGGGTTGTGATGCAACCTTCTGACTCCCGTCCTCGGACTTCGGACTCCCCTCTTCTGTCAACTCTCAACTTATATCTTTCCACTTTCCACTTTTCACTTTTCACTTTTTGCTTTCCACTTTCCACTAAATCACCAAGGACAGGTGGGTTAATATATTGTTGTTGTTTTTATAGCGTTATTTCAATGATATTTTCTTGCTTATTTAACATTGATAAAAATTGATCTGTTGGAATAACTGCCCCGCCAGAACGATATTTATTATACTCAAGCGTGAACATAATGCCCTTACCATTAATCGATATGGCTTTAGGGCCAAAATTGCTTACTTTAATTTTGTATTTAAATGTAAGAGGATAGCCCATATAATCAATTGATGTAAATAGACCATTCAGGGAGTTTGGAATGACTGGATCGATTATCGTGTTCCCAAATTCGGTTCGTAGGCCAAGTAATCGTGAAATAACTATGCCAATGTAAATGCCTGGCCCACTGGAGTAGACTCTCCATCCACCTCTAAGAGTAAAACTGCCAGTTTTAATCTCATCATAACGCTCATCCGCCTCGTAACGATTTTTGAATGCAACATCGGAGCTGCTATAATAACAATTTGATTGGCGGATATCCCCACAGGTTACAATATCTCTGTATGCAACTGGATTTGCCTGACGTAATGCTTTTATAAAAGCATCTGCTTTACCCATTATCGCTAGCGATTCAGCGTATCGAATATGTTCATGTACGTACATTAATCCTATTTCGCGACCAAAGAAAGTACTGCTTTCTGCTCTCTGAAAGATTGTTTGAATTCCACCTTTGTATTTAAGAGGACGATCCATTAATCTAGCACCATCAGGGCCTTTTAAGTGTTGTTCAATAATTTCTTGGTGGTGAAGTGCCTGCTCTTTTGTAAATATTTCGCTTATAATACCACGATCCATTGGTAGTATACTGTAGTGTATTCCGGTTTTATTATCACTTGGATGAAGTAGCACATTTATTTTACCATCTTCTTCAACAAGGCCATAACCCGCTACAACATCATCTTTTATAAGATATTTATTAAAGTCGGATTTGATTCTTTCACAAATATTCTTTAGTTCTGTTGCTTTTTCAGTATTTCCAGCCTGTTCATATACCCTTTGATATTGGGTAAATGCTTGATAGTTCATTTCAACAGTCCAGCTCGAAATCATACGTTGAGCCAACTCCTTGCTAACAGGTTGAAGAGAATCGTTCCAGTCGCCACCGCCAAAGGGAACAAACGCAGTATCAGTAATAAATGAGTTTATTATCATCCGAATAAGCCTATTAACATGTTCGCTGATTGGTTTTTTCTCGACTTCGGTGTTATTTTTTGCCTGATAAAATGGCAGAATATCATCAAGAATTGTAAGATCTCCAGTTACTTTGATATAGTTGCTAAGCGCAATAATCACCCAATAAACAACATCTCCGTGAGAATCGCCTGCTCGAATATTTGAGTAGCTATCGAACATCCACCATTGTGGCCATCCGCCATCAGCATTCTGATTGGAGAATATAATATGCAGTACTTGTTTGGCTGCATCGTATTTTTCCATTGTTAACAGCAAGTCAAATGGCCCTTGAGATACATCACGTGTACCCCATGCAGCTCCACCAAATTGCTCTAACCCGTGTGGTGTAAGAAAGTGGGTAATTGCATTCATTCCAAACCAGGGCAAAATTTCCTGAATGGCTGCTAAATCTTTACAATCACTTTTAAGGGAAAGATTTAAACATAGATCTTTCCAATCTGATTGAGCATCCCTGCAATCAATAACAAATTGTTTGTCTGAATTTTCAATCTTATCCAATTCAGTTTGACTAGAAACCTCCCCAATAAAACTCATGCAAAACTCAGCCGTTTCATCAACATCCAGAACGAAAAGAGAGTTATCATGATTTTGGTTATTGATATAGAGAGCTTCGGCTCCACAAGCATTGTAATCGGATTTGCTATTTACAATGATTCGGAATTGAGCATTTGGAAATTTGCTGGCTATTAAACTATCCGCTTTTGGTTTGAAAATAAAATCTTTAGAGACTTTTGTCCAACCATTACTTTCATCGAAATGATGTGTAATAAGCAATTTTACATTCTTTCCGCTAATAACCTTGAAATCTAGGTTGACACGTGGAGATGTTTTTGAAGTCCATGTACGAACCTGAAAGCAGTAATTGCCGAATTTATAAATCCAACGACAATGGTTTAGACCGATTTCAAAGGCTGATGGAATTCCAAGTAAGTATTTACGGCCTTCAATCTCAACAAAGATTCTTTGACCTGTTTCAGGCGATTGGTTAAATTGACTGGTGCAGACCGATAGGAAAATATTGAAATTGGTGTTGCCTTGAGTGAGATGAGAATTAAAAACACCAAATGCGAAGGAAGTGGTGGATACAATGTTTTCATCGGGTACATACCCTGCTTTGGCTTGCATTATATGACCATGTGGACGGTCGGCCATTAATTCTTTGGCACGCAACATAACATGGTTATTTTGACCGTAGAAGAATGACAATAGTTGCCCGTTTTCTATTTCACAATGTCGTCTTTCGTTATCAAAAAAACGTTTGAGATCTTCGTTATCTAAATCATCAACAGGTAAGAAAGCAGAAGTATTAAAGATATTTTTTATTGGGGCAAATAATTCATCCGAATTTTGTGCCGAGATTTCTGTATTAAATTCCTGTAACAAATTCGGTATTTGCTTTAAATCCAATTCTGATGTTGCGGTAGGATGATCGTGCAAATAGGAAGCCACAAAAACACTCTTATGTTTATTGCCAACAAGCAGTTTAAAAGGCTTTTCCTGAATGGCAACTATTGAAGATTCACTGGAATATTCCCCTCCAAATTTATCTGCAAGCAGGCCTTCAGCAATTCCAGTTTGACGAAAAGTGTTGCCAAAAAACTGCATTCCATCTGTACATGCCGAATTTGCATTGATTTTAGAAGCAATCATTAACCAAGGATTGCCAACAGATTCCTTTGTGTTCTGCCTACAACAAATCACCGAACCATATTGATAATCTTCAAGAATAAGCCGTTCGAGATACTGGCTTACATAGTATTCGTTAACTAAACCGCCTGATATTTGCTTTAAACCAATATCCTGCACGTAAATCAGGTCAAGTTCAACATTGCCAGCTGCGATATTTGTAATATCAATACTCCATTGCCAGCTAAGACTTTTCTGCGAAAGTTGAAGAATACAGGTATAATCTAGTCCATTCCAATTGCCTTTAGCAATAAAAGCATTTTGTTTAATCTGGAATTGGCTATTGCTTTCTGGGCCCAATAGGGCTTTAAATTCAAAGGGATTTGCCCTTTTCCTGAGATAAATATTTGCTCCCGATTTGGAATAAGGTGTTGCTGATTTAAGGCTTATTCTGATAGGATCAACCTCAATATGCTGAATTGATCCGTTTTCTAAGAAATCGAATGAAAGACCGAGGGTGTTTTTGATATTCATTTTTTTAGGAAGTCTGAAGTTTGAAGACCGAAGATTGAAGTTGGAAGATTGATGTTTAACAAAATGCATCCATTCATTTCATAAGTGTTTTCTTATCATATAATTAGAAACTGATTAAATTTTTATTTCCGTTGGCTTTAGCCAACGGTTAAACTGATAAATACAATTGGCTTTAGCCACATTACTCAATTACCAATGGGGCTGAAGCCCATTTATTTCATATATTCTATTCCGTTGACTAAAGTCAACGGCAATTCAGAACCTACAATTTAATATCATTGGCCGTCGGAAGTCCGAAGTTTAACAAAATAAATCTATTTGTTTCATTACAATACTTTTCTGACTTCGGACTTCCATCTTCCGACAGCCTTTAACCTAAACCTGTTAATTCGAAGGAGTAGCATTTATTTTAATACTAAGAATCATTTCGCTCCTGTGCTTGTGGCTATAAATGAATGCAATTCTTTTACCATCTTTTACCATTTGAATATTTTCACTTGAAATTGTTGCAGACCTGATTCTTTTCACATTTTCGCCTTCAAAAACAATCTCTCCGATCAGATCACGATCTCCGAAAAGTGTAATTTCCACCTGATCATTCATCTCTTTTACATCAAGAATATCGGAAGTGCTATGCAGAATCTTTAATTCATCAAAAACTTTGATACATAACGGACTTAATACACTGTATAAAGCAGGCCATAAAATTTCACCCTTTGAGTAAGGAATTGTAATTGCTTCACCACTTTCGGGATGTGTATATGTTATTTTAGCGCTGTGTTCTTCGTTGTAGTAATTTCCAACAAAAAGCATTGCTGAATGGGCATTTGTGAAACGTTCCCTTACGTTGATATGATAATTGTTGCTACTTGCTTGTCTGATTTTTGCAGTTGATTTATTCAGAATTGCCTCGTAAACAGGTTTTTGCCCTTCGGTATCGAATCCAATCCATGTACCAAGGTGAATTAATGAACCTTTTCCAAGAGGTTTCGAGAAGCCACAAATATCTCCGTTGATGGTGCGAGCAATAACTTCTGCTCCAGAAAGTGATTTTTCATCATATACAACCTGCGGATTTGCACATTTGATATCTTTCAAATTGTATATATCAATCAGAGGAGAATCAATGGTAACTGTTTTGGATGGAGCAATTGAAAGGGCATTGCGAATGATGGTACATGGCTTTTGCGACATCTCCCGATCAGGTAGGTATGGGAAAATAACCGTATTTCCACCGTCTTTAGTATAGTCAACAATGGTTTGCTGTTCCCTTGCGTTCATCTCATCGGTACAGAATGCCCAAACCTGTTTGTATTTAACCAGAGTATCAGCGGTAGCCTTATTCAAATCCACCATATCATAGTCGATATTGAGAACTTGAAGGACTTTAAGCAATCCATCGAAATAGGCTGGGCGACGGATGGCAGAATATGAGAATGTAAGTTCGCATTCACTTCCAACTGGCCTCTCAAGTTCAGTTGAATAGTAGGGAGGATAGAAAAGAACACATACTTCAGCCTTGCGCTTTGCTTCAACAATAATGTTTTCAGAGATTTTAATAATATTATTCATCCGTTTAACCAGAGGAAAAGCACTGGTCTGCTCACCTTCCGGGGTGAGTGGATTGAACCAGTAGAAAGTTTCACCCGAATAGCCTTTGTGTCTCGGATTACGACCTTGTGAAAACATGTAGTAATTCCATCCAACCAAACCATTGGCAAGGCTTGCCTTATAGAATAGTTCCATTTCACGAGGATTTGTCTCCACGTGATGTTCGCGTGAGCCACTCTGGAATTCGGCAGCAAACAACGGTTTGTTTCCCTGCATTGCTAGGGTTATATCATTAATTATTCTATCATCATGTAGGTTTCGGTACGAAACGAATTCAGGAATATGATCAACACCAAATATTATCTCACTCTTATCTTCGAAAAGATCTTCGTACATGGTTATATTCACTGGGAATTCATAACCATTTCCGTAGATCCAACCCGGAAGATTGTGATACAAAGGAAGCGTAACGCCTCTTTCCCTTGCCCACTGGGTCAACATTCTCAGATAGTCACCATAATAGGTTCTCCAGAAAAGGTGCCATTCGTAATCACGAGCACGATCAGCCTTTGAAGCATAAGCGTTTCTCCCGTCGGGAGGAAGTTCAATGGAAGCAAAATCTTTAAAGTTGGTATCCCACAATCTATTCACTTCTGAAATGCTTGAAAATTTTTGCGATAGGTATGAAATGAATCGATCTTTCACCTCTTCACAGTAATCGGCCTGATGCGCCAACCATGAGAAAACGCCTATTTCATTGCAAATTTGCATCATGATAATTGGGCCACCATTGGATATTTGGTGTTTGCTGATGAAAGGCATAATCCGATCGTACCACAAAGCGACCTTTTCCAAATATATCTTGTTGAAAAGGCTAACCCCATCACTTGCTACGATTCCGCCTTTGCTGTTGTGCATTTTAACAGCATTGTAATACTGATTCATAAACCAATCGGGCAATCCAGCACCACGATATTCTGCTAGAATAAATGGCCCGGGCTTAACAATACAATTCAACCCATGAGCCTGACATCGTTGTAACCAACCTTGGAGATCACGTTCAGGACATGATGAGCCGTCAAAATCAAAAACCTTTTCTTCGTATTCGTGCCATGCCCAAGGAACATAGGTGCTAACTGTTGTTAAGCCAGCCTCTTTGGCTGCATCCAAATGTTTATCCCACAGTTCACGCTTTATTCTGAAATAATGTATCTCTCCCGAATTGAGAAATACCTTTTTGTTGTTGAGATAAAAACTATCTTTTTTGATACTGAAAGTCATTCTATTATTATTTTCTTGTTAAACTATTGATGGTTCAGTTCCACTATTTTCTCCGTTTGAGCGCTCCGAATTTCTTTGTTTGAGTAGCTCCTTGATTTCATGTGATCGTTTTTCGGTAAGTGAATACTTGAGCACAAAGAAAATAGATACTAAACTCAATAAGAATGGAAGTCCGATCTCTACAATACGCATCATCAAAAGGGTATAAGGAGTTTGTTGTGTTAATGGCATAATTTCTTTTTCGATGGTTCCAAGATCATTGTCTAATGAAGCTAGGGAGGAAGTTGTCTGGATATCGGCAATTCTATCTCTAACACCAGTAATCTCTTGCATGATAAGATTATAGTGTTTATCTGTCTCTTCTTTTTTGATTAATTTTGGTTCTAGCGATTTAGAATTCAAGTGCGAGATGAGCTCAAATGAATTCATCTTGGCTTTCTCAAATTTAGTCTGAAGTGTAAGTGATACCGCTTCATTGGAAAGTCGAATAGCAACGGAGTCAGAAGGCTGAGATTCCAGTGTTTCTAGTTGTGACTGGATATGTTCAAGCCCAACAACAGTAGACTTGGTGACAGAAAGTGCATTCAGCAGCGCAGATTTTCTATCAATTTGATATTTAGCTATATTTTGATTTGATTCGCTTTCCTTTTTAACAGATTCTTTTTCAAGGAAATTCACATAAGTCTTTGATTCATCTAATGCATCAGCGCACTGCTTTTTGGTAGTTTCAAGCAGAGATACAGTTGAGCCTTTAAATCCTTCATCACCATTCCATATTTGAACTTTACTTCGAAGTTCTCTGATATTACCCTGCAAACTATCAACTTTTGTAACCTGTGCTTCGTCAAACATGGTGAATACGATGAGCGCACCTGCAACAAAGCTGGCAAGGGCAGTTCCCATTTTTATAAACCACCAGAATATTGCATAATAGCTTCCTTCGGAACGTTTGCCTGTGTTTAGCTCATCTTCATCACAGATATCACCTACCATTGATGAGCCAAGGGTAAAGAAGAACAGCATTCCAATTGATAGTAAAATTGTAGGTATTACAATTAAGTAGGGATATTGTGGGTTGTAACAAACTATCTTGGAAAGTTGAGCTAGACTCATTAGAACCATAGCAATAATAAGGGTATTACGCTTACCTAATTTAGGACTTATCCAGTTGAGGGGAAATACAGCAAGAACTCCAGTAATAGCCCATACTGTTCCATTGATTCCAAGCATGGTTGCACCAGCAACTTTATCGCCACCGAAAACATAAAAAATAGGGATATATGAGCCAAGTAGTTGTACGAAATTAAAGCCCATTGCAAGTGTAAACACTGTCAATGTTAGCATTACGAAGTTTCTGTTGGAGACTACTAACTTCATATCTTTCCAGAAGTGCGTTTTTTCCTGCTTCGAAACTTTTTGAAATCCCGGTTCACGTAACTTGAAAAACCACCAGAAAGAGAGTGGGATAAGAATGGCTGCAATCATCAGTGATACATAGCGCATTCCATCAGCCTCATTGCCTCCGGGTCCTTTGAAAACCTCCATTGTAGCAATCGCAAAAAGCCAAGGTGTGCTCATGGCAAACAGATTTCCAACAAAACTTTTGGCACTGAATAGGCGAGTACGTGCATGGTAATCGGTGGTCATCTCCATACCTAGAGCTCCGTGAGGAATCTCGAATATATTTACGGCAGTGAAAAATAATAGGAGTGTAAAAAGAATATAGACTAGCTGAAATGCATGGTAACTTGATTCGGATGGAAACCAGGTTTGCACCATTTCGCCCTTGGGAATCCACCACATTATCACAAAAGTGATTGACACCAGAATTCCACCCACAAGCAAATAGGGGCGACGCCGTCCCCAGCGGGTTCTGGTGTTATCTGAAATATGACCAATGATAGGGTCGGAGAGGGCATCCCATAATCGTGGGATAATTAGAATAAATCCTAACCAAAAGGCACTTAAGCCTAGGCTTATATTGCCCATTAAACCAACGAGTATTCCTGCTACATTGAAAAGCGCTATTGGAATAATACCTCCGGCACCATAGGCCGCTAGTTGTGTAAAGGGAATTCGATCTTGTGGTATTGTGATATTTTTTGAATTCTTATTCATTTTTGACTTTTCTTTAAGAATAAAATTTAACCGCAGAGATCGCTAAGTATGCGCAAAGACCGCAAGAACTTGGTGCTCTTTGCGTAAAACTTTGTGTACTTAGCGGTTATATCTTTCATTTTTTACTTTTTAATATGAAATTAAAACAATAGCTGGTAACTCTTTTATTGAAATTTCCTTTTCATTAAAATCCTTAATTTCATTTCCATTCACTGTAACTCTTTTAGGAAGTTTCGATCCATTAAAGTTTTTTATTTTGATACCATTAGCCGGAATTTTTACATTGCCAGATATTGAGAAATGGTATTTATCGATATCCTTTTTAATTGAATATGAAATTTCACCGTAGTATGTTGGTAGATTCTGAACAGACATTCCCTCAGTCGCATCAATCCAATCCTGATAAAGCGCAGAGCCCAAAACAAGCGATTGATCCGATTCATTTTCATAAACAAACATTGACCTAATTGCATTGATAAAATCGCTGCCAACCCAAGTGTGCGGCATATCGCCAATGTAACGTGGAGTACGGTAATCTTTCCAAACCACTTCTGCCCAGTGATTCCATCCCTGTGGACGCTGATCGTTAAGGAAGAATTGGATCAGTTCATGCGCTCTTTCAGGTTGATCAAGCATTATAAATGAACCGATTAAGCGATTTTCATAGGGAGTATAGTTGACCCAATTAATTTTGTTGTCTCTACGGTTCTTGAAAAAGTCGTAGTACTTATCGAAAGTATTGTAAACCTGTGGTTTTGGTAGATTTTTCAGTTCGTTACAAGGCGTTAAAGCGATGGTTGTTGATGTTGCATCAAAATCACCAAGTTCAACACAACCGGGGATATAGTTGATTCTCCTTAGTTTCATTGCAAGTTGCAATGAGTTGTAAAGATTTTCACTAAACGTATCACGGATCTTCTTTACTCTTTCATAATTTGATGTTTCTCCTAAAATTCTTTGGATCTCGGTTGCATCTTTCAGCCCTTTCAGAGTAAAGAAATCATCCCAGTAAGAGTGCATGGGTTTGGCAGAATAACCCTCGTGGCTTATTGATTCGGGCATTAGACCATAAAAAGCGCGTAAACTATCGTTCCCGTTTTTATAGCTATCAGTGGATCTCTGGGCAACCATCGATTCAATATAATCAACTGCCATAAGAACATTGCTATTCTTTGATTTGAGAAAAGTCGTATCATGCGTAAAATTGAAATATTCACGGATTAGGTAGATCATTTCTCCGTGGCTATCATTCTCTGGAACTGGGTCGGGACCTCGGTGATCAACAACGCAAGGGACTTTCCCATTTTCATATTGATTTGCTGTGTACCAATCAATAAAGTCTTTGACTTCTGTTACAATACCTGATTTTAAAAGGGCCGATGAAGTTAAAGCACCATCGCGAATCCAACTTCTTTCGTAAGAACGAGAACCGGGCTGTATTCCTACTATATCCCTGTTAACTAGTATATAAGCGAGGTTTGATTTGTACGTATTAACAATCCTATTTGCCGATTCTGGCAAATTAAATTTGATATGCTCAACCTTCGATTTCCAAAATTCAGTTGACTTGGTAAATTCATCTGCAACGTTGATGGTTTCTAATTTTTCATTGGATGAATTTTTGTTATAGAAAGGAACAATAACGTAGAATTCTGATGATTCTTCCGGATTCAGGTGTAATGAGTATTTTATCACGCCATTTGCTAGGCTGCTTTGATCAACTGCTGATTTATTTGGAGGCATTTTTCCTTTGCGAATAAAATCGACAATATTTCCTTCATCAAAGGTGCTTGCGCCAAAGGAATCATACTTTTTTTGAGGTAGTATAACCTTATCATCCACTGATATGAAATTGCCCTCTTCTTTGATTGATTTTACCTTACCAACGCCTCCTGCAAGATTCAGAAATTGATAGTAAGGATTAACTTGGTAAGGTCTAATCAATAGGTAGAACTCAAAGTTTTTTGATTGGTTGGTGAGATTCTTAAATGAGTAACGAATATCCAATTTTGAATTCTTATTTGCCTCTCCAGTTGCTGTAATCCCGGTTACAAATTTAAGATCGTTACAGTTCCAAGTTACAGTTGGTACAAAATTGAAATCACGCTTATCTTCTGATGTGCCAAGTGATTGAATAGTTTTAACATTACTCCAGTTGTAAAGTGAATCACCCATTTTTATCATCGGCTCAATTGAGAAAAGGGCTTTATCGACTTCAACCATTCCATCCTCGTTGATCAAGGCTTCCTTTACATCGTTGTTTACACCAGTAATAGTCCAATAAGAGGCTTGTTCAGAAAAGTATCGTGGGTAATTGCCCGCAAGAGTGTTTTTAGCGTTGTAAATTAGAAAGTCGTTTTTGGTTGAGGAATTCTTGGTATCCAAAAACTTTATTTCACTTATTCCAACCCCATTTGCTGTGCTATTTTCGGTGATATTTATTTTAAGATATTTTGCTTCCGCTTCGGGAAGTCTGATAAAACTGATATTGCTTTGATTGGATTGAACGGTATAGACTTTATCCCAATTCTTTGCATCCATAGATAGAAAAATGTCAAAGGCTTTAGCGTGATAGTTTTTTAGCCAATTGATTTGCAAGCCACCAAATTCCCTGCGGGTTTTGAAATCAATAATAATTTGCTGATCCTTTACATTGTTGCTTTGCCAGTATGTTTCATTCGAATTGTCTAGAATAAGATATGCCAAATGATTTTTCGTAGATGACGTAGTTTCAATCGATGGCTTCGGATAGGATTGTGTTTCGGCTGGAAGCGGTTCAAACTTAAGATCATCAAGCCAAATAGTTCCTTTACCACCTACAAAGGAGGATATTGTAAATTCAATTCTATCAATTCGTTTCAAATGCTGATCGGTTGTTGGTCCCCATGCAAAGCTGATATGCCTTTTTTTGATGGTGATTTTTTTCCATTCGGTTGGAAAATCGTAATTACGATTGTTTACCCACCAAACATTATTTCCAGTACTATCTATAAATTTTATTTCAAAATTATTGGCAGGAGATTCGGCCTTAACATAAAAGGTAAATTCATAATTATCAGGTAGATCTATTGGGAAAAGTTTTTGTATTCCTCCGTAACCTGTCCCTTTGGTAAAATCGTAATCGAAACGAATTGCATTGCCGGTTAACCCTTTTTCATTTGTTAAGTTAAGATTAACCCCATCGGATTTGATAAAATTCCAGCCATTTTTGTTTTCAAATTCATCCAACGTTTTAATTTGAGCTTGGATAATGGTGGTTGTGAATGTTAGTGCAATTAATGCTATGATGTTACTGATTAACTTTGTCATAGGTTGAGAAAATTCTATTTTATATTAGAAAAACCTAGTTTTGTGAGACCTTTCTGGATTATTGGATCTTTCATTACATAGTTCCAAACTAAACCTGTTCTGAAATTTTCAATCATAATAAGCATAGGCCCTTCATCTATACCAATAAAATCATTATCAACCCATTTTGCGGTTAGATTGAAAGAATCATAATAGCCATATTTACCCCATAGTTGTTTGCCGTACTTTGCATTGAATGATTTTATTGTAGGTAAAACTATTTCGGGTGCAAATGGCAATGATGAAATCGATCCGTAGGGTGCAATTGTTCCATCTTCATAATAATTATCATCGGGTCCGCTTGTACCTCTTCCGGCATAACCTAGGAATTTTTTATCACTAAAATTATATTTTTCACTAGGGCCATCGCTTGCGGTAACTCCCCAGCAAAGGGAATCATAACCAGTCCAGCCTTTGGAGTTATCTATTGCATATTGACGCTGAACATAAGTTGCGCGCCGTGAGTTTTCAAAGTAATCGATTCCTTTTTCCTTCATATATTTATCAACTAGACCACGATAATCGATAAATACTTGGGAAAACTGATGACCAAATAGTGGAGGAAAAGCCACATGCGAAAGTCCTTTATAAGGAGTACTCCATTTATATGTTGATAGCCATGAATTGTAGCTCTGGTTTACGTTTTTCATTCCACTTCCTGCAGCCAGAATATATAGGAATAAACCCTCGTTGTAACCACTCCATCCAAAATCTAGCAGTCCATTCTCAGGCGACCAGGCCATTGATATTGTATTTGGATGTTTAGCTGATGCTGATAATTGCATGAAATTCCAGTCAATCCTACTAAGCAGTGTTGCTGCTAGTGAACGGATTTGATTTTCGACTTCATTGTTTTGTTTATAATAGTTTTGAGCAAAGAGGATACCCATCATCAGGATGCCAGTATCAATGGACGAGAGTTCACAATTCCATTCACGGGTACCAGAATTCATGCGTAGGAAATGGTAATAGAATCCCTTGTATCCTGTAGAATTTGCATAGGTATTTTGGTCTGAATTAGCAAAGAATTTGAGAATCTTTAGCGTAATATCAGCGGCCTGTTCTCGTGTAATCCATTTTCTTTCAGCACCAATTGCAAAGGCAGGAATCCCAAAACCAGTGGATGCTATACTGGCAGGAGTGAAGCTAGCAGCACGATCTTTTACAATTCCCCAATCGGGATGATGTTCATTTAAGAAGAAAAGAAAAGTTTTGTGCTGAATTGAATCTAGCATAATCTCTTCATCGTGCGTGATATGATAATCAACCCTTCCATTCGATTTGAATACAAGTTGTTGTGGCTGATTACATGCAGTAAGAGCCAAAATTGTAAACAATAAAACTTCGCTGATTTTCATAGAGTTTCTAGTCTTAAAATGATTTAACATCTTCACAATAATTTTCAAGAGATTTGTCTAGATTGATATAATTAATAATTTTCATTTTTTTGATAATCAATTCATAATAGTTCAAAATCGGCTTCTAACAATTCTACAGAATTGCTTCCAACAAAAACTTTAAACTTTCCGGGTTCAGCAAGGAATTTCATGTTTGCATCGTAAAATTTTAAATCATTTTCGGTTATTGAAAAAGATAATTCCTTCTGCTCGCCTGATTTTAAGAATACTTTCTTAAACCCTTTCAATTCTTTAACTGGGCGAGTTACACTACCTACCAAATCTCTGATATAGAGTTGAGCAACCTCCTCGCCATCATACTTTCCTGTATTTTTCAGAGTAAAAGTTACTGTTAACGATTCGGAATTCTGAATACTTTGTTTACTCAACTTTAAGTTTGAATATTCAAAAGAGGTGTAACTTAAACCAAAGCCAAATGGGAAAAGCGGGTCGTTTGAAATATCTAGGTATTTACTGGTATATGAATTTTTTGCATCAAAAGGTCGCCCAGTGTTCTTTGTGCTATAGAAAATTGGCACTTGACCAATACTTCTTGGGAAGGTCATTACCAGTTTTCCTGAAGGATTATAGTCGCCGCTTAGAACGTCTGCAATAGCATCGCCAGCTCTAGTTCCTAGATGCCCTGCAAAAAGAATAGCGTTTACATTCTTTGATAGCCACTCAATTGTTAATGGCCTACCTGCCATGACTATTGCAATTATTGGTTTACCTGTTTTTACTAATTCTTCCATTAATTCCTGCTGTACACCAGGTAAACCAATCTCTGAGCGACTTGCAGCTTCTCCACTTTGGTCAATATTTTCACCAATAGTGCAAATAACAATATCTGATTTTAATGCTAGTGTAATGGCTGAATTAAATCCAACCTTATCTTTCCCATTAAAATCTGAACCTTTTGTATATTCAATAATTGATTCTGGATATTTACTCTTCAAGCCTGCAAGTATAGTGGTCACTTTATTTTCGTCGCCTTGGGCATTCCAAGTACCCAACATGTCTTTCTTATTGTCGGCTAAAGGCCCAATAAGAGCAATTTTTTTAACTGATTTACTTAGTGGAAGTAATTTACGTCCCTTATAATCAGTGTTTTTCAGTAAAACAATAGATTCCTTTGCTGATAATAACGCATGATCCAAATGCCGTTTCGAATAGGTAATCTCTTTCTCTCGTTTATTGTCGAGATAGAGGTATGGATTTGCAAATAATCCCAGATTATATTTAAGTTTCAGGATTCTTCGTACCGATTCATTAAGTTGTTTTTCGGATATTTTACCTTCATCGAGAGATTTCTTTAGGTAATTGAAATAAACAGCACCTTGCATATCCATGTCTAATCCTGCGTTCAAAGCCAATTCACCCGCTTTTTTCTCACTCGCTGCATAGCCATGATTTACCATTTCGTTTATTGCTGTCCAGTCCGAAACAACAAACCCTTTGAATCCCCATTCGTTTCGTAGTATCTGGGTTAGCAAATATTTATTTCCAGAACTTGGCACTCCATCCAGTTCATTAAAAGAGCTCATTACTGTTGCAACGCCAGCGTCAACTGCTGTTTTGTAGGGTGGGAGATAGGTTTCGCGCAGCATCCTATCCGACATGTCTACTGTATTGTAATCTCTACCCCCAATCGGTGCTCCATAAGCAGCAAAATGCTTAACGCAAGCAGCCATTGTTAAAGGATCATTCAATTTTTCTCCTTGGTAGCCAATTACTCTTGCTTTAGCAATCAGAGAAGCAAGGTAGCAATCCTCTCCAGATCCCTCAGCAACTCTTCCCCATCTTGGATCACGAGCAATATCAACCATTGGACTAAAAGTCCAATTTAAACCAGCGGCACATGCTTCTTCTGCGGATAATCTGGCTGTTTTTTCGATAAGTTCAATATCCCAGCTACAAGCTTCAGCCAAGGGAATAGGAAAAATTGTTTTAAATCCATGAATTACATCGTAACCGAAAAGCAAGGGTATTCTTAAACGGGTGTTTTTAACTGCTAATTCTTGCAATTTTCTAACTTGTTCAACGCCATAGACGTTTAGAATTGCACCAACCCGACCATCTTTAATATCTTTTTCATATTCTTTATTAGTGGTTGGCCCTGTTTGATCCATATTGCCAGCCACCAAATTGAGTTGACCTATCTTTTCATCCAAAGTCATGATAGCAAGAATCGAATCGACCTTGGTTTCAAGTTTATTATTATTGGTATTCAGTTTTTTACATGATATACCGAACAAAATCAAACTAGTAAGCAGTATGAGTTTTAGTTTTTTCATTTCTAGTTGATTTATTTTCTCGATTTAAGAGATATCTGTTGATTTAAATTGATTTCTGTTCCAAAATATTTACTTGATATTAGTAGCTAAAACCAAGTTTTGTTAGGCCAGCCTTAACTTCTGAAGCCGACATGAAAAGATTCCAAAGTAATGCTGTGCGATAGTTTTCGATCATGCAAATCTCAGGTCCCTGATCAATTGATAAATATGCAGATGACCACCAGGCTTCGTTCAAATCAAAAGAATCATAGAAACCATAATCGCCCCAGACTTTATCACCTAAAGTGTAGTAGAAGAAGCGAATAGCATTCATCGATTGTGTTGGAGTATAGGCAATTGCCGAAACTGCTGCAGTTGGCGAAATAACGCCTAAATCATTAGAGGGAGAGTGTGCGGCATAGCCCCATGGATTATCGGTAGCTGTTAGCCCCCAACAATTCTTGCTATAGCCCATATAGTTTTTTGGATTGGTTTTGCAATATGTGAAATTGATAAGCGAGTGGTTTACGTTTTGTTCCCAATAATTAGCATAAATATCACTTAGATTTCTTGGATCAAGGCCAAGATATGAGTACTGACTGAAAAATAGTGGTCCGCCATAGGGTTCTCCAATTGGAAGTTTAATGTTATAGTATGTATTGCCATTTACTATTGCTCCGCTTTTTGCATATCCCTGCTGGTACACCTCTTTTGTTATAGGATGTGTAGTTGATGTTGCAGCAACCACATAAGTTATTAAAGTTTCATTGTAACCTTCTATCCTGAAATTCATTTGCCAACCGTAGGTTGGCGACCAGTGCCAGAAAAGTGAATTTTGTCCACCGTTTCGGAACCAATCGTATTCAACGGCACTGCAAAGTGCATTGATTCTACTAATTAAAGCATTCTCTGTTGCATCACCAGAGTTTAAATATTGACGCATAGTGATCAAACCCTGAACCATATATGAGGTTTCGACTAAATCGCCGCCATCATCGTATTGGGTAAAGGGTACAGTTTTGCCCGTGTTTCCGTTTAGCCAATGTGGCCAAGCACCATGGAAACGGTCACAGGTTGCTAGAAATGTCAAAATCTTATCCAGTCGGGCAATTCCTTGATTACGAGTAATAAAACCCCGCTCAATTCCGACTATCAGTGCCATCACTCCAAAGCCTGAACCGCCTGTTGTAACTACATCTCCAGATATATTTCTTTCTCTAGCCATGCCACATGATGGATGTGCAAAATCGTAGAAGTATTTGAAAGTTTGCTGCTGAATTTTAGTTAATAATTGATCGTCGCTAATGCGAGGAAACTTATCGGTGCTATCGATTTGAGTAATGATTTTTACCTTACCCTCGCTGACAAGAGAATTTCCTCGTTTTGAAGTAAGTGCAGTTTTTATGGATAAATTATACCTTGATAGTGAGTTTAGCGGCGAAAGAGTTTGAAAATGTATTATGCTATCCTTATTTTCAAATGATATAGCTAAAGGTAACGTTATACCACTTTTGGTGGAGAATATAATTGATTTTTTAGCGCTAGAAGTATCGACTGGTGCAGAAAGAATAACTCGGCAATCAAACGACAGTGAAGTATTATAGTAGTTATAAGTTCCTGTTTGATCATTAACATAGATTCTTTTTATATGAAAATCCTCTGGTGCGAGTGGTGGATTATCTTTTTTACACGATGTGATAAATACCAATGATATCATAAATGATCCGCATAGAGCCAGACCTAGATTGATATATTTTATTTTTCTGCTAATACTATTCATTGCTAATAAGGTTTGATTAAAAGGGCTTAGAAACGTTCTAAGCCCTTTTATCTTGTCATAATATAATCAAAGCCAATATATTAGTTTGATTATTTAATCTAATTGGCTTAGATATAAACGATTATCTGCCTGCAAGACCTAGGTTATACAGAGCAGAAACTTCAGCTTGAGAAAGAGTTGTATTAAAAATACGAACATCATCAATTGATGCTGTTGCCCAAGGAGCCCATGTTTGTTGAGCTGGTGCGCCTGCAAATCCAATATCACTAGATGCGATGCTTCCGAATACTGCTTGAACAGGTACTGCCATAATTTCTTCGGCTGTTGTACCTCTATCATTCCAAGCTCCACTTGAAACGGCATTTCCGTAAAGCAGGAATTGGTGGGTACTAGCATTCCAAGTCATTACATAATGCGACCATACTTTTGCTCCCATAAACCAAGCACCGTTACCAACGTCATTTAATTGTGCTACATTATCCTGTAAACTATTGCCACCACCAACAGGGTGAGTGTTAAGTAAATTCTTTAACTCAAGAGTATCAGATGATGGAAGGTGACGAGATGTTTCTGCATTAGCCATTATATCGCCCCAAATATCAGTAACACCTGTTGGGATAAGAGCAAAAAATGAGGTAAAACCAGCATTAGTAGCACGTTTATTGCCAGATACTTTTACCCATAAGCTAACTGAGAAATTATTCAATGCATTAGCAGTGTTAATGTTAGCAATACCTGGAAAAACTATTGCCCCTTTTGTTAGTTTTAAAGCTTTACCAATTTGACCTGCCTCAAAACCATAAGTACCATACTTATTTGATGGAGCAGTAGCAGAAATAGCTTCGTTGTAAGTATCATCAAAGGTCCAATGAGCTTTGAGGTAGGTTGAAGCTACTTGATTAGAATTGTCGTAGCCATTAATTTGAGGAAGTTTATCTTCCTTTTTGCAAGAATTAATGGTAACTATTCCGAGTATCATTAAAACTGAAACTAGGAATAACGAAATTTTAGTGATTTTTTTCATAAGTTAATTGTTTTAAAGGTTAGAATTATTTGAATTGAGAGTTAATGATTTCATTGTTAATTTATTAGCATGAGGTTATGATTAATAACCGAAGTTTTGGGTAAGTTTCCCTCCACTGAGTTGGATTTGGGAATTTGGAATTGGCAGCAGTTCATGAGTACCTGCTACAAAATGCTTACCTACTGCATTCAAAACCTGACTGGCTCTACCTTGTCGAACTAGATCCCAAAATCTATCATGTTCAAGAGCTAATTCAAGCCTGCGCTCTTTCCAAATATTATCTAGGGTTGGTGCTACATCAGCTAAACCTGCACGTTGGCGGATAAGATGTAATGGAGTGCTTACATCACCTCCAATATGGTAGGCTGCCTCAGCGTTCATAAGGAGTACATCAGCATACCGGAGTATTTTTATGTTTTTGGGTCTGTCTTTATCATTCTGATTAACAAATGTTTCTTTAGAGGCACTGGCGTATGCTTTGTAGTTATAGTAAAGATTTTGTACTGAGTCTTTACTTGGAACCCTGAATCCATCCCAAAGAACGGTTCCTTTATGTGTACCAGAGTTATCAATAAAAATAATAGTAGCATCTTTCCGTTTGTCGCCAGGTTCATAAGCGTTGATAAGATTAGTGGTAGGAGTACAGAATCCCCAGCCGAGATCGTTCCAGCCGCCCATTCCTCCAACTCTTACACCTTGGCTAACAGTATAGTTGCTTACTCCAAGATTAGAATTGTTGTAGGAGCCAGTCTCTATTTCAAAAATGGATTCATTGCAATTATCTCCAGCCTGTCTCCAAAGAATTGAATAATCAACAAGTCCGTATTTACCTGAAAGTATAACATCCTGAGTGAGGTCGTACACTTTTTGCCAATCTTGGAGATACATATAAACCTTTGCTAGCATTGATTCAGCAGCTCCTTTATTCGCATGACCAACAGGATAGGCTGATTTTAGCGGTAGGTTATCTACTGAGAATTGTAAATCCGAAACAATTGAATCGTAGACAATTTGCTTGTTTACACGGGTTTGAAATGCTGGGTCATTATTGGCATCAGTTTGATCTTTTGGAACGCGCATTACTAAAGGGACATCGCCAAACATCCTTACAAGGTTGAAGTATAAATAACCTCTTAAGAATCTTACTTCGCCAATCAACCTATTTTTGGTTTGGGTGCTAATATTTGCCGTACTTAGTGCCAATAATGCCTGATTAGCCGTACCTATGGCATTATAATGACCACTCCAAAGGGTTTCGGCAAATTTATTTGTAGCGGTGAGATTGAAATCATCAATATCGCCTACAGGAACTTTTTGATCATCAAGAGTGCTTCCTTTATCGGCATCGTCCGATGCAATATCGGTGACGGAAATAAAGGCAAATCCATGAACATCACCATTTCCCCATGAATCACCTTGTAATAGGCTATTGTAAGTTCCTGTAACCAATTTCTGGGCTAAATCAGGATCTGACTTTGTTGTTGCACCTCCCTGAATTGGTACATCTAGAAAGGATTCTGAGCATGATGTTAGCACAATTGCTATCAGAAAAATTGAAATATAGAGTGTTTTCATAATTTTATCGATTTGAGGTTAAAAATTAAGATTTACCCCTAGGGCAATTGTCCGTGTAGTAGGGTAGGTGCTCAACTCAATACCTGAATCTAAAGGGCTTCCTGGTAATTCGGAGGTAAAACCAGAATATTTTTTGAGTGTCAATAAATTCTGCGATGTAATGAAAACCCGCAGACTGCTAATATTTAATTTCTTTAGGAAGGGATCTGGAAAGGTGTAGCCAACTGTTAGGTTGTTAATTCTGTAGAAATCTCCAGATTCTACGAAGTAATCGGAAGCTAATAGGTTTCCTGTATTTGCACCCGGTTGTGTTTGACTTGGATTTTGACTACCATTCCAACGATTATATACTAGAGCCGATTCAATATTATCTTTTCCGTTTATCCTAATAGCTCTTTTTCCATTATAGACCTTGTTACCAACATTCCCATAAATATCCATGCTGAAGTCCCATTTCCTGTAATAAACATTGATATTTACTCCGAAATATGCTTTGGGTTGATAGGATCCGGCGAAATCACGGTCTTTGTCATCAATTTTACCATCATCATTTTTATCCCAGTATTTAAATTCGCCAGGTTTTGCTGTTGGCTGAATAATTGTGCCATTGCTGCTTTTATAGTTTAAAATTTCAGGATCGTCCTGGAAAACACCAAGAACCTTGAGAACATAAAAACTTCCAATTGCATGGTTATTATCCGTTAAGGTAGTAAAACCCTGAGCTGCACCAATATTGCCTCCCCAGATAGGTTCTCCTCCATTTAACCCCACAACTTTGTTCTTGTTCAGCGTTACGTTGGCCCCGATGCTGTATGATAGGTTTTTGTTCACGCTACTTTTCCATTTTATCATCACTTCAACACCTGTATTTTGTATGGATGTGGCATTGGTTAAGATTTGATGGTCGGCATCGCCAACGGTAGATGGAATATTTACATTAATTAGGGCATTATCTACCTTTTTATTGTAATAATTCAATTCGCCACTTAGCTTATTTTCTAATACTCCAAATTCGAGAGCAAAGTCGTACTCTGCCGTGCTTTCCCATTTAATATTAGGATCCTTTATTTGGTTAATCTGACTTCCATTCGAAGCACCCGATGAGATACCGCTGAAAGGGTATGCTAGGTTTGGTATGACAGTATTAGTATATGCATCGGTTGAAATTTGATCGTTACCAACTACACCCCAACTTGCACGTACTCGAAGCACGTCAAATAGGTGTTGAGATTGCATAAAACTCTCTTTATTGATATTCCATGCTAGCCCAACTGACGGAAATGTTCCCCATCTATTTTTCTTAGGAAAACGGGAACTTCCATCACGCCTTAGAGTTGCAGTTAGCATATAACGATCGTTATAGCTATAGTTCAAACGACTCATGTATGAGTTTCTGGTCCAAATATCTCCTTTACCATCATTCTGGGAACTATTGGCAAGTCCATTGTACAAGTACCAAAGATCTGAATCAGCAGGAACATCTTTGCGGCTTCCAGAAAGCCAAGTTTCCTGAAATTTCTCGGCAGTTGTACCCACCATTAATTTAAAATCGTGTTTGTCAAATTTTTTCGAAAAAGTGATGTAATTATCCCAAACCCATTTAAAATTTTGAACATTTTTATTTGCCAGATAGCTAATGGAATTCAGCTGATTCCCACCAGCAACATCAAAATTAGTTTCATCGTTAAGAAACTTGTAATCATATAACCTTGCTTGCCGGAATAATATATCTGTACCGATACTTGAGTGGTAACTTAAGAATGAAAAGGGATTTATATCCAGATAACCAGCCGCTTGAATACGATTTGCTGCAACACGAACTCTATTATTCTCAATATCGAGCAATGGATTACCTACTTGACCATTAAAAGCAGAAACGTTGCCATATTTATCTCCTACTTTAGGAGATATTATGGGAGCAGCCCGGTAAGCATCGTTAAAAGCAGATCCAATATTGCCATTCTCATTAATATCCAAATTATTGAACCCATTCTCATTTATAGCATTAGCATAGGATGATTGAAAGCCAGTCTTAATATATTTTGAGATGTTGAAATCGATATTCGAACGTAGAGTTATTCGTTTAAAATTATTCTTAAGAACAATTCCTTGATCGTTTAAGTAACTGGTACTGAAAAAGTATGTTGCTTTTTCGGAACCACCAGAAATAGATATATTTTGGTTTTGTTCGAAGGCATTTCGAAGAATGGTCTTGTACCAGTTGGTGTTAGCTGTTGGACCTGAAATTGCAATTCCAGTAGCTGCTTGGTAATAGTTTTTATATTCGGCGGCATTAGCCATTTTTACAAGATTTGACGCTTGCCTTATACCTATGTTAGAATTATAATTGATATTCAGCTTGCCTGCACTACTGCTTCCTTTCTTCGTTGTAATTATTATAACTCCGTTTGCACCGCGAGATCCATATATTGCCGAAGAGGAGGCATCCTTCAATATGTTCATATCCACAATATCCGAAGAGTTTACGTTGGTAATGTCATCGGTAAGGATTCCATCAACAACGTAGAGTACATGGGTACCTCCCAGCATTGTTCCCGTTCCCCTGATTCTCATTTGAGGTGTTGACCCTGGATTTCCTGAACTAATAATCTGAACTCCTGACACTTTTCCCTGCATGGCCTGTGTTGCAGTTAATACAGGTTGTTTTGATAATTCTGTTCCTTTAAGTTGTATAGTTGCCCCAGTAATATCGCTTTTCTTTTGTACACCATATCCTATTACTACAAGTTCATCAATTGCAGTATTTTTGGACTTAAGGGTTACATTTAATACGGTTTGAGTTCCAATTTCGATTTCTTGATCCTCGTATCCTATAAATGAGAAAACAAGAACTTTTTCTTCTGGTTTTAAATCAAGGGTGTAAAAACCATCGAAATTTGTAACGGTTCCATGATTGGTACCTTTAACAATAACGTTTACCCCTGGCAGGCTTTCGCCATTATCAGAAGCTTTGACCGTACCCTTAATAATCTGCTGACTTAGGCCTATTGCTGGTAAGGAAATTAATAGCATAGCCGTTAGCAGATACTTTAAGATTTTTCTTATCAAAGATTGTATATGCATACGAATGCGGTTTAGGTGAGTGCTTTATGGTTTAAAGTTTGGTTTCAGTATTTTGATTGACCTAGCACTATCGGAATATAATGGTGGTACCATTATTGATAGTTTAGAATGTTGCTGGTTAAAAACAAAACGAAAATTCTTAATTTGAGCCATCTATAGCAAATGATATTTTGATAATACATTACTTGGTACTCAAACCCCCTCAAAAGGATCAGCATATAACTTAAATGTAAATTTATGCCTTAAAATTGTTGAATTCCATTTTTAGTTCACATCAAAAATACTACATACGGCAAAGTGGCTGAAAAAGTTCCCCCTTAATACTACATCATTTGATGAATTATTATGTAGAATAACCCATTTAATAGGGTTTTTCGCAATGGAGTTTTATAAGAAAAGTGAAATGAGTTTTTGAAAAAAAACTTATAGTGATGATTAAAAACCTAAGATAAAATCAGTAAGATTTTGGTCGGATAAAAGATTTAGTCGTTTTCTTAAGCGGTATCTACGCTCTTCAACACCCCTTGTGGTTATGTTAATCAGTGGAGCAATCTCCTTTGATGATAGATTTAAACGCAAATAAGCACAAAGTCTTAAATCGCTTGGTGTAAGATCTGGGTATTCTGTTTTTAATCGTTTAAAGAAATTTTCATGAGCTTGGTCGAAAAGTTTTTCGAACATTACCCAATCGTGTTCGCTAGTAATATTTTGCTCAATGAGTAAATATATGTTATCGTAATATTTATTGGGAATTCTATAACCTAAATCTTTCTTAAGTTTTTCCAGTTGCTCCTTAATCTCGATGAGTAGCTCATTTTTCTTAATTAAGGATATTGTATTATTTGCTAATTGGGAGTTTGAATGCGATATTTCTGCTTGAAGTTTTTCGTTTGCTAACCTTATTATTTCTTGGTTAGCTTTTTCTTTTTGAACCCTAATTTTCTCCTGTTCTTTTTCTAAAAGAATTATTTGTTGTCTTATAAATCGTCTCTTAATATAATACCTTAAGTAAAAAGCCGAAGCCACTAATATGCTAATATACAATAGATAAGCGTATAGAGATAAAAACCATGGTGGCTTAATTCGGAAAACAAACTTAGCAGGTTGAGTCTTAATTCCCTTTGAATTAACTGTTTGAACCAAGAATGTGTAATTGCCAAATGGTAACCGAGTGTATGAAACTTCGGAACTATACGACCAGTCGCTCCACGTATTATCTATCCCAACAAGTTTGTACTGATAGAATTTTCTTTGTCCAACTGATTCTTTTGAAGTAAACGAAATGGATACGTTATTATACTTATTGGGTATCAGAGTTTTTGATTCATTTCTATAATCAAACTTGTTTGTTTTACCCTTTCGAGTCCAGAATAAAACATCCTTAATGGTTGGTGGTTTATTGACCTCTTTTAGTTGATTCATCAGGTAGATATTCAGAATGGCAAACCCATTATCGAGGCATATTAGATTTAGGCTATCGTTTAGCGAAACGATATTCTCGTAATTTTCAACTAGATTCAAACCGTACATTTGAGGAATTAACCGATAGAGAAGTTTTGCTTTACCAAATAAAACTTCAAACATGCCAATCTCATTTTTCTTGATAAACCAGTACCTATTATTGGGGTTGGCAACTATGGAGTTTGACGATTTAAATTCTTCAAGTTGTTTGTTTAGCTCATTATATGGGATGAGCTTATTGGTTAAATCATCCCATCGGTAAAGCTGATTTTCATCGGGGATTACTATTCTATTATCTATCTTAAAAACTTTATTTGTGTTTTCTAATAGCCCTTCGTTACTGCCAATTTGTTTCACTATTAATGCTGAGTCAATATTCTTTGATGGTTGTATCATATACAGACCCTTTATAGAATGACCCAACCAGATGTTGCCCATAAAATCGACTTCAAGATATCGGCATGGAGCAATTAGACCTTTCATGGTATGGTTTTTTGTCCATACATCTTTATTATGATTATATAGTACAACTGAACTGTAAGTACTTTGGATAAGATATTCCTTTTCCTGCCAAGTAATCTTTTTCAAATTATATCCACCGCTAATATTACTAACGAGTTTTAATTGATGATCCTCAATTAAATAGGTTCCATCGTTAAGACCGCAATAAAGCTTATTGTCAATATTTTTTATAAACCAAACCTGACCTTGAGAGTTCTTCAAAAGATGTTTATTTTCAAACTTTCCATCGTCGTTTAGCGAATAGATATAAACCCCCTGATTGGTTCCTAAGTACAACTCTTTTTTAAATAAACAAGCTCCATAAACTGTTCCAGAGTTCATCTCTTTATTTTCATAAATATCTATTGGCGAATTAAAAGATATATAATCAATGCCTTTATCCATGCCTACCCATAGATTACCAGTTTCATCGCCTTGTAGTGCCAGTATTGTGTTATTTTGCAGAGAGGTGTTGCTTGTAATGTGGTTTAGGAGTTTTCCTTTTAGATTAAAAACGTAAATACCCTTTAGTATTGTACCAAAAACTATTTTTTCGTTTAACCGAATACCATTGTTTATTTTTGACTCCTTGATATCTTCTGAAGCCTCATTTTTCCATTCTGAAAAGGAGTTCCCGTCATATTTATAAATCCCTTTTGAACTAGTGCCAATAAGAATTTCATTACCATTTAGTGATGTAATGGATTTTATTTCTGTATCCTGAAAGATTTTACTTCCGGGAACGAATATTAAATCCTGATCAATAAGCTCGTATAAGCCACTATTAACTTGTTGTACAAATAGGCGATCATTTGATTTTAAAAGGAATAATATAGAGTTGGGGATTTTAATTTGTTTTATAGTTTTATAATTGTAAGCCAGAATAGTTCCAAAGCTTTGAAAGTATATACAATCCTTGTGCTTTACGATTTTCCAGAACTCATCATTATGTAGTTTTATATTGCCGAGTAAAGGGATTAACGAGATGTATTTCCATTCCCTAGTTGAGTCCACTTCCCAGTAACCAAACTCTTCAAAGGAACCTGTATAAATCCTATTATTATCGGAGGCTACAGACCTAATTATTGTATTGACAGGGAGTTTTAGCAACTCCCATTTTGCTCCATCAAATGCTAGCAGTCCATTATTATTGGCTATATATACATTTCCTTTTCTATCGAGGGTGATATCCCAGTTCTGGTTACCGCCATTATATTCGTTTTTATTATAATTGGTTATATGTACTATGTTTTGAGATTTAACAACGTATTCACAATTAAATAGCAGTAAAAGAATGACGTATTTAACAATGTTATCCCTGTACATTTTTAAAATTGCTTTACACATTTTATTTAGATCCTACTGTTCTTCTTTTGATGGAATAAATATAGTGACTTTCTATGAAGTCATTTAAAAAAGTATAATTGTTTTTAAATTGGATCTTCGCACTGATATCAAGAAATCAGATTTTTTTGAATAAAATCGGAAATGAGTTAAGAATACACCATTTGGCATCACTATCAAAAGAAAGTAATGAAGTAACGGATTTTATTTAACCCTTTCCAAATACAGTGTTTCATGCTTCCGTATAAAACTATTAAAGGAATATTTTTCAAGGATCAACTCATACCCTTTTTTTCCTAAATTTTCGGAGAGGATTTTATCCTGCAAAAGCAAAATAATATTTTCTGCCACACTCTTAAAGTCATGTTGAGGAGATGTAAGGCCGTTGTGTTGGTCAATAACCGCAGTTTCACCTTTAGAGCCTGTTGCAATAATGGGCTTTTTATAGTGCATGGCTTCGAGAAATACGTATGGAAGCCCTTCCCACAGTGAGGTGTTCACATATACGTCAATAATGCCGTATATTTTATAAATTTCAATTACATATCCTGTTAAAATAATGCGATGCTTTAGCCCAAGTTTCGAAATCAGCAATTCTAAACTATTGCGTAGTTCTCCTTCGCCAACAATTAAAAAAACAACATCAGGGTAGGTTTTTATTACTTCATTTGCCGCATGTATGTATGTAATCCAATCCTTCTGTACGGTTAACCTGCCAATAGCCCCCACAACCAAAGAATCGGATGGTATCCCCAGCTGATGCTTGGTTTTATTTACAGCAACCGCCTGATTGTATTCGTTAAAGTCAATGGCATTATTAATATTATATGCTTTTGGGGGTGGTACAATTTTATTCCGCAGTAAATGCAGCATTTCGGTATCCGAAACAATAATACCTGTGGTGATTTTTCCCATAATTTTTTCGACCTTGATAAAAAACCATTTACTAAAACCCGATTGTGATTGAAAATAGAAACAATGGGGTGTATAGTAAACGTTCGGGGTATGGGCTAGCCAAGATGCTATTCGAAATAGTGCACCAGCCTTTGAGCTGTGTGCATGTATAATATCAAATTTGTGAGTGAAGATGTAGTACCAGATTTTTAATAGTGCTATCAAATCTTTTAAGGGGCGTATATTCCGGTGGATAGGTATAAAAATAACTTTTGCACCGGCAGATTGCATTTTTTTGATCTCGTTTTCTGCGTTTTCCTGCCTTAAATTCGAGAGCATAACTGTTATGTCGAAGAGTTCAGGGTTTAAGCGGGTGACTATGTATACCAGATGCTTTAATGCCCCTCCTCCTGCGGCTTCAAGTCCATATAAAATTTTTATTTTACACTCGCTCATGAAGTTTCAGGTTCGGAATTTTTAAGTCATTTTTATTAGCTGAACAAAGCATTATGAGAATGATGCTTTACTTTTAAAATGTTTTTTATTGATGATATATTTTTCAAAAATCGCTACTAATTTATTGGTAGATATTTCAATATCAAAGCTATCTTTTACTTTTCGCTCTCCATTTTCGGCTATTCTATTGTACAATTGATTATCATTATTAAGTCTCAGGATAGCATCAGCTATAGCTGTTTCGTTTTTTTCGGAGACTAACAACCCTGTTTCCTCATCCTTTATCAATTCAGGAATGGCTGATATGTTGGTAGAAATTACAGGAATGCCCATCGCCATTGCTTCCAACAATACATTAGGTAAGCCATCCCTATCGCCATTTTTTACCACGATACAAGGCAATACAAAAATATCGGAATCAGCTACCTGTTGTTTTACTTCCTCCTGCGAAATTAAATCTTTTAAACGAACGCAATGAGTTAAATTGTTCTTTATAATAAATCTCTTCAACTGTTTTTGTAAGGGTCCATTGCCGATAATTGTACAATGAATTTTTGTTCCATTACCTTTTAAAATGCGGATTGCTTTTAACAGGTAAATTAATCCCTTCTTTTCCACCAATCGAGCCACTGATACAATTTTTATGTTATCGTTTTTATCCCCGCTGTTTGGACTCTCTGTCTGCTTCCACTTTGAAACATCAATCCCATGATAAATGGTATGTAATTTTGCAGCGTATTGCCCTTTTGTAAGTTTATTAAGGAAAGTCCGATTATATTCCGTGCAGGTAACGACAAAAGAAGCACCCGCAACTTCTTGCTCGATATTTGTTTGATTTAGATAAATATCCTGTGCATGGACTGTAAAACTATAGGTTACTTCAATAAGCCGGGATAGGATTTTGGCGATATCGGTAGCAATAAAACCAAAATGGGCATGAATGTGATGTACCTGCATGTTTTTAAGTTGAGCGGCAAAATACTTGCTAATGCAGTAGTTACGAAGATATTTTAGGAATGAGAAAGGGGAGTGGCGATGAAAGTCGGGAAATGGGAAAATGGAGAAAGGCGAACGGAAAAATGGAAGAAATATGAATGGTAGGTAAAAGTATATTTTGGGTAGATATATAATATGCGATTTCAGGTTTTTTATTTCAGAAATATCAAAGTGATGCTTTTGTTTTCGAAGAACGAGTAGGTGTATTTCAAACCCTCTTTTTTCTAATGAAAGGATTTCATTTAGGATAAAATACTCAGTAGAGGAGGGGAACTTTTCAACAATATAAATAATACGAAAGGGAGCTTGGTAATGAAGCCCAGAAGTTGACTTTATCGTATTATTTTCCTGCAACTTGTTCACTGTTTATTTATTTGAAAACACCTGCAAAGCGCAATCCTATTAAATAGATAGAACTCCCCACCACAAAGCTCGTTCCCATATATGTCATTTTTATTAAAAGACCCATATTACTCAAATTATCCATGAATGTTTTTGAAAAGAATATTACCAAAGTAAAGATGATTACCGGAAATGCTATTTTTAACAAGAAGTTGCGGATTTTTTTGACATCGAAGGTTATCTTATTTTTCAAAAGTCCCAGTAAAATCAAGTTTTTCACTGTTTTTTGAATTACAAAAGCAATAGCGATCCCAATATACCCTATCCATCCAATAAAAATCCAGGTCAACACAATATGAAGCAATACGCACCCTATTCCTACAAAAACAGGGGTTTTGGCATCGGCATTGGCATAGTAAAAAATAACAAGTATGGTTTCGATGGCAAAGAATACCATCCCCAATGAATAAACCATTAATGGCGTGGAAGTAAGCAACGTTGAGGTTCTATCGAAAGCACCATGCTGAAAAATTATTTCGATAATGGAAGTGGAGTAAATAAAGAAAAATGATGCAATGGGAAGAAATGCTATTACAATCCATTTTAAAGAATCTGCCAATAATTTTTTGAGTTTCTCTTGCTGTTTTTCAATGGCAAGTTGCGAAAAATAGGGGAAAACAACTATACTCAAAACATAAGGAAAAATAATTATGGGAAGTTCCACCACCTTTTTTGCATAGCTTAAGGCGGCAATAGCACCTTCTTGTAAATACGAGGCAAAAATATTATCGGTCAGACTGCTTACTTGAGAAAAGCTAACGCCTAAAAGCAAAGGCCAAGTGAGCATCCATGCTTTTTTTGCATAGCTTTTGTCGACGGAAGTTTTGCGGAAACTGATTTTATCGTACAGTTTCACCAAATGAATACCTAACCGGCCTATAGATCCTGCTATAATACCTATAATAGCCCCAACAATCCCCAACTCACGGTAAAATACTACAATTCCAATCAAAATAAAACCTTTAAAAGCAAGTTCGCCCGATGCGGGTAGTACAAATAATTTCATCCCGTTCAGGGTAATGCTTGTTAGTGTGGATAAAGCTAAAAATATAAATGCGGGAACTGCTATTTGAAGGAGTTTTACTGAGAGGACCCATTTGTCCCCTTCAAAGCCGGGAGCAAAAACATTCATAATACTTTCAGGAAATAGAAATGCCAGCAAAGCAACTGGTATTGTTATTGCCAAAATAATCCGAATGCCTTTGTTAAATAGATGCCATGCTCCTGATTCGTCGCCCTTGCTTTTTGCTTCGAGGAAAACATTAAGAAATCCCGGTTCTACAACCTCTCTGAAAAAATAGAATAAGCTTAAAACAATGGTTAAAATAACAGTATAAACGTCCACCCGGTAGCTTGTACCATAGTAGTATGCCAATACTAGTTTTTCGGCATAACCTAGCATTTTAACAAGTAATGTGATAATTAACAATCCCGCAGAGGACTTGATTATGTTATTTTGCAGTAGTTTTTTTAGCATCCCAATATTGTTTTATAAACACATACAGTTTCTTTTGCTGCCCGTTCCCATGTAAACTGTTTTACCCATTCTTTACCTTCGGATATTAGTTTTTGTTTCAGATCCGTATTTATAATTAATTGATACATTCCTTCTGCCAGCTGATTTACATCATATGGGTCTACCTGAAGGCTCTTTCCTCCAGTAATCTCAGGCAAGGCTCCTCTATTGGAAATCAGTGTTGGTAGTCCACATGCCATCGCTTCCAAAGGAGGGAAGCCAAAACCTTCGTATAAGGAAGGGAATGCAAACAAATTGGCCAATGAATAAAAGCAAGGCAACTCCTCTTTGGGAACATAGCCAGGAAATAGTACTTCGTTTTCCAAACCTGATTTTTTAACGATATCGAATACTTGCTTGTATTTCCAACCCTTTTTACCCACTATAACTAGTTTATGGTTAATGTCCGTTTCTTTTTTAAGTTTATAGAATGCAGCTATTAACCTTTCTAAGTTCTTTTTTGGTTCTATATTCCCTACAAAGAGGATAAATTGTTCTGGTAAATGGTATTTACGGATAACATTACTCAGTAATTCCAAATCGGTTATCTTCCTGAAACTACTGCATATTCCATGATAAACAACTTCTATTTTTTCAGGAGGGGTTTTGAAATGCCGTATTATATCTTCTTTCACCTTGTGGGAAACGGCTATAATTTTGCTTGCTTTATTGATAGACTGTGGTAAAAATAAGCGAAAGTAAAACGCCGATTCTGTTTGGCATAACTCAGGATAATCGAGAGTGATTAAATCGTGGATAGTTACAACAGTGGGGAAAGGACATCTAAACGGCAGAAGGTAATTTGGAGAATGATATAAATCGAAATTTTGATTAAGGAAATATTTTGGTAGGATAAAGTTTTCGTAAAAAATCCGTTTAACACGACTTTCTTTTAAATTAATAAAATGAATATTAATCAACTCATTAGCATCAAAATTATTCTTGTAACTTTTAGAAGCTAAAAAATCAAAATTTTTATTTTGCTTTTGATATTCATGCAATAAATTCTCGGTATAGTATTGAACACCTGTATTTAAATTACCTAATTGGAGACCATTTATCAATATTTTCATTTAATAATGGGTTCAAAATTTGATTTGTTCATTTGATTATCTGAGAGTTTCAATAACTTCTTCAATTTTTATTATCGAGTTTTTTAAATTAAAGTGGCTCAATACTCTTTCCCTGCTAGCTTTCCCCATCTGAAGTCTCAATTCGTTATTTGTTAGTAAATTAGTTGCCTTTTGAGCTATGCCATTTATATTCCTAGGTTCTATTAGATAACCAGTTACATTGTCTAGGATTATTTCTGATGGGCCTCCTGACTTGTATGCAATAACCGACTTTTCCATTGACATGGCTTCAATAATAACCCTACCAAATGGCTCATTAATTGCGGTATGTATTAAAATATCAGCCATCGAAATGACTTCCCTTATATTTTCTTGGAAATCTATTATGCTGAAAAAATCTGATACTCCTTCAGCCTTAATGTATTCATTTAAAAACTCTAAATAATGCTTATCGGCTTTGTTTATAGGTCGACCAACAATTGCCATATGAGAATTGGTTACTTTTTCATGAATTAGCTTTGAGGCTTTGATAAAATCAATATGATTTTTCCATCGGGTTATCTGACTGACCATGATAATTAAACGTTTATCCGATGAAATATTCATCTGCTCTCGCATGTATATCTCAGATATACTGTTACTTTCTTTCCAGAAATAAGTATCAATTCCATTATATATTTTAACTGTTTTGTCCCTTTTTTTACCTTTAAATTGTTTATTAATAAAATCAGAAACACATATTAGTCGATCACTCTGGTTTAACATCATACTCTTAATTATTTCTGAGGAAATGTAATCTCTGACATGTAAAATTATTTTTGTTCGAGTGAAAAAATTTATAATTAATACATAAGGAAAGGCCTTATAGGTGTTCACATAAACAATATCTATTTTTTTATTTATAACATAAATTAGTAGCTTTATAGAGTAATAGACAATATTAAAAAAGTACAAACCAATTTTAAATAAATTAAAGGTTTTAACAAAGTTCAATAAGTTATATTCCTTAATAAAAACAGCATTATTTATTAGTTTATGATAATTATTGTTTGATGGTAATATTAGAGTAATTTCGTATTTGCTTTTATCGATTGAATTTATGATATCTACCATGCTTTGCTCTGCACCACTCAGCAGAACAGAATTATTAATGAATAAAATTTTATTTTTATTATCTTTTTCCATGAACCTCGATTTTCGAAAAAGCCATCTAGTATGAAATTCCTTAATAATATGCGTTTTCAATTTTAATATATCTGGTTTTTTGTTGATTAATCTTAAAGGAAGGGATTGAATTTTCTGGGGTTTTGGAATGTTATTTTCTTTAATTATAGTAAAGGTTATATGGATGTTAACAGTTCTTTGGTCTCAAACTCAGGAGTATAGTTTTTTATCATCCAGTTTCTGATTATATCAAAGATTTCCATCTCCCACTTAACCGAGTAGAAGCTATGGTTTGCGCCTGTGATTATATGCTTATGGTATCCTAAATTGTATTTTTCTAATAAAGATGTGATTTGGTGCAATGTAACATCTGTTTCAGGATCTTTCTCTCCATGTATGAGTAAAAAAGGAGTACCTGAATAATTTTTAAAGGAAGAATCGGCTACGACAGTTTTTGTTTGAGGGCGGGTTTTAGATTTGTTGTTTTTGAAACGATCCGCAATAGAATGCGTTAAAAAAAATGCATATCGAAAAGGAACTTCTATTATTTTTTTAAACTTTACATCACCCGAAACCAACTTAATCAGTTTTTCTTTATTTAAATAATTGAAAACGCTATTCTTCTTTTTGTTTATTTTTGCTTGAGCTTCTGAATCAGGACGTAATAGAGAACTCGACATTTCAATTACACCATCTATTTTTTGTTTCCCTGTTTTGGCATAATAAATTGCCAGTTTTGCCCCAGAACAAATCCCTAAAAGGATTATTTTGTTGTACCTTATAGTGTCATTCAAATATGAAATTACTTGCTCCAAATCAAAAAGCATAGAAGAATTGCTTGTTTCAAACCTCTTACCTGCGCTATATCCCCTGCCCCTAAAATCGAAACGGACGCTATAATAGCCCATCTCAGAAAACTGGCGGGCATACTTTACAAACATCTGGTGTGGCCCAATGCGATAACCAGTCCATCCATGCATGAATATTATTACTATTTTCTCTTTTTTTTCAATAGATGGCGTGTGTAGGATGCATGAAATCCTTTCGTCTTTTTCTCCTATATTTATAGCTTGTTCGGGCATAGTAAATATTTTTTAGGTACAAATCCAAACGGCTTTATTTGTTAAACCAATCTTAGTAAAGTATTTTTATGTAATTACATTATTATAAAAAAATCATAGCTGCATTTAAAGATAATTAATTATTAACTCTTTTAACCCACAAATATCTGGCGAAGACTCTATCCTGTCCCAGAATGGTTCCAGTTTTATGGTTGCAAAATTTTCCCCTTTTAGTTGCCCTGCTTCCACCAATCGTTGATATTCCTTGGAAGTTTTTCCTGTTATTGAAGCAGTCACAACAAAAGTATTGACTGCTTTTACTTTATTAAAATCGTCCTTATGCTCTACAATACTCCTATAAAATGAAGCCCCAATTTCATGTCCATCAAAATCTAAGGATTTATTCTCTTTCAGTTCTTCAATTAGTTCATTTCGTTTTGAGCTTATGTTACCTTGTGTCAACAATTCTTTAAAGAGTTTGCTTTTGAGTGTTTTCCTGAAATATTCTTCGGGATTAATAACAGGTTCTAGCATAATTGTTCTGCCACTGTACTCTGTTTTGCTGCAATAAACGCCTGCGATTAAAGAGCCAAGCCTTAATCCTAAATAATGTACCTTGTTTAATGAATAATTGGTTTTGAAATAACCGCTAACATATCCCAATTCATCAAACCAATCATCCAGTGTTGTTGTTAATAAGCTTCCCTCACTATCGCCGCACCCAGAAAAATCGAACATTACTACATAGTAGCCTTGCTGCGTTATTGATTCCGCAATTTCGAATAATATTCTGTGGGCACTTTTTTTCTCTTCCGCAAAAGGGTGGACAATTACATAACCTTCCTGTTTATCTGTAAATTCAGGTTTCAATAGGGTTGTATAAAGTGCGTTACCCTTATAATTCAAAAAAAGTTGTTCTACGTTCATTTTTTTACATTTTCATACTCCTCAGTGCAATTTTGTGTTATCATTCCATTTTTTTTGTGAATCAAATGATTGCATAGATTTTGAAAGAGGAGATAAATGGTTTTACAAATTTTTTTTGAAAAAAAACTATTCAATTTGGTTTTTGAAAAGGGAATAATAAAAGCCTTTGGTATTAATTAACGCTTCATGCGAACCTTGCTCTACTACTTGCCCTTTATCCATACATATTATTTCATCAACTTCTTTAATGGCACTTAGGCGATGGCTCACCAATATCATGGTTTTATCTTTATAAATATCACGCAAATTATTGAAAATTTGTTTTTCACTCTCCGAATCCAAAGCCGAGGTTGCTTCATCGAGTATCACTACGTCAGACTTTTTCAACAATGCCCTTGCAATGGCAATACGTTGCTTTTGCCCACCTGACAATTTTGTGCCTTTATCGCCAACAACCGAATCAAATTTATCATCAATGGTCATAATATGGTCGTAAATTCCGGTAACCTTGGCTGATTTTGTTATTTCATCTTTCGGGGCTGTTTCGTTTCCATATTTTATATTTTCCCAAATTGTATCGTGGAACAATTGATTATCCTGTGTAATCAGGGCTATTTTTTTTCGTAACGAGTTTATTCCAATATGTTCCAACTCTTGTCCGTCGATGAAAATCTGACCCGATTCCTTTTCGTAAAATCTGCATAGTAAATTAATTATTGTACTTTTGCCGCAGCCACTGGTTCCTACAATTGCGTAAACTTTTCCGGCTTTAAATTCTAGGCTCAGCTTATTTAACACTAAATTGCTGTCGTAGCTAAAAGAGACATCCTTAAATTCAATGGATTTATGAATGATTAAGTCATTGGAACTGTCTGTTTCTGATAATTCCTGCGATAATTCAAAAAACTCATAAATACGTCTCATCGAAACCGACGACCTTACAATATCTATATATAAACTCATCATGTCGCGCAATGGATCGTAAAGCCTGTTAAGGTATTGGATAAATGCTACTAATGAGCCAATAGTCAAGGCATCCTTTATCACCAATCCACCTCCCCAATAAAAGATTAAAATGGGGGTAAAAGAAATTAATAATGTAGAAAATCCTTTTGTAGTTGATGATAGCACTACATTTCTTAAATTAAAATGGATCCATTCATTTATTTTGCCCGTAAGTTTATTATTCTCATGAACATACTTAGTATAGATTTTGATGAGTTTTACATTTTCAAGTCTTTCAATAAGATATGCGAGAATATCGGCATCTTTTTCCCTCGATTTTTTTATAAGCCTTCGAATTTTCGATTGAAAGTAAAGCGTGTTTATAAAAATAAATGGAATGGTTATTAGTGATATCAGGAACAATTTATAATTTAATAAGCATAGTGCCACGCCGAGGCCGACAATCATTAAAATGCCATTAATGAAACGCAGCATACTTCCCGTTAAAAGGCTTTGTATGGTGTTCACTTCGCTGTTTATCCTGTGTATCATATCCCCCGTTTTGTTCTTGTCGAAAAAACTCATGGGCAGACGTATCATATGGCTAAATAAGTCTTTACGAATATCTAGCATAATATGGTTGCTCACCCATTCGAACAGGTAATCGGAGCAAAAGGAAACAAGGATACGGGCTATGTTTATTGAAAATAGTATCAATAATACCTTAACGAGTAAGTGAAAATCCTTTGACGGGAAAACTTTATCTATAATTATTTTTAAAATATAAGGCGATGCAAGCGAGGCTATGCTGCCCAATGCCATTAGAAAAAGGATTAATACTTCCTTTTTCCAGTAGGGTTTTAGATATTTTATAAATCGGAGGTACATTTTTGAGGTTGTATTGCAGGGTATTAATTTTGTAATTTAATTTTTCCAAATTTGATATTTCCACTCCACGATAGTCTTGCCGAATTGGGCATCCAGGAAATGGAGGTTTCTCGTTCCATCATCATTCCTGAGTTAGGAGGGTAAGGGTTATCATTATCATTTATTTCAATATTAAAATCAATTAAATCACTGGTATTTAAGATATTTAATGTTTTAAGTGGAATAGAAATTTCCAGTTTATAACCGGTTGTGTCGCTAATAAGCTTATAATCAAGGTGTATTTTATTATTCATGCTATCGCAATTGGAAATAAATGCGAATGCGAGTACTTGTTTTTTCTTATTATTTTTTTGTGTTGAAGGGGTTTTGAAATAAAATTGGATATCGTCATTGTCATACGGTTGCAATAGCCCAGATACATCTGCAAATCTTATATCGTCTATGACAGTAACATAGAAGTACAGATTGTTATTGTCCCAAGCACATCTAAAAGATGCATTTAAATCAGCAGAATCTTTGAGATAAAGATCTCCGATAATATCTCCATTGATAAGCGCTGGCTTTGCATTTAACCATATACTATCCATAACACCATCTATTACAGGAGGCTGTGCAAAATGAATAGCCGAATAATTCACATTGTTTTTGTCTTTACAACCAGCAATTAAAAACAGTAGGATTATAAATAAATTATTTTTTAGGTTCATTATGATAATATTTTTGGGGAATTATTTTTATTAATTGTTCATAAAACATATCTGTGATCAGGAGAGTTCCTTTATAGTTATAGTGTTCATCTTTAGGATAATGTGTGGTTTCATCAAAATCGCCACATATCGGAAGTATCGGAATAGATTTATAACTAGTTGTATTGGTGCATTTGAAAATGAATAAATATAGTTTTATATTTTCGTTTTTTAATTTATCGTTTTCTTCAACAAGTAATTGTATGGTCTTTTTTTTGGTGAACAATATTTTGGGGCCATAAACGCTAACTTTATCTTCAACAATAAATTTGCAATACTCACCTAATTTGTTGGTATTATATTCGCCATAATATCTTACTACTGCTCTCACTGTTTCGACATTTTTAACAATTTTTCTTAAAAATGAATATGGATAAAACTCATCAACCAATTTTTTAACATGCTCTTTGGCTTTTGTATTGCCATACGGATATTCAATAATATTATTTCTGTATACTTCTTTTACTATCTTATCATCACTAAATACACCAGAGAATTCAAGTAGAATTATGTCAGGTTTAAATTGCGCTACATCTTTTTCAATAGATTTAAATAAGGAATAGGAACGGTTTGCACCTCCAACCCCAAAATTTAGGATTTCGACATTATATCCGTTTTGTTGAAATTTATCCTGAAGCATAAGCGGAAAACTCGAATTGTGCCCTTTGATATGTATTCCTCCAGCTACAGGACATGCCCCTATAATAGCAATCCTAAAAAAATTGTCGGGTTTTGCTATTGGCCAGTCTTCGCCTATATATCCATATTTATTTATATGCATTTCCTTTCCACCTTTAGTGAAAGTTGTATTGGCAAGATACTTATAGCTCAGTACCGAATCTATTTGGTAAATGGGCGGATGTTCTATTATAGTATCTTTGTGAACAACCCTGTAGACAATTTCCACTAATAGAAATAGTACCATTAAAGAGATTGCGATTTTTAAGCCTAATTTTTTTTTAAAAAGTTTCATTTTTTGATAGTTTTTAGGTAAAACCTATATTGACTTTCATTTCCAATTTGGGTTGCAGTGGTTGATATCTTTTTGTTTTAAACAAAACAACTCCGTTTGGTCAATTAGCATGAAATTTTCACTAACTAACAAATACTTAGTTCGTTCTTAGGGCATTCTCAGGCTGGAACGAAAATGCTTGATGTATGGAAATAACTCCTTGCTGAATTAAATAGTAATTAACGAACCATTTTGGTGTTGTTAATAATTATCGTCATTCTGGGTTTATTTACTCTATATCAAAAAGAACTTAATTTGACTAAATTTTATTTAATAATAACAAACCTAATATTTTTTGAGTAAAAATTACTTTTTTATGTTTTATTTATTTATAAAATTTTATAATTTATTATTCTAAGAATTATTTTTTTTGTAATACGATAAGATGTCATTGTTTGAAATATAATGTTCATGAGAAGAGTTAGCATATCGTGTAATACCGAAGATCGTCATACTCTTATTGCTCTGTTCCTCCCTTCTATGCCTCGGGCTGCAAAAAAAGTCTTTTGCTTAAGATGAAACATATAGACTGTTCCGATTTGTATCAGGAAAGGATTAAGAACATGGAATAAGGCAGAGGTAGTAAGTATACCAAAAGTAAAACGTTCTAGCTATATCCCCGTTATTTTAACCTCAGTCCTTCTATTCAAGGAGCGACCCTCTTCAGTTTTATTATCAGCAATGGGTTTTGTTTCGCCATACCCGACCCACTTTACTCTTTCTGGCGCTATTTGATGGGCTATAAGATAATCGACAACTGATTTAGCTCTGTTTTCGGATAGTTTCTGATTATAAGCATTATCACCTTGGCTATCGGTATGACCACCAACTTCTATGCGAATAGTTTTATTAGTTAATAGAAGATCGAGCAGCTTGTTTAGCTCAACCTTTGATTCCGATTTAAGTGCGTATGAATCGGTTTCGAAGAAGATATTTCGCATCTGCATAATTTGGTTCACCTTGATTGGATCAAGAGCAATATCCTTCCGAAAAGGTTTATCGATGGAATGAGTACCCTTTAGCTCAAAATGATCGGAGAAGAATAGATACCCTGTGGCAGATGCATAGAGCGCATAGCTTTTTTCTGTTGGGATACAAACTAGGTAGCCTCCATCATCGGATGAAAGTGATTTCATTATTACATGTTCTGTAGTAAGATCAACAAGAGAGAAATTTGCCTTTAAAGGTTTTCCATTCTCAGAATCTTTGATAGTTCCTGTTAGGTATGAGGCTGGAATTGGTTGAATTGAAGGATCTAAGTCAAATGTGAATATATCTCTGCCATGTTGAGGATCACGATCGGAGGAGTAGTAGGCTGTTGTGCCTCGTGCATTAACAATAAGTCCATCCTCATCGCGGTAAGTGTTAATAGGATACCCAAGGTTTTTTGGGATAGACCAAGTACTATCTGAGGATAATCTGGAAACGAATAAATCTAAACCTCCCATTCCTACATGACCATCGGAGGCGAAGTAAAGGGTTTGGTTATCAAAATGAATAAAAGGGGATTGCTCTTCACCTTCGGTATTAATGGTGTTTCCAAGATTTTTAGGTGTCGACCACGAACCATCATCTTTTAGGGTTGTTTTGTAAATGTCAAATCCGCCATAACCACCGGGTCTATTGCTAACAAAGTATAAAGTTCTCCCATCGGGTGAGATTGAGGGTTGTTTGTTCGAAAATTTGTTGCTGTTGATGGTCGATAGGCGAGTAGGTGCACTCCAAGTTCCATCGGGGGTTAATTCTGAACTAAAGATGTTACAAACGCCACGGCAAACGGTATAGTACATCTTTTTTCCATCGGAGGTAATGGATTGAGCACCCTCGTTAAAAGGAGTATTCAAGGGTTTGCCGACAGGTTTTATGGGTTCCCATTTTCCTTCCGAATTTCGATGGGTAATAAAGAAATCTTCTTGCCTATTATGAATAACTTGGTTTAATGATGAATCTTTAGGAATATTAGCTGTTATAACCAAAGTATTCTCATCTGCCGAAAGGCTAGGCCAATACTCATCATAGGATGAGTTAACATTTAATCCAAGGTTAATGGGGTTAAATGGAACAGGGTTTTGAATTGCCTTAATGGCAAATTCACAGGTTGCTTTGCGCCTTTCTGCCACCCTCTTTATTTGAGGCTTAATTGTTTGATAACCTAAAAACTTATTGAAATTTGATAATGATGTTTCATACTCTCCCTTGAATAGAAAAAGGTTACCTAGATTGAAGTAGATATTTGGGAAGAAATCGGGATTAATAGCAATTGCTTTATTTGCAGCATCTATGGCGTTGTCAACTAAACGCATCTCCTGATAAATTTGTGAGAGGATTAGGTATGCTTCAATAAACTTTGAATCTTTTTCAATGCTTTGGTTCAGGAATAGGATGGCTGATTCGGTGTCGTACCTCTGATAAGATTCTGTAGCTTTTAGATATAGCTCAATTGCTCGCTTGTTCGAAGTTGAAAGTTTACCAGTTTGAGCATCAACCTGCAAAACAATAAAGAGTATAAGTATTGATAAAGCAAGTTTATTCATTTCAATATGGTTTAGACCTATGGAATGTGCATGAATTTATGCGATTGCAAAGATATTTTCCATTTGGGATTATTCATAACATAATCAACAAGCCAAGGAATAATAGTTTTAAATTTACTCCATTCGGGTTGTAGGTATAGCTGACAGCTGGATTTAACGAGGTTGGAATTCTCTTCGGCCCAACTAATATCATCAGGTTCTGATATAATAACTTTCAGCTCATCTGCTTTAAGGTGAATACCATCAGCCGGTGGTTGTTGACGTTTGGGTGAAAGGCAAATCCAGTCCCAATGCCCTGTTAAGTTGTATGCACCAGATGTTTCAATGAAGGTTTGAAATCCTTTCTTTTTAAACTCAGAGCATAAGTAATCGAGAGGGTAGAGGCTGGGTTCACCACCTGTAACAACTATTGCTCTTGCTGGGTACGATTCGGCATGAGCAACAATATTGTCAACTGGAACGGGTGGGAAGATCTCGGGATTCCATGATAGTTTGGAATCGCACCATTTACAACCAACATCACAACCTCCAATACGGATGAAGTAAGCCGCCTTTCCAGTATGATAACCTTCACCCTGCAAAGTGTAGAATTCCTCAACAAGGGGAAGAAGTTTCCCAGAATCAAACTGTTTTACAAACTCGCTTAGTTCCATTATATTTTCCCAACAATTTCAAAATTATAATTCTACTATACACTATAAACTAAACAACAAACATTTCTACTCCTGCTTACTTCCAAACATCAAAGCTCTATCGCGTTCTGCTGCAACTTTAACCCAATCGGCAGGAATTATATTCCAAAGATTTAAAGATTTTGGAGTTACAACTTTTTGCGCTTCAATCCATTTCATAAGGTAGAACCTAATATCCTTATCGGTTGAATGTACAAGCCTTGAGTTAAGCTGATCGGCAGGGATTCCACAACCTTGAATTAAGTGTCCGCCACCGCCATTACCACGATAAGAGCTGGTTGCTATCTTATAGGTTTTATTTAGATCGAAGGGTGAACCGTCGGCCATAGATATAATGGTTACTTTATCGCCTTCGGGTTTTGAAACATCAACTGTATAAAATATTCCCGCTGCGGAATCAAAGTTATAGTAGTTACTATTGAGTTGTACTTTACCATCTTTCTTAAGTTCGGGTTTTTGATCTTTACCAAGCTTAAATTTAATAAGATGATCATCACTACTTGTCATGGTATTGAACCAATGGCTATAGGAATACTCAAGGTAACTGTCAATCTCTTTACCAGTAAGGTTCATAACGTAAAGAAAGTTCTCAAACTTGTAGAGTTTGAACATATCGCGAACATAAATTGGCCCTTTTTTAATTGAGGTGCTATAGGATAGAGGCGCAGCAAAGGAGATATCAGCTTTGCTAATACTCAACTGTGAACTATGAATAAAATCAATGAATGATGATGGTCCAAAATATGAATCTTGGGTTGAGGTTGATTCGGTAAAGTCAGCAATTTTACGATTCACAAAGGTTTCAATGTTTTTTGTATAGTCTTTAAACTTATCCATAAACAGTGAATCGGGTTTAAGAATCTTTGTATCAATTAGCTTGCCAGTTATCTGTTTCCCTAAAATCTTACCCTTTTTATCGATGTTTACCTTAATTGTTGCTTCGGAGATAAAACGTGCGGCTGATGTGGGATCGAGGATAAGAACGGAATCTCCATTCGTGTTTAGGAACTTCTTATTTAGTTCATCGTGGTCGTGACCAATAAGGATAACATCAAAACCAGGAACTTTTTGTGCAATGGTTTGTGAGGCGTTCTCGTTCATTAAATCATCAGGGTTTTGATCCCCATATTTAGCATCGTGACCTGAGTGAAATAGACCAATGATGATATCAGGTTTTTCTGTCTTCTTAATTTGATCTACCCAATATTTAGCAGTGGAGAGCATGCTTTCAAAGCGCATATCGGGCCAAAGTACTTTAGGTAGCCAATGAGGAATGCCAGGGGTTATAAGACCGATAACAACAATCTTCACACCTTCCTTTTGAAATGTTGTGTAAGGTAAAAAGTATGGTTTTCCATCCGATTCGTTTACGGCATTTGCAGCCATCCAAGGGAATTTCAATTCATTTCGCATTTTATTGTAAACCTTTGGACCTGCTTCAATATCATGATTACCAACCGTTGCAGCATCGTAACCCATGAAGTTAAATACCTGCGATACAATATTCTGATTGGTTGTATCGATAAAATTTGAGTAGTATACTGTTGGTTGACCTTGAAGTATATCACCATTATCGAGTAGTAAAACATTTTGATCTTTTTTAGCACGCTCCTGTTTTACATATGAGTAAACTTGAGATAAGCTAGATTCCGCTGGTCGGTTATTGATATAATCGAACGGGAATATTGAACCATGAACGTCGCTGGTTTCAAGTACTTTTATGGTAACTGTTTTTTGTGCAAATCCTGTGATAGCAATTAAAAGGATTAGAGAGAGGAAGATGCATTTGTAACTTATTATTTTCATGGTATCAGATTTTTTGCAAAGTTAGATTAAATAACAGTTCTAATGCATAATTGTTTGTTCTAAACACATCCAATAATTAAGCCACTTTTTCTAATAAAATAATGTGAGTTAGATGTAAGTATAATATATTGATTCTCAGTTCACCATTAGATTGTTACTTTGTCATGCTGAACGGAATGAAATCCGAAGGATTCGCTGAAAGCAACCATTTATATGTATAAGATTCTTCGCTCCGCTCAGAATGACATTGGTAAGATCCTTCGCTTCACTCAGGATGACAAAGGTTTCATGTTACAATTCATTATCATTAAAGATAAGGGGTTGAAATTTCCAGAGCATACCGTTTCTTGTCATGCTGAACGGAGTGAAGCATCTATATTTAGAAGATTCTTCGCTCCGCTCAGGATTACACCTTACATCAAGCTGACGTTAAATTAGTTATTCTGCCAAATAAACCTATTTCGATTTATCAGGGTCGGCTGGAATAGGAGGTAAGCTCTTGAAGTTTTTTAATTTTTCTTTAATCACTTCAATTGCTTTACTTAATTGTTCATCAATACCAATGTACTCTTTATAGGAATCGTTGTCAATAACAATATCTGGATCAACCCCATGACCTTCGATAATCCACTGGCTTGCTTCTGAGCTAAAGCTGGCAAATTCTGGTTTACGAAGGTCTGCTCCATCAACAAAAGGTAATGAGCCTGTAATTCCTACAACTCCACCCCATGATCGTGTACCAATTGTTACTCCAAGCCCAAGTTTTTGGAAGCCGTAAGGGAATAAATCGCCATCGGAAGCGGAGTATCTATTTAGGAGTAAAACCTTAGGGCCAATGTGTGTTTGTGCAGGGATTGTTGATGCATAGGGTGAACCTCTCCTCATTGTTTGCCTGTAGACAATGCGGCTTAAGCGTTCGAGTATCATTGGTGAAACGTTTCCACCGCCATTCCCTCTATCATCAATGATTAAGGCTTTTTTGGTTAGCTGAGGGTAGAAGTATTTAACAAACTCATTTAAGCCCTCAACGCCCATATCGGGAATGTGAATATATCCGACTTCGCCATTGGTTGCTTCGGTTACCTTTTTGATATTATTTTGAACCCATGTGTAGTAGTATAGGTTTGATTCACTTGCAATTGGTGTAACCAGAACTTTTCGGCTGCCTGCAAGCTCTGGTTTACTATTGACCACCAGTTCAACAGTCTTATCTGCTTTATCAATAAGGGTTGAGTAGATATCGTTAATGTTTTGTAGGTTTTGTCCATCAACAGCTAATATGAAATCGCCTTTACTTACGTTTACGCCAACTTCGCGTAGCGGAGAGTTAAGTGTCTTATTCCAAGTAAGTCCATCGAGTATTTGGTTAATCTGGAAGTATCCACTTGAGTGTTTACTAAACTTTGCACCAAGTAAACCAAGTTTGATACGATCTGGTTCAGGTTTTTCGCCGCTATTTATATAGGCATGACCAATACTTAGCTCACCGATTAATTCACCAATTACGTAGGTTAAATCTGCACGATGGTTAACGTATGGTATTAAAGCATCGTACTTTTTGTGCATTGCTTTCCAATCCAAACCATGCATATTTTCAACGTAAAAGAAATCTCTCATTTGACGCCAGCTCTCATCGTAAATTTGTTTCCATTCCTTGTGATAATCAACCCAAACCTTCATGTTGCTTAGATCCAATGTTTTCTCGATGTTTATTTTTGATGTAGGAAGATCTATTATGCTATAGTCTGAGTTTTTTTGAACCAACATCTTTTTACCATTGGAGGATATTGTGAAGGTGATTGAATCGGCAATTTCTGTTTCTGTTTTTTTAGTTAAGTCGTAAAGTTTTGCAATTTGTTTTCCAGTGCTACTGTATTGGTTGTAGTAGATTTTACCATCGATACAATTCACTTCATCATACGATGAAACTTCAACAGGAAGTGCTATGATTCTTGAAAGGATACCATCAAAATCAATTTTTACGTTAATAGAAGTAGTCTCTTTCTTTTGAGCATCCTTTGATCCTTTTTCGGTTTTATTTTCAATCTGTTTAGCTGATTCTGTTTGATTTGTAGCAACCTCGTTATTTTCAAGAGCGAATGGTGAAGGAGTTTCCTTTGAAAGCAATATCATATAAATTTTGCTCATGTCCTTATAGGCGTAGTTCCATTCAACAGAGCTATAGATTGGATTAAAATCTCTATCGGAGATAAATAGAAGGTACTTGCCATCATTGGAGAAGATGGGTTGATAAGATTCGTACCAATTATCGGTTACTGGTTGTTTGGTGGTATTTTCGAGGTTATAAACTGTAATGATGTGGAATCTATTCATATCCGTAGTTGTGTATGCAATCCATTTACTATCGGGCGACCATGAATAGTTATTGATTGGGCCATACTGGCTTTTTTCAACTAGGGTTATCTTTTTTGTAGTAACATCAACATACTGTAAGCGACCCAATCTGTCGTTAAATAGGATTTTCTTGCTATCGGGCGACCATGATATTCTAAAGATATAGTTATTAGTTCCATCGGTTAGCTTAACGGCTTCGGTAGATCCATCCTGCTGCTGCATGTAAACTTCGTATTCACCAGATTTATCGGATAAATAGGCAATGTATTTACCATCGGGCGACCATACGGCAGCACGGTCATGGGCATCGGAGCTATTGGTAAGGTTACGGGTTATCCCTTTTTCTGCAGGAACTGTGTAGATATCACCACGAGCCGAAAATACAACACGTTCTCCGTTAGGAGCGATATCGCCGCTAAAGATGTTTTTGCTAGCATCCTTATATGCTGATCTGGAGTAGATAAAATCGTCGATAACTGTGATTGGAATCTTTTCTGTTGCTTTGGTTGCAACATCGTATTTGTAGATATAACCACCGTTCTCAAAGACTATTGTTTTATCGCTAAACGATGGGAATTTAATATCGTACTCGGTAAAGTTAGTTACCTTAGTTGTTTCGCCGCTTTTAGTGTTGTATGCGAACATATTCATTGTTCTGTCCCTATCGGATAGGAAGTAGATATCGTCACCAATCCACATCGGTATTATCTCTTGGGATATTGTATTCGTTATGTTTTTGATCTCTTTGGTATCGAAATCAAAAATAGAGATATCATCAGCCATGCCGCCCTTATAGTATTTCCAAGTTCTAAACTCACGGAAAACCTTATTGAAGGCTAACTTTTTGCCATCGGGTGAGTAGGAACAGAAACCACCTGTCATTAGTGGTAATTCTTCCGAGAGACCTCCGTTTATTGATACTTTAAAGAGTTGACCAACAAAGTCATCAAAGGTTTGTTTTCGGGAGCGGTAGACTATTGATTTTCCATCAGGGGTCCAGCTCATTACAATGTTGTTAGGGCCCATACGATCCGATACATCATCGCGATTCAAAGTTGCTGTATAGGTTAATCTTTGAGGAACCCCTCCTTGCGATGGAATTGTGAAAACCTCGGTATTGCCATCATACTGACCTGTAAAGGCGATTTTGCTTCCATCGGGTGAGAAGTGGGCAAACATCTCGTAACCAACATTATTTGTTAGTTTTCTGGCAATTCCTCCGGTAAGAGGTACGGTGTATAGGTCGCCTGCATAGGTGAAGACAACCTGGTTGCCATTTACGGTGGGGAATCTTAATAGTCTTGTTTCTTGGCTAAATGTATTACTAGCAAATGCTACTAATGCAAATAGGATAATTGCTATTTTCCTCATTTTAAAAAATAATTTAATTGTGAAATATGAGTAAATCTTTGTTTTTTGACAATAGAAAGCAGTTAAGGTTTAGCGTTTTTTGAAAAATCTTTAAACATTACGGGGAACAAATATTTTGGTGTTTTGTTAAATAGGGTTTTATAACTGGTGTTATTTAACCCCAAAACCCTTAAAAAGGCTATAAGGTAGGGGTGGTTTATTGTTATTTTTTTAGAGAATTCTAGTGTTCATTTAATAGATCACTAAGATATTCGGAGCGATCGTAGGAGTGTTTGGAAAAACCCTAATGCAGTATAAAGAGGATATCTATAATTATGAAATTATCATAGCATAAAGTGACATTAAAATTAACTGTGTTTAATATATTTGTTTTTATAGATATTGTGTTTTAGTTTAGTATTAATTGTTGATAAAAATATTAATAATAATTATTAAGTATATTATTGATTATTTCGAAATAAATATTATGACAAATTTGCATGATAGTCGCTTAAGGGTGTTTTTGACTGTTGCATTGTTCAGTGATGCTAATACTAGCGCTATATCAGATTTACTAAATTTTACAATAAATCTTACTAGACTTAAGGCTGTAAGTAATCAGATTCAGATTTTTGGAGAACAACAAAAACTTGATAAAACAGGGGTTACTAAAAGCAAAAATCAGCTGAAAGCTGAGCTGATTGTTCTTGTTGCGGATAATGCCCGTAAGATAAAGGCATACGCTAAGCTTACCAACAATTTAACTTTACTGGGTGAAGTAGGTATTACGGAGTCTGATTTTAAAAGATGTTCGGATACTGCACTGAAAGATTACGCACAGATTGTGTATAATGATATACAGGCAAATTATAGTATAACTGAGGCTACTCAGGCTAGCCTTTTGACTTCTATTAATGCATATAATGCTGTGCTATCGATACCACGTGGGGTTACTTTAAAGAGTCAGGTAACAAAACAACTGGTTGCTCTTTTTGAAGAGGGTAATACAGTGCTGGCAAAAATGGATGCTGCTTTATCCATTTTTAAGCAGATTTATTTCTGCTTCTCTCTTCCGGCTAAGGCAGGTTAAGAGGAGTGGAGGCAAGAAATAGTATGACAATGGGGTGCTTTGTTTTTGAATTGGTGGGGCGGAAGGCTATGCGATTTTTTTGCATTATGTAGGTAAAACCTGCATAAATAAACCAAACTTAGGTATGTTTTGCTCACCGATATCAAGCCTAGGTGCTTTTTTGCTAACAATTTCGGACGACAGGGGAAGAACAAGTAAACGAGTTATGGCCAATACCCGCAGGGCATTGCGCAGAAAAAAACTTTTAAATACTATTTTCTTTTGTGGTGAAGAATTTTTGCAAAAATTAAAGATCTTTTGTAAACAAACTTAATAATATGTCATATGCAATTAATTTATAAGACTTCGCTCCATCCAAATGAACCTTTATCAATATACCCAAATGGTAAAGTAAATTTATCTAAGACAAATGTTTCTTTCGATTTGTCGATAGGTGGTTTGCCCGGTAAAAATACTTGTAAAGCGCGATGCGAGCAGTGTTTTTTGGCAATTGATCTTGGCTCTAATGGTAAAAAGGATAGCAAAAGGAATATAAACGATAGGATTAGTAAAGAGAAGGTGATTTTGCAGGATTTAAAACAGCAAGGTTATTCTGTATGTCCAATCATACCTGATTCTTTTGCTTGGGATGGCAAATATCTTGAATCGGGAATTCTATACCAAAATACTTTATATGGGGCTGATGAGCTTTCTGCTACAGGTATAGCATGGACTTCTGGTTTAACTCTTTTAGGTGATGATAAGAATAGGTTGCTGGAGCTTGCTTATGACAATAATCTGAGGTTGATAGGAATTTCATCACATGACATAGAGGACGGGGAGACTCCGTTGAAAGGTGTTGTGAAACCATCAGTAGTGCGAAAGGTGTTGAAAAATATTCATGAGTATAATCATACACATCCAGAAAAGAAATTAGAAATTTCACTTGGGTTTACAATTGGTACCCACAATTTACTTAGGATTTGGGAATATGTTGCATATGCGGCAGCTGTGGGTGCGGATTATGTGAGGTTTAATAGGCTGCTTGATGTTTCATGTAATGATCATTTTAGTGATCTTGTTTTAACCGCTGAGGAGACAAGAATATTTTTTATGGAGATGCACGAGATTGAACAAACTAGTTTCGACGTTCTTACAAAATTGGTTCAAATGAAGAAGGAGTTTATTAGCCCCGAGATGAATCCAAATATCAATGTGGTAATTTCGAATGATTTTGGGTTTAAGGGTGAAGCATTGTTGGGAAAATCGGGGTTGATAAATAGGTGTGCCGGGGGGACATCTCATTTTGGAATATTGGCTAATACAATTTATCCCTGTGTGGAGCTGGTGAAGACTGGGTTTAAAATTGGTGAGCTGGTTTTGGAGGATAGAGCTAAGGTGGAGGGCGAGCTTGGGGTGAGTATTGGTGCTGATAAGCAGAAGGTTTATACTCCTGTGTTTGATGTTGAGATGGTTGAACGCATGCAAAAGGTGTTGAATGCTAGTGAGTATAATGGTTGTTTGGCCCATTCTCATCTTATGTACGTTGACAAGGTGTGATAGCAGTTTTTAAACCCCATACCACTAAAAGGGGCTATAACAGAGTGGTGTGGTGGTTTTATTTCTTTTTTGAGGAGGGTAGGAGTGGTGGTTTAAATGGTTTGATTCCAAGGTATCATCAACTAATCGCAATGTGTGATGCGATTATCGCAAAATGTGATAATTTTGCATTGCAATATCATTATAAAATAATACAAAACCCCTTCTTTTTTAAGGAAGGGGCAAGGAGTGGTAAATTGGTACAAGCAAATTATTCCTCTTTTATCTCTTTCTTATTTAAGAATTCTAAGTTCCAGATTTTTTCAGCATTCTTTCCTATCAGCCAAAATGTTCCAGCAAGTATCATAAAGAATATAGCTTTGTGTGTTATATCCCAAAAGTATTCAAAGAATTTGGTGTATAGGTTGATAAAAAGAAATGTTATTCCAAAGCTCCTACTTGTATAATCATCATACTTCAACCCAAATACAATTGCTGCAATTGCAAATAAACCAAATATTAACCCCCAACCAAATAAACCAATCTGCTTTATTTGTCCCCATTCATATAAATTGCCATAGTTACCAAATATTGAAAGTATCCATAGAGCAATGAACAGATACAATAGTCCTAAAATATATGTGCTCTTTTGGAAGTCTTGAAGTTTATTAATTCTGCTAAAAACGAAGCTTAAAGCTGTTAAAGCAAATCCAAAAATTACAAATCTTAGCGGATAGTTCATTCCAAGGTAATAGGCTCCCCAACCAGATGCATAGCCAGTTTCAGTTCCAAACCAGGTTCCAAGTGATAGAATTGAGAATATCCATACTAGATTTGATGGAAATAGCAGCCCAATTATACCATAAATTACAGCTGCGAGTAGGATTAGAATTGAAAAATGACCACTTCCTGTATCAAGCGCCTTGCCTAAATATGCTATTGATACTGCTGTTGATAATATTCCCAATACCACGATAAATTCATTGCTGAAAATCTTACTAGGAAATTTAATCCGTCTACTTATTGCCCAATAGTAAAACCCGGCAGCAAATGCAGCAAAAATCAAACAGAGTACAATACTTGATGAGGTAAATAATTTCTCTATTAGTTGAACTAAATAGTCATCAGCAAATACGGCGCTAAATGATATTATTACACAAATAATTGATACCCAAAAGGAGTATTTTGCAAGTTTCTTCCAATCAAACTTACGTATCTCAATTGAATTAGTAAGTTTCTCTTTTGTCGATATATCAATTAATTCATCGGTATTCCAATGCTCAATTACTTCGTTTATTAGTTTACCTTGTTTCTTACTTAGGCTTATTTTCATTGTTGTTCTGTTTTATTGGTGATTAGCAGGTTGGAAGCAAAGAACCGTTTCTTAATCACCCGTTAATTAAAAAAACTAAAGTACTAAAAACATTCGTTTCTGCATCTCTGCCTAACTGGAGAATTATTACTTGGCATTATGCAAGCAAAGTTAGTAATAATAGGTTGATGCAGGTATGTTTTACTAACCACCTAACCTAGTGATGATATTTTTTTGTGCGTTTAACTCTAGCACGATTGCAAATCTGCGCTGGCTGGGTGTTTAATTCTTAATCGTTACTTAATTATCTGAGAGTGTTCACAAAACTGTGTCTCGCTCCCAAGATCTTCGATTGTAAAACCACAAGTATGAGTTAATACAAAAATGCTGATACAAGGAATCAAACTAGCATTCAATGTTTGAGTCCTTGTATCAACATAAAAATATCTATCGGAAGAACTTACCAAATCTTAACTCGTAGGCTATCGGGGAGCCATAAAGCATTACCTTGTTTTACTCCAAATGCTTCGTAGAATTCAGACATATCCGATAATGGCCCATTAACACGGAACTTAGCGGGTGAATGCTCATTGCTCTTCACCTGATTGGCTGTGGCCTCGGGTCGTTCGTTCATCATCCATGCAAGCGCATAGCCAAGGAAAAAACGTTGGCTAGGATTCAAACCAGCAATAGCTGTATTGTTTTTATACTGATTTGTTTTCTTAAAAGCCTCGTAGGCCATAATGATACCGCCAAGGTCTGCAATATTTTCGCCTTGCGTTAGCTCGCCGTTAATATGCAGACTATCCACAGCAACATAGCCATTGAATTGCTTAACAATCATTTTTGTTTTAGAATAAAACTTCACGCTATCCTCTTTTGTCCACCAGTTTTGGAGATTACCAATAGCATTGTACTTACAACCCTGATCATCAAAACCGTGCGTGATCTCATGTCCAAAAGTAGCACCGATAATAGAATAGAGAAGTGCATCATCAGCCATTTTCCCTTCGTAACCAGGAACAATAATATTACACCCTGGAATACAAATCTCGTTGTTGGAGGGATTATAGTAAGCGTTGTACGTTTGTGGCTCCATTCCCCACTCTGTGCGATCAACAGGCTTGCCATACTTTGAGACCATATCATTAACCTCCCATTTGTTGGCATTCATCACATTCCTTACAAACGATGAACGGTCAATCTCCATCGAGCTGAGATCTTTCCATTTGTCGGGATATCCAACTTTCATTATCACTGTGCTGAGTTTATTCAAAGCTTTTTCTTTTGTAACGCTGCTCATCCAATCCAATGCCTTTATGCGTTCAGCATAAATTGTTTTGATATTATTGCCAATCTCAACCAACTTTTCTTTTGTGCCTTTAGGTAGATATTCATCAACATAAACCTGCCCAATTAGCTCCCCAAGCGAGCCATCAGTTTGCTCTACTACCCGTTTCCACCTTGGTCTTGATTCTTTAACACCACGAAGTGTAGTTGCATAAAAACTGAATATCTCATTATAGGTTTTATCATCCAGATATATTGAAAGATTCTTTACAAGATGATATTTAAGGTAGTTTTTCCAGTCATCAATTGAGTTTGACTTAAGATAACCGTTAATAGCTTTTAAGAATTCGGGTTGGCGAACAATTACGCTATCTACACTATGCAAACCAATACCACCCATGAAAATATTCCAATCAATATTCGGTGTGGATTCGCTAAGCTGCTTAAATGTCATCTTATTATAGTTCTTCCATGCATTGCGGGTATCCTCACGTTTGCGCGAATTTTTTGCAATAGATGTTTCAAGTTTCATGAATTTATCAGCAGCCATTTTAGCTTTATCGCTGCTATAACCCATAATGCTGAACATGTTTTCAAGGTGAGTAATAAATTTCTGGCGAATAGAAACAGTGCGTGGATCTGTATCAATATAATAATTGCGATCTGGTAAACTTAACCCTCCCTGAGAAATGTAGACAGCAATCTTGCTGCTTATCTTTTCATCCTGAGTAACATAAAATCTGAATAAAGGAGTACCAGCAACAGTATGGATATATGATGCAGTTTTTACAATACCATTAATATCTTTTATTGCATCAATCATTTCGAAATCGCTTTTTAAATCGGAAAGGCCTTTGGCATTAAGATTTGTGCTGTCCATGCCCGAATAAAAGAAATCACCAATCTTCTGCTTATTGCTACCCTTTGGAACATCTTTAATCTCGGCCGAAGATTTGCATACATGGTAGATTTGGGCATTGATTGTATCCTGAATTAGCTGAAAAATACCATTACTCTGTTCACTAGCAGGAATTGGGTTTTGCTTAAACCATTTGCCATTAGCAAATAGGAAAAAATCGTCTCCTGCTTTAAAAGTAGAATCAATGTGAGAAGCAAGAGCATCAGTACTCTGTTCTTTTTTTGATTGCTTGCATGATGATATTACTAGGATAGCAATAAATGCAAGTAATGAAAGGAAAAATAGTTTTTTCATCGGTTGAATTTTATTTTTTTAATTTTCAAAGCTACTAATATTTTTGACTGGTTTTGGGGTAAAACTTATTTTATGCTCCCATTTCGCTGTATCTAAACCACCACCCCATTCATATTAAGGTTAAACAGCAGTCACTTTCTATGAAAATTTGCCATATTTGCATCATGATGAACTAGAATAACATAAAGAACAAATTTAAAACCCTTGCTCGTTTAAGCCTAGGTGTAAACCGTAATTTTTTCGAAATAAGTAGGATAAAATATAAGATAAATAAATAATTATTAAGCTATGGCAATTAATTTGAATCAGGACATTATTGCTGTTATTTGGGATTTTGATAAGACTCTTATTCCAAACTATATGCAAGAACCTCTATTTAAAAAATACGATGTTGATGATGTACTATTTTGGCAGGAAAGTAATCAATTAACAAACTTATATAACAATATTGGCATTTATGTTAACCCTGACACTTGCTACTTAAACCATCTCATTTCTTATGTACAAAGTGACAAAATGAAAGGTTTAAATAATCAAATACTGAGGGATTTAGGTAAGGAAATTAAATTTTGCAAAGGGATTCCTGATTTTTTTATACGAATTAAAGAGAAGATAGAATTAGATCCTGAATACCAAAATTATGAGATAAAAGTAGAACATTACATTGTAAGCACTGGTTTAACTGAAATGATAAAAGGTAGTTTAATTGCAGACTATGTTGACGGAATTTGGGGATGCGAATTTATTGATACTCCTTACAAACCTGTTGGTAATGGTAAATTAAATCTTGATATTAATACCCAAAAAGAGATTATTAGTATAGCAACAACTATTGATAATACCACAAAAACAAAAGCAATATTCGAAATCAATAAAGGGGTCAATGTACATCCGGATCAAATAAGTGTAAATCAAAGAATGCCTGAAGATGATAGAAGGATTCCTTTTGGAAATATGATTTATATTGCTGATGGTCCCAGTGATATCCCTGCCTTTTCACTTGTAAAACAAAGAGGTGGTAGAACTTTTGCTGTTTATCAACCCTTGAATTCGCAATCATTTAAACAAGTAAAATTACTATTAGAAAGTCAAAGAGTGAATATGATTGGTGTTGCTGATTATACAGAAGGTTCAATAACGTATGATTGGATAATTGATGAAATAAAGACTATTGCCGATAATATTGTTGAAAAGAAAAAAGAACGGCTTTCAAAAGGTAAAAAAGATGTTCCTGGGCATTTAATATAAGATCAATGCACTCAATTAGCAAAAATCTTAGGTTTGAACAAGATCTTTAATACAAGATTTTATTGGAATTTTTCTATCTTTTAATATAGTGCTATATTCCGTAAAAAGTTAACCAACTAGCAAAAGGCTCGGAAACTAAAAGAGTTCAGAAATTCAAAACGCCAAAGAATGTATTTCTAAATAGGTGTACAAAAAAATAATTTGAAACATAATTATTTTTCTATTATCCAGTAATAAATATTCTTCTACTTTTAAATGCCCTTCAATATTATATTTACGTTATTATCATAATATAAAGGCTATTAATTATAATACTATTTTATTATCAATAAAATACAACAATTTATGAATAAATTAATACAATATTATTTGTTGATTATTGGAATTTAATCCTATTCCCTGTTAAGTTGAAGTTCTCAGCTTTTCTACTCTGAATATTTTGCTTATCTAGTACGGATTTGCAACCGATTCAAAGAAATTCAAGGAAATCAATCCGTATAAAAAATAGCAATAAAAAATACTTAACTGCAAACAAAAAGGCAAGTCTAACCGTAATAGGATTGAATAAACTTGAACAAACAAAAATGTTGTATCATTAATATAAACCTTAACCGATATCCAATGATTATAAAATAAAGGATAATAAGGCTACTTTAAACTTAGCACAACAGTCTGTGTAATTAGTTTTAGCGCACGGGAGATTAAAAATTTGAAATAAAATATGAACTATCAGGATAAAAATAAAGAAGAGCTAATAAATGAGTTACAGGAGTTACAACAGAAATACAATATCTTAAAAGAAGCTTACGATACCGATATCAATGAGCTCAAACAGACGGAAGAGGCATTGCGAGAAAGCGAACAAATGTTTAGGCTTTTGATTACGAATATCAGAGATGTGGTTTACAGCGTTGATGTTGAAACAAAAGAATTCAATTACCTGAGCCCTACTTTCGAAAGAATTACTGGCTATTCGCTCAAAGATATCAGAGAGATGGGTGGGAGGCAAGCCTTTTTAGCCAAAGTTGTTACTGAAGAAAAGGTCACGGAATGGGATAATATTCTTATGCAATTGAGTGAATTTCATTCAGATACTGATTTTACACATGAAACATGGTGGCTTTGTAAGGATGGATCTTATAGATGTTTGCAGGATCACTGGATACCAATTTACATAAATGGGAAATTGGTTTCTACGGATGGTGTACTTATAGATATCACTGAACGGAAACAATTTGAGGAAAAAATCAAAGAGAGTGAGAAACGCTATCGAATTCTATTTGAGACTTCGCCCACTGGAATTATGTTATTAGATGAAAATGGGGTTATACTCGAAACTAATGATGTATTCTCAAAAATAACACTTTATACCCAAGAAGAGCTGATTGGAAGCAATGTTCGAATGTTAGTTCCATCAGATTTAGACAATAATGCCGAAGAAAGTATCAAGCGGATTCTTGCTGGGGAAACTCTGGAGCAAGAAATCAGAAATAGAAGGAAGGATGGTACATTTTGTTACTTATCATTAAGAGAGAAGGCTATTATATTACCAAACGGACAACGAGGAATTTTATCGGTTTCCAATGATATCACCGAGAGCAAGCATGCCGAAGAAGCATTGCAGAAAAGCGAAGAGATGTTTAGGCTCTTGATTACAAATATCAGAGATGTAGTTTACAGCGTTGATGTTGAAACAAAAGAATTCAATTACCTAAGCCCTACTTTCGAAAGAATTACTGGTTACTCGCTCAAAGACATCAAGGAGATGGGTGGAAGGCAAGCATTTTTAGCCAAGGTTGTAACTGAAGAAAAGTTCAAGGAGTGGGATGGTTTTCTTAGCTATTTAACGGAATTTAAATTAGATACCGATTTCAAAAATGAAACATGGTGGCTTTGCAAGGATGGAACTTACAAATGTTTACAGGATCGCTGGACACCGATTTACATAAATGGAAAACTGGTTTCTACAGATGGTGTTCTTATTGACATCACTGAACATAAGCATTTTGAGGAAAAACTTAAGGAGAGTGAACTACGTTATCGAACTCTCTTCGAAACTTCACCCACTGGAATAACATTGTTAGATGAAAACGGAATTATACTTGAAGCCAATGATATAATCTCAAAAATAACACTTTACACTCAGGAGGAGTTGATAGGAAGCAATGTGCGAATGTTTGTTCCACCTGATTTAGATCACGATGCTATAGTAAGTATAAAAAAAATTCTTGCCGGAGAAACTCTGGAGCAAGAAGTCTTAAATCGAAAGAAAGATGGTACAATTTGCAATTTATTATTAAGGGAGAAGTCCATCTTATTACCAAACGGTCAACGTGGAATTCTATCAGTTTACAACGATATTACCGAGCGCAAACGAGCGGAAGAAGCATTGCTTAAGAGCGAAGAACGATTTAAGCAATTAGCTGAAATATTTCCTGAAGTTATTTTTGAATGCAACATACAAGGGAAAGTTACCTATACAAATGAAAAAGGGTATAAAAAACTTGGTTATTTAGAGGATGATTTAGCAAAGGGGATTAATATCATTAACTTGATTGTTCCAGAAGACAGGAAACGAGTCATGGCTCAATTGCAAAAAAGAATTGAAAAAACAACCAACGAGTATACCGAATTTAAGCCGTTGTGCAGGGATGGTAGCTCATTCCATGCAATAGCATTTTCTGCCCCAATAATTCAAAATCACGAGGTTGTCGGAATACGAGGGTTTATGCTTGATATTACGGAGCGTAAGCAATTTGAGGAAAAAATCAAAGAGAGTGAACAACGCTATCGAACCCTCTTTGAAACATCTCCAACTGGAATTATCTTGCTAGATGAAAACGGAATTATACTCGAAGCTAATGATATAATCACAAAACACACGCTATACTCTCAGGAAGAACTTGTTGGAAGCGATGTGCGAATATTCGTTTCACCTGATGATAGCTACGTGGTCGACGAAAATATTAAGCGGATTCTTGCTGGGGAAACCCTAGCAAAAGAAGTTGTAAATCGAAGAAAAGATGGTACATTTTGCGACTTTTCATTAAGAGAAAAAGCCGTTATGTTGCCAAACGGGCAACGAGGAATTCTATCGCTTTACAATGATATCACCGAACGAAAACTGGTTGAGAAAAAACTACAAGAGAGCGAAGAGCAGTTCAAAAATCTAGCAGAACTAATACCCCAACCAATATGGGAAACAGACTTAGATGCAAATTTTACATACACAAACCATGCTGGTAGAGATCTTTTTGGATATAACCAAAAAGACTTGGAAAAAGGGCTAAATATACTTGCATTGATAGCCTCCGAAGATAGGCAAAGAATCCTAGAAAATTTCTTTGGAAAACTTGAAGGAAAACAATTTGAAGATCATGAATATACGGGTTTGAAAAAGGATGGTACAAAGTTTCCCATTTTAGTTTACAGTTCTACCATCCAAAGAAACGGAAAACAAGCAGGGATAAGGGGTATTCTTGTAGATATTACTGAATTAAAACAAGCAGAAACAGAAATCAAATTAATAAACGAAGAGCTTTCGAAAATCAATGCCGAAAAAGACAAATTCTTCTCCATTATTGCTCACGACTTAAAAAGTCACTTCAATGCTATTGTTAGCTTTAGCCAAATTCTTGCCAGGCAGGTTATAGAAAGAAACTTTGATGAAATCGAAGATTATTCCAAAATCATAGTACAGTCATCTCATAATGCGATGGAATTGCTGAAAAACCTGATGGAATGGTCTCAATCACAAACCGGCAGAATGAATTTTAATCCTGAGCGTTTCGATATGAATGACCTCATCAATGAAATCACATTTTTTTTCAATGATGTTTCAGGTCAAAAATCAATAACCATAACCAAGAACGTAAATACAACTGAACCGGTTTACGCTGATAAAGCCATGATTAGCACAATACTGAGAAACCTAATTTCAAATGCTTTAAAATTTACACCTCAAAAAGGTAAAGTAACCATTAGTGCTAAACAGGTTGAAAAGAGTATGATTGAAGTTTCCGTAAAAGATACAGGAATTGGTATGAACCCTGAGATGATTGAAAATCTATTCCGACTTGACGTAAACACCAGCAGGCTACGCACCGATGGTGAATTCAGTACAGGATTGGGACTACATCTTTGCGATGAGTTTGTTGAAAAACACGGGGGAACAATTTTTGTTACAAGCGAAGAAGGAAAGGGAAGTGAATTTAAATTCACCTTGCCAATGAGCAGCTGGAGTAATACTATCAAATTACCAAATACTAATCAAATTCTAAAGCATCAACAAACAATTTAATGTACTTTATAAGTTAGTTCGACCAACAGTTATACCAAATGTCTAAATGTTAAAGGAAAAGTTGAGGCTTATGCCTCAACTTTTCTTTTGGCCCACATAATACTCAAAATCGCCTTTGCTGAACTTCCTTGTCAGCTACCCACTACTCTATCAGATAAGCGAGTAACTTTAATAATCTTATTAGATGTGATTAAAAAATTATGAAACATTTCAACCTAAAAGCACTATTTAGAGTTAACTTTATACAAGTTTTTTTGTTTTAATTAAATGCTCATATTCAGCGTAAGTAAGCATTTAGTTTAAAAAATAGAACATGTTAGAAAATCAAAGCATTGATTTTATGCAATATACATTAACGGTATATGAGCACAATAAAACATCGTTTACCAGCTCTCCACAGGCAATTCCCTAACACACTCCAAACCATTAAAACATTACTCTTGTAATTTTAAGAATATTAGCCATGAAAAGCGACTTAAATTACCTGACAGAAAGAATAAAAGAACTTGAGAATGAAAACTCGATTCTGAGAGTACAGAATATTGAGATTAATAAAGCAAAAGAGCTGTATCTGAAAATATTTGAGGACTTTCCTGCTTTAATTTGGCGTGCTAGGTTAGATAAATTGTGCGATTATTTCAATAGAACCTGGCTTGAATTCACAGGCAGAACAATGGAACAAGAATTTGGAAATGGTTGGGCAGAAGGTGTGCATCCCGATGATTTCGATTTTTGTTTGCAAACATATATGGCTGCATTTGATAAAAGAGAATCCTTTTTGATGGAATATAGAATGAAAAACAAATTTGGGGAATATCGTTGGATAAGAGATTTTGGACGACCATTTTACGATTTGGATAATTCATTCCTAGGATATATTGGCTCCTGCTATGATATCACAGAAATAAAACAGAACGAATTAATTATTAACCAGAAGAATAACGAGTTAGAAAAGCTAAATGCGGATAAAGATCTCTTCATGTCAATTCTTGCCCACGATTTAAAGGGCCCATTTAACTCCATACTGGGTTATTTAGGATTATTAAATGAGAATATTCATTTGTATGACATTAATGATATCGAAAAGCAAATAAACATTATTAATAATTCAGCACAAAGCGCATACAATTTACTTGATGGTATTTTAATGTGGGTAAACTCAGAATCGGGCAAATTACCATTCGAACCACAAATTTTGAATATTAAAACCATTTGCTCCAATACTCTTGAAACCCTTAGATCATTAGCTAATTCAAAAACTATAGCAATTGACTACTTTGGAGAAGAAAACCTAACCGTTTTTGCCGATCCCAATATGCTTAAAACCATATTGAGAAACTTAATTTCAAATGCAATAAAATTTACAAATAAAGGAGGCCAAATCACCATTAATGCACAAAAAGTTGAATTAGATATTACAATTTCAGTTTCCGATAATGGCATTGGAATATCGCCAGAAACGCAAAACAATTTATTTAAAATTTCGCAAACACATACATCCAAAGGAACTGCTAATGAGATTGGAACAGGCTTAGGTCTATTGCTCTGTCAAGATTTTGTAACAAAAAATGGTGGAAAAATATGGGTAGAAAGCGAATTAGGTAAAGGCAGCACTTTTAAATTTACAGTACCAATTCATGTTGATAAAGCCAGTAAAAACTAGAAATAATCGATTACGGTATTTAACGCATAGATTAACTTTGCTAAACCTCCTTGGTTAACGATTGGAATTCATTTTGAACTATAACTTAAACATTCCTTACCTTGAAAACGTTAATGCTAGAGAAAGACACAAATAACTGATCTATTTATCATTGAAAATACTTCTTACCGGAGTATCCGGTTATATTGCACAAAGGTTGTTACCTGTTCTATTACAAAATGGGCATGAGGTTGTTTGTTGCGTTAGAGATAGAAACAGATTTAACAATAAATACTCAAAAAGCATTACAATTATTGAGGTTGATTTTCTACAAAAAGATTCATTGCAAAATATTCCTAATGATATCGATGTAGCATTCTATCTTATTCATTCTATGTCCTCAAGTTCAGGTGACTTTGAGGAGAAGGAGCAGCTTTGCGCTACTAATTTCAAGGATAGAATTCAACAAACTACTGCTAAACAGGTAATATATTTAAGCGGAATTGTAAATGAAAAAGAGCTTTCAAAGCATTTGACATCCCGTAAAAATGTAGAAGTTATATTATCTCAATCAACTTTTGCCCTTACAACTTTAAGAGCTGGCATAATAGTGGGATCAGGTAGCGCATCATTTGAAATTATCCGCGATTTAGTGGAAAAATTACCTGTTATGATTACTCCAAAATGGCTTAATACAAAATGCCAACCAATAGCAATTCGAAATGTTGTGGAATACTTAAATGGGGTAATAGGTATTACTGAAACTTACCATAAAAATTATGATATTGGAGGTTCCGATATACTAAGCTATAAAGAAATGTTGTTGCATTTTGCAAAAATGAGAGGGCTCAAAAGACGGATTATCATTGTACCGGTAATGACACCAAAAATTTCATCTTATTGGTTATATTTTGTTACTGCTACATCATACTCGTTGGCTAAGAATTTAGTAAACAGCATGAAAATTGAAGTAATTTGTAAACCTAATAATTTAGCATTGCTATTGGGCATTTCCTTAATTGATTATGATACATCAATAGAATTGGCTTTTGACACCACGGAACAAAATCAGGTATTATCGAGTTGGAAAGATGCTCAATCAAGTGATATTTTCAAGCAAGGATTTTCACACTACATTGAAGTACCTAATAATGGATGTTTTAAAGATGTTAAAAAGGCTCAAATTAGTGACGTTAACTTTGTACTCGACAAAATATGGAGAATTGGGGGTAAGAATGGATGGTATTATGGCAATTGGCTTTGGAAAATAAGGGGAATTCTTGATCAATTAGTAGGTGGTGTAGGCATGAGAAGAGGAAGAAAAAGCGACATCAATATTCAAAAAGGAGATGCATTAGATTTTTGGAGAGTACTTATTGCCAATAAAGAAGAAAAACGGTTGCTTCTGTTTGCCGAAATGAAGTTGCCTGGCGAAGCATGGTTAGAATTTAGAATTAATGAAAATAATTTATTGACTCAAACAGCCACATTCAGGCCGTTAGGTTTATTGGGTAGATTATATTGGTATTCGGCACTGCCTCTACATTACTTTATTTTTAGAGGAATGCTGAAAAGCATTGTTAAAGAGGAAAGCAAGAAAGACAAAGCAGATTGAACCTTTTAAAATAAGACTCCAACCTCAACATTTCTACTATTATGAACTTTGCTTTTATAATACTCAATATTAGAATCGCCTAACTTCATTTATCAATTATAAAATAATACAAGCAGAAGCACAAATCCCTCTCCTAATGCGAAACTCCATAAAAACAATACTTTCTAAAGCACTTCGGCCTTTTCGTAAACCGCTTTAATTACCTCATCGGTAACAGGTGTTTGCCCTTTTACAGTTAATCGCAAGTATTGATAATTTGTAATCCCAGCCTTGTCCAAAATCTTTTTACCGCAATCAACTGAACAGCCATCAAGCAATAAAAGGTTTGCCGTTTTAAACACCTCAATAGTTGGCTTTAAATCAGCACCAACCGCAGCAAAAAATCAGAATCAAAGAAAATATCTTCTAAACAAACTGAAAAATATAGTAAACCCCAGTCGCAATAAATACCATTGCAAATACCCTTCTAACCCAAAATTCAAAAACTTTTATTCTATTATAAAAACTCCCGACACCCGACAAGGTGTAGGCTATCAGGTAAGCAATAATAACCACGGGTAAACTAGTCCCTATTGCAAAAATAACTGGCAGGTAAAGCCCCGATGCGCTTGAAATGGTCATCGGGATAAGCATTCCGAAGTAAAGCACACCTGTGTACGGACAAAAGGCAAGAGCAAAGACAAATCCCAATAGAAGAGCTCGCCAGAAACCTTTACTCCGATAACTTTCACTAACCCTATCTGAAAGTTTCTCCGAAAATGGTAGATTAATCTTAATAAAATCGAACATGAAAAGCCCAATAACTATAAGTAATGGGCCAATAATTCTCCCCCCATACCGTTGAAGAAAACTTGCAATCAGAAACTTATTCGCTCCTAAATAAAAGAGAATCCCGATAGCGGAATAGCTAATCGCCCCACCAAGCATATAGGTCAAACCATTATAAAAAACTCGCTTTCTATTCTCAATATCCTTGCTGATAAATGCTATTGCAGTAATATTGGTTGCCAAAGGGCAAGGGCTTATTGACGTTAAAATACCTAGAAGAAATGCCGATAAAATTGGTAGATGGCTACCACTTAAAAGATGGTGAATCCAATCCATAAACTACTTCTTTAAACCTGTTTCAACCACATTGGTAATTAAATTGATAAGCGAATCAGGCTCTGTTAGAGCAAACTTAAAGGCTTCAAAAGTAATGTCGTTGGGCTTACCCTTCACATCAATTATCAAGGAAGAACCCGATACCTGATACTTTTTGGTTATAGCCTGGTTCTCATCCCTATCGATATTAATATCGGAATAGCTTACCGTTGAATTTCCCTTATACTTTCTCTGATATAGCTTTTCTGATAAATCTCCAACACCTAAACAAGTGGGACAACGCCTATTTCCATGAAAGTAGAGAATTTGAACCTTTTCAGCCGAATTAGCAACTTGTTGTACTGATTGCTTTCCCTTATCAGAAGGGTTACTGTTAATGCAACCTACAATGCTTAAAAAGCATATTGCAATTGCTATAGCTGAAAAATAGTTTTTCATCTTCTTTTTAAAGTTTTGTTAGTATCTGTTTTAGCTCACTTTCTGAAGGAACCCTACCGCTAACCACAATATGCCCATCAACAACAATACCAGGGGTTCGAGGAATACCATAGCTAATAATCTTGGTTATATCTTCCTCCTTGGTAACAACAGCATTAATATTCAAATCGGCCACCACTTTGCGGGTCAGCTGCTCCAACGTTTTGCACTTGGCACAACCAGTTCCTAGAACAATGATATTCATAAAGCAATAATTTTATCAACCTAATTTTACGTAAAACTACGAACAAATTGGCACATTCATGGTTTTTCTTCCTTTGACCTGATATATAGTAATGGTTTAAACTTTTACTACGTTTGTAAATCTTATGATTAACATTTTAGTGATATATAAAAAACGTGAGCTCGAAATAAGAAGTTATATTAACAATATAATAAACAATTATTTACAAATACAATATCTTTGGATGGAATGGTGGAATAATGGAAACGAAGTTCGGCGGAGCCAATAATGGAAGGCAAGAGGATAGATTCTTACTTATTTCTTCCAGTTTTCCATTCTTCCAATTTTCCATTGATTCAAATAGAATAAATTGGTTGATATGTAGGTTAATACATTGTTTCTTATGTTGAACTCACGTTAATTATTGATAGAATATGAGATTTAAAAAGGAATTCATTGGCGAAACGCTTGGAACATTCCTACTGGTTCTATTCGGTTGCGGTTCGGTTGCAGTATCTGTCCTATTCGGCGCACACCAAGGGCTTATGCAAATTGCATTGGCTTGGGGCATTGGTGTTACCCTCGCCATCTACCTAACACGACACATGTCCTGCGCTCACCTCAATCCTGCCGTTAGCTTGAGCATGGTCATCAGCAAGCGAATGGATTACCGTAAACTACCAGCATATCTACTCGGTCAATTCGTTGGAGCATTCCTAGCAGGATTAGCCATTTACCTTCTATTCTCACCATCCATTTCGGCTTACGAAAGTATACATGGCATCGTAAGGGGAGTACCCGAATCAGTTGCCACAGCAAAGATGTTCGGCGAGTACTACACCAACTCAGGGAGTTCCGCAGTGGTCTCACTACCCCTTGCCATTGGTGCAGAAGCATTCGGAACGTTCCTACTTCTCCTGATGATATTTGCGCTCACCGAAGGCTGCAATATTGGTCGCCCCGATAACGCTTTAGCCCCGATGTTTATCGGCTTAACCGTAACATCAATTATTTGCCTAATTGCTCCGTTAACCCAAGCTGGACTTAACCCTGCCCGAGATTTTAGCCCACGCATGGTTGCTTGGCTATTCGGTTGGGGAAATGCTGCTTTCCCCGACCATGTTGGCGGCTTCTTCTTTGTATATATCCTAGCTCCCATTGTTGGAGGTGCGCTAGCTGCAATATTCTTTGTTCGCATAGTAGAACCAGCCATGAAACACTCCTCAGTTCAGTGTGGCTGCAATTCAAATAGTACTAAAAAATAGAATAAAAGAAAATAGAGAGAGCAATTATTGTTGGAGAATTCCCTTCGTTAGGCTTAGACTGTGCCCGGAGTATTATCCCGTAAACATTTTTGTGGTTTCTAACACGAATTTACAAATATTGATTGCTTTTACAATGGTTAATAGTTCTGCTGGTTTTGAGCTCAGGCGCAGCCTGCTACAATAGAACGACACATGTATGCTTTGCTAACCTGCATTGAACCCAATGATTTTTGTTTTTTTTATAGCCTCAATTTAATGGGAAGGAATTTATTTTGGCTAAGGTGATTATAGAATTTTTTTCAATCATTCTTTTAAGGAATCAATTAATAACTTGAGGGCTTATAATTATTGATATATTTGTATAAGGATGTCAAAAACCAAACCTATACATCTAATTCGGGCGTATAGGTTTGGAAAAACTCACATATAAACGAGTTAGCATCCAATTTAAAAGAGACGACATGAGCAAAAAGAGTATTGACAGAAAAGAGGTATTGAAAACATTGAAACTAAGACTTTCAGAGGGAAAGACTAGACAAGAAATATTGGAAGAACTTTCCGAACAATATTTTGATAGAAAGTCATTGAGTATATTTATAGCCTCGACACCCGACCAAAAGACGATTGATAAGTATAAAATATTAAATAACATTTTACTTCTATTGCTTTTATTGTCAATTGCTGCAAAGACAATTGTTGGAATAGTATTATTATCAAGTATCTCAATATTTTTGATTCCTTTTGTTTTTATTTTCTCATTAGTTAATATCTTTTTCACCATTGAAGTCTCAAAATTCAAAGGTTATATTTATAATATTTTAGGAATTCTAACATTAGCGGGTATATTGAAGCTTCTTTCCAACTTTGACGTTTATGGAAAAGGAATTCTAATCGACGTTGCAATTGGATTAGTGATAGCATTATTATCTTTCTATCTTGGAAGAAAAATGTTTCCGAATTATGGACTTTTTGGTCCGAAGAAAGACGCAAATGGTAATATGATGCTAGAATAAAAATCGGGTGCTAACAGCGTATTTATTGTATTTGGGCTGATGACGCATTTGGAGTTCTTAACGCTTTTTGGTAGCTTTACTATCGTGGGACGATGAAACGTTTCAACCGAGCGTTTTTTGCGAGTTCACCGAAGGTAAACTCCCAAGCACTACAAATACGCAAACCGTTAATTAGCTATAAAATATGGAAATAATAGTTCATCATAAAATATCAGATCTATATAAAACCCTCAACTTGGATTTTGAGAATGAAATAGATTTTACCATTCTTAGTATACCCAATATTCATCCCCAAATTCCCTTTAAATCACCCATTTTAAAGGCAGACTACTTCTCCTTCATTTTAACAATAGACGGTTCGGGAGTTTATTATCTAGATGATAACAAATTCCCTTTCGATTCCAGAACTATTTACTTTACGAATCCGGGCCATATTAAATCATACGAACTGGATGAATCAAAAGATGCTTATATAATAACCCTAACTGAAACCTTTCTCCGAGAGTATGTACATTCGGAGATATACGCTGAATTTCCCTTCCTATTAGCCGAAATTGTCCCGCCTGAAAAGCTGCATCAAAATAATTTTGAAGAATTCACAATTCTCTATAAACAAATGTTAAACGAATTCAACAAGAACTCTGAATACAAAAACAAAATTCTGGGAAATCTATTTTTGGTATTGCTTTTAAAAATAAAAGAGAAATTTTGGTCGAATTACAATCCCATAGAAGAAGGTAACAGGAATTCTCAAATTGTTAAATCGTTCAAACAACTTTTGGAATCTGAGTTCAAGAAAGTTATGGAAAGGGAGCAAAACGATAGCAAATTACAAGTTCAGTATTTTGCCGAAAAATTGAATCTACATCCTAATTACCTGAACTCGGTAATAAAAAGTAAAACAGGTAGAACGGTAAATGATTGGATATCTAAGCGAACCCTTTCCGCCGCCAAAATTCTTTTAATGAGCTCCTCATACTCCTCAAAGGAAATAGCCTATAAATTAGGCTTTAGCGAGCCTACCCACTTTAGCCGGTTTTTTAAAAAACATACCCAACTTTCTCCAAACACATATAGAAAATCGAATAAATTATAAATGAATCTTTGAAATTGGTCATTTCTTGTTTGATTGAGGTTGTATTATAAAGTCCTTTATCACTCACCTTTGTATCATAAACTTTAAAATACAAAACAATGGAAAAACAGATGATCGAAATATCAAAATCAACGCGCAATGTAATAGGAATGCCCTTAGTAGGATTTGGTACCTACCAATTATCCGCTGAACAAGCTGAACTCTGCGTAAGTGAGGCATTAAAAGCTGGATTTAGGCATATTGACTCAGCTGAAGGCTATCAAAACGAAAAAGGCACTGGTAAAGGGATAAAAGCTTCTGGTGCTTCAAGGGATGAAATTTTTATAACCACTAAACTTTTTCCCGGATTCAAACAGTGGGGAACACCCGAAAAAACCTATGAAAAAACCATTGAAACGCTGAAAACTCAACTACAACAGCTACAGCTAAACTACGTTGACCTTTACCTTATACATGCCCCGCTATCGGAGCTGAGGCTGGAACAGTGGAGTGCTTTGATGGAGCTAAAAAAACAAGGACTAACAAAGCATATTGGCGTGTCGAACTACAATGAAGAGAGAATTAAAGAGATTCTGGATGCAGGCCTAGCTAAACCCGAAGCAAATCAGGTTGAATTTCATCCAATCTGTAGCCAGATTGATTTGACCAAATACATGAAGCAGAATTCAATCGCACCCATTGCATACAGCTCACTTGCTCCCCTTTCAACTTGGCGAGTTGAAGAAGGACAAGGAGGTGAAGTTCTTGCCGAGATAAAAAAAGAATGCCAGGTGGTAATCAAAGAAATCGCAGCCAAACTTAAGGTTTCAGAAGCCAAATTGCTTTTGAGATGGGGATTGCAGCACGGCTACTGCGTATTAACAAAGAGCAGCAAACCTGAACGTATTAGGGAAAATTTAAATGTATTCAATTTTGAAATCCCCGATAGCGAAATGGAGCGTTTAAACCTGCTTAACCAAAATCGAGCAATTGCTTGGGCTGCAAGTGGTCTTAACCCGATGGAAGCGGCTCCAGTTCTCAAATAAATTAAATATCGAAATACAAACAATACAAATATAAAACTTTAAAAAGGAGGTCATTATGCCAGTAATTACAATTGCAATAGATCAAACCAGTGAAGAAAAAAAGAAACAATTGGTTGAAAGTTTAACAAAAGAAGCTGTTAAAATAACAGGTTACCCAGCCGAGTACTTTTTTGTTTATGTACAGGAATATCCATCAGAAAATATTGGTATCGGGGGTAAAACCTTAAAGGAAATGAGAAGTAAATAATTCTGTACTCCGTAATCCTAGTCAGGATTACGGATTTTTTAACTACATAAATATCTTTTTTATTATAGTATCGTCAATGAAAAAAAGAAAAATCGGAAACAGCAATTTGCATGTTTTCCCAATCGGTTTAGGAACAATGGGAATGTCCGAATTTTACGGGGAAACCGATGAAAAGCAATCAATCAGTACAATCCATAAGGCAATTGAGCTTGGTATTGATTTCTTCGATACAGCCGATATGTATGGAAGCGGGCACAATGAAGAATTGCTAGGCAAAGCACTAAAAGGCAAATTTGGCAAAATTACCCTTGCAACCAAATTTGCAAATGTACGTGGGTCAAACGGTGAATTTTTAGGCATAAATGGCAAACCAGAATATGTTAAAAAAGCCTGCGAAGCCAGCTTAAAACGGTTGGGAATCGATACCATAGACTTGTATTACTACCACAGGGTTGATCCCGAAGTACCAATCGAAGAAACAGTGGGTGCAATGGCCAAGCTTGTTAAAGAAGGGAAAGTCAGATATCTTGGACTCTCCGAGGTAAAAGGCGAAACGCTTAAAAGAGCATACGCTATTCATCCCATTTCTGCTGTACAATCGGAATATTCAATCTGGACAAGAGACGTTGAAGAAGCAAATATGAAAGAATGCCGTGAATTGGGCGTATCTACCGTTGCCTACAGTCCGCTTGGCAGAGGAGTCTTAACCGGAAAATTCAATAAAATTGAAGACACCAATGATTACAGATACTACTTACCAAGAATGGAAGCAGAAAATTTTCAATCAAATAAAAAGATAGTTGCTGAGATTGAAGAAATTGCAAAATCAAAAAATGCAAAAGCCTCCCAAATTGCTCTTGCTTGGATTCTTGCAAAAGGGGAAGATATTATTCCTATTCCCGGCACAAAAAGAGAAAAATATTTGATTGAAAACTTGGATGCTCTTAAAATTAAACTGAGTAACGACGAAATCAGTAAGTTGGATAAATTATACGAACTTGTAAAAGGCAATCGTTATGATGATTACTCAATGGCAAATACACTACAGTAACATCAGTTTGATATTAAGAAACAACGTATTAATCTATATAACAATCAATTTGTTTTATTTGAAACAATGGAGTGCTGGAATAATGGAATCGAGTTTACGAGTTCGATGAAGTCAAAAATGGAAGAAAGAAGTAAAAATCTAATCTCCTGTTATCCATTATTGACCTCGTCGAGTTCCGCTTTGCTCCAGTTCCATCATTCCAACCTTCCATTATCACATTTCTTATATCTAACACACGTTACATTATATTTTGGATTGAAAGATTGAAATTTGGAAAATTTAGGTAATTATCTGTACTCCTTGCCAGCATACCTTCAAAGAATCAAATAGCCGTTTGAGGGTTTATAATTATTGATACATTTGTGTAAGTATGTCAAAAACCAGACCTATATATCCAAATTGGATGCATAGGTTTGGGAAAATTAGACATATAAATGAGTTAGCAATAAGGCATGAAGACTGGAATGTAACCTTTATATCGCATGAAATATTGTCTGTTTATAATAATTATTTTGCTGAATTTCTTTCAAGGAATTTGTCAAGATACAAATAAAAAAAATCAACAGATTCTTAATGATTCATTGAAGACCAGAAACGAAAAGAATACTACGAGTCAAATCGACAAAGATAGCATTGAAGTTCTTGATAATTCTGTTTTGTGTCTCAACTATGAGGGTGGAGAAGATGCAATGATAGAATATGTACAGAAAGGGTTTATGTTAACAAAGGGGGATAATGCAAATTACGGAAAAGTAGAAGTTAATATTACCGTGAATGAAAAGGGGAAAATAGACAATATTAAAATACTTAAAGGGGTAAGTGTACGAGTTGACAGAGAAGTTATACGCATTATATTAGGGATGCCTTCATGGAAATGGACATGTAAAGATAAACCCAAAGGACATTTCCAAATAACGAAGTACTTGACCATTCCAATAAATTCAAAGACATACAGAAAATAAATATGCCCTATTGCTAACAAGTGGCAAAACCAATTGGGGCGGATGATGCAGATACAAATGTTTTTACTATTTTAGTATGTTTTTAGCGTGGGACGAGATAGTTGCGGTTAACTCCCCAACTGGCCTTGCCACGGGAACGTTGTGCTTCATGCTATGATGACTCATAAAAGAATATTAAACAAATGAAAAGAATTTTTGTAATTATTTTGACACTATTGCTTGTTGATAGTGCTTTTTCACAAAATCAAGATAGCATAAAAGCGATGGCCAATGCTGCGGTAAAAATGTTTACTTGGGACATTCAAAAAGCAGAACGAGGAACTCTAATGTTTTTAGATGTTCCTTACCAAAGAACCGGCAAAGATTCAATTGAATATCTCACAATGACTGTTGCAAAAGACAAATCAAAACAGCGCCCAGAATTTATTTCAATTATTATACCAAGCAATATTTGTAAAAGTAACGGTATCTTTATAAAGTTTGGAAATAAAGAACTAGAGAAAGGAAATCCAGTAAGAGTCCAATTCGAAAAATGTAATAATGAAACATGCACCGCTAGAATTATTGGCGGTTATGTGACGGATGAAGAAACGAAAGAAAAGGTAGATGTTTTTCAAAAGTTTCTTGACTTTCAACACGTTTATTTTTTATTCACCTATATGGACGGAAGTCATAAATCAGTCGCAATTCCTTTGTTTTCATTTCAAAATCAGTATAAATCCCTATAATGTTTGACATTTCAAGTGACAAAAGCACGAAAGTACAACAGCTGCTACAAACCATAGGGCTGATGCGCAGATAAGCAAGTTTTTAGTACTTTAACGTGAGTTCGATATAAGAATTCATGTTAACAATATAATAAACAATTATTTACAAATACAATATTTATGGATGGAATAGTGGAATAATGGAGAGAAAGAGGCTAGATTTTTGCTTGTATCTTCCATTTCTCCATTGATTCAAATAAAATAAATCAATTGATCTCCAGATTAATACATCGTTTCTTACATCGAACTGACGTTACTTTAGTAAAAGTTTAACGTGGGACGAGATTACGGGTTTTTAACTCCCCAACATTTCCAACCACGGAAACATTACGTGCAAGCCTAAAACTATACACAATTGGAGTTTTAGGCATTGTTGATAAATTCAATAATTTTAAAATGAACTACAAGGGTATTTTGAGTATTTTTGGCGAAAGCCGTAGACAATGGTGAATTACTCAACAGTAAAGAAAAATTTTAAGCTGGAAATCGAGCGAGGTGATAATAATAATCTTGCCTATCTTACCCATTATTTACAGAATCATAAGAATAGAGTTTCCCAACACTTTAAAGAACCTGCGATTAAATACTATACGGAGCTGAATGAGCAGTTTAATTGTGTTTTTGAGCCTGAAATTCAACAGGTTTTACCTTTAAATTTTGATATACCATTCCCCCCACCTGAGAAAATTGACTTTACATTTATTGATTTGTTTGCTGGGATTGGCGGCTTTCGTATCCCAATGCAAGAGTTGAAAGGGAAGTGTGTATTTACCTCTGAATTCAATTTTTATGCACAAAAATCATACGAACTAAACTTTGGAGAGGTTCCTTTTGGTGATATTACCCAGTTGGATTTAAATGTAGTACCTAAGCATGATATTTTAGTCGCAGGATTTCCTTGCCAACCTTTCAGTATCTCTGGCAAAATGAAAGGATTTGAAGATACCCGTGGTACATTGATACATAATGTCCTTCAAATAATAAAAAAGCGTGAACCCAAAGTTGTGCTTTTGGAAAACGTCAAACATTTAGTACATCATGATAGCGGAAACACTTTAAAAACAATTATTAAGCATCTTGAGGATTTAGGATATATAATTTCATGGAAAGTTCTAAATGCTTCCGATTTTGGTGTTCCTCAAAATAGAGAGCGGATAATAATAATTGGAAACAAAAAAAAGAAATTTGATTTTTCCAAAATTGTCGTACAACCCAAGCCGATTTTAAAACCATTTTTAGAAAGCGGTGTGGAGTTTGAATATTTAAACGAACCATACACAATATTGGAGGATTATAAAGTTCAGGATTCTGGTTTGATTTTTATCGGGCACAGAAATAAAAAAATACGGGGAGCTGGTGTTCGTCCAGGAACTGAGCATTTATCAAGAGTTCATAAACAACCTAATCGTATTTATTCGTCCGATGGATTGCACCCAGCCTTACCTTCACAGGAAACCTCTGGTAGATTTTGGATTTATAATGAAGGAAAAGTTAGAAAGCTTACAATAAATGAATGTTATAGATTAATGGGCTTTCCTGATAATTTTGTTAAAATAAATAACACCAGTGAGCTTTATAGACAAATAGGAAATTCAGTATGCGTTCCTATGGTTAAAGAAGTAGTAAAACAAATAAAGGAACAATTGCTGTAAATTATGGAGCCACAAGAATTTTTAAAAAAGCAGTTTGATATATCAGTTAAACTTATAGCTTCAAATGACTTTATAACCTCAAAGATTACAGAAAACGAGAAGGAACTTTTAGATACAATTCTTCAGTATTCGGAGCAAGCTAAAGGGATTTTAACTGTTTGTATCACCAGTATAGTTTATAAGGCATTGCATCCTGACCAAGACATTAGAAAACATCAAAACAGTATCGAAGGTGGTTATTCTGGCAGAACCTTTGACACTCGCTTTATAACACCTTTTCTTAAATCATCTCATTTTCCTGCAATGGCTGAAAGTGGTTGGTTAACAAGGTCGTTAGAGCAAAAAGTTCCTTACGATAAAAACTATACTGGAGCAATTAAGCCCGTTGAGTTAAAAATCGCATTTATTGGAATTTTGGATAAGGTTCAAAATGGAGCAAGTTGCGAATTTTATTTGCAGTATCTATTGCAAGGTCTAATATTAAAAAGGAATAAGCAGACTATCGATTTGGCAAAACCAACAAACCTTTCCATAAAATCGATTCTTGATTTGTTAAACTTTCACTTCAATGCCAAATACAAAGCCGAAGGAGCTTCTCGTTTGCCAGTTTTGGCCATTTATGCAGTTTATCAATGCTTGATAAAAGAGGCGAAAAGATTTGAAAATAAAGAACTGTTACCAATTGAAAGCCATACCTCTGCCGATACTCGAAGCGGTAGGATTGGAGATATTGAGGTGATTGATGAACATAATCGTTCATTTGAAGCCGTTGAAGTTAAACACGGAATTCCTATTTCTTTCCAATTGGTTCAGGATGCATATTCAAAATTTCAAACTACACCTGTCAATAGATACTACATTCTTTCTACAGCACCATATCCCTTACAGGATGAGATGGAAAGGATTTCAATTGAAGTGCAACGGATTAAAAATATTCATGGTTGCCAGTTAATTATTAACGGGATTATGGATTCGTTGAAATACTATCTCAGACTACTTGATAATACCTATGAATTTGTTGAAAATTACGTTAAGCTAATTGAGAATGATACAGCTTTGAAATTTGAACACAAAGAAAAGTGGAATAATTTGATTAGCGAATTATAAAAAATGCCAGCACGTAATCAAGTAGACAGCCGATAGGCAAAAAGCCTATCGGAAAGCCTCTCACATCACTGTGCGTACAGTGGTTGATTAAGCATGAATAAGATCGCTCTTTGCACCAATCCCCCCCGTTAAATTGAGGCTATACGAACCCAATCATTTTTGGCTTATTTGCTTACAGCCTCGGACGAACGGGGGTAATGCTTTATGGCTTCCTGATAGTTTACGAGTTAAGATTTGGTAAGTTCTTCCGATAGATATTTTTATGCAGAAACAAGGAATCAAACATTGAGTGTAAGTTTGACCCCTTGTTTCTGCATTTTATATCAATCCCCGATAGGCTAAAACCTATTGGATATCTACTCGATTATGGATTGGTTTTCTTTTAGTTAGATGCTATTTCTTTTGGGTTTGCACCATATTCATTTTGTCCAATAACTCCGTCCATACAGAATAGAACCAAGAGCCAAATACCACCAATAATAGGAATGAAAATAAGAAACATCATCCAGCCGCTTTTCCCAACATCATGGAGTCTTCTTACTCCAACTGCTAATCCAGGAATAAGAACAGCAAAAGCATAAACAAAATAGAATAATCCATACGGTAATTCACCGATTGTTGTTTTAGCTACATTGTCGATAATCATAGCCACAATTAAAAAAATGATGTTAAACAGTGCAAACATCCAATATTCTTTTCTTCTTGCTCTGCCGTTGAATTCAGCATACTTTTTTAAAACTTGTAAATACCAGTTCATTGGGTTTGGTTTTTTTAGTTTTCCTACTCGTAAGGCTTTTCGGTGTCGCCCCGTTTTTCATGTGGTTTCTGAACTCCACATTTATTATTTTAGTCTAAAAACAGTCAAGTTTTATGTAATAAATGTATAGAATAATTGCCTGTCTTAGTTTGCCGCAATTTTTTAAACTAGCCCCAATGGGGTGTAATCTATTTTTAAACTCGGTGACGGCACAACTTGTCCCGATGTTTTTTATTGGGCACCGACCGCTGAACCCAACCTTTGCGCAAGGGGTTACTGCTATACATTTAATATTAATTGTAAAGTAATCTTTACCAAATATAAAAAATTTTCACTAAAACCCTCCATTAAACTTTTTATTCAAAACCGAAAGTTAGATTTGTTTGGTACTTTCAGCTACAATGAAGTTACGGCTTGCGCCTAAGTTTTGATGAGCAAGGATTATTTTAAAGGTATTTGTGCGGTCAAAGACCGCTGTTTAATTACGACGTAGATACGCTTCGCTAATCTATGTCGAGCAGGGGCTGTTGGCAACCGTAATAATATTTAATCAGGTAAATGAAAGGCTTTTGCATTTTCTGTAAAATTTCTTAATAACCAATCATATGTTCTAATTTCAAGCTTTGTAGTATTCAATCTATTCCATGCACCTTTAAGTTTCTGTCTTCTTTCATCATTTTCAAGTTCAGATTCCTTCCCTACAATAAGCAATCCATTAGGTTCTCTAAAATCTTTTAGTTTAAATATATCTCTAAGATGACCTTGAATTTCTGAGCATGAATTTATATATTCTAACAGTTGACATAGTCCTTTATTTACAGTAGAACTAAAATATAGTTCATTATTACTATCTAAAGTAAAAATATTATCATTTACACCTTTTAACTCAATAATCCACCATTGAAATCCATCAGAATTTTTTCCACCAACAATAAAATCAGGAATAATTCCTTTAGATACTCCTTCAATTTTAGGTTTAATTACTTGCTTTGAATACACCCAAATTCCATGATGTCCTGTTCTAAATGAATATAATGCAAATGAAAATAAAACTTGATTTGTTAATAAAAAGTTATGCATTTCTGTTTCACTTGCATTATTTCCAATTAGTCCTGATAACAATCGAAGTTGAGTTTTTGTCGCATTTGTCTTTATTAACCTAAATGCTTCATCTGGCCATTCATTAGGCCATGGTTCATTCTTTATGTTTTTTAAAAAACCATCTAATTTTGAATAATTTCTGTTCATTATGCCATTCTTTAATTATAGTTGCAACTCATTATATATGTCCTAAAGATAATGTTATACATTAAATTTAAAAACATATTTGTTTCACATCAAATATAAAAATTTCCACTAAAACCCTCCATTAAACTTTTTATTCAAACCCGAAAGCTATATTTGTTTGGCAATTTTTTAGGTACTGTAATTACTCGAATTCCCATGAAGCTTAATCGACTTTTTGTTCTACTGGCTATTCTGCATTTTGCTTTGACTCAGGTTGTAGCATCCAATAATCAATTAACCGCTTTACCAAAGGTTGATACTCTAAGGCAGAGCGTTTGGGTTGATTCGCTTATGAAATCGCTTACGCTTAGGGAGAAGATTGCCCAGTCGTTTATGGTTTCGGCTTACTCCAATAAGGATCAGAAGCATATAGATGAGATAGTGGCTCTGGTTAAGAACGAAAAGATTGGTGGTCTGATTTTCTTTCAGGGTGGCCCCGTTCGAGAGGCAAGGCTTACCAACTACTACCAATCCCTATCCCGAATTCCAATGCTTATTTCCATTGATGGTGAGTGGGGGCTGGGTATGCGGTTGGATAGCACCTTCTCTTACCCCCGCCAGATGATGCTTGGCGCAGCTTCAAACCAGCATCTGGTGTACGAGGTAGCATCGGATATTGCGCAGCATCTTAAAAGGATGGGAATTCATATCAACTTTGCACCCGTTGTGGATATCAACAATAACCCGCTGAATCCAGTGATAAGCAGCCGTTCGTTCGGCGAGAATAGGCAAATGGTTGCCGATTATGGCATAGAGTATGTGAAGGGTTTACAGGATAATGGCATTATTGCCTGTGCAAAGCACTTTCCGGGTCATGGCGATACCGATGCCGATTCGCATCTGGCTCTGCCCAAAGTAAACCACAATCTTGCTCGTTTGGATAGCGTTGAGCTATACCCATTCAAAAAGCTTATCGAGGGGGGTGTTGCATCGGTTATGATTGCACACCTACGTGTTCCTGCGCTTGAGAAGGATACAACGCTGGCATCGAGCATATCATCTTCGGTAATCAAAGGATTCCTTTGTGATAGCCTGAAATTCAAAGGTTTGATATTTACTGATGCCCTGAATATGAAGGGTGTTGCCGATTTTCACACTCCAGCAATTTTGAACTGGCTTTCCTATAAAGCGGGTAACGATTTTTTAACCTGTCCTGAGAAAATTAAGGAGTCAATTGATTATATAGTAGGTGAGGTGGCAAAAGGAAATTTTACCGTTGATGAGGTAAACCGCAAGTGCAGAAAAATCCTTAAGGCAAAATACGCCGCAGGACTTTCGGCCTATAAACCGATTGAGCTAAAGAACCTGAATTCGGATTTAAACACCGTAACCTCCGAACTTATAAAACGAAGAGTTGCTGAGCAGGGGATTACGCTTTTGAATGGGAGCGGGCTAATCCCAATACTAAGGCTCGATACGCTTAAAATTGCTTACATTGAGGTTGGTAAGGGTAAAGGCGATGCTTTCCGTAATCAGCTGGAGATGTACGCATCGGTAACGCCGTTTAGCATTAACCCCGAATCGTCATTAAACTCCTACGATTCGTTGCTTACCGCCTTGGATTCGTATAACCTAATTATAGTTGGTTATCACGCTGCCGATACTAGAGTTGCGAAGAATTACGGGATATCCAACCAGGCCTCTAACTTCATTTTCGACCTATCGTTTAGGAAGAAGATTATTGTAGATATTTTTGGTAATCCCTACACGCTGAATCGTCTACTGAACCTTCCATCGCTGGGCGGTTTAATAATCTCATTCGATAATTCGGCCATTACCCAAAGCCTTTCGGCGCAGCTAATTTTTGGTGGAATAGGGGTGAGTGGAACGTTGCCTGTATCGCCAACAAAGGATATTCGTGTTGGAAGCGGCTATAGGAATAGCGAGAGAATTCGTTTAAAATACACCATACCCGAGGAGCTGGGCATTGATTCAAAATATCTCCTTAAAGTTGATTCAATGGCTAACGATGCCATTGCAAAGCAGATTACTCCCGGAATGCAGATTCTTGTTGCAAAGGATGGCGTTGTTTTTTACAATAAATCCTTTGGTTCTTACACCTATAGCAACGAGGTTGCTGTAAATGGTAAATCGATATACGATATTGCATCGGTAACAAAGATTACATCTACCGTTCCATCCATTATGCGCTTGTTCGATAGGGATAGCATTGGACTGCAAAAATCGCTCGATAGCTATATCAATTTACCGAACGGAAGTAATAAGAAGAAGCTGGTAATTAGCGATTTGCTCCGCCATCAGGCGGGTTTGCAGCCTTGGATTCCATTCTACCTATCAACACTCTCAACGCTATTCTCTGATAAACCGGCTATTAGTAGGATTCAAACCCCTGATTACCCTTACTCCTTCAACGAGAATACATATATCAGCAAATTCAGCATTCCAAGCCCTAAGTTTTATAGTAGAAAGTACTCGTTTGATTTCCCATTACAGGTTGCAGAGAATATCTACGCCATAGAGGGGATGAAGGATTCCATTTTTATACGTATGAATGCCACCGAGGTAAAGGATGCTGGTAGGTATAAGTATAGCGATTTGGGTTTCCTATACCTACAACGTGCTGTTGAAAATATTACCAGTAAAGGGATTGATGAGTATGCCGATAATAATTTTTACAGGCATCTGGGGATGAATAGCACAGCCTATCAACCATTGAGGAAGTTCGATTCTTCAAGGATTGTTCCTACTGAGGATGATTTGACCTTCCGTAAGCAGGTTGTCCGTGGGTATGTACACGATCAGGCTGCTGCTATGATGGGTGGTATTGCTGGACATGCAGGGGTTTTCTCCACTGCAAACGATCTTGCAAAGCTTATGCAGATGTATTTGCAGAAGGGTGTATACGGTGGTGAGCGGTTTTTTACGGCTAGCACCGTTGAGCTGTTTACATCAACGCCAAAGGATAATAACGGGAATCGCAGGGCGTTAGGTTTTGATAAGCCTGAGCCTAAAGTTGGAAAATCTTCGCCTGCTTGTGTATCGGCATCACCATTGAGTTTTGGGCATTCGGGCTTCACTGGAACAATGGTTTGGGCTGATCCTGAGAATGGTGTGGTTTACGTTTTCCTATCGAACCGTGTTTACCCGGATGCTTCGAATAATCGGTTGGCTGAATTGAATATTCGTACTGATATTCAGGAGATTTTTTATGAGGCGGTGAGGAGGAGGAAGTGAGAAGTGAAAAGTGAGAAGTGAGAAGTGAAAAGTGAAAAGTGAAAAGTGAAAAGTGAAAAGTGAAAAGTTGAAAGATTTAACTAAGCACTAAACACTAAACACCAAAGGATTTGAACAATCAAAATAAGTTTCTGAGAGGGTTTTATTTTGTTTCTTAATTGAATCCTGTTTTATCGGCAATGAAATAATCGCAAATTGCGATATATAGCGGCTACAAAGAAAAAACCGATAAATTGATATTTTAACACTACTACAAAAGTAGTATCGCTTTAGCCGTAGTCGAACGTACAGTACTATTTTTTGAACAGAAAATGGGACTTATATTGATTAAAAAATTTGCCTGAATTACCCTAAAAGCCTATATATTTAAACTGTAAACTATTGTTTTGTAATAATATACTTAAAAATAGATTTAGAAAACCAATCCGATAGCCTACAGTTTTTACTTAGAATAACCATTGGTATCTTACCTACTCATTATCGTTAATGCAATAGGTGAAATTGCAGTTATAGAGGCATTCAAACAAATTCTTTTAAGAATTGTGAAGTATTTGTAATTGATAAGTTCTTAAATTTGGACATGTACGATTTTAGGATGTATTTGTAAACAATTATGTTGTTTAATGGTTTATATCATGTTAATCAGTACTTTATATTTTTTGTATAATAGTAATACTAGTTTTTAACTAAAAATTGGTACTACATTTCATTATAAAGTTTATTTCATAGATGATTAAAGGGTTTAACATAGTGATTCGATTTAGATTTTTTATTGTGATTCTATTTTACATTGGGATTCCATTTATTTCTCGGGCGCAGAAAATTTCCGATGAGAAAATAAAGGCAGCCTACACCTATCAATTTGCTCAAAATATTGTTTGGCCTAATGAAGAAGGGCTAGATACATTTAGGATAGTAGTTTTTGGTAATAATCAAATACTTTTCAATGATCTTAAAGAAATTTCGAAAGCAAAATCAATCAAAAATAAGCAGATAGCAGTTTACAAAGTAGAGCAAATTGCCAAGATAAAAAGCTTAAAACCAAATATTGTTTATGTTGATAAAAAATTCAACGCATCTTTGGCTGAAATATATCATGAGTTACTCATCGTCCCAATTCTAATAGTTACCGAAGAGAGTCCTCTTGAAGAGTTCGTTATGATAAATTTTATACACTTATCTAGCGAAAAAAATAGATTAAGCTTTGAGGTTAATCGGAATGCCATTGAACAAAACCATAACCTTTCGGTACTTCCAAAACTTCTTCTTCTAGGTGGTTCTCGTCTTGATGTTGCAAATCTTTACCGAGTGCAAGAGGAGAAGTTGAAGGAGATGCAGGATAAGGTTGAGCTATATAAGAATGAAATTGAAAAACAGCAGATTATTGTTGAATCGCAAGGCCAGCAAATTGAGCAACAAAACTACGAGCTTCGGTCTCAAAAACAGGAGATTTACAATCAGCAAATTCAGATTAATATTCAAAAAAACAAACTTGATACTCTTTTAGATGAAATAAATAGGCAACAGCAGGTTGTAGTTGATAATATATCGTTGCTTAAAAAGAATAAGGATAATATAGATAATCAGCAAAAAACCATATCCCTTCAGGTAAAAGAGATGAACCAATGGAATCAGATACTTGAGCAGCAAAAACGGGAAATACAAACCCAGCAAGAAAAAATCAAGGATCAAAGGGAAACCTTATTCGTTCAACAAAAAAGAATTCAGACCCAGCAAAAATTTTTAGTTTTAACAATATCATCAATCATCCTAACACTAGGACTAATCTTTTTTATACTCTTAGGTTATTTGAATAAACAGAAGGCAAATAAAATCCTTCAGGAAAAGAATTTTGCCATTGAGGAGCAGGAGGAGGCAATAAAATATCAAACTGAATTAATAGATATTGCGAATAGAGAGCTGGAGCAACAGAACTATTTGCTGGAAAAAACGGTTGAGATTAGAACCGAAGAGTATAGGATTGCAAAGGAAAAAGCGGAGGAAGCTGATAAGCTAAAATCGGCATTCCTTGCAAATATGTCCCATGAAATAAGAACACCACTAAACGCTATAGTAGGATTTACTCAGATCTTATCACTTCAATTGGACATTAATAATGAGTTCAAAGATTATTTTGATATAATTATGCAAAGCTCAAATGATCTTTTAAGGCTTATAAACGATATTATTGATATCTCGAAAATTGAATCGGGACAACTACAATTTAGTGTTATTGATTGCGATTTACAGCTGGAGCTTGATACGTTAAATCGCTTTTACAATGAACAAATCATTATTGAAAATAAGCAGGAAGATGTAATACTCACTTATTCTCCCGACAAAAGAGTTAAGCCATTAATTATTAAAATCGATCCTTCGCGAGTTAAACAGGTATTAACAAATCTATTAAGTAATGCCCTTAAATTTACGGATAAAGGATCGATAGAATTTGGATATAAAGTTAATGGTAACGAAATAGAATTTTTTGTAATCGATACGGGGATAGGAATACCACCGCAATTCCATAATGATATTTTCCATCGCTTTAGAAAAATAAAACAAAGTAACGATAAGTTATATTCTGGAACTGGTTTAGGCCTTGTAATATCTAAAAGTTTAGTTGAATTGCAAGGTGGAAGGATGTGGTTTGAATCGTCACCATTAAAAGGAACAAGTTTCTTTTTTACAATCCCCTTAAATTACGGAAATGCAAAGTTCGAGGAGGAATCACCTAAAAGTAGAACCCTCTTTTTTGATGATAAAACAGTACTTATTTGTGAGGACGATAATAATTCAAGGGAGTTCCTTAAACGAGTGCTAACTAAGCTAAACTTTAATATTATCGCAGCTTGCGATGGTGTTGAAGCAATTGAACTATTCAAAAAGAACCCGAATATAGATGTTATACTTCTTGATATACAAATGCCTAGGCTTGATGGGTATGGTACTTTAGCCGAAATTCGGAAAATTTCAGCTAAGAAAATACCAATAATTGCTCAAACCGCCTTTGCTATGACTCATGAGATTGAGAAGATTATTAACTCTGGTTTCGACGATTATATTTCAAAACCAATTGTTGTTGAAAACCTAATAGATATTCTATCTAAGAGAATATAAATTTACCTTCCAGTTCTTGGATGAAACCGAAGTATAGTATCCCTTAAATACTCCTTATCAAGGTGGGTGTAAATCTCTGTGGTTTGGATAGATTCGTGGCCAAGCATCTCCTGAACCGCCCTAAGATCGGCTCCTCCTTCAACCAGATGTGTTGCAAAAGAATGACGAAGCGTATGTGGGCTGATATTCTTTGTTATACCTGCCAATGCTGCGTGTTTTTTAATGATAGTGAAAACCATCTCGCGGGTCAACTTTTTCCCTCTACGATTCAGAAAAATTATGTTTTCTGAACCTCTATCAATCTTATGTGATAAGCTATTCCTATCGCTTAAATATAAATTAATCTCTTTAATTGCCTTATCGCCAATTGGTACCAATCGCTCCTTATTCCCTTTTCCAACAACGCGAATAAAACCTTGATCGAAAAACAGATCGGTAAGCTTTAAACTTGTAAGTTCAGACACCCTTAACCCACAGCTGTAAAGGGTTTCAACCATTGTTTTATTGCGCTGCCCTTCAGGCTTACTTAAATCGAACGAGGCTTCTATAGCATCAATCTCGCTAATACTAAGAACTTCGGGTAGTTTTCTTCCAACCTTTGGACCTTCAATTAGCTCAGTTGGATCCTGATCAATCACCTCTTCAATCATCATATACTTATAGAAACCCCTAATGCCCGATAGTATTCTGGCTTGAGTTCGTTTATTTAAACCAAGTTCATCAACATGGTTAAGGAACTCTTGGATATGATGCATCGTAATATTCTCAGGTTCAACGCCTATGCCATCGCTAAACTCCATTAGCATTTCAACATCATGGGTATAGGCCGATACCGAATTTCCCGATAGTGATTTTTCAACTCTTATAAAATTGATATAATCCTCAATTGCTGCTCTCCAACCCATTTCTTTCATTATTATTAATTGCCAAATTACCCTTTAAGAATGTATTTTCAAAATAGATAACAGAGGTTAAATATCTTACTTTTAACTTATCACTTTTCACTTTCCACTTAATCCCTATCTTTGCACTGTAAATCAAATAATAGTATATGCTTAAACGAACAAAAATTGTTGCAACCATTTCGGATAAACATTGTGATGTTGAATTTCTCCAGAAGCTTTATGAAGCGGGGATGAATGTTGTAAGGTTGAACACAGCTCACCAAAATTTTGATCAGGCAAGAGCTGTTATCGATAACGTTAGGAAGGTATCAGATAAAATTGCAATTCTTGTTGATACAAAGGGGCCAGAGATTAGGACTTCGTCATTCGGTGAGGAGTTGAATGTTTCAAAAGGTGATAAGATAAAATTGTTTGGTAACCCAAACGGCGAATCAAAGGGGGATAGTTTGTATGTATCATACCCTAAAATTGTTGCCGAGGTTTCCATTGGAAGTTGTATCCTTATTGATGATGGTGATATAGAGATAATAGTTATAGATAAAACAGAAGAATATCTTCATTGTCAGGTAGATAATTCGGGGATAATTAAACTTCGTAAAAGTATAAATATCCCGAATGTTCATATCAATTTACCATCGTTAACTGAGAAGGATGTTGAGTTTGTTAAATTTGCCATTGAGAATAAGTTGGACTTTATTGCTCATAGTTTTGTAAGGAAAAAAGAGGATGTAATTGAGATTAAAAAAATACTGGAACAGTTTAATAGTTCAATCAAAATAATTGCAAAAATTGAGAATCAGCAGGGTGTTGATAATATTGATGAGATTCTTGATCATACCTATGGCGTAATGGTAGCAAGGGGCGATTTGGGCATTGAGATTTCTGCCGAAAAGATTCCTATTATCCAACGAAGGATTGTAAAGAAATGCATTGAGAGTAAAAAGCCTGTAATTATTGCAACACAGATGTTGCATACGATGATTGAGCATCCAAGACCAACCCGTGCGGAGATTAGCGATATTGCAAATGCTATTTACCAACGTGTTGATGCTATTATGCTTAGCGGTGAAACCGCATATGGGGCTTACCCCATTGAAGCAGTTAAAATAATGACACGTGTTGCGCAGGAGGTAGAAGTTAATATAGAACCAGATCCTAAGCAAAAACTTGTAAGAATTAATAATGAAATTACTGCAACGCTTGCCAGATCGGCTGTAAGAGCCTGTGCCAATTTGCCAATTAAGGCTATTGTTATTGATACGCTATCGGGTAGAACGGGGCGTTACCTTGCAGCATTCCGCGGGAAAATCCCCGTATATGTGATGTGCTATAAACCGCAAGTTATGCGTCAACTAGCATTGTCCTATGGGGTATTAGCCGAATATATGGAGCCACGTACTACACGTGATCATTTCCTTGCCGATGCTATGGCAATAATTGAGGATCAAAGTAAATTGCAACTTGAAGATTTGGTACTTGTAATTGGAGGTAGTTTTGGTCCAAGGGATGGTGCATCGTTTATGGAGATTAGCAAAGTGAAGAATTTGGTTAAAAATGGGAAGTAGAAGTCCGAAGACGGAAGTTGGAAGATGCTTAATAATTTGAAAATTGGGGAATTTGAAGATTAACTAATAACCAAATAACCAATAACCAAATAACCAATAACTCAATAACCAATAACTCAATAACCAATTAACCAGCAACTAATAACCAGAGAATCAAGCCTCTTAATGGATAAAAAATACATATTTGTTTTCTTCCTATTTATAGTATCAACAATCAATGCTCAGCAGTTGCCTGAGTGTTGGTATAGATCCCAAGCAGCTTTCGAAAGAGGTGAATTTAGTAGTTCCTTACAATGGATGGATTCATGCATAGCAAAAAAAACAAAAAACTATACGTACTTGGTTAGGAGAGGGGAGATACTATTTAATTTAGGCAGATATAGCGAATCCATTGAATCATCGCTAAAAGCTGAAAAGTTGAAATTAGGATCATCATCATACATTCTGGCCAAGGCATATTGTATGATGGGCGATACATCATCAAGCATTAATTGGTTAAAAGCATATTTGGTTCAGGGCGAGAAGGAGACGGAGGGATCAATAAAGCTGGATCCTGCTTTTGCAAGCATTTCTTCAACCCGAGTGTGGAAAGAATTATGGTTAAAGGATTGGTATTCAACTTATGAAAAATTAGTTGCTGATGCCGAGTATAGTAATTCAAATAGTCAATGGGAAGAAACGCTTGATTTACTTAATCCACGATTAAAGGGCGATAAACCACGCCCTCAGCTGCTTGCCTTAAGGGCGCAAGCGTATTTAGGTTTAAATAGCTATGAAAATGCTGTTGATGATTATTCTATTGCAATCAAACGTAGTAAAAAGAACCATTCGTATTTAGCAGGTAGATCGCAAGCCTATATAAAACTCGAAAAATATAGTTCAGCAATTAGCGATGTTACTAAGGCAATTGAGCTATCAGGGGGTAAACCCCAATATCATCGGATTAGAGCTGAAGCCTACTATTTGAACAAGCAGTATCAACCTGCTTTTGACGATATTAGCTACTATGTATCTTTTTACCCATCTGATTCTGAGGCATCATTCTTATTTGCAACAATAGCCGTTGAGGCGGGTTATTATGTTGATGCTCTATTTACTTTGGGTAAATTGATAAAATCAAACCCTCAGAAAGCTGCATATTATTATATTAGAGGTTTAGCGTATATAAGAACACAGAATTATCAGCTTGCAGAGATCGATTTAAATATTGCAATCGAAAAAAAGTATCAATTACTTGATTCATATTATTATAGAGGAATTTCCAGAGTGAATCAGGATAAAAAGGATGATGCCTGTAGCGATTGGGAACAAGCATCAAAGTATGGTAATTTTAAATCTCAGGAGATGATTTATAATTATTGTAAAAAGCCACCATCATCAACTAAATGGTAGGATAAATAAAAAATCTAGTTATTCTTTAATCTTTAAATATTCACCCAATGGTACTGGGTCATGTGTTTTTGCCCACTCAAGAGTAACCTCATATTGCTTTTTAAGGGTTGTAAAGTCGAACATTAGAAATTCTTCTTTGAAATCAGGAACATACACATAGGTTCGTTTCGCTAAATTGGGCGACTCTTCCTCAAGCTCCTTTAACCTCTTATAAAAGCCTTTATTTGAAATTGCTTCGGGAGAAACACCAAGTTTATCGAAGAATTTGAACTTATCAATGCCGAACTGTTCTAGTTCCAAATTTGTATTAGGTATTGAATCCCTTTTTCTGCTGATAATTAGCATTGTGTCAACTTCAAACCCGCTATATTTTTCAAACTCAATTAATGAATGGAAGGGGACGTGATCTGATGCAATACCTCCATCATGGTAAGGAATGTTAGGTATGGTTTTAACATTTTCGATGCTTACTGGAGGAAATGCAATTGGGTATGATGTTGAGGCCATTAATACATCTACAATATTAAGAGATGAATCGCTCTCACTATTTATTTTATGATTACAAAGTCTATAGGTTCTATCCTTAAAAGTAAGTACTTTAAGATTTACGATTGAAAATGAAGTTGTATAGGGTAAGTCGGATAATTTTTTGTAACCCAAACTATCGGTTACAATTCGTTTAATCAAATTCCTTAAAGGCTGGGTATTTACTGGTAGTTTATTACCATTCCTAGTGAATATATCATTGTTAGAAAGGTTGCTTAAAATATTAATGTACTCGCTCCATGTGATTTTCTTTTCAAGGATTGCATTTAAAACAACCGCATTTAAAGCGCCAGAACTTGCACCTGAAATAAAAACAACATTATTCAGCTTACCCTTTTTATGAAGATGTTCAAGTAAAGCCGCTTCCTGTGCAATTTTTGCAGCGGCTCCAGTTATTATAACAGCCGTGCCATGCTTCTTTTGGAACACAGGTTCTTGAATATCTTTATCTCTAAAACCAGTAAATACCCATATACAAATAGAAATTAAGAATATTAAGTAGAAGATTCTTCTTCTCCTTTTTCGTTTTGGAGAATAGTAATTGTTGTCTGTACTCATCTTATATTATATGCTTCAATATTTATTTTTAATAATTAATCTAAGTTGCTAGTTGCTGGTTACAAGTCTCTACATTAATGACTTAAATTATTTTCTTCTTTTCGCATTTAGTTTTAATTGTAAAAAGTGAAAGTTTGTATCAAAATTTCAAAATAAATAACCAGGAATCAGCAACTAGTATCTAGTAACTTGAGTGATTATCCTCATTCGCTTTCGTTTGCTAATTTACTATCTATTTTTTAAAAATTAAGAGATCGCTATCCTCATAAATAATTTTATAAATCCCAGAATTCTTCAATTCATTTATTTTGTTATTAAAAGCATCCACGCTTAACGGGTAAGTTCCTCTCTTATGCAATATTAGCGCAATGTAATCGGCATCTTTTATAATAGGAAAATGATATATTTTATCTCTAAATGCCAAGTACGGCGCTAAGCAAGAAATTACGGATACCTTAGAATTATCATCAATGACTTTTAACGCATTTTTAATTTTGGTAACATCAATCTCTGAATCATAGTGTATACCGCTATAAAATCGGTTATTCGTTTTATCATACCATTTTGAAGTTCTGTGATCCAAAGAATTGAATGTAAAAAACAACGTGGTTAAAGCAACAAAAACAGCAATACCAACCTTAAATTTTTTAGAATTTTTAACAAGATCAATCAAGGCTATACTTAATATTGGAACAAATTCAATTGAGTACTGTCCATTTATTCCCCAAAGAGCATAATCATTAGAAAGAAGTTTTTGAGCAAAAATGGGTATAAACATTAAAAAATATACTGGTCTAAATAATAATGCTATACCCCCCGAAACTAATACCATTATTAAAAACTCTTGCTTTATTCCATTATAAACGGGATCACCTAGTGTATTTTGAAAAAGCAATGAGAAAGTATGCAATGGACTTTTAATCATTGTAAGCAATATTGATCCTAAAGAATTACCTAAATGTGAGTATCTTCCAAATTGTAAATTGCCCTCTGTACCTTGAAGAGATGGCATTACAATACTGATTATAATAATTCCATATAGCAAACAGAAAATGGCAGCCGGTATTTCAAATTTCAGATATTCTTTTTTATACTCTTTCCAATTCTTTATCATTAAGCCAATAATGATAAAAAATACCCATATCGACATGGTTTCAACTGAGAATAGAATCAAAAGCAGAAATATTGATGCTTGGATTAATTTTCTAGTTTCTAAATAGTAGATAAACCATGGAATAAACATTGCTCCTAAAACATTGCAATGAAAATCGAATGAAAGGGCTGAGTATATTCCCCATATGCTAAAGAATTGTATTAGTATAATTAGAGGGATACTGGAATTGCTACTAAATTGAATTTTGGAATACTTATAAATAGCAAGTCCTCCCGCAAGAATTGCAATTATTTGGATGATTAAAAGAGTGTAAGAACCAAACACAAAGTAGAAAGGAGATAAGAAAATTAGAATTACAGAGAAGTGAGTACCTAGAAATGGCATTTCAACCCCATCAATCCCTAAAGTAAAGTATGCACTTTTGAAGTGAGCAAAGGAATATAGCGCATTATTATACATCCCTAAATCAAGCGCATATGTTCGGAGTTGGTAGTGGTTAACCAATGAAATTAAGCAATAAATAATTGCAAATACGGTAAAGACTGCTAATAATTTTATCTGATTGCCAGCAAAATACTTCTTCATTAAAGTTCTTTTAAAGCGGGGTTTAAATTTCATGAAAAGTAAACACATTGATTGATATTTCAAACAATGACATTCTATATTGATTTACGATAGCTATTTGTTTTTAAGTATTAACAACGCCTAATAATTTACACTCTGGAGGATCTTATTTGATTTTGATGTATAGGTATAATAGGTCTTTTTTCTTTTTCTACGTCTTTTATCTGTTGAAAACTTCACATAATTAATCAAAAAAATGTTTTAATACTAAGTTGTACAAAATGAAAATAGAATTACCTTTGCCCAAACACTAGAAAATGGTTTTTTTACTTCTCAGCATTCTTTTTTCAACTTCGGTTTTTATCGTTTTTAGGCTAATTGGTCGGTATAAAGTAAATACTTTCAGCGCAATTATTGTCAACTACATCGTAGCCTGCTCAGCAGGTTTTTTTTTGAGCCATAGTAACCCTTTTATAATCGAAATTTTTAAATACGACTGGCTTCTTTTATCACTTTTTCTCGGAATACTATTTATAACTATGTTTAGGTTAATCGGACAGAGTGTGCTTAAGGTAGGTATTTCGACTACTACTGTTGCTGCTAAGATGTCTGTAATAATTCCAATTCTGTTTACTATTGCCATTGAACCTAACGAGTCCCTTTCACCAATTAAAATATGTGGGATAGTACTTGCTTTAGGGGCTGTTTTTTTTGCATCATATAAGCCTGAAAAAGGTAAAATACAACTCTCCACAATCCTATTGCCGTTAATAATATTTTTTGGAATAGGAATTCTTGATTCGCTAATTAAGTATGCCCAGTACCGTTATGTATCTAATGATATCAATCCAATCTTTTCTGGAGTAACCTTTTGTATTGCAGGCCTTACTGGTCTAATTCTTTTACCATTTAACAGGGATGCAGCAAATGATTTTAGAAAAATTAAAACATGGATTTTAGGAGTACTCCTAGGTATAGTAAACTTTGGTTCGATGTATTTTTTTATTGGAGCATTAAATCATATAGATATTTCAAGTGGAAAACAGGTTCAAGGTTCAGTCGTATTTGGCGTTAATAATATTGGCATAGTAATGCTTGGGGTTATAATTGGCTACCTGTTTCTCAAAGAACGACCAACAAAGTTAAACTGGTTAGGAATTACCATATCTTTATTAGCAATAGTAGTATTAACTTATAGTCAAGGCTAGGAATGCAAGTTGAAGACACATATAAGACTATAAGTGGCAAAGCCGAAGGGCTTTACAAAGAGAAAGGTAGCAAGTTTATTGCTTTGGCATACCCAGTAACTAGCGAGGAGGAGGTTAAAGAAATACTTGCTTTGCTTCGTAAGGAATACCATGATGCTCGCCACCACTGCTATTCTTACATTATTGGGTTTAAAGGAGAGCATTGGCGTGCAAATGATGATGGTGAACCATCGGGAACTGCTGGTAGACCCATTCATGGGCAAATCCAAAGTTTCAATTTAACCAATACGCTAATAGTTGTTATAAGATATTTTGGTGGAACTAAATTGGGTGTATCAGGTTTAATTAATGCCTACAAAGCGTCTGCTGCCGATGCGTTGAACAATGCTCAGATTGTTGTTAATACTGTAAAAGATATTTATAGGATAACCTTTGGTTACCTTGCAATGAATGATATAATGAAGTTGGTAAAGGAAGAAAATCTTGGCTTGATTGAGCAGAATTTTGATACATCGTGCTTTATAACCGTTGGTATTAGACAAACTAGGACAGAAATAGTTTTAGGCAAAATTGAAAAGATAGATTCAGCCTTGGCTACTTTTCTAAAAACAATATAGCTGCCCCGTTTTATCGGGGCTTTTTTTTTGAATTAAATGATACAATTATATAACTAGTTAAACCAAATAATATGAAGAACAGAAGTTTAGTTTCAATTGATGACCTCAGCAAGGAGGAGATTCTAAAGGTTCTTGACCTTGCAGAGGGTTTCGAGAAAAACCCAAGTCAGCAAATCCTTAATGGGAAAGTGGTGGCAACCCTATTTTTTGAACCCTCAACTCGTACAAGGCTTAGCTTCGAAAGTGCCGTTAACCGATTAGGAGGTCGTATTATAGGATTCTCAGAGGCTTCTTCAACCAGTGTATCTAAAGGTGAAAGCCTTAAAGATACCATCCTAACTGTAGCGAATTACTCCGATCTTATTGTTATGCGCCATCCAATCGAGGGTAGTGCTCGCTATGCTAGCGAAGTTTCAGGCGTACCAATTATTAATGCTGGTGATGGAGCAAATCAGCATCCTACTCAAACCCTACTTGATTTATACTCAATCCGGAAAACACAAGGTAAACTCGATAATCTAAAAATAGTGATGGTAGGAGATCTTAAATATGGACGTACTGTACACTCACTATTAATGGCTATGTCACGGTTTAATACCTCATTTACATTTATCTCTCCAAAAGAACTCCAGATGCCACTTGAATACAAGATGTATTTAGATAAAATTGGGCTAAAATTTAAGGAGACTTCAGATCTTGCAGAAAATATAAAAGATGCAGATATTGTATATATGACTAGGGTGCAACGCGAACGTTTTTCCGACCCATTAGAGTATGAAAAAGTTAAAAACGTATACGTTTTACGAAATGGAATGCTTCAGGATACAAAGCCTAACATGAAGGTTCTACATCCACTCCCAAGGGTAAATGAAATCCATACCGATGTGGATGATAACCCCAAAGCTTACTATTTTCCCCAAGCATTAAATGGGGTATACACTCGAATGGCTATTATGGCTCTAATCCTTGGTTTAAAATAATAACGATAAAATTCTAAAGTGATGAAAGATATTAAACAGCTTAGCGTTAACGCAATCCATAATGGTACCGTTATTGACCATATACCTGCTCAAAACCTATTTAAAGTTATAACAATCCTTGGGTTGGATAAGATAAATAGTAAGATAACCTTTGGAACAAATTTGGAAAGTCAAAGGATGGGCAGGAAGGCAATCATCAAGATTGAGGATAAGTTCTTCGAAAAGGATGAGATTAACCGAATTGCTTTGGTTGCGCCACTTGCAAAACTCAATATAATTAGAGAGTATGAAGTCGTAGAAAAAATGCTTGTTGAGGTTCCAGAGGAGATATCGGGTATTGTAAAATGTATGAACCCCAAATGTGTGACAAATAATGAAAAGGTTACACCCCGATTTAAAGTTGTGGATAAAAAGAATGTATCATTGAAATGCCACTACTGCGAAAAGATTACGGATCAGGAGCATATGGAGTACTTATAAAGTGGCAAGTGAAAAGTGGCAAGTGAAAAGTTGTGAAAGAAACTTTTCGCTTGCCACTTATTACTCACCACTAAGTTTTACGAGATTGAAATCTGGCGAACAGGTTTTACTTTTGCTTCCTCCTTTTTAGGGATTACAACGTTAAGAATACCATCCTTATAGGTAGCTTTAATCTTTTCAGATTCAACGCTATCAGGAAGCGTGAAATACCTCTTGAATGAAGCATACTTAAACTCACATCGCATTATTTTGTCATTGTTTTCTTCATTCTTTTCCTCCTTCTCGCTTGAGATTTCCAAAACATTGTTGTTCAGGTCAATTTTAAAATCTTTCTTCTCAAAACCGGGTGCAGCAACTTCAATTGAAAAGTCCTCTTTACCCTCTTTGATATTTACAGCAGGTACTGTAGTGTTTGCAGGTGTTTCAAAAAATCTTGCAAACAAGTCGTCACCAAAAAATCCATCGGTTAAGTTTGGTAACATCGATTTACGTCTAATCATCGGAATCATGGTTTAATCCTCCATATTTAAGTTAAACATTTATTATTTTTTATGCATCCTTAATATTTTGGTTGCTGATATGGTTTATTCAAGGAATATGCCAATGAGATTTTAAAGACATATTGGCATCTTTAGTGTCAACAATATGTCACATTGTCTTGATTTGGATTGTAAGATATTGATATTGTGAGATTTGAAATATTTAGTATGAATTACTCTGGATACCAATTTCTTGGTACTGTTAATTTATTGATAAATAATATTATAACTAATATACGTCGTACTTTATTTAGGTTATTGCATTAATCATAGTTTTTGTAATCAGCTATATAAGGGTAAATAGCTAGAAATGAACTTAGAAAGTTCGTTCAAACTAAACAAACGGCTAGAATTCATTAAAAAACACATACATAGTTTGATTTTGAACCAAAAAACTTAATAGATGTTACCTCTTTGAATCTGTTTTTAAATTGTTCATTATGAGAGTAGCTATTTTTTTTATATCTTTTGCAACTAATTTAATGGCTTGTAAATAGATTAAAATGCCTGAATCAAAACAAAATAAGATTTCCGAAATAAATCAATTAAAGGCTGATTTAGAGGCAGTTAAAAAAGATTATAAGTTATTACATAATATTAATCAGAGCAGTGAGGGTGGTATTTATATCGTTCAGGATTTTAAAATAGTTTTCAATAATCCTAGTTTTTGTAACCTTATAGGATATACATCAGATGAGCTTAAATCAATAAATTTCATTGATATAGTTGATCACAAAGATAAAAAGTTAATAAAACTACTATTCAATAATAATTTCCAAGAAATTCGACAGAAATCCTCCAATAGTTTTACTTATAGAGTACAAACAAAAAAAGGTGAGGTAAAATGGATTAAATCCCATGTATCCTTGATAAAATGGGAAGATAAACCTGCATTACTTGATTCATGTTTTGATATATCTTTTCAAAAAGATTCAGAATATAAGCTAATTCAAGAGGAACAGAATTTCAAACTATTGGTTAACACTTTCGAGGATTTGATTTTCATTTTAAATAAGCGTGGAAATATCATTCAAACAAATCAGGCGGTTATTGATTTACTTGGTTTTCGAGAGCATGAACTATTACTTAAATCTTATTCAAGTTTAATTTCTACCGATCCAAGCGTAGATATTAATGCAGTTATTAGTAATGTAAATCAGAATAAAAAGGAGGTGTTTTCATCCACACTTCTATCCAATAAAGATACTAAGATTCCCGTTGAAACAAGGATGTTTAAAGGTGTTTGGAGCAATAAGGATGTCCTCTTTGTTATAAACCAAAATGTTTCGGAAAAGATAAAAGCTGAGAGAGCGATTAAACTTTCGGAGGAAAAATTCTCCAAGGCTTTCAATACTAGCGCTGTGATGATGACTATCAGCACTTTCGAAGAAGGTCGGTTTATTGATGTAAATGATACATTCCTTACAACAACAGGACTAAAGCGTAAAAATGTAATAGGTCATACTTCCAAGGAAATCGGTATTTATAGAGAAATTGAAAGACGAGAGGAATTAAAGAATGAAATAGCTAAAATCGGAAAAATTACTGACTTTGAGATTCATATTAAGAATGTTAAAGGTGAAGAGCTTATCTGTTTATTTTCTGCTGAAATAATTAATATTCAAGGTGAGAAGTGCTTACTTATTGTTATGAGCGATATAACTCAGCGGAAGCTTGTTGAAGAAGAACTAATTCATGCAAAAATTTTAGCCGAAAGTGCAAGCAAAGCGAAAGAGCAGTTTTTATCTACAATGAGTCATGAAATTAGAACCCCCATGAATGCTGTTATAGGCATGACAAATCTGCTAATTCAGGAAGATCCTAAATTGGAACAGATGGATAGCCTAAATGCATTAAAATTTTCTGCTGAAAATCTTCTTGCTCTACTTAATGATATTCTTGATTATAGTAAAATCGAAGCTGGCAAAATAGAGTTGGCCAAGGTAAATATAAATCTAAAGGCAATTGCGGCAGGATTGAGGCATAGTTTTGACCATCTTGCTAAGGAGAAGGGTATAGAGTTACTAGCTAATATTGATAGCGAAATTCCACTAAATTTGATTGGAGATCCTGTTAGAATAAACCAAGTACTTACCAATCTTGTTGGAAATGCATTAAAGTTTACGGAGAAAGGCAATGTCTGCCTGTCTCTTAAAGTTGAAAAAAATCTTAAGAATTCAACAACTATTCAATTTGCTATTTCCGATACTGGAATTGGGATTCAAAAGAATAAGCTAGGGATAATTTTTAAGGAATTCACTCAAGCTAATGCTGAAACTACCCGCGGTTACGGAGGAACTGGACTAGGTTTGGCAATTTCACAACGGTTAATCAAATTGCTTGGGGGAACTATTAACGTTAAAAGTAAACTAGGTTCTGGATCTACTTTTTATTTTTCTATTAAATTCTCAAAATCAGATCTATCAGTACTCCAATTACAAGAAGCGGCGAAACAAATTCCCGAGAAAGAATTCTCGAAAAGTTATAAAGTTCTTATTGTTGAAGACAACGATATAAATAAGATAATTGCTGAAAGATTCCTAACAAAATGGGGCATTTTAGTTGATCATGCTGAAAATGGACTTGTAGCTTTGGAAAAACTTGATAAGAATCATTTCGATCTTATCCTCATGGATCTAGAAATGCCGATTATGAGTGGTTATGAGGCGACTATTGAAATAAGGAAAAGGAATGATTATAAAAAGGAAATACCAATAATTGCTCTTACCGCCTCGGCAATGCAAGATATTCAAAATAAGATATATAGTCTTGGAATGAGCGATTTTGTAATTAAACCTTTCAATCCTATTGATCTTCGAAAAAAACTTATTGTTCATTTAGAGAAAGGTAAATATTAAATACGATTTAGATTTTAAAAAATAATCTTATGGTTAAAATTAATAACGTATCCTGTTTAAAGTATTTCATTATATCCTTTTGCTTTTTCTTCTTTTCGTTACAAGGCAATGCTCAGGATAGTATTCCGGATCTTAATAGACAAATTATCGATTATGTTAAAACAACAATTGGCAAGAAAGTAGATAGGGGAGAGTGCTGGGATTTGGCAAATCAGGCATTAACCCGAGTTAAGGCTCAATGGGATTTAGAATATAAGTACGGAAGACTTATAAACCTGAAAGAAGAAACGGTATACCCTGGTGATCTTATACAGTTTGAGGGTGTTAAGGTGAAATACAAAAAAGGAAATGCAACATACACTGAATCAATGGAGCATCATACAGCCATAGTTTATAGAGTATTGGATAAAGGGGTTTTTGAACTGGCTCACCAGAATACCGGATTTTCTGGACGAAAAGTAGGCTTAAGTACGCTTGATATCAGCACAATTATTAAAGGGAAGATAAAAATTTATAGACCGATAAAGAAAATATAATAAACATATCCATTTGAATAAAATATCAATTTCTATGGGGTATCTACGTTTTTTAGTTTTTACTTTATTTCTTATTACTTCAAACCTATATTCACAGGTTAATATTCAGGTTAGGGTTAAACAAACATTCTCAAAACAGGCACGGTTATTTTTCTATCAAAAATCAGATGTAAGGCTTGTGGACTCATCAGCACAGGTTTCACAATGGGTATTCAAGTTTAGTTTACCAGTAGGTTATAAGCAAGGGGTTTACAAATTCGTTTTAGGGAAGAGTATAAGTTTTGATTTTATTGTTGCTGATGAGCCTCAAATATCTCTTGAAACAGTTGTGTATGCTGCGGAAGATAGCCTTAAATCATTAGTTTCGAAAGAGAATGAGCTATTTATCAAGTATCAAAACTTAAAAAAGAGCAATAAGCAACAGCTATGGCATTTAAATTCGCTAATTGATTTCTATAGAGATAGTTCCTTATTTGGTAAAGCATTAGCTAAAGAGGTATATAGGATTAAAACAGAAATTTACTTGACATATAAGAGACTCGTTGCTGAAAACCCCAATTTATTTACTTCCCATTTAATCCTTTTGGAACTAAAACCGCTTCCAACGATTGATTTATCAGTAGTTGATAACAATCGGTATTTAATAAACAACTGGTGGAAAGATGTTAATTTAAAAGATACAAGGTTGGCAAATACCTCTGAATTTGAACTTAAGATGTGGGAGTTTGTAAAATTATATTTCGATGATAGGTTCACCCGAGAACAGCAGGATTCTGCATTTATTAATGCTTCAAAAACTTTGATGAGTCTTGATGCCGATACCTGTATTAAAAGCAACTTTAGAACCAACCTTTTCAAAAACTATATTGAAACAGATTACGATGCAACTACCAAATATTTATTTAGTAATATATTTGAGGGTTTACCACCAATGAGATTATCGCCCGAAGAACAAACTCATTATGGTACTATTGGTAAGAATGAAATAGACTCCAAGGCCTTTGATTTTAAAATAAAAACCTTTGATGAGAAAGATGTTAAACTATCAAAGATAAATGCAACTTATAAACTTATCGTCTTTTGGTCAATGTGGTGTCCTCATTGTACCGAGATGATGCCTGAACTATATAAAACTTACCAGAAATTTAAAATTAAAGGTTTTGAAGTAGCTGCAATTTGTATTGATGATGAAATTGATGGTTGGCAAAAAACAGTTAAGGAGAAGGGGTATGGATGGATAAATGCTATTGAACCAGATAAAGGGAAAAGCAAAATATTGTCCCAATACAATGTGGAGGGTACGCCAGTAATGCTTTTAATGGATAATTCACTAAAAATAATTTCCCGCCCATCAAATGTTAAGCAACTTGAGGCCAAGTTGAATCAGGTTCTTAAGTAGATGTTGAATTGTTATTAGTGATTCGCTCTAAAATGCAACATCTTCAAAAATCAAATTGTTGTTTATCTTTAACACCTTATTTCAAAATCTCTTTATTATGATGGAATTCTTTCAAACCCTTTTTGATTGGTACATGGCCAACATGAATTACTTTACCATTGCATTGCTAATGGCGATTGAAAGTACGTTTATTCCATTGCCCTCGGAGGTTGTAATTCCATTTGCAGCATTTAAAGCCGCACAAGGCGATCTTAGTTTATGGCTTGTTATAGTTTCAGGAACAATAGGTGCACTATCGGGTTCTCTTTTCAACTACTTTTTGGCAAAGTATTTAGGTCGTCCTTTGGTGTATAAGTTTGCAGATACAAGGTTTGCTCATCTTCTTATGGTAACTAAGGAAAAGGTTGAACATGCTGAGAACTATTTTATTAGGAATGGAAAGAGTTCTACTTTTATCGGTCGTCTTGTTCCCGGTATTAGACACCTGATTTCAATACCTGCCGGATTAGCCAAAATGAAACTACGTGATTTTGTATTATATACCGCTGTTGGTGCGGGAATATGGAATATCATTCTTGCTATTGTGGGTTTCTATGCCTATTCCATTAAGGATCAAATTTTACATTATTTGGCATATCTTTTACTTGCTCTTGGTATTGGATTTATTGTCTATTTAGTTTTTCATAACAGGAGAAAAAAAGAAGAGAAACTTTCGTAAACGAAGTTCCTCTTCTAAAATTAATTACCGATATTTCTATTCTTTATTTCCCTCCTGGTTCAAGGTTTTGTAGTAGGTAGCGTGTTAATTCATTATAAAGATGAATGGTTGTTCCTTTCCCTTCTCTAATGCTATGTGAACGATTTGGGTATACAAGCATTGTAAAATGTTTATTGTTCTCGATCAACTTATTAAATAATTTTTCTGTACCCTGATAGTGAACATTATCATCACCAGTACCATGAGCAATAAGTAGATTTCCCTTTAGATTTTGAGCAAAAGTAATGGGAGAGCCTTGTATGTAAACTTCTGGATGAAGTTGAGGAGTGCTGGAAAACCGTTCCTGATAAATGGCATCATAAAGATGAATATCAGCAACAGGTGCAACGGCCATGCCCGTTTTATAAACATCGGGATAACGGAACATAGCATTAAGGGTTGCTGAGCCACCACCGCTCCAACCCCAGACACCGTAACGACTCGTATCAACAAAATTGAATTTTTTACCAACTTCAATGGCAATTTTTGCTTGATCGGACGAGTTCATAGCTCCAATCTTAAGATATAATGACTTTCTCCATTCGCGACCTTTAGGGGCTGGTGTACCTCTATTGTCGAAGGACATTACAATGTAGCCTTTCTGTGCAAGCATCAGGTGCCATAGGTAGTTGTTACCTCCCCAGCGGTCGTTAACGGTGGTGCTAAAAGGTTCGCTATAAACGTAAAAAAGAACAGGATATTTTTTAGATTCATCAAAATTGTATGGTTTTATCATATACCCATCAATATCTACATTACCATCAATGGTAACCTTTATTTGTTCTGTGGGCAGTTTCTTGAGTTTGGCATAATTTGCTTTCAGTTTTGCATTATCAACTACCTGCTTAGCTATTTTATGATCTGGTAATGATATTAGGTAGATCTCTGTTGGAGTATTAAATCCAGAATAGCTATGAATTGCCCATGTTGCATTGGGAGATATTTCGTAGGTGTTAGTACCATTAAATTGCGCTGGGGTTAACTTTTCGGGTTTACCCTTACCATCAATCTTTGTGCGCCATAAATACCTTTGAGTAGCGTTATCGGGCGAGGCAATGTAGTAGATATAACCCTTTTTATCATCAATCAGCTTAATCTCTATTATATCAAAATTTCCATTTGTTATGGGCTTAATTGTTTTTCCATCGCGAGAAACGTTGTACATCTGTTTCCAACCAGAACGTTCGCTTATCCAAGTAAAGGACTTTCCATTATCCAACCATTTTAAATCATTCACAGCATCTACCCATGCTGCATCAGTTTCGGTAAGAATGTTTGTTAAACTCCCCGTGGTTGCATTCCCTAACAGGAGCTGATTAGTATTCTGCTCCCTGTTCATATACTGCATAATAATTTCTTCGGATGAGGCTGCCCATTCCATTCTAGGTACATAGTTATTAAGTGGATCGCCCTGAAGCTTCATCCAAACGGTTTCACCACCATCGGCACTGATTATACCTACTTTACATGCCGATAATGTTTGACCTGCTTTAGGGTACTGAACTGGTATAATGTAGGAGTAAAGCGAATCGGTGTTATTAATCATATAGAAATCGCGAACGCCACTTGCATCAAGCTGCCAATAGGCAATTCGCTTGCTATCTGGACTCCAGCGGAAACCATCACGACAATCGAACTCCTCCTCGTACACCCAATCAAATGTTCCATTGATTAGTGTTTCTGAACCGTTGGTTGTTAGCGGTTTAATTTCATGGCTTGCTAAGTTCTCAACGTAGATATTATGCTTCGAAACGTAAGCTGCTTTTGTTCCATCGGGCGATACTTTGGCAAACATAAGACTTGATGCTGGTAAGGTTTTACCTAATTGGTAAAGCGATTTACTTGCTAAATCATAAATCCAATAATCACCTTTTGTATTGTAACGCCAAACCCTTTTGCCATTGGTGAAAATTATTAGCTTAGAAGCATTTGGCGACCACGAGTAATTCTCAATTGATAAAGGTTCTTTTGAGTCTTGAGGGGTAAGATTCTCTGCCGAAACTAGAATTACTTTAGCACCCGTTTTGGGATCAACTTTCACAATGTCCTCACCGTTTTTTATAGTTGCAGAGGGTTCAAGGGCGGTATAGCCATTTCCATCTGGTAGCCATTCAGTTGATCCACTTCGCTGGGATCGGAATTCAGGTGAGCTAAAAATTCTATCTATTGTAAGTAGGCCTTCATCGTTCTGGGCAAAAACAAAAGAGCTAAGCATTACAAGGATTACGATAGTAAATAATCTTTTCATGGACATAAAATTTTAAGGTAATATATTATCAAATAAAATAAAAAAACCGTCTTGATGATACTAAGACGGTTCTTTATTTCTATAGTTTAATCACTCTATTTTTCTACAAACTGCTTAGCGTAGTATTTAGCAGTAAGTTTTTCGCCAGTTGCGCGTTGAATCATATCGTTCCATTGGTAATACTTACCTGATTTAAATACCTTTTCTTTAAGGTAATTCCCAACTTCAGGATGGTTTACAAAGCTAACATTCTTATAATCGCTATTCTTTAGTACGTTATCAGAAATGTAATAGAATAGCTGGGAAGCGAGCAGTTCTCCCATTAGGTAGTTATGATAGTAGCAGGGGTAAAGGGCTACGTGAATTTTTGAAGCCCAGTCTGGCTCATTGCGACCTTCGGGTTTCTTAAGTAGTTGATATTTTTCTACTAGAGCCCACCACAAAGCATTAAGATCTTGATCAGGATCTGCATACATTGCTTTCTCGAAACGATACATTACCTGCGCCCAGCGGCTGAATGTTAGCTGTTCAAGGCGAAGAGATTTATTGCAAACATCAGCAATTTTAGCTTTTTGATCGGCGGTGATAATGCCCATATCAAGCATCCATTGTGGATTGCTTGCATTACGTCCATTCATCATAGCAATTGCTTCAGTTGTGAAAGTATGGGCAGATTCACGGAATAGGAAAGGTTTTTGAGGATCATAATATCTTGAGTAAACAGCATGTCCATATTCATGAAGCATGGTATTCATCCAACCCATAGTAGGTTTAACATTACAAAGTACCCTAACATCGCCGTTCCTATCAATATCAGTGCAGTAAGCATGTTGGTTTTTTCCTGGTTTCTCGAAAAGGTCAGATTTTTTAATGAGATCATCGACATTTAGATTGATACCATTGTAGTACTTAGCAGTTAAATCAACTAGATTTTTATCGCTATAGAATTGATCCAAATCAATGTCATAGATTTTTGGTGCTTCTTGGAAAAACCTATTCTGATAGTGCCAAGGCATCAGCTTTTCTTTTGCAATGCCATATCTTTTAGCAAAGTAAGTATCAATGTCACCCTTTAGTTCAGCAAAAGTATCTTTTGTTAGGCTATCAAGTTCATTAAAGAGTGAAAGTATTTCAGTTGGATTTTGCTCAGACAAGGTCATATTCATTGTATGGTAATTCTCGTAGCCAAGTTCTTTGGCAATTTGATTTCTTAGTTTAACAATGGCAATAACATCTGCCGAAACTTCTTTACCAATCATTTTGTGAGCTTTCCATGCGGCTTCAAGTTCCTTAGAGTTGGTTGATGTTGATAAAATCCCTTCAATTTCATTGTCAGAAACCTTTTTACCATTTACATCGGCTCTAAAGTTGGAATACTTTTTCTCTAATTCGGATTCCATATTAATAACCTTTTCAAGAAGATCCTTGTTCACCTGATTTTGTAGAAAAAGTGGGTAGAGAATTTCCATTTGACGGTTAAGAACGGAATCTTTTACTAAACCCGATTCTTTTATCTCCTTTAGCTGTGCAAAAAGATTTGTATCGGAAAAAAGTTTAACGAGTTTGATTTTGGCATCTGCCGATTTTTGATAATCTTCATCTTTTCCCGAAATTGATGCATCCCAGCTTGTAATATTTTCTTCCTTTGTTAGAGGAGCTATTTCAGCCTCAAGCTTTGTGATTAAATCACGCAGTTTATTTTCCATTTTCTCCTGTTTTGAGGTGCACGAAAAGAACATCAATGGTAGTATTGATGCTGTAATAATTAATAGTAGTTTATTCATTTGGTGTACTGATTAGATTTTTGAGACATCAAATTTATAAAAGGGGTTTGGATTGGCAAATGGAATAGGGGAATAGTTTTATTTATATAGTTTAATCTTCCTGTATACCACAGGTATTCGGATTCTTTAATAAGACAAAGGACTCTACGTGGTATCGCATTTTGCGATTTATTGTTGGAAAATGTATGATGAGTTATGGGTAATGAAAATACAACCGATAAAATGTGGTTTTTAAATAATTTGGATAGAATAACGAGAGTTTAGCAAATCACTACTTTAACTATATTCTTTGGATCAAAGAGAGGAGTGGTAGTATCTGTTATGGCCCCTTAATTTAAAAGAGGTTGGGAGGTTAGATAGCCTCAAACTACCCTCTATCAGGCGGATCACCCGTGGCAAACCTCAGAAAATGCGGATGAATTATCCTATCAACTCTTTTCATAAACTTCCATTTGGAAGTATCAAGCCGATATCCAAGGAAAAATTCGGCATGACCAGAACTGAGTTTTAGTTGTGAATCCTCATGCTTAAAGGAAGATGTTTCAAGATAGACATTCAATCCCCAATAGAACTTATCTCCATTCCTTCCAATTGAGGTACGGAAAATTGTACGTAGAGATAGGGTGTTATATTTTCTTACAGTATCGTTGAAGGATGGGTATTGTGTTACCTGCTGAAGTGATAGCCCAGGAAGTAAAGTGAAACTGATAAAGTTCTTTTTGTAGATTGTAAATAGATGCGAGTAGCCAAAAGATACGCCTAGGTTGGAAAATATAGCTCCCTTTAAATCAAGCTTTGGATCAATGTACTGTTTTATTATTTTAGGTACAATTGATGTATCTGAGGCAACACCGTTTATTGAGAAAAAGCCTCCAAACATCCAACTCCCGCCGCTACGGCGCATTGCTTTAGTAAATGAATATGCTGCATTTGATGAATACCTATCGGGGCTAAAAATGTATGCAAAAGATGCAGCAAGTGAAACAGTTTGCAGATTAGGTGCTTGAGGGTATTGATCTCCTTTGTGCCAATTATCGATGTAAGTATCAGGATTTGAAAAGTAAAACCCTTTGTAATTTTTGACGGTGAGATCTATCATCAATTTCCGCATGGTATAGTGAGCCTCAAAGTCGAATTTTTGGGTTTTACCATACTTTTTATCTGTTTCGTAATCCGATGGCAATAAAAAACTTACACCAATCCCTAACCATGAGTATGAAAAGCCAAAACCAAACATTGGTTGGGGGTTTGGTTTAAAAAGAAGGTTTTTAGGAATTTCTGGATTTTGAATCTCAACCTGCGAAAAAGTTGGCCCAAGTTTAGTATAGAAATGGATATGTTTAGGGAAGCTGATTACCCTTAATGTATCATTTGAAGTAGCATTAAGAGAAATAAGTGTTAGAGCAAAAACTACTATGTGTTTTAAATATTTCATTATCATTCAACCAATACACCTTGAGTGCTTAAAAGTAGCAATTTTTTTATTAGACAAACTATTCACACTTTTGCATGTTTTTTACAAAATAACCAAACTCATTAATATGCAGATTATAAGTAATTTAATAATGAAAACTAAATCGATGAGAAAATCATTAGTACTAGGGTTCTTACCCATTGTTTTGCTTTTTGCAATAAATAATGTTAATGCACAAGAACCTGCTAAACCTAAGTTTGAACTTAAACCTTACGGTTTTGTGGCTTACGATATTTATTTAGACACCTATAAGTCATTAGATACTAGGGACGGAGAACTTTATTTTTACCCATCAAAACCACAATTTGATAAGAATGGGAAAGATATGAATGTTAAGACAATGCTCGAAATGACTAGCTTAACATCAAGGTTAGGTACAAAAATTTTGGGTCCTGATTTCTTTGGAGCTAAAACAACTGGTTTATTGGAAATGGATTTTTTTGGCACAAGTCAGGATCATGTTCAACTATTCAGACTCAGACATGCCATGATTAACCTTAGATGGGAAAAATCGGAGTTACTAGTTGGTAACTATTGGCATCCCTTAATTTTAACGGAAATGATTCCCGGTACAATATCATTTGGTGGTGCAGCACCGTTTCATTCACTTAACAGATCGGGTCAAATCAAATACACCTATCATGTTTCTCCAGTATTTAGGTTAACCGGTGCAGCAGTTATACATGGTTATCATCGCTCAAAAGGTCCTTATGATGCGCAACGCTATTCAGGAAAACCAGATATTCAGTTACAACTTTCGTTTGGAAATCGTAAGGAATTTATGGCAGGGTGTACTGCTGGTTATAAATGGTTAACACCTAGGTTATATGATGATAAAGATACATTGGTAACCAATAAAACCATTGGTTCGTATGATTTACATGCCTTTTTAATGATAAAACCTGCTTCAACAAGTATTAAATTAGAGGCCGTTTATGGACAGAACCTAACTTTCCTCAATATGATTGGCGGATATGGTATGAAAACAGGATCAAATAGTGTGAATGATGATTATAGCTATACAAATCTTAAAACGCTTAGCGTTTGGGCGGATATTCAGCAAGATATGGATAAATGGTCAATTGGAGTATTCACTGGTTATCAAAAGCTAATGGGTGCTGATGATAACTATACAACAATTAAGGATTACAACCTTAACGATGATTTAAGTTATATTTTTAGGCTATCTCCCAGAGTAGTTTATAAAGCGGATGCTATGGTTATTGCTTTTGAATATATGCTAACAACTGCTGTTTATGGCAAAACTTGGGATGCTAAACATAAGGTAACTGACACCATGGATCCAGTTAGTAATAGCAGATTTTTAGTAAGAGTAAACTATAATTTCTAGAACGTGCTATGCGTGAATACTTTTATTAGTAGTTGCTAAATTATAGTATCCACGCAATTTAAGAGTTCATAATAATGAATGCATCCAATACCAACTAACTGTATTGGATGCATTTTTTGTGATACCTGCTATATTTAATCCTATTTAAAATAAATGAGTGCGATTTTTCTAATCCTCTTAGCAATTGTTGTGTAAAATATTGATTTTATTGTTGCGCTGAACTATAGGATTTAATTTGTAACTGATTGATCCCGAATTTATTAATTAGCAGCCAATTTAATGCTGCTTTTTCAGTGTAGAAAATTTTTGTTTCATATTTCACCATAAATTTTGGAGAATGGTTTCTTAGCTCTAATAAATAAAATGCTATTGCCGTTTCGATAGGACTGTTAATAATCATTGCTTCAAATACCTTGACGTTTGCCTTTTCAATATATTTTTTGATTACCTCTGAAATGAAATATAAATCCTTTATGCTAAAATTATAGCTAACTTTTGACGCATCTGTTAATAGATAGATTCTTTTCTCATTTGCATGATCATAAATATCTTTTAAGAGAGGTTCAATTTCTTCTAAGTTAAGAGTGTTTATTAAGTCAACTTTAATAATAAACTCATAATATTTGTTAAAGATTTTATACATTAAAAGGATATAAGCGATTATGAATATCCTCTATTATACCTAATATCTAAAATGATCCCCTTGTCATTGGCTGCGCCGAACTCGTAAACTTGGTTCCGAGCGAAGTCCCGGAATCTAGATTATAAAGAACGGGATTCATGCGTTATTCGCTTTGCTCATGAGGTAAGGGTTCGCAGGAACCGAGCGTATTTTGCGAGTTCGCCGCTAGGCAATGACAACTTGGGTTGTTTATTCCTGATTAGGTATTATTGCGGACAATCATTTAAGCGATTATTGATAATTTGTATTTGCAAAAAAGATGATTAAAAAAGAAAGCCTATAAAATAGGCTTTCTCCACCATTGACCAATTTAATCTAATCTAAAGCACTTGACCTAACAGTATAAAAATGATAAAAGCATATATTTTATTAGTTGAATTTTTTTCATTACTGCAAAAAATACATCTTAAATAAATAGATGTTCAACTTAAATTGGAGAAAAATAAATCTCAGCAATATTCATTGCAAAGATGATTAATCGTTGATTAGAATTGTAAAAAAGAAGGATAACAAACGTAATACTAATGAAATTTTGAGGACTACAATATAAATACTAATGTAAATATTGCGGTCATATATATGATACAGTATTTATTAAGTAATTGATTAATAATTATATATTTAAAAAAGTGATTTTTGATTGTCTCTTCCTAACTCATTTTTTAAATTTTTTGTGCAGTATTTATACTCTAATAATTTTGACTTTAATAGTAGTCGCTTTTGAACTCAAATTAAACTTTAAAAATGTGATTAGGATTAAATTAGATTGTTATTATTGATATCGTTGATTTTGCAAATATTGGTTGATTGGAATAATGGATTATTTAAAAGTTGCTAAAAAATACTCCATAATTAAATTAGTTGAATTCTCAACGCTTTTAATTTTAGTAACACTCTAGTTCCATCCATTTAACATCAAAATAATAATTAATAGTTATAAGGCACTATCTAAAAAGGAAAATTAAGTTACTAGGAATTGAATATTTGGAAAACTTTTCGGAGGATATTAATAAAAAAGGGTGTCCTTTATCTGGACACCCTCTTCTATTTTGCGTTAATTTGATTCTAAAATAAAAGAATCCTTTTGAAACTTGTTTTTATTGAAAGTTAAAAAGTAGTAGAATTTATCGTTTTGTTACTTTCAAAGTGTGATTTTTAAAGCCATCGTTAACTATTATAATATAAACACCACTATTAGAATTAGAAAGATCAATCTCTTTTGATGCATTATCGTTAATATTTGATTTAGAGTAAATCTTAGCACCGGTTATTGAATAAACATCAATTGATCTGATACTACCTTCGCTCTTTATGGTTATTATACCTGTTGTAGGATTTGGATATGCACTAATACTTTCATCAACATTTAGGTCAAGATCATTACTTGCTTTTGGTGTGGCTACTCCTCCAGAGATTGTTAACCTAATGTTGGGGCGGTAACTTGTAACTGTTCCATTGCCTGTTGGAGCAGAGTTGTCGGCTCTAATATACATATGTTTGCTTGTAGCCGATGTGTAGCGAACTGCTGGGCCAGTGCTGGAACCAGCACCTGTTCCACCGTAATTAGTTTCAACAAGTACCATAAGGTTATTAGTACCTCCTGTGAAACTAAATGGTGTTGTCAAAGTAAAGGTTTTCCATGTGTTTGCAGTTGTACCTGCCATTGTTCCGCTATAAACTAGCGTTGCACCTGAGATAGAATTTGCCCATGTTGTAGCCGTAATGGTTGATGCTGTTGTTTGCTTAATATAGATTTTTACAGGAACATTATATGTAGTAGCTACTGTAGGATACCACTCAACTATGCTTATTGAACCAGTTGTACCCACTTCAGCTGCTGTATAAATTGATGCACTTCTCTCATAGCCATAGTAGCAATTAATTGGGTAACCTTGGGTTGAGGTTCCTGTACCAATAGTAACAGTTGTTCCACTGCCACCATTTAAGGTTGTTACGTTAACAGTATTACTTGCAGCAGATGCATTACCAGCAGCATCTTTAGCCTTTACGTAGAATGAATAAGCAGTAGCGGCTGTTAATCCAGTTACATTATAGGAAGTGGTAGTTGTGTTAGCAAGGAAAGAACCATTCTTATACACATCATACCCAGTAACAGCAACATTATCAGTAGATGCAGTCCAGCTTAGACTACAACCTGATGATGTAATATTGCTTGAAGCAAGATTGGTTGGTGCGGTTGGTGCTTGAGTATCGGGAGCAGATGGTGTATAAACTAAATAGCATACGGAACATGCTACACGACAAGATGTAACAGCAACTCTCATGTAGCCACTTTCTCCCCATGAGCTACCCCATGAGTTTCTTAGTATCCAGTAGTCACCAGCAGTTGCATCGTGTCCCCAACCTACTAGAGCTATTGCATGATCGGTTGTTGTGTTTTCACAAGGACTTCCGTTACAAGCAGTTTTAGTGTCAGAGTATATACCTCCTGAATAGTTATTCCAGCTTGTTGCAGTGGCATCAACTGCAGCATCAACAACACCATAGGTCATAATTGCTGTTTTAATTGCCTCAATATTTGAACAAGGAACCCTATACCAAGCACTGAATTTGGTCTTGGAGGCAGTTGAGGCTGCTGAAGGACAGGTTTGATCTTGATCAAGGTATGGAAAAACAGATTCATTAACAACACCAACATCACATAGAGCTTGTAATTCAGAATAAGAATAGTCCGCTCCTTTAGCACAAGTTCCACCAAAATGACCTTTATATGCAGGCATTGCAGATAAGCAATAGATAATGTAGGACTCGGAGAAATCGGCTGTGTTTGAATCGTACTTTCCTGTTGCAAAATTGTAAGTACCTTCGGCACATGCATTTGCCCCGAATGAGTAGCAAGAACCACAGCTGCCTTGATCACGAACTGGCCCAATGTAGCTGTGCCCATTGTAGTTTCTCCAATCGAAAGATGCAGGATTCGCTTTTGATGCCGTGAAATTAGGATTGTACTTGGCAACTTCGTAGATATCCTTTTCAGGACCTCTGGTTGCCAATTCCATCTTGTCACCATTTTTCTCCATCAATTCATTTAAAGTAACCCTTTCTTTTAATCCCTTTACATCACGAGTACATACTGCATACTCAGTTACATATCCATCGATTTTTTCTGTAACGGTTTCAATATTGTACCCTTTTTTTGCTGCATAGGAGTATTCCTTAGCAACTTTACCTTTGTAGAAATCCCATGCATTTACCGTTTGGCCTGATGGGAGGGTACACATACCAACTTCATTACCTTGCTTGTCGGTTTGAACGGAGTACTTGTACCCTAAAGTTTCACAATAGGTCGCAGCAGGGTTTCTATACCCCTTTTGTGCGAACGAGGCTATGCATATCACCATGGATAGGATAACCAATTTAATTTTTTTCGTCATAAAAAATTTAAGTTAGGTTAATAAAAAGTTACAAAAAGCTAATTGGAGAGGCATAAGCCTCTACAAAATGAAATTCATATAAAGATTGTTGACTTGGATTGGAATTAAAAATAAAGAAGGGCTACAAATACAATACTAATTAAAATAGTACGGTCATAAATATGATACAACATAACTTAAGTAGTAGATAATAAAAATATTAATAAATGGATAGATATTGAACTTTACCCTAAATATTGGACACTATATTTGGGGTAAAGTTCATTACTTACGGTTTTTTTGTTTTTTCTATAGTAGAACTCTAAGACAAGAAATATTTTATACACATCAAATAATAAGATTAAATTTACTACAGCTAATTAAGTAGTTGATTATTAGTTTTAATAGTAATTCTGTATCTAAAATGTTATATAAATATTAAAAATTGTATTAAGGATATGCTTTGCATTTCTAAAAAAATTCAAATTATAAAACTATTTTTAACCCTATATGTATTTAAATAATGGAACCAAATTTATCAACAAAGATTTCATGTTATTAATGGTAAAATTTTCAAGAGAAAAATTTCTATTAAAATGAAAATTAGATATAATGGATTGATCCTACTCGATATTATTTTGTTTAGTATAGGACTCATCCAATGTACAAAGAGAGATAAAGTAGAAGTAATTCCCTCAATTGCTCAGGTTAGTGAGTCTCATGTTGCAATTTCATGGAAAAGTAAATCACCTTATGTTGGAAAGGTTTATTATAAAGCAGTTGGTAGTAAAGATAAAAAGCAGCCAGTAGCTACTGATAAGCTTGGAAAAACCATGAATCATGAGGTCGAAATCCAAGGATTACAACCATCAACTCAATATTTGTACTGGATTGATGGGATGGAGAAGAAATATCAGTTCCAAACAAAATCAGTGCAAAATGGATCTTTTGCTTTTCTACTAACAACAGATTCCGATGATCAGAATTATGTTGCTGCTGTTCAAGCAGAAGCTTGTTCATTCGTTTTAACTAATAATCAGATAAGGAGCGAGAAATTGAATGCTTGTGCTCCATATGTACCTATTTTTACTGTAAAACCATCGGATTGGTCAATAGATTGGAGTGGTTTATGGTTGGTGGTTTTGGATAAAGATACTGATATAAGCTTGGCTCTTAATGCAACAGGTTGCCATACTCTAGGGGTATTAGTTTCATCAGAGTTGATTAACAATTTGAGCAAGGACAATCCATTTCATCAAAAATTGCTAGCGCATAACGAGACTTCATCTACACCAGTTTCATTTGTAGGGATATTTAATTCAAATGCAAGTTTACAGCGATTGGATGGTATCGCATATTTTGGTTTAGCGCAGGGTAAAAGCGATAACGACATAAATAGTTTTACTTTGGTAATGAATGTAGATGTAGAATCAACATCAGCATTTTTTATTTCTGGGAATAAAGAGCTTATGCTCAAGGAGCCACCATTACAGGGAAAAAGGACATGTCAGGATTGCCGAAGATTAGCAGAAAAAGGTGCTTACGAGGAGGGTATTAAGGCTTATAAGCAGTTTATTGAATCAAACAAAGGTAATTACCAAATTGATGATGCCTACTTTGCCATTGCCGAAATTTACGATAGCAAATTGTTTCAATTCCCCCAAGCCTTGGAATGGTATAACAGGTTGGTTAAAGATTTCTCATCGAGCAGCTTAGTTCCACTTGCAAACCAAAGAATAAGTTATATCTCTAACTATAACGACGCTGACTTTAAACCACTTGCTGCCTTTGAAAGAATTAAAACCCAAGAATTTGCTAAAGCGAAAAGTTCTCAAGAGAATCAGGTGATGGTTCTCGATATGCTAGCAGAGATAATAGCTCAATATCCTAATTCAAAGTTAGTTCCTGTTATGCAGCTATGGATCGCAAATCAGTACCAATTAATTAATGTTGAAAAAGCAATTGATGTGTATGCTAAATTAATTAATCAATATCCTGATTTCAGTAAAACTAACGAAGTTCTCATTAAGATGGGGGAGACATATTATAATAATTCACAATGGGATCGAGCTTATGAGATTTACGTAAAAGCAGCATCTCAATATTCTAATTTGAAAGAGACTATCGATTCTCAATTGAAGAGGATTAAAAGAAATATAGTCCGCATTCAACTTAACTATATTACTCAGGCTATCCTATACTTAATTTTACTTGTAATGATTTTATTACCTCCGCGTGAACTTAAATTCTCAGGATGGAAAACATTACTTTTAGGATTCATTATCAATTTTACATTGTTGTTCTTTTTCAGCTGGATATATAGAGAAGAGTTTCCATCGGTTCAAGGAATGACACTACTTGTTCTTGCTCTTTCAACAGCTATAATTCTTAGCGTATTTACTGCAATTACATTCACAAATAAATCATTTTTTAAGAACAGATTTTTATCTATCCTTTTCGGAAATTTATTGGGAGTTATAACATTAATATGTGGACTCTATCAGGGAATATATCATATCTATGTACATTACTTAGTAGTACTGGGTTTGTAGGTTATTAATTAAAAAGTTGATTAATTCATTTAAAAAAAATACTGAAATGAATGAAAAAGGAAAAATACTACGATTTAAAACAGGATATAACCCAAATTCAAGTTCTATAGGTAGCCATATTCCTACATTTCTGGCTTTAGCTTCGGGTTTAGGGTTTATGAGTATCGTTATTATGAATCAGGTTAAAAAAATAGATAAACAGATTCAGGATAAAAAGGATGATTTGAAATCCACTGTAACTGATGATGAATAGTATTTTGTCTATTTTGATTTATAATTGATTACTTTTAAAATGCACCATCAAATGAGAAAATATATCATATCAATATCCTGTATTTTAACTCTTTTGAATTCATGCAATAGTTCAAATTGCTTGAAACAAGGGAGTAATGTTGGTAATGATATGCTTTTAACAATGGATCATCAGCGCTATTACATGAATCAGCATAAAGGGCAGGTTAGCGTACTAATCTTTTGGGCTACATGGTGCACTGTTTGCAAGAAGGAGATGATTGCTTTTGAATCCTATAAATCAGGTCTTAATAACGAGAAGTTAAATATAGTAGCTGTTTGTATTAATCCTGATGAAATTGATAAGGTAAAAAACATAGTAACTCAATTAGATATTCATTACCCTATATTACTTGATGAAGAGGCTAAAATGTATGAACGACTTCAAACGGGTGTTGTTCCAATTACATTAATTGTTGATGCTAAAGGGCAGATAGATGAGACTGTAGAGGGTTTTAATGAGCAAATTTTGAGGAAAATGACATCGCGAATTGATTTATTGTTAGAAAACCATGAGTAAACATACCATTATACTTGCATTTCTTCTCATTTGTACAAGTTTTACATATTCTCAGAATACTAATTCGTTCGAAGAGATTTTCTCCGTTGCTCCCTACGTATTGGATGTAAAACCTGAATCTGCCACTATTGCAATTCACCTTAAAAAGCCCATGGCGGTTAAAGTAAAAGTGTGGATGGAGAATGGGGTAAAGGAGTTCACATCCAATGAACTTAAAAAGTCCCATTTTATAGCGATTAACGGATTGCAATCGGGTAAAAGCTACTTATATCAGGTGGTATGCAGTAAGGCAAATGCTGCAACAAACGAGAAAGATCCCCGATTCCAAATCAGAACATCGGGTAAAGAGGGCGAATCTTTTACCTTTGCTGTATATGGCGATCCCCGACCCGGGGATGAAGGCTCATCTTACTATCACAAGGCAATTATTGACCAAGCCATTATGTACGAACCTCAATTCTGCCTAGTGCTAGGCGATATGGTTGATGATGGTTCAAACCCTCTTTTATGGGAGAATTTTTTCAGGATTGAATCTCCAATTATTTCAAAATCTGCTATCTACCCTGTGCTAGGCGATAATGATGTTGAAAAAGGCAAAGGGATTTATGCTCAATACTTTCCAATGTTTGATAAGGGCTACTACAACTTTAGCTGGAACGGCATTCAATTCTTTGCCCTTAACACTTGGGATACAAAAGGGAAACAACCAAGTAGTGAGCTTGATTTAAATAGCAATCAAATAAAATGGTTCATTGCAGAAATGCAAAAGGAGGAAATAAAGAAAGCACCCTACCGTATTGTATTTATGCACGATCCTGCATATATTTCACGAGGAAGAGCATCTGAAATGTTATTAGATCAATGGGTTCCATTGTTTCAGCAGTATAATGTAGATGTGGTATTTGCCAGCTGGCATTTATATGAACGATTACAGTACAAGGGAGTTACATACGTTATCTCAGGTGGAGCAGGTGCAGAAATTATCTGGATGCCAGCAAACCCTGCATACCCATCGCAGGTAGATGCACAGCGTCATCACTTTTGTCGTGTAGATGTAAACTCCAATTCTTTGACCATTAAAGCTATTGCAGACGATGGTACTGTGCTCGATAGCTACTCCATAAGCCCAAAATCGCAAAGTGCGATAATTGATGGAGGTAAGGAACGATTGGTTAAAGAATTAAGCAAGCGGATTGAAATCAATGAGAATGAAGGTGCTCCAATACTTCCAATCAATATATTTTCATACGATGATTGTAATTTTTGTAAAACGGTTATAAACTCAACGTTGCCGTCTTTAGCCAAAAAATATAAACTCGATATACAACTTAGTTATTTTGATTTAGGTAAAAAGGGGGCTTATGAACTTTTTCAGAATGTTGGAGCCGAATTTGGCCGACAGGATTCAGATGTTCCTACCATTTTTATTGGGAATAAAGTTCTTGGAGGTGAACAGGAAATTTCAAGTCAATTGGAAAATGAATTATTACGTTTTAAGGAAAATCCCGATAGTTACACACAATCTGCAATTGTGCCATTTCAGCATATTGTTAACACTTCATCTTTAAAAAAAGAGACTTTTAAATCTCTTTCTCTAGGAACTGTAATTTTAGGAGGATTATTAGATAGTATAAATTCTTACACCATTGTAGCCATAATTTTTTTGCTCTCCTATCTTTTCATAGCGGGTGCTTTACGCAGAAGAACTCTGTTTTACTACATTGTAATTATATTTATTACCCAGTTTGTTATTGGAATGGGATTTTATACCTATGCGAAGGTACTGCTTGATAATACTACTTTTCTAATTATTGTGAGTTTAGTTATTCTCATACTAATATTGGTGCTTGGGTTACTATCCACAGTGGATTATTTAAGATACACGGGAGGTATATTATCCAAATCAATTTTCCAATTTCCCGAAAGAGTTAAAGAAAGTAATAGTAGGAGCGGAGGGAACTTTACAAGAAAAGAGACTGTTTTGGCTAGCGTTTTATTTGGATTAGGAGTTGTTGTTGCTATTATTGGATTAAAGAGTGTAGGGCAGGAATATTTCCCTATTCTAACACTTATTGATGATCCAATTAATAGGCTTCAAGCCGTTTTATACCTTGCTTTTTACACTTTAGCATTCATTGGCCCACTTATACTAATATATCTTATTGCCTTGTTTGGTGTATCATCCGTGAGAATTAAAACGGTATTTACCAAAAACATGGCTTCAATAAAATTAGGTTTTGCAATTATGTTTGGCATTACGACTTTAATGGTAATTTATAACATCTATGGATATTTTAAGTAATAATCAAGCCCATTCTTTACCGGATAAAATGTTGGTAGATAAAGGAATAACCAAGGGCAGGATATTGAGAGTTAAACCAGGTTATAATCCCAACTCAAGTTCCATGGGATCTATTGTTTTTTCATTTCCTCAAATAATGATGGGTGTAACAGCAATATTTGGTGCGGTATCGGGCATTATTATTTCTCGGTTTATGAAAAACCAACCGCCAATGAAACAGGATGCTATAGATAACGAAATTGAGAAATGAAACACTTCTTTAATATCACCCTTAAAAAAATACTCATAGGTATTCTTTTAATTTTTAGTGCTAGTGAACTTAACGCACAGATAGATACCATTATTATTCCTGCTAAAAAGTATTTTGATCAGAAAAACTATAGTCAGGGATTTCTATTGCTTAACAATAGGCTATTTGCCTATCCCTTGCTAGATTCATTGTCGAAAGCAAAGGTGCAATACGAACTGGCTATTTTCTATGAGCGTTATGTGGGTGATTTGGATAAATCGCTACAATACTATAGACAAATAACTGAGGCTAATCTTAGGGGTAATGATAGTTTTATTAACAAAGCCCATGAAAGGGTAGAAAGCCTTAGCTCTTTAATGAGTAAATATAGAGATGTTAACAATGAGTTCGTAAGACTTAAATCCTTATCGAATCAGCAAAATACCAAGGAGATATATGAAGATATTACCTTCAAACTGAAAAAGTTGATTTCAATAAATCCAGACTTTTACGGTAGGGCAGAAGTTTACTACTTCTTAGGATTAAATTACATGAAGTTGGAGAGGTATGGACGTGCGAATAAATACTTTTGCATGGCATTGCAGGGAAAGCCTGCTATTGACTATTTAGTTCCTATTAGTTCAAGCCTGCAAGATTCTTCAAAATCTTATACCAATTACTTTGCTCGAAAATTCTCATCTATATTTTTGGGTGTTTTCTTACTCATTACTATAGTACTATTTTATCGCGCAAAACCTTGGAATTGGTATACATGGAAACATCTGAAAGTATTGATATTGCTTATTGCTCTATGGGTCTTGGCTTACTTTGCTATCTTTATAATAGTAGGAAATAGCATTAGTCATTTTCATATTCGAAATAATACATTTTTGAATGATGTAGTATTCTTAAGCTATTTACCGAGCAGCCCAGGAAGTCAACCTGCGTGGGGTCTATTTCTCTATGGATTTTATGCTATTATAGGTTTATACATTTTCTCAATCGGAGTTTCAGTTTTTTCGAATAAATGGATTAGAAATATTGTGATACCCGTTGTAGGTTTTTTACTTTTCTTTTCTGCAGCATCGACGTTTTATGTTAAATATGTTAATGGGAAAGCGGTTACAATTCCTGCTAACGAAGCGTTCTGGCAAAAATCTTACTTATACGGTATCAGAGCGATAGAACCTTACGTTTTAACAAATCCTAAAGCATATCCAAACCTAAATACTGAATCGGTTACTAATGATGTACTTTTAGAATGGGTGAATGAAAATTGCCCCTTTGATAATCATGCTAAACAAAAAGTAAATAGCCCTAAATAGATAAAAATTAAAGATTTGAAATACCGTTACGAAAACTTTGGAGGAATAATTGCCAGTGAAGATCCACCTTTTCTGGCTTTTGTAGATCGCAATTACATGCGTGAATTAGGTTTTAAAGCGTCCTCTCTATGGAGGACTAAGGATGAATCTATTGGGGTATTAAGCGCTCCAACAGAAGTACACTTTGCAATAACTAACAAATGCTCGGTAAAATGCCCTCATTGTTACATGGATGCTGGTTCTATTGATGAAGGTGAGTTGGATACCGAAAACATGAAAAAAGCACTGAAAGTTTTGTCCAGAATGGGTGTATTTCATATTGCCATGGGAGGAGGAGAAGCCCTTGAAAGACCTGATTTGTTTGAAGTAGCCGCTTATGCTAAGAAGATAGGATTAGTACCCAATTTAACTATATCAGGGTATAATTTGAATAAAGATATTGCCAAAAAACTTAAAATATTCGGGCAAGTAAACCTTTCTTTAGATGGCATTGGTAAAAATAGCGAGGTGTTCAGAGGCAAGAATATTTTTGATACTGTTACCAAAGCATTTGATTTACTTTTAGAAGTGGGGATATCAACAGGTATAAACTGTGTTTTGGGTAAACGAAATTTTTTAGGTTTAGAGGAGATATTCGATTTTGCAAGTAAAAAGGGATTAAAAGAGGTAGAATTTCTTCGCTTTAAACCTTCTGGCAGAGGAAAAAAATTATACCAGGATGAAAAGATGACAGACAAGCAGAATATCGATTTAGTACCATCTTTAGCAAAATTATCGGAAAAATATAAAATCACAGCAAAGATCGATTGCTCATTTGTTCCAATGCTTTGCTATCATAACCCTCCAACAGAAATTCTGGAATCAATGGCTACCTATGGCTGTGAGGCAGGGAATGTTTTGCTAGGAATACGGAGCAATGGAAAAGTAAGTGGCTGTTCGTTTCTTGAGGATACTGATATTTCAGTGTTTGATCTACCAAAACAATTTAAGAACCCTGAAAGTCAGCTGGCAGCTCAGCGCGATTGGGCAAGAAATACGGGAGAACCATGTGCATCTTGTAGCTATTTGAAAATTTGCAAAGGTGGCTGTCATGGCGTTAGTAAATTTTTAACAGGAGATTTTAATAACCCCGATCCCGAATGTCCCTTTGTTATTGAGTACAATCAAAAACAGTCATGAAGATGAATAATAAGAACCTCTTTGGAATTATTTTCTCAATAATTGTGAGCATAGCATTTGTAGTTGCTATTGTATGCTGGTTAAATTTGTATAAGGATTCTAAAATTACAGTGAAGCAAATCAAGGAAAATGAGATAAACACATATTTAAACCTGAAGAAAATTGCTAATGCTCAACAAAGATACATTAAGGAAGATTCGGATGGTGATGGTAAGTATGAGTATTCCAAATTCTTAGTACATCTATGGAAGACTGTAACTTCAAAAAATGGGGATACAAAATTACTTGGATTTATATCTAAAGAGTTAGGTTTTGCTTCCGAACCTTTCTTTGCTATTAACGGATACTCGTTTACGCCTTTATACTACTATGTTGTACCGGATAAACCTTTGGAGCGTATTGATTATACAAAGGAATGGGCTGTTTATGCAAGTCCATCGGAAGGAAAACGATCAGGAAATCTGACTTTTCTCATAGATCAATCAGGGAATATTGTGGTTTCAGAAACCCATGTAGTTTATAATAATGAATATCCTTTTCTTCCCCTTCAAAATAATTGGAAGCTCATATCTTCTCTTGATGATTTAAGAAAACTTCAGGAAAATTTGGATTACATAGTTCCATAATAACTAATCAAACTGATTTGGAAGTATAGGTATAATGGACATTTTTAATGGTTTTTTTTGGACCATGCTCCCTAATGGACA